>CAWFBT010000023.1:0-217359 GCA_963814095.1 uncultured Thermoleophilaceae bacterium | reverse complement strand
CGCCGTCTCGCTCGAGCAGGCACCATGCCACGCGCTTCGAGATGTCGCGCGGCAGGGCGAAGGTCAGCCGGGTCACGCCGCGCGGCCAGAAGCGGGTCGCCATAACGACGCGCGGGCGGCGGCGCAGCGCGAACTGCTGCGAGCAGATCGCATCGATGGGACGTCCCCACAGCCGCTTGCGAACCGCGGGCAGGCTGCCATCGGCGGCCGGGACGAGTCGCACGCTGAGGTTGGCGCCCTTCAGGACGTAGCGGAGGCCATGCAACGGGTCGACCGCGACCGCGGCCGTGACCGGCGCCGCCGACGCGGCGCAGGTCGTCAGAGCCAGGCAGCTGACCAGGAGCGCGCGTCGCACAGGGGATGAATACCCGGGGCGGTCGTCCGCTCACGGCGGCTCGAGATCCACCACAAGCGCCGAGTGGTCGCTCAGGCCGCTGCGGCGCCAGTCGTGCGCATAGGCGCTCGCGACAGGCCGCAGACCCTGGACGAGCACGTGGTCGAGGCGCCAGCCGCCGCGGTCCTGCGGGAAGCGCCAGCTCGCCTCGCGCTCGCCGTAGCCGTGCAGGGAGCGGAAGGCGTCGACCCAACCCTGCTCGCGCAGACCGTACACCAGGGCGCTCTCGGCCCGGTGCCAGCGCTCGCCGCGCTCGGGGCGCAGTCGGCCGGCGCTGTCGTGGGCGAAGGTCAGGACGGTCCCGTCGGGCAGTTCGCGGCGCGGGGTGTTGAGGTCGCCGCACAGAACACGCGGCACGTCTGCGGCGGTCGACTCCAGGTACGCCGCCACCGCCTCGTGCGTCCGCACCTTGGCCAGCTCCGGCGCCGGCGAGATGGGCGAGTGCAGGTTCACGATCTCGACGTCGCCGCAGGCGCAGCACAGGAGCCGCTCGGGCCACGGCACGTCGGGCGCGGGCAGGACTTGCAGCGGCCGGCGAGCAGCGGTCAGCACCGCGAGCCGCCGGCGACCCTCAACCGGTCGCATCCCCTCCCTCAGAGCCGTCTTCACCGACGTCAGCCCCGCCGCTTCGAGCTCTGCTCGCCACAGCGGCAGCGTCCGCGCGGTCACCTCCTGCAGCGCCACGATGTCGGGCTCGACCGCGTCAAGGACGGCGGCCTGCTCGGCCTGGCGCGTGACCCGTCCCGCGACGTTCCAGGTGACGAGGCGCACCGGCGCTCAGCCGAGCCCGAGCCGCTCCGCCAGCCGGTCGACGAGCTCGACCTGGGCGGGGTTGAGCTTCTCGCGCGCCTCCTCGAGCCCGAACCAGCCCGCACGGTCGATCTCGGGGAACTCGGCGCTGGTGCCGGAGCGGGGCGGCCACTCCATCGTGAAGGTGTTGCTGGAGATCGAGGCGGCGTCGAGGTCGCCCTCCGCGGCCCAGGCTGTCACGACCTTGCCGCCGCCCTGCGTCACGCTGCCGAGGTCGAGCGGCTCTGCGGGGTCGAGGGCCGTACCGGTCTCCTCCTCGAACTCGCGCAGCGCGCAGGCGAGCGGGTCCTCGGTGTCGTCGTACTCGCCTTTCGGGATCGACCACACGCCCGCGTCCTTGCGCGCCCAGAACGGTCCGCCCGGGTGCACGAGCAGCACCTGGGGGGCATCGCCCGCGAGCCTGTAGAGGAGAATTCCGGCGCTTCGTCTCGGCACGCGCTCAGCCGACGGCGGATAGAGCGCGCGCTCCGAGCGCCGCCGGATCGTCGAGCGCCTGGCGGCGCGACAGCGCCACCGCGCCGCGGACGGCGGCCTCGCCCCCGAGCCGTGCCGCCAGCACGGCGCAGCCCGAGCCGTCGCCCGCAAGCAGGCGATTGTGGAGCTCGTTCTCGATTGGCTCGCGCAGCCACTCGGTCAGCGGCGCGAAGTAGCCGCCCAGCAGCAGCGCCTCGGGGTTCAGCAGGTTGACGGCCGCCGCCGCGGCGATTCCCAGCGTGTGCCCCACCTGGCTGAGCGCCTCCAGCGTCTTCGCGCGCCCCTTGCGCGCGGACTCGGCGAGCATCGCGCCGGGCCACTCCGGGCGCGAGCCCGGGCCGTTCACTCGCGCGTCCCAGCCCGCCAGGCGCAGGATCGCGTCCTGGCCGGCGAGCCGCTCGAGGCAGCCGCGCGAGCCGCACGGACACGGCGGCCCGTAGGCGTCGATCGTGAGGTGCCCGATCTCGCCCCCGAACCCGCGCGCCCCGCGGAAGAGGTCGCCGCCGATCACGATCCCCGCGCCGATGCCGATCTCGCCCGAGATGTAGACGAAGTCGCGCAGCCCGACCCCGGCGCCCTCGGCGAGCTCGGCGAGCGCCCCGAGGTTCGCCTCGTTCTCGACGGTGACCATGCCGAGGCTCTCGCTCAGCATCTGCGCCACGGGCACGTCCTCCCAACGCAGGTTGGGCGCGACGACGAGCCCGCCGTCGTGGTCGACGATGCCCGGGACCGCGACCGTGACCGCCGCCGGCCGCCTGCCCTCGGCGAACTGCTGGTCGAGCGCCTGCCGCGCGAGCAGCTCCAACCGCGAGATCACCGGCTCGGGGCGCTCGCGATTGTCGCTCGCCACGAACGACCGGTGCAGCACGAGTCCGCCCAGGTCGGCCGCCCAGACGGCGAGGTAGTCGACGTTCACCTCGAGCCCGAGCACGAACGGGCTCCGCGGGTCGAGCTCGACGTTCTGAGCGGGACGCCCGACCGCGCCCGGCCGCTCCTGGCCCGACTCGCACACGAGGCCGAGCTCGGCGAGCTCAGCCACCAGGCTCGAGACCGTGCTCTTGTTCAGGCCGGTCTCCGCCGACACCGTCGCGCGCGAGCGCGGCCCGCGCTCGGCGAGCTCGCGCAGCACCAGGCTGAGGTTGTGGCGGCGGACGTCGTGCGGGTCGGCAGGCTTCATCGAAGGCCGAGCAGCAGCTCCACCACCAGCTGGTCGAGGCGCTCGTTGAAGGTCTCGCGGCTGCGCAGCGCCTCGAGATCGTGCTGCTCGGCGAGCAGCGAGTCGGCGGCCTCGCGCGAATAGGGCCCGACCGTGTCGACCCCGAGCTCGGGCACCTTCGCCGCCTCGAGCGCCGCCTGGATCTCGGCGTCGTCGTTCATCCGGACGGCCCGATCGCGCAGCGCCAGGTAGGTGCGCATGCAGCCGGAGGCGAAGTCCCAGATGCCCTCCTCGCCCTCGAGCCGCAGTGGGCGCGCGTCGAAGTGGCGGACGCCGTCGTAGCCCGAGTCCTCGAGCAGCTTGACGAGGAAGAGGCCGTCCTTGACGCCGACCGCGCCGAAGCGGAAGTCCTGGTCGTAGCGCCCGATGCGCTGGGCGTTCAGGTCGATGTGGAAGAGCTTCCCGGCCCAGAGCGCCTGCGCCACCGCGTGCAGGAAGCTGAGGCCCGCCATCGTCTCGTGCGCGACCTCAGGGTTGACGCCGACCATCTCCGGGTGCCCGAGCCGTTCGATGAACGCGAGCGCGTGGCCCACGGTCGGCAGGAAGATGTCGCCGCGCGGCTCGTTTGGCTTCGGCTCGATCCCGAAGCGCATGTCGTAGCCATGGTCGATCACGTACTCGCAGCAGAAGTCGACGGCCTCGCGGTAGCGCTCGAGCGCGTCGCGGGCCGGCTTGGCGGCGTCGGCCTCGACTCCCTCGCGGCCGCCCCAGAACACGTAGATGGGGGCGCCGAGCTCGGCGCCCAGGTCGATCCCGCGCAACGTCTTCTGCAGCGCGAAGCGGCGCACGTCGCGGTTGTTCGAGGTGAAGGCGCCGTCCTTGAAGACCGGGTCGGCGAAGAGGTTCGTCGTCGCCATCGACACCTTCATGCCGGTCTCGTCGAGCGCCTTGCGGAAGTCGGCGATGATCTGCTCGCGCTCGCCCGGCTCGGTGCCGATCGGGATCAGGTCGTTGTCGTGGAAGCAGACGCCATAGGCGCCGAGCTCTGCCAGCTTGCGCACCGTCTCCGACGGCTTGAGGCCGGGACGAGTCGGTTCGCCGAACGGGTCGTTGCCCTTGTGGCCAACGGTCCAGAGCCCGAACGTGAACTTGTGCTCCGGACGCGGCGTCAGGTCGGGCGCGGCGGCGCCCACCTCGGTCTCGGTTGCCATCTCTCCCCTTCTCCCCAATTGCAGCCGTTGCAATTAGTCGGTGAGCGCAACAAACTAGACCTGCCTTGTCCGTTGGTCAACGAATTGCGCACGAATGAGCCCACTGGTCGCGGGCGTCGACTGCTCGACGCAGGGCACGAAGGTGGTCGTCGTCGACCGCGATGACGGAGGCGTGTTGGCCACCGGGCGCGCCCCGCACACCGTGACCGGCTCGGACGGCGCCCGCGAGACGGACCCCGAGGTCTGGTGGGAGGCGCTGCGGGCGGCCCTGGCGGACACCGGTCGTGCCGCCGAGATCGGCGCGATCTCGATCGCGGGCCAGCAGCACGGGTTGGTCGTTACGGACTCGGAGGGGCGCCCGCTTCGCCCGGCGATCCTCTGGAACGACACGCGCTCCGCCCCCGAGGCGCGCGAGCTCGGCGAGGCGCTCGGCGGCCCCGCCGAGTGGGCCGAGCGGATCGGGCTCGTTCCGGTCGCGTCGTTCACGGCAACGCGCTGGGAGTGGCTGCGCCGAAACGAGCCCGGCGCGGCGGCAGCGGCCCGTGCTGTCCGGCTCCCTCACGACTTCCTGACCGAGCGGCTGTGCGGACGCGCCGCGACCGACCGCGGCGACGCGTCCGGAACCGCCTGGTGGTCGACGCGCGACGAGAGATACGCGGACGACGTGCTCGACCTGATCCAGCTGGACCGCGCACTGCTGCCGGAGGTGCTCGGCCCGGCCGACGCAGCCGGGGAGGTGAGCGGCGCCGCAGCGGGCCGGCTCGGCATTCCGGGCGGTGCGCTCGTCGGCCCCGGCACGGGCGACAACATGGGCGCCGCGCTCGGGCTCGGCGCGGCCCCGGGCCAGCCCGTCGTGAGCCTCGGCACCTCGGGCACCGCCTACGCCGTGATGGACGAGCGCACCGTCGACCCGAGCGGCACGGTGGCCGGCTTCGCCGACGCGAGCGGGCGTTTCCTGCCGCTCACCGCCACCCTCAACGCCACGCTCGCCGTCGACCGGGTGGCGGAGTGGCTCGGGCTCGACCGCGAGGCCGCCGCCGCCCACACCGAGGTGGTCGTCCTCCCCTACCTGGACGGCGAGCGCACGCCCAACCTGCCGCGCGCGGCGGGGATGATCGCCGGCCTGCGTCACTCGACCAGCCGCGAGGAGATCCTGCTGGCGGCCTACGAAGGAGCGGCAGCCTCGCTCGTCGAGGCGCTCGGCGAGCTCGCCCGGCTTGGCTCAGGGCTCGACTCTCACGCCCCGCTGATCCTGATCGGCGGCGGTGCGCGCGGACCGATCTGGCAGCGAACGGTCGCGCGCCTCTCGGGCAGGCGGGTGCTGATTCCGGACGCCGGCGAGCTGGTGGCGCTGGGCGCCGCCGCCCAGGCGGCCGCTTGCCTGGGCGGCGAGCAGCCGCACGAGGTCGCCGCGCGCTGGGCTAAGAGCGCCGGCAGCGAGGTCGAGCCGGACGAGCCGGGCGACGAGACGCTCGAGCGCATCCGCGCCGCCCGCGAGGCGACGCTCGCGCTTCACGAGGGCGGTTGAGCGGGCTCCGGTGCCGGCTCGCGCGGGCGCAGCAGCGAGCCGCCCACGAACAGCACGGAGATGATCACGCCGATGAGTGCGAGCGCCGCGACGAGCCGGAACGCCCACTGCATGCCGGCCGCGAACGCCTCGCGGATCAACTCGAGGAGCCGGTCGGCCACGCCGCGTGAGAAGCGCGCCAGGATCTCCGTCGACGACTCGGTGCCGGCGAGCGCCCCATGGAGCGTGTCGACCTCGCTCTTGTCGAGCCGGCCGCCGGCGAGGTTCTTCTGCAGGCTGTCCTCGCTCGCCGTCACGAACACGGTCGTCGTCAGGCCGAGCCCGACCGACCCGCCCGCGATCTGGAACATGTAGACGAGCCCACCCGCGAGGCTCGAGCGCGAGGGGTCGAGGGCAGTGACCGCCGCTGTCGTGATCGACGAGTAGAAGAGGCCGACGCCGATGCCGAGGACGACCATGCCCGGCACGACCGCGCCGTAGCCCGAGTCGGGATCGATCAGCGAGATCAGGAAGGCGCCCAGCGTCAGGCAGACCGTCCCCGCGCTCACGATCAGCTTCGCGCCGAGCCGGTTGTAGAGCCCGCCCGCCAAGAACGACGTCACGGCGAACACCGCCATCATCGGCAGCAGCCGGGCGCCCGCCTCGAGCGGGTTGTCGCCGAGGATCTTCTGGAAGAACTGCGGCAGGAAGAGCAGCGCCGCGAAGAAGACGGGGGACATCATCAACGTCGTGATGCACGCCGCCCGGAAGCCGGGGTTGGCCATCACGTCGCGAGGGATGAGCGCCCACGAGCCGGCCCGCCGCTCGACAACCGCAAACCCCACGAGCAGGAGCGCGCAGAGGCCGAACAGGCCGATGATGCGCGGGTCGCCCCAGCCCCACTCGGTGACCTGGTCGAGCGCGATCAGGAGCGCGATGAGCCCGAGGCTGAGCGTCGCGATGCCCGGGTAGTCGATCCGCTCGCGGCCCGCCGGCTTGCCCTCCGGGATCGCCCGCCAGGTCGCGAAGCAGGCGATCGCCGCGATCGGCAGGTTGAGGAAGAGCACCCAGCGCCAGCTGAGCGCGTCGGTCAGGAAGCCGCCGAGCAGCGGACCGGCCGCGTTGCCGAAGCCCGCCACGCCGATGATCAGGCCGCCCGCCAGGCCGGCCTTGTCCTCAGGCAGCGCGTCGTAGGTCATGCCGAGGACGGCGGGCCACATGATCGCGCCACCGATGCCCATGAGCCCGCGGCAGACGATCAGCCACCAGGCGTCCTGGGCGACACCGGCCAGCAGCGAGAAGGCGGCGAAGATCGCAGCGCCGATGAAGAACAAGCGCCGGCGGCCGAACATGTCGGCGAGCCGCCCGCCGGTCACGATCAGGACGCCGAAGATGAGCGCGTAGGCATTGATCACCCACTGGACCGTGCTCACGTCCGAGTCGAAGTCGTTTTCGATGTCGGGGAGCGCGACGCTCAGCGCGGTGATGTCGTTGGCGATGACGAATACGGCGAGCGCCATCGCACCGAGGGCAAGCAGCGTGCCGCGATCAAGGCCGCCCATTGAGCGCGGAAGGTACCGCTAGGCGCCGACGATCGGCTCAGCCACAGCCTCGCCCACCCCCGCGGCATCGAGCCGCTCGAGCGCCTCGGCGAGCTTCTGCGTGTCCTCGAGCGTGTGGATGCGGACGATCCTGCCCCAGCGCAGGTCGATCGTCTGGGCGAACTCGTTCTCGTACGGGACGCCGTCGACCTCCCCCGCTCGCACGTGGACGAGCGCCACCGCGCGCGTGTTCCACGGCATGCCGCGCACGAGCACGTCGCGGACCTCGAAGCGAATCGCAGGGAACAGCCGGAAGACACGCTCGAACCAGGCCGTGAGCGACTCGCGCGAGCGACGCGTCCCGCCCATCGCGTGGTCCCCGGCGAAGCTGTGCTCGAACCCCGGCGCGAGCTGGTCGATCACGAAGCCCGGGTCGCGCGCATCGATGTGGGCCCAGGCGCTGCGCACGCGGCGGGCGACGATCGCGCGGTACATGCGCCGCACCCTACAACAGTGAGTTCCCTTAGGCAACCCACTCTGCTAGCGTGCGGCCGCGTGAGCCGAACCACCCTCGACGCGATCCCGTGCTCGATCGCCCGGACGGTCGACCTGGCCGGCGAGTGGTGGACGCCGCTGATCATCCGCGACATCTACCTCGGGCTCACGCGCTTCGACGACATACAGGCGAACCTCGGCCTGTCGCGCAAGCTGCTGGCCGGGCGGCTCGAGCGGCTCGTCGAGGGCGGAGTGCTCGAACGCCATCCCTACCAGGACAACCCCGTGCGGCACGACTACCTGCTCACGGACAAGGGCAACGAGCTGGTGCGGGCATTCTTCGCGCTGATGGCCTGGGGCGACCGCTGGACCGCCGGCGACGCCGGCCCGCCCATGCGCCTGCGACACGACTGCGGCGCGCTCGCGACGCCGGAGGTCACCTGCTCCGAGTGCGGCGAGCCGCTGACGGCGGAGCGGGTGACCCCTGAGCCCGGCCCCGGCGCTCGCATCGCCCACGGCACGACGGGCATCGCCCGGTTGTTCGCGCGCCCGCGCTAGGGGGTTGAGGATTGTCGACCGAGAACGTGTCGCAGTCGCCCGGCTCGCCGCGCTCGCGGCCGCGCTCGAACCAGCGCGCGCGCTGCTCCGAGCTTCCGTGCGTGAACGAGTCCGGGTTGATTTGGCCACCGGCGCGACCCTGGAGCCGGTCGTCTCCGACGGCCTCTGAGGCGGCGATCGCCTCCTCGATGTCACCCTCCTCCAGGTCCTCGAAGACGGTGCTCGCCCAGACGCCGGCGTAGCAGTCGGCCTGCAGCTCGAGCCGCACCGAAAGCGAGTTGCGATCGCCCGGGTCCTGGCTCTGCAGCCGGCGCACCTCGTCCGAGGTCCCGAGCTCCTGCTGGACGTGGTGGCCGACCTCGTGCGCGATCACGTACGCCCAGGCGAAGTCACCCGGCGCGCCGAGCTGGCGCTCCATGTCGTTCCAGAACGACAGGTCGATGTAGACGCGCTCGTCGGCCGGGCAGTAGAAGGGCCCGACGGCCGACGAGGCGCTGCCGCAGCCCGTGGACACGCCGCCGCGGTAGAGCACCAGCTTGGCCCGCTCGTACGGCCGCCCGGAGCGCTGGAAGATCTCCTCCCAGGTGTCCTGGACGCGAATGAAGACGTACGAGCTGAAGTCCTTCAGGTCGGCCTCGGGGTCCTGGCCGGCGGGGATCTCCTGGGCCTCGGCCGCCTGCGGGTTCTGGCCGAACTGGTTGTCGACCCCGAACGCGGGTCCGCCGCCTCCGCCACCGCCGAGCAGCTGGATGACGAGGAAGATCAGGACCCCGGCAACGCCTAGCCCGCCCGGGATCGCCATGCGCCCGCCCGGCATGCCGCCGCCGCCGCGCGCGTCGATGACATCCCCGCTCTTCCCCGGCCGCCGCCAGCGCATTGCCCATTTCTACCGGAGAAGTGGTTTGGGCTCGCGCCGTCGGGCAATTAGGAGGGCATGTACATCGGTGTCGGAACGATCGTCGTAATCCTGCTGATCATCATCCTGATCCTGCTTCTCTAGTTGCCCGGCTCGTACTCGAGCCGCCCGTCGACAGGCATCGTCGCCACCAGCAGGGGCGACGGGGCGTCCGGATCGTCCTGGTCGCATACGAACGTGAAGTCGAGCACGCCCGTGTCTATTGCGGCATGGACTCCCTCGACCTTCCAGCGCCGGTCGATCGTGCGCAGTCTCTGGACGCTGCCTTCGCGGTCGAGCGTGCCGACGACGGAGCCTCGAATTGTCCCGTCGTCGTCCTCGGCCGAGGCGGTGAAGACGAGCAGCCGCTCGGCGATCGGCGTGGCGTCGCTGAAGGTCAGCGCGACGCCGTCGATCTCGCCGAGCTCGTAGCTGCGCACCCGCTCGAGCTCGTGCGCATCGATCGTGAGGTCCTCGCGCAGCGAGCGCATGACCTCGTCGAGTGAGAGCTCGGCCACCAGGTTCCTGCCGAGCGCCGAATCGCCTCGCTGCAGCAGCCAGAGGCGGTCGCCCATGGTCGCCGCCCCCTCGACGTTGAGCTCGGCGACGTGCTCGCGCAGCATCGAGTAGACCGGCTCGAGGCTGATCTCGCGCGGCTCCTCCGCGAGTGAGCCATCCGGGGCGAGCGCGCACACGAAACCGCGGTCGCGGAGCGGGCCGGAGCCCGATCCGAGGCCGAGAATCGCCCCGTACGGGTTCCCCTCGAACGGCGGCAGGAGCGTGAGCGCCTCGAGGTCCGGCTTCTCCTTGGCGCGCTCCTCGTGCCCGTCGGGGAGATCGCCGTCGAGCACCCTCCTGAGACGTCCGGGGCCACTCGACGAGAGCTCGAACACGCCCAGATGCAGCTCGTCGTCGCCGATCACGTAGACGTAGCCCGCGCGCCGCACGACCCCGCTGGCTGCGCTCAGCTGTGCGGGGCGGCCCGGCGCGGACGGCTCCTCGACCTCGAGGTCGCGCAGCTTGCGCAGCTCGAGCGGGGGCAGGTCCTCGGGTGCAGCGGACTGATGCTCCACCCGTCAGCCTTGCCCGCTCTGCACGGGCTGCAAACGGCTACGGCGCGTAGGTTCCGAACGCCCAGACGTTGCCCTCGGGATCGCGCACCGCGAAGTCGCGCGAGCCGTACTCCTGGTCGGTCGGCTCCATCACGACCTCCGCGCCGGCGCCCTTGGCCCGCTCGAACAGCGCGTCGATGTCGTCGGCGACCACGTAGATGCCGGTCTTGCCCGCTCCCTGGGTGTAGACCGGGTCGCCCTCGTTCGTCGACGACAGCATCAGGTAGACGTCGCCGCAGGTGAGCACCGCGTGCGCCACGCCGCCGTTCTGGCCCTCGTGGACCTCCCGGCGCTCACAGCCGAAGGCGCGCTCCAGGAAGTCGATCGCGGCCGGCGCGTCGTCGTAGCTCAGGATCGGATAAATCGTCTTCATGGCCGCCAGCGTACGACCCGGGGGCGCCGGGGTCTTGGACGAAATTGACGTCAGCCGCTGACGCCGCCGCCCGCCGGCAGCCGCGCGGCGAGGAACGCGCCGGGCGTCATGCCGGCGAAGTCGCGGAAGTCACGGTTCAGATGGGCCTGGTCGTAGTAGCCGCAGTCGAACGCGACCTCGGCCAGGCGCGGCTCGGGCGTCGCCATGAGCGTGTGCGAGACGTTCTCGAAGCGCAGGACGCGCCCGATCGTCTTGGGGGGCATGCCGATCTGCTCACGGAAGCGCGCGATCAAGCGGCGGTGGCTCCAGCCGAGCTCGGTGGCAAGCGCGCCGACCGCCGCCCGGCCGCGCGTCTCGCGCAGCCGCCACCAAGCCCAGGCGACACCCTCGGTGGGCAGGCGCGCCTCGGCGACCCGCGCGCCGATCAGCCGGTCCAGCAGGTCGAAGCGCGCCTCCCAGCCCGCGGCGTCCCACAGCCGGCCGACGAGCTCGTCCGCTCCCCGGCCCAGCACGTCGTCGAGCTCGACGACGCGATTGGTGAGCTCGTGCATCGACAGCCCGAACAGCGCGTGAGCGCCGAGCGGCGTGAGCCGCACCTCGATTCCGTGCTGGTAGCCGTCGTGCTCGACGAGCGCGTAGGTGTCATGCAGCGCGGCGACGAACGAGCGCCGTCGAGCGGGCGGCCGGGCACCGTCGCGCACGTCCGGCAGGCGCAGCTCGGTGTCTGGGCTGATGATCAGCGTGACGTCGGCGGTGGGGACCTCACGCCGCACGAGCGGCTCGGCCGTGTGCTCGACGTAGCCGGTGTAGTTGCGCACGTAGCCGCGGAGCGGCGCCGCGGCCTCGCGGGTGACCATCTCCCAGCTCAGCTCGGGCGATTCGTGCCGCGCAACCTGCATCGGGGGACAGGGTACCGCCGACCCCCCGCCCACCCCTCAGGGGAATGCGAGCCAGGCCTCTTCGGCGAGGTCGGTGAGGCTGTCGCGCTCGATACCGACGTCCGAGATCGTCACCAGCCGCCCGCCGACGACCAGCGAGCGGCGCACCGGCCACTCCTGCCCCCGGAGCTGATGGGAGGCCCGCCCCGCCTCGGCGATCGCGGCGCGCTCGACCTTCAGGCCGACCGCGCCGGAGAACCTCGCGGACTCGAGCGGCAACACGGCGAGCTTCGACGGCGCCCACCACAGGAACGCGTGGTGATCCCACTCGGCCTCGCTCGAGGAGCCGCCCGGCACCCTCCACGCGTGCAGCCGCTGCGGGCGCGCGGGCTCCGACACGTCGAAGAGCGAGACCTGCGTCCCGAGCGTCGTGCCGCGCTCCGAGGCGTCCTGCCCGACGCCGAGCAGCAGGCCGTCGCCGAGGGGGTGCAGGTAGGCGGAGTAGCCGCGGATCTTGAGCTCGCCGACCGTCCGCGGGTTGCGCGGGTCGGAGAGGTCGAGCGTGTAGAGCGGGTCGACCTGGCGGAAGGTCACGACGTAGCCGACGTCACCCACGAAGCGCACCGCGTAGATGCGCTCCCCCTTGCCGAGCCCGCCGGCCTCGCCCAGGCGAGCGAGCACGCCGTCGCGCTCGGCGAGCGTGGTCACGCGGCTCTCGCCCTCGGGCCCGGCGCCGACGGTGGTGGCCGCGCGCAGCACGCCGTCGTGCTCGGAGAGCGAGAACTGGTTGAGGAGCGTGCCTTCGAGCCGACCGCTTGCGCGGTAGCTCGTCGCGTCGGGCTCCGAGGCGGCGAACTTGTGGACCAGCGTGCGCTCAGCGAGCAGCGGACCCTCCTCGGTCCAGCTCGGCGTTGCGACGTAGAGCGCCTTCGGTGACGCGTAGACGGTCTGGCCGCCCGCCATCACCGCGTCCGAGTCGACGGCCGGCAGGCCCCGGCGCATGTCGATCGTCAGCACGCTCAGCACGTCGATCCCGGAGTGCTGCGCGGGCCGGAAGACCCGGCGACAACGAGCTGCGAGCCGGATGCGCGGGCGTCCACCCGCGGCCTGCCTCAGCACCCGCCGCGGCAGCCAGCCGCGCAGCTGGGTGCGGAACTGCGGCTCGGCCACGGCGCGCGGCCGCGTCCAGATCACGACGCGTGCGGTGTGTCCCGTGAGCCGCGAGCTCACGTGCCTGCCGCGGATGCGCTCCGTGCGCAGCACGCGCATCGCCGCGGGGTCGCTCACGTCGACCTCGGTGAGCTGCGTGATCTCGCTTTCGTAGGCCGGCAGGACTCGCTGGTCGTCGCTGCCGAGCGCACTGGTCTGTGAGATCACGAGCAGCCGCTCGCCGTCGAGCAGAAGCTGGTGGCCGAAGCCGTCGAGCCGCAGGCTCCCCAGCAGCTTCAGGCCGTCCGCGCCGACGGCCAGGAGCCGCTGGTCGGCCACCACGAAGATGCGCCCAGCGCCGGCCTTGACGAGATCGGGCTCGTCGACGCCGGCTTCCTGCACGTTGGTGCCCGAGTCGCCCGAGTCGGCCCCGGACTCCGTCTCGGCGGCGTCACGGCGGATCGGCATCGGGGCGGGGGCAACCGGTGGCCGCGGTATCGGCTCGCCCGTGAGCGGGAGCGGCAGATCGGCGATGGGCGGTGTGACCGCACCCGGACCCTGGCGGGCGTGACGGCGCCCGTAGCGGACGATCCCCTTGCAGGATCCGAACGCCTTAAGCCGTGCCTGCTTGGCGAGCCGCTCGCGCTTCGCGGCCGCGTCCTCGGCGTCGCCGGCCGAGGCGACCGAGACGCTGGGGGCCAGCGCCAGGGCCACGAGGACGAGGATGGCCTTGGGGAGCCTCGGCATGGGCGCAGCCTACGTTAGGTTGCACGGCGTGTTGCTACAGAGTTCGTCCTCCCGTACCGCCGCGCTGCTGACCGAAATCGAGCACGCGCTCCCCGAGCGTCCGTTCTCGATCGTGCTCTGGGACGGCAGCCGGCTGCCCTCGACGACCGGCGAGGGACCGACCTTCACCGCGCGCTCGCGCACCGCGCTCGCGCACGTGCTGCGCGCGCCCGGCCAGCTCGGCCTCGGACGCGCGTACGTGTCCGGGACGCTCGACGTCGACGACATCGACGCGGTGCTCGAGCTACTTCGGGACTGGCAGCCCCAGGCGATCGACGGCCGCGCGCGGGCCCGCCTGATGCTCGCCGCCGCCCGCGCCTGCGGGATCGTGCGCCCGCCGGCGATACCGGCGGCGGAGCTGCGCCCGCGCGGGCGCCGGCACAGCCGCGAGCGCGACGCCCGTGCGGTGCGTCACCACTACAACCTCTCGAACGACTTCTTCGCGCTCTTCCTCGACGAGTCGATGACCTACAGCTGCGCGTTCTTCTCACGCGGCGCGACGACGCTCGAGGAGGCACAGGAGGCGAAGCTGGCGCTCACCTGCGACAAGCTCCAGCTCGAGCCCGGGCAGCGCGTGCTCGACATCGGCTGCGGCTGGGGCAGCTTCGCGATCCACGCCGCGCGGGGCCGCGGCGTCGAGGTCACCGGGATCACGCTGTCCGAGCCGCAGGCGGAGCTGGGGCGCCGGCGCGCGGCGGAGGCGGGTGTCGCCGACAAGGTCGACATCCGCGTCATGGACTACCGCGACCTCGCCGGCGAGCCCTTCGACGCGGTCGCCAGCATCGGCATGGTCGAGCACGTGGGCAGCGCGAACATCGACCTCTACGCGGAGCAGGTCGCGCGCCTCGTGCGGCCCGGCGGGCGCGTGCTGAACCACGGAATCGCCCGCGTGCGCCACGGCGAGCCGGAGGCCGGGGCGTTCTCGGAGCGCTACGTCTTCCCCGACGCCGCGCCGCTCCACCTGTCGCGGATCGTGTTCGCCATGGAGCGCGCCGGCCTGCTCACCGACCACGTCGAGGGCTTCGCCCCGGACTACGCCGAGACGCTGAGGCACTGGGCGCGCCGGCTCGACGAGCACCTCGAGGACGCCATCCGCATCGGCGGCGGAGAGCGGGTGCGGGTGTGGCGGCTCTACCTGCGCGCCGCCCGCAACGGCTTCGAGAGCGGGTTCACGTCGGTGTATCAGGTGCGCTGCCAGCGGCCTGAGGCGTAGGCGGGCGCCTACTCCAAGCCGAAGAACTCCAGCGCCCGCTCGGCCACCAGCTCCGGCCGCTCGTCCACCACGAAGTGGCTTGCGCCGGGCACCAGCTCGAGCTCGGCGGCGTCCGTCTGCGCCAGCGCGGCCTGGACGGTGCGCACCGGGATCACCTGGTCGCGGTCGCCGAACAGCACGAGCGTCGGAACCGTCAGGTCGCTCGCCCGGTAGCGGCCGCGCAGCACCGGCACGGTCTCGCGCAGCAGGAACGTGCGGTACAGCAGCTGGGTCGCGCGTGCGCGCTCACCACCGAGGCGATCCACGAACGCGTCGACCTCCTCCGCCGACAACGCCTGCGTGCTCTCGAGCCCGAGCCGCGCGAGGCCCTGGCCGGCCCTACCGCCTGACAAAGGGCAATGAGATCGCCGCCTGGTAGAGGAGTCGCCACGCGTCGAGCGGCGCCCGCGGGTCGCGCGAGGGCCAGGGCGGCAGGATGTTGCAGCCCACGAAGCGCTCAATGCGCTCGGGGTGGTGCAAGCAGAGAAGGAATCCGATCCATGCGCCCCAGTCGTGGCCGATCAGCCGCACGCGCTCGAGGTCGAGCGCATCGAGCAGCGCGAGCACGTCGCGGGCCATCGTTTCGCGGTCGTAGCCGCCGCTCGGAACGCCGGTCCAGCCAAAGCCGCGCAGATCCGGGCAGATGACCCGCGCGTGTGGCGCGAGCCGCGGGATCACCCCGCGCCACAGGTACCAGTGCTGGGGCCAGCCGTGCAGCGCCACGACCGGCGCGCCCTCGCCGGCCTCCGCCACGTGCATGCGCAGCGGCCCGGCGTCGACGTAACGGTGCTCGACGCCGGGGACGTGCGGGAAGTCCACGGGCGGAAGTATCAGCGACGGGCGCGACCGGCGCGCCGGTGCGCGGCCCGGCGTGGGCCGCTCCTCGGCCGCGGACGCGAGTGGTCGCGGCCGCCCGCCGCGCTCAGCCCGCTCTCCGCGAACTGGGCATGCAGCCGCAGCTCGGAGGCGATCCGGCCCACGTCGTGCGCCTGGTCGCGCATCACGAAGGTGATGCCGATCCCGCTGCGCCCGGCGCGGCCGGTGCGCCCGACGCGGTGCACGTAGGTGTCGCGATCCTCCGGTGCGTCGAAGTTGATCACGTGGGTGATGCCGTCGACGTCGATGCCGCGCGCGGCGACGTCGGTCGCCACGAGGGCGTCGAGCCGGCCCGAGTCGAAGCGGGCGAGCGCCTTCTCGCGCTGCGACTGCGACTTGTCGCCGTGCATCGCGAGCGCGTCCACCCCGTGCGCCTTGAGGCGCTTGACGAGCCGATCGGCGCCGCGCTTGGTGCGTACGAACACGAGTGAGCGCGACCCGTGCTCGGCGCGCAGGGCCTCGACGAGCAGGTCGATCCGGTCCTCGCGCTCCACAGCCTCGAAGCGGTGCTCGACGCGGCCGCTGTCGCGCTTGGGCAGCTCCTGCTCGTGGCGGCGAGCGTCCCGCGTGTGCTCCTGCGCGAGCCGGCCGGCTTCGCCGGCGAGAGTGGCCGACAGGAAGAGCGTCTGGCGGTCGGCGGGGACCTGCGCCACGATCCGCTCGACCGGCGGGCGAAAGCCCATGTCGAGCATGCGGTCGGCCTCGTCGAGCACGAGGATGCGCACCCGGTCGAGGCGGACGGCGCCGCGACCGATCAGGTCCTCGAGCCGGCCCGGCGTCGCGACCACGATGTGGGCGCGGCGGGCAAGCTTCGCCTGGCGCTCGATTCCGACACCGCCGTACACGGAGGCGATCGACAGTGCGCGGGCCGCGCAGACGTCGCGCAGCTCCTCGACGATCTGGGCGGCCAGCTCGCGCGTCGGCACGAGCACTAGCCCCGCGCAGCGGGGGGCGTCGGCCTCGATGCGGTCGACCATCGGCAGGCCGAAGGCGAGCGTCTTGCCGGAGCCGGTGGGCGAGCGGACGAGCACGTCGCGCCCAGCCAGGACGTCCGGGATGACTGCCGATTGGACGGGAAAGGGGGCCGTGAGACCGCGCGCCGACAGGGCGCGGGCTACAGCGGATGACACGCCGAGATCGGCGAATGACTGCGTGGACACTTCTTGCTCCTTGCGAATGCCGCGGCACTCGGGCCACGGAAGATCTGGGAGATTCAGCTGACCCAGATCGCGATGCGCTCGGAGACGAGAACCTCGGGGCGACGGCGCCGCCCACCCACATGACAGTAGCGATCGGCATCCGAGATGTGAGTCGGACCCTGCTCCGGGCAACGGAGATGTGACTCGGACGCTGCTCCGGGGTAGGTGGCCGTAGCGACCAGCTAGGCTGGCCGCCTCGGAGGCGGGCGGTCCTGCTCAGGGCAAGGAGGCAATTCTTTGACGACGACATCAGCTGACCCATGCGCTCCCACGGCCGATGACATCGAACCGGTCAAGCACGAGACGGCGGACCGGATAGCCACCGGGACGATCACCGTGCTGCCGTTCATCGCACTCGGGATCGTGGGCTGGCAGCTGTGGAACGACCTCCTGCATTGGAGCGACGTTTTCGTGTTCGTGATCATGTATTTGCTCACGGGCCTCGGTGTGACCGTCGGCTTCCACCGTTACTTCACCCATCGCAGCTTCAAGTCCGGCAAGGCGGTCCGCGCCACCCTCGGCATCCTCGGTTCCGCCGCGATCGAGGGACCGGTGATCTCCTGGGTCGCCGATCACCGCAAGCACCACGCTTTCTCGGACAAGGAGGGCGACCCGCACAGCCCGCACGTGGGTCACGAGGGCGGCTGGAAGGGCGCGCTGCAAGGTCTCGTGCATGCGCACCTGGGTTGGCTCTTCATCCACACCCAGCGAGGCTCCAGGAAGCGCTATGCGCCGGACCTCGTGAAGGACCCGGTCATCAGCTGGGTCGACCGCCACTTCCTGGTGTGGGCGCTCGGCGGGCTGCTCGTGGCGTTCGCGCTCGGCTACGCGATTGGCGGCACTCTCACGGCCGCGCTCACGGGTCTCCTCTGGGGCGGCGGCGTGCGCATGCTCGTCGTCCACCACGTGACCTACAGCATCAACTCGCTCTGCCACTTCTTCGGCCGGCAGCGCTTCGAGACGGACGACCATTCGCGAAACCTGCTCTGGCTGGCGCCCTTCACGCTCGGCGAGTCGTGGCACAACAACCACCACGCCTTCCCCACCTCCGCCTCGCATGGCATGAGCCGCTGGCCGGTCGACCCGTCCTGGCTCGTGATCCGCGCGATGGAGGCGGTCGGCCTCGTGTGGGACGTCGTCCGGGTCGACCCGGCGCGGATGGCGAAGAAGGCCGCGGCTACGGCCGGCTGAGCAGCCGCGCCGCCGAGCCCGGCTCCATGGCGGGCGGCGCCTTCTCGGTCTCCTTCTCCTCCCCGTCCTGCCTCGGCTCGTCGGACTGACCGATCAGGGGCTTGAGCAGGTCGAGCGGAAGCGGGAACACGATCGTCGCCGCCTGGTTCGAGCTGATGTCCGTGAGCGCCTGCAGATAGCGCAGCTGGAGCGTCACGGGGTTCGGCCGGATCACGTCGGCCGCATCGGCCAGCCGGGCCGCCGCCTGGAACTCGCCCTCGGCGTTGATCACCTTGGCGCGCCGGTTGCGCTCCGCCTCCGCCTGGCGCGCGATCGCCTGCTGCATGCGCTCGGGGATCTCCACGTCCTTGATCTCGACGACCGAGACCTTGATGCCCCAGGGCTCGGTCTGGTCGTCGATGATCTGCTGCAGGCTCTCGTTGAGGCGCTCGCGCTCGGCCAGCAGCGTGTCGAGCTCCGCCTTGCCGAGCACCGAGCGCAGCGTCGTCTGGGCGATCTGGAGAGTCGCGTTCGTGTGGTCCTCGACCTCCACGACCGAGCTCCGCGGGTCCATTACGCGGAAGTAGACGACCGCCGCCACCCTGACGGGCACGTTGTCGCGCGTGATCACCTCCTGATGCGGGATGCGCATCGTCACGGTGCGCAGCGACACGCGGACCATACGGTCGATCGCGGGGATCAGCAGCACGAGCCCCGGCCCCTTCTGCTCGATCAAGCGGCCGAGCCGGAAGATGACGCCGCGCTCGTATTCGCGCAGCACCCTCACCGAGGCCGCCGCCAGCGCGATTACCGCCGCCACGACCACGGCCACCACGATCAAGATCCCAGTCACCATCGTTCCTCCCACTCCTCTGCCCTGCGTACCCCCAGGGTCAATCCGTTGACTCGCTCGACGACGACCGGGTCCCCCACTCCGAGCTCCGCTTCCTCGTCCGGCCAGCTGTTCCGCGCTCGCCAGAGCGCGCCGTCGACGAGCACCTGGCCGCCGCCGTCGCTCCAGCTGCGCACCACCCCGTGGCGCCCGCTGAGCGCCTCACTGCCGGATGAGATGCGCAGGCGCCGCGTGGCGAGTGCCTTGCGCGTCGCCACCGCCAGCCACAGCGCGGTGACCACCCCGGCTGCAAGCACCGAGGCCACGACGACGGCGACGCCCGCGCCCGCGCCAGCGACCGTCAGCGCGAGGCCTGTGGCGAGTGAAACGCCGCCGAAGACCCCCAGCACCCCGCCAGGCACGTGCGCCTCGGCCACCAATAAGGCGGCCCCGACGATCACCAAGGCCACACCGGCTTCAACCATTTGTCTCTACATCGATGTTACGCCCCGGGCACGTTCGGCCCGCGCCAATTTCGGGGCGAGGCCTATGCCGGGTCGGTTCCGACCACGACGCTCCGGGCCACCATGTCGTGGATGCCGCGCCTACGGTCGTCGAAGAGGATCGGGAGAAAGCCGGCGAACAGCGGGATCGCGGCCAGCGTCAGGAAGATGAGCCGCAGCACCGCGCGCTTCACCGACAGTCGGCTGAAGTCGTGGGCGTCACAGACCCGGATGTGGAACAGGCGATCGCCGGGGGTCTGCCCGGTGGTGGCCCAGCAGACCACGAAGTAGCCGCCGCTCCAGAGAAACCAGGCCAGGCCGCCGAGCGCGACCACGCCCTTCTCGACTCCGCTCGGGAGGCCGAGGACGGAGACAGCGAGGCCGACGGCCAGGCCGACCGTGATCGCGACCAGGCTGATCACCGCACAGTCGAGCGACGAACGCGATCGTGCGGGTCACGAGTCCCTGGTACGACGGCCCCGCGGCCGACGCGGAGGGATCCACGTGCACGCGCGACGCCACCGCCTGGGCCCGCTCGAGCGCGCGGGCACCCACGTGCGGGCGCTCCTCGGCAAGGCTCACGGCTCTTCCGCCTCCGGCGGAAGCTCCGCCGGGCGGCGCCTCAGCGCGCGGCGTGCCGCTCGCTCGAGCCAGGCATCGGCGTTGCGCGAGCTCGCCCGCACGCCGCCCGCCACCTGGTCGGCGAAGCCCATGCTCTGCTGCGTGATCGCGTCTGACACGGCGGGGCTCTGCGCGATCTCCTCGACCACCACCCAGAGCTCCTCGCTCTCGAGCAGCTGCGCGACCGCCTCGTCGACCAGCCGGCTGTCGATCGTCCGCGCCACGAGCCGCTCCATCGCCGGGCTCTCGAGCGCCGCTATCAGCACCCGCTCGAGCTCGGGGCCGTCGAACACACGCGTGGCGACGCGCTCGACCACCCCCTCCTCGAGCGCGCGCTCGACGATGGCGTCGAGCGCGTCGCCGCTGAGCACGGTGTCGGTGGCCCGCTCGAGCACGCGGTGGCGCACGACCTCGCGGGAGAGCTCCTCGACGAGTGGCCCCGCGAGCGCCCGGCTCAGCGCGTGCCGCACGAGCGCGCTGTCGACCACCCTGTCGGCGATCTCCGTCGCGGCCCGCGAGCCGAGCACGGCGTCCACAGTCGCGAGCGTGGCGCCCTCGACCGCGCGACCGCCCAGCCGAACCGCCCCTACAACGGGCCTGAGCGCCGCCATTGCCATCGCCTCGGGAAGCCGCACCCGACCATGATCGACGCCCGGCGCCCGCGAGGCAAACGGCGGGCGCCGTTTGCCGCCGCTCAGCCGACCGGACGCCTGCCTACGATCCGCCGAACTCGCAACTCAGGTCAGGAGGACCGATGGAAAGCTCGGCAAGCCGCGCGGAGTCGTTCGGCGACATGAGTATCGGCAGGCTGTGGTGGCTCTGGCTCGTCACCGGCGTCGTGTGGATTGTCGTCGCGCTCGTGATCCTGCAGTTCGACGACGCTTCAGTCACCACCGTCGGCGTCCTGATCGGGATCATGTTCCTGCTCTCCGGCCTGCAGCAGTTCGTCGTCGCGGCGGTCGTGCCGGGGCTGAAATGGCTCTGGATCATCTTCGGGATCCTGTTCGTCATCGCCGGGATCATCGCCCTGATCAGCCCGGAGAACACGTTCGCCGCCATCGCCGACATCCTCGGCTTCCTGTTCCTGCTGGTCGGCGTGTTCTGGGTGATTCAGGCCTTCGTCGACCGCGACGTGAACGAGCTCTGGTGGCTCGGCCTGATCGCCGGGATCCTGATGATCATCCTCGCCTTCTGGACCGGCGGGCAGTTCTTCATCACGAAGGCGTATGTGCTGCTCGTGTTTGGGGGTATCTGGGCTCTGATGCACGGCGTCACCGACATCGTCAAGGCGTTCCAGATCCGCAACCTGCGTTGATGGCGGGCGAGCTTGACGCTGTCGGCGTCGTAGGCGCCGGCTTCATGGGCTCGGGGATAGCCGAGTCGGCCGCGCGCGCGGGGCTCAGGGTGACGCTGCACGAGCCCGACGCGGCACCGCTCGAGCGCTCGCGCGGGCGGATCGAGAGCTCCGTCGAGCGGGCCGTCGAGGGCGGCAAGCTGAACGCCGACGAGGCCGGGGCCCTCGTCGAGCGCATCGAGTGGACGACCGATCCCGACGCGCTCGGCGAATGCCGGCGTGGTCGTCGAGGCCGTGGTCGAGGACCTCGCGCTCAAGGGCGGCGTGTTCCAGACGCTCGACCGCCAGCTCGGCGAGGACGTGATCCTCGCCTCGAACACGTCCTCGATCCCGATCGCCCAGCTCGCCTCCTGGACCGATCACCCAGAGCGCGTGCTCGGGCTCCACTTCTTCTCACCCGTGCCGGTCATGAAGCTCGTCGAGGTGGTGGTGGCGCTCGACACCGACGCCGCCGTGGTCGAGCGCGCCGAGGACTTCGCCCGGCGGCTCGGCAAGCATCCGATCCGCACCAAGGACCGCTCCGGCTTCATCGTGAACATGCTGCTCGTGCCCTACCTGATGGCCGCGGTGCGCATGTACGAGGACGGCTTCGCGAACCGGGAGGACATCGACGAGGGCATGCGGCTCGGCTGCGGGCATCCCATGGGGCCGCTCACGCTGTGCGACTTCATCGGGCTCGACGTGCTCTACGCGGTCTGTGACTCGCTCTATGAGGAGTTCAAGCGACCCGAGTATGCGCCGCCGCCGCTTCTCAAGCGGATGGTCGTGTCGGGCCACCACGGCCGCAAGAGCGGGCGCGGCTTCTACGAGTACGACGGCTGAGTCAGCTCAGCGACTCGCGCGCGGCCGCCATCGCCTCGCCCGGCGTGAGGTAGACGCGCACACGCGCCACGCGGCCGTCGCGGATGCGCGCCACGTGGAAGATCGGGATCTTGCCGATGTCGAGCTCGCTGCCCGCCCCGCGGGTGCGGGCGAGCATCTGGATCACGACCTCGTCGCGGTACACGTCGAGCGCCTCGATTTCGATGTCGCCCAGCTCGATGATCTCGGCAACCTCGTCGCGCAGGAACGTGATCACCGTGTCGTAGCCGTAGTAGATCCGCGTGCCCGGCCACTCGGGTGAGTTCCACCACTCGATGTTGTCCGCGAAGCAGAGCTCCGCGACGCCTTCGAAGTCTCCGGAGTTCCAGAGCTCGTAGCCGCGCCGTACAAGATCGAGCTCCTCTGGTGTCACGTCCTGTCTCGTCCCTGGCACCGGGATAGGATCGCACGACCTGCAGGCGGATCCCGGGGCCAGGGCGTGAACGGCAGCGAAGCAAAGAAGGAGATAGCGGTGCTCGGCGGCGGCGTGGGCGGGCTCACGGCGGCGTTCGAGCTGACGGCCACGCCCGAGCTGCGCGCCCGCCATTCGGTCACCGTCTACCAGCTCGGCTGGCGCCTCGGCGGCAAGGGGGCGAGCGGCCGCAACGCCGCCCACGGGAACCGCATCGAGGAGCACGGGCTGCACGTCTGGTTCGGCTTCTACGACAACGCCTTCCGGCTGATGCGCGACGCCTACGAGGAGCTCGGCCGCGCGCCCGGCACACCGCTGGCCGGCTTCGACGATGCCTTCAAGCCGTGCGACCGGCTCGTCCTCTACGACCGCCAGGACGACGGCTGGGTCGGCCACTCGTTCGAGTGCCCCTCCAACCCGCTGCGCCCGGGCGACGCGGGCGAGCTGCCGACGTTCTGGGAGATCGCGGCCGAGGCGTGCGGCTGGGCGCTGATGGGCTGGCGCGGAGTGCGCGAGGCCGGCCTGATCGACGTCGACGACGACGTCGACGTCCCGTTCGTGCCCGAGTGGTTCGAGGATCTGGCCGCCGAGCTCGCCGGGGACCTGCTGTCCCTGCCGATCGACGGCGCCGAACAGCTGCTCGGGGTGGCCGAGCGCCTGGCGCGCGCCCGCGCCGGCAGCACCGACCACCGGGTCCCGCAACAGGCGGCACAGCCGGCCCTGCTCGTGCGCCTCCTGAAGAGCTTCCGCGACTGGCTCTGGATCGTCGTCCGTGGCGCCTGCGACGACGAGCCGCGCCTGCGCTTCTTCTTCACCGCCGTCGACGCCGGCGTCTCGACGCTCGCGGGCATCGTCGAAGACGGCGTCCTCGAGCACGGCTTCGACGTGATCAACGACGAGGAATGGTCGGCCTGGCTGCGTCGTCACGGCGCCAAGGAGATCACCCTCGGACGCACCCCCGAAGAGCGCGCGCCCGTGCTGCGCTCCGTTTACGACGTCGCGTTCGGCTACCCGCGGGGCTCCATCCCCGCCGCCGACGTCGCCGCCGGCAGCGCGACGAGCGACCTGCTGCGGCTCGCCTTCAGCTACCGCGGATCGATCATGTACAAGATGCAGGCGGGCATGGGGGACGCGGTGTTCACGCCGCTGTACGAGGTCCTCCGCGCCCGCGGCGTCCGCTTCAAGTTCTTCCACGCGGTCACCGGCCTGCAGCTCGGCCGGGACGAGAGCGGCCGGCCGCTGAGCCGCGTGGACAGGATCGAGGTGATCGAGCAGGCGAAGCTCGCCCCCGGCCGGCGCGAGTACCTCCCGCTCGAGGGCGTCGAGGGCCTCGAGTGCTGGCCGAGCGAGCCGCTCTGGGACCAGCTCGAGCCGGCCGCCGAGGGACGCCAGTTCGAGCTCGAGCCGAACGCGCTGCGGCACGACCCGCACACGCTCGAGCGCTCCCGGCCCGGTCAGCGGGGGGACTTCGACGAGGTGGTCCTGGCGATCCCCGTCGGCGCGCTCGAGCCGATCTGCGGGCAGCTGATCGAGCACGACGAGCGCTTCGCCGCGGGGATTCGCAACGCGGTCACCGTACAGACGCAGGCCTTCCAGGTGTGGGCCAACCGGCCGGCGGCAGAGCTCGGCTGGGAGCACGATCCGAACTCGGTCGCGGGCTGCTACGTCGAGCCGCTCGACACCTACTGCGACATGAGCCACCTGATCCCGCGCGAGTCATGGGCGCCGGACGACAACGTCAAGACGATCGCCTACCTCTGCGGCGTGCTCGAAGAGGTCGAGGACGAGACGCCGGCCGAGGCAACCGAGCGCGTCAAGCGCAACGCCATCGACTTCATCGAGAACGACATGGCCACGCTCTGGCCACAGGCGCGCCGGCCGGACGGCTCGTTCGACTGGAGCGTGCTGGTCGATCCGGGCGGCGGAAGCGGGGCCGAGCGCTTCGACGCGCAGTACTGGCGCGCGAACGTCACCCCGAGCGAGCGCTACGTGCTGACCCCGGCGGGATCGGTCAAGCACCGCCTGCCGTCCGGCGAGAGCGGCTTCGAGAACCTTGCGCTGGCGGGCGACTGGACCCGCAACGGAATCGACGGCGGCTGCGTCGAGGCGGCGGTGATCTCCGGCATCGAGGCGGCCGAGAGCATCACCGGCATCGCGCACGCGATCCCGGGCCGGGGCCCGGACTGGCTGCAACCGCGCGGGCTCGAGCTGCCGCCGTACGTCGAGTACGGCGGCCGCGCCACGACGCCGCCGCCCTTCCTCAGCGAGGGCGGCAGGATGCGCGGCTTCCTGCTCGAGGGCGACGAGGAGCGCATCGCGGAGCTCGTCAACCGCATGTTCAACGCCCCGGCCGGCGGTGCGGCCGACTACCGCTCGCTGGGCTCGAACGTGCTCCTGCTCCTGGGCGGCTTCGAGCGCGTCTCGTGCCTCACCCCGCCCTTCGACCGCTGGGGCTCGGTGGCGGAGATCATGGCCTCGTTCTGGATCCCGGTGATGGCCGGCAGGGACCTCGGCCCGGCCTTCCGGGCCGAGCGCCTCGTGCTCGCCGTGCCGTACATCTTCGTCGACAACCCGATGTCCTATCTGGGCGGCCGCGAGACCTACGGGTACGCGAAGACGATGGCGCGCTTCGACCCCGACGACGCTGTGGGCGAGCGCGTGACCATGAATGCCTTCGGCGGCAACTTCGGCCGCGACGAGGGCGCGGCCTGGCGACCGTTCCTGGAGGTCGAGGCAGCCGGCCCGGAGGACGGCTCCACCCAGCGCGCGCTCGAGGGGCCGGCTGGCCTGGTGCGCCGGCTCGTGGGCGACCTGCCCGCCCTGAACGCCGACGGTGAGATCGTGCTCGCCGACCTCCGGCTGACCGGTGACCTCATCGAGAACATGCTCGCCGGCGAGGTCCACCAGCTCTTCCTAAAGCAGTTCCGCGACGCCGAGGACGGCACGCGGGCGGCATATCAGTCGGTCGTCGAGGCGCCCTGCAAGATCCTGCGCGTGTCGAACAAGCTGGTCGGGCGCGACGCGGACGTGACGATCCACCAGCTCGACAGCCATCCGATCGCCCAGGAGATGGGGGTGAGGAGCCAGCGCGCACAGATCGTCTTCGACGCCGAGCTCGACATGATCGTGGAGCACGGCGTCGAGGTGGCGCGGCCGGCCAGCGCGTTGCCGTCGAGCGGGCCTGCCGCGGCGGTGGCCGTCGACGGCTACACGAGCTTCCTCGAGTCCGCCGCTCGGCGCGCCTGGCGCGAGGTCACCGGTCTCGAGCGGGCGATCCTGGGTCGCTTCCGTCGGCGCTGAGTGGGCCGATGCCAGCGTGCGGCGCGGGCTTCGTGACCGACCCATTGCCCGAGGTCAGGTCGAGCGAGCCGCTGTCGGCGGCCGCGTACGTGAGCGTCGCACCGCTCGCGCCGATGGTGAAGGCGATCAGCGCGATGAGCGCGCTGTTGCGGCCAGGAAGTTTGAGTGCGTGCTCCATCCCAGTTGAGATAGAGATGCGCGGGCGGGGCGTCTGCGACCTTGATCACAGAGGCGGCGGCGACTCCGCAACCGGCTCGGGCATCCCGTAGCGCAGGATCCAGAGCGCGGGAGCCACGACCAGCACGGTGGCGCCGATCGCAAGCGCGGCCACGCCGAGCGCGGTGAGCGCGACGCCGCCGAGCAGTGCAAGCCCGGCGCCGGTGGCGCCCGACAGCAGGTCGTTGAAGCCGAGCAGGCGGCCGCGCTCGGAGGGCAGGGTGAGGTCGGCCAGCTCGGCGGTTGCTGCCACGAAGGAGAGGTTCCAGCCGAGCCCGAGGACGAACAGCGCGACGGCGGTGGCGGCAACGCTCTCGACCCAGAGCAGGCTGATCACGGAGACGGCCATCACGAGCAGCCCGCCCGCGAGCGAGGGCGAGCGCCCGATGCGGTCGATGAAGTCTCCGATCACGATCACGAAGGCGTACATCCCGACCACGTGCGCGGCGATGATCGGGAACACGTCGTGGCCCTCGTGGCCGTGGTGGTCGACCACCACCGCGCCGGTGAGGGTCATGACGCCGACCATCACCGCGAAGCTCGCCTGCGCCGCGAGCAGGGCCGGCACCACACCCGCGCGGCCGAGCAGCTCCCGCAGCGGGGCCGTGCCGGCGCCCGGCTCCGCCTCCGGCTCGTGCTCGAGCAGCTCCGCGATCCGGCGCGGATCGGGCCGCACCGCCATCACGAGCGCGCAGCCGACCAGCATGAACCCGCCCGCCGCCAGCCACAGCGGAGCGAGTGCCTCGCCGTCGAGCTCCTTCCCCGCCAGCAGCGGGCTGAAGACGGCCGGGCCGAGGATGGCGCCGAACACCGCCCCGAACAGGACCAGCGCGATCCCGCGCGCGCGCCGCTCCCTCGGGTACATGTCGCCGGCCGCCGTGCGCGCCAGCAGCGCGATCCCGCTCGCTGCGCCGACGAGGATGAGTCCTCCGAGCACGGCCGGGGCCAGCTCGCTCGAGCTGCCGAGCGCGGCGAGCCCGCAGCCGGCGGCCCCGATCAGGTAGCCGGCGGCGAGCACGGGCACACGCCCGACGCGGTCCATCGTCCGGCCCGCGGGTAGCGCGGCCAGGGCGGCCGACGCCAGCACGATCGCCGGCCCGAGCCCGAGCAGCCCCTCGACGCCGAGGACGTTGACGAGCGTCAGCGAAGCGACCGCCGCCGACAGCTGCAGCATCGCCGAGTTCGCGGCGAGCGCCGCCGAGAGCAGGAACGTGTTGCGCCGGATCGGCAGCTCATCCATAGCTCAGAGCGCCCGCAGGGCGGCCGTCAGGGCCGCGGCGATGATCACGCACGCGACGATCGAGCCGGTCCGCCAGGCGACGAGACCGCCGGCCACCACCCCGGCGGTCTCCGCCCCGACTGCGAGGTCCTTGCCGTCGGCGACGGCCTGGGTGAACACGAGGGCCGCAAGCAGCGCCGGTGCGAGCAGGACGATGACGCTCGTGACCCAGAGCGGCAGCTCGCGCCCTCCGAGGGCGATCGGCCCGATCGCCTTGAGCAGCGCGGTGACCACTGCGCAGCCGCCGATCAGGAGCGCGGCGTTCAGCGCGGCGCTCCTTCGGATTCCTGCGCCGCCGCAACCGCCGCCTGGGCAGAGCGCGTGAGGCCGACCAGCGCGGCCACGCTCGCGGCCAGGATCGGCACGCCGGCCGGCGCGAATGGAACCAGGGCGAGCGCGATGCCGGCCCCGAGCGCCGCGACGGCCACCGCGCGCCGGGTGCGCGCCTCCGCCAGCAGCAGACCGAGGAAGAAGGCCGGGTAGATCGCATCCAGCCCGAGCTTGTCGGGGTCGCCGAGCAGGTCGCCTCCGAGCGCACCCCCGATCGTGCCGAGCTGCCAGGTCACGTACTGGGTCGCCGTTGCGCCGAACAGCAGCCAGCGGTCGAAGCTGCCGTCGCCGCGGCCGGCCAGCGCCCAGGAGGCATCCACGACGGCCTGCCCCTGGGCGGCGCGCTTGGCCGGCCCGCCCGGGAGCGACGGGCCGAGCGCCGCGCCCATCGGGAGGAAGCGCGAGTTCATCAGCGCCGCTGCGCCGATCGCGGCGCCCACCGTGCCGCCGCCGCCGACGATCGCGATCGCCGCGAACTGAGCCGAGCCGGCGAACACGATCAGCGACATGACGATCGCCGCGAGCGGCGACAGGCCCGCGTCCTGTGCGACCACGCCGAAGGACACGGACAGCAGGAAGCCTGCTATCGCAAACGGGATGCCCTGGCGCGCCCCCTTACGGAACGCCCGGCGAGACGACTCTGTCCTCAAGACACTGAGCGGCGGAACAGGAAGGCGCAGATGACGGCGATTACGAGCGCGAGCACCGGGACGGCGTAGCCGATCACGCCGACGATCGCCAGCACGAGGCCAATCACGGCCACTGCGCCGGCGACGCCGCCGGCCACGACGAGGCGGTACGCGCGCTGCTCACGATTGCGCCTGGAGGGAACTCGGCCGGAACTCGGTGTCAGGTCGCCCATGCGCGTAACCGTACCTACCGGTGGCGACCGGCCTGCTCGCTAGCTTCGCGCGGTGCTCTCGTTCGCCAGGCGCGAGCCGTCCGCCACGCTCCTCGCCGCCCAGCTCGCCGCCATCCCGGTCTATGCGCTGACCGAGAACAGCAGCGCCGGGCGCGCGCTGTTCAGCCTCTTCGGCATCCTGATCCTCGCGCTCGTGCTGCTCGCGGTACGCAGCTCACCGGTGCCGATCTGGATCGTGGTGCTGCTCGGCGTGCCGACGACGGTTCTCCTGCTCATCCAGGCGATCACCAACAGCGACGAGCTGCTGCCATGGTCGTCCGCGCTCGAGGCGATCGTCTACTTCTACGCGGCCGGCGCGCTGCTGGCGTACATGCTCGCCGACCACGACGTCACCCGCGACGAGCTGTTCGCCGTGGGCGCGACCTTCACGCTCGTGGCCTGGGGCTTCGCGTACGTGTACGTCGTGTGCCAGGCGATCGCACCCGGCAGCTTCACGGCCGCAGTCGATCCGGCGGCGGACCGGAGCTGGATGGAGCTCCTGTTTCTCAGCTTCACGACGCTCTCGGCAACCGGCCTCGGCGACGTCGTGCCGGTCAAGCCGTTCGCCCGCAGCCTCGTGATGATCGAGCAGCTGGCCGGTATCGGCTACATCGCGATGGTGGTCTCCCGAGTGGTCGGCCTGACCGTCTTGGGGCGCATGAGGACCTGAGCTCAGGCGCAGAAGGCGCTCGCGGCGCTGATCAGCACACGCGCGCAGCTCTCCGTGTCACGGACGCTGACCCATTCCTCGGCCGCATGCGCCCCCTCGCCGCGAGGTCCGAACAGCGCAGTCGGGATGCCGGCCCCGGCAATGAAGGCGGAGTCCGCCCAGAAGCTCGCTCCCGAGAGCGGCGGGCGCGAGCCGAGCAGCTCCGCCGCCGCCTCGCGCAGCACGGCCACGACGGGCTCGTCCTCGGCGGTCTCGAGCGGCTCGCGCACGAGCAGCGTGCGCGCCGATGCCTCGAGCACCGGGTCGGCGTCGCGGCAGCCGGACAGCAGACCCGCGAGCTCGCGCTCCACCTCCGGCGTGCCCTCGCCGGGCAGCGTGCGCCGCTCTATGCCGATCGTGCAGCGCTCGGGATACGTCGCGAGGTCGTTGCCGCCGCTGATCAGCGAGGCGTGTACCGACCCGCGGCCGAGCAGCGGGTGGCGCGTGTCGCCGAGCCGGGCGTCGAGCTCGCCGAGCGCGGTGAGGATCGGGCCCGCCTTCACGATCGCGTCCACGCCGAGATGCGGGCGCGAGCCATGCGCCGCCCGCCCGCATACCTCGACCTCGAGCCAGGCAAAGCCCTTGTGGGCGATCACAACCTCCATCTCGGTCGGCTCGGTCACGATCGCGGCGTCGGCCTCGACCGTCGCCAGCACCTCCTGCACGCCGAGGCTCGCGTGCTCCTCGTCCGCCACCGCGGCCACGACCACGTCCCCGGCAAGCTCGCGCGCGGCCGCGTCGCGGCATGCGACGAGCGCCGCCGCCACGCCCGCCTTCATGTCATATGCCCCGCGGCCGTGCAGGCGGTCGCCCTCGATGCGCGGCTCGAAGGGGGCCTCCATGGCTCCCGTCGCGACGGTGTCGAGATGGCCGCAGAGAAGCAGCGAGCGCCCGCCCCCGCTTCCGCGCGCCGCGGCGACGACGCTCGGCCGGCCCGGCGTCGCCTCGACCAGCTCGACCTCGAGGCCCGCGTCGCGCGCCCAGTCCGCCACGTAGGTCGCGACCTCGGTTTCGCCCGCGGCGCCCGGCTCGAGCGATGGGTTGACCGAGTCGATCGCGACCAGCGCGCTGGTCAGCTCGACCACGTCGGACGCGCTCATGCGTGGCAGCCTACGGCTCAGCCCGCAGCCGTGGGAACGACGTGCCGAAGCCGGGGTAGGGCCCCTGCCCGGCGCAGCCCGGCCGCGCCACGTCGCGGCCGCTGGTGCGGAAGACGTTGTCGACCACGAGTGGCTGCAGCTGCGGCGGATCGGCGGCGAGCGGCGGGGCCACGTCGCCGTTCGCGCAGCCGCGCGTGTCGTACACCGTCAGCCCGCTCCCGAGCTGGTCGAGCCAGCCCGGAGCCGCGTACGCGTTGGCCCTCCCGTAGCCGAGCCGGCGCGGATAGTAGGCGAGCGACTCGGGCGACAGCAGCGCGGACGCGCGCAGGTAGTTCACGGGCTGACGGATCGGGCGGCCATTCGCCTCGAGGTTGAAGTCGCGCGCATTCGTCGCGGCCGCGCCGTTGGCGAGCAGCGCCGTCAGCTCGCGCCGGTTCAGGCCGATGTGCTCGAGCATCGGGTTGAGGTTGCGCAGGAAGGGATCGGCATCGTCGAGCAGCGGCGCGATCTCCCGGAGCACGCGCTCGAAGGCCGGCACGCCCCGTTCCGAGGCATCGATCGCCGGGCCCAGCCGCTCGAACACGCCGCGCAGGTCGGGGGCGAGCGCGCGCAGCGCCTCGAACGCGGGGCCCGTCTCGCTTGCGGCCGGCTGCAGGCGGCGGACGACCGGTAGCGCCAGCCTGGCGAACTCGGTGAGGCGCGGCAGCGTGAGCGCGCCCTCGCGCTCGAAGCGCGGCAGCTCCTCGAAGATCGCGGCCAGCTCGCCGTTGCGCTCGTCGGTGACGCTGAACAGGCGGTTGGCCTCGGTGACGAGAGCGCGCAGCTCGCCGTGACGCTCGCTGAGGGCGTCGAAGACCTCGCCCGTCGACGACACGAGCCGGCTGGTGGCGCGCGACTGCGCATCGAGCTCGGCCAGCAGCCGCTCGGAGCCCTCGACGAAGTCGGGCAGTATTCCGAGCGCCGCGTTCAGGTCGGCGCCGCGCCCCTCGGCGGCCGCGGCCTGCGCCTGGATCCAGGTCCGGAAGGCGGCGCGTGTCGGCGCGTCGAAGCTGCGGAAGATCTCGTCGAGCTCGACAGTCGGGGCGATCTGCGTGCTCGGCAGGGCCGCGTCCTCGGGCAGCGGGCCGCTGCCGCGGTCGCCCTGCGTCAGCTCGACATAGGTCTCCCCGAGCAACGTCTTCGTCCGCAGGATCGCGCGCGTGTCACGCGGCACGGGTGCGTAGCGCGCGCGCATCTCGATCGTCACGTCGGTCGTGTTCGCCGGTCCCGGGCCGAGCGCCACCACGCGGCCGACGGGGACACCCGAGATGCGGACGTCGGCCTGCTCCGTGAGCTGGGTCGCCTCCGGGACGTGGACGTGGAAGCGGTAGCCCTGTGGCTGCAGCGGCGAGGTGCCCCCGAACGAGATCCAGAGGTAGAGGAGCACGGCGAAGCAGGTCACCGCGAAGGCCAGCATGAGCGCGAGCTGCCCGGGCCTGGGGGCGTGCTTGATCACCCTCCGCCCCCCGGGCAGACGGCGCCTTGCTGAGGCGCGTTCAGCAGGCGCACGAGGCTGCTCAGCGTCGGGTTGTAGTCGCCGCGGCGCTCGAAGATGTCGAGCAGCTCGAGCGATCCGCACGACATCAGCACGAGCCCGCGGCGCAGCGGCCCGATGCCGTCCTGCGCGGCGAGCGTCGAGTTCGTGTTGTGAATCGCCCAGGGCAGGTAGAAGAGGAAGCCCTCACGGTTGCCCGGCGGGTCGTATGCGAGCTCGTCGAAAAGCGCGTTCAGCACCTCGGTGAAACGCTGGAAGTCCGGGACCGACGCGTTCAGGTCGCGCGCCGCCGGCAGCAGCTCGCGCGCGAGCGGCTGCGCCTCGCGGCTGAACGGGCGCAGCTCGTCGCGCAGCGGCGCCACGGTCTCGCGCAGGAGCGGCTGCGTCTGCTCGAGCGCGGGTCCAAGCGCCCGTGCGGCGGGGCGCAACTCGCCCAGGCTCGCCTGCAGCGTCCTGCCGAGCTCATCGACCTGAACGAGCGCCCGGTTCGAGCTTTCGAGCGTGCCCGGCAGCAGGTCGAGCGTGGCCGCGAAGTTCTCGTTCTGGCTCGCAATCCGGCGGAAGACCGCGGAGCTGCCCTGGACGAAGCGGGCGAGCTCGTCGTCGTGGGCGCCGAGCTCGCCGATCAGCTTCGAGAAGTTCGACATCAGGCGCTCGAGCCGCTCGCGTCGCTGCGCCACCAGATGGCTCGCCCTCGCCACGTTGCGAGACAGCGCCGGGAACTGCCGCAGCGTCGCGGCCAGATCGCTGCCGCCGCCGTCCCCGAGCGCACGCCCCGCCCCGTCCACGAGCAGCTGCAGGTAGTCGCGCGTGTCCGCGTCGAGCGTCTCGAGGACGTCGGAGATGTTGACGTCGGTGAGCGTCGACGCGTTCGTGAGCAGCGCGCCGCTCTCGAGCCGGTCGCCGGCCGCGCGGCTGCCCGGGTCGAGCTCGACGACCATGTCCTTGACGCCCGTCTTCGGTCGCAGCAGGATCGTCGCGTCGGGGTAGACGCGCGCCTCTTCGGGGTCGAGGTTGAGCGACGCCACAGCCTTGCCGTCGACGAGGTCGATGCTCTCGATGTCGCCGATCCGGACGCCGGACACGTTGACCGCCTGACCCTGACCGGGGAGCACGCCCTGGCCGCTGTCGAGCTGGACGCGCAGCTCGAAGTGGGTCTCGCCGATCACCGGGATCCAGCCCGGCCAGTTGACCCGTTGGTTGGCGAGGATGTAGCCGCCGATCACCGAGGCCATGAGCACGATGGCGACGAGCGCGCCGCCCGCCGCCGCGTTGGCGCGCAGTCCGCGCAACATGCGCGAGCGGCGGTTCACGGCCTGGCCTCCGCGCGCAGGCTTGCGAGCGGCGTCAGCCGGCGCGCCGCCGAGCTGAGCGGCGACTCGGTCGCCACCGGCGGGGCCGGTGGCGCCGCGGCGCCCGGCCGCGAGCCGTCGGCCGGTCCGCTCGAGGCCGGGCCGTTCACGTCCGGCTGCGGGTTGCGGTGGCACGGGCGGCCGCGTCCGAGCGGCGGCGGCGTGCCCGGAAAGGCGGGCCGCGTGGCGAGCGGCGGCGTCGTTGCGTTGCCGAACAGCGACAGCCCCGTGTAGTTGGTGCGCCCCGTCTGGATCGTCTGGGCCCCGCCCGGCGCGCCGAGCCGCAGGAATGGCCCGTTGCCGTCGAAGCTCTGGCCCTCGCCGGCCTGGCCGACCATTGCGTACCAGAGCTCCTTGTAGTTCTCGACGCCTGCAGAGTGCTCGCCGTCCTCGACCCGGATCTCACCCGTCGGGATCAGCACCTCGGTGGCGCACCGGCTCAGCAGCTCGAACTCGGGCAGCAGGTCGAGCGAGCCGTGCTCGAGCCCTGCGAGCTCGCGCGTCGCCGGCCCGAGATCCGCCAGCAGGCCGCCCAGCTCGGCGGGCCCGAAGAGCGCTGTTGCCTGGTCGAGCCAGGGGTCGGCGGCGGCGATCGTCGCCGGCAGCTCCTGGACGCCCGGCAGGACCTCCCGCGCGAACGCACGCGTGTCCGGGAGCGCCCCGGAAAGACTCGCGAAGGCGCGGTTCGCGTTCGCCGCGGTCGGCCCGAGCAGTCGCACGATCTGCTCGAGCTGCGGCGCGCGCGAAGCCGTCGTCGCCATCGTCGTGTTGAAGTCGCTGATCAAGCCGCCGAGCTGCTGCTCGTTGCGAGCGAGCGCGCCGCTCGTGCGGGCGAGCCCGCGGATCAGTCGCGACAGGTCGCGCGGCGCCTCGCCGCGCAACGCGTCCGCGGCGATCGCCGAGTCGCGCAGCGCGCCGGGCGCCGTCTCCAGCGAGCGCCCGAGCGCCGCGCCGCCGCTGAGCTCGCCCGCCGGCGCGCTCCCCAGAGCGGCGCCGAGCCCGCGCAGCGTGCGCTGAAGCCCGGCGCGCGTGTCCGCCTGGAGCGCGGTCAGCACCTGGTCCAGCTGGACCGGCACCGACGTCTGCGTGGCCGGGATCAGGCCTCCGTCCGCCAGTTCGTCGCCCGCCGGGGTACCGGGCTGGACGTCCAGATAGAAGTTGCCCTCGAGGAAGAGCCGCGGCCGGATCTTGATCGTGGCGTCGCTGTGGATCGGACGGCCAGCGTCGTCGATCTCCATCGTCACGAGCGCCATCTGCGTGTCGCGGTAGCGCTCGACCTTCACGACCTCGCCGACGTCGACGCCGGCGATCCGGACGGGCGAGCGCTGCCCCACGAGGTTCGAGTTCTTGAAGACGGCCTGGATCCGGTAGCCGTCCACGAACGGCACGTCCTTCGCGAAGGCGAACCAGGTTCCGATCGCGATCAGCACGAGCGCGATGACGCCCGCCGTGAAGGGCCGCACGCCGCTGCGGTAGCCGCGCCTCATTCGCCCACCCTCCGGGTGCGCTCGGTGCTCTCGCCCTGGTTCCCCGGCTGGTTGCCGATCGCCTGGCGGTTGCGCAGTCCGGCGTAGCTCTCGTTGCCGGCCTCGCACTCCTGGACCTGCCCGGGTGCGGCGCTGTTCGGATAGGGGTTCGAGTGCAGGAAGCTGTCGTCGGTGAGGGACAGCTCGCGGGCCGAGGCGCCCGGTGGCGGCGCCGGCCCGTTCGCGGGCGTGGCCGCGGGGCCCGCCTCGCTGCCGGGCAGCACCGGCATGGCGAGCGGTACGAAGCGCAGCATCGTCCCGACCGAGTCGGCCTCGGAGAGCGCGCTGGCGGCGTTGCGCAGCACGAGCGCCGCGTAGTTGCACTTGGTCTGCGCCGGCGCCACGAACGCGGCAAGCGGGGCGAGCACCGAGGCGCTGCGGGTCAGCCGCTCGAGCCCGCGCGGTACGCGCGGGTCGGCGCCGAACTCCTCGACGAGCTCGAGCGTGCGCGTCAGGCGGCGCGTGAGCGCCGGGGAGCGGCGCAGCGCCGGCTCGCCGGCCGCGAGCGCCGCCGACAGATCGGGGGCCGCTCCCGCCAGCGACGCGAAGGCGGGCCGCAGGCGGCGGAAGAGCTCCTCGCTCTCCACGAGCAGCGGCCGCTGCTGCGGGAAGCCCTCGATGCCGGCTTCGAGCACCGGCGGGGCCCCTGAGATCGACTCCTGGATCGAGTCGCTGACCGCGGCCAGCGACGCGAACGTGCCGTCGAGCGCCACCCACATCGATGCCTGCAGGTCCGCCACCGGCGCCAGCTCGGCGGCGGCCTGCTCGAGCGCCGGGAACAGCCGGGCGAGGCCCGTGCGCTCGGAGGCGAGGTTGCGCATCACCGGCTCGAGCCTGCGCAGGAGCGGGTCGAGGCCTGCGAGCGCGCGGCCGAGCGCCTCGCCGCGGCCGGCGAGCGCGGTTCCGTAGCTCTGCATGCCGGAGCCGAGCGCCGCCCGCGTCGGGTCGTCGAACATGTTGAAGAACTCGTCGATCTCGACCGGCTCGGCGGTCAGGTTCTCGACGGGGATGCGGGCGTTGTCCGCGAAGCCGCGGCGCGAGCGGCCCATCGTGATCTCGACGTACTTGAGCCCGAGTGCCGAGCGCGGCCGCACCATCAGCGTCGAGTCCGCCGGCAGCGGCCGCAGCCCCGGCTCGAGCTCGAGCTCGAGCACGGCGCTGACCGAGCCGTTCTCGTGCGTGCGCGTCGAGATCCCGCTCACGACGCCGGCGCGGGCCCCGCCGATGCGCACCTCGTTGCCGCGCACGAGCCCGGCCGCGTTCGGTACTTCGGCCTCGAGCGGGTAGCTCGGCACGAACGGCAGCCCCTCGTTGGCGTTGTACGAGAGGAAGACCGCGATGACAGTCACGAGCAGGGTCACCGCGCCGACCAGCACGGGGCTGCCGGACAACGCGCCCGCCCCGGGTCTGCGGTTCATCTGCCGCGCTCCTCGTCCGGTCCGAGCAGGTAGTCGAGAGCGGCGGCGGCTGCGCCGCTGTCGAAGGTCGCAAAGCAGCCGCCCGGGGCCTCCGAGGCACGCACCGAGCAGGCTCCGACGTTCAGCCCCGCGCGCACGTAGTGGCCGTAGCGGTCGACGCCGTTGATGGCGTTCGCGTAGAAGAAGATCAGCCGCATCAGCTCTTCGGTGCCACCCGCGTCGTCGAAGCTCGAGACGAGCGCGGCGCTGTCGCGGGCCGCGGGGCGCGCCGGGCGCCCGAGCCGGCGCAGGTCGCGCACGAGCGGCTCGATGGCCGGCACCAGCGTGCGCCCGCGCCGCGCAAGCTCGCCGAGCGAGTCGAGCGCCGGCAGCGCGGCGTCGCTGAACGGCCCAAGCCGCTCGACCGCGTCGTTGATCGCCGGCGCTTCGCCGGCAAGGCTCGCGAGTGCCGGGTCGGCCTGGGCCGCGAACGCCTCGAAGCGCTCGGCGGTCGGCTCGAGCTCGCGCAGGAAGCCGGGCAGCAGCTCGAAGTCCCGCTCGAGGTCCTCGCCCCGTTCCGCCGTGGCCAGCGCGGTGGCGCCGGCGCCGTCGATGAAGCCCGCCGTCTCGCGCCGCCGCGCCGCCCAGGGCTCGAGCAGGCGATCCGACTCGTCGACGAGCCGCGCGAGCAGCCGGTCCTGCGAGGCGAGAACGGCAACGACCTTGTTCAGCTCCTGGAGCGCCGGGTTGGCACGCCGCAGGGCGGCGCGCAGGCGCTCGCCGTTGCCCGCCAGCCCCGCGCCCAGCTCGCCGATCACGAGCCGCAGGCGCTCGCGCTGCGGCAGCCGCTGGATGTTCGTGATCAGGTCGAGCGCCACCGGCGTGGTGGTGTTCTCGACCGCCAGCAGGTGCTCGCCCTCGCCCTCCCCCGACTCGATCCGCGGCAGCGCCGCCGGCGGCGGGGCGCCCGTCTCACGCGCCTGCGTCGGCTCGCACTCGACGTACTGCTCGCCGATCAGCGACTGCAGCCGGATCTGGCAATGCGCGTCGCGCCGGAAGGGCCGGAAGGCGGGATCGTCGATCTCGAGCACCACCGCGGCGCGGCCCGCACTCGTGAGGTCGACGTCGGCGATCGAGCCCACCGTCACGCCGGCCACGCGCACCTCCTCGCCCGGGATGACGAAGCTCGCGTTGTCGAAGATCGCCCGCACGCGATAGCCGTCGTCGCCGCCCCCGCCGGCGGCGAGCGCGCCGATCAAGAGACCGGCGCCAATGGCCGCGGGCAGCGCGATCCGGAGCTTCACGGGCTCGCCCCCACCGTGTGGCTCGGGTCGCAGTCGGGGTTCGAGAGCTCGCCGCTGTCGACGAACGGCGCCGACCCGTCCGCCGGCGGGCGCGTGCCCGCGCCCGGGCAGCGGCGCAGGTTGCCGAGGCTCAGGTTCGGGCTCTGCCCGCGGGCCGCGGGACCCTTCGGGTCGAGGTGCCCTCCCGCCGGGTCGTCGACGAACTCGAAGGCGTCGAAGACCGCCATCGTCCGCGCGTAGTGGCCGTTGGCATCGTAGGGCGCCATCGCCCCGCCGAAACTCCGCATCCAGGCGGTCAGGTCGGGCGTATAGGGCCGCGCGAACGCGAAGATCGGCTCCGCATCGCGCAGCGCGCGCCGGGTGCGCGGGAGCGCCGTGTCGGACAGGCGCGCGAGCCGCGGGGCATCGAGCAGCGCGTCGACGAGGTCGTTGCCGGCTCCCGGCTCGCCGAGCATGCGGTGGAGCTCCGCGACCGTGGGGCGGGCCGTGTCGGCGAAGCCGGCCAGCCGGCGCATGAACGGGGCGAGCTCGGGCGCGACCGGTGCGAGCTCCGCGACCAGCCGCTGCAGGTCCGTGAGCGTCGGCCGCAGCTCGGCGAAGGTGTCGCTGCCGCGGGCGAGCGCCGGCGGCAGCTCCACGAGCGCCTCCGACAGCGACGCGGTGTCCGCCGACAGTGCCCGCAGCGTGGCGCCGGTGTTCCCGACCAGGTCGGTCAGCTCGCCGCGTCGCTCCGCGATCGTGCCGAGCGCGTCGGCGCTCTGCGCGAGGAAGCGCTCGAAGGCGGCGCTGTCACGGTTGACCTCGCCCGTCAGGCGCGCGAACGAGCCGAGCGCGGGCGCGAGGTAGCGCGCCGACTCGTTCGCCTGGCGCTCCCGCCCGCCGTACCAGGCCGCGAAGCCGTCGATGACCTGCTCGAGCCCGGCGCGCGTGGGCGGGTCGAGCGCGTTGAAGACCTGGTCGAGATCGACGATGGTCGTCGTGTTGTCGGCGCTCAGCAGCGCGCCGTCGTCGAGCTCGCTGCGGAAGTTCGGCCCGGGGTGGACGTCGACGTAGCGGTTCGCGACCCCGATCAGGCTCGCCGCCCGGATCGTCGCCGTGCTGCCGGCGTGCAGCGGCGCGAACTCGTCGTCGACCGAGACCTCCACCTCGGCCTGGCCGTCGTCGCTCAGCTCGATGCTCTCGATCTCGCCCGCGGGCGTGCCCCCGATGCGGACGAGATCGCCCGCGACGAGCTGGCCGGCGTTCTCGAACACGAAGCGGTACGAGTGCGAGTCGTCGCGCGCGAGGACGACCACGAGGAGCGCGGCGAGGCCGGCGAGCAGCGCGCATAGCGCGAGCGAGCGCCGCCACCCCTCCTGGCCCCTCATCGGAGCATCGTATACGTCGTCGTTTCCATGCGCCACGGGCGGTCCGGATCGCTCAGTAGCCGCGTTGTCCGGTCGCCTCTGGAGGCCCTCCCGGTGGCTCTAGCTTTCGTGTACGCGGGCGTGTACATTGTCTCCTCTGTGTCGCGAAAGAGCCAACGGTCTCCGCGTGGCCCACATCAGCTTCCGCCAGGCCGGCACGGGCTCTCGCGGAGCTTCGTGGCCCGCAATCAGCGCCAGCGCATCCTCGCCGCCGTAGCCGAGGCGACCGCTGCGCGCGGCTACGCGCGCATGAGCGTCGAGGACGTGGTGCGCGGCGCCGGCGTCTCGCGGCGGACCTTCTACGAGCTCTTCCCGAACAAGGACGCGGTCTTCCTCGAGGCCTACGACCAGGTGGCGAACCTGCTGCTCGCCGGCGTGCGCGCCGCCTACGAGGGCGAGAGCGGCTTCGGGCCGCGCGTCACGGCCGGCTTCCGCGCCTTCCTGGAGCTGCTCGAGGCCTCCCCCGCGTTCGCGCGCATGTGCATCGTCGAGGTGATGGCGGCCGGGCCGGAGGCGGTCGCCAAGCGCACCGCGGTGATGGGCGAGTTCGCCACGCTGATCGAGGAGAACGCCGCCAGCGAGCTCGACTCGCATGGGAGCGTGCCGCAGATGCACGCCCAGACGATCGTGGCGGGCGCCTACGAGGCGGTCTACCGCATGATCGCCGCGGGCGAGACGGACAAGCTGTCGACGCTTCTGCCGGACCTCGTGGAGTCGGCCCTGCTGCCATACATCGGCGAGGAGCAGGCGGCCGCGCAGAAGCGCGCGATCCTCGAGGCCGACGCGTCGGCGGGTAGCGGCGATCCGGCCGGCGCCCGGGCGCAGGCGGACTAGACGTGGCTGGGCTCCGCCCCAGGCGGCGCGCGGCCCTCGCCGGGCTGGCCGGCGCGGCCGGCCTGGCGCTGATCGGCACAGGACCGGCGACTGCCGCCACCACCGTGGACTTCACCGGCAGCGTCGGGCCCGCGATCCGCGTGGTGCCGAAGAAGCCGCTGCCGGTATCGCTCGGCATCAAGCTCGGGATCACGAGCGACCAGCCCGGCGAGCTGCCCGCCACGCTCGACCGCACGACGATCTCCTTCCCGTACGGCTCGCAGCTGAACAGCCGGCTGTTCCCGAGCTGTAGCGCCGACGCCCTGAACCGCCGCGGCCTGCGCGCCTGCCCGAAGGCCTCGCGCATCGGCAGCGGCTTCGCGGTCGGCGTCGGCGATACCGTGCGCCAGCGCCTGACGGCCACGCTCTTCAACGGCCCCGGCGGCCGCTCGATCACCTTCCACCTGAGCGGCACCAACCCGCTACGTGTGAACACCGCCTTCGCCGCCCCGCTCACCACCCTGCGCGGCGGCAAGTATCAGTACCGGCTCCAGGTCGACGTGCCGCAGAGCCTGCAGGTCATCGCAGGCGTGCCGATCTCGGTCACCGAGTTCGAGACGACGGTCCGGGCGACGCGCCGGGTCGGTGGCCGCAAGCGCAGCTACGTCGAGGCCCTCTCGTGCCCGCCCGGCGCGCAGGTGCCGCTGCGCGGAACGTTCACGTTCCTCGGGGCGCCGACGCTCACCAGGGACTCCTGGATCACCTGCGGCTGAGGCACGTCCGCTCGCGGGAATCGGCCAACGGCCGGCCCGCCGATCGCTCTGCAGGACCCCGGGCCGGCCGCGACCTTTCGACCCCTATGCGCCCCGCTTGTGGAGGAGGATCGGGCCGCGGACGACTCGGGAGCGACGCGATCGGGGGCGCTCACACAACATAAATTGCACAGTTTCCAAGTTCCACGGGAACGGGCGAGATCTTCGCAAATAGCGACATTCTCGGCTGGCGTTTAGATACTGAGTCGTTTATTGTGCTCATTGAGAGCCGGTAGTGTCTCTGATTACCGGCGGCCCCTCATGTATCAGTTCAGCCGTGCGATCTATCGAGAGCTCCAGGGGGACCTCGTCGAGGGGCCCCGCAGCGACGACGCACGCGCGCTGCTGGCCGCCTGCGAGGCGACCTTCGCGCGCCTGGCCCGCGACCGGCAGAGCTTCGCCAAGCCGGCGCGCTCGCTCTTCCGGGAGGTGCGCGTGTACTTCCCGATGGACCGGCAGCTGCGCGTGTACACCGTGATCGCCTGGCATGTGGACGTGGCCGCCGAGTACCTCGAGCGCATGCTGGCTCAGGGCATCGTGCCCGAGGGCGCCGTGCTCCACTGCAACGCGATGACGCGCTCGGGCAGGGCCTGCCAGCGCGACCCGCTGCCGGGCCTGAAGTACTGCCCCTCCCACCAGCATCTCGAGGAAGACCGCTCGCTGACCGCCGCCTGAGCGGCACCCCCCAGGTGTCGGTTTCGCGCATTCCATAGAACGCACGGTTTGTGGTGCGGCGATATGGTCGCGCACGGATGCCGGCCGAGGGAGCCAAGCCGCGCCGTCCGGACCAGCTACCGCCTGGCCGTCACGGCATTCCGCGCGAGAAGATCGTCGAGTCCCAGCGGACGCGCATGATGCAGGCGGTGCTCGAGGCCGTCGCGGCCGAGGGCTACCAGGACACGCGCGTCACCGACGTCATCGCGCGCGCCGGCGTATCGCGCAAGACCTTCTACGAGCACTTCGACGAGAAGGAGGAGTGCTTCCTCGCCGCCTACGACCGCGAGCTGACCCAGCTGACCGAGGAGGTGGCCGCCGCCTTCTTCGGTGAGGAGGGAGCCACGCGGCCCTGGGCGGAGCAGGTGCGCGACGGCGTTCGGGCCTTCCTGGGCTACCTGGCCGAGCGGCCGGCGGCGGCGCGGGTCTGCATGGTCGACGCGATGGGCGCCGGCGCGAAGGCGATCGCCAAGCGCGAGGCGGCGCTGCGCAACTTCACCTACCTGATCGACGCCGGCCGCAGCGAGGCCAAGGTCGAGGTGCCGGGTCGCACCGCGGTGGCGGTCCTCGGCGGGGCCAACGAGCTGATCGCGGCCGAGCTGCTGCACGGGGCGGCCGAGAACGTCGGTCAGCTCGCGCCCGACATCGTCTACCTGATCACGCTGCCGTTCCTGGGGCCCAAGGCCGCCGTCGCGGAGCGCGAGAAGACGCGCGCCGAGCTGGAGGCGGGCGCCTAGGCCGGAACGGCGGCGAGCGGCGCCGGCTCCGTCCGCCAGCGGCTCGCGAGGACGGTGGCGAGCGAGCTCAGGAAGGAGAGGTCCTGCCCGGCGAACGCGTCCGCCCGCGGGCTGGTCAGCGCGAACACGCCCGCGCCTCCCGCGATCGCCACGCACACGGCGCTGCGCGCGTGCGCCTCCCGTGCCATCACACCGGTCCGGACCGCCCGCACCCGGCCGAAGTCGCCGATCACGACGGGCTCGTCGTCATCCAGGCACAGGTCGGTCGGCGAGTTCTCGGGAATCGGGAAGTGCCGGCCGACGACCGACGGGTGCCAGCCATGGACGACCCGCGGAACCACGTCGTCCCGCCCGGATGTGACCTCGGCGATCGTCGCGTACTCGGCGCCGAGGATGTCCGCGGCGCTGAGCGCGGCGCGCTCCATCAGTGCGTCGAGGTCATCACCTGCGAGCGCACGCTCGGCCAGCTCCGCCACGGCCTCCTGCGCCGCTGCCCGGAGCCGCAGGTCGACCTCGAGCCGCTTGCGCTCGCTGATCTCGCTCAGCGTGCTGAGCGTGCCGGTGCGCCGGCCCTCGGCGTCGCTGAGCGGCGTCGAGGTCATGCTCACCCAGATCTCGCTGCCGTCGGGGCGCACGAGGCGGTGGTCCTGGCGCTCCACCTTCGGGTTGAGCCGCGCGTGGATCAGTGCCGGCTCCTCGTCGAGGTAGTCGGCCATCGGCGCGCCGACCAGCTCGCTCGCCGGCACCCCGACCATCTCGGAGACCGCCTCGTTGACATAGGACGTCACGCCGTCGAGATCGGCCGCCCACAGCCCGGCGGCGGCGTGCTCGAGCAGCCGCTCGGCGTCGGGCTCGCCCGCGGTGGGGCCCGGAGCGTCCTCCTCGTCGAGCACGAGCTGCTCGACAAGCTGCTGCTCGCGCAGGCTATAGGGAAGGTCCACGCTGTCGCGCAGCGCGACCACCGTGCCAACCGGCTCCCCGCCCACCCGAAGCGGCGTAACGATCGCGGCGTGCACGGGCGTGGAGAAGGGCGCCACGGCACCGACCGCGTCATCCGCGCGGGCGTGGTCGACACGGAACGCGAGGTTCTTCGCAAAAGCCTGCCCGGACCAGCCGCCCACGAGCGGCTGCGGTGCGTCGGCGAGGATCCCCAGCTGCTCGCGGCGCGCCGCTTCCCGGTGCGAAACCGCGGCCACGTGCAGCGTGCCGTCGTCGAAATTGGCGATGCGGACTATGCAGCCGTCCCCGACGAGATCGGTGACGCGCTTCGCGATCCGCTCAGCGGCGCCCCGGCCGGTCTCCTCCATCCAACGCTCTCTTCCCCCCTGCCTGGTTGACCAGGCTTTTCTAACACCATAGGTGTTTCCAATCAAGTGTTGAGTACACACGAAGCTCAGGGCCACACCCAGCCGTAACATTTCCGGCCATGGCCCATGGCCTCTCGCCGCGCGCGCTCGCTGCCTCGGGTTGACACCAGAGACAGTCACGTTTACGGTGCCTCGCGCATGCGCGCGCCGGCCCTCCTGACCACCGCGATCCTCCTGTCCGCGGCCGTCCTCGTGACCACGAGCGCGGCTCAGGACCCTGGGTCCACCGTGATGTCCGGCGAGGCAAGCGTCACGCCCAACAAGGCCGGCACGAAACGCAAGCCACAGCCGGTCCGGATCACGGGCAAGGTGCACTGGGAGACACCGCCGGGCGTAGAGCGCCCCGTGATCACGGGCGCGAAGGTGCTCTTCCCGAAGGGCGCGCTCTACAACGGCGCGAGATACCCGAAGTGCTCGCTCGCGACGCTGGCGCGGCGGCCCACGCCGAGCGCCTGCCCGAAGGGCTCGATCATGGGCAGGGGGAGCGGCGTCGCCTTCGCCGACACCGTGCTCACGCGCCCGAAGATCACCGTGATCAACGGCGGCGCCAAGGAGATCTGCCTGTTCACGCTGCTGCAGTACCCGGCGCGCATCCAGACGTGCGTGGCCGGCAGGATCCGGAAGCTGAGCGGCAAGTGGGCCTACGAGCTGACGCTGACCGTGCCGCGAATCCTGCAGGTGGTCGCGGGCGTGCCGATCCAGCTGCGCGACTTCGAGTTCAGCGCGGGCAGCCCGAAGAAGGACTGGCTCGCCACCACCGGCTGTGGCGGCGAGCGCTGGCCGTTCGAGATCACGGCCTTCTACAGCACGGGTGGCTCTGCGACGTACCGGGACAGCCTGCCCTGCCGCTGACCGAAAGCTGTACCGGCGCACCGCTCCTTTGCCGCGCGGTCCGTGTTCTGTAGCGCGTGAAAACGGTGAGCAGCGGCGCCTTCCAGGTGCGTGATTCGCGCGAGCTCCTGCTCGCCGCGATGGCCGAGCTCGTGGCGGAGCAGGGGTACGAGCGCACGAGCATCCGGGCGATCGCCGCCCGCGCCGGCGTCAGCCGCAGCGTGTTCGCCCTGCACTTCGAGTCCAAGGAGGACTGCCTGCTGGCGGCCTACGACGCCGCGGCGGAGCAGGCGTTCAGCGCCGCCGCCGAGGCCTTCGTCGCAACCCCCGGGAGCTGGGCGGAGGCCACCCACTCCGCGCTCGACGCCCTCCTCGAGTACGCCGCCGAGACGCCGACCTTCGCACGGCTCGCCGAACAGGCGCTGATCCACGGCGGCGAACGCGCGGTCGCGCGCCGCGGGCAGGTGCTCGACCTGTTCATGGAGTTCCTCGAGCCGGGCTACGTGATCGCAGGCGAGCCGCCCGAGGCGCCGCGCACCGCGTCGCATCTGATCGCGGGCGCGGTGTACGAGCTGCTGCGCCGCCACGTCGCTGAGGACCGGCTGGTGGAGCTCCCGTACGCGTTGCCGGAGGTCACGCTGATCGTGCTCTCCCCCTTCGTCGGGCGCGAAGAGGCGCTCCGCATCGCGACCGGTCCCGTTCGCCGCAGCTGAGGCCCGGGCGGGTAGCCGCACCAGCGGCCGCGGGTTGACTCCAGTGTGCAGCGCACCGCGCGTTGCGATCTTGGAGCAATGACCGACAACGGGACACAGACCACTCGGGGACGCAGCAGCGCCGGCCGCGTCGGACTAGTCGTGGCGGGCGTGCTCGCCGGCCTGCTCGCGCTCGGCGCGCTCGGGCTCGGGGGCGCCGCCCTGTGGGCGGACGACGAGAAGAACGAGCGTGGCTACCTGATGACCGACAGCGAGCGCTTCGCCACCGGTGCGCGCGCCCTCGCCACCGACAACCTCGACGTCGACCTCTCCGGCGCCGGCTGGCTCGTCGACACAGGCGACCTCGGCAAGGTCGAGCTCGAGCTCTCGCCCGAGGGCGATGAGCCCGTGTTCGCGGGGATCGCCCGCACCGAGGACGTGGCCTCGTACCTGCGCGGCGTGGGCTACACGCGGGTCACCGACGTCGACGCCTTCTCGTTCGAGGGCTCCTACCTGACCGAGCCTGGCAGCCGCCGGCCGGCCGCGCCCGCTGATAAGTCGTTCTGGGCCGTCTCGACTCAGGGGCGCGGCACCCAGACGCTCGACTGGCGGGTCCGGGACGGCAACTGGTCGGTCGTCGTCATGAACGCCGACGGCTCGCGTGGCGTCGCCACCGACGTCCGTGCGGGCGCCAAGCTTCCGTTCCTGGACGAGCTCGGAGTGAGTGCGCTCGGCGCCGGAGGGGGGCTCCTGATCGCCGCGATCGTGCTGACGGTGCTCGGGGTCCGGTCGCCGCGCCGGCCCCCGCAGAGCCAGGCGCGGGCGAGCGACTCGGTCGCCGCTACCTGATCTGGAGCCCGGAGATCGCGCGGGCGATCACGAGCCGCTGGATCTCGGAGGTCCCCTCGAAGATCGTGTAGATCTTGGCGTCGCGGTGCATGCGCTCGACCGGGAACTCGCGCGCATAGCCGTTGCCGCCAAGGATCTGCATGGCCCGCTCGGTCGCCCAGACCGCGACCTCGCCGCACTTCAGCTTCGACATCGAGCCCTCGGCGTTCTCGAAGGCATGACCGCTGCGCCCCATCCAGGAAGCCCGCCAGACGAGCAGCCGCGCGGCGTCGATTTCCATCTTCATGTCGGCCAGCGCGAAGGCGATCGCCTGGTTCTCGATGATCGGCCGCCCGAACTGCTCGCGTTCCTTCGCGTAGCCGAGCGAGTACTCGTAGGCTGCCCGCGCGATGCCGAGCGCCTGCGCGCCGACCGTGGGCCGGCTCACCTCGAAGGTCTGCATGGCCGCCTGGCGCTTCGAGCTGCCGCCCTCGCGGGCGCGCGCCAGCCGCTCGTCGAGCTTCTCCTTGCCGCCCAGCAGGCACGATCCGGGGACACGGCAGTCGTCGAGGAAGACATCCGCCGTATGCGAGGCGCGCAGCCCGTGCTTCTTCAGTTTCGCGCCCTGCTCGAGCCCCTTGCTGCCGGGCGGGACCACGAAGGCGGCGTGTCCGCGGGCGCCGAGCTCGGGGTCGACGGTTGCCACGACCACGTGGACCTCGGCGATGCCGCCGTTCGTCGCCCACGCCTTCTGGCCGTTCAGCACCCACTCATCGCGCTCGGCGTCGTAGCGGGCGCGTGTCCGTACGGCCGCGACGTCCGAGCCGGCGTCGGGCTCCGACACGCAGAACGCGGCGACCTTGGGATCGTCGACCGTGCCGTAGCACTGCGGGACCCACTCGCCGAGCTGCTCGGGAGTCCCGGCCGAGAAGATGCCCGCGACCGCGAGGGTCGTCCCCATGATCGACATGCCGATCCCCGCATCGCCCCAGAAGAGCTCCTCGTTCACGAGCGGCAGCGTGATCCCGCTGGGATCGGCCCAGAACTGCGCGAGCGACTCGTAGCCGTACAGACCGATTTTGGCCGCCTCCTGGATCACCGGCCACGGGGTCTCCTCGCGCTCGTCCCACTCGTGAGCGGCCGGGCGGACGACCTTCTCGGCGAAGCCATGCACCCAGTCACGCACGTCGCGCTGGTCCTGGCTCAGCTCCAGGGAGAACGGGATGCCTTCGGTGGACTGCGTCTGTAGCGCGGACGCAACCACGTCCGCGGCAATCGTCGAATTCATTCCGTCCTCGGCTTCGCTTGGTGTCGTCACGTGCTCGCGACTTGGCGGGGCAATGATAAACGAACTCGTTTTTCTTCCGTGCAGATCGTATTGCGGCTCATCGGCATGCCGTCCTGAGCGCGACGGCGCGCCGGAGGCGCGCCCCGCTGTGGCCCTCCATCGCGACGCGAGCGAGCTGCCGCCCGCGGCAGAGGCTCCGCCCCAGGGTCACGGCGAGGATGCCGCGCCGGCCGCCGTTCAGCTCGAGCTCGAAGCGCGTGATAGGGGCGTCGGGGAGCGCCTCGAAGGTGGTCACGATCGCGCCCCGCTCAACCGAGGTCGCCGCGAGCAGGTTGAGCGACACCTGGCCCCGCAGTGCCACGAGCAGCATCGGCAGCGTTCGCACGAGGCGACCGCCCGGCCCAGGTCGCATGCCCTGCACGAGGTAGACGTCGCCCGCCAGCGGGCGGCGCAAGATCGGCGTGAGCGCGCGCGCCCTGCCGATCACCGAGCGGCGCGGGCAGCGCCCGCTGCGGCCGGCGTCGAACGAGCACAGCGCGCCCGCGTTCTCGTAGTCGAGCGCCAGCGAGAGCGGCAGCCGCAGCGCGACTTCGCGCAGATTCGCCTCAGGGCGGCGCGCCGTGACGAGCGCGCGCAGGCTCGGGTGGCCCCCGTCGCCCATCTCCCCACGTCCGCCGACGCTCAGGCTGAGGCGTGGCCGGAAGCCGAGCGAGCCACAGCCGCTCGTCCGGAGCGGTGCGCCGGCCGCGACGCTCGAGCCGTCGCTCGCGCTGACCTGCGCGCGCAGCTCGTGCTCGCCGCAGGACGTCGGGTTGAACATGAAGCGGCGCCGGTCGACGCTCATCGAGACGGAGCGCACGCCGACCGGGCTGCCCGCCGCGCTCGTCGGGAAGGGGTCGGACACGACGATCAGATGGGCGTCGCTTGGGTCGACGAAGATCGCAAGCCGCACCACCGTCGTGCCCAGGTCTCGGCCTCCCGGAGCGGCGCGCAACGCCACGCTCAGTCCGAAGGGGGCGCCGCGATAGGGCCCGGTGAGCGACGCGTCGCCCGCGAGCGTGACGCGGCTCGCCCCGTCGTCCAGGCCGACGCTCACCGTGCCGACACGCGAGCCCGCTCGGCACCTCCCCGTGGCCGCCGCGCGCTCGCGACAGGGCTCGGCGTCGCGGATGGTCGCGAGCAGGCCCGGCGGCAGCGCGACCGTGAGAGCGGTGATGTACGGCTGGCCGTCGGGCCGCTCGACCCGCAGCGACAGCGGCGAGAAGGCGCCGGCCGCGGGGTTGTCCTCGCTGACGCTCAGCACCGGCACGAACGCCGCCGCGGCGGAGCCGGCGCCCGCGAGCGCAGCGGCGCCGACGGCGGCGAGCACCAGCGCGATGTAGCTCATCCGTGGCAGAGCCATCCCTCGGCTGGTGATTGTGCCGTCTGCGCCGCAAGCGTGATGCACGCCCGGCTCGGCTAGGCGGCGGAGCTGCTCCAGAGCGCGAGGGGGCCGTCGAGCTCGGCGCTGCGCGAGCGCGCCGCTCCAGCGTCGGCCAGGCCATCGCTCAGCCCGTCGGCGCCCGCTCGGCGACGAGGCTCGAGAAGAGCCGCTCGAGCGCGGGCCGGAACACCTTGTCCTCGAAGTCCGGACGCGGGCTCGCGATCTGGCCGAGCAGCAGGCCGGTGATCGCCGCCACCACGAGCTGGGCATCGCCGGGCGGGTCCGGTGAGCCCGCCGCGCGCAGGCCGAGTTCGGCGAGGTTCAGGTGGGCGCGGTCCCAGCGCTCGATCTCCTCGCGCAACCAGGGCCGGCGCGTGCCCTCCAGCACGAGCTCGACGAAGGCCACATGGCGCACCGGGTCGGCCTCGACGTCGGCGGCCAGCACGGAGGCGACGGCGTGCGCCCAGCCGGCCACGTCGATGTCGCTCGGGGCGAGCTCGAGCACGAGCCGCTCGAGCCGTGCGACCTCCTCGCGCGCCGCCAGCAGGAGCGTCTCCTGCAGCAGGTCCTCCTTGGACTCGAACCAGTAGGTGGTCGACGCGAGCGGGACCCCGGCGCGCTCGGCGACCGCGCGATGCGTAACGGCGTCCGGGCCGCGCTCGCCGATCAGCGCGAGCGTCGCGCGCAGGATGGCCTCGCGCCGCGCCTCTCCTCTTGGTACATTCGTTCCGCCGATGCGTACAAATGTACCGTTAAGGACGGCCAGCGACTCGCTCAGCTACGACGATCTCTATTCGCGCTGGGAGCGCGGCAACTGGCGGGCCATGGAGATCGACTTCAGCGAGGACGCGCGCCACTGGCAGGAGGTGTTCACGGACTTCGAGCGCGAGGCGGCCCTCTGGAACTACGCGCTCTTCTTCTGGGGCGAGGATGCAGTCGCCGATGGGCTCTCCCCCTACATCGACGCCGCGCCGCTCGAGGAGCAGAAGTACTTCCTCGCGACCCAGCAGGTGGACGAGGCGCGCCACGCCGTCTTCTTCAGCCGCTTCATGCACGAGGTCGCAGGCATCGGCGGCGCCGACATCGGCTCGCGGCTGGCGGCCATCGAGCCGAGGCTGACCTGGGGCTTCAAGCGGGTCTTCGGCCGGCTGGAGACCATGTGCGAGGAGCTCCGGCGCAAGCCGACGCTGCCGACGCTGGCGGCGGCGGTCACGCTCTACCACGTCGTCATCGAGGCAACGCTTGCGCAGCCGGGCCAGCACTTCATCACGAGCTACCTCGAGGAGCGCCAGATCCTGCCCGGTTTCCGCTCCGGAATGGAGCGCGTGGCCCAGGACGAGCAGCGCCACATCGGCTTCGGCGTCAAGCTGCTTGCCGACCTCTGCCGCCAGGACCCGGACTGCCGCTACGCGGTCGCCGACCTGCTGCGCGAGGTGATCCCGTGGACGGCCGCCGTGCTCGTGCCGCCGCGCTGGGACCGCCGCTACACAGAGGTCTTCGGCTTCACGCTCGAGGAGATCGGCGCCGAGGGCGCGAGCTCGCTCGAGACGAAGCTGCGCAGCGCCGGCCTGCCGATGGAGGACCTGCCCGGCCCCTCGATCTTCTCCACCGAGCTCGACGCGATGGAGCGGGCGCGCATGGGTCAGCGGCTCGTGTGGGGCGGGATCCTCGGCGAGAAGACGGGGCCGCCGAAGAGCGACCCCGAGACGATGGAGGCGCTGTTCCAGATGATGCTGGGCGGCCTCGACCACGACAAGGCGCCCGAGCGGCCAGGCACGCTCCAGTGGGAGTTCCCGGACGCGCAGCCCTGGCACCTGCAGGTGTCGAACGGCGACACGCGCGTGGCGCCTGGCATCGCGCCATCGCCGACCGTGACCCTGAGATGCTCCTACGAGGACTGGGCGGACCTGATCGGCGGCCGCCAGGACGGCCTGCGGCTCGCCGCCACCCGCCGCCTGCGCCCGAGCGGCGACCTGCGCTGGCTGTGGTCGGCGCGCCGCATGTTCCCGCGCTAGCCCTCGTGAGCGTCTCGTTCATCACCGGGTTCCCTGGCTTCATCGGCCGCCGCCTCGTGCGGCGCCTGCTCGCCGACGATCCGGACGCGCGCGTGGTCGCGCTCGTCGAGCCGCGCATGATGGAGTCGGCGCGCCAGGCGGCGGCCGCCATCGACGAGGGGCGGATCGAGCTGCTCGCCGGTGACATCGCGCAGCCGCGCCTCGACCTCGAGGACGACGAGTGGGAGCGGTTGCGCGCGGAGGTCCGCTTCGTCTTCCATCTCGCGGCCATCTACAACCTCGCCGTGCCGCTGGCCGCCGCGCAGCGCGTCAACGTCGGCGGTACCGGCAACGTGCTCGACCTCTGCCTCGCCGCCGACCGCCTCGAGCGCTTCGTCTATGCGAGCACCGCGTACGTCGCGGGCCGCCGCCGCGGCGTCGTGTACGAGCACGAGCTCGCGCTCGGTCAGGGCTTCAAGAACCACTACGAGTCGACCAAGTTCCAGGCCGAGGTGTGGGTGCGGGACTTGTTCGACCGGGTGCCGGCGGTGATCCTGCGGCCGGCGATCGTCGTGGGCGACTCGCGCACGGGCGAAACCGAGAAGTTCGACGGGCCCTACTACCTGCTGCGCGCGATCGCGAGGGCGCACGCGGCGGGTCGCGCGATCCCCCAGTTCGGTCGCTCGGAGGCGGCCTTCAACGTGGTGCCCGTCGACTACGTGGTGGGCGCCGCCGCGGTGGCCGCGGGCGATGCGGCAATGACCGGCGAGACGCTCCACCTGGTCGACCCGAACCCGCTGCCGACTCGGAGGCTCCTGAGCCTGCTCTCGAACGAGTACGCCGGTCGCCCACCGGCCGGTCGGATCCCACCGTGGCTCGTGACCGCCTCGCTTCGCCTCGGGCCGGTCCGCCGCCTCTTCGGCAACACCCCCCACCAGTCGATCCCCTACCTGAACCACCCCGTCGTGTTCGACCCGCGCCGTGCACTCGACCTGCTCGGGCCGCACGGGCTGCGCCCGCCGGCCTTCGGCGACTACGCCCCCGCGATGGTCGACTTCTTCCGCCGCCACGAGCACGACGCCGCGTTCGCGCCGGCGCCGCTCTGACCGCTAGAGCGCCAGCGCCAGCCGCTGGCTCGTGACGGTGGTGCCGAAGCGCGGGTGCGTCGCCTCGTCGACGAGCTCGAACCCGGCCGCGTCGTAGAGCCGGCGCGCGTCCACGAGGTCGCTCGTCGTCCCGAGCTCCATGCGTCGGTAGCCGGCGGCCTGCGCGAACTCGATGCAGCGCTCGATCAGCATCCGTCCGATCCCACGCCTGCGCGCGCCGGGATCCACCATCAGCGCCCGCAGGGCCGCGACGTCCGCCTCACCTGTCGCGATGCAGAAGATCGAACCCGCGCGCCGTCCCTCGAGCTCGGCGATCCAGCCGCCCTCGCGCTCCGGGTCGTGGCCCGCGGCGAAACCGGCAACGATCTCGGCGACGAGGCCCTCGAACGACATGTCCCAGCGGTACTCGGCCGCGTACACCGCGCCGTGGCGCTCGACCACCCAACCGAGGTCGCCCGGTCGCCCGACCGGACGCAGGGCCACAGGGCTTGAACTCATGAACGCCTGAGTTTACGATCGGCCAACCGGCTCTCGGGCTTGCGGGTCGGACGTGTTGAGGGGCTCATGAGCATGGATGCAATCGACGACGGCCGGATGAGCGAGAACGCCTGGCTCGTCCTCCGCAGCATGCACTACTCGCCCGAGCGGGAGACGCTCGCCTCGATCGCGATCGGCCCGCTCGTGCTCGGCGTGGGCGACCAGGGCGTCGCCGACGGCCTCCACGAGCTCGAGCAGCACGGCTACGTCACGGAGAGCGCGGGTCGCTGGCGGCTCACCGACGCCTGCCGCGCGGCACTCGACGGAGTGGCCCGCCGCAGCGAGCCGCGCTGGCCGGTCTCGGTGCCCGGTGCGAAGCGGGCGCTCAGACGGCGCGAGCGGGACCGGCGCTGAGCTACATCCGGTAGACGGGCGCCGAGCGCTCTGGCAGCGGCGCATTGGCGCAGGCGCCGAGCGCCAGCCCGACCACGCGTCGCGTGTCGAGCGGGTCGATCACGCCGTCGTCCCACAGCCGCGCCGTCGAGTAGTAGGGCTGGCCCTGCTGCTCGTACTGGTCGCGGAGCTGCGCGCCCGTCTCGGGCTGGCCCACCTCGGTCATCACGGTCGCGGCCTGTTCGCCGCCCATCACCGAGATGCGCGCGTTCGGCCACATCCAGAGGAAGCGCGGGTCGTACGCGCGCCCGCACATGCCGTAGTTGCCCGCGCCGAACGAGCCTCCGACGATCACGGTCAGCTTCGGGACGCGCGTGGTGGACACGGCGGTCACCATCTTCGCGCCGTCCTTCGCGATGCCGCCGGCCTCGTACTCCCGCCCGACCATGAAGCCGGTGATGTTCTGGAGGAAGAGGAGCGGCACTCCGCGCTGGTCGCACAGCTCGATGAAGTGCGCCGCCTTGAGCGCGCTCTCCGAGAAGAGGATCCCGTGGTTTGCGATCACGCCGACCGGGTGCCCATGGATGTGGGCGAAGCCGCAGACGAGCGTCGTGCCGTACTCCGCCTTGAACTCGTGCAGGCGGCTGCCATCTACGATCCGGGCGATGACCTCGCGCGGGTCATACGGCGTTCGCGTGTCGGTGGCGACCGCGCCGTAGAGCGTCTCGGGATCGACTGCCGGCGGCTCGACCGGCGCGCGCTCCCAGGGTGCGGGCGCGCGCGGCCCGAGCGTCGCGACCACCGAGCGCAGGATGCGCAACGCGTGCTCGTCGTCGGCCGCGAGGTGGTCGACAACCCCCGACGTGCGGGCATGCAACTCGCCGCCGCCGAGCTCCTCGGCCGTGATCTCCTCGCCGGTCGCCGCCTTAACGAGCGGCGGGCCGCCGAGGAAGATCGTGCCCTGGTCGCGCACGATCACGGTCTCGTCGCTCATCGCCGGCACGTAGGCGCCGCCCGCAGTGCAGGAGCCGAGCACCGCAGCCAGCTGCGGGATGCCCGCCGCCGCCATCGTCGCCTGGTTGAAGAAGATGCGCCCGAAGTGCTCGCGGTCGGGGAAGACCTCGTCCTGGAGCGGGAGGAAGGCGCCGCCCGAGTCGACCAGGTAGAGGCAGGGCAGCCGGTTGCGCAGCGCGACCTCCTGCGCGCGCAGGTGCTTCTTGACGGTCATCGGGTAGTAGGTGCCGCCCTTGACCGTCGCGTCGTTGGCCACCACCACGACCTCGCGACCGGACACGCGCCCGACGCCGGTGATGATCCCCGCGCCCGGGGCATCGCCGTCGTAGAGGTCCTCCGCCGCGAGCGGCGACAGCTCGAGGAAGGGCGCGCCCGGGTCGCAGAGCCGCTCGACGCGCTCGCGCGGCAGCAGCTTGCCGCGCGCCACATGGCGCTCGCGCGCCCTCTCCCCCCTCCGGCCGCGACCCGCTCGAGCCGCTCGTTCAGGTCAGCCGCAAGCCGGCGGTGCTCGGTCTCGTTCGCCTCGAACTCCGGCGTTCCGGGCCGGGCGTGGCTCGCCAGCACGGTCACGCGGCCGCCTCCTCGCGCGGCTCGACAGCCGCCAGCTCCTGACCGCGCGTCACCCGGTCGCCGGCGCGCACGGCGACGTCGCCGACGACGCCGTCGAAGGGACTCGCGATCGCGAGCTCCATCTTCATCGACTCGAGCACGAGCAGGACGTCGCCCTCCTCGACCTGCGCGCCCGCCGCCGTGCGCACGTCGAGCACGGTGCCGGGCATGGGGGCCTCGAGCGAGCCGGGCAGCGCGCGCCGCTCGGCGGCGTCGCCCGCGAGCGCCCATCGACTCGCCACGCCGTCGTCGACGAGCCAGACCGCGGCGCCGTCGCGATGGACGGCGAGCTCGCGCGCGATGCCGTTCGCCTCGACGCGCAGCCGCTCGCCCTCGAGCCGCGCCCGCACGCCGTGCGCGTCGAACCAGCCCGCGCCGTCGGGGCGAACGGCCGCCTGGGCGTCGCCGCCCGGCCCGCTCAGCCGGGCGCGCGCCCAGACCCGGCCGCCGGGGCGCCAGCCGTCGCGCGCGTCCCAGGGATCGTCGGATGCCGGCTCCCCGATCAGCGCGACGAGCGCGAGCGCCGGCAGGGCCGGATCGGGCTCGGGCCCGAGCTCGCCGCCGAGCCGCTCGAGCAGGCCGGTGTCGAGCCTGCCCGCGCGCACGTCCGCGTTCTCCGCGAGCGCGCGCAGGTAGGCCACGTTCGTGGCGGGGCCGGCCACCGTGAACTCGCGCAGTGCCGCGGCGAGACGCGCGAGCGCCGCCTCGCGTTCCGGCGCCGAGACGATCAGCTTGGCGAGCAGCGGGTCGTAGTGCGAGGTGACCTCGGTGCCCTCCTCGACGCCGCTGTCGACGCGCACGGCGGCGGGCGGCCGCCAGACGACGATGCGCCCGCTCGACGGCAGGAAGCCGGCGCGCGGGTCCTCCGCGTAGATGCGCGCCTCGATCGAGTGTCCGCGCAGCTCGAGCTCGTCCTGGCGAAGCGGCAGCGCCTCGCCGGCCGCCACGCGCAGCTGCAGCTCGACCAGATCGAGGCCGGTGATCGCCTCGGTCACCGGGTGCTCGACCTGCAGGCGCGCGTTCATCTCGAGGAAGAAGAAGCGAGAGACATCGTCGGCGGCCGCGATGAACTCGACCGTGCCGGCATTCGTGTAGCCGCAACTGCGGGCGAGCTCGACGGCCGCGTGTCCGAGCCGCTCGCGCAGCTCGGGGCCCACTACCGGCGAGGGCGCCTCCTCGATCACCTTCTGGTGGCGGCGCTGGAGGCTGCACTCGCGCTCGCCCAGGTGCAGCACCGAGCCGTGCGCATCCGCCAGGACCTGCACCTCGATGTGGCGCGGCCGCTCGATCCAGCGCTCGACGAGCAGCCGGTCGTCGCCGAAGGCGGCGCGCGCTTCGCTGCGGGCGGCCCTGAGCGCCTCGGGCAGCTCGTCGTGCGAGCGAACCACGCGCATGCCCTTGCCGCCGCCGCCAGCGACGGCCTTGACGAGCAGTGGCAGCTCCTCGGAGCCGGCCCACTCGAGTATCTCGCCGTCGCCGAGCGAGTCGCCGTGCAGCCCCGGGACCACCGGAACGCCGGCGTCGGCGGCCACCTGCTTGGCGGCCGCCTTGTCGCCGAGCAGCGCCATCGCCTCGGCCGAGGGACCGATGAAGGTCAGGCCGGCGTCCGTGCAGGCGCGCGCGAACTCGGGGCGCTCGGAGAGGAAGCCGTAGCCGGGGTGGACGGCCTGGCAGCCGGTCTCGAGCGCAGCCGCGACGACACGCTCGATCGCCAGGTACGACTCGGCAGCGGGCGCCGGGCCGAGCCGCACCGCCCGGTCGGCCGCGCGCACGTGCGGAGCTTCCGCGTCGGCGTCGCTGTAGACCGCAACGCCCTCGATGCCCAACGCGTGCAGAGTGCGCAGCACGCGCAGCGCGATCTCGCCGCGGTTCGCAACGAGCACCCGCGCGAACACGTCAGGCTCCGAGCGCCCGGGCGATCACCATCTGCTGAACCTCGTCGGTGCCCTCGCCGATCGTGAGGATCTTGGCGTCGCGGTAGAAGCGGCACACGGGGTACTCCTCGATGTAGCCGTAGCCACCGTGGATCTGCACCGCCTCCTCGGCGGCACGCACGGCGAGCCGGCCGGTCTTGAGCTTGGCCTGGGCCGCGGTGAGCGAGAAGTTGCGGCCGGCGTCCTTGAGCGCCGCGGCCTTGTAGGTGAGCAGCCGCGCCGCCTCGATCTCGGTCGAGATGTCGGCCAGCTTCGCCTGAATCGCCTGGTAGGAGGCAATCGGCCGGCCGAAGGCAACACGCTCCTTCGCGTAGGCGAGCGCCTCGTCGAGCGCACCCTGCGCGAGCCCGACCCCCATGGCGGCGACGCCGATGCGCCCGCCGTCGAGCGTCTGCAGGAACTGCTTGAAGCCCATCCCGCGCGGGCCGACCAGGTTCTCCTCCGGCACGCGACAGTCCTCGAAGCTGAGCGGGCGCGTGTCGGAGGCGTTCCAGCCCATCTTGCGGTAGGGCTCGCCGACCTCGTAGCCGGGCGTACCGTTCGGGACGAGCAGGTTGGAGACCTCCTCGTCGCCGGTCCGCGCCGTGATCATCACGAAGCCCGTGATGTCGGTGCCGCTGTTGGTGATGAACTGCTTGGCGCCGTTGATCGCCCACTCGCCGCCGTCGAGCGCGGCGCGCGTGCGCACGTTGCCGGCGTCGCTGCCGGCCTCGGGCTCGGTCAGGCCGAAGGCGCCGAGCCGCTCGCCCGAGCACAGCAGCGGCATCCACTCCGCCTTCTGCTCCTCGGAGCCGAACGCGTACAACGGCCAGGTGCCGAGGCTCGTGTGAGCCGCGACGGTGATGCCGACCGACGAGTCGATGCGCGCGAGCTCCTCGATCGCGATCGCGTAGCTGAGGTTGTCCGCCCCGCCGCCCCCGAACTCCTCCGGGTAGGGGATGCCCATGAGGCCGAGCTCGCCGAGCTTGCGCACGATCTCGTAGGGAAAGGCCTTGGTCCGGTCGAGCTCCTCGGCGACCGGCTTAACCTCGCCGAGCGCGAAGTCGCGCACGAGCGTCCGGATGGCCTGCTGCTCCTCGGTGAGGTCGAAATGCATCGACGAAGAATACCGAATAATCGTTCTAAGTTAGAGTGAACGTTCTAAATGGCGTCCGCACCCTCCCCCACCCGGCCGGCCTTACGCGAGCGCTACGAGCGCCGCCAGGAGCGGGTGGTCGAGATCTCCGCCGAGCTGTTCGCCGAGCGCGGCTTCACGGCCACCTCGATGACGGACCTGAGCGAGGCCACCGGCCTGGCGGCGGGCGGCCTCTACCACTACATCGGCAGCAAGAAGCAGCTGCTCTTCCGCATCTGCGACGAGCTGATGGAGCCGCTGCTCGCCGAGGCGCGCGCGATCGTCGAGTCGGACGAGCCGGCAATCGAGCGGCTCCGGGCGCTGCTGCGCGCCTGGCTCGAGCACATCGCCCGCCACCGCCACCACATGACGGTCTTCCAGCAGGAGCGCCACCTGATCGAGCACGACCCTCAGTGGCGCACCGTCCGCCGGCAGCGCAAGGAGTTCGAGCTGATCCTCGATGGCCTCCTCCAGGACTGCGAGCGTGAGGGCGCGCTCAGCTTCCCCGATCGCGCGCTCACGCTGCGCGCGCTGCTCGGGATGGTCAACTACACATCGACCTGGCTGCGCCCGCGCGGCCGCCTCACACCCGAGCAGATCGCCGACGGCTACTGCGACATGCTGCTCGGCGCCTACGGCAGCGAGTTCACCAGCGATGGGCGCCGGTCCGCTCATCGGCCGGGAAGAACGCCTCGACCCTGAGCTCCTGCAGCGTCACGTCCTGCGGCGTCCCGACCGTGGTGACCAGCGAGAAGTAGCTCACCTCGACACCCCCGCGCGCGAACTCGACAGGCAGGATCGGCAGCGCGCCGGCGCTGAAGTCCGGCCTCCGCCATGCGGCGGGGATGCCGGGGAGCGCAAGCACCTCGTCGAGCAGCCGCACGGTCTGGGGGTCCGGAATGCCGCCCACGGCCTCGCGGTGGACGCGCTGGACGAGCGCCTCGCCGGTCTGCTCCCAGTTCTGCACGTGCGGGCGCAGCGGCCCGAACATGAGCCGCACGACGTTGGGAGGGTCGCCGCCGTCCTCGCCGCCGAGCAGGAACGCGAACATCGCCTCGGCGGGGGCGTTGGCCATCATCACGTTCCAGTGCCGATTCATCACGACCGCCGGGAAGGGCTCGTGGTGGGCGAGCATGGTGTCGAGCGCTGCGCGCACCTGCCCCAGCTCCTCCGCATCGAGGCCCGTCTCGCGGTAGAGCGGCGCGAAGCCGGCGGCCAGCAGCATCTGGTTGCGCTCGCGGAGCGGCACGTCGAGGGCGCGTGCCAGGGTCAGCACCATCTCGCGGCTCGGGTTGGCGCGCCCGCTCTCCACGAAGCTGACGTGGCGAGGTGTGACGCCGGCCTCCGTCGACAGCGCGAGCTGGCTCATCCGCCGCTCCTGGCGCCAGTGCTGGAGCAGCGTCCCGACCGGACTCGTGGCCATGGACGAGGACTGTACGGGCGCCCGGGGCGCGCGGCACTTCTCTCGGAGGGAATTGAGATGCGGCCACGCGCCGCGCACGCTGTGAGCCATGAGCGAATTCACCATTCACACAGCGGACTCGGCGCCCGAGGGATCCCGCGACGCCCTGGCGGCGCTCGAGCAGAACGTCGGCTTCATCCCAAACCTGGCTGGGACGATCGCGGGCTCGCCCGTGGCGCTCGGGGGCTTCGTCGCGATGCAGTCGGGGCTGCGCCGAAGCGCACTGACGCCGGCGGAGCGCGAGATCGTCGGGCTCACGGTCAGCCGTGAGAACGGCAGCGCCTATTCGATGGCGGCGCACTCGACCTTCGCCGAGCGCGCGGGCCTTGCCCCCGACGAGATCGCAGCCCTGCGCGAGGGCAGGACCCTGGCGGACGCCCGCCGCGAGGCCCTGCACGCCTTCACCGCGGAGCTGCTGCAGAGTCACGGCCGCGTGGCCGCCCACGACCTGCTCGCTGCCGGCTACTCGGCCGAGCAGGCGCTCGAGGTCGTGACTCAGGTGGCGTACACGACAATGGCCAACTTCGCCGCGGGCGTCGCCGGAACCCCGGTCGACGCAGCCTTCGAGGGCTACGCCTGGGCTGCGGCCTGACGAGCTCGCCGGGTCAGCGGGCCGCCTTCGAGCTCTCGGCGGCGGCCCGCTCCCGGGCGCTCGCCCGCAGCGCCTCGAAGGCCTCCTCGAAGGTGCGGCGGTTGAGCAACTGGACGGCCAGGCCGTCGCGCACGCGGATCCCGTTGCCGAAGCGCATGTCGACCTCGACGCCGCTGTCCTCCCCGCGCGCGCGGAAGCGGATGCCCGCGGCGACGACGTCGCCCTCCTCCTCGATCCGCTCGACCTCGATGTGGAACTCGTCCCAGGGCTCGAGCATCTGGCTCCAGAACTTGGCGGCGCGCTCGCGTCCGCGGTACTCAGGCGCGAGGTCCGGGAAGACGCCCGACGTCTCGATCTCGATCTCCGGGTCGAGCAGCGCGAGCCAGGCGTCGCGGTCGCCGCGGTTCCAGGCGTCGTAGCCGGCCAGCAGGAGAGTCGTGTTGGACATCGCCCTCAGCATACGAGGCTGAGGTTGACGTATATGCCTCATTGGTTATATTAACTCCATGACCGCGGTCGAGGCCCTTGCACAGCCCACGCGCCGGCAGATCCTCGACCTGCTGCGCGAAGGCGAGCGCCCGGTGAGCGACCTGGTCGAGCGGCTCGACATGAGCCAGCCCGCCGTGTCCAAGCACCTGCGCGTGCTGCGCGAGGTCGGGCTGGTCGGCGCGCGCGCGGACGCCCAGCGGCGGCTCTACCGGGTGCGCCCGGAACCGCTCGCCGAGCTTGACGCCTGGCTCGCCCCCTACCGGCGGCTCTGGTCGCGCAGCCTCGACTCCCTCGAAAGGCACCTGGACGAAAGGAACGGCGAACGATGAACGGCACCTACCTCGAGCTCGACGGCCGCCCGGCCCTGCGCTTCGAGCGCTCGCTCTCGCACCCGGTCGAGAAGGTCTGGCGAGCGATCACGGACCCCGCCGAGATCCACCACTGGTTCCCGGCCGCGGTCGATTACGAGCAGCGGGTCGGCGGAGCGATGTCGTTCCGGTTCGACGATCCCGACGCGCCGCCGACCGAGGGCGAGGTCACCGAGCTCGACCCGCCGCGCCTGTTCGCGTTCGACTGGGGCGGCGAGCAGCTGCGCTTCGAGCTCGAGCCCGCGGTCGACGGCTGCCGGCTGCTCTTCACGCACTTCCTGAGCGAGCGGATCCAGGCCGCTCGCGACGCGGCCGGCTGGGAGATGTGCCTCGCCGAGCTCGACCGGCTGTTGGCCGGGGAGTCGGCCGAGGCACCCGGCACCGGGGCCACGCCCGAATGGCGCGAGCTCTACGACAAGTACGTCGCGGCTGGGCTGCCGTCGGGGGCCGAGGTCCCCGGCAGCTAGTTCAGCCCGGCGCGCCGGACGAGCCGGTCGGCGGCGTCGACTATGCCGGCGACGCTCCGCTCGACGATCACGCGCGGGTCGGGCAGAAGGGCGGGCGGGACGCTCGTGCCGCCGATGATCAGGCCGATGCGGTTGTCGGCCTCGGTGATGGCGTCGACAGCCGCGGGCACGTGCGTCCCCGCCTCCGCCATGGTCGCGGAGAGCGCAACCAGCGCCGGGCTGTGGTCCGCGATCACATCCGGTAGCTCGCTCGTCGGCACGTTGGCGCCGAGCGTGAGCACCTCATAGCCCGCCGACTCGAGCAGCTTGGCGCCCATGTCGAGGGCGACCACGTGCTGCTCGCCCTCGACCGCCGCCAGCATCGCCCGATGCTCGGCGCGGTGGGTCGCCACATCGGCGGCCTCATGCGCGAGCACGAGCACCCGGGTGGCGATCTGGGTGGCCAGGTGCTCGTGCCCGACGCCTATCTCACCCGCGGCCCAGAGCCGGCCGATGCGATGCATCGCCGGCCCGACCACGAGGTCGTAGAGCATGCCCTCGCCCAGGGACATGTCGAGCGCCTCGCGGGCGACCTCCTCGGCCGCTCGCGCGTCGCCCGCCACCAGCGCCAGGCCGAACTGCTCCGAGAGCGACTCGGCAAGCATCCGCTTGTGGAACTCGTCGTGGCGTTCCAATGGTCAAACGCTACGCCTCCGTCCCCGCTCTCGCCAGCCGCCGGGCGCTGGGCGCGTGCCGGCGGTTTTTGCCGACGGCCGCCGGGTAGCCGCGCCGCATGAAGATCGTCGTCGTCGGAGCATCTGGAAACGCGGGCACGAGCGTGCTGCGCTCACTGAGCCGCGACCCCGCGGTCGACTCGATCCTCGGCATCGCGCGCCGCCTGCCCGAGCTCTACGAGCCGAAGACGGACTGGGCACAGGCGGACGTCTCGCGGGACGAGCTCACGTCGTTCTTCCGCGGCGCCGACGTCGTGATCGACCTCGCCTGGCTGATCCAGCCCGGCCGCGACCTGGCCACGCTGCGGGCGACGAACGTGGACGGCAGTGAGCGTGTCTTGGAGGCGGTGGCCGAGGCGGGCGTCCCCGCCCTCGTCTACGCATCCTCGGTGGGCGCCTATTCGCCTGGGCCCAAGGACCGTCGCGTCGACGAGAGCTGGCCGACGGGCGGCATCGAGTCGTCCTTCTACTCGCGCCACAAGGCAGAGGTCGAGCGCATCCTCGATCGCTTCGAGCATGAGCACCCCTCGATCCGGATCGTCCGCCTGCGTCCTGCGCTCATCTTCAAGCGCGAGGCGGCATCGGGGATCCGACGGCTGTTCGCGGGGCCGCTGCTGCCGAGCCCGCTGGTGCGGCGCGGCCTGATCCCGGTCGTCCCGCGGACAGACCGGCTCTGCTTCCAGGCCGTTCACTCCTACGACGTGGGCGAGGCCTACCGGCTCGCGGCGCTCTCGGATGCCCGCGGGGCCTTCAACATCGCATCCGAGCCCGTGATCGACGCCGCGGTACTCGGCGAGCTGCTGGGGGCGCGTCCCGTGCCGGTCCCGGCGAGGGTGCTGAGGGCAGGCGCCTCGCTCAGCTTCAAGCTGCGCCTGCAGCCGACGGAGCCCGGCTGGGTCGACATGGCGCTCGCCGTGCCCCTGATGGACGTGACCAGGGCGCGCGAGGAGCTCGGCTGGGAGCCGTTCCGCGATGCGCGCGAGGCGCTCATGGAGCTGCTCGAGGGGATTCGCGAGGGGGCCGGCATCGAGACGCCGCCGCTCGCGCCCGGCAGCGGCGGCCCGCTACGGGTGCGCGAGCTCCTGACCGGCGTGGGAAAGCGAGCCGGGCTCTAGGCCCGGCTCGCTCTCGTCTCAGGCGTACGCCGGGGGGCCCGAGGTGGGCTGGTAGCCCATGAGCCGGCCGAGCGAGGCGCCCGTCGCGAGCGCCGCGCGCTGCATCCAGGCCGGCACCTTCGGCAGCCGCACCGTGTCGAAGTGTGCGCGCGCGATCACGGCCAGCCGGAACGGGTTGGGCATGCCCTTGCGGTTCGTCTTGCCGTCTGCGGCGAGCGTGAACATCGTCTCGATCAGCGACTCGAACTCGAGCGCGGGGCTCACCTCGCACAGGAAGCGGGCGTCGGTGTCGCCGGCGTTCCAGAAGCGATGCGGCGTGCCGGGCTCGACTGTCACGACCTCGCCGGGCCCGGCGACGATCTCCTCGCGCCCAGCCTTGAAGCCGACCTGGCCGTCGAGCACCTCGAAGCGCTCGCTCTGATGCGGATGAACGTGGGCCGCCGCGACGCAGCCGTCGGGGCTCACGATCGTCTCGACGAGGACGGCCTCGGCGTCCGTCTCCTCTGAGGTCTTGTGGAAGATGAGAATCTCGCCGGTGACGGGGTTCTCGAGACGGTCTCCCTTGCGAATCATGTGGCTGTCCTTTCGTCCGTTTCGGAGTGGCTTCGTGATGCCTGGACAGCCTGAATCCGCGCCGCCTTTCTGTCGTCGTCTCGGCGGCCGATCCTGTGTCACTCGCGAGGGTGATTTCGACACCCCCCTCGAGGATGACCTCAGCCCGGCCGGATCAGCCCGGTCTCGTACGCGAAGATGACGGCCTGCACGCGGTCGCGCGCGGCGAGCTTGGCGAGGATGCGCTTGACGTGGGTCTTGACCGTCGACTCCTCGATCACGAGCGCGGCGGCGATCTCGGCGTTCGACAGGCCGCGGGCGACGTGCTCGAGCACCTCCCGCTCGCGCGCGGTCAGCTCCTCGAGGCGCGGGTCGCGCGCCGCGTCGGGGGCCGGTAGGCCGGCCATCTGCTCGATCACCCGGCTCGTGACCGACGGGGACAGCAGTGAGTCGCCGGCGGCGATCGTGTGTATCGCGGCGATCAGCTCCTCCGGCCGCGTGCGCTTGAGGAGGAAGCCCGACGCGCCGGCGCTGAGCGCCCCGAAGATGTAGTCGTCCTGCTCGAAGGTGGTCAGGATCACGACCTTCACGTCGGGGAACGCCTCCAGCACCTCCCGGGTCGCGGAGATGCCGTCGAGATCCGGCATGCGGACGTCCATGACGACGACGTCGGGCTCGAGCAGCCGGGTTCGGTAGGCGGCCTGGCGCCCGTCGTCAGCCTCCCCGACGAGCTCGATTCCCTCGTCACTCGCGAGCACACCGCGCAGACCGGCGCGCATCAGCGCGTCGTCGTCGACGATCAGCACCCGCACTCGCGGGGTCATGCCGGCTTGCCCGAGAACGGCAGCCGTGCGTGTAGCTGGAAGCGCCCGTCGCGGGGCCCCGCATCGAGGCTGCCGCCGAGCAGCGCTGCGCGTTCGCGCATGCCGATGACCCCGTGCCCGCCACCGGCCGCGGGATTCGCCCGCTCGCGTGGTAGCCGGTTGCCGACGCTGACCTCGAGCGCATCGGGGCGGTACGCGAGCTCCACCTCGGCACTGCCGTCCCCGTGGCGGGCCGCGTTCGTAAGCGCCTCCTGGAGGATCCGATAGGCGCCGCGGTCGAGACCCGGCGGCAGTGGGCGCCGCGCTCCGCTGATCTCGGTCGTAACGCGCAGGCCGGCGGCGCGATGCCGCTCGACGAGACCGTCGAACGCCGCCAGCCCTGGTGGCGGCTCGACCTCGCTGCCGCCCGGCGGGAGCGCCGCGTGCTCGCGCAGCACACCCACCATCTGATCGATCTCGCCGACAGACTCGCGCGCGACCTCCTCGATCGTCGCGAACGCCTGGCGGGCGCTCTCCGGATCGTCTGCGGTCTTGATGCGCCCGAGGCCGGCATGGACGAGGATCACGTTCATCGCGTGCCCGGCCGAGTCGTGCAGGTCGCGGGCGATTCGCCCGCGCTCCTCCGCGGCGGCGAGCCGGCGCTCGCGCTCCGCCTCGCGCTCCGCCCGCATTGCGCGCTCCTCGAGCGCAGCCATCCGCTCGCGCCGCAGGCGTGTTCGGTCACCTGCAAGCCAGACGCCGGCCCAGAGGGCCACGCCGAACAGCATCCCGGTGTCCAGCAGCTCGCCGCTCGTGACCAGGTGGCCGGCGAAGATCGCGACCACGAGTCCCACGGCGAGCGCCAAACGGGACCGCGACGGAGTGCCGGCTGCCGCCACCCAGTAGAGCGCCAGCGTGGCGCCGAGCGGCGGGCCGTCGGGATCCGCGACCAGCTGCAGCCCGATGCCGGCGAGCCCCGTGATGACGAACACGGCGAGCGGCGCCCGCCGAACCCAGAAGACCGGCAGCGAGGCGAGTGCCGCGAACAGCACTCCCGCCACGCTGAGCTCGCCGTCCTGCGCGTGCTCGCCCGCGACGAGCAGGCCGATCGATCCCGCCAGCACGGCGACCGTGATCGCGGCGTCGCGCAGGAGATCGTTGCGGCTGCGGTCCTCGGGGGGCATCTCGGAGGCGAGCGTAGCGCTCCCCCGTCGCGCCGAAATCGCCCCTGGGAGGTAGCCCGGGGTCCACCCCAGGGGGTATGGCGAATCACTCGCGCGGGCGTTCTCGGCGCGCGCGGCGCGACCTACCGTGGCGGGCCATGATGTCGTCACTCACACGCTGGGTTCTGCGCCACAAGCGCACGGTCGTGATCACCTGGATCGCGCTCACCATCGCCGGGATCGCGGCCGCCGGCCCCGCCTCCGATGCGCTCGAGAACGACTTCGCGATACCCGACAAGGAGAGCTGGAGGACGAACGTCCAGATCGCAGAGCGCTACAGCGGCGACCGCAACGGCGGCACCCCGCTGCTGCCGGTCGTGACCCTCCCGAAGGGAGAGAAGGTGCGCTCGCCCGGCGTTCGGGCCGACCTGGCGCGCCTCGACGCACGCCTCGAGCGGGCGCTGCCGGACGCCCGGATCGCCTCCTACGCCTCGACCGGGGACAGCACGTTCGTCTCGAAGGACGGTCGCACGACGTTTGCACTCGTCTATCCGCGTCCCGATCCCCGTTCGGCGTTCGGCGAGAACCCGCGCGCCGAGCAGGCCGCCAGCGCGGCACTCCGGGGAGTCGAGGTGGGCGGCAGGCCCGTGCACCTGACCGGGTTCGACGCGCTCGCCGAGGACAGCGGCAGCGACACGGGCGGGCCGGGAGTCCTGCTCGAGGCGGTGCTGGGCGCGCTCGGCGCGCTGGTCGTGCTGGCGTTCGTCTTCGCGTCCCTGCTCGCGTTCGTGCCGCTCGTCATGGCCTTCGTGTCGATCATGACCACGTTCCTCCTGCTCTTCGGCCTCACCGAGCTGACCTCCGTCTCGCCGATCGTCCAGTTCCTGATCGCCCTGATCGGGCTCGGCGTGGCGATCGACTACTCGCTGCTCGTCGCCACGCGCTGGCGGGAGGAGCGCGCGCACGGCCGTAGCGGCGACGAGGCCGTTCAGCGCGCGATGGAGACCGCCGGGCGTGCGGTCGTATTCAGCGGGATCACCGTCGCGATTGGGCTGCTGGCGCTGATAGCCCTGCCGCTGCCGTTCCTGCGCTCGATGGGCTACGGCGGCATGCTGATCCCGCTCGTCTCCACCGCCGTCGCCATCACGCTCCTCCCCGTGCTGCTTGCCAAGCTCGGACCGCGGCTCGACTGGCCCCACCGGCGCACCGACGACAAGGCGAGCCGCGCCTGGACCCGCTGGGCCGCCGCCGTCTCACGCCGTCGCTGGCTGGCCGCCGGCGCGGGCATGGCGGTGATCCTCGCGCTTGCCTTCGCCGCCACGGATCTCCAGCTCGGCAGCTCCGATGCCGACACGGTCGCCCGCTCCGGCGACGCCAAGCAGGGCCTCGTAGCGCTCGAGCGGGCCGGTATCGGAGAGGGGGCGCTGCTCCCCCACGAGATCCTGGTCGACCGCGGCACGGAGCCTGAGCAGGTCGCGGCAGAGCTCCGCGGGTTGGACGGGATCCACGGCGCCGTGGCACCCGACGACGCCTCATGGCGGCGCGACGGGTCGGCGCTCGTCGAGGCGATCCCGGTACCCGACAGCGGCTCGGACGAGGGCGGCGCCACGCTCGACGCGGTCCGCGACAGCGCGCAGGCCGCGGGTCCGGGCGTGCACGTCGGCGGCCAGCCGGCGGCCAACGCCGACTTCGTCGACGCGGTCTACGGGAGCTTCCCGCTGATGATCGCGCTTATCACCATCACGACGTTCATCCTGCTGGCGCGGGCGTTCCGATCGCTGCTGCTGCCCGCCAAGGCGATCGTGCTGAACGTGCTCAGCATCGCCGCGGCCTGGGGGGTGCTGGTGCTCGTGTGGCAGCTGGGCTACGGATCGGAGCTGATCTGGGACATCCAGGCCACCGGCTCGATCCCCTCCTGGATGCCCCTCATGATCTTCGCCTTCCTGTTCGGCCTTTCGATGGACTACGAGGTGTTCATCCTCAGCCGCATGCGCGAGGAGTACGACCGCACCGGCTCGACCGAGACCGCTGTCGTCCAGGGCATCGGCCGGACCGGGCGACTCGTGACGAGCGCTGCACTGATCCTGTTCCTCTCGTTCACCTCGATGGCCTCAGGCCCGGAGACCGACGTCAAGATGCTGGCCACCGGGCTTGCGGCCGGGATCCTGATCGACGCGACCGTGATTCGCGCGCTGATCGTCCCCGCGGTGATCTCACTGATGGGGCGCTGGAACTGGTGGCTGCCGCGCCTGCCGGCGCGCCTGTTGCGCGTCGACCCCTCGTTGCCGCGACGACCGGCCCTGGGCGATGAGCGCTAGGCGCTGCTCGACTCCTCCCACAGGTTGATGCCGACCTCGACCGCGTGCCGGTCGATCGCCTCGAGCTCGTCGTCGGTGAACTCGGGGGTGTCGAGCGCCGCCAGGTTCTCGTCCAGCTGCTCGACGCTGCTCGCTCCGATCAGCGCCGACGTCACGCGCGGATCGCGGAGCACCCAGGCGATCGCCATCTGCGCGAGCTTCTGCCCGCGCGCGGCGGCCAGGTCGTTGAGAGCGCGCACGTGTTCGAGGCGGTCCTCGGTGAGCATGTCGGTCGTGAGGGAGTCGCCCTCCGCCGCGCGCGAGCCCTCCGGCACGCCGTCGAGGTACTTCGTCGTCAGCATTCCCTGAGCAAGAGGCGAGAAGGCGATGCAGCCGACTCCCTCCTCGTCCAGCACGTCGAGCAGGCCCTGCTCGACCCAGCGGTTCAGGAGCGAGTAGGAGGGCTGGTGGATGAGCAGCGGCGTGCCGAGCGAGCGCAGGATCGCGGCCGCCTCAGCCGTCCGCTCGGCGCCGTAGGAGGAGATGCCGACGTACAGAGCCTTTCCCTGGCGCACCGCGCTGTCGAGCGCGCCCATCGTCTCCTCGAGCGGGGTGTCGGGGTCGAAGCGATGCGAGTAGAAGATGTCGACGTAGTCGAGACCCATGCGCGCGAGGCTCTGGTCGAGGCTCGCCAGCAGGTACTTGCGCGAACCCCACTCGCCGTAGGGGCCGGGCCACATGTCCCAGCCCGCCTTGGTCGAGATGATCAGCTCGTCGCGATAGGGGCGCAGGTCGCTCTCCATGATGCGGCCGAAGTTGCTCTCGGCCGAGCCGTAGGGCGGCCCGTAGTTGTTCGCGAGGTCGAAGTGCGTGACGCCGCGATCGAAGGCGCGCAGGAGCATCGCGCGGCCGCGCTCGAGCGGCCGGTCGTGGCCGAAGTTGTGCCACAGGCCCAGCGACAGCGGGGGCAGCCTCAGGCCCGAGCGGCCGCAGCGGCGGTAGTTCATCGAGTCGTAGCGATCGTCGGCGGCGATGTGCGTCATGCCTGGAACATAGGCGGCACGGGGGGTGAGCTTCACCCTCAGGGTGGATTCCGGAATGCGTGCGCCGCTCCGACAATCGCGGTATGTCTCGTTCCGCGCTCACCTCTCCCGCTCGCCCGTCCCGCCTCGGCCGCCTGACCGCCGCGCTCCTCATCGCCGGCGCGCTCTACGCCGCCGGCAACACGGACGCGGCCGAGGCCGCCGTGACCTGCAACTTCACGAGCGGCGCGCTCACGATCCAGAGCAGCGCCCACCTCGATGACGCGAAGATCGTCCGTAGCGGCAACGACATCGTCGTGAAGAACGGCCAGTCGGCGGTGGGCTGCGGCGGGCAGCCGACCGTGTTCAACACGCACGTGATAGCCCACACCGACAACACGGGAGGCGACAGCTACTTCACGATCGACCTGCGTGGCGGCCCCTTCACGCCGGGCCAAGTGGACGAGCCCGGCAACAGCGACGAGATCGACATCCAGGCCCTGATGGGTTCCGGCGACGACCGGCTCTACATCTGGGGCGCTACGGGCGACGACTTCTGGCGCCTCGGCCGGACGGCCAATGGTGCCGGCGTCAACCTGAATGCCGACCAGGAGGTCGCGCGGGGCGAAACCCCCAACGCCGACGTGGACCTGCGTGACGCCGAGCTCGCCGTCCTCCTGTCCGGCCCCGGCAGCGACCGCGTGCTCGCCGACGGCGGGCCCGAGTTCAGCGGGCCGCTGCCGTTCCGCGCCGACATCAACGCCGACGAGGGCGACGATCTCGTCGCCGGTAGCAGCGGCCCGGACAACATCCACGCCGGCCCGGGCCGGGACGAGGTGCACGGCGGCGCGGGCGACGACGGGATGATCGAGTACGGGCCGGGCGGCGAGGACGACATCTACGACGGCGGACCCGGCTCGGACAGCGTCGCCTGGGGCGAGTTCGACGCCTCGATTCGCGCTGACCTGCGCCTCGCCGGCCGTCAGGACACGGGCGCCGGCGGCCGCGACGCGCTCGCAGCGGTCGAGAATGCGACGGTCTTCGAGACAGGAGCCGACGCGGTCCTGATCGGGACCGACGGCGACAACTATCTGAGCAGCGACGACGGCAACGACCTGATTGCGGGCCTGGGCGGAGCGGACCGGATCCGTAGCGGCGGCGGCAGCGACACAGGGAGCTACGCGACGCCGCCCGCCGGCGTCCGCCAGGGCGTGACAGTCGACCTCGGGATGGTCGACATCCCCCAGGACACCGGCGGCGCCGGGATCGACCGCATTGAGGGCATCGAGAACCTGGTCGGGAGCCCGTTCGCGGACAGGCTGAGCGGCAGCCAGGGCGACAACCGCTTCGAGATCCGGGACGGCAGCGGCGACACGGTGGCCTGCAGCGCGGGCGCCGACACCGTCGTCGCGGACGTCGAGGGCACGGACCCGATCGGCGGCGACTGCGAGACCGTGCAGTTCGACTTCCGGCCCGACACGCGCATCGAGGCCGGCCCGCCCAGCCTCTCGCGGAACTCCACTCCGAGCTTCCGCTTCAGCGCGACGAAGCCGGGCTCGACATTCGAGTGCTCGCTCGACGGCGGCCCCTTCGCCGCCTGCGACGCCGCCCCGGCGCTCGCCGCCAGGGACGGCGCGCACGTCCTGCGCGTGCGCGCGCGTGACACGTTCGGGGCGCTCGACCTGAGCCCCGCCGAGCACGCCTTCTCGGTCGACACGGTTGCGCCGCGGATCAGCCGCATGCGCCTGTCGAAGAGCAAGAAGCTCGCCTACCGGCTCTCCGAGGCCGCGACCGTGAAGGTCGCCCTGGGCCGCGGCAAGCGCTCGCGGACGCTGGTCCGCGATGGCGCGGGTGGCGCGAACCGCGTCGCGCTCGCGCGCGTCATCCGCCGCCTGAAGCCGCGCGGCGCCCGTTACCGCCTGACGCTGGTTGCCACCGACCGCGCCGGCAACAGCTCCAAGCCGGTGCGGCTCCGCGTCAGGTGACTTGACACATTCCTATATGGGTATATATTTGCCGCATGGCACGAGCGGCAACCACGGCGGACGCGTTCAACGCGGTCGCGGAGCCCCGGCGGCGTCAGATCCTTGACGTGCTGGCCCGCGGCGAGCGGCCCGTGGGTGACCTCGTCGACGAGCTGGGACTCGCACAGCCTCAGGTGTCCAAGCACCTGCGTGTGCTGCGCGAGGTCGGCGCCGTCGTGGTGCGCAGCGACGGCCGCCGGCGGCTCTACCGGCTGAACGGCGAGGTCCTCAAGCCGATCCACGACTGGGTCAAGGGCTATGAGCAGTTCTGGTCCGAGCGGTTCGAGCAGCTCGATGTCGTACTCGAGGAACTCAAGGAAAAGGAGCAAGGAGATGGCTGAGATGACGAGCAGCGGCAGCGCTCAGGTGACGCTGCCCACCGACGAGCAGATCCTGATCACGCGCGAGTTCGACGCGCCCAAGCATCTCGTCTACCGGGCCTGGACGACGCCCGAGCTGGTCGAGCGCTGGTGGAGCGGACGGCGCGGTCGCGTGACGAGCGCCGAGATCGACCTGCGCGTAGGCGGACAGTGGCGCTACGTGATGGAGGCCAGCGAGGGCTTCGAGGTCGCCTTCCACGGCGAGTTCCGCGAGATCGTCCCCGACGAGCGGCTCGTCAACACCGAGGTGTACGAGATGCCCGGGGCCGACCCGCTGCCTCCCGAGGACGAGCCCGTGAACACGATCACGTTCACGGAGACGGACGGTCGCACCACGCTCTCATGCCTCATGCAGTGCCCGAGCAAGGAGCTGCGCGACATGATCATCGAGTCCGGCATGGAGGCCGGGATGCAGGAGTCCATGGACCTGCTGGAGGAGGTCGCGGTCTCACTGCGCTGACGTGTGGCGGGCCACCGGGAGCCCGGGCGCCCGGTGGCCCGCTTCAGTCAGCTCTGCTCTGCGCGCTCGCGAACCTCCGCGGGGTCGGACGGCGGCGAGTGCTTTGGCTCGGTCCCCGGGGTGTGCAGGAGGTTGTTCACGCCCTTCACGCCGCTGACCTTCTCGGCGGCCTCCCCCAGAGCCTTCAGGTTCTCTTCGTCCTCGACCACGCCACGCAGCTCGACGACACCATGCTGCGCGCTGACGGCGACCGCGCCCTTGGAAGCGCCCGCGTCGCGGAGGATCTCCGATTCGACCTTGCGCGCCAGAGTCACGTCGTCGTACTCGCGGCCCGCGTGACGGAGCGGGGCCGTCGCCTCCTGAACGGCGCCCTTCGCCTTCTGGCGGCGGCTGCGGCTGCCGAGGAACGCGATCGCCCCGGCGAGTGCGGCGAGACCGGCGCCCACGGCGACGAGCGGCAGGGCTCTGTTACTGGCCTTCTTCTTGCGCTTTGGCTTCATATGAATTCGCTACCCGAAGCGCGCCGGTCAAACCGGTCACACTGCGCTCATGGGGGTCTACAGCGATCAGGTTCTGCCGCGGATCGTGAACGTCGCCTGCGGGATGAAGAACGCCCAGCCGCAGCGCCAGCGGGTTTGCGAGGGGCTCGAGGGGGAGATCGTCGAGATCGGCTTCGGCTCCGGCCACAACGTCCCGTTCTACCCGGCCGCCGTGACCCGGGTCGCGGCGGTCGAACCCGCCGACCTCGGCTGGAAGCTCGCCGAGAAGCGCCTCGCGGAGACGAGCACGCCGGTGGAGCGCAACGGGCTCGACGGCCAGTCGCTGCCGTTCCCCGATGACAGCTTCGACGCCGCCCTGTCGACCTGGACGATGTGCACGATCCCGGACCTCGACTCGGCGCTCGCCGAGCTGCGCCGCGTGCTCAAGCCCGGCGGCACGCTCCACTTCGTGGAGCACGGGCTGGCGCCCGACGAAGACGTGCAGCGCTGGCAGCATCGCCTCGAGCCGGTGCAGAAACGCGTCTTCGGCGGCTGCCACCTCACCCGGCCGATCGTCGACCTCGTGTCGGCCGCGGGCTTCGAGATCCGCGCCGTCGACGTCTACTACGAGGAGGGCACGCCGAAGTCCCTCGGCGCGAACTCGCTCGGCACCGCCGTCTCGCCCTAGCCGGCGAAGAGCGTCGCCAGCCGCTCGACCGCCTGCTCGAGCTCTGGCTCGGTCAGGTGGCTGAACGACAGCCGCATCGTGTTGTGACCACGGTCGCCGACGAAGAACGGCGGGCCCGGGACGTACGCGACTCCGGCCTCGAGCGCGCCGGAGCGCAGCGCCATCGTGTCGACCGCCTCCGCGAACGTGAGCCAGGTCAGGAATCCGCCGAGCGGCTGCGTCCACTCCACGCCGTCCGGCATGTGACGCTCGAGCGCGGCCGACAGCGCGGCCCAGTGCGACGCGTACAGCGCACGCGCCGCGGGCAGGTGGCGCTCGAAGCCGCCGCTGCGGCCGTACTCCTCGACCATCCGCTGGCCGAGCCCGCCCGCGCACTGGTCGGTGTTCTGCTTCGCGGCGGCGAGGGCCGCCACCAGCTCGCTCGGGCCGACGGCCCAGCCGAGCCGCACGCCCGGGAAGAAGCTCTTCGAGAAGGTGCCCGCCTGCAGCACGATCTCGGGCGCGAGCGACCAGAGCGTGGGCAGCGAGCTGCCGTCGAAGGACAGCTCCCGATAGGCGACGTCCTCGAGGATCAGCACGCCGTGGTGGCGACAGACCTCGACGAGCGCCCGGCGCCGCTCGAGCGGCAGCGTCCGCCCCGTCGGGTTCTGGTACTCGGGGATCGTGTAGACGAACTTCGGCCGCAGCCCGTCGGACAGCCGCGCCTCGAGGTCATCTACCAGCAGGCCGTCCTCGTCCATGGCGATCGGCACCGCCTCGGCCTCCGCGCGGCCGAGCGCCATCAGCGCTGCGAGATAGGTCGGTGACTCGACCACGACCGCGTCACCGGGATCGACGAGCGCCTGGCACATCAGCGTGATGCACTCCATCCCACCGCTCGTGACGATCAGCTCCGCGCTGTCGGGACGCCGTCCCTGGAGCTGCTCCTGGCGCTCGACCAGATAGGCGCGCACGCTCGGGATTCCCTCGCAGGGCGTGTACTGCATCGCAACGGCGGCGTCCTCGCGCAGCAGCCGGCCGGCGATCTCGTCGAGCTCCTCGGTGGGGAAGGTCTGCGGGTTCGGGAAGCCGCCCGTCATGGAAAGGACGCCGGGCGGGCTCCCCGCCAGGATCGTGGCGAGCTCGCTGCCGCCGGCCACCTGCGTCCTGCGCGCGAAGACGTGGCTGAAGCCCGTGACGCTCATGCGCGGAACTCGAGGGCGCTCGCCTCGCCGCGGTCGAGCGCGGCCACGTGCTCGTCGTGGTTCGTGAGCGCGTGGAGCGACTCGCCGCGGGCCTGGGCGGCGAGGATCGCGCGCTCGCTGCGCCCGATCCGCTCAGCGCGCTCGAGCGCCGCCGCGATTCGCTCCTCCGGCGCGATCAGGAGGCCGTCGTCGTCGCCGAAGACGATGTCGCCCGGCGCCACGTCCACACCCCCCACCGCGACCGTCGCCCCGGAGGCCGCTCGCGAGACAGTCGAGCCGGAGCGCGGCGTGGTGCCGCGCGCAAACACCGGCAGCCGGATCTCGCGCAGCCCCCGCAGGTCGCGGCAGAAGCCGTCGGCGACGATGCCGGCAAGCCCGCGCCGGCTGGCCTCCGTCGCGAACAGCTCGCCGAATACGGCACGCGTGCTTCCACCCGTCGCGATCACGAGCACGGCGCCGGGGGCGGCGTCCGCGAGCGCCGCCATCACGGGCAGGTGGTCGTCCTCGGCGAGGACCGTGAAGGCGGGCCCGGCCATGCGGATGTCCGGGATCATCGCCCGCAGCGCGGGATCGGCGACCGGCAGCGCCTTGTCGGCGTCGGAGAGCGCCGAGACGTCGATCTGCAGGAGCCGCTCGATCAGGTTCACGCAGGGAGCGTGCCATACCGCAGGCGCTACCTCGCCCCTACGCGGCGCTCGCCTTCCGAGCGCTGGCAGCCCTAGCCCGCCCGGCGCGCGGCGGCGAGCGCCGCCTCCTCGTCGCTGAACTCCTCGACGCGCACGATCCGCGCGCCGTCGAGAGTGATCAGGTTCCAGAGCTGCATCGAGGTCTCGGCCCCACTGCCCCGCCCGCGCATGTGGACGCTGAAGGTGGCGAGCGCGGCTCGCTCGTCGATCGCCGTGAGCTCGAGCTCCTCGATTCGCATCGCGCCCGCCTCGAAGCGCTCCCGGAAGAGGGCCGCCACCGCGCTGCGCCCGCGGTGACTGCGGCCGCCCGGGGCTGCGGCGAACTCCACGAACTCGGCGTCCGCATGCAGGTAGTCGCGGGCTAGGACTTCCGGAAAGTCGGTCCCGGCCGCGTTGTGCACGTCGTAGAGGCCTCGAAGCCAGTCGAGATCAACGGGCGTCACCCCTTCAGTATCCGCGACGTTTAGCTTCATCGGGCCCGGGTAGGTCTCGGTCGCCATCCGGCAGGGGGCCGTCTGCTCCTTCGTCAGATTGGCCCTCGGACACGGGTCCAGTCGACGATAGGAGAGCCCCAGGATGAGTTCCACCGCCGCCCGCCGAGTGCTGGTCGCCCTACTCGTTTGTGCCTGTTCATGGCTGGCGGTGACGGGGACCGCGGCGGGGCAGGTGGGTAGAGGCATCGACCCGAACCAGGGCCTCAGGCTGGTCGAGGTCAACCTGCCGAGCAAGGTGGCTGCCATGCGCCTGCAGGTGAGGGCTCACCGCTACAAGGTGGAGTTCAACGAGCACTACCTGCGCCGCAACAGCAACGGAACGGTGACGGCGACCGTCTTCGGAACCAAGCGAGGGATCGCCCGGCTGAACAGAGCCGGTTACGACGTCGGGGCGACCATCGAAGGCCCGGCCACATGGAGGGCCCGCATCGCCGACTACAAGGCGGCCAAGCGCGCCGAGCGGCGCGCGAACGCGGCCGCCCGCGGCAAGTCGTTCGGAACTGCCTCCCATACCGACGAGATAGTGATCCTGCGGGTCGACTACTTCGAGAACTACGCGGGCCGCTTCCTGTCGGTCGAGGCGAAGGATCGGCTCGGTGGCTCGACGCCCACGGGCGCAACCTACACCGGGCCGACGCTTTCCCTGTCCTGGGACACCGGGCCGGGCACGCCGATCAGCACGGCGCCGCGGCCGATGAGCGTGAACATCGACCCGGACACGACGCCGGACACCTACATCGAGCACCGCCTGCTGGTCCGTATCGGCGACGTCGGGACGACGACGCCGCCGCGGCCCGCACGCATCCGCGTCGGCTCGAGCACCGGGGCCATCGCCGAGGCCGACGTGAACACCTGGGTCGGCGGCCTGCCGCCGATCGGCAACCCGCTCAAGGACTTCACGACCCGCTACATGGACCCGACCGAGGTCTACGCGCGCATCGAGCAGCTCGCGGGCGAGTTCCCGAACATCGCCAAGCTGGTGCGGCTGCCCTATAGGACGAACGGCTACCAGCGCCGCGCGCAGGCGACGATGGCCGGCATGATGGACCCGGGCGACGAGATCGAGGAGGAGGAGCTCGAGGGCACCGCGGTCGTGCTCACGTCGCGTCGCTGGGGCCATGAGGGCGGCAACCAGATCTCGGCCGAGTTCCGCACTCGGGGCCCGGCGAACGCGCCGCTCGAGGTCCAGGCCAGCGGGAGGACCATCACCGTCTACCTGGCCACGGACGCCGCGGGTGCGCCGTCCAGCACGGCCGCGCAGGTCGTGAGCGCGATCAACGCGCACCCGCGGGCAAGCGAGCTCGTCGTGGCGAGGACCTATCGCGGCGACGAGGGCGCCGGCATCGTTGCCCCGCGCCCGAGGGTCTTCCTCTCCGACTTCCTGTCGACCTCGACGAACGGCCACGTCAGGCGCGGGCCGTTCAGGTACTCCGTGCTGCGGATCGGCAGAGGGGGCAGGAGACAGGGCGACAAGGTCGGCGTGTTCCTCTACTGCCAGCAGCACGCCCGCGAGTGGGCCACCCCGCTCACCTGCCTCGAGACGGCCGAGCAGCTGCTGCGCAACTACGCGATTCACCCGCTCACGAGGAGGCTCGTCGACAACCTCGACATCTTCATCCTGCCGACGTCGAACCCGGACGGCGCCCACTACTCGATGCACAACTTCAACTTCCAGCGGCGCAACCTCACGAACCACTGCGTCGTCGGGGGCAAGGAGACCGACGACCCGTTCGCGGACAACTTCTGGACGCCCAGGGTCAACCCCGGGACGGGCGAGCCGTACGCGGCGAACGACCCGGCGGAGCGCGACGCGTGGGGCGTCGACCTCAACCGCAACAACACGTTCGCGACGCTCTTCGACGGCTATATCGGCGCGTCGCACTCGTGCACGAGCGACGTCTACGCCGGGCCCGGCGAGGCCTCCGAGCCGGAGATCAAGAACGAGCACTGGATCGCGGACACGTTCGACAACATCAAGTTCTCGAACAACATCCACAGCTTCGGCGGCTACTTCATGTGGTCGCCCGGGGCGTACCTGCCGGACCGCTCCGAGGGTGACGCCGTGCACCCCAACATCGGCGTCGAGAAGTACTTCTTCGAGGCGGGCGATCGGATCCTGAACCGGATCAAGGAGCACCGCAACACGGTGATCCTCCCGGAGCGCACGGGGCCGATCGCGGACGTGCTCTACTCGGCGGCCGGCAACAGCGCCGACGAGCACTGGTACAACCGCGACGTCATCGCCTACAGCTTCGAGACCGGAGCCGATCGCTTCGCGCCCACGACGCTGAGCGTGGCGGCGACGGCCGGCAGCACGGGCATCCGGGTGCCGAGCCGGAACGCCTTCCGGGTGGGTGACCGGGTCGTGTTCGAGCCGGGTACGGCGAGCGAGGAGGTGCGCTTCGTCGCCTCCGTCGTCAACCCGCAGAACCCGCCCAGCCCGCAGCCGAACGTGATCCTCACGGAACCGCTCGCGTTCGACCACGCCGCCGGATCGGCGGTTTCCGGCGAGGCCACGCAGACCGGCGTCGGCTTCCAGCCGGACTACGCGACCGAGGGCAAGCACGAGGCGCTCGAGTTCGCCGCGGGCAACTACGGGCTGCTCGAGTCGGCGCTCGACTACTCGCTGGACGTGCAGCCGCCCCAGGTCCAGATGACCGGACCCTACGAGTCCAGCACGCAGATCGACACGACGTTCCAGTTCATCAACGAGCCGTCGGTGATCTACTACACGACGGACGGGTCGCGGCCGACGCGGCAGTCGACCGTGTGGGACTCGACCGGTCCGCGTGAGCCCGGCCAGGTGTTCCACCTCAGCGCGAGCACCACGTTCAGGTGGCTCGCGGTGGACATCAAGGGCAACGTCTCGAGGGGCTCGGAGACGTTCGTGGTCACCCCCGCAGGTTGAGCAATCGGATCGTCCTGGCGCTCGCCGTGGCGGTAATAGCCGCGGCGGGCGCCGTGACGATCGTGCTCGTCTCGCAGCCGGGCGACGGCCGAGGTGAGACCCCCGCGGTCACGCGGGTCGTCAACCCCGAGCAGTGCGAGCGGTTGGCCGGCGATGAGGCGCGCGCGTGCTACGCAAGCGCCTTCGGCGCGATGGTGCGAGCCAAGCGGGATCCCGGGCCCGTCGTCGAGACGATCGCCGACCTGGCGTGGAGCCAGGGCGGCTACCTGCTCGCGAACTGCCACGGCGTGATGCACACCGTGGGCCGCGAGTACGCGCGGCGGGCGGGCGTGACGCTCGCGAACCTCATGAACTACCTGCCGCAGACGAACGACCCGGGCTGCCCCGCCGGCTTCGCGCACGGGCTCGTAACCGCCGTGGGCCCCGAGATCGACGTGAGCCGCCCGCGGGCGGCCGCCGAGGTGTGCGGCGAGGCGGGCACGCGCTACCAGCGCTACAGCTGCACCCACGGGATGGGGCATGCCTTCATGCGCATCTACTCGGATCAGCTGCGGCCCGCCCTCGGGCTGTGCCGCGCGCTCGGCCCGCAGGCGGCACCGGATTGCGCGCAGGGCGCATATCACGACTACTGGTTCGCGGTTGCCGGCGCCGACGACGCCGAGCTGCCGGACGGCGCCGTGACCGACCCCCGCCGCCTCTGTGGCGCGCAGCCGGTGGGGTTCGTGCGGCCGTGTTGGTACCGCGCCTTCGTGGACAACCGCCCGGAGGGCGCCCCGGTCGAGTCGCCGGAGGAGCTCGACGGGCTCTGCGATGGGCTCGTCGGCCTGCAGCGCTCGGCGTGCGTGACGGCCGGCTCGGTGATCGGCCCGCCAGACCCCGCCGAGCAGCTCCTGATCTGCGCGGGGCTGGCGAGCGCGTCGGACGCCGAGGGCTGCGTGCGAGGGACGAAGGTCCAGAACCTGCTCGAGTACCCCACCTCCGCGCACGTCGACCTGATCAGCCGCTGCGCGGTGTTCACGGGTCGCCCCCGCGCCGCCTGCTTCCGCTGGCTCGGCAAGACACTGGCCGTGCTGACGGACGGGAAGTTCGCCCGCGCCGGTTGCCCGCAGCTCGGATCGCCCGGGGCGCGGCGGCTCTGCCGCGAGGGCGCCCGCAGCATGAACGAGGCGCTGGTCACGTTCAGCTGAGCTCGTCCGCCGACGAGCGCAGGCGCGCCAGGCCCTCCTCGCGACTCGCGTACTCGTGCATCGCAACCGCGGTGCCGTCGCGAACGGTCCAGACTTGGCAGAACCGATTGTCGAGCTGCACGCGGCTCACCCTGCCGCGGCCCTGGCCGCGCACCATCACGACGACGCGATCGGCAACCTCCGTCGGGTCCTCCAGGTCGATTCGGAGGCCTTCGAAGGTGTAGAGCCAGTCCTCGACGTAGCTCCTCACCTGGTCGTGCCCGCGGTAGACGTGCGAGACCGGGCTCCTCTCGAGCGGCGTCCACTCGAAGTCTGGATGCATGCGCACCAGCATGCCGCCGACGTCACCGCGGTTGAGCGCAGCGATGATTTCGCGCACCAAGTCGACGCCCGCCGGCATGGCGTCACGAAGTATCGCGTTGCCAGGCGAAGGTCAGCACGCTCGCCGCAAGCGCCAGCGCCCCAGCCACCAGCATCGCGACGCGCATTCCGGTGACGAAGTCGCCCGAACCGCTGAGCGAGCCTCCGGCCGCCGCGGTGGCAATCGAGCCAAGCGCGGCAAGGCCGACCGCAGCCCCGACCTGCCGAGCGGTGTTGAGCACGCCTGAGGCCATACCCGCGCGCTCGACCTCGATCGCGCCCATCGCGACCGTCGAGACGGCCGGCACTGCCGCTCCGTAGCCGACGCCCACGAGCACGTAGCCGGGCACCGCCGCGATGAACGGCGAGCCTTCGTCCAGCAACGCGAAGACGAGCACGCCGAGCCCTCCGAGCAGCGCGCCCACCACGACGACGAGGCGCGCGCCGAAGCGCCCCTGGAGCTTCCCCGCGAACGGCGAGACGAGCAGGAAGGGCACGTTCATCGTGAGCCACGAGACGCCGGTCTCGAGCGCCGAGAAGCCCTTGATGTTCTGGAAGTACAGCGAGACGAAGAAGAGCGTCCCCGCGAGGGCCGCGTACATCAGGGCATAGTCGAGGTTCGCGATCGAGAAGGCGCGGCGCCGAAAGAACTCGAGCGGCAGCATCGGCTCTGGGTGGCGCGACTCGTAGGCCAGGAAGGCTGCTCCGAGCGCAACGCCCGCAGCGAGGAAGCCGAGCGTGAACGCCGAAGTCCACGCGTGATCGTCGGTCTCGACGAGCGCGAGCGTCAGGCAGAAGAGGCGCGCCCGACGCCAGCGCGGCGCCGACGAGATCGAGCCGCTGAGCATTCGGGTTGCGCGACTCGCGCACGTGCAGCACCGTTGCCACGAGGCCCGCGATGCCGATCGGCACGTTCACCCAGAAGATCGCCGACCAGTCGAAGATCTCGATCAGCGCGCCGCCGAGCACAGGCCCAAGCCCGAAGCCGAAGCCGGCGATCGTGGCCCAGATCCCGATCGCCCAGGGCCGCCGCTCGGGCTCGAAGGCGTCGACCAGGATCGACAGCGAGAGCGGCGCGAGCAGCGCCGCGCCCATGCCCTGCAGCGCGCGGAACGCGATCAGCATGTGATCGGTGGTCGAGAGCGCACACGCGGCCGAGAAGACCGTGAAGAGCGCGAAGCCGATCACAAAGACGCGCTTGCGCCCATAGCGGTCTCCGAGCGTGCCCCCCACGAGGATGAACGCGGCGAGCGGGAGGACGTAGGCGTTGATCGTCCATACGAGCGTGCCGGGCGTGACGTCCAGCTCGTGCTGGATCGACGGCAGCGCGACATTCACGATCGTGACGTCGAGCAGGATCATGAACTGGGAGAAGCAGGTGGCGAGAAGGGTCCAGCGCTGGCGGGCCGGGCTCATGGCCGCCGGCTACAGCTCGACGTGTCCACTCACACAGGTGACCGTCTGGCCGGCGACCCAGATGCTCCCGTCCGCGTCGCGCGACACGGTCGCGCGTCCCGCGCGTCCCAGGGCCGTGCCCTGACTCGCCACGTAGGGAACGCTTGCGCGTCCGCTGCCGAGCAACCAGCCCGCGAGCGACGCGTTCAGGCTTCCCGTCACCGGGTCCTCCACCAGCACGCCGTTCTTCGGGAAGAAGGCGCGCACCTCGAACGCCGCCTCCGCACCCTCGGGATGCGGCCCGACCACGCCGATGTCGAGCTCGTCGAACCCCGGGCTCAGGGCGAGCACCTCCTCGGCGCTTCCCAGCAGGACGGCGACCCAGCCGGGACCGTTGTCCACCCACTGTGAATCGACCACTGCCGAGCGCTCGATCCCGAGCACGTTCGCGATGCGGCCGACGAGCTCTTCCTCAACGGGTCCCGAGCGAAGCAGGGGTGGAGCCGAGAAGGCGAGCCCGTCCGGCGTAGCGCGCACCGGGACCAGGCCGGCGGCGCACTCCTGGACGACGACGTCCCGCTTGTCGTCGCCGTTCTCCAGGAGCCAGGCATGGCATGTGCCGAGCGTCGGGTGACCGGCGAAGGGCAGCTCCGCGACGGGCGTGAAGATCCGCACCCGGTAGTCCGCCTCCTCGACGGTCGGCGCCAGCACGAACGTCGTCTCCGACAGGTTCGTCCAGTGAGCGAAGCGCTGCATCTCGCCGGTGCTGAGCCCCTGACCGTCCATCACGACGGCGACGGGGTTGCCCGAGTAGGGCGTGGTGGCGAAGACGTCGACCTCGCTGAGGCGCCTGCGCATGGGGGAAGTGTCCCAGGCGCTAGCCCGCACTGGCGCGCATCCCTGTTGCCGCCGCTAGCCGCCGTGCCCGACCACGCGGATGCTGTATACGGCCCGGGTCGTGAAGCCGAAGCTCGGCGCCGACCCGCCGAACCTGATCCGATGCACGCCCCGGCTCAGCGGGTGCAGCATGATCCAGTAGCCGTCGGCGACGGCCCTGCTCGGCTCGCCTGGCGGGGTGGCCGGCACGCCGAAGGGGTTGTCGCTCACGCTCTCGAAGCGGAACGGCGGCGACTCGAACCTGAAGCGGGAAAGCCCCTCGATTTTCCTGCCGTCGACGCGCGCGCGCAGCTTGGTGAAGTCGTCCGCCTGCGCCGCCGCGCATGCGCGCAGCTCTGCCGTCGTGCTGCCGCCACCCTCGATCTCCGAGCACTCGCCGTTGATGAGAGGGATGAGGACGGCCTGTCCCTGACGGATCGCGCACGTGCGCGTGACCTTTCCGCCTGTCGTGCCCACGAGAAACGCGACGTTGCCCGTGCCGAGGTCGCAGGGGACCTCGCCGGCATCAAACGCGTTGGGGTGTTGAGTGGCATGGAGCGCGAGCGTCTGTTGCCACCAGAGTGCGCTCCACTCCCCGTAGCTCTGGCCAAATGGCTTCGCATCAGGCGGGAAGACTCCGGCGCTGGGCCCTGCTGCGGCCGTTGGAGAGACAGGGAGCACCATTGCCACCGCCACTGCCGTGACGCCGAACGTCACGATGAGTCGTCTCCTCGTCAACATCGCTCACCTCCGAGCGATCGGGGTGACGAACGCTACGTCCGGACGTTACGCCGGGGTTACGAGAGCGCCCACGCTAGCGCGCGTCCCTGTTGCATCTGCGCCAGGGGCGCGAGCCGGCGGGATACCGGGCGCGACAACGCCGCGCCCGGGCGTCGGCGACGGCGTGCCCCTCTCCGAGATGGCGACTAACCGACGCTCTCGGGAAGCCCACGTGTGTCGTCTTCCGTGCGATGGTGCACTGCGATCCGCTCGTCGAACTCCAAGCCCGTCTCATGTTCCTCGCGCAGGAGGATCGGCTCGCCGCAGCGGCCGCAGCACGTGCTGCGTGGGGCCTCGAAGATGTGCCCGCAGAAGCAGGCGACGCTAGTAGCCACCACCGCCTCCTGAGCTCGATGACTGGGTGGTGACCGCACTTCCGGCCGGCGACTCCACGTACCAGAGGGCGCCGAACGCATTCAGGCCCTGGCCGTTGGCGTCACCGGCTTTCTGATCGCCCTCGAACAGGTAGAGCGGATGGCCGCCGTAGGTGAGTTGGGTCTTGCCGTCTGAGCGCGCCGTCGTCCCCAACTCGGACGCGGTCAGGCCCTTGCCCACGGTCGGCGTACCGGTTGCCCCCACGGGCGGCCATTCGCTGGCGCACTCGCCGAAGCACGTGCTCTTGGTGCCCGAGTCCTTCTCGAACAGATAGACCGTGTGGCCGCGCGAGTCGACAAGGAACTTGCCGAGCTCGGTCTGCGCCACGCCGATCGTCGCCGCCTTCCCACTCGAGGTCTTGGGAGGCGTGACCACCGCCGCCGCGTTGCCGCTGTCGTCATCGCCGCCACAGCCTGCGACGGCCAGTGCGACGAGCGGGACGAGCGCGGCGCCCGCGAGGAAGTTGATGGGTCGAGTGCGCGTCATGGGACGCTCCTTGGCGTTCGGGATGGACCCTGCCGTGGGTCCTCCCAAATGCTGGCCCCGCGGCGCCTGCCTGTCGTCGTCCGGCGGACGACACCTTCGTGTACGCCACATGCGGTGCGGCGAGCCACTCCGTAATGCAACTGCGGTATGCGGCGCCGTCAGCTGGGAGGCGTTAGGGCACGGGTGGCCTCGCGCACGCCTGGCTTCAAGGGATGTCTGAGGGGTATGCGGTGGGGATGTCGGTGAAACACCCAACTGAACGGGGCAGCGAAGGGCGGACGCTGTTCGACCGGGCCGCAGAGGCGGCCTCGAACTTTTCGAGCAGCCCGATGTTCTTCACGATCTGTGGGCTGTTGGTGGCTGCCTGGGCCGCCTCGTATTTGCTGGTTGCGAGCGACACCGTGCACCACGTGCTCGCCGATGCGATGGCCGCGGTCACCTTGCTGCTCGTGGCGCTGTTGAAGAACGCCGAGCGTCGAGCCGAGCACGCCATCCAGGGCAAGCTTGACCGGCTGGCCGAGGCCATGCTCGCCGAGCGTCGTACAGAGCCTGATGACGGCGCCGAGGAGCTCGAGGAGGCCGTGGGCATGCACGACGAGGTTTGACGCTTCCGATCGGGCGAGCGCGGCCTCGTCGCGCGGGCGACCGCAAGAAGCTTGCAATCGCCCGCGCCGAGTCAGCTCAGTGAACGACTCACCGAAGGTCTTCAGGCGTTGCTGAGTTCGCAACTCCATGTCGATAAGTCCGACCCGGTTAGAGGATCCTGATGACCACATTGACCAGGAGGGTCAGCGCGACCGAAAGGATCAGCGACATCACCAGGCAACCGGGCATGAAGCGGACCTGCGTCCGCTGGCCCGGCCGCTTTGTGAACAGGAACATCCGCTATCGGTTGAGGCTGTCCTCGGCGCGGTCGGGCTGCTCCTGGTTGCTGCCCTGCGGCCAGTACGGTTCGCGGCTCCCGGACTTGGCGAGACCGCGGGAAATGAAGTAGCCGGCGCCGAGGATCGAGACGTACAACCAGGCCTGGCGGGCGATGAACTCATCGGTGCCGTTGTCGCCGCCGTTGATCACGGCCGCGCTGATCAGGATCGCGACGATCAGGCCGACCATGGCCCAGAACTCGGTCGTCTTGAACGCCTGCTTGGTCTCGGTCGCCAGGCGGCGAGCGGTGCGGCCCAACCTGCCATTGGTCCCAGCGGTGTTAGCGCCGGCGGCGCTGTGGGTTGCCATGAGAATGGTCCTTCGGTTGAAAACGATGGTCTGACGAAGGAATCCGACGTTGCGCCAGGTGACGTGCGATGGCTTCCTTGCTGCGCTGAATCAGGCGGTCAGTAGCCACGCGGCCCCTGCGTTCGCCCCGGCGCCTCTGCCCGCTTCCGACAGGTCCAAACATGAGGCGCCGCTTGATTCTCATCGGTTGGGACGCCTGGGCAGGGCCGGACCCACCATTGCCGCCATGCACGGAAGGTGGCCTCAACGGCGCGGGAGCTGTCCACGCGATGCCGTGGCGCTCCCTGCGGCGCCGGGAGTCGGGCGACTGTTGCTTCGCACGGAAAGCGAGAGCGGAGGAGCGTACGGCCTGGAATCGAGAAGCACCGGTCGCCGAGCCGCACGTATCTTTGAGCCCGACGAGACACCTTCAGAAACCGGTGAGCGCCTGCCCAGGAGGGAACGATGAGCGCAAGGAAGGCCACTCAAAAGTCCACCAAGAGCACCACCGCGATCGGCAAGAAGTCCAAGGGATTCACGGACGAGGAACGAGCTGCGATGAAGGAGCGCGCCCAAGAGCTAAAGGCGGAAGCGGCCAAGGCGGACGGGGAAAGCGCCGTACTCGCGAAGATCGCCGAGATGCAGGGATCGGATCGCGCCATGGCCAAGCGGCTCCACGCGATCATCAAAGCCAGCGCGCCAGCCCTCGCGCCGAAAACCTGGTACGGGATGCCCGCGTACGCCAAGGACGGCAAGGTCGTCTGCTTTTTCCAAAGCGCGCAGAAGTTCAAATCGAGGTACGCGACGGTCGGCTTCAGCGACGAGGCGAACCTCGACAAAGGCGCCATGTGGCCGACCTCCTTCGCGCTGAAGGAGTTGACCGTCGCCGAAGAGGCAAAGATCGGCGCCCTGGTGAAGAGAGCGGTGAGCTGACCAGCCCGTCCTACCTGCCGGGGATGAGCCGGATGGCATCCCGCTTGTGCTTCCGCGTGAGAGCAGCACCGGGCTCGGCGACAAGGCCCGGCTGGTGGTTTGGAGCTCGCCATGAACCGGTACGAAGTCGCTCCCGCGCCGCGTCGCCGAGCGCGCCTCGCGCCCGCGTAAGGCGTTCGGCCGGCTGACCGCCGAGCAGGCCGAGGTCAGCGGTCGCGGCCTTCAGGCGTTCGACATCGGCGACGACGAGGCCGAGCTCGCAGCCGTGCGCGACGAGCTCCTCGCCGAGCTCGACCGGGTGGCGTAGGCGCCCGGGCACACGCCGGCCAACAGGGGCGCCCTTCGGGGCGCCCTTTCTTTTGCCGCGCTCAGCGCCCGCGTACGCGGCGCTTGGCCGGGGTCCGGCCCGCCCTGCCCCCGGCCCCTAGGCCGACTCAGGCGGGCGCAGACACCCCCGTTGGCGCCTACAGATTGTGGGCCCAACGTCCCTCCGCCTACCCCTCCTGAAAGCAGAAAACCCCCGCTTTGCGGGGGCTTCCGGTAGTAGCGGGGGCGGGATTCGAACCCGCGACCTTCGGGTTATGAGCCCGACGAGCTACCTGACTGCTCCACCCCGCGGCGTTGAACGTACGAATTTACCATCAGGGGACGGAGCGTCAACGGGGCCAGGAGCCAAGGGGACGCGAAACCTCGACCAGCCCCGGCGCGGTACGGTCCCCGAGGCCGATGCGCGTCGCAGTCGTAGACCTGGGCACGAACACCACCCGCTTGCTGGTCGCGGAGGTCGAGAACGGGTCGCTGACCGAGGTCGAAAAGCAGACGACCATCACGCGGCTTGGCCAGGGCGTGGACGCGACCGGTCAGCTGGCGGACGAGGCTATGGACCGTGTCCGCGCCGCGCTCGCCGGCTACCGGGAGATCATGGACCGCGAGAACGTGACCGAGACGATCGCGGTCGCCACGAGCGCCATGCGCGATGCGTCGAACGGCCCGGCCTTTGGCGACGAGCTGAACGAGCGCTTCGGCATCGACGCCCGCACGATCTCCGGTGACGAGGAGGCGCGGCTGACCTTCCTCGGCGCGACGAGCGGCCGGACGCCCGCGGCGGATACTCCCACCGAGACGGTCGTCATCGACATCGGCGGCGGCTCGACCGAGTACGTGATCGGCTCACCGAACAGCGCTCCCGGCTTCCACGTCTCGACGCAGATGGGCTCCGTCCGCCACACCGAGCGCTTCCTGAAGTCGGACCCGCCCGCGCACGAGGAGCTCGTCGCGCTCGCCGAGGACGTCTGGCGGGTGATCGATGAACACGTGCCGGCGCAGCACCGCCAGGAGACGGCCGAGGGGATCGCCGTGGCGGGCACCGCGACCACGCTCGCCGCGATCGACCAGGAGCTCGATCCCTACGACCCGGAGAAGGTCCACGGCTACCGGGTGAGTCTCGCGGCCGCCGAGCGGATCCAGGCCATGCTTGCCGCGCTGCCGCTCGAGGAGCGCCGTAGCGTCACCGGCCTCCACCCCGACCGGGCCCCGACGATCGTCGCGGGCGTGACGATTCTCGTCGAGTCGATCCGAGCCTTCGGACTCGACGAGATCGAGGTCAGCGAGGCGGACATCCTGCATGGCGCGGCGATGGCCGCAGCGGACGGGTCAAAAGGTCCCTAGACAAAGAACCGCCCGCATCATGCGGGCGGCTCTCAAAACGGCCCCATCAGGACGGGCAGGGGTACGTGCCATGAAAGGGCCTGGCGGTTCGGACGGCGGGAGGCGCCGATACGATGCGGCTTCGCCCGAACCTATGCACCGGATAGAGGCCGACGGGTTTGCCGCACGAACTCTCCACCCAGCGCCCGACACTATAACCCAACTGGCGGCCCCAGGGAAAGGTCGGGCCCGAATGTTTTGGCTACGCCAGATTTGCCTTGCGGGGGTACACGACCTCCGGATCAGTGAGCACGTTCACGAGCGCCGGCTTGCCCGATGAGAAGGCCCGCTCGAGCGCCGGTCGCAGCTCGTCCGGAGTGGTGACCAGCTCGCCGTGGCCGCCCAGCGCGCGGACCACCTCGTCGTAGCGACAGCCGGGCTGGAGGTCGGCCGCGACCGAGTAGCCGTAGATGAACTCCATCGGGTGCTTCTCCAGGGCCCAAATGCCGTTGTTCCCCATCACGCCGACCACCGGCACGCCGTGGCGGACGTAGGTGTCGAACTCCATACCGGCGAATCCGAAGGCGCCGTCGCCGAGCAGCAGGCAGACCTGCCGCTCGGGATGGGCGATCTTCGCGGCGAGCGCCGCGCCGGGCCCGGCGCCGAGGCATCCGTAGGGACCGGGATCCATCCAGCAACCCGGCTCGTAGGTGTCGATCATGCGCCCCGCGAATGAGACGAAGTCGCCGCCGTCGCCGATCACGATCGCATCGCGGTCGAGCACCTGCGCCAGCTCGCCGTACACGCGCATCGGGTGGAGCGGCGCGCGTGAATCGGTCAGGTCGTCCTGCTCGGCGGCGCGCTTCTCGTTCTCGATCTCGCGCAGCTTGCCGACCCACTCGGCGCGGTTTTCGGAGCCGCCGGCGGCTGCGCCGCGCAGCGAGTCGAGCGCTCCAGCGACGCTCCCGTACAGCTCCGCCGCCACCGCCCGCGGCGGCTCCCTGTCGGGCCGGGCGGAGTCGATCACGACGATCTGGGTGTCGTCGCCGAAGGAGGCACCGAAGCCGAGCCTGAAGTCCATCGGAACGCCGACGACGAGTGCGACGTCCGCGCCCTTGAGTCCTGCGCCGCGGGCGCGCGAGAAGAACATCGGGTGGTCCGCCGGCACGCAGCCGCGCGCCAGCCCGTTGAGGAAGACGGGGATCGAGAGCTCCTCGCACAGCGCTTGCAGCGTGTGCTCTCCGTGCGACCAATAGAGGCCCGTGCCGGCCATCACCACCGGACGCGACGCGTCGCGCAGGAGCGCGGCGGCACGCTCGAGCGTGTCGCCGTCGGGCCCGGGCATGCCGACCGGATCGGGCAGCGAGGCGGGTGTGTCGGCGACGACGTCCGACTCCATGAACACCTGGTCCATCGGGAAGTCGATGAACGTCGGCCCCGACGGCGGCGTGAGCGAGGCGGCGATCGCCTCGTCGACGAGCGACGGGATCGCGCTCGTCTCCTTCGCTGTCCGCGCCAGCTTCGTCACCGGCGCGACGAACGGGACGTGGTCGATCTCCTGGAGCGATCCCATCCCCCAGCGCAGCGCCGGCGCGCGGCCACCGAGCGCGAGCAGCGGCGTGCCGTTCATCTGCGCGGAGGCGAGCGCGCTCATGCCGTTGGTCACGCCGGGGCCGGCGGTGAGAGCGCACACGCCCGGCTCGCGCGTCGCCTTCGCCCAGCCTTCGGCGGCGAAGCCCGCCGACTGCTCGTGGCGTACGTCGACGATGTCGATGCCCTCCTCGCGGCAGCCGTCGTAGATCGAGAAGAGATGCCCGCCCGAGAGCGTGAAGAGCTTCGTCACGCCATGCGCCTTGAGCCGCTTGGCGACGAGCCGGCCGCCGTGCAGCGCTGTGCCCGTCTCTGTCTCGGCCCCCGTCGACACGAGGACGCGAGCCTACTGGATCGGGTATAAGCGAAAGGGAGCCGAATGAAGGACGGACTCGACGGCGACTTCCAGGGCACGTTCCCCTTCGAACCCCGCTACGCAAGCGTGGGTCGCGTCCGCCTGCACTACGTCGACGAGGGCCCTGCCGACTCGCCCCCGGTGCTCTTCGTGCACGGCAATCCGACCTGGAGCTATCTCTGGCGCCGCCCGATCGCCGAGCTGTCGTCAGAGGGGCGCCGCTGCGTCGCCTTCGACCACATGGGCTTCGGCCGCTCGGACAAGCCGCCCTACCTCTCCGGCTACTCGCTCCAGGCCCACATCCACAACGCGCTGGCGCTGATCGACCAGCTCGACCTGCGCGACGTCACGCTTGTCGTACACGACTGGGGCGGGCCGATCGGCCTCGGGGCGATGCTCGAGCGGATGGACCGCCTCGCCGGGATCGTCCTGATCAACACCTGGGCGTGGGAGCTGCCGAGCTTCCTGCCCCCGTTCCTGCGCGAGTTCCGCGCGGAGGGGCTTGGCGAGATCCTCGCGTTGGGCGGCAACCTGTTCGTCGAGTCGATCCCGGGCGGGATGGCCAAGCGCGAGCACGACCCGCTGATGATGAGCGCCTACCGCGCGCCCTTCCCGGACTACTGGTCGCGCGTCGGGACGCTCGCCTTCCAGCGCGAGATCCCGCTTACCGAGCGCGACCGCAGCGCCCGCCTGATGGGCTCGATCCACGAGGGCCTCGAGCGCCTCCACGTGCCCGTCAAGCTCGTCTGGGGGATGCGCGACCCGGTGTTCCAGCCGGTCTTCCTCGAGCAGTGGCTCGAGCTCTTCCCCGAGGCCGAGGTGGTGCGCGTCGAGAGCGCGGCGCACTACGTCCCCGAGGACGAGCCGGGCGCGGTGGTCGAGGCGCTGAGGGGCTGGCCCGCGCGCTAGCGGGTGGCGGCCGCGCGACGCGAGGCGGCCTCGATCGACTCCACGTTGCGCGGCAGCACCTCGACGCGCAGGCGGTTGCCGAACACCACGTGCAGGATGACGCCGCCGAAGCGCTCGGCGAGCGCGCGGGCGTCGTAGATGGCGGCCTCGATCTCGACCCTCGAGAAGCCGCAGGACTCGAGGAAGTTGCCGGCCATGGGGCCGTCGAGCTCGCTGGTCGAGAGCTCGAGCTGCTCCGTCCGGAAGAGGCCCGCCGTCGCGGCCGTGGTCGGCTGGATGACGACGGCCGCGATGTCGTCCGAGAGCACGCGGGCCTCATCGCTCACGCTCGCGATCAGCCCTGCCGCCGTGGCGCCCGTGCCGAGCTCGGCGAGCAGCTCCTCGAGCCGGTCGCGGCCGAGGATGCCGCCGTCGACACGGGCCTCCATCAGGCCGTCGGTGAAGAGACATGCGACAGCGCCGGGCACCAGTGGCACCGTCGTCTGGCGCAGCCCGGTCTTGACGCCCACGCCAATCGGGGGCGAGGAGCCCGTCGTGACGGGCTCGTGGGGCTGTGGACCGACGACGATCGGTGCCGGGTGCCCGGCGGTCGCGTACGTCAGCGAGCCCGTCTCCGGATCGTGCACGGCCAGGAGCACGGTTGCGAAGTCACCACCAAGGTTCTCGTCGATCACGCGCCCCGCGACCTGCAGCGCGACCCGCGGCTCGAGGCCGGCCTCGAGGTAGGCACGCAGCGTGTAGCGCATGAACGCGGTGCGGGCCAGCGCGCCGCGCCCGTGGCCGGACACGTCTCCGAGGATGAAGCCGACGCGGCCGCCGGCCAGGGGCAGCACGTCGTAGAAGTCGCCACCTGCACCGGGGCCGTCGGCCGGGCGGTAGGCCACCGAGGTTGCCAGCGCGCCGATGCGATCCGGCACCGGCGGCAGCAGCGCGGTCTGCAGCAGGCCGACCTCCTTGAGGAGCTCGCCGCGCTGGCGCTCGAGCCGGCGATTGCGGACGGCCGACAGCAGGTAGCCGAGGCCGAGCAGGATCGACAGCGCGGCCAGGCCGGCCAGGGCGATCTTGAAGGATTCGGGCACGAACTCGAGCAGCTCGGGCACGCTGCCGAAGACCTGGCCGAACTGCTCGGGCACGTCGTTGACGACCGAGTCGTCGCCGCCGTCGTCCTGCCCGCCGCCGGAGCCGTCGCCGCCGGCGCCCGCACCGGCGTCGCCGTCGGTCGTGCCGGGAACGATCGCCGCGGCGCTCAGCGGGGCAGCGTCGGCGGTCACGCCGAGCGTGCCGCCCGTGCCACCGCCGCCGATGCCGAAGTTGGTGCCGGGGGAGCCGCCGTTGCCGCCGAGGTGTTCGCTGCCAATCGCCGCCGGGGCGCGTGAAGCCGGCGCGCCACGCTCGTTGATCGGGTCGTTCGGCGAGCGGGTCGGTGCCGGATCCCCGCCGGTGGCGGTGTCCGATCGGCGTCCTCGCCCTGGCCGCCGTTGCCACCGCCGACAGGCGCCTCCTCGGGCGCGACGGTCCCCTTGGTGCCACCACTCGGCTGGGGCGCGCCCGGGTCGTCGATGCCCGGCCTGCCGGAGCCGCCGTTGCCGGACGGCGCGGGGCCGGGATCGGGGGCCGGCTGATCGGGGTCGGGAGTGGGCGGCGTCTCGGGCTCGACCGGGTCGCCGGGCACGTCCTTGCCGCCACCGCCGGGCGGCGGCTCTGCGGGCGGTGCGGGCTCCTCGGCGGGCGGAGCGGGCTCCTCGGCCGGCGGCGGGGTCTCGCCTGCAGGCGGCTCCTCGACCGGCGGAGCCGGTGGCTCCTCAACCGGCGGTGCCGGCTCTTCGACCGGCGGAGGCAGCGGCTCCTCGGTGGGCGGAGCTTCCTCGGGCGGCGGCGCGGTCTGCGCCACCACCTGCGCCGGAGTGGCCAGAACCGGATCGCCCGGTGCCGCCGAAGCGCTCGTGGCCCCCTCGTCGCCGACGCTCGCGCTCAGCAGCAACGCTGCGATTACGCAGAACGTGATGACGCTCGCTAGAGCGCGGGCCGCGCGGACCCGCGCCTCGTGACGCAGGGGATGGAACGGGACCACTTTGTCTACTTCGGCATTTCTGGGCTACAGCTTGAGCGGGGCGTGGGGTGATCCATCGAACATTCGTCCAGGTCCGGCTGCAGCCGATACGTCGCGTTCGGGCCAGAAGTGCGTATACGCACTGAAAACGCCTTCAAAAGCGGGCTTTTCGGGCACCCGTAACTAGCGCAGCGCCTCTCCTCCATGAGCAGGACCACGATTCCAGTATGCCCTGGAATTCCCGAAACGGGACGGGGAATCCGAATCTCAGCCTTCGATAGGACCGATCAGGACAGTGCTGACGAACAGCGCTCTGCCCCGCCGCGTATATGGGAATCGGCCCCCCGGATGGGTTACTCCGGTTCCGGCGCGCCCTTCTTGCCCGGCCACGCCCCGGTCGTCTTGTAGAAGGCCTTGCGGCTCGCGTGGTCCGAGGCCTCCTTGACGGCGCGGAAGATCGCTCCCTGTATGGCACCGGCCAAGAGCAGCTTGGGCCACTGGATGTCCCGGTACTTGGAGTCCGGCGGCTCCTCCTCGTCGATCAGGCCCCAGACCTGGTCGAAGATCTTCTTCGACAGGAAGCCCGCGAGCAGGCCCCCGATGACCGACACGGGGATGAAGAGCACCTTGGCCATGCCCGCTGTATACCCGACAGCGCCGGAGACAGTCAGGCCCGGCCTACCATTGCGCCTGCCCGGGTAGGCGAATTGGCACAGCCCGCGCCCTTAAAAGGCGCCGCTCGCAAGAGCATTGTGGGTTCGAGTCCCACCCCGGGCATTGCAAGGAGGACGCCATGGAGATCACCCGCAACTCAGGCGAGACCGCAACCGCGCCCAGCGACTGGTTCACGGGCACCGTCTACATCGACACGGTCGCGACGCCCGCCGCGCCTTCGCGGCTTGCAGCGGCCAGTGTCCACTTCACGCCCGGCGCCCGAACCGCCTGGCACACCCATCCCTTCGGGCAGACGATCTACGTGACGGAGGGCATTGGCCGCTGTCAGCGGCGGGGCGGGCCGGTCGAGGTGATCCGGCCGGGCGACCGCGTGTTCTTCGAGCCCGCGGAAGAGCACTGGCATGGCGCGGCGCCCGATCGCTTCATGACCCACCTCGCGATGCACGAGGTCGATGACGAGGGCAACCCCGCCAGCTGGGGCGAGCACGTCAGCGACGACGAGTACAACGGACCGCCCGCCTAGGCGGCCGGCGCGTCCACCTCGCGCAGCGCCGTGACCTTGCCGTCGTCGCTGACGGTCCACACGGCCATAACGGCCATGCGCTCGCTCGATCCGTCCTCACGATGCAGGTTCAGCGTGTACGCCGCGACCACGCGTCCGTCGGCCTCGAAGAGCTCGTCGAACTCCGGCCTGTCGATGCTGGAGTACTGATCGCGGTACTCGCGCCCGCGGGCGAGGTAACCCGCCTTGTCCGAGGTCGCCCCGTTCGCGTTGTGTACGAAGTCGTCCGCGTAGGTGGATTCGACCAGGTCGAGGTCGAAGTCGTGATCGCACATCTTGTACGTCACGTCCTTTACGAACTCGCGCTTGTCCATGGCGGCGGGTCCTTTCGCTCGAGTGCCGAAAGCGTAACGCGACCGAGTCGCGCAACTCCCGCATTGCTACGGTGTTTCGGCGGCGGGTACCCACCCGTAGGGGTCACCACTTGGAAGCTTCTGCTCTAAGGCACTCAGCCGGCTTGCCCACGCTTGCCGGGCGTTCGCCGCTCTTGCGGCTGCAGAGCGACGAAAAGCTCGTCGCTCTGATTCGGCGTGGCCATCACGGCGCCTTCGAGGCGCTCGTGCAGCGCTACCAGCCGCGCTTGCTCGCCTTCTGCCGCCACATGCTCAGCTCGCAGGAGGACGCCGAGGACGTGCTCCAGGAGGTGTTCGCGGCCGCGTTCAACGCCATCTGCGCCGACGAGCGCCCGATCAACGCGCGCCCCTGGCTCTACCGGATCGCTCGCAACCGCTGCCTCAACCACCTGCGCCGGCCGCAGCCCGCCGGGCAGGACTCGATGGACGTGTTCGAGCGCGACGGCGGCACCAGCACCGCCGACACGGTGCACAAGCGCGAGGAGTTCCGCCACATCGTCTCGGACGTCCAGGAGCTGCCCGAGACCCAGCGCACGGCGCTGCTCCTGCGCGAGATCGACGCGCTCTCGTACGACCAGATCGCCGAGGCGATGGATACCACCGTTCCGAGCGTCAAGTCTTTGCTCGTGCGCGCGCGCGTGGCGCTCGCCGAAGCATCCGAGGCGCGCCTCCTGACCTGCGAGGAGGTCCGGCTCGAGCTTGGACAGGTCGCCGAGGGACTCGCCAAGTCCTCGCCGCCGGTGCGCCGCCATCTCAAGGTGTGTGAGCGCTGCCGCATCTTCAAGGGCGAGCTGCGCACCACGACCAAGGCGCTGGCAGCCGTCTACCCGGTGGTCCCGTTCCTGTTCCTCAAGAAGCTGTGGGTGGCGAAGGTCGGCGTGGGCGGCGCCGGCGCCGCGGCTGCGTCCGGCGGAAGCGCCGGGATGGCCGGCACCGGAATGGCCGGAGTCGCCGCCAGCGCAGCAAGCGGGATCACCGCCGGCGGCGCGGTCTCGGCCGGCGTCGGCACCCTCGCCTCGAAGGCTGCCGCCGGAATGGCCGCCGCCGTGATCGTCACCGCCGGCGCCGTCGAGGTCAAGCACGCCACGGGCCGCCAGGTAGCTCCCACCCCGCCCGCCGTGGTTGCGCAGGCCCCGGTCACGCCCGCCCCGGCTGCGCCCACGCTGCCGCCGGCCACGAAGCCCGCCCGCGCCGCTTCCGAGCCGAAGCCCGAGCCCGCCAAGGCCGAGCCGCCCAAGCCGGAGCCGGTCGCCGCGCCGGAGCCTGCCCCCGTGGCCGCTCCCGCGCCTGCCCCGGCACCCGCTCCCGTTCCGGCTCCCGCGCCCGTGCAGGAGGACACCTCGACGGTTGTCCTGCCGCCGCGCGAGGAGGAGCCCGAGCCCGTCGAGCCCGCGCCCGGCGAGCCGATCGTGCCGCCTCCGCCGCCCGGCGAAGGCACGACCACGACGCCGGTGCCGCCGCCCGCGCCGCCGGCCGGCGAGCCCGGCACGTCGCCGGTGGTGCCGCCGCCGCCCGCGCCGGGCTTCTAGCGCCGCGCCAACACGACGCCCACCAGGCACAGTCCGCCGCCGGCGATCGCCAGCGCCGGTGGCGTCTCATCCAGGATCAGCCAGGCCATCAGGATCGCGAGCGGTGGCACGAGGTAGGTCGTGGCGCCCATGCGGCCCGCGGTCGTGTGCGAGAGCGCGTATGCCCAGGTCGTGAAGGCAAGCGCCGTCGGCACGAGGCCGAGGTAGACGGTCCAGCGGATCGCGGAGCCACTCGCGTCGCCGAGCTCGTCGACGAGCGTCGGAGCGAAGGGCAGGCATGCGATAGCCCCGATCGTGCAGGCCAGGAACGTCACCTGCAGCGCCGACACGCGCGCCAGCACCGGCTTCTGGGAGACGACGCCGGCCGCGTAGCTGAGCGCCGCCACCAGGCAGAGCGCGGCGCCGCCGCTCGCCGCCAGGCCGCCGTCGGAGGTCGCGAGCCCGATCACGATCGCGCCGCCGAAGGCGATCGCCGAGCCGGTCAGGAGCGAGCGCGGGAAGCCTTCGTGCAGCAGCACTCCGGCGAGCAGCGCGATCAGGATCGGACCGACGTTGACGAGCATCGCCGCGGTACCGGCGTCGATGTGGCGCTCGGCCTCGTTCAGCGCGACGTTGTAGACGCCGAACCAGAGCACGCCGCAGACCAGGATCAGGGGCAGGTCGCCGCGCGCCGGCAACGGCTCGCGGCGGATCGCCACGATCAGGCCGAGCGCCGCGCTCCCCACGAGCAGGCGCCCGAGCGAGAGCGCGCCCGCGGAGATCTGCTCGCCCGCGTCGCGGATGCCGATGAACGCCGAGGCCCAGGTGGTGACCGTCACGAGCGCCGCCACCACGGCGAGCACCGGGGCGCGCGCGGGCGGCGCGGCGGGCTCGCTGGCTGCGGACGCTTCGACGGCCAAGGCTACGACGCTAACGACGCACGGCCGCTGGCTGTGAGAGCCTGCCGGACCGTGATCGACTTCGAGGACTTCATGAAGGTCGACATCCGCGTCGGCCGCATCACGAGCGTCGAGGACTTCCCGGAGGCGCGCAAACCGGCCTGGAAGCTGCGCATCGACTTCGGCCCCGAGCTCGGCGAGAAGCGCTCGAGCGCACAGATCACGAACTACACGCGCGAGCAGCTCGAGGGCAGCCTCGTCGTGGCGGTCGTCAACTTCCCGCCGCGCCAGATCGGCCCCGTGCGCTCCGAGGTGCTCACCCTCGGCGTCCCGGACGAGGAGGGCCAGGTGATTCTGCTGCGGCCGGACTCAGACGTGCCGCTCGGCGGCCGGATGTTCTGAGCGATGAGCGTCGATCCCAAGGTCGAGAAGTACATCCAGTCGCTTCCCGAGGACCGGCGCGCGGCCGTCCGTGCCGTCCACGAGCGCGTCCACGCCGAGGTCCCGGACCTGGACGTGAAGATGTGGAACAAGTTCATCGGCTACGGCACCTACCGCTACCGCCTCGCCAGCGGCAAGGAGAACGAGTGGTTCGTGGTCGGCCTGACGAACCAGAAACGCTATGTGGCGCTCTACATCTGCGCGGCCGAGGACGGCGGCTATCTCGCGGAGCAGAACGCCGACCGGCTCGGCAAGGTGAGCGTCGGCAAGAGCTGCGTGCGCTTCACGAAGCTCGACAACCTGGACCTCGACGTGACCGCCGAGCTCTGTCGCCGAGCCGTCAAGCTCGTCGACGAGGGGCGCTTCGGGATCTGACGCTCAGGCGGCCGCCGGCGCCAGGCCGATGACCTTCAGGCGGCGCTCGAGCGCCTTCATCGCGAACGCGCGCGTCTCCTCCATGGACGCGCCGAGGACCTCCGTCTCGCCCTCGACGTACCACTTCGGCTGGAGCACGCGGTCCGCGATCGGAGCCACCTCGGCGAGCGTGCGGGTCATCGCCTCGGCATAGCGGCTGTCCTCCTGAGCCATCTCGCGCAGGAAGCTGGCGCCGAAGGCCACGTGCCGGTGCTCGTCGCGGGCGATCTTGTTGAAGCCCTCGCAGAAGCCCGGCAGCGTGCCCACCTCCTCGTTGTACTGGAGGATGAAGTGCTGCCCGGTGAGCGCGAGCATGCCCTCGATCACCATGTGGTAGAGCGTGACCGCCTCGACCAGCGCCTCGAGGTCCTCGGGCGCTCGCGCGAGGCGGTCCACACGGCTCTTCAGCATCTCGTCGAAGAGCTCGTTGAACTCCGGGTTCACGTGCTCGCTCGTCTCGACGAGCCGGCCGTGCAGGGTGTCCGCCTCGAGGACGCCGACCTCCTCGTAGAAGCGGTTGAAGAAGCGCACGTGTCGCGCCTCGTCGGCGATCTGCGTGCAGAGGAAGATGCGCATCTCCTCGGTCGGCGCGGCGCGCATCATCGGGCCGAGCTCCTCGGCCACCTTCTGCTCGCCGATGAAGAACGAGGAGAGGCCATACATGCGCTGGAAGCGCTCCTCCTCGGGGATGCGCTCGTGCCAGTCGATCCTGTCCTGCGTGAAGTCGATGTCCTGGGTCGCCCACTGCTGGCGCTCCCAGAGCTCGTACAGCTCGGAATAGCTGAGCAGGTGCACCTCGCCGCGGTCAGCCGACTCCAGTACAGCCGGGTCGCTGGTGGCCTGGAAGTCGGCTCGATCGGTCCGCTGAGTGACTGAATCGCTCACGGTGTGCTCTCTCCTCGGTGCTCGCTGATTCCCTGACGCCAGCGTAACGGACCACCTGGCTGGCCGGCCAACTGAGGTGGCTAGGGGCCTGGCTCGGCGGTCGCCTCGACCCGCACGCGGCCACCGGCGCTGCCACTGAGCGTGCCGACATAGGCGCGACCGGGACGCAGTCCGTCGAGGCTGACCGACCCGGAGCCGAGCTGGCCGCCCACCTCGATCCTCTGGCCCTCGATCTCGAGGATGTAGGGGCCGTCGTCGCGCGCGCGCAGCTCGACGCGCACCGAGATGAACGACGGAACGCGGACCACGCGCGGCGTGACGCGCCCGCCCTGCGCCGTGAAGAGCGCCAGCGAGCGCGCCGGCTCCTCGTCGCCGGCGCCGCCCGGCTGGTCCTCGGGAGAGGTCTCGGTCTCGACCTCCGTCTCGGTCTCGACCTCCGTCTCCTGCTCCAGCTCCGTCTCGGTTTCGGTCTCGGCCTCGGGTGTCGTCTCGGTCTCGGTCGTCTCCGTCGCGACCGGCGCGGTCGGCGTCGTGTCCGCATCGTCGTCGTCGTCCGCGCAGCCCGCGACCAGCAGGAGCAGCGCCGCGAGGACGGCCGCAGCCAGTCGCACTAGATGCTTATCGAGGCGCCCGGCTCGAGCACCTCGACGGTCGTCTGGCGCCGGCCCTCACCCGCCGTGCGCCGCTCGACGTCGGCCTTGAACGCCTGCGCGTCGGTCTCGATCACAGGCATCGTGTCGTAGTGGCACGGGATCACGGTGCGGGCCGCGATCAACTCGCAGGCGATCACGGCGTCGTGGCGGTCCATCGTGTAATGGCCGCCGATGCAGACGAGCGCAGCGTCCAGGTCGTCGCGCTCGGCGACCAGGCGCAGATCCGAGAACAGGCCCGTATCGCCGAGGTGGTAGACGGTCTTGCCGCCCAGGTTGATGACGAGCCCTGCCGGGATGTTGACGGTGCCGCCGGGGGTCGTCGACGTGTGCCAGGCCGGCACGAGCCGGACCCAGCCGCCCTCGAACTCGACGGTGCCGCCGAAGTTCGGGTCCGCGGTGTTCTCGACCCCGTGATCGCCGAGCTCGCCGGCCAGCTCCGCGATCGCGACGCACTGCGCCCCGGTCCGCTTGGCGATGTCGACGACGTCACCCCAGTGATCGGCGTGGCCGTGCGTCAGGAAGATGTGGGTGGGCTCGAGCTCGGAGGCCTCCACGGCCGCCTTCGGGTTGCCCGTCAGGAAGGGGTCGACGAGCACGCGTGTGTCGCCGTCGCTGAGCTCGAAGCAGGAATGCCCCAGGAAGCGGATGTCCACGGTCAGGTTCCTCCGGAAGTCTCGGGTTCGTCGTTGTCCTCGCCCGGCATAGTTCCCAATTCCCGGGCAAGCTCCCATCCCACCGCCACGCCGATCAGCATGCCCATGCGGGTCTCCTCGGCGATCAGCTCCTCGATCCGCTCCGCGCGCGCCACCTCGTCGGGCTCGCGGACGGCCTGCCGGACCTGCGACGCATGCGCGTCGCCGAACCAGCCGCCCTCGTCGAGCGCCTCGCCCAGGATGCGCTGTAGCTGGGGCGCGGCCGCGGCAACCAGCCGCTCGGCGCCCTGGAAGCGCCCCGGCTCGGACAGCGCACGGACGGCCGCGTCGAGCTGCTCGTCCGAGAACATCGGATCGGTCAGTAGGCGCTCTTTCGAGTGAACAGCCGCAGCACGAGCCCGAGCAGCGCGCCGACGGCGGCGCCACCGACCGCGGACGCGATGTTGGCCTCCTCGGTGGTGAGCGAGAGCAGCACGAGCACGATCGCGATCACGTACACGCCGAGCAGGTCGTTCTCGCGGTCGTCGCCGCGACGCGCCGCGAGGCGGTCGTCGACGAGCCAGGCGCACAGCATCCCCAGGGCGGCGCCGTTCGCGCCGAACACCGTGAAGAACGGGGGGTCCTCGAATAGCGGCGGCGTCTCGAGCGTCACCGCGAGCGCAGCGCCCGCGGCGCCGCAGAGCACGAACGCGAGCACGGGAACGAGGGGCCCGAAGCGGCGCTCCAGCAACGTTCCGAAGATGGCGACGGGCACGAGCGCCACGAACGCGTAACCGAGCTGGTCGCTGTGAAGGAAGGGCGCGGCGAACCAGCGCCAGACCTCGTCCTGCACCGGCACCAGGAGGTACCACTCGAAGTTCGGGTCCGCGGCCCAGACGAGCAGCAGGGCGACGCAGACCAGGAGCAGGCCGAAGGTCGCGTACGGCCGGGTGTCGGGCGCGATGCCCGCGATCTCCTCGGCGCGCAGCCGCGGCAGCTTCGCCCGCCCCCTGCGCTTCGGCTGCGGCTCGCCGCCAGTGCGGTCGAGCTTGGGGGCGCGCTTGCGGATCCGCTGCCCGCAGTACGGGCACTCGGTGATGTACGGGCTCACCTCGGACCCGCAGTTCTTGCAGACTACGAAGAGGTCGGGCTGCGACACGCCCCCTCAGAGTACCCGGCCGGAAATGGCTACTCGCTCGGAGCCTCGGCCGTCTCGGGCACAGTGGCGTCGAGTATCTCCCGCACCACCTCGCGCAGGTCGTGATTTGCCTCGTAGACGACCACCTGGCGAGACGCCCCGTTGCCCTTCTCGAGCAGGTCGTCGAGCCAATCGAACTCGGCGGCAGAGCCGAGCTCCTCGGCGTGTGGCCGCAGTCGCGCGATCAGCCGCCGCGCCAGTTCGGGAACGGGAACCCGGCTTCTGTCGGGCAGGTCGACCAGCGATCCCGCGAGGCCGTGACGAGCCGCCAGCCACTTGTTCTCGTCGAGCATCTCGTAGGGGTAGCGCGACAGCTCCTTGCCCGCCTCGAAGTGCTCCGCGAGCTCCTTGACCATCGCCTGGATCAGCGCCGCGATGGCGAGCGTGTGCTCCACGCGCGTCTGCGAGTCCATGCAACGCACCTCGACGGTGCCGAAGTTCGGGTGCGGGCGGACGTCGTACCACAGGTACGTGTAGTCGCCGATCACCTTCGAGCTCATCATGAACTCGATGCGGCGCGCCCAGTCGGCGAAGTCGTCGTAGCGGGGCGGGATCCCGACGCGCGGGAAGGTGCGGAAGATCGGGGTGCGGGCGGAGTCGAGCCCGGTGGGGTCGCCGCGCCAGAAGGGCGAGTTGGCCGACAGCGCGAGCAGCAGCGGCACGTGCACGCGCATGCCGTTCGTCACGTGGATTGCCTTGTCGGGGTCGTCGAGGCCCACGTGCACGTGGATGCCGAAGATGATCTCCTGGCGCGCCACGAACTGGAGGCCCGAGATCAGGTCGCGGTAGCGCGAGCGGGCGACGACGCGCTGGTTCTCCCAGAGCGCGAACGGGTGCGTGCCGGACGACCCGATCGAGAGGCCGCGCTGCTGTGCCACCTGCTGGACGGTGCGGCGCAGGGCGCGCAGCTGGGCCCCGGCCTCGGCTGTGTTGCGCACGGGGGTCGTCGCGATCTCGCAGACCGACTCCATCAGCTCGGGCTTGACCTCGCCCTCGGTCGTCACGCCGTCGAGGTCCTCGAGGAGAGCCTCGATCGAACTGGAGAGGTCAAGCGTCTCGTCGTTGACGATCATGAGCTCCTCCTCGATCCCAAGGGAGTAGGAGGGGCCCGTGAAACGGTGCTCCACCCAGCCATCGTAACCGGAGCACTCGGCGGCAAACGGGGTATAAAGCGGGTTGTCCGATACGAAGGAGAACCGATGGCACTCGGCTACGACGGCATGCTCTACATCCTCGCGTTCGACCACCGCGGGTCGTTTCAGAAGAAGATGTTCGGAATCGAAGGCGACCCGACTCCCGAGGAGACGGAGAAGATCGCGGACGCCAAGCACCTGATCTACGAGGGCGTCCGGAGGGCGACCGAGCAGGGCGCCGAGGCCGGGGTCACGGGCGTGCTCGTCGACGAGCAGTTCGGCGCGCCGACCCGGATCCCCCAGGAGGCGAAGGAGAGCGGCCTGCTGCTGTCGATGCCGGTCGAGAAGTCAGGCCAGGATGAGTTCGACTTCCAGTACGGCGACGACTTCGGCGCCCACATCGAGCAGTTCGACCCCGACTTCTCGAAGGTGCTCGTCCGCTACAACCCGGACGGCGACCCCGAGCTGAACGCTCGGCAGACCGAGCGGCTCGCCCGGCTCGGCAACTGGCTCCACGACAACGGCCGCAAGTATCTCTTCGAGCTGCTTGTGCCGGCCGAGGACGCCCAGCTCGAGCAGGTGGGCGGCGACGCCGACCGCTACGACGCCGAGCTCCGCCCGGAGCTGATGCGGCGCACCATCATCGAGTTCCAGGACAACGGCGTCGAGCCCGACATCTGGAAGATCGAGGGCGTCGACAGCTCGGAGGACTGTGACGCGATCGCCCGCACGGCCCGCCGCGACGGCCGCGACGGCGTGATCTGCGTCGTGCTCGGGCGTGGCGCGGACGACGACAAGGTCGACGAGTGGCTGCGCGCCGGGGCGCCGGTGGCGGGCTACGCGGGCTTCGCGATCGGACGCAGCATCTGGTGGGACGCGCTCAAGGGGTTCCTCGACGGCAGCATCGAACGCGAGGCCGCGGCGCAGCAGATCGCGGACAACTACCTGCGCTTCGTGAAGGTCTACGCGGACGCGGCCAAGGAGCCTGCTCCGGCATGAGCTTGAAGGTGCGAAAGCGCACCATTGAGCCAAATCCCGGTGGTAGCCTTCCGCGCACGATGCGGATGCGCCAATCGCTTGCGCAGTTCGAGGAGGCCTTCCGTGAGGAGGCCGCCGAGTCGATCGAGCGCCGAGAGCGGCTCCGCAAGGAGTCCGCTCACCGGGCCCGCTTCCGGCGCGTTCAGCGCTCGCGCAAGGCAGGCAAGTTCCGCTTCCTGCTGCTCGCGCTCACGCTGATCGCGACCGCCGTGATCGTCACGGTCGTCATGTTCGAGACGCTCGCCTGGCTGGCCGGCTGAGCCGCCGGCCGAGCCCGGCTCAAGCGCCGTTTGCGCCGACGCTCGTGCCGTTCGCCTCCTCCCGGATCTCCATGTAGACCTCGCGCCGGAACACGGGCACCGATCGCGGTGCCTCGATTCCGATGCGGACCTTCTCGCCCATGATCGCCAGGACCGAGACCTCGATCTCGTCGCCGATCATGATGCTCTGATTCGACTTGCGTGTAAGGACCAGCATTACTGGCCGCCTCCCCTGCCGAGACGTGCTTGCCAGTCCAATAAAGCACCGGTCACCCATACGCGCAATGGACAACCGTCACGCCCGGCCGGGGTCAGGTCTTGCAATCGCGCACGTGGTGCTCGATTGCAAGACCTGACCCCTTGCTAGTCTCCGGCGCCGTTTGGCACGCAGATCACTCAAGCCTCAGCTGAACCAGATTCGGACCTGGGTTCGCCAGGGGCGCACCGACGCCTGGATCGCTCACCAGCTCGAGGTCTCGGTCGCCGACATTCGCTCCTTCAAGCGCGAGCACGAGCTCGCCCCGGCGGAGCCCGAGGGCGAGGGCGATGTCGCCGCGACGGGCTCGGAGCCGGACGAGCAGGACCTGCGCGCCGAGGACGACGCCCTCGTGGCGGCCGCGCTCGAGGCCGAGCGCCAGGCCGAGGAGGAGGAGTCCGTCGAGGAGGAATCTGAGGAGGCCGAAGACGGCGACGAGGACGAGGGCGACGATGACAAGCCGCGCCGCCGCCGCCGCGGGCGCCGCGGCGGACGCGGGCGGAAGCGCCGCCCCAAGGCACTCGAAGGCACGTTCGACCATGGCGACGAGGGCTACGGGCTGTGGCTCGACCCGGCCGTGCAGGACGATCCCGTCTACGCCGAGCACTGGGCGGGGCACCGCCCGGTGACGGTTTCGATCGAGCCCGACCGGATCGTGATCAGCCGCGCCGGCGAGGAGGACGCCGGCGACGAGGACGACGGCGACTCTTAGCCGAACCCGCCGCTACGCTCGGGCCCAGATGGCCTACACGCTCGAGAACGCGCTCTTCCAGTGGCGCGAAGGGGAACGAACCCTCGCCCGCACGCCCGAGCCGGCTCGCGCCGACCTCGACCGTGCGGCTGACGCCGTCGTCGAGCAGCTGCGCCGGCGGCTCGGGTCGAGCTTCGTCGTCGCCGAGCTGGCCGATCTCTATGCGGAGGACACGGACTGGGCCACGGCGGTCGCCTGGCGACACGCGGCCGGCGGGGACGCCGCCGCCGTCGTGGACGCCGCCTTCAACCGCTACGCCCGCGAGGCGTCCGACTTCGCGGGCGGCCGCGCGCGCGAGTCGCACGCGAAGCCCTAGCGGAGGTCATCGGATCCACTGATCCCGGTGGCGAGGGCCGCCCGGTTCGCCATGTTCAGCAGGGAGACGACGGCGATCGCGTCGTGGACCTCGTCCGGGCTGAGCTCTTCGCGCAGTGCCGCCACGGCCGCCGCGCCGTCGCGCGGCGCCAGCGTCAGGCCGCGCGCGAACTCGACGAGCGCGACGTCGCGCGCGCTGCCGTCGGGCCCGCCGCCGCAGTCGGCGAGCAACTGCGCGTGAATCGCGCCGGAGTACTCGGCGCCGTTTGCCTCGGAGGTGGCGAGGGCCAGCAGCTCGCGTTCGCGACGGCCGAGCGTGGCCGGCCCGTAGAGCACCGCCTCGGTCATGTCGAGGAAGGCCCGCACGACCTCGGCGCGCGGGCCGAGGGCCCGCAGGATCGCCATCACGCGCCCCGTGCGCTCGCGCGCGGCGGCGTACTCGGCGGCGAGCTCCGGACGTGCGTTCTCGTCGTCGGGGAGAGGGAGAGGCAGCCGCTCCACGGGCAGCTAGCGCGGCTTCCGGGCGGTGAAGCAGAACTGGATGCAGCCGAAGTAGAAGTCGCCCTGCTCCTCCAGCTGGCGCTGCTCCGCCACCCAGGCCTCCGCCTCCTCCTCGCTGACGCCGCCGCGGCCAGCGACGAAGTCGCCGATGAACGGCACGAGCGCCGCCGCCCAGCTGTCGGGGGCGTGCCCGAGCGCCGCGAACGCGTGCGCGGTCATGTCCACCTCCTCGAAGCCCGACGCCCGCAGGCGGCCCGCGAGCGTGCGTGGCACGGTGCGGTGCGCGAGGTGCTCGTCCCAGGCTCGCAGCACCCGCTCGCTCCGCCCCGGGTCTCCGGAGTGCACCGAGAGCGTGTCCCAGTCGACGTCCCAGATGAGCACCCGCCCACCCGGGCGGAGCGCGCGCCGGAGCTCGGCCAGCGCCTTCTCGACGTCGGGCACGTACTCGATCACCTGCACCGCGAGGGCGGCGTCGAAGCCCTCGTCCGGGACCGGGAGTGCCACCGCCTCGCCCTCCAACAGCTCCACGTTGTCGTGACCCGCGCAGCGGCGCGAAGCCAGCGCCAGCATCGGCGGGCTGCTGTCGACGCCTGTGACCGAGCCCGACTCGCCCACCTCGGCAAGCAGCTCGGCGCAGTAGAAGCCCGGCCCGCAGCCCACGTCCAGGATCCGCTCGCCGGACGCGGCCGCCAGGGCTGCGCGGGCGAGCTCGCGGCGGCGGCGCGCGTCGCCGATCTCGTACATGGACTCGAGGTCCCTGGCCGCCTGCTCGTCGAACTCCATCTGGCTCATCGCGATCCTCGTCAGTCGCCGGTGAGGCCCAGGATAAGCTCGGCGGCCTCGAGCGGGACGTCGAGTTGAGGGCAGTGGCCCACCCCGTCGAGCAACACCCAGTCGGCATGAGGGAGCCACTCGCGCCGGTAGCGGACCGCGGCTTCGGGCCAGGGGAGCATCCTGTCGGCCGACCCCCAGACGACTCGCACGGGGCAGGTGATCGGCTCGGGCTCGAGCCTCCAGCCCGCTCGCCGTGCGTGCTCGATCAGCTCGAGCGAGCCGCGCGCCGCCGCCACGCCGAGCATCTGGTGGGCGATCAGCTCCGCGGGTATGTGCTCGAAGTTCACCGCCAGGGCGCTCGTGGCACGCCGCCGGCCCTCGCGCGTCGCGAGCAGCGCGTCTGCCTGTGGCGCCGTCCGCTTCATGAGCTCGAACAGCTCCGCCTGGGCGGCGAGCGTCTCGCGGTAGGACTCGTCGCCGGGCGCCCAGCCGCCCGCGGGCGCGAACGCCACCACGGAGCTGGCCCGGCCGCGCGCAGCCAGCTGCAACGCCACGTAGCCGCCCAGCGAGTTGCCCGCGACGTCGGCGACGCCGAAGCCGGCGTCGTCCATGGCCCGCTCGACCGAGTCGGCCAGCGTGGCGTCGCTCAGCGTGGCGAGCTCGAGCGGCGGTCCGCCCGCGTGGCCGGCGAGCGTCGGCGCGAGCACGTCGTGGCGGCGCTCGAGCGCCGGCAGCACGAGCTCCCAGGTGCGCCAGGTGTCGAGGAAGCCGTGGAGCAGGACGAGCGGCGGCCCCGAGCCGCCGCGGTGCGCCGACGTGAAGATCAGGGCAGGTTCTCTATCACGTACGAGCGCTCGCCCTGGCGCACCATCCCGAGGCGGCGCGCCTCGCGCTCGAGCGCGCCCGGGTCGCCGAGCGCCTTGACGCGCTGCTTGAGCGCGCGGTTCTCGGCGGTGAGCTGGTGCAGCTCCTCCTGCTGGTGCCCCGCGGTGCGCGACTGCTGCAGCCAGTGCTTGGCGGGCGAGATGTACAGCAGCAGGATGAAGACGAGCGTCGCGAGCAGGGCGAACCGCCCCAGGCGGTCCCAGCGGATGCCCGAGCGCCGACGGCTCGGGAAGGCGGCGGCAGCACGTCCCATCGGAACGGGTTCGCGGCCCGTCCGCCGGCTCCTTCTAGTTGCGAAAGACCGTGCGCCCGGGATAGGAGGCGTCCGCGCCGAGCGCCTCCTCGATGCGGAGCAGCTGGTTGTACTTGGCGACCCTGTCCGAGCGCGACGGCGCGCCGGTCTTGATCTGGCCGCAGCCGGTGGCCACGGCGAGGTCGGCGATCGTGGTGTCCTCGGTCTCGCCCGAGCGGTGCGACATGACCACCGTGTAGCCGGCCTCCTGGGCGGTGCGCACGGCGTCAAGCGTCTCCGTGAGCGTCCCGATCTGGTTGACCTTGACGAGGATCGAGTTGGCCACGCCCAGCTCGATCCCGCGCCGCAGCCGCTCGGTGTTGGTGACGAACAGGTCGTCGCCGACCAGCTGCACGCGCTCGCCGAGGCGCTCGGTGAGCTCGCGCCAGCCCTTCCAGTCCTCCTCGTCCATGCCGTCCTCGATCGACAGGATCGGGTAGCGCTCCGCCATCTCGGCCCAGTAGGCGGCCAGCTCTGAGGACGACAGCGTCCTGCCCTCGTGCTCGAGCGCGTAGGAGCCGTTCTCGAAGAGCTCGCTGGTGGCGGGGTCGAGCGCGATCGCAAGGTCCTCCCCCGCCCTGTACCCGGCCGCCTCGATGCCCTGCATCAGCGCTTCGAGTGCGGCCTCGTTCGAGTCGAGGTCGGGGGCGAAGCCGCCCTCGTCGCCAACGGCCGTGGAGAGCCCGCGGTCGTGCAGCGTGCGCTTGAGCGCGTGGAAGACCTCGACCCCCATGCGCAGGGCCTCGGAGTAGCTGGCGCCGCCGACCGGCACGACCATGAACTCCTGGAAATCGACCTTGTTGTCTGCGTGAGCGCCGCCGTTCAGGACGTTCATCATCGGCACCGGCAGCACGTGCGCCGCCTCACCGCCGAGGTAGCGCCACAGTGGTTGACCGGCCTCCGCGGCGGCGGCCTTGGCGCCGGCGAGTGAGATGCCGAGAATCGCGTTCGCGCCCAGCCGGCCCTTGTTGGGAGTGCCGTCGAGCTCGATCATGGCCCGGTCGAGCCCGGCCTGGTCGGCAGGGTCGATGCCGTTGACGGCCGCCGCCAGCTCGCCATTGACGTTCGCCACCGCCGTGCTGACGCCCTTGCCGGTCCACGCCTCGCCGCCGTCGCGCAGCTCGACGGCCTCGAACTCGCCCGTCGACGCGCCCGACGGGACCGCCGCGCGGCCGGCGGCGCCCGACTTCAGCAGCACGTCGACCTCGATGGTCGGGTTGCCGCGGCTGTCCAGGATCTGCCGCCCGTGCACTCTCTCGATCTCGCTCAAGCCTTCTCCACCCGTTCTCTGAACCTGTCCGCGGCCCGTCGCAGCTCGAGCTCCGGATCCACGCCTGCCTCGACAGCTTCCTGCACGGCGGCCAAGAGGCGTTCGCCGGGGTCGGCGGGCGAACCCTCGCGGCGCTCGCCGGCAGCCTCTGCGCGCTTCAGGATCTTCTTCGCGTAGAGCGTCGACGGGAGCGTCTCCGGGATCTCGCCGAAGATCTCGCCGCCGCGCTCGTCCTCGCGCTTGATCTGGTTCCAGTTGCGGATGACCTCGCCGGCCGACTCGGCGGCCACGTCGCCGAAGACATGCGGGTGGCGGCGGATCAGCTTGGCGCGGCAGTGGTCGGCGACCTCGGCGAGCGAGCCCTGCCCCCGCTCCTCGAGGAGCAGGGACAGGAACAGCACCTGGAAGAGCACGTCGCCGAGCTCGTCGAGGAGCTTGGCGTCGTCGCCCGAGTGGGCGGCGTCCGCCAGCTCGTATGCCTCCTCGACCGTGTGCGGGACGATCGAGCGCTCGTCCTGCTCACGGTCCCAGGGGCACTCGCGCCGCAGCCGGCGCGTGATCTCGTCGAGCTCCCGGATGGCCTCGAGCAGCCGGCCGGGCGGGGCGTCCACTACTGCTGCGGCGTCTGCGTGCCGTCCTGCGGGGCGGGCTGAGCGGGCTGAGCGCCACCGGGGTTGCCCCCGGAAGCCGGTCCGGTGTTCGTCTTCTCCTTCGGAGCGTTGCTGCACTCCGCGATCCGGAACTCATCCGCGCAGTCGGTCTTGTCCTTGTAGTCCTCGCGGAAGCTCTTGATCCACTTGTCGAGGGCCTCCTGCTGGCCCTGCGAGCGGAGCAGGTTCCGGATGGCCTCCTGGGCCTCGTCGAGCGACTGCTGCGACGCCGGGCTGACCTTCGACACCTCGAACACGTACCAGCCGAACTGAGTCTTCACCGGGCCGACGAGCTCGCCCTTCTTGGCACCGAAGATGGCGTCGTCGAAGGCCTTCTCCTGCTGGCCCTGCGTGACCGCGGGCAGCTTGCCGCCCTGCGCCTTGGAGGCCTCGTCGATCGAGTACTGCTTGGCGACCTGCTTGAAGCTGTCGCCGCTCTCGAGCGCGGCCTTGGCCTTCTCGGCCTGAGCCTCGGTCTTGGTGAGCACCACGAGCAGATCACGACGCTCGGGCTGAGCGAAGCGCTTCTTGTTCTTGTCGTAGTACTCGCTGATGTCCTCGTCGGTGACCTTCTTGGAGTCCTGAGTGATCTTCGCCGTGAGCTTCTGCTGCAGCTGGTCGAGCTTGACGCGGAAGAGGATGTCCTCCTCGGTCATGCCGGAGGTCTTGAGGAAGTCCTCATAGGCCTTGTCGTTCGGGAAGGCCTGCTTCTTCTGGTCCTCGAACGACTGCTTGATCTGCTTGTCGGAGACCTTCACGTCCTGGTTCTCGGCCTCCTGCTGGACCCACTCCGCCTGGATCAGGAACTGCATGACCTCGGTCTTGAGCGTGTCGTACTCGGTATCGCACTGCTTCTTGAGCGTCGCGTCGCTCGGGCGCTGCTGGCCCTTCGGGACCGGCAGCTTCTTCTTGGCGGCGACGCACTTCTCGAAGTCGGGTGGATCGGGAACGGCGCTGGCGCCGCTGCCCTGGGCCTGGCCCTGGGAGGCCGTGGCCAGCCACTTGTCGAACTCGTCCTGGGTGATCTGCTCGTCGCCGACGGTGGCGACGGCGCCCGACGGCACGTCGTTGCCACAGGCTGCGAAAGCGAGTGCGGAGAGGCCGATGGCGGCCAGTCCGAGGGTGAACTTGATGGGGGCGTGTGTCATCGAAGCCATGTTTAGGGCGGGTTGGTAAAGCTCTCTTAAGAGGTTCCGAGGCCGGAGCGGTGGCGAAGGGTAGCGAACGCTCAGAGCGCTTCCGGCCGGGTTGCGACCTCGAGAATCGCCTCAGCCGCGACGACGACGGCGCGGAAGCGCTCGGCAGCCTCCTCGGGGAGCCGCACGCGCACCGTCTCGCGGCCCGACTCGTACATCGCCTCGGGTACACGCTCCCTGAGCGCCTTGGCGCCAGCCGAGTCGAGCTCGATCGGAGCCACCGCGAGTCGCCCGCCGGCGAAGTCGACCGTCGCCGCCCCCGCGCGCCCGAGCTTGATGCGCGCGTCCTGCAGCCGGATCAGGTTGTCGAGCGGCTCCGGTATCGGCCCGAAGCGGTCGCTCAGCTCCTCGCGCAGCATGATCAGCTGGGCGACCTCGCGGGCGCCCGCGACGCGCCGGTGGATCTCGATCTTGGCCGCCTCGTAGGGGACGTAGTCACCCGGCACGTAGGCGTCGACGGGCAGGTCCATGCGCACCGGCTCGGCCGGCTCGTCGGCCGAGTCGCCTCCGAGCAGCCGCACGGCCTCGTCGATCATCCCGACGTAGAGCTCGAAGCCGACCGCCGCCACATGCCCCGATTGCTCGTCGCCCAGCAGGTTGCCGGCACCGCGGATCTCGAGGTCGCGCATGGCGATCTTGAAGCCGGAGCCGAGCTCCGTGTAGTCGGAGAGCGTGGCGAGCCGCTGGCCCGCCTCCTCCGACAGCGCCGCCGCGCTCGGGTAGAGCAGGTAGGCGTAGGCGCGCTCGCGCGAGCGCCCGACGCGGCCGCGGATCTGGTAGAGCTGGGCGAGGCCGAGCTCGTCGGCGCGCTCGACGACCAGGGTGTTCGCGCTCGGGATGTCGAGCCCCGACTCGACGATCGTGGTGCAGACGAGCACATCCGCATCGCCGCGCAGGAACGAGAGCATCACCTCCTCGAGCCGGCCCTCGGGCATCTGGCCGTGCGCGACCGCCACGCGCGCCTCCGGCACGAGCGCGCGCACGCGCTCGGCGGTCTCGTCGATCGTCTCGACGCGGTTGTGCAGGAAGAACGTCTGGCCGCCGCGGGCGACCTCGCGCCGGATCGCCTTCAGCACCAGGTCGTCGTCGTACTCGCCCACGTAGGTGCGCACCGGGCGGCGGCCCTCGGGCGGCGTTTCGATCACGGAGATGTCGCGCAGGCCGGCGAGCGACATCTGCAGCGTGCGCGGGATCGGCGTCGCCGACAGCGACAGCACGTCGACCTTGAGCCGGAGCTGGCGCAGGAGCTCCTTCTGCTTGACGCCGAAGCGCTGCTCCTCGTCCACGATCAGCAGGCCGAGCTCGTGCGGGCGCACATCCCGCGACAGCAGCCGGTGCGTGCCGATCAGGATGTCGACCTTGCCCGCTTCGTAGTCGGCGAGCGTCGCGCGCACCTCGGCCGCCGTGCGGAAGCGCGACACCATCTCGATCCGGAACGGGTAGTCGCGCAGCCGCTCCCTGAAGGTGCCGAAGTGCTGCTGGGCGAGCACCGTCGTGGGCACCAGGAACATCACCTGCCTGCCGTCCTCGGCGGCCTTGAAGGCCGCGCGCAGCGCCACCTCGGTCTTGCCGTAGCCGACGTCGCCGCAGATCAGCCGGTCCATGGGGCGCGCCTCCTCCATGTCGGCGCGCACCGCCTCGATCGCCTCGAGCTGGTCCGGGGTCTCGCGGTACGGGAAGGCCTGCTCGAACTCGAGCTGCCACTCGCTGTCATGCGGGAAGGCGTGGCCGGCGCGCCGCTTGCGCTCGGCGTAGAGGTTGATCAGCTCGCCGGCGAGCGCCTCGGCGGCGCGGCGCGCCCGCAGCTTCATGCGCTCCCACTGCTTGCCGCCGAGCTTCGACAGCGGCGGGTCGCCCGCGTCGGCGCCGACGTAGCGGCTGATCTTGTGCAGCTGGTCGCTCGGCACGAACACGCGGTCGCCGTCGAGGTACTCGAGCTCGAGGTAGTCGCGCGTCACGCCGCCGACGGTCTTGGTCTCGAAGCCGGTGAAGCGGGCGATGCCGTGGTCCTCGTGGACCACCGGAGAGCCGGCGCGCAGGTCGGTGAACGAGGCGATAGCGCCGGCCTGGGGACCGCTCGGGCGCTCGGCGCGCCGGCGCCGCAGGAGGCGGTGCTCGGGCAGCACCGCCAGCTTCAGCTGCGGGGCGATGAAGCCGTCGCGCAGGCTCGCGTGGGCGAACGTGAGCGACGCATCCTCGGGCGCCGGCAACCCGTCCAGGAAGGCGGCCTGCATGCGCGCGAGGTTGAGCCGGGCGCGCTCCGCCTCGCCGCGGCGCGCCCAGGCGACGAACGTGCGGTAGCCGGAGCGCACGAGCTTCTCGAGCTCGGGCTCGGCATCCTTGAGCGAGCGCGCGGCGCTGTCGGCCGCCTGCGCGCGGAACTCGAAGGGCTGATCCTGGGCGATGCTCGAGAGGCTGAGCGCCGCGCGGCTACGGAGTGTCTCGGCGAGCGCCTCGGGCTTGACATAGAGGTGGTGCGCGTCCTCGTCGTGGAGGCTCGCCGTGACGTCGTCCCAGAGGTCGCCGAGCGCCGGCGCGAGCTCTTCCTCGGCCGATACCGCCACGAGCGCTTCGGGGGGCAGCAGGTCGAGCAGCTCGCGGAAGCGGTCGACCGGCAGCACGTCAGCGACGTCAGGACGATCCGACTCCTCGCTCGCGGCAGCCATCTCGGCGAGCTCGCGGTGCTCGGGCCCGAGCTCCGCGGCCGGGGCGATCTCGACGGTCTCAGCCTCCTCGAGCGAGCGCTGGGTGAACGTCGAGAACCAGGTCAAGCGCTCGACCTCGATGTCGAACAGCTCGCAGCGGACCGCCCGCTCCTCGGTCGCCGGGTAGACGTCGAGGATGTCGCCGCGGATCGCGAACTGGCCGCGGTCCTCGACCTGATCGACGCGCTCATAGCCGCACGCAACGAGCTGGTCGGCGGTCTCGTCCAGATCGAGCAGCCCGCCCTTCTCGATCTCGAAGCCCTTGGGTCTCAGGTCCGGGTCGGGCACCTTCTCGGCGAGCGCTGCCGCGCTCGCGACGAGCACGGCCGGCTGCTCCCCAAGCAGCGCGTCGAGCGCGGCTATGCGCAGGCCCACGAGGTGCGGCGGTGGCGCGAGATGGGACTCGTACTGCATGCCGCGCGCCGGGTAGAAGCGCACCCTGCGCGGGCTGAGGAACGCCTTCAGATCGGCGGCCAGGTCGCGTGCCGCGCGGTCGTCGCCGGCCACCACGAGCGCGGGCCGCTCGGGCTCGCTGTCGATCAGCGCGGCGAGCAGGTACGGGCGCATGCTCGCCGACACGAACGCGCGCTGCGGGCCGCCGCGGGCGGCGTCGGCGAGCGCGCCCACCGAGGGGTCGTGCTTGGCATATGTGAGAAGCGTCCTGAGCATGCGCTGCGGCCGCGCGGGGGCGCCCGCGCGGCCTCTTCATCCGATTCTACGGACGCCGTTCTTGGCGCAAATCGGCAAGTCTCGTTGCACGCTTGCGGAATTTGCAGGGCGGGTGTATAAAGCCGCCGCCCACGATGCCACGGACGGCGCGGATCACTCTCTTGGTCGCACTTGCAGGCGCCGCCCTCGGGGCGGGGCCGGTCGCGCCGGCACAGGCGGCTGAGTGCTCCGGCGACGCCCGCGTCCGCGACGTCCGCGTGCAGATCTGGATGGACCGAGGCTGCAAGGGGGCCTGGATCGAGGTCCCCTTCGGCGGGGACGGCGACCGCGCCGACTTCGGCAGCTTCGAGCACTCCGACGGCGACGAGTACGACGTCGACGACAATCGCTCGTCGGCGGCCGTGGCGCCCGGCACGTGCGTGCGCTTCTTCTACGACAGCGGCTTCCGCAGGCCCGCCACCAGGCTGCGCTGCGCCCACCAGCACGACCTCACGATCGCGCTTCCCGAGGGCGTCTCCTCGATGCGCGCGTGCACACGCTGGACGCACTCGCTGTGCCGCGGCGTGTCGGGCGCCTCCGGCCGCCGGCGCCTGGGCGCGCCGCTCGGGCGGCCGATCGAGCGCTTCGACTACGACCGGCCCGGCGCCTACCCCGGAAGCTGCACGGGCGCGGCGCTACCCGGGACGCTGGCGCTCTCCCGCATGATCGCGGCCCGCTGGCGCAGCGGCTCGCTGCGGCTCGGGTACGCGTGCGTCGAGGCGAGATCCGGAGTGGTCGACGTCCACGGCGAGGGACGCGCGCTCGACTGGCGCCTGCGAGCCCGCTCTCCGCATGACCTCGCCATCGGCAACGGGATCGTGACCTGGCTGCTGGCGGACGACCGCCGCGGCAACCGCCACGCCCGCGCCCGCCGCCTGGGTGTTCAGGAGATCGCCTGGAACGGCCGCGTTTGGACCTCGTCGCGCTGGCGCGCCGGCATGCGAGCCATCAGGAGCGGCGACCGCCGCCGGAGGTGGCTGCACCTTGCGCTGACGCACGAGGGGGCGCGTCAGCGGACGAGTTGGTGGCGCTAGGCGCTCGCGGCGGCTCGGCCAACGACAGCGATAACGGGGTTGGGTCGACCTATCCGGCACTTCGTCCTGACTTTGCCCGCTCCTGGCGGGCAAAGTCAGGACGGGCTGGCGCACCCGTGCGCCATCCGTGTCATCCAGGTGTCGCCCGGCGGCATCAGACGGACACGGCGGTCTAGTCCGGCAACGGCGCTGCCGCCACCACTCGGTCCAGCTCATCCGCCGCTCGCTCCACCAGCTCGCGCACCTCTTCCTTCGGCTCACTGAAGCGGCCCAGCACGTGCGCCGAGACGATCTCGGGGTCGGTCGTGTCGGGCCGCCCCACGCCCACCCGAATGCGGCGGAAGTCCGGGCTGCCGAGACCGCGCTTCAGCGACTTGAGCCCGTTGTGGCCGGCGAGCCCGCCGCCGAGGCGCGCCTCGATGCGGCCGAAGGGCAGGTCGATCTCGTCGTGGATCGCGACCACGTGGTCGAGGTCGACCCCGAGCGAGCCGCGCGCCGGGCCGACCGCGTCGCCCGAGTCGTTCATGTAGGTCTGCGGGAGCAGCACGCCGACACGCGGGCCGCCCGGGCCGGTGCGGCCGTCGGTGTAGAGGCCGCCGTACTTCTTCTTGGCGCGCGGCAGGCCCCAGCGCTCGGCGGCCAGCGCGGCCACCTCGAAGCCGACGTTGTGGCGAGTGCGGGCGTAGCGGTCGCCTGGATTGCCCAGGCCGACGACGAGCCAATCCACCTTCCCGCCGCTGGACGAGCGGCGGAAGAGGCTCAGGACTCCTCGCCCTCCCCGGAGGCGGACTCCTCGCCGCCCTCGCCCTCGGCGGCCTCCTCGCCCTCCGGAACCTCCTCGCCCTCGACGCCCTCGCCGACGAGCTCGGTCTCCTCCTCGATCTCGGGCTCCTCGACCTCGGTCGGGACGACGACCGTCGCGATAACGGTCTCCTCCGGGTCGTCGAGGAAGGTCACGCCCTCGGGGACGGTCACCTCGGACAGGGTCATGGTGGCGGCGATCTCCATGCCGGAGGCGTCCACCGCCACGAACTCGGGGATGGCCGTGGGCAGCGCCTCGATGTTGAGCTGGTGGGTGACCTGCTCGAGCACGCCGCCCTCCTTGATGCCGGGCGCTTCCTCGATGTTCTCGATGTGGACCGAGACCGTCGTCTGGATCTTCTCGTCGAGCCGGACCTCGAGCAGGTCGATGTGCACGACCTCGCCGCGCACGGGGTGGAGCTGCTGGTCCTTGACGATCACCGGGCGGGTGCGGCCCGCGACCTCGAGATCGATCAGCGCCGACCCGTCCACGAGCACCTGGCGCAGCGCCCGCGAGTTGACCTTGAACGAGGTGCACTCGCCGTCGCTGCCGCCGTAGACGATGCCCGGCACGAGGCCGTCGCGGCGCATGCGGCGAGCGGAGCGCGAGCCTCGCTCGGAGCGCTCGTCGGCGGTGAGTGTGGGTCGCTGTGAAGTCGCCATGACGGCCCGCCAGTGTAGCGATGCCACTGGGGCCCGGTCCGCTGGCGGCGTGCGTAGTCTGGCGGTGTGGCGCGCCGTGAGGACAACTCGATCCCCAGCGGCAGGATTCGCCGCACGGCCCAGGTCGGATCGGTCGTCGGCTCGCAGGGCGCGCGCTACGCGGGAACGCGCGCGGCCAACCTTGCGCGCTCGCCGGAGCAGGCCTCGGAGGCGCTCGAGCAGCGCCATCTCGAGGCGGCCGAGCGCATGGTCGAGACGCTCGGGCGCATGAAGGGGGCGGCGATGAAGGTCGGCCAGCTCGCATCCTTCATCGACACCGAGTTCCTGCCGCCGGAGTACCGCGAGCTCTACCAGGAGCAGCTCGCCTCGCTGCGCTCGACGGCGCCGCCGATGCCCTGGGAGAAGGTGCGCAGCGTGATGGACGAGGAGTGGGTCGAGCCCGTCGAGGAGCTGTTCGAGGACGTCGAGCACGAGGCCGCCGCCGCTGCGTCGATCGGCCAGGTGCACCGCGCCGTGCTGCCGGACGGGCGGCGTGTGGCGGTGAAGATCCAGTACCCGGGCGTGGCGCGCGCGATTGCCTCCGACATGCAGAACGCCGGGCTGATCCTGCGGATGGCGAAGGCGCTCGCCCCCGGCCTCGACGCCGGCGCCGCGGCTGCCGAGCTGAAGGAGCGCGTCATGGAGGAGCTCGACTACGAGCTCGAGGCGCAGTCGCAGCGCGCCTTCGCGCGCGGTTACCGCGATCACCCGTTCATCTTCGTGCCCGACGTCGTGACGCGGCTGTCGACGGAGCGGATCCTCGTCAGCGAATGGGTGGACGGCGCCGGCTTCGAGGAGGTGCGCGCGCTGCCGCAGGAGGAGCGCGACCGCTTCGGCGAGATCGTCTTCCGCTTCTGCTTCGGCTCGATCTACCACCTCCAGCACTTCAACGCCGACGCCCACCCCGGCAACTACCTGCTGCTGCCCGACGGGCGGGTCGGGTTCCTCGACTTCGGCATGACGAAACAGCTCGACAGCGATCAGATCGAGCTCGAGATCGCGGCGCTCAAGGCCGTCTTCGACGACGACCCCGAGGAGCTGCGGGTCGCGCTCCACGACCTCGGCTTCCTGAACCAGCCGCGCAAGGTCGACGCCGAGCTGCTCATGGAGCACGTGCGCGCGATCGGCGGCTGGTACATGGAGGACCGCGAGGTCACGATCGACTCCGCCCGCGTGATGGAGGCGATAACCGCGGTGTCGGATCCGCGTTCCTCGTTCTACCGGCTCATGCGCCGCGAGAACCTGCCCGCCAACGAGCTGATGGGCAGGCGCATGGAGTCGGGAGTGCTGGCCGTGCTCGGGCAGCTGAACGCCACGCGCAATTGGCACCGGATCGGTCGCGAATGGTGGTTCGGCGACCCGCCCGCGACCGAGCTCGGCCGCCGCGAGCAGACCTGGGTGCGGGCGCGCCTCGGGCGCTCCGCCGCGACGCGCTGGGCCAGGGGTCCGTCCTCGGAGCCCTGAGCCGCCGGCTCAGCCCGGCTTGACGGCCATATCGATCACGACGAGCACGAGCACCAGCACCTCGATCGAGTTGACCATCAGGATCCGGCTGATGCCGGCCTGGGCGACCTGCGAGGTGGCCCCCTCGGAGGCGACCGCCGCCTCGATCTTGCGGCCCTGCTGCGGGTAGAAGGCGAGCCCGACCGCGAGGCTGAAGAACCAGCCGAGGAAGCCGAGCGCGATCCAAAGGTCGCTGTACTCGTAGCCGACCTCCTCGACGAGCAGGACCCCGGCCACGATCAACGCGAGCGCGAGCGGCGCGTAGAAGACGTTGCCGAGCTTCACCGCGTCCCGGTTGAAGGCGACCATCCGCTCCGGATCGCCCTCCCGCGACACCCAGCGCCCGAGGATGTGCACGGACACACCGCCGCCCACCCACAGCACGGCACAGAGGATGTGAACCGCCAGATAGAGCTCGTACACGGGCGGCTCAGAAGAGCTGGTTCTCGCCGGCGAAGATCTCGGACACCGAGTCGTCGACGAAGATGCGCCGGATCGAGTCCTCCAGGATGTCCGCGCAGGTCAGCTGCGTGACCAGCTCGGGCGCGCCCTCGCGGAGCGGCACGGTGTCGGTCACGACGATCCCGGACAGCGGGCCGCTCTCGAGGATCTCGTACGCCCGCCCCGAGAAGAGCCCGTGCGTGGCGACGGCGAACACGCGCTCGGCGCCCTCGTCGAGCACGGTCTGGGCAGCGGCGCTGAGCGTGCTGCCGGTGCCGATGATGTCGTCGACGATCACGGCGGTCTTGCCCTTGACGTCGCCGATCACGTAGCCGATCTCGGCGACCTGCTGGGCCGGGCGCTCCTTCTCCATCAGCGCGTAGGGCGCGCCGACCTTCTGGGCGAACTTGCGGACCAGCTTCACGCGGCCGGCGTCGGGAGCGATGATCACGAGCTCCTGGTCGCCGAGCCGGTCGATCACGAACTGGGTGAGGATCGGCATCGCGGTCATGTGGTCGACGGGTTTCGAGAAGAAGCCCTGGATCTGACCGGCGTGCAGGTCCATCGTCACGAGCCGGTCGGCGCCGGCGGTCTCGAGGACGTTTGCGACGAGCCGAGCCGAGATCGGCTCACGGGGCGCGGACTTCTTGTCCTGGCGCGAGTAGCCGTACCAGGGCGCGACGGCGACGATCCGGTGGGCGGAGGCGCCCTTGGCCGCGTCGATCATCAGCAGGAGCTCCCAGAGCGCGTCGTTGACCGTGAGGCCCTCGCGCTCGGACCCGCAGATCGACTGCACGATGAAGAGGTCGGCACCGCGGATCGACTCGGCGTAGCGGCAGTACACCTCACCGTCGGCGAACGTCTTCAGGCCGGCGTCGGTAAGGCCGACCCCCAGGTTCTCCGCGATCTTGCCGCCGAGCTCGAGGCTCGCGCGGCCGGCGGTGATCATCAGCCTCTTCTCGTAGCCGGCGTGGATGCTCGAAGAGAGGGCCGGAGCAGCGGCCGACTCGAGAAGCTTGCTCATTGCGGGTCCTCCTCTACGCGGTCCGCGTAACCCTCCACGTTTTTCTGCCTCTCCCGGGCGATCCCGAGCGCTCCCTCGGGGATGTCGCCCGTGATGACCGAACCGGCCCCAGTGTACGACCGATCGCCGACGTCCACGGGGGCCACCAGCGAGGTGTGAACGCCGGTCTTCGCGCTCTTTCCGATCTTCGTGCGGTGCTTCTTGCGACCGTCGTAGTTCGCGGTGATGGTGCTGGCCCCGAGGTTGGCCTGGTCGCCCACGTCGGTGTCGCCGATGTAGGACAGGTGCGGGACCTTCGCGCCGGCTCCGATGTTGGAGTTCTTGACCTCGACGAAGGCGCCTACCTTGGCGCCCTCGCCCACCACCGTGCCGGGCCGCAGGTACGAGAACGGCCCGATCGTGGCGCTCGGGCCGATCTCAGCCTCGATCACGTAGGACTGCCGGACCGTGGCGGCGTCACCCACTCTCGCGTCCTGGAGCGTCGTGTGCGGCCCGATCTCGCAGCCCTCGGCCACGCGCGTCGAGCCGAGCAAGCTCACGCCGGGGCCGATCGTGGTGTCCTCGCCGATCGTCACGTGCGCCTCGACGCGCGTCGTCGCCGGTTGCAGAAAGGTCACGCCCGCGCGGGCGTGAGCCTCGAGGATGCGGCGCTGGGCGCTCTCCTCGACCTGCATCAGCCCCGCCCGGTCGTTCACCCCGAGCGCAATGGCGGCATCGTCGGTGGCGTATGTCGTAACCACCCGCCCGCGGGCCACCAGCGCGGGCAGGGCACCGGTGAGATAGAGCTCGCCGTCCGTCAAGCCGACCTCGTCGAGCGCCGTGAAGAGCGCCGCCGCATCGAAGGCGTAGGAGCCCAGGTTGACCTCGCGGATCGCGAGCACCGTGCTCGGGAGGCCCTCCGTTCGCTTGGTCTCGACGATCTCCTTGAAGCGTCCATCGCCGTCGCGCACGATGCGGCCGTAGCCGGCGGGGTCGAGCTGATCGGTCGTGAGCAGCGTCGCGGCGGCTCCTTCGGCGTGCTGCGCCGCGCGCAGACCGGCGATCTGCTCCGCGGTGACGAGCGGCTGGTCACCCGAGAGAATCACGAGCGACCCGCTCTCGATGGTCCCGCGCGCCGCGAGCACGGCCGCGGCCGTTCCCTCGCCCTCGTGCTGCTCGACCGGCTCGATCCCGTCGGGGAGCATGTCGGCCACGCCCCCGCCTGGCCGGACGACGCACAGCACGCGCTCGGCGCCCGCCTCGCGAGCGGCATCGGCGACCCACTCGACCATCGGCTTGCCGCAGACGCGGTGCAGCACCTTGGGCAGGTGCGAGTGCATTCGCGTTCCATGGCCGGCGGCCATGATCAGGACCGTGAAGGACTCGGCCATGGGCTCGTGAGCGTAGCGACCGGAGCGGCTGCGCAGCGGCTACGCTCAGGCCCGAATTTGGGGGGTCGTCCAGCTGGCAGGACACCGGGTTTTGGTCCCGGGAACGGGGGTTCGAGTCCCTCCCCCCCAGTAAGGGGTCAGGTCTTGCAATCGAGCACGAAGTGCGCGATTGCAAGACCTGACCCCTCTGCCTTAGCGGTCCTTGCGCTCCCGAGGCACGCGCCCGGCCTCGGTCCCCTTCTCCTGCGTGGGGCCGCCCGGCGCAGCGATGCCGAGCACGCGCATGGCCTTGAGGCCGAGCGACAGGCGCTCGCGGCCGTCGGTCGAGGACACGTCGAGCGAGGTGAGCTCGCGCACGCGCTCGAGCCGGTAGCGGACCGTGTGGCGGTGGGTGAACAGGCGCTCGGCGGTCCTCGCGACGTTGCCGTCCGCGTCCAGGAACGACTCGAGCGTGCGCACCAGGTCGGTCTCGTACTGCTCGTCGTAGGCCACGAGCGGCGCGACCGTCTCGTCGAAGAAGCCGCGCAGCTCGCCCGGATCCTCGCTCATCGCGGGCAGCAGCAGGCGGTAGGCGCCGGTCTCCTCGAACGAGAGCTCCGCCAGGCCACGAGCTTCGGCGACGTTGGCGGCGAGCAGCGCCTCGGCGCCGGCGCGGTGGAGGTCGGCCGGATCGCTCGTGTGGCGCGAACGCGCGACGGTCAGCTGGAAGCCGGCGAGGCTGGCCTCGAGCTCCCGGTGGACGGCGGCCGCCACGCGGCGGCCCGCGCTGCCCGGGACGAGGATCACGAGCTCGCGCTCGGAGCCGTGCGTACCGACCCAGCCAGCCGCGACGAGAGCGGCCAGCGAACCGCGCTCCACGGCGCGCGCGCCGCGCTCCGCCAGCGTCAGCACGCGGGCCCGCCAGTCGCCCTCCTCGGGGTGCTGGGGGCGGGCGCGGACGACCAGGGCGATGGCGCCGTCCGAGAGGTCGCAGCCGAGCTCGGTCGAGCGTGCGGCGATGTTCTCGCGGTCGGTGATGCGGCGCGTGAGGAGGTCGCCCAGGAAGTCGCCGACGGCCTCCTCGCTGGCACGCTCGGGGGCCTTGGCGCGCTCGAGCTCGAGGCCGATCAGGTTGGCGACGAGGCGCAGCAGCGCGGCGGGCGGCGGCTCACCGCGCGGGCGGAAGCGCAACTGGCCGACCGTGGCCTCGGCGACGAGCAGCTCGACCGTCTCGATGCCCGCCTCGCGCGCCATCACGGCGCGCTCGTCCTCGGGCGAGGAGCAGGCCACTGCGAGCACGCTGCTCGACGCGTCGAGGACGATCACGCTCGCATCGAGGGCCCGCCCCGCCGCGCGCGCGACCGAAGGCAGCCCGGCACCCGACTCGACGGCCTCAGAAACGCCGTCGAGCGCGTCGAGAAACGAGCGGGGCTCCGCGGCCACACCGAGAGATTGACGGCCTGTGGCCATCGAACGATCGTATCGACGCCCTTCGGCCACCGGACCGGCAGACGCGCATTTTGCGCGCGCTACGCGTACGTGTCGTAGGTCCAGACGACGGCCAGGCCGATCGCCGTCCCGATGCCCAGCAGCGTCGCGAGGATGAAGAGCGTCAAGAAGCCGGCCCCGATCTTCTCCCACACGCGCCCGTAGCAGCGCCACGCGGGGATGAGGATCAGCAGCACGTAACAGACCAGCACGAGGCCGCCGGCCAGCGCGATCGCGATCTCGGTGTTGGTCAGATCGAGGTTCATCGCTCGACGCGCGCGAGCGGGGGCTCCGGCTCGCGCCGACCGCCATTGTGGCGCACGTGGCTGACGATCATCGCGATCGCGGCCAGCAGAGCGAAGATCCCGCAGCCGATCCCCCAGCCCGCTGCGACGTCCGACCAGTAGTGCGCGCGCAGATAGATGCGCGCGAGGCCGATCGCAGCGGCGAGCACGATCGCGACCGTCACGAGCGCCGCGTTCGCGACGAGGCCGAGGCGCCTTGTGAGGATGAGCGCGACCGCGATGTAGGCGGTCGCATAGGCCGCGTGGCCACTCGGGAACGACGAGAACGAGGTCTCGACGAGCGGATCGGCAGGGCGGGGCCGCTCGATCGCGTCCTTCGTGATGTGGACCGCGGCGTAGATCAGGCCGGACCCGACGACCAGCACGATGGCCTCGGTCCAGCGCCGATAGGCGGCGACCAGGATCGCCGCGCTGACGACGACGATGAGGACCGCCACGAGTGAGCCGAAGGCGCTCACGACCTTCGCCACGTCGGCGAGCGCGGCGTTGTACAGCTCGTCGGCGACGTCGAGCAACTCGGTGTCGAGTGGCGTCGGCCCGAGGTCGCCGGAGAGCTCGACGACGTAGAGGACGAACACGAAGATCCCGACGCCGGCGACCGCGACGGCCGTCGAGAGCTCGAGGCCGAGCTCACCGGGGGTGACGCGGTTCCACAGGAAGCGCAGCTCGGGCGCCACCGCCTCGTAGACCGGCCGCAGCACCTTCCGGTACAGCGGCCGCCCGACCAGGAACAGCGGCTTCACGAGCGGGTGGCTCTCGTGGTCGAGAAGCCACTTCTTGATCTCGGCGCGGCGCCTGTATGCGACCACGATCCCGACGATCACCGCGACCGTGACCCCGAAGCCGAAGATCGCCTGGCCGGCGTAATGGGCCACCCGGTCGAACGACCGCCAGAAGATGTAGCCGAGCGTGCAGAAGACCGTGGCCCAGAGGCCGGTGCCGATGATGCTGTAGGGGATGAAGCGCCTGTAGGCGAGGCCGGACGAGCCGGCGATGAACGGCGCCAGGGCCCGCACGAGCCCGATGAAGCGCCCGATCAGGATCGTCTTGCCGCCGTGGCGGTCGAAGTAGCCGTCCACCTGCTCGAGCCGTTCGTGCGTGATCTTCACGCGCGGGCCGTGCTTCTCGAGAAAGCCGCGCCCGAGCCGGCGGCCGATGAAGAAGCTCGTCGTGTCGCCGAGGATCGCGGAGATCCAGACGATCGCGATCAGCGGCAGCAGCGAGATCGTGCCCTGGCCCGCGATCACCCCGCCGGCGATCACGACGGTCTCGCCGGGCGCCACGAGCCCGACGAAGGCACCCGTCTCGAGGAAGGCCATCACCCCGACGAGCGCGTAGGTCCAGGGCCCGAGGGCCTCGGCGATGTCGCTGATCACGTCCTTCGGGTCGGGCAGCTCGGAGAGGACGCCGCTCGCGTAGATCGCCAGGCCGAGCGCGATCACGATCCCGAGGCCCTTGCGCTCGAGCGACAACCGCCGCCAGCGCCACACGACGTACGCCGCGACCAGCGCTGCCGCGACCGCGGCGATCATCTCGCGGACGTCCATGAGGGCGTGAGGGTACGGGAGCCGGCGGCTCAGCCCCGGCGCAGCGGCGGCTCAGCCCCGGCGCAGCGGGCTGACGATCGCGCCCGGGACCGCGGCGGCCGCCGCCTCGGCCGCGGGTCGGTCGGCGAAGAGCGCGAAGCAGGTCGGCCCGGAGCCGCTGACGGCAGCCCCGAGCGCGCCGGCGGAGCGCAGCTGCGCGAGTGTGCCGGCGAGCTCGGGGCGGAGCGCGAGCGCTGCCCGCTCGAGGTCGTTCTCGAGCGCCGCGCCGAGCCGGTCCGGGGCGCCTGCGGCGAGCTCGCGGAGCGACTCGGCGTCGAGCCGCTCGCGCGCGCCGCCCAGGCGGTCGAGCTCGGCGTAGACCTCGGCGGTGCGAAGGCCGGCCGCGCTCGGGACCAACACGGCCACGAGCGGCGGCAGCGCGATCGGCTCCACCTGTTCGCCGACGCCCTGGACGAGCGCGTGCCCCGGCTCGATCTGGCTCGGCACGTCGGCGCCGAGCTGCGCGGCCAGCTCCCGGAGAGCGGCTGCGTCGAGCGGCAGCCCGCTGATGCGGTTGACGATCCGCAGCGCCGCGGCGGCGTCGGCACTGCCGCCGCCGAGCCCGGCGGCGACCGGTATGTGCTTGTCGATCCGCAGGCGCACCGGCCCGTCCGGCAGCCCGCCGGTGCGCTCCCGAAATGCCCCGATCGCACCGAGCGCGAGGTTTTCGCCCTCCACACCCGCGCACTCGACGCTGTCCTCGTCCAGCTCCGCCGGACAGCCCTCGAGCTCGTCGGCGAGCTCGATCGAAGCGAACAGCGAGCAGAGCGGGTGCATCCCGTCCGAACGCGGGCGCCCGACCTGGAGGACCAGGTTCAGCTTCGCGTAGGCGCGCTCGTGGACGACCATCGCGAGGAGGCTAGATGCGGCGCGGGTGCAGGGCGCCCACGCGCTCGTCCCCGAGCTCTGCGGCGAGCTGGAGCCAGTCCCGCGGCGTCAGCCGCTCGGCCCGCGCGTCAGCGGGTTGCCCGATGCCCTCGAGCGCGGCGCGCGTCGCGTCGCGGATGTCGCCGGGTGCGCCGGGCGCCAGCGCGAGCGAGCCGGCCAGCGCCTTGCGGCGGTGGGCGAAGCCGGCATGAATCAGCGCCACCAGGCCGGCCGGCGGGCGCCGGCGCGGTGCGGCGCAGCACGACGAGCGCGGAATCGACGTTCGGAACCGGGTGGAAGACCGTGCGCGGCACCTTGCGCAGGAGGCGCACGTCCGCCGACAGCTGGGCGAGCACCGAGGTCGCGCCGTAGCTCCTGTTGCCGGCGGGCGCGGCGAACCGCTCGGCGACCTCGCGCTGGACCATCGCGACCCACAGGGACGCCGCGGGGAGCTCGGCGATCGACTTGAGCAGCACGGTGGCCGCCACGCCGTAGGGCAGGTTCGCGACGACCTTGTCCGGCAGCGGGTCGAGCGCCCCGAAGTCGAGCTCGAGCGCATCCGCCAGGTGCAGGTCTGCGTTCGCGAACGGGTCGAGCGCGTCGCGCAGCGGCGGTTCGAGGCGGCGGTCGACCTCGACCACGTGCAGGTGCGCCACGCGCGGGGCCAGATACTCGGACAGGACGCCGAGGCCGCCACCCACCTCGAGCACGACGTCGGTGCGCGTGAGCTCCGCGGCGTCGCCGATCACGCGCAGGATGTTGTCGTCGATCAGGAAGTTCTGGCCGAGCTCGCGATTGGGCCGGACCTCGAACTCGCGCAGGCGCCGCAGGCTGGCCTGGCGCGGAGCGGCCGGCGACTCGCTCACGCCGCGGGCGGGCCGAAGACGCGCGCGGTGTTCGCCTCCACCGTGCGCTCGAGCTCCTCGTACGAGACGCCGCGCAGCTCCGCGACGTGGCGCGCCGTGTGCACCACGTTGGCGGGCTCGTTGCGCTTGCCGCGCACGGGCTGCGGCGACAGGTAGGGCGAGTCGGTCTCGACGAGCAGCAGCTCCGCCGGCAGCTCGCGGGCGGCGTCCTGCAGATCGCCTGCCTTGGGGTAGGTGACGTTGCCGGCGAACGAGCAGAGGTAGCCGCGCTCGACACATTCGCCGAGCCGCTCCGGAGCGGAGAAGCAGTGGAGCACGACCGCCGGGAGCGCCGCGGCGCGCTCGCGCAGGACCGCGAAGGTGTCGTCCTCCGCGGCGCGCGTGTGGATCACGACGGGCAACCCCGCCCGCGCGGCCAGCTCGAGCTGCGCCTCGAAGGCGCGCCGCTGGTCGTCGCGGGGGGCGTAGTCGCGGTAGTAGTCGAGCCCCGTCTCGCCGATCGCCCGCGCTCGCGGGTCGGCCGCCGCCCGCTCGATCGCCTCGAGCTCGGCGGATCCAAAGCCGGCCGTCTCGTGCGGGTGGCGCCCGACGATCGCGAACACCTCGTCGTGGCTGCGCGCGGCCGCGAGCGCCCGCCCGATGGATGCGTCATCGGTGCCGACGGTCGCGAGTCGGGTGACCCCCGCCGCGCGCGCCCGCTCGACGAGCTCCGCGTCCGGCGGCTCGCACGCATCGAGGTGGCAGTGGGTGTCGATCAAGGGTCAGGCGGCCTCGGCCTCGACACGCGGGAAGAGCTGGCCGAGCTCGCCGAGCTTCGCCCCTCCTCCAACCGCGCCGAGCTGCGCGCCGTCCAGCGACAGGTCCTCGCGCCCGAGCGCCTCCAGCAGCCGCTCTGCACTGCGGGGCATGAACGGATGCAGCAGCACGGAGACCACGCGAAGCCCCTCGGCCAGCGTGTACAGCGCCTCGTCGAGCCGTTCGGCCTGTGACTCATCCTTGGCGAGCTTCCAGGGCTCCTGCTCCGTCACGTAGCGATTGAGCAGCTTGATGCGGCGCCAGACCTCGTCCAGGGCGGACGTGAGCTCGACCGCGTCCAGCTTCTCGCAAACCGTCTCGCGGAGGCCCTCGAACTCGCCGGCCAGCTCGGCGGCGGGCTTCGCATCCGGCACGTTGCCGTCGCGGTAGCGGCCGATCATCGCGAGCGTGCGGCTCGCGAGGTTGCCGTATTCGTTTGCGAGCTCCGTGTTGTAACGCGTCTCGAAGCCGTCCGGCGAGACCTCGCCGTCGGAGCCGAAGCTGACCTCGCGCATCGCGTAGAAACGCAGCGCGTCCTCGCCGTACAGCTCCACGACCCGGAGCGGCTCGATCACGTTGCCGAGCGACTTCGACATCTTGTGCTCGCCGAGCAGCAGGAACCCGTGGATGCCCACGCGCTCGGGCACCGGCAGGCCGGCGGCCATCAGCATCGCGGGCCAGATCACCGCGTGGAACTTGAGGATGTCCTTGCCGATCAGGTGGACCGTGGCGGGCCAGAAGCGGTCCGTGAGGTCCTCGCCGGGTCGGGCGTAGGAGAGCGCGGTGTAGTAGTTGAGCAGCGCGTCGATCCAGACGTAGATGACCTGGCTGTCGTCCCACGGCACCGGCACGCCCCACTTGAGGCGCTGGCGGCTGAGCGAGAAGTCGAGCAGGCCGCTCTTGATGAACGAGAGCGCCTCGTTGTAGCGGTTCTGCGGGGTGACGAAGCCGGGACGCTCGGCGTAGAGCTGCTCGAGCTGCTCCTGGAACGAGGAGAGCCGGAAGAACCAGTTGTCCTCGGTCTCGATCTCGAGCACGATCTGGTGGATCGGGCACTTGTTGCCGTCCGCGAGCTCGGACTCGGTCTTGAAGTCGGCGCAGCGGGGGCAGTACCAGCCCTCGTAGTGCCCGGCGTAGACGTGCCCGTTGTCGTAGATGCGCTGTACGACCTCGGCGACCTTCGCCATGTGCTCCGGGTCGGTCGTGCGGATGAAGAAGTCGTTGGTGGCGTTGAGGACGCGCGCGAGCTCCTTGAAGCGGACGGCGTTGGCGTCGCCGAGCTCGCGCGGTGTGATGCCCAGCTTCTCGGCCGCCTGCGCGACCGGCTCGCCATGTTCGTCCGTCCCGGTCAGGAAGAACACGTCCTCGCCGCGCTGGCGCATGTGGCGCGCGAGCACGTCGGCGGCGATCGTCGTGTAGGCGTGCCCCAGATGAGGCTCGCCGTTCACGTAGTAGATGGGCGTGGTGACGTAGTACGACATCCACGACCGATGCTACCCGGGCGCGGGTGACCGCCAGGGGCCGTGGCCCCTGGGCTCCCCGCGGGACCGGACCACGCCCGGCGCACTGGCCGATCCATGGCACTGGACGGCGGGCCACGGGCTGCTCGTCGCCCCTGCTCATCGCCGCCCCAGGAGCGGGCGTATGGCGGCAGCCAGCCGCGCGCCTCCCCGGCGCCGCGTGGGGCGACCTTCGCCGCTGAAGGCGAGGATCGCCGCGGCCAGCAGCACCGCGACGGAGGCGAGTGCGAGGCCGAGGCCGGGACCGCCCCCGCGGGCCGAGGGCTGCCCGGCCGGCGCGCTCTGGGCCTTCTTCACATCCGAGCTGTGCGCCGCCTCGCGCTCACCCTGGAGGGACGGCCCGAGCTCGGGCCGCTCGAGTGCCTCGCCGCTCCGGCGCCCGTGGGCTGACGGAGCCGGCGCCGGCGCAGGGCGCCCAGATGGCGCCGACCGCGGCTGCGGCGCGCGGACCCGCCGCGCGGCGCGCTCGGGCGCGGCCAGCGGCATCGGGCTTGGCTGCGGGGTGGGGCGCCGCACCGGCGACCGGCCGGGCAGCGGCGCCCGGCGCGGAGCCGGGCCGGGCCGGCGCACCGGGATCCGGCGCGACCCCGGGACGCGCCGGCGAACGGGACTCGGTACTCGCACGGGCTCCGGCGCGACCACCGGCGTTGCCGGCACCGGTTCGGGAAGCGGCACCGTCGCGGGCGCCTTCGGCGCCGGCGCCGGCGCGGACGGCGGCGGCAAGAAGGCGAGCGGATCGCGGTAGGCATGGCGGCTTCCGGCTTCGCGCACGCCGAAGTGCAGGTGCGGCGCGGCGGCCGAGCGTACGCCGGACGTGCCGACAGCCCCCAGGCGCTGACCCGCCGAGACGCGCTCGCCGGCGCGCACGTGGGCTGCGCCGAGGTGCAGGTAGGAGGTGTCGAAGCCGTCGTCCGTGCGCACGCTCACGGTCAGGCCACTCGAACCGGCGACACCCGCGAACCGCACCTCGCCCGCAGCAGCAGCCACCACAGGCGCGCCGAGGGCGCCGGCGATGTCGATGCCGCGGTGCTGGCCCGCGACGTAGGGATCGTCTCCGTTCAGGTAGCCCGTGATCAGCTCGCCCTGCAACGGCCAGGTCCAGGCCGCTCGAGCGGGCGCGGCGGGTGCGAGAAGGGCCACGAGAAGTGCGGTTGTGAGCGGCAGAAGGAGGCGCATGGCCGCACCGTAAGCGCGCTGCCGCCGGGCCGGGCCCGGCCTGTCGCCGACTTGGAACGGTCTGTAACGCGGGCGTTGCAGACGTGGCGGAGAACGCGGTTGCAGCGTCCTGTTGCCGTGCTGTCACCGCCCCGCAACCGCCGCCATGCACTCTCGCTCCACGACGTTCGACCGGGCACCAAACAACAGGAGGAAGTCATGGGCAAGGCAGTTCCAGAGCAGCATCCGGCGGTGGTTCTCCGATCTCACTACGTTCACCTGCGCGCACTGCTCGTGGCAGCGCTGATCGCAGTCCTCGGCCTGACCGGGGCGGTCGTGATCGTGGCCAACGACAGCGACGAGCTCGTCCAGAGCACACCCGCTCCGGCGATCGAGTACGGCGGCACCGGCGCCACCGGCGTCCCGCAGTCGGCTCCGCTCCCCCAGCGCCGGCTGGACGGTGCGGTCGACACTGCCCCGGCCCCCCGCTATGACGGCGGGCCGAACGAGGGCGGCGCCGACATCACGCCGGGCGTGAACCTGCCCGCGCGGCCGAACCAGTCGCAGGCCTTCCCGGGCGCGGCGGAGCAGGCCGGGGCGATCGGCCGGACCCAGCCGGGCGCGGCCCGCTACGACGGCGGCCCGAACGAGGGCAGCGCCGACGTGACGATGTCGACCCCGATCGGCCAGTCGTCCGTGCTGTCGCAGGCCGGACCCCGCTACGACGGCGGCCCCAACGAGGGCAGCGCCGACGTGCAGACCAGGGGCAGCAAGGCCTCCGACGTGCCGCAGTCGACGCATCCCCGCTACGACGGCGGCCCGAACGAGGGCAGCGCCGACGTGACGACCAGCGACGGCGGCGGCAAGGCGTCCGTGATGCCCCAGACCGACGGTTTCCGCTTCAGCGGCAACTGAGTCACAACACCCCACCCCCCGCGGAATCAACGGGCCCTCCCACCGGAGGGCCCGTCCGCGTTCTCAGTCGCCTGACGTGAGCGCCCGGTACAGCGCGTTGGCGCTGCCACCTGTCAGCTCGGCGACCACCCCCGCCGCCTTGCGCGGATGAGCGCCCGCGTCCACGAGCCGGCGCAGCGCATCCACCGCGGCCGGCTCGCCTGCGCCCGCCTCGGGCTCGGCCGGCGCGCCGATCACGAGCACGACCTCGCCCTTCGGCGGCGTGCTCGCGTAGCGCTCGGCGAGCTCCGCTGCGCTGCCGCGGACGATCTCCTCGTGCGCCTTCGTGAGCTCGCGGCAGACCGCGACCTCCCGTTCCGGGTCGAGCTCCGCGAGCAACGCGAGCGTGCCCGGCACGCGCCGCGGCGACTCGAAGGCCACGAGCGTCCCGCCGGGCTCGGAGAGCACGCGCCGCTGCTCCCCCTTCTTGCGCGGCAGGAAACCCTGGAAGCGCCACTCGTCGGCGGGCAGCCCGGATGCGACGAGCGCCGTGATCGCGGCGGACGGCCCCGGCAGCACCTCGACGGGAAGCCCGGCCGCGACGCACGCCTGCACCAACACGTAGCCCGGGTCCGAGACGAGCGGCATCCCGGCGTCTGAGACGAGCGCAACCACAGCCCCATCGCGCATGCGCCCGACGAGCTCGGAGGCCCGCGCCCGCTCGTTGTGCTCGTGGTACGACACGAGCTTGGCCTTGACGCCGTAGCGGTCGAGCAGGATGCGCGTGCGACGCGTGTCCTCGCAGGCGACGACGTCCGCCTCCCGCAGCGCCGACAACACGCGCAGCGTGACGTCCTCGAGATTGCCGATCGGCGTCGGGCAGACGACGAGCCGCCCGCTCACGCCGTGGCCTCGGCGATGTGATCGAAGGCGAGCAGGGCGGCGCCCATCATCCCCGCCTCGTCGCCGTAGTGGGCGGCGCGGATCGCGACCCCAGCGCGCACCGGCGGCATCGCGCGCTCGGAGACGACCCGGCGGGCGGGCTCGAGCAGCAGCTCGCCGGCCCTGACGGCACCGCCCCCTATGACGATCACCTCGGGGTTGAAGACGTTGATCACCCCGACGAGCCCGTAGCCCAGGCGCGTGCCGATCTCGGCGAGAACCTCCCGAGCGGCCGGATCGCCGCTGTGGGCGAGCTCGGTGACGATTCCGCCCGTGATCTCGCGGCCCGCGGCGAGCCGCTTGCCGAGCGCCGAGTCGGGCCGCTCCTCCGCCACACGCAGGCCCTCTCGCCCGATCGCGTTGCCGGAGACGAGCGTCTCGAAGCAGCCGCGACCGGGGCAGGCGCTCGGGCATTCGGCGCCGTGGATGTCGAGCACGGAGTGCCCGATCTCCGCCCCGAGCCCGCTCGCGCCCCTGTACACGCGCCCGTCGAGATACAGGCCGGTGCCGATACCGGTCCCGAGCGAGATCATCACCACGTGGCGGGCGCCGTCGCCCGCGCCGGCACGGCACTCGGCCAGCACGGAAGCGTTGCCGTCGTTGTCGACCACCACCGGCAGGCCGAGCCGCTCGCTCATCAGGTCGCGGAAGCGCACGTCCTGGAGCGGCAGGTGGTTGCACCAGCGCGCCACTCCCGTCTCCCACTCGACGAGCGCCGGGATGCCGAAGCCCACCGCCTCCACCTCCGGCGCCGCCGCGCGCACCTCCTCGACCGAGTCCAGGAAGATGTCGAGCGTCTCCTGACGGTCCGCTCCGCGCCAGACCCGGTGCACGCGGTGGTGCACGACCAAGTCCTCGTCAACTACGCCGCCCAGCAGCTTCGTGCCGCCCGCGTCGATACCGATCACCCGCCTTGGTGGCATGCCGGGTAGATATACAGAGGGGGGTGAACGAACCGACCCCTGGCCCTCCGGACCGACCGGAGTACAACGTCTACCGCGCCCGCAAGCGACCGCTCGCGCGCGGTGGCGATCTCGACTCGCTCAAGCGCCGGCTGTCGCGCAGCCGCGGCGACGAGCCGCCCGCGGGGTCGCGTGAGAAGCGGCAGATCACACCGGGCCGCGTGGCGAAATGGATCGCGCTCGCGATCGCGGGCTGGCTGCTGCTGTCGCTGGCGTTGTTCCTGATCAGCGCTGCGACTCAACCGGGAGTCTCGCCCGCCGCCGAGCGGGCGCTCTCCTCGGGAGGCAACCTGCTGACGGGCAGCACGATCCTCGTGCTGGGCTCCGATCAGCGCACGGGCGAGTCAATCGACGAGAGCGATCAGGGCCCGGGCCGCTCCGACACGATCATGCTGGTCCACGCCTCGCTCGGCAGTGTGCGCAAGCTCTCGATCCCTCGCGACGTAGAGGTCGAGGTCCCGGGCCACGGCATCAACAAGATCAACGCCGCCTACGCGCTCGGCGGCCCCGCGCTCACGATCGAGACCGTCGAGTCCTTCCTTGGCAACGGGCTCGAGGTCAACCACCTGGTCGAGGTCGATTTCAAGGACTTCCCCGAGTTCATCGACTCGCTGGGCGGAATCACCGTCGAGTCGAAGTCGCGCATCTGCTCTCCCCCGTTCGACAACTTCTGGAAGGGGCTGCGCTTCAAGAAGGGCGAGAACGAGCTGAACGGCACGCGCGCGCTCGGCTTCGCACGCGTACGCAAGAACTCGTGCGCCCCGGCCGAGGACGACCGCGACCGCGCCGCCCGCCAGCAGGAGGTCCTGCGCGCGATCGGGGACCAGATCAAGTCGCCGGGCACCTTCTTCCGGCTGCCGTGGGTGAGCTGGAGCGCACCCAAGACGCTCAAGACCGACATGGGCGGCCTTCAGCTGATGGCGCTGTTCGCCGACATGGCCACCGGCAACTCGAGCGATACCGAAGTGCTCGAAGCGACCTGCTGCAACAACGGCACCAACCTCTTCGTCAGCGACGGGTCCAAGCAGGACGCCGTCAGCAAGCTGCTCGAAGGGAACTAGTCCGAGCCCGAGCTCGACGAGGAGCTCGAGCTGGACTCCTTCTTCGACGAGGACTCGCTCTTCGAGGAGGAGTCCGAGTCCTTCGACGGGGAGCCGCCCTCGGAGTTCGAGCCCGAGGCGCCGGACTTCTTCTTGCCGTAGTCGGTGTTGTAGAACCCCGAGCCCTTGAAGTGCACCGCCACGGGATGGAAGACACGCTGAACGGGCGCCTCGCAGGTGGAGCAGCTCGTGAGCGGGTCGTCCGTCATGCGCTGCATGACCTCAAACGTGTGGCCTCGCTCGCAGCGGTACTCGTAGATGGGCATGGCACTCTGAGTATAGGAGTGCCGATTTTCGCCCTGCTAGTTTGATTCTCCGCGTTCAGCGACCGGCCCCGCGACGCGACACCCTCCCCCTCGCAAGCTTCCCGAGTCCGGACGGACTCCCCCACGGGCCGTTTCCACGCCCCGGCCGCCGGCCGGCTGACAAACCGAGAACTGGACGAGAACGGATGAACGAGAACAAGGCCACCCGGCTTCGCCTGGTAGCGATGTCCCTGACCCTCGACGAGGCGGCGCTGATAGTGCAATGGGGCAGCGCGATCAAGGAGCTGAGCGGCGACCACTGGGGCGCCGAGGAACAGGCGCTGTTGAACCGGCTTCGAAAGGCGAGCGCGGCCGCCTGATAGCCGCTCAGTCTGCGGGCGGCTGCGGCCGCTCGAGATCGCCGAGCAGCGACACGCGCATGCTGTGCCACACGATCCAGGCGGCGATGTGACCGAACGGGCGCAAGGCCGTCGTGACCATCGCGGCCACCGTACCCCAGGCCGGGGCGTTCGACGCCCCGGTTGCGGCGAAAACGGCGCATCTACCGGCTAGGGTGGCGGCCGTGGTGACCATGGACAAGATCGTCGCGCTCTGCAAGCGGCGCGGCTTCGTGTTCCCCGCGTCCGAGATCTACGGCGGCATCGCCAACACGTACGACTACGGCCACTACGGCGTCCTCTTGAAGAACAATGTGACGGGCGAGTGGTGGAAGTCGATGATCCAGGAGCGCGACGACATCGTCGCGCTCGACTCGGCGATCATCCAGCACCCGCGCACCTGGGAGGCGTCCGGCCACCTCGCCGGCTTCACCGATCCGCTGATCGACTGCCGCACCTGCAAGCAGCGCTTCCGCGCCGACCACCTCGAGGAGGAGCGCTCGGGCAGCGCGAGCCACCCGGAGGTCCGCTGCGGCAGGGCGCCCTCGAAGCTGCCCGGCGACCATCCCGATTGCGACCTGACCGAGGCGCGCGAGTTCAACCTGATGTTCGAGACCACGATCGGGCCGGTCAAGGACGCCGGCTCGACCGTCTACCTGCGGCCCGAGACCGCGCAGGGGATCTTTCTCGCCTTCAAGACCACGCTTCAGTACGCGCGTCGCAAGCCGCCCTTCGGGATAGCCCAGATCGGCAAGTCGTTCCGCAACGAGATCACGCCGGGCAACTTCATCTTCCGCACGCTCGAGTTCGAGCAGATGGAGATGGAGTTCTTCGTGCCGCCGGCCGAGGCCGAGAGCTGGCACGAGCACTGGATGCAGGCGCGCATGGACTGGTACGCCGGCCTCGGGCTCGACCCCGAGCGCCTGCGCCTGCGCGCGCACGGCCCGGACGAGCTGTCGCACTACTCGTCGGCCACCAGCGACATCGAGTACCTGTATCCGATCGGCTGGTCCGAGCTCGAGGGCATCGCCAACCGCGGCGACTTCGACCTCACCCAGCACGCGGAGTTCTCCGGCGAGAAGCTCGAGTACGTCGACACCGCAACCCAGGAGCGCTACGTCCCGCACGTGATCGAGCCGGCGGGAGGGGTGGCGCGCACGATCCTCGCACTGCTCTGCGACGCCTACGACGAGGAGGAGGTCGAGGGCAGGACGCGCACGGTGCTGCACCTGCACCCGAAGATCGCACCCGTCAAGGTGGCCGTGCTGCCGCTCGTCAACCGCGACGGCATGCCCGAGCTGGCCCGCGAGCTCTACGAGGGACTGCGCACGCGGATCCCCGCCGAGTACGACGCCGGCGGCTCGATCGGCAAGCGCTACCGCCGCCAGGACGAGATCGGCACGCCCTGGGGGATCACGGTCGACGGCCAGACGACGGAGGACCGCACGGTCACGCTGCGCGACCGCGACTCGCTCGAGCAGGTCCGACTGCCCATGGACGACGTGGCCGACGAACTGGCCGGGCGGCTCGCGGCGCCTTGGCGCCCGCCCAGGCTCGACGCCTGAGCCCTTTCCAGCCGCGGGCTCCGTGAAAGGAGTCTCAGCAAAGCCTCACAACCCCCTCACGTCCGCCGGGGACCGTTGCCGTGCACGCACACCCGACGGAGGAGCAAGTGATGGACAGGCGGATGAAGGCATATACGGCGGCGCTCGGGGCCTGTGGGCTCGTCGGCGCAGCGGCCATGACCGACTCGGGGCTTCCGAGCGATCTCAGGCCGCCGGACTCGGTGAAGCTGGCGGTCGAGCGCGCGCTCGGTACCGAGGCGGCGTCGGCCGGCAATTCGAGCTCCAACTCGTCCAGCAACTCCAGCTCGAATTCGTCCAACAACTCGAGCTCGAACTCGAGCTTCAACTCGTCGAGCAACTCCAGCTCGAACTCGTCCAACAACTCGAGCTCCAACTCGTCCGGCAACTCGTCGAACAACTCGAGCTCGAACTCGTCGAAGAAGGCGAAGAAGCGGAAGAAGCGGTCGTGCCGCTAGCGAACCTGATGGGACGGGGCCGGCGGCAGCCGCGCGTCGAGTTCCTCTGCCGGCCGGAGGACCTCGGCGTCGTGGCCGAGCCGGTGCCCGCCCGCGAGGTTCAGCCCGCGTGGCTGGGGAGGCTGCGCGGGCGCGATCGTGCCGAGCTGAGCGCGACCAACAACGGCCTCACGGTCAAGCGCTGCGTGCCGTTCCTGGATGCGCTCAGCCTCGGTTGGATCCTGCCGCTGGCGGCGACGGTCCGGCTCGAGATAAGCAATGACGGGCGTGACGTGCAGGCGGGCTGGGAGCTCGACACCGAGATGGTGAGCAGCCACAACGCCTTCCAGGCCGCCGGCCACCCGCGCGAGCCACGCCCGACGTTCAAGTTCCACAACCCGTGGACGATCCGGACGCAGCCGGGTTGGAGCTGCCTGTTCACGCCGCCCCTCAACCGGCCGAGCGAGGTGGTCGAGGTGTTCAGCGGCGTGGTCGACACCGACCGCTACCCATCGGCGGTGAACTTCCCGTTCGTGCCGATCGGAGCCGACGGCGTCCACATCCTGCCCAAGGGCACTCCGCTGGTGCAGGTGATCCCGTTCGCGCGCGCGGCGGTCGAGGCTCAGGTGCGGGCGGAGACCGAGGCCGAGGCCGGCGAGCGCGAGCGCGTGCACCGCAACACGCTCGCCGGCGAGGGCTGGTACCGGGCCCGCTCGAAGGGGCGCTAGCGCCGCTGGGGTGTCGAGTCGGCTTCAGTCGAGCGCCGCGGTGCGCGACGCGCCCGCATTCACCCAGCTGAGCGTGGACGTGGCCGCGTCGAGGCGCAGCGAAGCTTCACCGAGCGCTGGGCCGGAATCGAGGCGGCGCCAGCCCTCGGCGTCGACGGCGTAGACCTCACGCACGGCCGGAGGCGGGGGCACCTGGCCCGTCGTATCTCCCGTGCGCAGTACCAGCCAGGCGAGCGAGCCGTTCCCCTTGAGAACGAGCGACTCGACCTGACTCGAGTAGTAGCCGGGACCGCGCACGGACGGAACGCGCAGCTCCGGCTCTCCCGGGAAGTCGAGCGGCAATAGCACGATCGCGGAGTTGCAGGCTCCAAGCCCGCACGAAACCGATGCGTAGGCGACGTACCTGCCGAGGACCACAGGATGGCCAATCGTCTCCTCGTCGTAGTTGCGGCCGAGCAGCACCTGCCCGCCCGCCGGACCGAAGCCGCAGGCGTAGGCGTGCGGAAAGAACTCGCCGTTCGACTCGAGCCGGTAGCGCTCGAAGACCCGCCCGTCGGGCGGAGCGGGCCAGCGTCTTCGCCCGCTGTCGCCGGCAGCCGCTGAACGGCGGCTCGCCGTCCAGATAGAGGGTCACGGGAAACCTCGAGCTCTTGCAGCGACTCAGCGAATACCTGATCCGGGCGTAGCCACGACCGAGGAACCTGCCGCGGATCCGGTAGCGGTGCCCCGCAACCCGTCCTGCCCGCGAGAAGCGTCCACTACGCGTCAGCCTGGTGCCGCCGAGCCTGAAGTCCCCACCGGCGACGGCGCCCGGGCACTCAACCCTGTACTCGAGGTGCGAGCCACGTGCCAGGCGACCCCGGTTGCCGGCCACCCGTAGCTCGGCGTCGACCCCGAGCACGCTGAACGGCCGCGCCTCGTCGGCCTCGAAGCCGTAGTAGTGGCCGCCGGCGGCCGGTCGCGCAGCAGCAGCCGGGCTGCAAAGGACTGCGGACGCGCACAGAACCGCTCCGAGAACGATCGAGCGAACGGCCATTCGGCCGCAGTCTACGACGCGCCCAGCAGCTGCCGTGCGCTCGCGACGCCCAGCTCGAACGCGGGGTTCTGGTCCCACTCGGAGTCGCAGAGAACCTGGATGCCGAACCCGTCACCGAGCGCGAACAGGATCGAGGCGACCGCCTCGGGCTCGGCCTCCAGCCGGATCACGCCCTCGCGCTCCTTGACGCGCAGCCAGCCCGCCAGCCGCTCGCGCCACTGGCGGTAGAGCTCGGCGAGCTCGGCCCGGATCTCCTCGGAGTGGCGCGAGGCCGAGAGCATCTCGTAGATGACGGCCTGGCTGCCCTCCTCGTCCTCGATGAACTCGTTGAGGCCGACCACGAGCGCGTCGAGGATCTCGTCGATGCTGCGGGCCCGCTCGAGCCGCTCGTCCATCGCCTGGTTGCGCACGTCGCAGTCGTGCCTGACCACCTCGACGAGCAGGCGCTCCTTGGAGCCGAAGTAGTAGTGCAGGAGCCCGCGCGACACGCCCGCCTCGCGGGCGACGTGATCGAACGTCGAGCCGGCTGCGCCGCGCTTGCCGACGCTGGTGCGCATCGCGGCGATGATGCTCTGGGCCTTGTCGCCCTCGAGCCGCCGCGGAAGTTCGCTTGCAGCCTCCATCCCTCGACGGCGATCCTATCTGGCCGGCCAGCCGACCGCGATCAGGTCACGCCCGCGGCGACGGTGGGCGCCGGCTCGCGCGTCTCCTCGAGCTCGTCGTATTCCGGCGGGCGCGGCTCGTCGAGCTCGTCCGCGCGGCCCCTGTCGCAGCTCGAGGGTGAGGACGCCGACACGACGAGGTTCAGCGCTACGCGACGAGAGCCGTGTACGGTGTGAAAGAGCAAACGAAAAGGGCGCCCCTGGGGCGCCCTTGTCGAGTTAGGTGGAGCTGGACCCCACCGGTTCGTTCGTACTCGGCTCTGGAGTGGTGCTCGCCGTGTACTCGAACTCCTCCTCCTTGCCGAACAGGGCATCGAGGACCTTCTTGCGCAGGCCCTCGCTCGCCACGAGCGCCACGCCGGCGCCTACGACGGCAAGCAGGAAGAGACGGCCCTTGCGGCTCTTCTTCTTCTTGTTCCCGCGAAGCTGGTCGGCGGCGTCCTTGAGCGAGTTCGCCGCCTCCTTCAGCTCCTTCTGGGTCTTCTTGTCCTCGGTCACAGCCTTGACCGGGCCCTTGCCGTTCTGCATCCGCCCGTACGCCTTGCGCCCGGACTCGAACGCGTTGCGCAGGTTGTCGCGCAGCTCGGGATCCTCCATCACACGCTGGATGTACTGGTTGGAGCGGACCGCCTTGGCGGCGGCGGCCGCACCGGCCCCGGCCTTCACGGCCTTCTTCTTTGACGCCATTGCTCTCCTCGATCCGCTTTCGGCTGCCGACACTCTACCCGGATATCGCCGGCGAACCCTAACGTCGCTTGGGACGCTCGAGCGCGGCGTCGAGAACCTCGTTGGCGTTGTCGACGAGGATGAACTTCATCTTCTTGCGCAGATGAGCCGGAATGTCGTCGATGTCGGGCTCGTTCCGGCGCGGGATGATCAGCCGGTTGATGTCGGCGCGCTGCGCGGCGAGCGCCTTCTCCTTGAGGCCGCCGATCGGCAGCACCTGGCCGGTGAGCGTGATCTCGCCGGTCATGGCGGTGTCGGCGCGCGCCGGCCGGCCGCTGATCTGCGACGCGAGCGCGGTCGCCATCGTGATGCCGGCGCTCGGGCCGTCCTTGGGGATGGCCCCGGCGGGCACGTGCACATGGATGTCGTGCGTGCGGAACCAGTCGTCCGGGACGTCGCCGTTCGTCGACTCCGCGGTCTTGATGTAGGAGAGCGCCGCCGCTGCGGACTCCTTCATGACGTCGCCGAGCTGTCCCGTGATCTGCAGCTTCCCGTCGCCCGGGAAGGCGGTGGCCTCGACGAACAGGACGTCGCCGCCGACGGGCGTCCAGGCCAGGCCGGTGGCGACGCCCGGCACACCGGTGCGGCGCTGCACGTCGGTCTGGATGCGCGGCTTGCCGAGCAGCTCGGTGACCGTCTGCGCGCGCACGCGCCGCTTCGACTTGCGCTTGCCCTCGGCGAACTCGCGCGCGACCTTCCGGCAGACCGAGCTGATCTCACGCTCGAGCCCGCGCACGCCCGCCTCGCGCGTGTAGCCGTCGATGATCAGGTCGAGCGCATCGTCGGTGAACTCGATCTTCGAGCGGCCGACGCCGTTCTGCTCCATCTGCCGCGGCACGAGGTAGCGCTTCGCGATCTCGCGCTTCTCCTCGTGCGTGTAGCCGGACAGCTCGATCATCTCCATGCGGTCGCGCAGCGCCGGCGGCACGGGGTCGAGCAGGTTGGCGGTGCAGATGAAGAAGACCCGCGAGAGGTCGAAGGGCAGGTCGAGGTAGTGGTCGCGGAAGCTCGAGTTCTGCTCGGGGTCGAGCACTTCGAGCATCGCGCTCGCCGGGTCGCCGCGGAAGTCGGCGCCCATCTTGTCGATCTCGTCGATCATGAACACGGGGTTGTTCGAGCCCGCGTCGCGCAGCGCGCGGATGATCGTGCCCGGCAGGGCGCCGATGTAGGTGCGCCGGTGGCCGCGTATCTCCGACTCGTCGCGCACGCCGCCCACGGAGATGCGCTCGAAGCTGCGCCCCATCGCGTCGGCGATCGAGCGGCCGAGCGACGTCTTGCCGACGCCCGGCGGGCCCACGAAGCAGAGGATCGAGGAGCGCGCGTCGGGCTTGAGCCTGCGGACGGCCAGGAACTCGAGAATGCGGTCCTTGACGCGCTCGATGTCGTAGTGGTCGCGATCGAGCACCTTGCGCGCGTGGCCGAGGTCGAGGTTGTCCTCGGTCGCCACCGACCACGGCAGCGACGCGAGCCACTCGAGGTAGGTCCTGATCACACCGTGCTCGGCGGACTGCGGCGGCAACCGCTCGAAGCGGCCGAGCTCGCGCTCGGCCTGGCGAAGGGCGTACTCGGGCAGCTTCGCCGCCTCGATCTGGGCACGCAGCTCCTGCGCCTCGATCTCCTGCTCGTCCAACTCGCCGAGCTCGTCCTGGATCGCCTTCATCTGCTGGCGCAGGAACCACTCGCGCTGGCCCTTCTCCATCTCCGACTGGACCTGCGTCTGGATCTTCGAGCCGATCTCGACCAGCTCGAGCTCGCGCGCGAGCAGCTCCGAGAGCATCCGCAGGCGCCTCGTCACGTTGCGCTCCTCGAGCAGCGCCTGCTTCTCGTCGGTCTTGATGCGAAGCGCGCCGGCGATCATGCTCGCGAGCTCGGCCGGGTCATCGAGGTTCGCGACCGCCACCTGAAGCTCCTCGGGCAGGTAGGGGACCTCCTCGATGATGTGCGAGAAGGTCGCCTGGACGTTGCGGTGGAGCGCCTCGAGCTCGGGCGAGGGCTCGACGATGTCGGGCGCCTCCCCGATCTTGGCCACCAGGTACGGCTGCGTCGTGACGAAGTCGCCGATCGTGACCCGCTGGGCGCCGTGGACGAGGATCCGCAGCGTGCCGTCGGGCACCTTCAGCATGCGCGCGACCACGCCGGCGACGCCGGTGTCGTAGAGATCGTCCGGGCCGGGCTCCTCGATGTCGGGGTCGCGCGAGGCGACCATCACCAGCATGCGGTTGCCTGCCAGGGCGTCGTTGATCAGCGTGATCGAGCGCTCCTGGCCGATGGCGAGCGGCGTGAGCGTCTCGGGGAACGGCACGCTGTCGCGCATCGGCAGCACCGGCAGCGCCTCTGGCAGCGCCGACGTAACCGGAGCCTCCACGGGCTCGCCGTTCGAGGAGGGGATGTGGATGCTCATTACCCCTCCTCGATCGGCACTCGCCGCACGGTCTGCTCGGGTCGTGCGAGGGGGATCTCGACGGCCAGCATGCCGTCCTCGTAGGACGCGCGTGCCGCGCCCGCCTCGACCTCGGCGCCCAGCTCGACGATCCGGCGGAACGGCCCGTGCTCGATCTCGATCTGCTGGTAGAGGCGGCCCGTCGCGGCGGCGGGGCGCCGCTCGCCCGCGATCAGGAGCTGGCGACCGCGGATCTCGAGCGCCACGTCCTGGATGTCGATGCCGGCGAGGTCCGCCTTGACGACGGCGCGCGGCGGGTCGTCCGCGTAGTAGACGTCGACCGAGGGCGAGAAGCCGCGCCCGCGCAGGCCGGTCTGGCGCTCGAACACGTCACCGAACAGCTCGTCGATCTCGCGCCGCATGCGCTCGAAGTTGGCGAACAGGTCGTGCTGCGGAGTCACGGCGACCGAGGATATCCCGGACGCTGCTTCGCTTCAGCGGCGGCGGCGCACGGCGGTCAGCGTGCCGGCGCCGGCAAGCGCCAGTCCGGCCGCCGGGATCCACCACGCGAGCCCGCCGCCGTCGCCCTCGCCCGCCGCGGGCATGACGACCTCGGGGGGAAGCGCGTCACCGCCGGTGGGAGCCGCGTCCTCCATGTACGAGCCGCCCGCGCCCTGCCTCTCTGCGGGGCTCCCCTCGGGGAACGCGACGTACGCCATGGTGTCGCGCTCCCCCGCTCCGATCAGCGAGGCGGGGAAGTCGAAGCGGCGCCGGCCCTGGACCACGGTGTAGGCCCAGCGCCCGGGGCGCGGGAACACGGCGCTCAGGCGGTAGCGGCCCACGCTCATCCGGGCCGGCGTGACGACCAGGCGATCGCGACCGCTCCGCAGGAACACCCGGGGGCGGGCTCGCGCCAGCGCGCGGGCGCGGAACTCGTTGAGGGTGAGCGTGGCAACCCAGCGCTCGCCGGGCGCGATGCCACCCGGGCCGGGCTCCACGATCGCGTGGGGACCCTTGGCGGCCGCGCTCGGCGCCAGCGCCAGGGCGGCGACCGCGACGGAGATCAGGATTGTGCGGCTCACACAACGGTTACACCTGCCGGCGCCCCGAGGTTCCGTGCTAGGTCAGCCGCTCCGCGAGCCCGCGTGCGTTCATGTGCGCCAGCGCCTCGATCGTGACCATCGGGTTCACGCCAGTCGCCGTCGGGAAGGCGGAGCCGTCGCAGACGTAGAGGTCGCGCACGCCCCAGGTCTGCCCGCTCGGGTCGCAGACCGAGTCGCGCTCCGACCCGCCCATGCGCGCGCTTCCCATGATGTGGAACGAGACAGGCTGGGACTGGCCGGGACCCCAGCCGCAGGCGTCGGCGGCGTCCAGGAACGCGGCCCGGTCGCCGCGCACGCCGGGCTGGTAGGCGACCCACTTCGCGTGCGACGAGTAGATCAGCCGCGCGCCCATCGCCTCGACCAGCTCGGCTCCGCCCCACAGCCCGCGCCGCAGGTGGTCGACGTCCTCGTCGGTGAAGGCGTAGCGCACGATCGGCTCGCCGTCGCGGCCGACGCGCACCTCGCCACGACCGTGGTCGCGCAGGAGGATGCCGATGCCGGCGGTATGCGGGAGCGCCTGCATCAGCTCCTGGTGCGCGCGACCGCCGCGCCAGGGCGAGAAGCTCAGCAGGATGCTGGGCGGGGTCGCGACGTGCTCGTACTTGATCCCGTAGCCATTGCCGTCCATGTCGGCGTGCTGATCGGAGAATGTGGCGCTCAGCATGCCCTCCCAGGGCCGCACCTCCTCGTCCATCTGGCCCCAGACGACCATCACCGGATGCAGGCGCAGGTGCTTGCCGAGAGCCTTCGAGCGCACCCCTGAGCGGGCGAGCAGCGCGGGGGTCTGGAGCGCGCCCGCCGCGCTCACCACCGCCCGGGCCCGGACGGTCACCTGGTGTCCGGCGCCGGTGCGCGCCACGACGCCGCGGGCGGCCCCGTTCTCGACGAGCACGCGATCGGCGCGCGTGTCGACGAGCATTCGCGTACCGCCGTCGTAGGCGTCCTGCAGCCACGTGTTGAGGGTCGATTGCTTCGCACCCAGCTGGCAGCCGTAGTGGCACAGCCGGCAGACCTCGGCGCGGCAGCCGCGCACGTTGCGCTTCATCACCTGCGAGTTCCAGCCGAGCCGGTCGAGGCCGCGCCGGACCGACTCGTCGCGCGCGCTCGGGACGCTGTGCTCCTCATTCACCGAGATGCGCTCCCAGACCGCGTCGAGGCTCTCGTCGAACGCCGGGCCGTCGACGGCCGGGACCCCCATCGAGGCCCACTCGCGCCGCACGTGCTCGGGGGTGCGGAAGGAGAACGTGTAGTTGACGACCGTGCCGCCGCCGAGGCAGGAGCCGGCGAGCAGGCCGATGCTCCCGTCCTGGGAGGCCATGCCGCCGGAGTTCATGTAGAGGCGTGAGAAGCCGGCCAGCTCGTCGCCGTCGAAGTCCTTCTCCGAGTAGTAGCCGCCCGCCTCGATCACGATCACCTCGAGGCCCGCGCCGGCCAGCACCGCCGCAGCCGTGCCGCCGCCGGCGCCGGAGCCGACCACCACGACGTCGCAGTCGAGCTCGGTGTCGGAGCTCACCTCGAGCGGCTCGATGCCGGGCGGCGGCGGGTTCTCGGGCGGTCCGAGTGCGCCCGGGTAGCCCATCGCCTGAAGCACCGGATTGTGACCGCCGTCGCGGCCGTAGTAGGCGAGCAACGAGCCCTTGCGGAGCGCCTGGAACGCGGCGCGCCGCTGCGGCGCGCGGCTGTCCGCCCAGGAGAGCAGGACCCGCTCGCGCTCGGACTGCGGGAGCGAGCTGAAGTTGCGCAGCCCGCCACCGCCGATCGCCGCGAGCAGGCGCGTATCCCAGAGCCCGAGCAGCTGGCCCACCTGCTTGCGCTCGGCGGCGCGCGGATTGCGCGCCACCAGCTCGAGCAGGGCCTCGGGCACGCCGAGGTCGGTGGCCGCCGGGAGCCCGGCGCCGCCCGGCGCGAAGGTGTCACAGATCGCATCGAGCGCGCGCCGGGCACGCGGGCTCAGGTCCACGGTGGTCATGAGCCCACTCTCTTCGCTCGCGGCGGCGCTGTCCAGCGGGAATAGATCGGCCGCCGAGAGCATCCATGTCTACATGGAGGGGCAACCGGATCCCGGCAGGGAGCGCTTCGCGGTCGCCGCGCTGCACGCCGTGGAGCTCAAGGCCCCGCTGCGGCTCCGGGAGCGGATCGAGGCGGAGCGCGAGCGGGCCCGCGGCCCGGCGCGACGGCGCCGGCTGACGCTGGGCGGCGCGCTTGCGGGCGCGACCGCCGCGGCCGCCCTGCTCGTGGTGCTGCTGCTGCCCGGTGGCGCGGGCGGCCCGAGCGTGGTCGAGGCGGCCGAGCTCGGCACGCTCCCGCCCACGCAGCCGGCCCCCGAGCCGGGCCGCCCCAAGCTGCTCGACACGTCGGCGTTTGGTCTGCCGTTTCCCGACTGGGCCGAGAACTTCGGCTGGCAGCCGAGTGGCCGGCGCGTGGACGAGATCGACGGGCGGCGCGCGGTCACCGTCTTCTACGAGAAGGAGGGGCGTGAGATCGCGTACACGATCGTTTCGGGCGACGCTCTGCCGGCACCCGACCCATCGGCCTCGGCTCGGCGCGAGGGGAGCTCGCTCCGCTACGTGAAGCCCGACGGCCGGACGATCGTCACCTGGGAGCGCGGCGGGCGCACCTGCATCCTGAGTGGCGAGGGAGTGCCCGCCACGAAGCTGCTCGACCTCGCGGGCTGGAAGGGGCTCGGAGCCGTACCGTTCTGAGCGCGTGGACACCCTTCGTCCACTCGATCCTGCCCGTCTGGGCGATCACATCGACCGCCTCTACCGAGCGGCTGCGGGACTGTGCGGCTCACACGCCGACGCCGAGGACCTGGTTCAGGAGACCTACGTGCAGGTGCTGCGCAAGCCGCGCCTGCTGCGCTCCGACGACGACCTCGGCTACCTCATGCGCGTCCTGCGCAACACCTTCTACTCGCGCTACCGGAGCGAGGCCGGCCGCCCGCGCGACAGCCCGCTGGAGGAGCACGAGGAGCTCGTCGAGGGGCGGCCGCTCGCCCAGCCCGCCGCGATGGCCGAGACCGCCGAGGTGATCGCGGCCGTCGCCGCACTGCCGGAGCCCTACCGCGAGACCGTCGCGGCGGTTGACCTCGCCGGGCTCAGCTACAAGGAGGCCGCCCGGGCGCTGCAGACGCGCGAGGGGACGGTGATGAGCAGGCTGAGCCGCGGCCGCGAGCAGGTCGCGGACGCGCTCGGCTACACGTCGTAGACGTCGCCCTGGCCGGCGACCTCGACGGGACCGCCGAACGACTCCTCGGCCTCCTTGCGGGCCCACTCCCAGTCGAGCTCGTCCGAGATGTGGATAAGCACGAGCCGCTTCGCCCCGGCCTCGCGCGCCTGCTCGCCCGCCTCGGCGGGCGTGAGGTGGCCGCGCATGCCGGTGCGCTCGGGGCGCGGCAGGGTCGCCTCGACGAGCATCAGGTCCGCGCCGTGCGCGAACTCCTTGAGCGCGTCGGTCGGGCTGCTGTCGGCGCCGTAGACGATCCGCCCGCCGCTGCCGTTGCCGGCGGCGATGCTCATCGCGAAGGTCTCCGTGAAGTGCGGCACCTCCTGGAAGCGCACCGAGAGCGGCCCGAGCTCGATCTCGCTCGCCGGGTCGTACTCGCGCAGCTCGAAGGCGTTCTCGATCAGATCCTCGTTGCCCCAGGTGCCGACCACGCGCCGGAAGGCGTCGCGCCCGCCGGGCGGCACGTGCAGCTCCGGCCGCGCGGGATTGTCGGTGCCGGGCCAGCGATCGACCGGCACGGGCTGCTGGCGCGGCGCGTAGGTGAGCGCGTACGAGTAGGGCACCAGGTCGAGGAAGTGGTCGGCGTGCAGGTGGGAGATCACGACGGCGTCGACGTCGATGTAGTCGATCCGCTCGCGCAGCTTCCCGAAGACGCCATTGCCGCAGTCGATGACGACCGCGTAGTCATCCATCTCGACGAGGTAGCCCGAGCAGGCGCCGCCCGCGTCCTGCCAAGCGGGCGATTTGCCGAGCACGGTTAACCGCATCCGCGCAGACTACCCCCAGTCGCGGGACCTTCAGGCGTTTGGTTGGGGAAATGCGTAGGCCGCGGTGGTGCGCTCCGTGCGAAAGACGAATGCCAGCTGACGTTCGGGCGCGAGGCCGCGCTCCGCGGGGCGGAATGTCGTGCAGGGCTTCTCCAGGTTGAGCGCGCAGAGCTCGTTCTGGCGGAAGAAGCAGTCCTCGCAGCGGGCAGGCTTCGTCTTCGGCACGGGGGCCATGCAACACCAACCGCCGCTCGGATTCCAGTCGCGGTTTGCCGCAGTTTGCAGCCTCGCTTGAAACGCGCCCGCTCCGAGCGCATTTTTCAGGGGGGCGAACTTCGGGCAGCATGGAGAACCCACATGGAGCTGATCACTGGAGCAAGCGGATATGTCGGCGGGCGGCTGCTGCGCCGGCTGGCGGGCGAGGACCGCCCGCTGCGGGCGCTCGCGCGCCGCCCCGAGCGCGTCGAGGCGCTGCCCGGCGTCGAGGCCGTGCGCGCGGACCTGCTCAGCGGCGAGGGGCTCGACGCCGCGCTCGACGGGATCTCGACCGCGTACTACCTCGTTCACTCGATGGAGCCCGCGAGCGACGGCGGCTTCGCCGCCCGCGACCGGCGAGCCGCCGAGGCCTTCAGTCGCGCGGCGGCGGGCGCGGGCGTGGAGCGGATCGTCTACCTCGGCGGCATCGCCCCGGCGGGGCCCCATTCGACCCATCTCGGCTCGCGGCTCGAGGTCGAGGAGATCCTGCTCACCGCGGTGCCGCGCTCGACCGCGCTGCGCGCCTCGATCGTGATCGGCGCCGGCTCGTCCTCATTTCGCCTGCTGGTGCGACTCGTCGAGCGGCTGCGTGTTCTGCCCCTCCCGGGCTGGCGCTCGAACCGCACGCAGCCCATCGACGAGCGCGATGTGATCGAGTATCTGGCTCGCACACCCTCGGTGCCCGCCGCCGAGGGCCGCTCGCTGGACGTGGCCGGTCCGGACGTGATGACTTATTCGGAGATGATCGACCAGATCGCGGAGTCGATGGGGGTCGGCCGCATGCCGATCGGCATCGGCGCCTCGCTGACGCCGCCCGCGAGCGCGGTCGTGGCCGCGCTGACCGGGCAACCGGTCGAGCTCGTGCGCCCGCTGATGGAGAGCCTCGAATCGGACATCCTGCCGCGCGACCCGCAGGAGGCGCCGCGGCTCTACGGGCTGCGGCCGCGCCGCTTCGCGCGGGCGGTCGACCACGCGCTGGCCGACTGGGAGGCCGCTGAGCGGCTGGGGGCGAGATGAAGGTCGAGCGCACAATCGAGATCGACGCTCCCGCGCGCGACGTCTACGACGTCGTCATGGACCCGTCGCGACTCAGGGATTGGGTGACGATCCACGACCACCTCGAGGATGCGCCCGAGGGTCGCCTGAAACACGGCTCGAAGCTCACCCAGCGCCTGAAGCTCGCGGGACGCAGCTTCACGGTGCGCTGGACCGTGGTCGAGAACGACCCCTGCCGCCGTGTCGTCTGGGAGGGCAGGGGGCCGGTCGGGTCCCACGCCCAGGTGGTTTACACCTTCGACGAGAACGGGCAGGGCACGCGCTTCTCCTATATGAACAAGTACGACCTTCCGGGCGGGGTGGTCGGGCGCGTTGCCGGCCGCGCGGTGTTACGGGTTACGGAAAAGGAGCTGGACGGCTCCTTGCAGCGACTGAAGTCACTCGTCGAATAACAGTTACAGTTCGGCCAATGGCTGACTTCCTGGACGAGAAACGCAAAGAGATCGACGCCCGGCTGAAGGAACTGCGCCCGCTGGTCGATGAGTACAACCGCTTGGAGAAGGCGGCGGCGGCGCTCGCCGGCGTGGGCAACAACCGCGCCCGGCCCGCAACGCGGCGACAGAGTCGCGGCGCAGGCAGCGGCCGCCGAGGCCGGCCGCGTGGAAGCGGCACGCGCGCGAAGCAGGCGCTCGAGCTCGTCCGGACCCGCCCAGGGATCACGATCGCGGAGCTCGCCGACGCGATGAGCATCAAGGCGAACTACCTGTACCGCGTGATGCCCACCCTCGAGTCGGAGGGACAGGTGGTGAAGCGCAACGGGGGCTGGCACCCGGCTTAGGGCTCGGGCTCCGCTTTGCCTCGGCGCACGACGGCTGGGAAGGGGGTCGGGTCTTGGCCCCCTTTATTTTGCCGCCGGCCCGACTTGATGTCGTCTGGCGACACTAAGTCGGGTCGGTAGCGGGCCGCTAGACCAGTCCGAGCCCCCTCACTGCCTCACGCTCCTCCTTGAGCTCACCCACCGTGTTGTCGATCTTCGCCTGCGCGAAGTCACCCACGTCGAGGCCCTGCTCGATCGAATACGTCCCGCCGCCGGAAACGCGGACTGGAAAACTCGACATGAGTCCCTCCTCGACACCGTAGGAGCCGTCCGAGGGCACCGCCATCGAGCGCAGACCGTCCGCGCCCAGCGTCCAGTCGCGCACGTGATCGATGGCCGCGTTGGCAGCGCTCGCAGCGGACGAGGCGCCGCGTGCCTCGATGATCTCGGCGCCGCGCTTTCCGACACGTGGGATGTACTCGTTCTCGTACCAGTCCATGTCGACCTGATCCGACGCGCGCTGGCCCTTCACCTTTGCGTTGAACAGGTCGGGGAACATCGTGGGTGAGTGGTTTCCCCACACGACGAGGTCCTGGACCTCCTCCACCCCCACGCCGAGCTTGTCGGCGAGCTGGGCCACGGCGCGGTTCTCGTCCAGGCGCGTCATCGCGGTGAAGCGCTCGCGCGGGATGTCACCCGCGTTGGACATCGCGATCAGGGCGTTCGTGTTGGCCGGGTTGCCGACCACGAGCACGCGCACGTCGTCGGCGGCGCCGGCGTTCAGCGCCTCGCCCTGGGGCTTGAAGATCTGCCCGTTGGCCTCGAGCAGGTCGGCCCGCTCCATTCCCTTCGTGCGCGGTCGGGCGCCCACGAGCAGCGCCACGTTGACACCGTCGAACGCCCCCTTCGGGTCGTCGAAGATCTCGGTCGAGGCGAGCAGCGGGAAGGCGCAGTCCTGCAGTTCGAGCGCGGTGCCCTCGGCGGCCTTGACCGCCTGGGGAATCTCGAGCAGGCGCAGATCGATCTTCTCGTCGGGGCCGAGCATCTGGCCCGATGCGATGCGAAACAGCAGCGCGTAGCCGATCTGGCCGGCTGCGCCGGTGACGGTGACGGTGGTTGCCATGTCTACGAATTCATCTCCTCGATGACGGCGTCGGCGAACTCACTCGTACCCACGGCACTGGGGTCGTCACGCGTCGGCTTGAGGTCGTAGGTCACGTTGTCGCCCTTGCGAATGACCTCGGAGATGCCGCGCTGCATGCGGTCGGCCGCCTCGGTCTCGTTCAGGTGACGCAGCATCAGCACGCCCGAGAGCATCAGGGCGGTCGGGTTCACCTTGTTCTGGCCCTTGTACTTGGGCGCTGAGCCGTGCGTCGCCTCGAAGATGGCGCCGGTCGTGCCGATGTTCGCGCCGGGTGCGAGGCCGAGCCCGCCGATCATGCCGGCGCCGAGGTCGGAGACGATGTCGCCGTAGAGGTTCGGCAGCACGATCACGTCGTACTCCTCGGGTCGCGAGACGAGCTGGTTGCAGAGGTTGTCGATGATGCGGTCCTCGAACTCGATGTCCGGATGGCGCTCGGCCACCTGGCGCGCCACCTCGAGGAAGAGGCCGTCGGAGAACTTCATGATGTTGGCCTTGTGCGCGGCCGTGACCTTCTTGCGGCCGTTCTCCTCCGCGTACTTGAAGGCGGCCTCGACGATCCGGTCCGAGCCGAAGACGGAGATCGGCTTGATCGAGATACCGGAGTCGTCGCGTGTGGGAGAGTCGAGCTCGTCGGCGAGGAAGCGGCGCAGCTTCCCGACCTCCTCCGAGCCCTTCTCGAACTCGATGCCCGCGTAGAGGTCCTCGGTGTTCTCGCGGACGATCACGATGTCGGTCTCGGGGAAGCGCGTGCGCACGCCCTCGTAGGCCTTGCAGGGGCGGATGCAGGCGTACAGGTCGAACTCCTTGCGAAGCGCGACGTTGATCGAGCGGTGTCCCGAGCCGACCGGCGTGGTCGTCGGGCCCTTGATGGCGATCCCCTGCTCGCGTATCGAGTCGAGCGTTCGGTCGGGCAGCGGATTGCCCTCGGACTCGTAGACGTCTATGCCGGCGTCCTGGACGTCCCAGTCGAACTCGACGCCGGTGGCCTCGAGCACGCGCCGGGTCGCCTCGGCGAGCTCGGGTCCCGTGCCGTCGCCCGGGATCAGGGTTACGGAATGAGTCAAAACGTTCCTTTCAACATCCGGATGGCTCCTGAAGGCGCACGATTATGTCGAGAGCCGCGCCACCGGCTGCGCCTGCGAACATTCGGAGGGAATGTTCGGGGGAGGCTCGATCCAGCTGGGCCGTGTTTTCGGCATCCGTGTCGGAGTCGATATCAGCTGGTTCTTCGCGCTCTTTCTGATCATCTTCACGCTGTCCGACTACTACGAGGACGTCGCGCCCGGCTCGAGCGCTTTCGTGCTCGCCGCGATCAGCGCCATTCTCTTCTTCCTCTCGATCCTGCTGCACGAGTTCGGCCACGCGATCGTCGCGATCCGCAACGGCATCCCGATCCAGGGCATCGATCTGTGGCTGTTCGGCGGGGTGGCGAAGCTCGGACGCGACTCGGACTCACCCGGCGTCGAGTTCCGCGTGGCGGTGGCGGGACCGGTCGTGACGGTCGTGATCGCCGCCGTGTGCCTGGGCCTCGGCGCGCTCATCTCCAGCCCGGAGGAGGTTCTCGACAGCTCGCGCTTCGAAGACTCCACCTCCGGCGCCACGCTCGCCGTGCTCGGCTACCTGGCCTCGATCAACATCATCGTGCTGGTCTTCAACCTGATCCCGGGCTTCCCGCTCGACGGCGGGCGCATCGCGCGGGCCATCGCTTGGAAGATCACGGGCGACCGCAACCGGGCCACGCGCTTCGCGGGCACGCTCGGCCGCTTCGTCGGCTGGGCGCTCGTCGGCTTCGGCGTGTTCATGGCGGTGGCGTGGGACGACCTCATCGGCGGAATCTGGTTCGCCTTCATCGGCTTCTTCCTCGCGCAGGCGGCCGGCTCTGCGGTCGCGCAGGCGGACTTCTCGGACCGGCTCGTCGGCATCCGGGTCTCGGACGTGATGGACGCGGAGCCCGTCGCGATCCCCGACGTCTTCACGGTCGACCAGGCGGAGCAGGAGTTCTTCCTGCGCTACGGCTGGCCCTGGTTCCCGGTGGTCGACCGCTTCGGCCGGCTCGTTGGAGTGGTGTCGCAGGAGGCGATCGCGAGCATCCCCGATCGTGAGCAGTCGGGACGCGCCGTGGCATCGGTGATGGCGCGCGACGACGGGGACACGGGCCTGCGGGCGCGAGTCGAGGACCCGCTCGAGGAGCTCCTGAGCCGCGACGGCCTGACCCGGCTCGGAGCGGTGATGGCCGTCGACGGCGACGGCATCCTGCGCGGGATCGTGACGGTCGAGGCGGTGCAGCGGGCGCTGCGGACGGCCGCGCCCGCCTAACGGGTGTTTGGCGCGCGCCGGTAGCCGGGAAGAAATCTCTCGGGTTGGCCCGGGTTCGAGACAGGCAGGACGTCCGGAAGGCCGGCGCCGCTGCAGCGATCGGAGGCGCGGCATTGGTGCTGCCCTTCGCCGCCCCCGCGGACGCCATGCCGGTTGCGTGCGCATGCGGCGGCGGTGGCGGGACGGCGCCGCCCGTCGACCCCAAGCCGAACGAGCACCAGGCGCTTGCGCCGGTGCCCGAGGCCGCGCCGCCGCCCCCGGTCCAGCCCGCGCCCCCACCGCCGGTCGACCCGAAGCCGCAGGAGCACCAGGCGCTGCGGCCCGTCGAGCCGGAGCCGGCGCCGTCACCGGGGCCCGCGCCCCCACCGCCGGTTGACCCGAAGCCGCAGGAGCACCAGGCGCTGCGGCCCGCCGAGCCGGAGCTGGCGCCGTCACCCTCGCCAGGCCCGGCGCCGATCGACCCCAAGCCTCACGAGCACCAGGCGCTGCGGCCCGTCGAGCCGGAGCCGGCGCCGTCACCGTCGCCAGGCCCGGCGCCGATCGACCCCAAGCCACAGGAGCACCAGGCGCTGCGGCCCGCCGAGCCGGAGCCGGCGCCGTCACCCTCGCCAGGCCCGGCGCCTGAGTCGCCGCCGATCGACCCCAAGCCACAGGAGCACCAAGCACCGCGACCGGAGCCGGCGCCCGCGCCGCTGATCGACCCCAAGCCGCAGGAGCACCAGGCACTGCGACCGGAGCCGGCGCCGTCACCGTCGCCTGGCCCCGCACCGGAGCCCCCGATCGACCCCAAGCCGCAGGAGCACCAGGCGCTGCGGCCGGTCGACCCGGACCCGGAGCCCACCCGCCCGATCGACCCCAAACCACAGGAGCACCAAGCGCTGCGGCCGGCCGACCCGGAGCCGGACCCCACGCCCCCGATCGACCCCAAGCCGCAGGAGCACCAAGCGCTGCGGCAGGTCGACCCGGCGCCCGAGCCCACCCCCCCGATCGACCCCAAGCCGCAGGAGCACCAGGCGCTGCGGCCAGCCGAGCCGGCGCCCGCGCCCACCCCCCCGATCGACCCCAAGCCGGGCGAGCATCAGGCGCTGCGCCCCCCGGGGCTCGCGCCGACGCCCGTCCCCGTCGATCCCAAGCCGAACGAGCATCTCGGGCTTGCCCCGGAGGCGCCGCCGACCACTGGGCCGTCGCTCGGCCATCCCGAGCTTCCGGTCGTCGACCCCAAGCCCGGCGAGCACCAGGCCCTGAGGCCGCCTGAGTTCGACGACGAGCCGCTGCCGCCCGGCGTCACGGTTGAGGAGCCGGTCGAGGTCGCTCCGCTGAGCCCGGACAACTACTTCGAGCCGTGGACGCGGGTCGACATGAGCGAGGAGGAGTGGCGCGAGCTCGAGGACGAGGTGCTCAGCGAAGCGTGCCCCGACGGCTGGGAGCGCACCGTGTTCGGCTGCTCGGTCGCCGGGCTGACACTCGACGAGGAGGGTCAGCTCGAGCCGATCGAGATCCTCGAGTCCGGCGTCGGCTCGGCCATTGGCCGGCTGGCGCGCTGGGTCACGCGGGCCAAGCCGCTGCCGTCCGTCGGTCAGGCGCTCGGCAGCGTCACCGCGCGCCTGCCGCTGAGCGTCAAGAACAGCCTGGTGTCGCGTGGGCTGATTCAGTCTCCCGCGACTCGCCTGCCCACCTATGCCGGCGGCAAGACGACAGGCGTCGTCGACTTCGGCTTCGAGGAGGTCACGCGCATCAGCGGTCGTGCCGGCCCCGCCCTCGACATCCCCACCGGCACACCGGGCTTCAACGCCTACTTCCGGACCCACGTAGAGGGTCACGCCGTCGCCGAGATGATCCAGCGCGGGATCCCGCGGGCCACCGTCTACATCAACCAGGCCGCCCCCTGCGCCGGCACCTGCATGCGAATGATCCCGCGCGCGCTGCCGGCCGGCTACGAGCTCCGGGTGGTTGGGTCCACGGGCCGCGTCTACGTCTTCACGGGGACCGGCTGAAAGATGCCCTTCGAGCTCGTATACGGCCCCGCCCACGGCGCCGAGACACCCTCGGAGGAGAGGGAGGCCGTCGAGTCGGTCGAAGACCTCGAGCGCCGGCTCGACCTGCTCGAACGGCGCGGCCGCGAGGGCGAGCCGTTCATCGTCGAGCTCGTGGAGCCCGAGGCCGGCAGTCTCGGGATCGGGGTGGGCCGGGACACGAGCGTCGCGTCGTTCAACGGCCCCGATGGAGATCCGCCGTACTACGTCAGCGCCGGGCAACGGCAGCGACGAGGACGAGCTCGTCTTCTACTACCAGGGGACCTGGACCGAGTTCGGCCCGGAGTCCGCCGTGCCCGCGGCGGACGCACGGGCGGCCATGGCGAGCTTCTTCGCCACGCGCGAGCGCCCGGACGAGATCGCCTGGACCGAGACCTGACCGGAAGCCCGCCGACCCGGTTCCATAGAATCGCGGACCCCGAATGCCACAGCACGACGTCCTCGTCATAGGGGCCGGCCTCGCCGGCCAGCGCGCCGCCCTCGCCGCTGCGGCGAAGGGCGCATCCGTGGGCATCATCTCCAAGGTCCACCCCGTGCGCTCGCACTCGAACGCCGCCCAGGGCGGCATCAACGCGGCGCTCGACCCACAGGACTCGTGGGAATCGCACGCCTTCGACACCGTCAAGGGCTCGGACTACCTCGGCGACCAGGACGCGATCGAGATCATGTGCCGCGAGGCGCCCGAGGAGCTGCTCGACCTCGAGCACTGGGGCGTGACCTTCCACCGCAACGAGGAGGGCCGGCTCGGCAAGCGCGCCTTCGGCGGCGCAAGCGCGGCCCGGACCTACTACGTGGCCGACATCACCGGCCAGGCGATCCTGCACGTCCTCTACGAGCAGCTAATGAAGTACGAGGACGTCTACCGCTACGAGGAGTGGTTCACGACCGCACTGGTGCAGGACGACGATGGACGCATCGCCGGCGCCATCACGCGCAACATCCGCGACGGCACGATGGAGCTGTTCAGCGCCAAGGCCGTGATCCTCGCGAGCGGCGGCAACGGGCAGATCTACGACCCGACCACGAATGCGCTCATCTGCACCGGGGACGGGATCGCCATGGCCTACCGGGTCGGCGCGCCGCTGATGGACATGGAGATGATCCAGTACCACCCCACCACGCTGGCGGGGCTGGGCCTGCTGATCACCGAGGGCGCGCGCGGCGAGGGCGCCCACCTCTACAACGCCGAGGGCGAGCGCTTCATGGAGAAGTACGCGCCCAACAAGATGGAGCTCGCCTCACGCGACGTGGTCTCGCGCGCCGAGCAGACCGAGATCAACGAGGGCCGCGGCTACCCGGACGGGACGGTCGCGCTCGACATCACGGTCGTGCCGCGCAAGCGCATCCATGAGGCGCTGCGCGAGATCGTCAACGTCGGCCGCGACTTCGCCGGTGTCGACATCACGCGCGAGCCCATCCACATCAAGCCGGGCAACCACTACGTGATGGGCGGTGTCAAGACGGACATCAACGGTCAGACGCCGATCCCCGGCCTGTACGCCGCCGGCGAGGTGGCCTGCGTGTCGGTGCACGGCGGCAACCGGCTCGGCGCGAACTCGCTGCTCGACACGCTCGTGTTCGGTCGCCGCTCGGGCGCCCACGCCGCCGACGCCGTGCGCAGCATGCACATGCCCGAGCTGAGCCGCGCGCGCCTCGACGACGAGGCGGACGCGATCGACGCAATCGTCGCGCGCTCCGGAGGCCGGCGGGTGTCCGAGATCAAGGCGGATCTCGGCCAGCTGATGGACAAGTACGTCGCCGTCTTCCGCGACGAGGCCGGACTCCAGATCGCGCTCGACGATGTGCGCAAGCTCAAGGAGGAGGCGGAGACCGTCTCGATCGACGACAAGGGCAGCGTCTTCAACCAGGACGTGCTCGGGGCGCTTGAGCTGCAATTCATGCTCGACAACGCCGAGTGCATCGTCGTCTCCGCCATCGAGCGCAGGGAGAGCCGCGGCGCGCAGTTCCGCACCGATTTCCCGGAGCGCAACGACGACGAGTGGCTCAAGCACATCAATGTGTCGGCGAACGGCAGTGAACCCGAGATCTCCTATTCCGAGGTCACGATGACCCAGTGGGAGCCGCAGGAGAGGACGTACTGAGAAGGTGGCCACCTACACCCTGAAGATCCGCCGCTTCGACCCCGAGTCCAGGCAGGCGGCGTACTGGAAGGACTACGAGGCCGAGTTGCCCCCCGAGCGCTCGGTGCTCGACGGCATCCTTCAGGTCAAGGACCGCGAGGACGCCTCGATCGGGATCCGCTGCTCCTGCCGGGCTGCGATCTGCGGCTCCTGCGGAGTCAAGATCAACGGCCGCTCGGCGCTCGCCTGCAATACCCGCATCGGCGAAGCCGCCGAACGCGCCCGCGACGGCGCCATCACGGTCGAGCCGATGGGGAACATGCCGGTGATCAAGGACCTGATCACGGACATGGAGGCGGTCCACTGGAAGAAGGTCCGGCGGGTGACGCCCTGGCTCCTGCCCGCCCAGGAGCCGCCCGAGAACGAGGAGTACATCGTCCCCGCCGAGGCGATGCTCGACGTGACCCAGGCGATGGCCTGCATCCATTGCGGCGCCTGCGTCTCCTCGTGCCTCTCGATGGAGGTCGACCCCGAGTTCATCGGCCCCGCCGCGCTCGCCAAGGCCTACCGATTCGTGGGCGACCCGCGCGACGGCGAGCACCGGGAGCGGCTCGAGGACCTTGCCGAGGACCCGCATGGCATCTACGACTGCACCCACTGTTTCGCCTGCGTCGAGGTCTGCCCCAAGGACGTTGCGCCGATGGACCAGATAATGCGGCTGCGGCGGCGCGCCACCGCGGACTTCGAGATCAAGGACGAGAACAACGGCTACGGCCACGAGAAGGCCTTCGTCAACATCATCGAGAAGTGGGGCACGCTGCACGAGGCCCAGCTGCTGCCGCGTTCGTTCGGTGACGGCTCGCTCGTGAAGGGCCAGCTGCGCCCGAGCGGCGCCAAGCAGCTCACCGAGAGCCTGCCCACCGTGGTCAGCGGCGTCCGCTCCGGCAAGGTCAAGGTGCGCAAGGCCCTGCTGCATCCGAAGCTGCCGGATCAGAAGCAGGTTCGTCGCATCATGAAGGAGATCGAGTCGAAGGACGAGCGCCTCGAGCTCAACCTCTACATCATCGGCGAGGAGGCCGGCGAGCCTGGCGCCACGCCGGTCGAGCAGGAACCCGCCATGGCCGAAGGAGGTCAGGAGTCGTGAAGCTGGCCTATTGGCCCGGGTGCGTGTCCCGGGGCTTCACCCCCGAGCTGCACGGCTCGGTCGCGAAGGTCGCGCCGCTGCTCGACCTCGAGCTGGTCGAGCTCGACCGTGCCAACTGCTGCGGCGCCGGCGTGCTCGCCGAGCACAACCAGGAACTCGTCGACGCGCTCAACGCGCGCACGTTCGCGATGGCCCAGAGCGTGCAGGACGCGGCCGGCATGATGAACATCTGCTCGACCTGCCAGGGTGCGCAGTCCGAGTGCCAGTCGCGGCTGGACGCCGACTCCGATTACCGCACCGAGGTCAACTCCCACCTCGAGCCCGAGGGCCTCTCGTATGAGAGCGACAGCCGCTGGTGGAACAAGAACTTCCTCTGGATCCTGGTCGAGGAGATTGGGCTCGACACGCTGCGCGAGAAGGTCCAGCGCCCGCTCGACGGCCTGCGGCTGGCCCCCTTCTACGGCTGCTACATCGTGCGTCCCTCGAAGCGGCTCGGCTTCTCAGACCACCCGGAGCGCGACCGCTATCTCGACTACGTGATCGAGGCGCTCGGCGGCGAGTCGGTCCAGTACGCCGGCGCGCGCAAGTGCTGCGGATTCCCGATCATCACGATGAACCGCACCACCTCGCTGCGCCAGGCGGGGCGCCATCTCGCCGATGCGATCGACGCCGGCGCCGACGCCCTCGTCACACCCTGCCCGCTCTGCCACCTGAACCTTGACCTGCAGCAGCCCGCCGCCTCCCAGTTCGTGGAGCGCGATCTCGGGATTCCGGTGCTGCACCTGCCCCAGGCGGTCGGCCTGGCGCTCGGCCTCGAGCCGAAGGAGCTCGGGATGGACAAGCATGTGGTCTCGACGAAGGACGTCGCGCGCAAGGTCGCCGAGCTGGCGGCGGCCTAGAGAGCGAAAAGCCGGCCTCCCGCGGCCGGCTTCTCGCTTGGCGTCGTACCCCTTGCGTCACGCCCTGGTCAAGTCTGTGACCGAAGGGTGCCCCCTTGCCGGCACAGCGACGCCACCCCTGGCGTGTGATCTTCGGGGGATGAGAGGGGTGAGAAGCGGGTAACCCGCCGATATGCCGAGCGTCGTCTCAGCGAAGTTCGAGGACCTCGTGGCGATCGGCCTCGGCGTCCTGATCAATGACGATCCCAACCTCGAGCTCGTCGCCGAGGGTGTGCCGCACGACGAGATCGAGTCGGCGATCGAACGCCACTCCCCGAGCGTGGTGCTGCTCAACTTCGGAACGTTGCGGGCGCCCGCGCAGGTCTACCAGCTCCACCAGGCCTACCCCGACACGCGCATCGTCGTGCTCGCCAACCGGCCGACGGCCGCCGAGTGCAACCAGATGCTGTCGTTCGGGGCGACCGCCTGCCTGTCGAAGGAGACGGAGGCGCGCGACATCGCCAACGCGATCCACCTCGCCTCCCGCGGGATGCACGTGCTGCCGCGCTCAGCCGCAGCCGCGGGCGCCGGCAGCGCCACCATCGAGGGGGCGGAGCTGCTCACGCCGCGCGAGGCCGAGGTGCTCGAGCTGCTGACCGACGGGAGGACGAACGCGCAGATAGCGCAGCGCCTCACTATCGGTGTCGAGACCGTTCGCACGCACGCGCGCAACATCTACCGGAAGCTTGGAATCGGCTCCCGCCGGGAGCTCAGCAGCCTCCGGCGGCGCGCTTCTATAGTCGATGGAGAACATGGCTAAGACGTGGGTACTGGACACCGAGACGAAGGGCACGGGCGCGAACATGGTGCCGCTCGAGAAGGTGTTGAAGAAGCCGGACTCCGGCGAGGAGCCGGCCCGCCGGCGCCCAGCGCCCAAGAGTGAGCCGGCCGCTTCCGCTCCACGGCGCCGCCCCCGTCCGGAGCGCCCGGTCTCGAAGACGGCGACCGACTTGCCGCCCGGGCACGTCCGCAAGCGCGCCACCGGTGAGATCGGAAAGGTGGAGGCGGTCGACTCCCGCGCCGGGACGGTGCGCGTGCGCTGGCTCAAGCGTGGAGCGTCTTCGACGGTGCGACTCAGCGAGATCTCGCGGCGTTAACTGGTAGAAGCCAGTCCATGCTCGGACTGCCGGATGGGATCACGACCTGCCTCTTCGACCTGGACGGCGTCCTGACGAAGACCGCCACGGTGCATGCCCGTGCCTGGAAGCAGATGTTCGACGACTACCTGCGCGAGCAGGGCGACGAGCGGCCCTTCGACGAGCACGACGACTACGACACCTACGTCGACGGCAAGCCGCGCTCGGCAGGGGTGCGGGACTTCCTCGCGTCGCGTGGGATGCATCCCTCCGATGAGGAGATCGCCCGGCTCGGCGACATCAAGAACGACCTCGTCCTCGAGCTGATCAAGACCCAGGGCGTCGAGGCCTACCCCGGCTCGGTCCGCTACCTCGAGGCGGTGCGCGACGCGGGGCTACGGCGCGCCGTCGTGTCCTCGAGCCACAACTGCCAGGACGTGCTCGAGGCGGCGGGCATCGACCATCTGCTCGAGGAGCGCGTCGACGGCATCGTCGCCGACCAGCTGCACCTGAAGGGCAAGCCGCATCCGGACACCTTCCTCGAGGGTGCGCGCCGGCTCGGCGCGGCGCCGGCGGAAGCGGTCGTCTACGAGGACGCGCTTGCCGGCGTCGAGGCGGGCCGCGCCGGCGCCTTCGGCTACGTGATCGGGGTCAACCGGGTCGGCCAGCGCGAGGCGCTGCTGGAGCACGGTGGCGACATCGTCGTCGATGACCTCGAGGAGCTTCTGTGATCGCGCAGCGCGCGTTCAGCGTCGAGCCTTGGGCGGTCACCGAGCGCGAGCTCCATCTCGACACGCTCGCGCAGTCGGAGTCGGTGTTCGCGCTCTCGAACGGGCACATCGGGCTGCGGGGCAACCTCGACGAAGGTGAGCCGAATGAGCTGCCCGGCACCTACCTCAACGGGTTCTACGAGACGCGCCCGCTGCCCTACGCCGAGGCGGGCTACGGCTATCCGGAGGACGGCCAGACCGTCGTCAACGTCACCAACGGCAAGCTGATCCGGCTGCTCGTCGACGACGAGCCTCTCGACATCCGCTACGGCGAACTGCTGTCGCACACGCGCACCCTGGACCTGCGCACCGGCCTGCTGACGCGCGAGCTCCACTGGCGCTCACCGTCTGGCCGCGGGGTGGAGGTCCGCTCCACCCGGCTCGTCTCATTCGTCCAGCGCTCGATCGCTGCGATCCGTTACGAGGTGCGCGTGCTCGACGACGCCCCGCTGCGCGTCGTGGCGCAGTCGACGCTCACCGCGAACGAGCCCGGGCCGCCGCGGAGCGCCGATCCGCGCGCGGCCGAGGTACTGGCGGCGCCGCTGATCGCGGAGGAGCAGGAGCTGCACGGGAAGCGCGCCGTGCTCGTTCACCGGACGCGAGCGAGCGGTCTGCGCGTGGCGGCCGGCATGGACCACCTCGTCGACGGCCCGGACGGCACCGTGTCGGACTCCGACATCGCACCCGATCTCGCGCGCATGATCGCGAGCTGCGAGCTCCCGGCCGGCGGCTCCCTGACCGTCACCAAGTACCTCGCCTACGGCTGGTCGGGCAGCCGTACGCTGCCGTCCGTTCGCGATCAGGTCGACGCAGCGATGGCGTCTGCGAAGCGCGCCGGCTGGGACCAGCTCGTGACACGCCAGCGTGAGTACCTGGACGACTTCTGGGACCGGGCGGACGTCGAGATCGAGGGCGACAGCGAGCTTCAGCAGGCGGTCCGCTTCGCCCTCTTCCATGCCCTCCAGGGCGGTGCGCGCGCCGAGCGCCGGGCGATCCCGGCCAAGGGACTGACGGGCCCGGGCTACGACGGCCACACGTTCTGGGACACCGAGTCCTTCGTGCTGCCGCTGCTCACGTTCACGGCACCGCACGCCGCGGCCGACGCGCTGCTGTGGCGTCACTCGACGCTCGACCTCGCGAGGGAGCGAGCCAAGCAGCTCCACCTGGAGGGTGCGGCGTTCCCGTGGCGGACGATCCGCGGCCAGGAATGCTCGGCGTACTGGCCTGCGGGCAGCGCGGCGTTCCACATCAACGCCGACATCGCCGACTCGGTGCTGCGCTACCTGCGCATCACGGGTGACGAGGAGTTCGCCCGCGGCCCGGGCCTCGAGCTGCTGGTCGAGACCGCCCGGCTGTGGCGCTCGCTCGGGCACCACGACTCCGACGGCGTCTTCCACATCGACGGGGTGACCGGGCCCGACGAGTACTCGGCGATCGTCGACGACAACGTCTACACGAACCTGATGGCCGAGCGGAACCTGCGCAACGCTGCCAACCTCGCCGCGCAGCATCAGCCTGAGGCCGCCGCGCTTGGCGTCGACGACGAGGAGATCGCGGCATGGCGCGACGCCGCCACCGCGATGCACGTTCCCTACGACGAGCGCATGAAAGTGCACCCGCAGGACGCCGACTTCCTGGGTCACGCGGTGCCCGACTTCAGCGCCTTCGAGTACCCGCTGCTGCTCCACGCGCCCTACTCCCAGCTCTACCGACAGCAGGTGGTGAAGCAGCCGGACCTCGTGATGGCGCTGATGACGCGCGGCGACCGCTTCACGCCCGAGGAGAAGGCGCGAAACTTCGCCTACTACGAGGGGATCACGGTCCGTGACTCGTCGCTGTCGGCCTGCGTGCAGGCGGTCGTCGCCGCGGAGGTGGGCCACCTCGAGCTCGCGTACGACTACTTCGGGGAAGCGGCGCTGATGGACCTCGACGACCTCGAGCGCAACACGCGCGACGGCCTTCACATCGCCTCGCTGGCGGGCGCCTGGGTCGCGGCGGTGGCGGGCTTCGGTGGCGGGCGCGTCTCGCACCGCGGCCTGATGTTCCGCCCCCGGCTTCCGCCCGCCATCGCGCGGCTGAGCCTCCGGCTCGTGTGGCGGGGCCAGCGCCTGCGCGTCGACATCCGCCATAAAGAGGTGACCTACGAGGTGTTCGATGGCGAGCCACTCGAGCTCTGCCACGAGGACGAGCTCGTCCGCGTGGAGGCCGGCAAGCCGCAGACCCGCTCGTGGATGGCGCCCGACGCCGGGCCGGCGCCCGTGCAACCGCCGGGCCGCGCACCGGCGCGGCGGCGGCGGGAGCGGTAGGCCCGCCGGCGCGGGTGGCGCGCGAACGACAGCGATAAAGGGTGGGTCGGCGCCGGCGGCTTCGGTCCACCGGCCCGACTTGGTGTCGTACAGCGACATCAAGTCGGGCCGGTGGACGCCGCCCGGCGTGGACGCATCCCTTTATCGCTGTCGTTCGCTCGCAGCCGACGCCGCCGCCAACAGCGCCGCTACGCCGCCGGCGCCGCCCGCAGCAGCCCGCGCACGTGCAGCAGCTCAGCTACCTGGACGGCGTTCGTCGCCGCTCCCTTGCGCAGGTTGTCGCCGACGATCCAGAGGTTGAGGCAGCGCTCGTGTGAGGGGTCGCGGCGGATGCGGCCCACCAGCACGTCGTCGCGGCCAGCCGCGTCCAGCGCGGTTGGGTACAACGCATTGCCCGGGTCGTCGATCACGGTCAGGCCCGGCGCGGACGCGAGCAGGTCGCGGCACTCCTCCGGTGAGAGCGGCTCGCGTGTCTGCACGTTCGCGGAGACCGAGTGCCCCGTGAAGACCGGCACGCGCACGCAGGTGGCGGACACGCCGACGTCGTCGCGGCCGAGGATCTTGCGCGTCTCGCGCATGCACTTGCGCTCCTCGGTCGTGTAGTCGTCGCCGTCCTTGAAGCTCTCGACCTGCGGCAGCACGTTGAAGGCGATCTGGTGCGGGTAGACCGCGGGCTGCGGAAGCTCGCTCCCGCGCACGACCGCCTGCGCCTGCTCGGCCAGCTCGTTGACGGCCTTCTGGCCGGTGCCCGACACGGCCTGATAGCTCGACATCACGACCCGCTCGATGCCCGCGTGGCGCAGGATCGGCCCGAGCGCCACGACCGTCTGCATGGTCGTGCAGTTCGGGTTGGCGACGATGCCGTTGTGGTCGTTCAGCGCATCGGGGTTGACCTCGGAGACGACGAGCGGCACGTCCTCCTCCATCCGCCACTGCGACGAGTTGTCGACCACGACGGCGCCCGCCTCGGCGAAGCGCGGCGCCCACTCGGCGCTCACGCCGGAGCCGGCCGAGAACAAGGCGATGTCGAAGCCCTGGATCGCCTCGTCCGAGAGCGCCACGCAGGTGAGCTCGGAGCCGCCCCAGGGCAGCGTCCGCCCGGCGGAGCGCTCGGAGGCGAACGGCACGACCTCGTCGGCCGGGAAGCTGCGCTGCGCGAGCACCTCCAGCATCGTCGAGCCGACGGCGCCGGTGGCGCCTACCACCGCGACTCGCATCTAGGCCACCTTCGGCCGGTGGACGCCGGTCACGTCCTCGGGAAGCACGGCGTCCGCGCCCAGCCCGAACGCGGTGTGGAGCCGCTTCACGGCTTCCTCGACGTGCTCCTCGCGCACGACGCAGGAGATCTTGATCGGGGAGGTCGAGATCATCTCGATGTTCATGTCCGCCTCGCCGAGCACGGTGAAGGTCTTGGCCGCGACGCCGGGGTGGCTCTTCATTCCCGCGCCGACGACGGACACCTTCCCCATGTGCTCGTCGGTCGCGACGCCGGCGAAGCCGAGCTCCTCCTTGAGCGCCTCGAGCGAGCTGCGCGCGACCGCGACGTCCTCGCGCGGCACGGTGAACGACATGTCCGCCCCGTGCCCCTCCGTCTCGGGCTCGTTCTGGATGATCATGTCGACGTTGATGTTGGCCTCGGCCAGCGCCGTCAGCACGCGGCCGGCGATGCCGGGCACGTCGGGGAGGCCCATGAGCGTGACGCGCGCCTCGGCGGTCGAGTGGGTCACGGCTGTGACAAGCGGTCGTTCCATCGTGAGTTCCTCGTCCTGGACGACGGTACCCGGTCCGTCGTCGAAGCTTGATCGGCAGTGAATCGTGACGCCGTGATTACGCGCGTACTCGACGGAGCGGAGCTGCAGGACGCCGGCGCCGCTGGCCGACATCTCGAGCATCTCCTCGAAGGTCAGTACCGGCAGCTTCCGCGCCTCAGGCACGATCCGGGGATCGGCGCTGAACACGCCCGCCACGTCGGTGTAGATCTCGCAGACGTGGGCGCCGAGCGCCGCCGCCAGCGCGACGGCGGTGGTGTCGGAGCCGCCGCGACCGAGCGTGGTCACGTCGAGCGACTCCTGCGACACGCCCTGGAAGCCCGCCACCAGCACGATCTTGCCGTCGTCGAGGGCGGCCCGGATGCGATGCGCCTTGACCTCGAGGATGCGCGCCTTCGTGTGGCCGCTGTCGGTGACGATGCCCGCCTGGGAGCCGGTCAGCGAGATCGCCTCGTGCCCGAGGTCGTTGATCACCATCGCCGCGAGCGCGCACGAGACCCGCTCTCCCGTCGAGAGCAGCATGTCCATCTCGCGCGGGTGCGGGCGCGGTGAGACCTCATGTGCCAGCGAGACGAGCTCATCCGTGTGCTTGCCGCGCGCGGACAGCACCGCCACGACGCTGTTGCCCTCCTCGGCGCTCGTGACGATCCGCTTGGCGGCGCGCTGGATGCGCTCGGCATCGGCCACCGAGGTGCCGCCGAACTTCATCACCACCGTGTCAGCCGCAGCCGGTGCCACCGCGGCAAAGATAGCCGCCGAGGCGGGGCCGGGCGGCTAGCGTTCGCGCCGTGCTCGCGGATCCGGCCCGGCGAAGCCAGCTGCTGCTGGCACTGCTCGTCGTGCTCGCGCTGGCGTCGGCCGTGACCGGCGCCGTGCTGGGTGCGCGCGAGTCGGACGACTCCGGCGGAGGACCGGTGCCGCAGGCGGGTCGGGACGAGCCCAAGGCCCGCGTGTCGTTCCTCGCGAGGATCGTGCCGCCAGCCGCCGCCCGGACCGAGCAACGGCCGCAGGTCGGATCGCTTCCGCGCGGCATCGCGCAGCGCCTCACGGGGCTGCCGCTGGAGCGCAAGGTCGCCCAGCTGTTCGCGCTCGGCTTCGAAGGGACGGACGCGAGCGCGGACATCCTCGGCCGGCTGCGCCGCTTCGATCTCGGCGCGCTCATCGTCGCGCGCCAGAACTACACCGACCAGGCGCAGCTCTCCGCGCTGACCGGCGAGCTCAGAGCGACCGCCCGCGGTGCTCGGCACTTCCCGCCATTCGTGCTGACGAGACAGGAGGGCGGCGAGCTCAACTCGCTGCCCGGCCTGCCGCCCTCGGCGCCGCCGGCGGACCTCGCGTCCGCCGGGCAGGCGGGTGCCGAGGCACTCGCCTCGGGGCGGGCGCTGCGCCGGGTCGGGGTCACGGGTGTGCTCGGCCCGGACATCGATGTCGGCCTTGGCTCGGGATCCGCGCTCGGCGAGCGCGTCTACTCCGACGACCCGGAGCAGGTCGCGGTCTACGCGCGCCGCACCGTCGAGGCCTACCGCACGGCGCGCATGTTCAGCTCGGCCGCAAATCTCCCCGGTCTCGGCTCCGCGGACCAGGCGACCGAGGAGGGACCGGCGACGGTCGGGCTCGGGCTCGATCAGCTGCGCGAGCGTGATCTCATCCCGTTCGAAGCCGCGATCGGCGCCGGGGTGCCGGGCGTGACGCTGGCCCACGCGCTCTACCCGTTCAGCGACTTCACCGTGCCCGCCTCGCTCTCCCCCGTGGTCGCCACCCGGCTGCTCCGCGACGAGCTCGGCTTCGAGGGCGTCGCGCTGACGGATGACCTCGCCGATCCGGCGATCACCGCCCTCTACACGGTCCCCGACGCCGCCGTCGAGGCGATCCGGGCGGGCGCCGACATGCTGGTCATCTCGGGGCCTGCGGGCGATCAGCAGGCGGCCTACGTGGCCGTCCTGCAGGCCGTGCGCTCCGGCCGCATCTCGCGCGCGCGGCTCGACAGGGCGGTCGGTCGCATCCTCTCCGTCAAGCGCGACTACGGCCTCATTCGCTGAGCGGCTCTATCTCCACGCGGTTGTCGTTGAAGGTGGGCGCGTTCCCCACCTCGGTGAGCCGCTGTGAGGTCGTGGCCTGCGCGCTCCGGCCGCGCTCGTAGTCGCGGTTCCACCAACCCATCGGCGCGACCAGCACGCCCGGGCGCGCGTCGTCCGAGACGCGCGCGGCGCAGGTGAAGGCGCCGCGGTCGTTCCAGACCCGCACGGCGGCGCCGTCGTCGATCCGGCGGGCGCCGGCGTCCTCGGGGCTCACCACGACCTCGGGCCGCGGCTGGGCGGAATGCTGGCGGCGCTGGTTCGCGAACGTCGAGTTGAGGAAGAGGTGGGTCTTGGGGGTGACGAGCGCGAGCGGGAAGCGCTCGGCGAGGGCATCGTCCGCGACCTCGGCCGGCGCCACGTAGTCGGCACGCAGCATCACCTTGCCGGACTCGGTGGCGAAGCCGCCGTCGGCGTGCGGGGCCGGCCCCTGACCGAGGTCGATCTTGGTCCAGCCGCGCTCGCGCAGGTCGCCCTCCTCGACGCCCGCCAGCAGCTGGTCGATCAGCTCGGCGTCGGTCTCGCGGAACAGCGGGTCGTCCAAGCCGAGCCGTTCCGCGATCAGGCGAAATGTTTCCGTGTTCGGCTTGGCTTCGCCGAGCGGCTCGATCGCCGGCTCGTTCCAGGTCAGGTAGTGGTGGCCCCAGGAGAAGACGATGTCGCGGTGCTCGAGCTGCGTGGTGGCCGGCAGCACCACGTCGGCGTGGGCGGCGGTGTCCGTCATGAACTGCTCGAGCACGACCGTGAACAGGTCCTCGCGGCGCAGTCCCGCCAGCACCTGCTGCTGATCCGGGGCGATCGAGGCGGGGTTCGAGTTCCAGCAGACGAGCGCCTTCAGCGGCGGCTCGAGCGACTCATCGGTCAGGGCCTCGCCGACCTGCGACATGTTGATGGTCCGCACCGGCCCCGGCCGCAGCTCGGTGCCCTGCAGCGGGTAATCGGACACGGCTGCCGCGGTCGCAGTCGGGATGTAGGAGCAGCCCCCGCCGCGCTCGCGCCAGGCGCCGGTGAGCGCCGGCAGCGAGGCGAGCGTCGAGTACGCCGCGGGCGCGCCGAGGTGCCGCTGTGCGCCCACCCCGAGCCGCAGCAGCGCCGGCGGGGTCGAGGCGAACTCGCAGCCGATACGCACGATCGTCTCGGCGTCGACGCCGCTGATCTCGGCCGCCCGGTCGATCGGGAAGTCGGCGAGCTTCGCCAGCAGCTCGTCGTAGCCCTCGGCGTGCGCGCGGCACCAGTCCTCGTCCTGGAGCCCGGCGTCGACGATCGCCCGCATCATGCCCAGGCCGAGCGCGGCGTCGGTGCCCGGCAGCGGGCGCAGGTGCTCGTCCGCCACGCGCGCCGTGCGGCTGCGGAAGGGGTCTACGACCACGATCCGCGCACCGGCCTTGCGGGCGTCGAGCAGCTTGCGCCACAGGTGCGGCGCGGTCGACATCGGATTCCAGCCCCACACGAGCACGTAGCGCGCGTGCGGCCACTCCTCGGGGTCGACCTCCGGCGAGAGGCCGTGGGCCATCACCGTGCCCACGATTCCGGCTGTCGCGCAGATCGTCCGCTCCAGCTCTGTGGCGCCGAGCGCGTTCATGACGCGCGCGCTCATCAGGTTGCCCTGGATCAGGCCCTGCGTGCCCATGTACGAGTAGGGCAGGATCGCCTCGCCGCCGTGCTCGTCACGCACATGCGTGAGCCCGTCCGCGACGCGCTCGAGCGCCTCATCCCAGGAGACCCGCTCGAAGCTGCCCTCGCCCTTCGGCCCGCGGCGGACCAGCGGGTGCAGGATGCGCTCGTCGGCGTAGACGCGATCGAGGTAGTTCGACACCTTGCCGCACAGGAAGCCGACCGTGATCGGGTGGTCCGGATCACCCGTCACCGCGACGGCCCGGCCATTCTCGACGCTCACGTGCATCGCGCAGGTATCCGGGCAGTCGTGCGGGCAGGCGGCGCGGACGGTGCGGGTGGCCACCCGCTCATGCTACGCCCGGCGGAGGCAATCTCATACCCGCGACGGATGCAGCGAATGCGGGGACCCGCCACGATCCGGGGCATGCGCCGCCCGTGGACAGCTGCCAGCCTGCGCGGCGTCGCGGACGTGCTCATCCCCTGGGGAGTGGGGATCTTCTACGTCCTCATCGCGCTCGGCGAGCGGGACTCGGGCGCGCCGGTCGGCGTGTTGCTGCTGCTCCTCGCCCTGGCGCTCGTGCAGGGCGTGGCGCTGCGCTGGCGGCGCAGCGATCCATTGCCGGTGACGGGCGTGTGCCTCGTCGCGGGGCTCGCGGTGCTCGCGATCGCGCCGGACTCGGTTCTGCCCGTGGCCGCCTATTTCGCCGTCGGCACGCTCGCGTCGATCCTGCCGCCACGCGTGTCGCTGCTCGGGCTTGCGGGGCTCACCGCCGTCGCCTCGATCAGCTTCTTCTCGATGAGCGCGGGCGACGCCTTCTTCGCGATCGTCCTCGGCTTCGGCGCCTGGGCGCTCGGCGAGGCGGCCCGCAATCGCCGGGTCGTGATCCACGAGGAGGCCCGGCGCGCCGTCGCAGACGAGCAGACCCGGATCGCGCGCGAGGTGCACGACGTGGTGGCCCACTCGGTGTCGGTGATCGTCGTACAGGCGGCCGCTGCCGACGACGTCTTCGACGAGCAGCCCGCACAGGCGCGCGCCGCGCTGCGCTCGATCGAGCAGACGGGGCGCGACGCGCTGCGCGAACTGCGGCTCGTGCTCGGTGCGATGCGACCGGATGACGACGGACCCGAGCATGCGCCGGCGCCCGGCCTGAACCGCCTCGACGAGCTAGCCGAGCCGCTGCGGGCGGGCGGGCTCGAGGTCGTGATGCGGCGCGAGGGCGGGGACGACGCGGTCCCGGCGGGCGTCGACCTGTCGGCGTACCGGATCGTGCAGGAGGCCCTCACGAACACGCTGCGCCATGCACGCGCCACGCGAGCCGAGGTGGTGCTCACGCTCGGACCGGAGGCGCTCGACGTCGACGTGCGCGACAACGGCCGTCCCGTGGTTGCCGGCGAGGGCGGTCACGGGCTTGTCGGGATGCGCGAGCGCGCGGCGATGCTCGGCGGAAGCTTCGAAGCCGGGCCGATGCCGGGCGGCGGCTATCGCGTTCACGCGCGCCTGCCTCTGGAGGCCGGGCCATGAGCATCAGCGTCGTCGTGGCCGACGACCAGGCGCTCGTGCGCGGCGGCTTTCGCATGATCCTCGACTCGCGCGAGGACATCGAGGTCACGGGCGAGGCCGGCGACGGCGCGGAGGCCGTCGAGCTGGTCGAGCGCCTCGAGCCGGAGGTCGTCCTGATGGACGTGCGCATGCCCGTGATGGACGGCATCGAGGCGACTCGGCGGATCGCCGCTTCCGGCAGCCCCAGCCGCGTTGTCGTCCTCACGACCTATGACCTCGACGAGTACGTCTTCGCCGCGGTGCGCGCGGGAGCGAGCGGCTTCCTGCTCAAGGACGTGCGCCCCGCCGACCTCGCCGATGCGGTCCGCGTCGTGGCGAGCGGAGAGGCGCTGCTCGCGCCGAGCGCTACGCGGCGCCTGCTCGACCGCTTCGCGGGCACGCTCCCGGATCCGGGCCCGACCCCCGAGGCACTCGAGGAGCTGACGGAGCGCGAGCTCGAGGTCTTCCGGCTGGTGGCGCTCGCCCTCTCGAACGCGGAGATCGCGAAACGGCTCGTGCTCACCGAGGCGACCGTGAAGACCCACGTCTCGGCCGTGTTGCGCAAGCTCGGGCTGCGCGGCCGCGTGCAGGCGGTCGTCCATGCCTATGACGTGGGGCTCGTGCGGCCGCGCTCATCCTGAAGTCTGAGCCCCAGATCCAATCCTGAGACCGATGTGGCGCGGCCGGGCTCGCCGTAGCTTGGCGGCCATGGCTGCAATCGAGATCAGAGGCCTCAGCAGGCGTTTCGGCTCCGTCGAGGCGGTCCGCGACCTCACCTTCGAGGTGGGCGCCGGACGCGTTACCGGCTTCATCGGGCCGAACGGCGCCGGCAAGAGCACAACGCTGCGGATGCTGCTCGGACTCGTCCACTCCGACTCCGGTGAGGGCACGTTCGACGGTCGCCCCTACCGCGAGCTCGAGCGACCGAGCGCGCACGTCGGCGCCGTGCTCGAAGAGGCGAGTTTCCACCCCGGCCGCAGCGGGCGCAACCACCTGCGCGTCCTCGCCGCGGCCGGCGCTCACCCCGAGTCGCGCGTCGACGAGGTGCTCGAGCTGGTCGAGCTGAGCGGCGCCGCGCGGCGCCGCGTCAAGGGCTACTCGATGGGGATGCGCCAGCGCCTTGCGATAGCCGCAGCGCTGCTCGGGGATCCCGAGGTGCTGATCCTCGACGAGCCCACGAACGGGCTCGACCCGCCGGGCATACGCTGGGTACGCGACCTGCTGCGCGCCGAGGCCGCACGCGGGCGGGCGGTGCTCGTCTCGAGCCACCTGCTCTCGGAGGTTGCGATGAGCGTCGACGACGTCGTCGTGATCTCGGAGGGCGCCCTGCGCGCGAATGGCCGTCTGGACGAGGTGCTCGGCGGCGACGGCGAGTCCGCCACACGCGTGCGCACGGCTGACACCGAGCGGCTGGCCGCCGTGCTTGGCGACAGCGGCCGAATGGTCGAGCACCAGGGCGCGGATGCGCTCTTCGTGCCCGGCGCGACGCCCGACGAGGTCGGCCGCCTGGCCGCGCGCGAGGGCATCGCCCTGCGCGAGCTCGTGGCGACCGGCCGCTCTCTCGAAGACGCGTTCCTCGACCTCACCGCGGAGGCGGCATGACCACCCTGTTGCAAGCCGAGCTGATCAAGCTGCGCACGACGCGCACGTTCGTCGCGCTCACCGCCATCGCCGGCGGACTGTCCCTGCTCCTGACGGTCCTGACCGGCGTGCTTTCCGACCCGCAGCCCGAGGACGTGGTCACCGACATCTTCGCCAATGACATGAGCAGCGCGTTCATCCTGGTGCTCGCCGTCGTCGGCATCACCGGCGAATGGCGCCATCGCACGATCACCGGCGCCCTGCTCGCGGCGCCCGACCGGCTGCGCTTCCTCGCCGCGAAGGCGATCGCCTTCGCCGGCGCGGGCCTGGTGCTCTCGCTGCTCATATCCGCTGCGGTCACAGTCGTCGGGTTCGTGTTCGTCGGCGTGCGAGATCTGCCGGGTCCGGATGCCGGCGAACTGGGCGAGTACGTCGCTCGGAGCGCAGGGCTCGCCGCACTTGGAGGCGCGTTCGGCGTTGCAATCGGGGCGCTCATCCGCAATCAGGTCGGAGCGATCGTCGCGGTGCTGGTGGGGATGTTCGTGCTGGAGCCGATGGTGCTCGCGATCGTTCCCGAGGTGGGACGCTTCGGTCCATTCGTCGCGCTGCCGACCGCGGCGAGCGGCATCGATCCGGCGGCCGTCGGGCTTGATGAAGCGGGCCTGCTCGACCCCGAGCTCGCCGCGCTTGCCCTGATCGGCTGGATCGGCCTGGCCTTCGCGGCCGGGTTCGTCGCACTGCTTCGCCGTGACGTCGAGAGTTAGAGCCCGCGCGGGATCGCGAGGCGCTGTCCGGACACGATCACGTCCGGGTCACCGCTGCCGATCCGCTTGGCGTTGAGCTCCCACAGGGTCTCAACCGCGCGGGCGATCTCCTCCGTCGACGCGCCGGGGCCGAGCAGGTCCTCGGCGATCGACCAGAGCGACTCGCCCGCGCGCACGACGTGCACGTGCGTCGAGGCAGCCTCGCGGGGCGCGGGCGCCTCGGCCTGAGCGGCGGCCGGCACGGCCTCCACGACGACCGGCTCGGCGGGAGGCACGGGGACCGGCTCGATGACCGGGGCCGGCGGCTGCCGCACGGCGACCGGAGGCGCCGCCTCGCTGCGCTTGGGAGCGGTTATCGCGGGCTGCTCGGCCTGCGGCGGCGCGGCCTGCTCACCGACCTGCGGTGCCGGCGGGGCGGTAACCGGCGGCGCGGGCGGCGGCGCCGGGACCACAGGCGCCTGCTCGACCGGAGCGGCCGGCGGCGCCGGCTCCACGGGCTGCGTCTCGACCGGAGGGGTCTCCACGGGCGGCGTCTCGACCGGCGGCGCCTCCACGGGCGGCGTCTCCACCGGCGGCGGCGTCACGGGCGGCGGCGCCGGCTCGGGCGGATCCGGCGGCTCGGCAGGCGGGGGTGTTCCAGGCGTCGGCGTGTCGTCCGTGGTGGCGTCGATGTCGGCCTGCTCCTCGGCCGTCGGCTCGTCCGGCAGGACCGGTGTGGGCTCCTCAGGCGTCTGAGCCTCGAGCTGATCGAGGTAGTTGAGGACATCCTGCTCACTCGCCCCCGGCGGCGGTGGCGGCGGAGCCTGAGCGCCGGCACCGGCGGGCCCGAGCGCCGGGGCGAACACAGCAGCGACTGCGAGCGCCCCTCTCCGGCCCATCACCCTCACCGTGCGCTTGTAACCCATCAGGTTTCCTGAGATTCCCCCAAGGGGAAGATGCAGAAACCTACCGCCCCAAGGAGACCCGACCGTTGATGACTCGCCGTGTTGTCCCTCTCGCCATCACGCTAGGCCTGCTCGCAGCCGCCGCCACCCCGGCTTCGGCCGCGCCGCAGCTGATCGAAGGGAGCGTCTCGCCCCCGCCCGGCGCCTTCTCGTCGTCCGCGGTCACCGGCACGGCGACCGTGTTCCTCGACGAGTCCGCCACACGCAAGCGCGGCACATTCCGCACGGTCGGCTTCGCCACCGTCCGGAACGGCGATTTCCGAGTCAGGACGCCGATCAGTCCGCTGCTCCGGCGTGCCGCGGCCCGCAACGCCGGCTCGCTGAACCTCCTGCTGCTCGTCAAGACCGAGGCCGGCAAGGCGGTACTGCCCTTCACCCGCAAGCTCTCGAACGGCGGCTGGGTGGCCCGTTCGTCCGTCTCACCACGCCTGCTGCTGCACCAATGGGGCATGGGTGAGACGAGCACGAAGGCGCTCGCGAGCCAGGAGCGCTCCGACTGCGAGTGGAAGCGCTCGAAGAACTACTACCGCTACACGCGAGTCGGCCAGCTGCATCAGTGGGGCGGCTTCCGCTCGAGCTTCACCTACGCCAGCGGGTCGCAGGCCGACTCGGAGATCGGCGGGGCGGTGTCGTACGGACGTGGCGGCTTCACGGCAAGCGGGGAGAGCTCGGTCACGAAGACCAAGGTCGGCGAGAAAGGCTCGATCATCAAGCCGCCCGGCGCCGGCGCGTTCTCGCGGTACGTGCAAACGCGCTTCGCCTACTACTACTACTACCTCGTCGGCGACGACTGCAACCGCGGCCCCAAGGACCTCACCCGGGTCCTGCGGACAAGCCACCACGTCGGCGGCTCCTACTACAAGAAGTACGACGACGCCGCCAGCGTGCTCGATGGCAACTGCCACAAGGCCGACAGCGACCATCGGCTGATAGTCGCTCCAAAGAGCACCGAGTGGGCCACCAGCGGCGAGGCCCAGAGCGTGCGGCGCGCGATCAGCATCTTCGGCGTGACGCTGGGCAGCCAGAGCGGGTGGTCCACGCATGTGACGACGCAGTGGGAGAACGTGGGAACCGTCCCGCGCGCGATCTGCTCGGTGTACGGCGAGCCGAACACCGCCCCGGTCACCTACGTGGGCGGCGTCATCCGCGACTGAGAACGGCTAGATCGCCTGGCGGCCGCGCAACGCGCGACCGAGGGTGATCTCGTCCGCGTACTCGAGGTCCGAGCCGACCGGCAGGCCGCTCGCCAGGCGCGTCACGACGACGTCCGGCGAGCGCTCGCGGAGAGCGTCGGCGAGGTAGAGCGCGGTGGCCTCGCCGGTCGTGGTCGCGTTGGTGGCGATCACGACCTCGCGGATCGCCCCACCGTTGTCGACGCGCCCGAGCAACTCGGAGACGTGGAGGTCCTCGGGGTCGACTCCGTCGATAGGCGAGAGCGCGCCGCCGAGCACGTGGTAGCGGCCCTGGAACTCGCCGGAGCGCTCGATCGGGATGACGTCGCTCGGCTGCTCGACGACGCAGAGCGTGGCGCCTTCGCGCCGCTCGTCCTGGCAGATCCGGCAGGTCGACTCGGTCGCCAGGTTGAAGCACACCTCGCAGTGCCCGACGGTCGCCTTGACCTCGCGGATGGCATCGGCCAGCCCGAGCGCCTCCTCCTCGGACACGCTCAGGATGTGGAAGGCGAGCCGCTGGGCGGTGCGCTGCCCGATTCCAGGCAGGCGAGCGAGCTCGGTGATGAGGCGATTGACCGGTGCGGCGAACACGGGTCGCCAAGGCTAGCCGGGACACCGGGCGGCCTCTGCCCAAGACCGATACGGTCCCGGACGTGGCCGCTGATCAACCCGCCTACACGATCAAGGGTGGGCGCGCGGACGCCGCTCGCCTCGCGCGGCAGGCCCGGGTGATGGCCGTGGCGACGGGCGCGTTTCTCGAGCGCGTCGGGGTCGAGCCCGGCTGGCGCTGCCTCGACGTGGGCTGCGGGGATGGCCATGTGTCGCTCGAGCTCGCGCGCCGTGTGGGTCCGAGCGGCCGGGTCGTGGGCGTCGACATCGACGAGGACGCGCTCGAGATCGCGCGCCGCTCGGCAGAGGATGCCGGAGTTCAGGCCGAGTTCGCCCGCGCCGAGGCGACCGAGCCTCCGGAGCGGGACAGCTTCGACCTCGCCTACGCCCGCCTGCTGCTCCACCACCTGTCGGACTCGGTCGGGGCGCTGCGCGCGATGCGATCCGCCGTTCGCCCCGGCGGCTGGGTGGCGGTGGAGGACCTGTTCACCGGCACTCTTCGCTCGGATCCGCCCGCCCCCGCCCTGGACCGCCTCCAGGAGATCTTCAGCGCCACCATCCGGACGCACGGCGGCGACCCGACGATCGGGCCGCGCCTGCCCGCGCTCCTCGCTTCGGTCGGGCTGGAGGACGTACAGGAGACCACCGTCGAGAACCCGATGTCCGCCGTCGAGGACAAGCTCTTCCTGGCCGAGCTCGTCGACAACATGCGGGCGCCGATGCTGTCGAGCGGGGCCGCGACCGCCGCCGAGCTCGACGAGCTGCGTGCCGACCTGGAGCGCGCCGCCCGCGATCCCGAACGCGTCTTCCACCAGGCTCGGGTTCACCAGGTCTGGGGCCGGCGGCCGGCCTGATCCGCCCTACGCAGGCCCCAGAAGATCCCAGCGGTTGCCCGCCACGTCGGCGAACACCGCCACGCGGCCGTACGGCTCAGCGCGCGGCTCCGTGACGAACTCGACCCCGGCCGACGTCATGCGCTCGTACGCCGCGTCGAAGTCGTCGACGCGCAGGAAGAGGCCCACCCGGCCGGCGAACTGAGCGCCGAGCCCGTCCCGCTGCTCCTCGCCGTCGGCACGCGCCAGCAGCACACCCGTCGCCGCTCCCGGCGGGCGCACCACGACCCAGCGCTTCGGCCGGCCGTCGTTCGTCAGCGCCGCTGAATCCTCGACCAGCTCGAAGCCGAGTCGGTCCACGAAGAAGTCGATCGCCTCGTCGTACTCCTCGACGATCACTGTCACGAGCTCGAGGTGCATGCCCTGTGGATGGGTATCACGCATGCATGCAACTCGAGACCTGGCAGGCGCCGCCGGGGGACCGGATCCCGAACAACCCCCGCTTCCCGGTGCTGATCTACCACGGGGTCGATGACGCGGCCGCCGGCGCCGAGGCCGCCCGGGAGCTGTTCGCACAGCACGGCTGGGGCGGCTCGTGGGTAAACGGCGTGTTCCCCTTCCACCACTTCCACTCGACCTCGCACGAGGCTTTGGCGGTCGTGGCCGGCCGGGCGACGCTCGAGCTCGGCGGAGCGCAGGGAGAGTCGTTCGAGGTGTCCGCCGGCGACGTGCTCGTGCTGCCGGCCGGCACCGGTCACCGCCGAGCGAGCTCCGAGGCGGGGTTCACGGTCGTCGGCGCGTATCCGGCAGGGCAGGAGGACTACGACCTGCTGCGCGGCGACGATCCGGCCGAGGTCGACGCCGCTCGCGAGCGAATAGCTCGGCTCGGGCCACCTCCGGACGACCCGGTTGGCGGCGAGGGCATCCCCGGCTGGCGCTGAGCAGGTAGAACTTGCGGGCTGATGCGCTGAGGCGATTCGAGTGGAAGGGGAAAGGATGTCCCGTCCCGCCGGTCAATCTGGCTTCATGTCCGCCGCGTCCTCCTACCTCATCTACCAGGACGGTGGGCTCGGCGACTCCCAGCCGCAGAACATGCCGGGCACCGAGTGGAAGTCGAGGAACCTCAACTGCTTTCTCTGGGGCCTGATCCGGCAGGACCTGCCGATCACGAACTGCCGCCTCGCCAACGGGCAGCGCTTGGGGATCGAGGAGATCAGGCTCGGGCGCAGCTGGCTGCAGGCGCTCGCCACCCTGCTGACGCTCGGCATCTGGGCGCCGACGCGGGTGAGCTGGCGATGCTGCCGCCCGCCGTCCCAGTCCGGAATCCTCGACTGAGGCGAGACGATGATCCATTGGGACGACCGGGGCCCGCAGTCGTGGAGCGGCGTCCACGTGACCCATACCACGACAGTCGCCGAACTCATCGACGTCGACAACGTCGGCCCCGACGGCGTCCTGTCGACCGGGTTCGACATGTTCCGCCACGCCGGCGAGTCGCTCGACGGGCTGATCCAGCAGGCCCGCGATGCCGGCAAGCGAGTCCTCCCGATCGGCTCCGGCTGGGGTCTCTCGGAGATCAACATCACCGACGGCTGGCTCGTCAACACCAAGCTCCTGAACGGCTGCTACGACATCGGCGACAGGTACTTCGACGCCGCCTATCCCGCGGCTCAGCGCCCCTACGTCGTGCTGGCGCAGGCCGGCATGCAGGTGGCCGAGCTGAACGACTACCTCGAGCTGATCCCGCAGGACGTCGACAGGAAACGGTCGCTCAAGGCGGCCGGGATCGGCAACGGACAGACGCTCGCGGGCTCGGTCTCCGGGAATACGCACGGCTCGCAGATCAACTTCGGCGCGATGTCGGACTACGTTGTCGGCCTGCACATCGCGACCGGCAGCGGCCGAACGCTGTGGATCGAGCAGGCGTCGAAGCCGGTGCTGAGCGAGGAGTTCGCCGCCAAGATCGGGGCGGACCTGATCCGCGACGACGACATCTTCAACGCCGCCGTCGTCAGCTTCGGCACGTTCGGGGTGATCGCGGCGATGGCGCTGGAGACGACCCCGGTCTACCACCTCGAGTTCCCCGCGATCGGCGACATCCACCACGATGAGCTGAAGGCGAAGCTGACCGGGTTCGGGGACGCCGATCCGCCGGACCTCTACCACTACGAGTTCATCTTCGATCCACACACGCGCAGCCAGATGGCGATGGAGGCGGGCGCGCCGACGGTGCAATTCGAGCCCGGCCACCCGACGCCGAAGCCACGCTGGATCCTGCGCGACAAGAACGGCTACGCGCCCGGTGTGACCGTCCTGCGGCTGATCGGCCTGCTGCGCTTCCTGCCGCCGAGGATCATCACGCGCTTCCAGTTCAAGCAGTACCGCAAGGTCGCCTTGCTGAACAGCGTCCGCGGCACCCCCGGTCAGCTCTACACGTCTTCGATCTACTACCTCGAGGGCTACACCGAGAGCGCGTTCGGCGTCTCGGTGAGGGATGCCCCCGAGACGATCGACATCTGCTCAGAGGTGGCGCGCGACATGCGGCTGCCCTCGATCAGCCAGGTCAGGCTCGTGCATGGGTCCGAGGCGACGTTGGGCTTCACGCAGCACGAGCCGAAGACGGCCGTCTTCGAGGTCGGCCTCATCGACGACGACACCTACCCCGAGTTCGAGCGCCGCATGGACGCGGCGTTTCGCGAGGCGGGCATCCGCTACACGATGCACTGGTCGAAGAACTCGGGCATCGACGCGGCGAAGCTCGACTACATGTACGGAACCGCGAGGATCGAGAGCTGGAAGGCCGCGAGACGAGCCGTTTTCGGCGGAGACGCGGGGCTGATGAAGACCTTCGCGAGCGACGTGCTGGTGCGTGCGGGCTTGGCCGAGAGCTAAGCTCGCCTACCGCCAATCGCCTGGAGAGCGGAGGATCGCTCCATGAAGGTCCGTTGCGTCATCGTCGCTGTCCTGATTGCCGGCTGCGGCGCCGCTCCCGCCGGGGCGGCGCCCTGGAAGCGCGTGACGACCCCGGACGGCTCGAGCACCGATCAGGTCGGGCTCGCTCGCACCGCCGACGGCGTGCTGCACCTCGCGTGGGACCACCCGACGGGCCCGAACACAGAGGATCTCAGGCACACGGTGATCACGCCCGCGGGGCGGGTTGGCGCTACGAGCCCGATCCAGAGCGGGTGGACGGGCTTCACCAATACGGCGCTCGTGGACGAGCCGGGCGGCCTGCGCGCGTTCTGGGGCGGGTTCCGCACCACGGACACGAGCGATCCCCAGCGCGAGACGAACACCGCGCTCTCCACTGACGGCGGCACGTCCTGGGCGCTTCAGCCGGGACAGGTGAACCCGATCGGCGCCCAGTCGTACGCGAGTTCGCACGCCGCCACGGTCCGCCGGGACGGGTCGACGATGCAGGCCTTCGCGGGAACGCTCGGCACGTGGATCCATGTCGGCCTCACGCCGGCGACGCCGAACCACAACTACATGGCGGGACTTCAATACGGCAACGACCCGAACCTCGCAACGGACGCGACGGACCGGACGGTCATGGCGTGGTACTCGAGCGCGGCCGGCCGACTCGGCGTGCTCGCTCAGGACGTCAACGCGGACGGCAGCCCCGGTCCCGGTCCGCTCACCATGCCGGGCACCGGCGCGATGAACGTCGGCATGCTGGGCCGCACGCCGTTGGTGGCACGCAGTGGCGGGGGGTTCTACGTCGCCTACCCGACGCCCGGCGGCGTCCGGGTATGGCGCGTGGGGAGAGGCAACGCGCCGGTGGTCGCCCGCATCGACAACAGCCCGGCCGTGGCCATCGCGGCCGCCGGTGACGGACGGATCTGGGTGCTGTGGACGAAGGGCTTCGGCGATCCGGACGTCCTCGCGCGGCGCTCGAACAAGGGCGCGACGACGTTCGGGGCGACCGTGAACGCCGGCCACGCGAAGGACGCGGTGCAGGCCTACAGGCTCGACGCGAACGTGGCCGGCAACGCGCTCGACGTGCTCGCCAACTTCAACATCGACACCACGACGGACGCGGTCACGTCCTACCGCCGTCTGCGGCCAGGCCTCACGCTGAAGGCCAGCCCGGGCCGGCTGCGCGAGGGCGAGCGGACCGAGGTGCGCTTCACGGTGCTCGACGCCGGCGATGCCGTCAGCGGCGCGCGCGTCAAGGTCGCCGGCCGGTCGGGCACCACCGACGCCAGGGGCCGCGTGACGCTGAGCCTGATGTTGCGCAGGGCGGTCGAAGCACGAGCGACGCGCAGCGGTTACACCTCCGCGACCGTACGGATCCGAGTACGCGGCTAAGAGTCTGGATTGCCTGGCGCAGCTACAGGCTCAAAAACATGCTCTGCACCGCCGGGAGAGATCACAATCAGACCCACCATCGCGTCGTCACCTGAGTTCCACGCGGTATGGGGCGTCCCCCGGGGGACAAAGACGAAGTCGCCGGCGGTCGCACGGATCTCGCGGTCTCCGAGCAGAAACGTTCCCTCACCGGCCGCGATGTGGAACGCCTCGTCGGTATCCGGGTGGACGTGAAACGGAGGCGCAGGCTGACCGGCGGGAATGGTGCCCGCGAGCACTCGGTAGGCGCCGGCGATCTCCGCCGGACCGAAGCTGACCGGCTCTGGCTCTTGCGAGGAACGGATCACCGTGCAGCCGTTGATGGTTTCCATGACCACAGCCTGCCGGGCTCGTCTCCTGAGTCAAGCCGTCCCCGGTCCGCTCAGCGCCTGGCAGGATGCCGCCCCATGACGGACCCCGACCCTTGCGCCCGCGTCAGTAGTGAAACGGCGCGTCGGCCGCGAGCACGCTGGTGGTGAAGCGCCGGTAGCGCCGCAGCTGCCGACCCGTGGCGGCTTCGATGAGCGCGATCGTAGATGGTCCTCCCACCAGCGCGTTCCGACCGATCGGTTGCACGCCCCAGATCGGACTGCTGCCGAAGCGATGCCATCTCCGCGCTCCGTTCAGCGAGTAGCCGGTGAGTCCGCTTCCGAAACTCCGCGTGCCGAGGAACGACGAGGCGAGCAGTGTGCCGGAAACGAGCGCAGCGTCTGTTGTGCGCTGGTCGATCGCGCGACTACGCCAGCTGCGTGTGTCGACGATCGTGAGCCCGGCCGGGTGGTCGCCCGAGGAGTGGCTGTCGAAACCCGTGATCGCGACCATCTCGCGGCCGAGCCAGAGTGCGTGGCGTGTCGGACCCACAACCGCGTCCGCCGCCCGTGCCGGGCGTTCGAGTGGGTGCGACCGAACGCCGAAAGTCCGCAGGTCCACCTCGGCCAGTGGCGCATTCGCCTGGACGACGAAGGCCCTGGCACCCCGGCGGTCAACCGCCAGCCCGGGATTCCAGCTCTGGGTGACCGAGCCGTCCGGCGCGTTGCCGGAGCGGATCTCGGGAACGGACGTGGAACGGGTGCCACCGCGGGGCCCGATCCAAACGAGCCGTGACGGGCCGACCGAGCGACGGCGCGGGCCGAGCACGAGCAGCAGCCCGCGGCGCCAGCGCTCGCCGGCTTGGAGCGATCCCCCGAGGGTCCGCCGCCAGACCACGCGGCGGCGCCCGGTGTCGACGCCGGCGACGATCGTGTCACCTGCACCGCAACAGCCGGGGGTGACCACGACGGCCAGCACGCGCCTCGGCCCCACCCAGGTTGTCGCGATGCCCGACCCGCGGTCGGCGACCGGTACGTCGCCCAGCCGGCGCATGGCGCGCAGGTCGATCAGACGGAGCGTGGCGCCACGGGCGGTCGAGCCGAGCACCAGCCGCGAGCGGTCGGGGGCGAAGCTCCAGCCCAAGGGCTCAGCGGCCAGGCGGACACGCCGCTCGCCAACTGGACGCAGCGTTTCCCGGTCGAGCCGCACCAGTCCAAGCGAGCCCTGCCAGTTGACCCCGTACAGGGTCTGCTGCGTCGCCCGCGCCGGCAACCCGATGTCGGATGCGGCCGGCTTCAGAGCCGCCAGACCGGCCAGGACGACCGCCGCAAGACCCAACAGCACGCGTGCCATACCTCAGCTACGCACGGTCATCCACCAGAGGTCCGGCTCGTCCCCCAAGTCAAGTCGTCGCCGGTCCGCTCAGCGCCTGGCAGGATGCCGCTCCATGACGGACCCCGGCCGGCGCGACGCCTCGCTCGATCTGACCCCTGAGGAGCTCGGCACACTGCTCGCCGGCGTAACTGCCCTGGCGGAGCAGGAGATCGCCGCCGCTCGGTTCGGGCGGGTGTTCGAGCGTCCGCCATCGGCGGCCGAGGTCGACCGCGTGATCGGCACTGATCGGCCCCTGCCGACGGACGGCGAGAGCGTGGAGGATCTGCTCGGCGCGTGCGCGGCCGTCCTGGCCGCCGGGCGAAGGACGACGCCGGCGTTCTTCGGCTACGTGCAGTCGCCGCCGGCGCCCGTCGCGGTGGCTGCGGACCTGTTGGCGTCGGCGACCGACCAGAACCTCACGTCGTGGCGGTCCGGTCCGGCCGCGGCGGCCGTCGAGCATCAGACGCTGCGCTGGGTCGGCGAGTTCGTCGGCTTCGACGCGGCGGCGACCGGGATCCTCGTCAGCGGTGGGTCCGCTGCGAATCTGACCGCACTCCTCGTCGCCCTGTACGCCGTGACGGGCCCGGACGAGGACCGTCGCGCGATGCGCGTCTATGCCTCGGTGGAGACGCACTTCTCCGTCGGCAAGGCGGCGAGGGTACTGGGCGTGGGCCTGAAGCCGGTCGCCGTCGACGCCGAGCGCCGGCTCGACGCGGCCGCACTGCGGACTGCGATCGTCTCTGACCGTGCCGCCGGCCTGCTGCCGATCTGTGTCGTCGCCAACGCCGGCACGACCTCCACCGGCGCCGTCGACCCGCTCGACGCGGTGGCCACCGTCGCGGCCGACGCGGGCGTCTGGCTGCACGTGGATGGCGCCTACGGCGCGCCTGCCGCGGCGGATCCAGCCAGCAGCCAGCTGTTCGCCGGCCTCGACCGCGCCGACTCCCTGTGCATCGATGCACACAAGTGGCTGTACGCGCCGGTCGATTGCAGCGCCCTCCTGTTGCACGACGCGACGGCCACTGCGAAAGCGTTCGGCGCCGGTGCCGACGACTACGTGCGGATCCTCGCCACCCAACCCGCGGAGAGCTTCGCCTTCTGGGACCACGGGCTCGAGCTCACCCGCCGCTTCCGGGCGCTCAAGCTGTGGGCGACGCTGCGGTTTCACGGCGGGCACCGGCTCGCGGCGGCCATCGGCGAGGACATCCGCCTCGCCGCCCGCCTCGCCGATCTGGTCGCGAACGCGGAGGACTTCGAGCTCCTCGCCGGCCCCGGACTGAGCATTTGCTGCTTCCGGCATACGCCTGCGCACATGGACGACGCCGCACTCGACGCGCACAACGAGCGGATATTGCACGCGCTACAGCGCGACGGCCGCGTCTACCTCTCCAACGCGACCGTCGATGGGCGCTTCGCGCTGCGAGCCTGCATCACGAACTTCCGCACGACGCCGGCCGACGTGGAGCGTGTGCTCACGGTCGTCCGCGAGCTCGCCGGTTGACCGCTACGACGCCGTCGGTGCTGCCGTGGCAAGCTCAGCCGATGGGCGTGATCGAGGACCGATTGGATGAGCTAGGCCTCCAGCTTCCAGCTCCGCTTGCGGCGCCACCAGGTGTGCAGCTGCCATTCGAGCTCGTGCGCGTCCATGGTGATCTTGCGTACGTCTCAGGCCACGGGCCGTTCGACGGCGACCGGCTGCTCGTCACCGGCCGTGTCGGAGACGAGGTCTCCGTCGAGCAGGCCTACGAGGCTGCGCGCGCGACGGGCCTGTCCATGCTCGCCTCGCTCAAACAGGAACTCGGAGAGCTCGACCGCGTGACCGGTTGGGTCAAGGCGCTTGGCTTCGTCAAGTGCGCGGAGGGATTCAACGTGACGCCGGCCGCGATCAACGGCTTCAGCGACCTGATCCTGGCTCTATGGGGCGACGCCGGCCGCCACGCGCGTTCGGCGATCGGCGCCGGCGAGCTGCCGTTCGGCATGCCGGTCGAGGTCGAGGCAGTCGTCGCGCTCGCCTGACCCGGGCACGGCTAGTCGCCGGGCACGGCCTCGTCGAAGCGGAGCCCGCTGGAGCCCTCGCCGCGCCCGATCCGCCTGCGGCGGCCGACCCATACCCACGTGGAGCCGTCGATCCAGCGCGCGTACTGCCAGGCGCGCGTAACGCGCGTGCCCTCGCGCTGGACCTCCTCCTCGGGCACGAGCAGCTTCGGCCCGAGCCCAGCCAGCACGCGTCCGACCGGCTTGGCGGACGCGGGCCGCCCCGGCACGTCGCCGAGCCGCAGCGCGATCGAGCGGGGGCCGGTCTTGGCCGGCAGCAGCGGGAACCACTGGTCGGGAACGTCGCTCATCGCCTGGTAACGCAGGGGACCGGCGCTGGGCGAGGTCGAGCCGGGGTCCGCGAGCTCCTGCGCCTGCTCCTCGCGCTGGCGGACCTCCTGAAGCGCCTGGTGCCGGTCGAGCGGGATCCCGGCCGGCGACTCGACCTTGCGCTCCACGGCCCAGGCCATGTTCGCCATCTCGTCGCGAAGCAGCAGAACATCCTCGAGCTCCTCGCTCCCCAGGCTCGGCCCCAGCACCGGCGCCAGCAGGAAGGCCGCACCTGCCGGCGCGGACGGCGGCGGCTCGAGCCTGTCGTCGCTCAGCGTGAACATCCGCCACGGGCTGGTGCCGCCGTCCGCCTGCGCCGAGGGCTTCACGAGCGTGCGCTCGCCGAACGTATCCGTGACGACCAGCGAACGGGTAGTGCACAGCGACCCGACCTCGAGCTCGACCGGCACGTAGAAGAAGTCGCTGCCGTAGACGAGCGCGAACTCGACCATCAGCATCCGCCCCAGGTCGTCGGCCGCAGCCTCGACGTCGCCGAAGCTCGCCTGCTCGTTCTCCCACTCCCAGTAGCGCGGCGACGGCATGCCCCTGTATCGCATCGGAGTCGGAACCAGCGTGCGCGCGATGTCGTCCGGCTGCGGGTCCGATCCGGCGCCCACCGTCGCCGTGGGGTGGCGGTCGAACGAGTACCAGTCGAGGTGGCCGCCGTCGTACTCGCGGGCCGTCAGCGCGACCTGGCCGCCGGATGTGCGCGCGCCGACCGCGAACTCGTACTCCAGGCGGTCATCGCGCCAGGGCGCCGCGGCGGCGCTCGGCGGGCTGAGCAGCTCGCCGTACCAGTCGAGCCAGTCCTCGGCGGCGCCGGTCACGTCGGTCACGTCGCCGGCGTCGATCGCCGGCTCGGCCGGCAGGCTCCCGCCGGCCAGCGCCTTCGAGAACGCGGCGTACAGCGCGGCCCCGTCGGGCGCCTTGCCGGCGAACACGTCCCGCAGCCGCAGCGTCTCGGAGTCGAGCTTCGCGCGCTCGCTCGCCGTCGGCCGCTTCAGCTCGTAGTCGCCCTTGAGGTAGTCGTCGCGGTACTTCGAGCCGACGCCCGCGTCGTCCAGCAGCCTCAGGAATGCGAGCCCCGACTGGGCGCGCTGCAGGAGGCCCGCCCCCACGCCCGGCTCGGCCTCGACCGTGCGCTCGAGCGGCTCGAGGGAGCCGTCGAGCGGCCGCCCGGTGGAGCCCGCGGCCGGGCGCCCGGGCGCCCAGCGCGACAGGCGCGTGCGCTCCGCGCGGAGCCGGGCGTGCACTGGCGTGCCGGCGTCCTCGCCCTGGAACTCGCCGAGCTGCCACTGTCTGCCGAGCAGCCAGAGCGGGTCGCGCACCTGCGCCTCCAGGCTCGCGCGCATCGCCGTGCTGCGCGGGCGCGGCTCGAGCCTCGTCCAGCTCGTGATCGAGGCCATCAGAAGCTCGCCGGCGCAGCGGCGCGCCGGAAGTCGGTGGACACGGCCTCGCCGCGCACGTTGTGCGAGAACAGCAGCGCGGGGAGGAACTGGCCGGCGTCCGCAAGGGTGTCGGAATCCACGAGCCGCAGCCTCGCCAGCTCGAGCGTCTCGAGCAGGATCGCCTCGAGCGTCGCGAGGCTCCACTCGGCGCTCGGATCGGGGTTCACGGCCAGCAGGATCGACTGGGGCGGCTGCGCCCCGGGCGCGTCGTGATGGAAGGTGATCGCCGTCGTCTCGGACGGGTTCGGGATCGTCTCGACCCACTCGTCCAGCAGCAGGCCGGCCAGCGTGCCCGCGAGGTCGAGTTGGGCGGGCAGCTGCGCCACGAAGGACACCCTGCCGCCCCGCGCGGGATGCTTCGCGGTCAGCGGCAGCGCGAGCCAGCGGTCCGACTGCTCGTAGGGAAGCTGCGCGACGCTCAGGTCGGTCGCCAGACCGGTGCGGAGCGCCTGCGCGCAGGCCGCTGCGCGCTCGAGCCGCGCTGCGCCGGGCCGCACGCGGGCGCTGCGGCTGAGCCAGCGCTCGGCCGCCCTCGCGTCGCCGTCCTGGAGCCCGGCGCTGTCGCCGAAGCTCGAAGACAGGCCGGACGCGGCGTCGAGGTCGAACAGCGGCAGCGCCCGGAAGCCGCCGCCGAACAGCGCGGCCAGACGCTCGCGCTGCGCGCCGACCTTCGCGCGTTCGGGCGCCGATGCCGGGACGGCGGCGGCCGCCGCCGCCGCCTCGGCCACGCGCCGCTTCGCCTCCTCGGCCGCCGGAGAAGCCATCGCCTTGAGCGTCTCCACCGGCTCCCACGGCAGCGCGACGGTACCCGGCACGCCCAGGTCCGCGAGCACGAGCAGGGCGGCGTCGAGCTGCGAGCGGTTCGCGCCCGTCAGCCGCTGATCCTTCGCCGCGTCGTCGAGCGCCACCGCGGCGTCGTCGGCGCGCGTCTTCAGCTCCCCCAGGTCCGCCGCGGTCGGCGCCTCGGAGGACGCCCCCTCGAGGTCGCGGCGATCGAGCGGACGCGCCTCGGAGAGGAGCTTCCAGAGCGAGCGCGCCAGCTCGAGGTGCTCCGCGAGCGCGGTCTCGCCCGCGGTCCACGACGGGTCGCTCTCGAAGCGCAGCCTCACGCCCGCGCCAACCGGCGCACCTGTGGGAATGCCGGCGCCGTACGCCTTGCGTGCCAGCCGCCGCTCGAGCTCGGACTCTGCGCCGCCGAGCGACACTGACAGCGCCAGCACGTCCAGGGCGCACAGCCGGGCCGAGTCGAGCGTGAGGGCAGTCGGCGACACCCCCTTGAGGTCCTCGCCCGTCTCCGGGTGGACCCAGACTGCGTCGCAGCGCACGTTCCGCGGGTCGCCGAGAGCCTGCTCGGCCCACGCGTTCAGGCGCGGCTCGGCGACCGCCCGGGGGCGCTTGCGGCTTGCGGAGCCCCAGCCCGGCCCCGCGCTGCCGCCCGCATCGCCGACGAGCATCAGCACGCGGTGAGTGACCGCGATCCCGCTGCGCGCGCTGCGCGCGACCTCGAGCTCGGGCGGCGGCGCGTCGCCGCGGTTGACCGCATCGAGCGTCGCGCCCGCGCGCGTGAAGTTGCCCTGCGCAAGCTGGTAGACGCTCTCCGCCAGTGCGCCGTCCGCCATCGCGTCCACCGCCTCGCCCAGCGCGTCGAGCTCCGCCACCACGGCGTCGTGCTTCGCCCCGGACGCCGGCGGCAGGAGGCCGGTGCCCCACGCAATTCCGCCGGAGCGGTGGCGCTCGAGCAGCTTCATGCCGTCGACAACGTTGGAGGCCGTGACCGCCTCGAGCGGCGCGCCGCCGGGGGTGAGCTTGCGCGCCACGAGTGGCTCGAGCTCGCGGAACGCCGGGATGAACTCGTCGAGCTCCACACCGGGGTGGCCCTCGTGCAGGCCTCGCTCGAAGCGGTAGCCGAGCAGGGCGCCGAGCGGCACGCCCGCGCGCACGCCGTCGAACAGCTCGATCGCCAGGCGGACCCGCTCGGACGAGAAGTCGATAGCGAGCGCGTCGCCGGTCGACGTGGCGCGGTGGGTCAGGAAGCCGCTGCGCAGGATCGCCGCGGCTGCACCGTGCGCTAGCGACGGCGCGTGCACGTAGCCCGCGTTGCCGGGCACGTCGTACAGCGCGGCGCCCCCCTCGCCGGCCGGAGGGGTGACCGGCGTGCGGGTGGGGCCGGGGCGAAGGCGCTCGACCCAGCCGTACCCGCCCAAATGCATGCCGGTCGCCTGGTTCGGCCGGGCGCGCAGCCATTCGAGCCGCTTGGTCGCGTATGACGTGACCCACGCGTCGAGCCGGTGGGTCGAGAGGTCCAGCGTCTCCCCCAGCAGGCGCTCGAGCGACGCCGTCGGCAGGCGCACGAGGCGTCTGAGCGCGGCGCGCACCTGGCCGAGGTTCTCGGCGAGCGTGTCCGTCCGCGCGGTGTTCGGGTCGTCCAGATACTCGCCCAGCGCCCTGCCGCCGGTGCGCGGGGCCGGCTGGGCGAGCAGGCGCCAGATCGTGTCGGTCTGACCGCTGACGTCGACGAGCTCCGGCTCGAGCCGGCCGCCGCGCTGCACGACCCCGTCTGCAACGAGGATGCGCCAGGCTGCCGCGGCGTACTCGGCCAGGAGTGCGTGCCGCGCTACGAGATAGAGCAGGGTGCGATAGCGGTAGTCGTCGCGGCCGGTGCCGCGCGGCGCCAAGTAGTTCTCGGTGCGCAGGTCGCTCCAGGTGAGGCGCTTGTCGGTGAAGATCGCCAGGTAGTTGCGGTCGTCGTCGAGGGTCAGCTCCTCCGACGGCGGCTTCGTCTCGTCCACGAGCGGCCCGCGGATGTCGAAGCCGCCGGGGGCGAACGCCGCGTGCGCCACGCGCGGGTCCCAGGGCAGCCCGAGCTTGACGAGCGTGGCGCGCGCGGCCGCCTCGGCCTCCGCCCACCAGTCGTCGATGCCGGAGGCGCCGAGGAACGACTGGAGGTTCCGCAGGTAGTCCTTGCCGAGCAGCTCGCGGGCCGCGAAGCTGCCCGACGCGGGCTCGGCAGAGAGCACGTCCAGCAGGTCGCGGTCAGGGTCATTGCCTCGCCCTGCCAGAGGCACCTCTGCGAGCGAGTCGCGCCAGAGCTCGCGGAGCCTGAGCAGCGTGGTCACCATCTGGGCGTCGATCGGCCCGCCCTCCGCCGGCACCCAGCGGTCGAGCGAGGTCACGGGCAGCACGCCGTAGGGCTGGTCGCCCACGCGCAACGGCGGCAGCGGGCCGCGCCCGCGCACGAGGTCGACGAAGTGGCCGCGCCCCTCCGCGATCGCCGCCTCGCCGAACGTCTCGGCCATCATCTGGTCGAGGAAGTAGCCCCAGGTTGCGGGCCAGAGCGCCGCGTTCATCGCCATCGCGTCGGTCTGCTCGCGGCCGCCCGCGCCGGCCACCCGACCGAGCGCCTGGTCCGGCAGCCCGAGCGCCGCGCCAAGCAATGCGCCGTCGGTGCCGGCAGTGGCGCGTGACTGGCCGCCGGCGAGCTCGAAGCTGCCCTCCTCGTACGGGTCGGGCGCGGTGACGCCCGGGTGCTCCTCGCGCGTGTTGTTGGTGGCCGTGCCGTGCCGCACGAGCGCCAGGCCGTCCGTGTACCGGTGCGCCTGAAGCAGCGCACCCAGCCGGTCGGCTCCCGCGGCGGGCGCGTCCGACCAGCGGACGCCCACCGCCATCAACAGGTCGAAGCCCTGGGCCTGCTGCGCGGTCAGCTGGATCCGCAGGGCCATGCCGCGCTTCACGGCCTCGTCGAACTCGACCATCCAGCGCATGCCGTCGTCGAGCGCCAGCGCCTCGTCGCCGGGGTCTGCCACCGTCGCGGCGGGATCCGGGCCGACCGCGAGCGGCTCGCTGACCGGCGCGTCGGCCCACTCGGTCAGCACGCGGGTGCCGCCCTGATAGCCCAGGACCACCCAGCGGTCCGGCAGCGCCTCCGCGCGCGGTGCGCGCGTCCAGGCCCGCGAGCGCATGACGTAGGACGGCGACTGCCCGGTGGGCGCGCCGGTCTCGTCGATCGGGTACATCAGCGCGGCGACCCATGCGGCCCGCCGCGGCCCGAAGCGCCCCGAGAGCTTCTGCCAGGCGCGCTGCTCAGCGTCCCGGTCACCGGCCGCCTTCTTCATCTCGCTCGCGAACGACTTGCCCCAGTCGATCTCGTCCTGCGTCAGCTCCGGCTCGTGCGAGCTCGAGTGGACGTCGTCGGGATAGATGCGGACGAGCAGATCGGTGCCCGGCGCGCCGGTGCGCGTGACGAAGCGAGTCTCGAGCCTCACCGGCAGCAGCGCGACGGGCTGCTCCGGCTCGAGCAGCTTGATCGAGTCGGCCGGGTCGGCCGTCGCCGCGGCGAGCGCTGCCCGCAGGTCCTCCAGCTCCTGCTGGAGCTTGGCCACGCGTTCGTCGGCCTTCCGCTGCTCCTCCTCCGCGCGGGCGCGCGGCTCCTTCGCGTCCTCAGCCGCCCGCCGGTCGCCGGCCGCCTCGGCCTGCTGGAGCCGCTCCCGCTGACCCGCCGCCTTGGCGTCTGCGCTGCTCGCGCGCCGGCGCGCCTTCTCGAGCGCTGCCTCGGCCTGCGCGATCTTCTCGAGAATTGCCTGCTCGTCGTCAGCCATGTCAGGGGCTCGGGAGCATGTCGTCGGCGTGGATCGCGACCCGCACGGGCCGCTGGAGCGCGATGTAGGCGATGTGGGCGGACTCGGCCTGCTTGCCCCACTTGACTCCGGCGTCGGCGCTGAACGCCCAGCTCTCCGGGCGCGAGCCGCTCACGGGCGCGTGCGTCATGCCCGCTAACTGATTCTGCGCGACCAGGTGGCCCCAGGTCAGGTCGCGCCATCCGGCCGGCTGCGCGGACTGCCAGTCCGCCTCGTCGAGCCCGAAGCGCGGCTCGGTCGGCTGCTGCTGGATCACGAAGAACCAGCCGGGGAGCCGGCCTCTGCCGCGCGCCTGTGATGCCGTCAGGTCGAACGCCAGGAACGTCACGTCCTGCGGGAGCGTTCCCCGGAACACCGGGTAGCGCTCGGCGCCGGAGGCCGTGCTCGGGACGCGCTTCCCGCCCGGCTGGCGCAGCGCCTTGACCGCGTAGATGACCGCGTCCGGGTAGCGCTTGAGCAGCTCCCCGCGGATGAGCAGGACGAGCCGCGCCTCCTTCGACTTGCCGCGCGCGCGGGCGTCGCCGAGATGCTTCGCCGCCGGCCAGGTGTGGATCTCGTCGATGTCCTTCAGTGCCTCGCGGTCGGCGTCCGTCACCGGCGCGGGCACCGCCGCGCTGAGATCCCAGAACTGCCGGAAGCAGGTGCCGCGCTGGTCCGTCGGGTACTCGCGCCAGAGCAGCTCGCGCGCCATCTCGTGGTTCAGCCCGACCATGTAGGACTCGACGAAGCGCGCGTTCGTTTCGAGCACGCTGATCGTGTTGGGCGGCACGCGGTCGAGCCCCGGCAACAGCCAGTCCTGCGACATGTCCCGGAGCGGCTCGTACATCGGCTCCGGGAACTCGGGCGCGGCCATGATCGGCTCGAGCGGGTCGGGCTTGTCCCAGATGCCCTCCGGCACGCGCAACCGCGCGCCGATCCGCGCGGGGACGGTGGTGCGCGGGTCGAGCAGCCCGAGCAGGTTCTGCGCCGCGCCCGGCAGGGCGAGCGAGTCGCAGCCGCGGCCGGCCGGCCGCTCCTGCACCACGTCGGCCTGGTGCGCCGCGGCGGCGTCCCGGAACGCGGCCGCCACCGCATCGTCGGCGCCGCCGGTCACCTGCGGCCGCTCGGCGTCCTCGGCGGTCAGCACGCGGAACTCCTGCGCCGGCGCGTGCAGCGCGGCGTCCTCGGTCAGGTCGGCAAGGCCCAGGTCCCCTGCGGTCCCGCCCCGCCCGTCGGCGCGCAGCCGCTCGGACACGAGGTCGACGGTCACGGCGCCGCTCTGCACGGTGCGGTCCGGCACAACGCTCAGTGCACCGCTCGCGAGCCGCCGCAGCAGCGACGTCTGGCGCGGGCGCTCACGCGTCGCGGCCGCCGTGCGCCGCCAGCGCCGGGCCACCGGGCCGCGCGGACGCATCAGGCGCCGGAAGCCCGGCGACAGCACGGCCTGCGGCAGGCAGCTGTCGCGAACGACCGCTCGCATCGTTACGGCGGTGCCCCCGATCACGCGCGGGTGCACCGGCTCGGTGATCTGCACGATCGCCTCGGGGCTGAGGCCCGAGAGGTGGCGCGTGTGCATCGACACGCCGGCCGAGCGCGCCATCTGGGCCTGGCGCAGCGCCTGGTTCGCGCGCTCGATCTCGCCCACCTGCTGCCACGCTCGCTCCATGAGCTGGTCCTGGCGCTCCTGCACGACCTGCGTCCCGAGCGCGGCGGCCACGCGGTTGCTCGGGTCGAGATTCAGCTCACGCAGCCAGTACGGCTTGTCGTTAGGTCCCCGGTCCGCCGGCACCGTCTCGCGCGCCGCGTGCCAGCGCCCGTAGATCGGCGGCACCAGCGGCAGCGACTGCGCCGTCGCCGAGCGGCGCGCCGGCGCGTCGAGCAGCTTGCGCAGCGCGCGGACGAACATGGTGCGGCGCGGCCACGCCGTCGGCCCGGCGCCGGGGACGCGCAGCGCCCCCTCGAGGCCGATCTCCACGGGCCGGGCGCTCTGCGGCGCGGCGGGTAGCCCGCCGCCGGGATCGCTGATGTCCATCGGCCGCGTGCCGACCTCGGGCGGCATCTCGCCGGGCTGGAGCATCCGGACGAGTGACTCGAAGTCACCCCGCGCGCCGGTGGTGAACTCCCACTGGTGGTAGACCGGCAGCCAGAAGTCCGTGTCGCCGGCCGCCCACGCGTAGGTGAGGTCGGTCGCGGCCACCGGCTCGCCGAGGCCCGCCTGCCGGCCGGCCATGAACAGCGGCACGACGCAGGCGTGGTAGGTGGTCCCCTCGTCGAGCCTGCGCGGGCACAGCAGCCGCGCCACCACGCGCTCTGGGTTCGTGTCGACGACCGTCTCGAGCGGGTCGCCGGCGCTCACGCTGCCTGTGAGCTGGATGTGCGCCCACGCGAACGAGTCCGCAGGCGGCGGCAGCTCCTCGTCCGCGTCGTCCACGTGCACCTGCGGGAGCACGAGCGTCGGGTCGGTGTTCAGCACGCCGTCCGACTTCTCGATCGCGACCAGGCAGAGCCACGGCCGCAGCTGGCCGTCCGCGTTCGCCTTCGCCGGGGTGAGCATCCACGGGAAGTCCGGCTGCTTGAGCTCCATCGCCGCGAAGTAGTTCGGCTCGAAGTCCGGGGTGCCGGGCTTCGGCTGCATGCGGCCGATCAGGGCCGGGTCGATCCCCGTCACGTCGCCCGGCCCATAGAGCACGGCGTTCGTGCCGACGGCGCCGGTCAGCCCCTGCACCGTGAGCGACACGGCCAGCTTGCCGCGACTGGCGAGCGTCTTCGTGGGGTCGTCGACGTCCTTGATGCCCGTGACCGCGCCGCGGCGCGCGTACGACAGGAAGGTGTACGTGCCCTTGGAGGTGTCAGCCACTACGCCACCGCCTCGTGCGCGCCGACCACCTGCAGCTCGCCGCGGTCCTCCGGCGCGCCCGCCTCGTGGTCCCGCATCCGCTCGAGTGCCTCGGTGTAGGTGAGCCCCTCCGCCACGGTCGCGCCGGGTTCCTCAGGCTGCCCGAGGTCGGACATCGATGCCACGACGTGCACCGGCTCGTCCAACGCGATGCCGAGCTCCGGATCCGGCTCTGGGACGCCCGCGTGGCTGAGTGCGTCCGCCACCGCGGCCGGCGGCCTGTAGGTCTTCGGCTGTCCGCGTCGTTGCTTGAAGCCCGTGTTCTGATCGACGTCGACGAGGATGTCCTCGTAGTCGAAGTTCGTCTCGACCCCGGCCGGCTCCTCGAAGCCCTCGGTCGCGATCCGGCGGCCCGCCTCGAGCGCCTCGAACCCAGGCCGTGACAGCTTCTCGGCATCCGACAGCTCGAAGAACCGCGCGGGCGCGAAGTGCTCCCTCACCGACTCCGCGCGCGAGGTCGCGTCATCGCCGCCCACGCTCGCCGCGGTGACCTCAAAGCGCAGCGGCCCGATCGGCTGCGTCTCGCCGTACTTCTGGATCGTCACGTTGAGCGGCAGGACTCGCTGGCGCACGGTGAGGTCGCCGAAGGGATGCATCAGCACCTCCCCCGCGCCCGGCTTGATGTCGCGCAGCGTCACGAGCATGCGGCCCTCGCCGGGCAGCTGCGCGCTCCAGTTGATCGGGTCCGCGAGTGCGGCCGCGAGCTCCTGGTCCGGGTGCGACTCGGGCAGCGCGGCCGGCGGCGCGGGGTCGCCGATCGTGAAGTCGACCGGGAGTGTGTGCCTGCCGAAGAACTCGAGCGTCGCCCCGCCCCATCCGTGCCACGGGCCGGGCCCCGTGAAGTGGAGCGCGAGGTCGATGGCGAAGATCGGCTTGCCGTTGCGCTTGAGCGTGACGGACGCGCCGATGTCGGCCTCGAGCGAGAACGGCGAGAAGCGGATCAGCACGTCGAAGCCGAGGTAGGCATCCACGCTCAGGAGCCCGAGTACGGCGATGTCCACGTGGACGTGGAAGTCCAGCCGCGCGCCCAGCTGGAGCGAGTTCGACGTGAGCGCGAAGTACGTCTCGGCGCGCAGGCGCGGGTTGTCGCTGTCAGCGAGCGTCAGCGCGAACCGCTCGAGCGACGGGAAGCCGGCCGGCGGCTGGAACTTCGGATGGAAGCCGCCGGCCGAGAGCTCGAAGTGCGGCTGCGCGCCCCAGCCGAGGCGAAGCGCCATCTCGCCGGTAAGCGCGAAGGCCACGAGCCGCGAGTCGAACAACCGCATGTCGAGCGACATCTCGCCGCGGTCGAACTCGATGATGCCGAGGATGTCCACGTTGAGCGACAGGACTGGCGAGTCCTTGTCCGGTAGCACCAGCGAGAGCCGGCCGAGGATCACGATCCGGATCGGCGGCGGCAGCTCGATCAACACGCCGAGCTCGAGCGTGATCAGGCTCGCCCCCCAGCCGACCTTCACCATCGGCCCGACGACGAAGCGGTTGGGCGCGGGCGGGAAGATCGTGCGCAGGTCGCTCAACAGCTGCGGAGCGCGCGCGACGGGGTCCTTCGGGAACAGGATCGAGCCGACCGCGCCGGTCTTGATCCCGGCGCGCAGGACGTCGACCACGATCGTCCGGTTCAGCCCGAGCAGGCCGCCGAGGCCGTTCAGCGTGAAGCCGTAGCCGAGCTGGATCGGGTTGAACTCGGCCGTGATGATGATCAGCAGCGAGAAGCCCTTCGTCCCGTCCGGGAAGCGCGTGGTGAGCAGCCCGATCGCCTTGAACGAGAAAGCCTTGAAGTCGAGCTGGAGGACGCCCGCGTACTGCTCGTTGTCGGGGTCGAAGTAGATGTAGCCGCCGCCGCCGACGGGTCCGGCGCCGATCTTCATGCCGGCGCCCCGCGGCGGCTTGAACCGCGGCTCGACCTCCACCGATCCGCTCGCTCCCGGCGGCGGGAACGTGAAGTCGAGGATGAGACCGATGCCCTCCACGGACGCCGCGAGCGGCCCGAGCTTCAGACCCGCCGTCACGCCGACCGAGACCGGGATCGAGTCGTCCTCGGCTTCGACGCCGAGCTCGATCACGTCGAGCTTGATCGGCCCGAGCGTCACGTGCACCGGGATGGCGACGAGCAGCCGCCCGCCGAGGAAGTAGAAGCCCTTCTTGATCGACCAGCCGAATGCGATGTCGACGTCGGCGGTGATCGGGTCCTTCGGCAGGATCTTCTGGAGGAACCCATCGCCCTTGCCGGCGTCGATCACGACGTGCCCGCCCTCGAGCGCGGCCTCGATCGCGAGGTCGGGGTCCTCGCTCGTGCTCATGTCGAGCTGCGCCCCGATCATCAGGGCCTTCGCACTCACGCCTGAACCCCCGGAGATGCCGAACAACAGCATCGACTCGCCCGCGGCGCGGCGGGTCAGGTCGATGGCGAAGGTCGCCCGGATCGAGCTGCCGGCACCGAGCAGGTCGGTGAGGACCTTCAGCGGCTCGCCGGGCCGCACGACCACGCCCAGGCCCAGCGTCACGTCCACGTCCGCCGACAGCCCGAGGATCCACAGCTGCCTCGCGTCGAGCGGGATGTCCTTCGTGAGCGTGCCCTCCGCGTACGGCGTGAGCGCGAGGCCGGGACTGCCGTTCTGCGGCGCGTGTACGGGCAAGAGCGACACCCCAGCCTCGGCCGACACGCCGGCCAGCTCCTCGTGTAGCAGCGGCAGCCGCAGCATGAGGTGCGACGGCGCGTCGGGCGGCACCGGCACCGGCGCAGCGAGCGCGCTCTCCACCTCCGCCAGTGGGTACTCGAGCCGGGCCGGCGCACCCAGCGCCGCGAGGAGGAGGAACAGGCGCTCCACCAGCGCGTCGAGATTCGCGTTGGGCTTGCCCCAGCCGTACACCTCCTCGAGGAGCCCGGCCGGGTCGCTGAACAGCTTCGGCAGCCGGTCGAAGCGCACGACGCGGCGCACGTGTGCCGAGCGGAACGTCGTCGGCTCCGCCTCGAACTCCTCCAGCTCGAACAGGCCGAGCACGAGGAAGGCGCGATAGAGCGGCGGCGCGACCTGCTCCACGTAGTCGACGATCAGGTAGTCGACCAGCCGCTTCGGAAACTCGGTGACCATGTCGGTCGCCGCGTTCAGGAACGTGTTCCCGAGATGCGTGTCGAGGTCGTCCACGACGGAGGCGACGTGGGCGGCGAGCGCCCCGGCGGCTGCGGCCGCCACCCCATACTTGATCAGCGCCGTCTCGGTGTCGACGGTCTCGAGGTTCATGGCGCGAACGTCGGCCACGGCCTCGAAGGCCGCGTCGAGGATCAGCGGGTCGAAGCCGAACGTGGCGACCGAGTCCGGCAGCGCCCAGCCGAGCTCGGCGACGAAGTCCCTCAGCGCGTCGATGTCGCCGGCCTGCACGGCGAGCCCCGCCGCCGCGGCCGTCACGTGGCCGGTCAGGACCTCGAATGTGCCTCGCTCGTAGGCCGCCTTAGATCACACCTTGGGCCGGATCACGTCGGCCATGTCGCGTTGCTTCGGGTCGTCCGGGATGTACCAGGTCCAGCCCGAGACCATCGGCTCGGTCAGCTTGACCGGGTTGATGGCGCTGATCTTGCCGCCGGTCTTCACGGGTCCGTTCTTGCCCTGCTTCGGCTCCCAGAGTGGGAAGAAACCGCCCCACGGCTTGCCCGACGCGGCCGACACCATCCAGGAGGGCACGAACTCCACCTTCTGCTGCTCCCACACGGCCGTCCGCTTGTCGATCGCCTTCTGGCTGCCGCCTTCACAAAGGATCGACTCGCCCTTGTCCCCGCTCGTCCGCCAGTGCACCCACCAGTCGGCCTTCAGGTTCGGTTGCGAGTAGGTCGACGCGTGCGGCTCCACGCGCCGCACCAGCTCGCCGGTGCCATCGAGCGGGATGGTGGGGTAGCCGGTCGCGCTCTTGCCGGCCATGTTCTGCTCGACCTGCTTCCTGGCCCCGTCGAGATAAGCGTTGGCGAGCCCGAGCATGGTGGACTTGAGCGCGCCCGGGGCCTTGGGCAGGATGCCGTGCCCCTGCAGCAGCAGCTTCGGGTAGACCTGGACGACCAGCGCGTTCTCCAAGCGGAAGACGCCCGTGGTCGTCAGGCGGTCGTAGACCGGATGGTTGTAGACGATCAGGTGATCGCCGATCTGGAGCTCCGCCATCGGTATGCGAATGTGCTCGAGGAACTGCGGCTCGCCTTCGCCAGCGAGGAACTCGGCTTTCGACCAAGGGGTGTAGATCCGAAGCCAGTCGGCCGGCGCCGTGCGCGCGGCAAGGGTCTGGAACCAGGTCGTGCTCGGGTCCCGCTTGCGCCGAGCGTGCAGCAGCGACTCGATGTGGAGCAGGTGGAGCACGTGGTCGCACGCGAGCAGGTTGCGCTTCTTGAAGTCGGTCGAGGCGGTGAACACGTTGTCGACCGCGTCCACGGCGGTGCCGCCGTTCGTGTCGTAGACGAGCAGATAGCCCTCGGGGTCCGGCACGGTCGGCAGACGCCAGTACGACGTTGCCGCCTCCGCGACCTTGAAGGCGTGGGTGAGCATCCCCGCACCGGCGCGCCAGCCCACCAGGGCCGGGGCCTGGCATGCCCGCGTGGTCGCGTGGGGCTGGCACAGGCTCATGAAGCCGCCCGGGAGCCGGTGGTACTCGAAGATGCGCTTGAACCCCGTCTCCCAGGGCCCGGTCGGGTTGGCTTTGATCGCCGCCATGTTGAAGCCGCGCCCGACCTTGCGCGCGACGTAGTAGAGCATCCACTCCGCCGTGCGCAGGCGGCGGTCGACGAGCTCGTGTAGATCGTCGGCACCCCCCGTCTGGAGGAGCGCCGGGTCCACCGCGGTGGCCCACCAGACAAGGGTCTGCACGAGCTCCTTGCGCTTGTCCTTCGGCGTGGTCGAAAGGACGCCGATCCGCACGTACTCGGCCACGAGCTGTGGATCGACGTCGCTCGGGTCGAGCGAGAGCAGCTTGTTCGCGGTCTCGTCGGTGGCGACCTTCGCGGCGATGCTCTGGACGGCCTGCGCCGCCAGGCCGAGGTCGGTCGTCAGCTGCGACTTCACAGTCGCGACCTTCGCGTCCGCGATGTCCGCCTCGTTGGCGGAGTCGCGAAGCGTCGAGTCGGCGGCCAGCATCGCCCGCGCGCGGATGCTCACGAACGCCGCTCGCATGCTGCGGTCGAACCCGGTCCCGGTCTTCGGCACCAGCGCCCGATCGCGCGCCAGATCCGAAACCTTCACCTCGCCGGTGCCTGCCGGGAGCAGGTGATTTGCAGGGCCAGTGACTACCTTCCGGTCGGGCCAAACCTGGTGGGGTAGGTGCGAACTCGCACGGTATAGACGACGGCTCAGGTGGTGTCAACCGGTGCGTCGGCTTTGTGGAGGTATTCCCCAGCACAATGGTGGCGTTCCGCCACGACGGGGTTGTTCCAGACGGCGAGCGCAACCCTGGTAGGGCTGCCGGGTTGCCTCATGCGGGCCCACGAGGCCCGAATGACGACGTTCGCTGAGACGTCGACGACTACCAAGGGGGTTACCGCGAATGTTGAGACGACTGAATCGCGTCAAGGACGAGCGGGGAGGCAACATCAAGTTGGGGGTCGCGGCGGGCGTCGTGCTCGTGTTCGTGCTCGCACCGTTCGCCGTCGCTCAGACGACAGGTCTGATCGGGGGCAAGCGCAACCCGAGATCCGGGGCGTTCAGCACCGAGACCAAGGTGATCGCCAGCAACTCGACCTGGGGGATGCGCTACTCCAACAGGGCGGTGGGCGGCGGAGGCGGTCTGCTCTTCGGCTGCCGATCCGCGCCTGGTGGCACCCCGCAGAAGCACTATCCGTGCGCGCGGTCGCGGAATGTCGCGACCGGCCTTGCCTTCGAGTTCCTGACCGGCGGCTCGCTCGTCGGCACGATCAGCGCGGGAAGAGGCGGTGACAACACCAAGCCTTTCACCACGAACGCGACCGGCGTGGCTACGGGGCTGAACGCCGAGCGGGTCGGCTCCCAGACGCCCGCCCAGCTGACCAGCGCCGCCGTCAGCGCCGTGCAGGGGACGCTGAGTTTCGCGCGGGTCTCGGCGGCCGGCAACAGCATCGGGGGCCGCGGCGTCAGCGCGGTCACGCGTCCTTCGACCGGCACCTACCTCGTCACGTTCCAGAACCCGGTCAACGCCTGCGCGCTCACGGCGACTCAATCGGCTGCGGCCACGGACGTCGGCACGGTCGGCACCCAAGTGGGGTCCGACAACCGCACCGTGACGGTCACCACGCTGAGCCTGCTTCCCGCGCCGGCCGCACTCGCGGATCGCGCGTTCGACATCACAGCGGTCTGCTAGCCCCTCACGACTCAACCGCCCGCAACGGCCGCGATGGCCGTTGCGGGCACGGTTGAGGTGGATCCGGGTTCAAGCAGCCGCCGGCTCCAATGCCGCCCGCCCTTCGGGCGCGATCGGCGACTCCGCGAGCTCGATCGGCGCTTCGCGCTCGATGTCGCGCTCACGCACCAGCCAGAGCGCCGCGACCGCCGCGATCAGTGACACGATCCCTCCCAGCATCACGATCTCGTTGAGCCCGGAGATGAAGCCCTGACCGGCCGCGTTCGTCACCGTTTCGCGGGCACCGGCGGGGATCGAGGCCGTGGCCGCGTCGAGGTTGCCCGACGACGCCGCCTCGATGAGCTGCCGGGGGCGCTCCCCGGTCGCCGCGGGCGTTCCCGCAGCTAGCTGCTCGACCTCTGACGCGCCGCGGCTGAGGAAGATCGCCCCCCAGGCCGCGATGCCCACGGCGATGCCGACCTGCCGGAACGTGTCGTTGATCCCGGCGGCCATGCCGCTCTGCTCCTTGGGCACGACGCTCAGGGCCACGTCGGCGATCACCGGGTTGAGCAGTCCCGACGCCCGCGCCGGCCACCAGGAAGCCCCCGAGCAGCGCGGTCCATTCGTCGGCCGGGTCGATCCCGCCCATCAGCAGGAGGCCCACGCCGGTCAGGCCCAACCCGGCGGACATGATCACCCGTGCGGGCAGCCGGGCCAGCAGCGCCCCGCCGGCCGCGGCGGCGAAGAAGCTGATCACCGTGAACGGCAGGTAGATCAACCCCGCCTCGAGCGGCGAATGGCCGAGATGGTTCTGCAGGTAGAACGTGATGTACAGGAACAGCGCGAACATCGAGGCGGACACGCCCAGTGCCGCCAGCTGCACGCCGGTGAACGCGGGCTTGCGGAAGAGCCGCAACGGCAGCATCGGCTGCTTCACCCGGCTCTCGATCACGCACGAAGGCCACGCAGCAGGGCAACCGCGGCGCCGAGCAGCGCGAGGATGAAGGGGCTGCCCCAGCCCTCTTCGTTGCCTCTCAGGAGCCCGAAGACGAGCAGGAAGAGCGCCGAGCTGAAGGTCGCCAGACCGGCCCAGTCCACACCTCGTGGCGTTCGGGTCGCGGCTCTCGCGGAGCTTGGTGTAGGTGACCGCGATCGCAGCGATCCCCACCGGCACGTTGATGAAGAACACCCATGCCCAGCCCAGCGAGTCGACCAGCGCACCGCCCACGAGCGGTCCGACCGCCACCGACACGCCGATGGTGGCACCGTAGATGCCCATCGCCGTGCCGCGCTCGCGGCCGGCCGGGAACTCCTGGGCGACGAGTGCGAGGGACACCGCGAACAGAATTGCTCCGCCGACCCCTTGGATCGCGCGGGCGATGTTGAGGAAGGTCGGATCAGGAGCCAGGCCGGCGGCCAGCGACGCCACCGAGAAGATCCCGAGGCCGATCGCAAACACGCGGCGCCGGCCCAGCCGGTCTGCAAGGGAGCCGGCCGTGAGCACCAATGCGGCCAGCGCGAGCGTGTAGGCATCGATCACCCACTGCAGTTCGGTGAAGCTGGCGTTCAGGTCCTCCTGGATCGCCGGCAACGCGGTGTTGACCACCGTGATGTCGAGCAGGAGCATGAATGTGGCCACGCTCACCACGAGCAAGGTCCACCATTTGCGTTGCATTTCGAATCCTCCGAGCAGAGACTTAGTCAGGTAAGCTTGTAAGGCGACCGTACCATAATCATCAGGCCGCCTTACCAACTGTGACCATGGACACACAACCCGAGCTTCCACTCATCGCCCTTCTGAGCCGGGTCAGAGACGCTGTGGCAGACGAGCTCTTCACCCGCCTGACCGAGCTCGGCTTCGCGGAGCTGCGGCCGGCGCACGGCTGCGTGTTCGCGAACATCGACGACGGGGGCGCCCGGCTCACCGACCTTGCCGAGCGATCGGGCTTCACCAAGCAATCGGTTGGCGAAGCGGTGGCGGACCTAGAGCGGCTCGGCTTCGTCGAGCGCGTGCGCGATCCGGCGGACGGGCGGGCGAAGATCATCCAACTCACCGCGCACGGCAGGGAGGCGCTGGCGGCCTCGCAGGAGATCTTCTCCGACATCGAGCGCCGCTTCACCGAAGAGATCGGTCGCGAGCGCTACGCCCAGTTCCGGCAGACCCTCCTGGACCTCCACGGCCTCACCCAGGCATCAGCCGAGCCGGCACGCCGGGCGGCTTGACGCGAGCGGCGAGCGGCCTCATGCCCAGGCGGCCGACAGCGCGGCCGACGAATCACATCGATTGAAGGATTCGGGGGCCTATGGCAACCACAAGTCTTCAGTCGGCCGCAAGTGCGGCGCGGGGCCGCGCTCAGAGCCCCGGCAGCCCCAGGCCGCCGAGCCCACCCGGGCCGCCGAGGCCCCCGGTTGCGGCGTTCATCTTGGAGGCCGCGAGCTCCTGGGCTGCGCGGATCGCCTCGTTCACGGCCGCCTGGACCAGGTCCTGCAGCATGTCGACGTCCTCGGGGTCGACGGCCTCGGGATCGATGCGCAGCTCGCGCAGCTGCAGGTCGCCGCTCATCCTCACCGTGACCATGCCGCCGCCGGCGCTCGCCTCGACGGTCTCGTTGGCCAGCTCCTCCTGAGCCTTGGCCATGTCGGCCTGCATCTTCTGGACCTGCTTCATCATCTGGTTCATGTTCGGCTGACCCATCGCTACTGCCTTTCCTCGTCGGGCTCCTCGAAGACCTCCTCCGCGCCGAACTCGGCGCGCAGACGCTCGATGAGCTGCTCGTGGTCGAGTGTGGCGTGCGCCCCGGCGCTCGCCTCGTCGCTCAGCTCGAAGGCGAGGCCCAGCGAGTGTCCGGTGAGGCCGCGCACCGCGGCGGCCAGCAGGTCCCGGTTGGCCTCTGCCTTCTTCTTGACGAAGGCGGCGTCGGCGGGGAACGCGACCGTCAGCGTGTCGCCGTCGATCGCGGCCGGCTGCGCGGCCCCGACGGCCGCGCCGAGCATGCCGTTCTCCTCGGCGACCGCGTCCGCCACTGCCGGCCACAGGGCCTTGATCTGCTCGAGCTCGAGCGCCCCGGTCGGCTGCGGGGCCTCCTCCTCGCGCGGTTTCACGGCCACCGCGGCGGAGGGCCCACCGCCGCCTCGCTGCGGCGCGGCCTGGGGCGCCGGCGCGGAGACGGCCTCCTCGGCGGGAGCCTCGGCGGCGGGCTCGCCACCGAGCCGCCGCTCTAGCTGCTCGATGCGGAAGATCAGCGTCTGCAGCGACAGGTCGGCCTGCGGCTGGGTCGCCTTCAGCAGCGCCATCTCGAGCTGCATGCGCGGCTCCGAGCCGTCCTTGACCGCGGCGAGGGCAGTCGCCAGGAAGTCGATCGCGCGCAGGATCTCGCCCTGCGAGAGCCGTTCGGCCTGCGAGGCGAGCCTGTCGCCGTACTCGGCCGTGACCGAGAAGGAGTCGGGCACATCGCCGAGCGTCTGTACCACGAACAGATGGCGCAGATGGGCGGAGAGGTCGCGCATGAACTGGGTGAAGTCGCGGCCCGACTCGGACAGCCGCTGCACGCCGAGCAGCGCCTCCTTGGGGTCGCGCGCGGCGAGCGCCTCCCCGGCGGCGAGCACCATCTCCGCGTCCGCGACTCCGAGGATGTCGAGCACGTCCCCGAGCTCGACGCGCTTGCCCCCGTAGGTCACGAGCTGCTCGAGCGTGCCGAGCGCGTCGCGGAACGAGCCGGTCGCGGCGCGAGCGAGCATGCCGACGGCGGCATCGGGGATCTCGATCTCCTCCTCGGCGGCCACGCGCCGCACCACGCCCGCGATCTGCTCGAGCGAGGGGCGCTGGAAGTCGAAGCGATGGCAGCGATCGACGATCGTGGCCGGCACCTTGTGCGCCTCGGTCGTCGCGAGCACGAAGACCACGTGCTGCGGCGGCTCCTCAAGCGTCTTCAGGAACGCGTTCCAGGCCGCCGTCGAGAGCATGTGCGCCTCGTCGAGGATGTACACGCGGCTGCCGCCCTGCATCGGCGCGAGCGCGACGTTCTCGCGCAACTCGCGGATGTCGTCGACCGAGTTGTTCGACGCGGCGTCCATCTCGACCACGTCGAGCGAGGTCCCGCCGAGGATGGCGCGCGCCGCCGAGCTGTCCGGGTCGAAATCGACGCTGGGGCCGCCCTCGGCGTTCAGCGCGCACGCCAGGAGCTTCGCCATCGACGTCTTGCCGGTGCCGCGCGAGCCGACGAACAGGTACGCATGGTGGACCTGGCCGAGCGCGATGGCGTTGCGAAGGGTCTTGACGATGTGCTCCTGGCCGACCACCGAATCGAAGGTGCGCGGGCGGTGGCGGCGATAGAGCGAGAGCATCGGTCGCCCATGCTAGCTGCGCGACGGACGGTGGACAGGCCGCCCCGGCCCGGAGATACTCGCCCGCATGATCTCGACCGTCGCCGTCGGCACCGATGGCTCCGACACCGCCAGCAAGGCCGTCGAAACGGCGGCCGACATGGCCCGCCGCTACGAGGCGAAGCTCGTTCTGATCAGTGCCTTCAGCGACGCAGGGGACGGGCACTCGGCCAACCTGAGCGGCTCCTCGCTCGAGATCCAGTGGGCCACCAGCCCGGCCGCGCGGCTGACCGAGCAGCTCGAGCGCACGCAGGCGACGCTCCGCGCCGGCGGCGTCGACTGCAGCACCATGATCGAGGAGGGCGACCCAGCCGAGGTGCTCGTCGAATTGGCCGAGCGCTGCGGCGCCGACGTGCTCGTGATCGGCAACAAGGGGATGCAGCGGCGGGTGCTCGGCAGCGTGCCGAACACGGTCACCCACAGGGCGGGCTGCTCCGTCCTCGTGGTGAAGACGACCTAGCCCGTCAGGTCCAGCGCCGCGCCGATCACCGTCTCGGCGTCGATCTCGTGGTGGCGGTAGACGTCGCCGAGGTCGCCCGACTGGCCGAAGCGGCTCACCCCGAGCGGCGTCAGCGGCACGCTGTTGACCGTCGCGAGGAAGGCGAGCGCGTTAGGGTCGCCGTCGAGGACGGTCACCATCGGCGCGGCACGCTCGGGCGGCAGCAGCTCGTCGAGGATCTCCGTGGGGTGCTCGCCGAAGCCGGCGCGGGCGCGCAGTGCGCGGAAGATGAGATCGGCGCTCGTCAGGCAGATGACATCCACGCCCTCGCCCAGCTCGTCCGCGGCGGCGATCAGCTCGGGCATGACCGCGCCCATCCCGACGAGCGTGACCCGCGGCCTCCCCTCCGCGCGGCGTAGCGGATAGCCGCCGGCGAGCACGAGCCGGAGGCGCTCCTCGCTCGTGTCGCCGCCCGCGAGCGCCTGGTCGACCGGACGCGTCGAGAGCCGGAAGTAGGCAGACTCGCCGCCCGGCCGGCCGAGCTGAGAGAGCGCGTGCAGCAGCGTCCACTCGAGGTCCTGGCCGAAGGCGGGCTCCCAGGCGCTGCAGCCGGGCTGCCCGATCCCGATCGAGGGCGTGACGATCGACTGATGCGCGCCCCCCTCTGGCGCCAGCGAGACGCCCGACGGGGTGCCGACCAAGATTGACTGGCCGCCCGCGTAGATCCCGAACGACCACGGCTCGAGCGCACGGCCGACGAACGGGTCGTAGATCGTGCCGATCGGGAAGAGCGGCTGGCCGTAGCGGCTCCAGGTCACCCCCAGCTCCCCGAGCAGGCCCACCAGGTTGGTTTCGGCGATGCCGAGCTCGATGTGCCCGCCGCCCGGGGTCTCCTCCCAGCGCACGAGCGTCTGCGGGTCGTCTGCGAACCAATGCCGGCGCTCCCCCACCGACCAGATGCCCGCCTTGTTGATCCAGCCGCCGAGGTTGGTGGAGCTCGCCACGTCGGGGCTCACCGTGACCACGCGCTCGGCGACGGCCGGGGCCTCGTGGACCAGGTCGACGAAGAAGCGCCCGAAGGCCTGCTGCGTCGACTCTTGCCCGCGGTGAATCCGGCCGAGCGTTGGCGGGACCGGCGGCGGCTCGTGAGGCGTGGGCTCATCGCGGGCGAGCGCGACCGCCGCGGCCGCGCAGAGATCGTCCTCGGGGCTGCCCGGCTCGAAGCGCTCCCAGGGGCGCGCGTCGTCAGTGCCCAGCTCGGCGGCGAGCTCCGCGAACTGCTCCTTCGTCAGCAGCGCCGAGTGATTCTCCGGGTGGCCCTCGATCGGGAGCGACCAGCCCTTGATCGTGTAGGCGAACACCACCGTCGGCCGGTCGTGGTCGGCGGCCTGGTAGGCGTCGATCAGCTTGCCGAGGTCGTGCCCGCCGAGGTCCCGGAAGCCGGCGCGCAGCTCGGCGTCGTCGAGCTCGGCCACCAGCCTCGCGAGCTCCGCGTCGGAGCCGGGCAGGCGCTCCCGCAGCTCGGCCCCGTCGGCGCGCAACAGCCGCTGGTACTCCTCGTTCGGCATCTCGTCGATGCGGCGGCGGAGCGACTCGCCGCCCGGCCGGGTGAAGAGCCCGTCGAGCAGGCGCCCGTACTTGACCGTGATCACCTGCCAGCCTGCCGCCTCGAACATCCCGGCCAGCCGGCCGAAGGCGATGTCCGGCACGACGCGGTCGAGCGATTGCCGGTTCAGGTCAACGACCCAGAGCACCTCGCCGAGATGAGCGACCCAGGGGTCGGCGATCGCCTCCCAGACGGCACCCTCGTCGAGCTCGGCGTCGCCGAGCAGCGCGATCTGGCGGCCTATCGGCGGCGCCTCGAGCCGGTGATACTCGAGGTACCGGCGCGCGATCGCGCTCCACACCGGCGCCGTCGCGCCGATCCCGACCGAGCCGGTCGAGTAGTCGACCGGGTCCGGGTCCTTGGTCCGGCTCGGGTAGCTCTGCAGGCCGCCGAACTCGCGCAGCGACTCGAGATAGGGCTGATCGAGCTGCCCGAGCAGATAGTTGATCGCGTGCAGGACCGGCGAGGCGTGCGGCTTGACGGACACACGGTCCTCGGCGCGCAGCTCCGCGAACCAGAGCGCGGTCATCAGGCTCACCATCGAGGCGCTCGAGGCCTGGTGACCGCCGACCTTTACGCCCGAGCGGGTCTCGCGCACGCGGTTGGCGTGGTGCACGATCGCCGTGGCGAGCCACAGCACGCGGCGCTCGACGACGCGCAGGACGTCGAGGTCAGGTCGCGCGAGCGGCGGCGACGGCTTCGTCGTGGTCGGTGAACCACTCAAGGACTGCGATCTTCCCACCTCGAAGCGTCAGCAGGATGACGAATGGCATGTGACCCTCGATGCCGCTCGCGCGCCCGCGCGTGACCCAGGCGCCGCTCGCAACCACGCGCTCGCCGTGCGCCTCGATGCGCTCCGCCTCGATCCGGCTCGTCTCCCAGACCGAGCGCCAACCCTCGATGTTGGCCCGCACGCCCTCGCGGCCGTGGTACTCGGCCTGATCGGGCCAGTCCGCCCCCGCGATCATCGCCGCGTCCTCCGTGTAGAGGTCCACGACGGCGTCGATGTCGCCCGCGTTCCACAGCTCGACGAGGCTGCGTGCCAGGTCAACGTTGTCCGCGTCGGCCATGAGAGATGAAAGTGGACCGTGCACCCTTCTTCGAAACCCGCTTCCGAGCGTGCCCGCCGGTCTTCGGCTCCGGCCAGGCTGTTCCGCGGCGCACGAGCGGTATCGCTTAAGGCTGCTTCCTCCCGGATCTGACCTGGTTCGCGAGCGCTCGCCGCGCGGGACCCGGCCATCGACGCCTCTGTCCGGCGTACTGACCCCGAAAGCAGAATCCCTCAGTTGGGAATTCAGCCCCGCTAGAGCGGCTTGCGGGTGACAGGGCACCGCTACCTCCCCGCCTAGCACGGTCCGTCGCGAAGCCTAGCGCGCCTTCGGCTCGGCGAGATCCGCGAGAGCGCGCGCGCTGCGCCGAGGCATCTAGTCTCCGCCGGCAGCCGTCGACCGAGAGGAGCGCCATGGCGCTGAGAATGCCCGTGTCCACCGAGAACGCCCCCGCCGCGATCGGCCCATACAGCCAGGCGATCCGGACCGGCTCGCTGCTGTTCTGCTCGGGCCAGGTTCCGCTCGACCCGTCGAGCGGCGAGCTCGTGAAAGAGGACGTCGAGGGCCAGGCGCGTCGCTGCCTCGAGAACCTCTCGGCGGTGTGCGAGGCGGCCGGCGCATCGCTTTCGCAGGCCGTCCGCTGCACGGTCTACCTGACCGACATGGGCGACTTCGCGCGCGTGAACGAGGTGTATGCCCAGTTCTTCGGCGAGGAGGATCCGCCCGCCCGCGTCGCGGTCGGTGTGGCGGCGCTGCCGAAGGGCGCCGACGTCGAGGTCGACGCGATCGTCGCGCTTTAGGTGACGCGCGAGCGCGGGGTCGAGGCGTCGTAGTCGCCGCGCTCGACCAGCGCGCGCAGGCGGTCGAGCGCCTCGTGCACGTCGACGAAGCGCGTGTAGAGCGGCGCGAACCCGAGCCGGATCAGGTCGGGCTCGCGGAAGTCGGGGATGACCTTGGCGCGCTCGATGAGCGCGCGGCAGATCGGCCACGCCTCGTCGTGGCGAACGCTCACGTGGGCGCCGCGCCGGGCGGGATCGCGCGGGCTCCACAGCTCGAAGCCGAGCGGCGCGAGCCAGGCGTCATGGAGCTCGGCCGCGTAGGACGTGAGCGCCTCGGCCTTCGCACGCAGCCTGTCGATGCCGGCCTCGGCGACGACTCTCACGCCCTCCTCGATCGCCACCAGCGCCGGCACGTTCGGCGTGCCCGTCAGGAAGCGGCGCAGGCTGCGCGCCGGCTCGTAGTGATCGCCCATCTCGAACTGGTGCTCATGCCCGAACCAGCCCTTGATCGGGCTCACGTGCGGCCAGAGCGAGTCCTCGCGCACGTACAGGAAACCAGGGGCGCCCGGGCCACCGTTCAGGTACTTGTAGGTGGCCCCCACCGCGTAGCGGATGCCCTTCGGCCGCGCGACCCCCGCGGAATGACTCAGATCCCAGATCACCGGAGCGGGGCTGAGCGCCTCGACGAGCTCGGTGTCGAGCAGCTCGCCGGTGCGGTAGTCGACGTGCGACAGGCAGACGAGTGCGATCTCCTCTCCGCTCGTCAGGACGTCGGCCAGACCCTCGCGGGTGAGGCGGAGCGATCGTCCATACAGCTCGACCAGCCCGTCGAGCACGTAGCGGTTGGTGGGGAAGTCGCCGGCGTCTCCGACGATCCTGCCGGGGTTCTCGGCGAGCAGCGCCCCCGCGAGCTTGAAGAGGTTGACGGTGGTCGAGTCGGAGACGAGCGTCTCGCCGGGCTTCGCGCCGAGCACGGCCGCGCCGATCAGGTCGCCCACGCGCTGTGGCAGCTCGATCCACTCGTCCCAGCCACGCACGAGCTCGGTGCCCCACTGGTCGAGCAGCGCGTTCGTGCGCTCTCGCGTCGCGAGCGGCAGCCGCCCGAGCGAGTTGCCGTCGAGGTAGATCGTCTCGTGGTCCTCGATGACGAAGCGCTCGCGAAAGCCCGCGAGCGGATCGTCCGCGTCGAGGCGCTCCGCGCGGGCGCGCTCCATCACTGCCGCTCGAGCCACGCGGTCACGGTACGCCAGGCGGCGCTCGACGGGTCGAGATGCTCATCGTGCCCGCAGCCGGGCAGCTCGGCGAGCTCGCACGGGTCCCCCGCCTCGGCGGCACGCTCGGCGTAGCCGCGGGCGATTGAGATCGGCACGACGTCGTCGGCGTCGCCGTGGACCACGAGCTGCGGGAGCGAGAGCGGCAGCCGCTCGATCGGGGACGCGAGGTCGTAGCGGGCGGGCAGCTTCATCGGGCTCCCGCCCAAGAGCGATTCCGCTGCGCTCCGGGAGAGGCGCAGGCGCGCCGCCTCGCGTAGGTCGAGCACGCCGGCCTGCGATACCGCTCCGGCCAGCCGGATCCGCGGCTCGGAGCCAGGAGAGCCGCTCGGCAGGCCGCGGCGCGCGGCGGCCCAGAACGCCAGGTGGCCGCCCGCCGAGTGCCCGATCGCCAGCACGCGCGCGAGGTCGAGCGACTCGTCGAGCCGGCCGAGCATGTCGATGCCGGCCGCCACGTCCTCGAAGGTGGCCGGCCAGCCGCCGCGGCTGCGCCAGCCGAGGCCGCGGTACTCGAGGTTCCAGGCGGCCCACCCGCGTCCCGCGAGGTCGGCGACGAGGTCGTCCTCGAGCCGCAGGTCGTAGCGCGCCCGCCAGAAGCCGCCATGGATGAGGACCGCGACCGGGAACGGGCCGGCCCCCTCGGGCAGCGTCAGCTCGCCGACCTGGTCACGCCGCTCGCCGTACCGATACCTGAGCGCCTCGATGGCGCGAAAGTATCCCTACGTGAACGCCACCTGCAGGACGACCTGCGCGTCCCTGCCGAGGCTGGAGGCGAGCTCGAACCACGTCTGCTGTGCGTTGCAGGCGAGGCCCACGACTCGGAAGGTCACAGCGAAACCAGAGTCGAGCGCCATCGCGCTCGGTACCGCACAGCCGAGGCCTCCCTCGCGCTGGAAGGTGACGATGTAGCGGCCCGGGCCGTCGTAGACGAGCGTGGGCGCCTCGAAAGAGCGGCTCTGCCAGCCGACCTTGATGCTCGAGCTTTCGGCATCGGGCTGCAGGTACGCCGCATAGACGTCCGGCGCAGCGGTCGCGGCGAGGTCGGCGGCCTTGATCGAGCCGTTCGCAACGTCTCCCGACGTCACGGCGGAGGTCGCGAGCTCGCTGCGGCCGACCGCGTTCCTCGCGATCTCGCTCATCTTCACCGAGCCTTTCGCGAGGTGGCTGCTCTTGATGCTCCCGGCAGGGATGTTGAGCGCCGCGTATCCCACGCCTCCTAGAGCGAGGAACAGCGCCAGTGAGGCAACTACCAGGGCGGGGGACGGACGGAGCGGGCGAATCCTTCTCATCTCACGGTCTCCTCTCGCTGGGTGGAGGCCGCTGATCGTCCCAGACCGATCGGCAGCACGGCCCCGCCGCGCGGGCGGCAGGGCCGTACGACCGAGCGGATGTCAGTCCTCAGTCGTCGTCGTGTCCGCGGTCGTCGTCGTCCTCCTCGAGCTGCGCCCGGATCTCACCGCCCGGGTACAGAGCGCTGTGGACGTTGACGTACGTCACGCCGTGCCTGATCGCGTCGAGGAGCTCGTCGAACTCCCCGGCGGTGATGCCCTGGTCCGTGGGACCGATCACGTCCATAGGCCGGATCGTGCCCGTGACGGTGGCGGGCGCAGGCGGGCAGGCCTGCGTGCCGACGGGCCCGTTGCCCAGGTTCGTGCAGAGGAAGACGCTGATGCCGCCGCTCTGCCTCGGTCCACCGAAGTGGATGTGAGCCTGCTGCACGGCTCCTTCGAGCTCGTCATAGCGGAGCCGGTAGTCGATCGTCTGCTGACGGTCGCTGATGTGGGCCCTGAACGTTCCGTTGCCCGTCGTCGAGCGGACGAGCGGGTCCTCCTCATAGCCGGTGAGCCGCTCGCGGATGCTGTCACCACCCCCCGCCACCGCGACCGTGCCGGCAGCGGTCAGCGCCGCAACCACCGCCACACCGAACGCGAGCTTTACACGCCCCTTCATCAGTGAACACCTCCTGGAGTGCTGGCGCTCGGCAGCCTACCCCGGTACTCGTGGCGGAACGCACAAATGCGCGAACCTGGCGCAAAGGGCTGGATCAGGGTGCGTCGCCGAGGTCCGGCCGGTTGAGGATATGGGGCGCGGGCACGCCTTCAGACAGCTCCTTCTCACGCTCGATCTCGGCGTTCAGCTCTGCCCCGAACAGCAACGCCACGTTCGTAAGCCAGAGCCAGCCGACGAGCACGATCGCTGCCGTGAAGGTGCCGTACAGCGCCCCCACGTCTCCGATGGCCGACAGGTAGGTCGACAGGCCGATCGACACGATCAGCCAACACAGAACGCCCACGATCGCGCCCGGCGTGATCCAGTGAAAGGCGCGCTGCTTGACGTCCGGCGTGACGTAGTAGACGTAGGCAAATGCGAGCGTTGCCGCCAGGAAGGCACCCGGCCAGCGCACGACCGCCCAGATGTCCGCCGCCGTCTCGCCGAGCCCGACGAAGCCGAAGACGTCCTCGGCGAACGCACCGCCGACGAAAACCATCACGAGGCTCACGAGGACGAGCGTCATCAGGATCACGGTCGATATCACGTCGATGAGCTTGCGGCGCAGGAAGCTGCGCCCGTTCTCTGCCTCGAACACGACGTTGAGCGCCCGCCGCGCGGCTTCGAGCACTCCGGTCGTGCCGTAGAAGGCGACGATCACGCTGATGATCAGCGTCGTCGTGGCGGTCCCCTTGCTCTGCAGCGCACTGCGCAACGAGCGGTCGAGCGGGTCGACCACCGAGGCCGGCGCCACGTCGCGGAGGTAATCGATGACGGCGTTGTAGGTCTCGGGGTACTGCCCGAGCAGACCGAGCAGCGACAGCGCGAGCAGTGCGGCCGGGAACAGCGACATGAGCGAGTAGTAGGTGAGCGCCGCCGCGTGGTGAGTGGCCTGATCGTCGTAGAAGGAGACGAGCGTCCGCTTGACGACCGTCCATACCCGCCCCATGTCTGTCTGTTCTCGCTGCGCGCGCGACTAAACTCCCCTGCTCTCCCGGGCGCGTAGCTCAGCGGGAGAGCGCTCGCCTCACACGCGAGAGGTCGCTGGTTCGAACCCAGCCGCGCCCATCTTCGGAAGCCCCGCTCTCGCGGGGTTTCTCGTTTGAGGGAGCGGTCGGCGTCAGCGGATCCAAGTAGTCGTCGCCCCGCTGCCGCGCGTCGAGACAAGGTTGGAGGGCCTGTTGGCCTTTTCGGGTCGTGGAGTTCGATCTCCCTGGGCGCATGGGAAAGCCCGCTAAACGCGGGCTTTCCTCGTTGCTGCTGGACTCACCGCCCAAGATGGCTGGGGCGTGCTCGGGAGCGAGCGCGCCGCCGCCTGCGGTGGGAGGAGCTATGCGCTCGCGCCCGCCTCGGGTCGACGGAGCTTCGCCTTCATCTCCTCGACCTTGGCGTGTGCGTCCGCCTTGGTCTTCTCGACGCGAGCCTCATGCAGCTCCTTGCGAGCCTCGTCCTTGGCCTTCCGCTGCGCCTCCTCGGCCGCGGCGATCTCCTCTTCGACATCGACCGCCCGCCGGCGCAGGACCGCGCCACCCAGCCGCGCCATCGCGGCGTCGATGACCTCGGGGCCCTGCTCGGTGACCTGAGCGAGGACCGCGGTCCTCGTCGGCTGGACCTGCTTCGAGATCTCGCCGAGGACCGATTCCGTCGTATCGACCTCATCGATGTCGAACAGCGATCCGACGAGCATTCCGTACGCCCCGCCGATCAGCATGCCGAGCGGGCCGCCGATGATCCCGACCAGCAGGCCGATCAGGCCGCCGCTCGCGGTGCCGACGTAGGGGTCCTCGCCAACATCGCTCTTGATGTCGACGCGGCCCTCGCCGTCACGCGTGACGACAGCAGCGCCCGTGATCTTGATCTGATCCTGGGAATCGAGCTGCTTCAGGTCGGTGAGCGCCTGGTAGGCGTTCTTGTCGTTCTCCGGGTCTTCGCCGAAGGTGACGACCAGCACGTTGTCCGGTGAGAAGTAGTCGGGGGTCATTGGGACCAACCTTTCTTTGAGTGCTTTCAGGGACGGTCCAAGGCTCTCGCCGGAGCGTGTGAGCGGTCATCACAAACTTCGTGTGATTGTGGGAGAGTCTTCATTGGGCATTGGCCGAGACCCACCAGCAGACGCGATCGTCGGCGGATCGGTTCGTTTCGCGACCCGCTCTCTTCGAGCGGCTCTCAGCCGCCGCTCCGGGCGCCGTCATGGTCGTGTGCGCACCTGCGGGAAGCGGGAAGACCGTTCTGCTGCGGTCATGGACCGCGCGAGATCGAAGAGGCCGTCGCGTGGGTCACCGTCGAGCGCGGCGAGCGTGACGCGCAGCGGTTCTGGCTTCACGTGGTCGACGCCCTCGCTGACGCGGACGGCGACGAGGTCGTCGAGCGGGTCAGTCCGGCGCCGGGCTTCGCGGGCGCGGTGGTGGTAGAGCGGCTTCTGGCGCAGTTGGAGCGGCTCGAGGAGCCGGTCCAACTGGTGATCGACGACCTGCACGAGCTCGACTCCGAAGACGCGCTCGCCTGGCTGGAGATGCTGATCACGCGGCCACCCGCACAGGTCCGGATCCTGCTCGCGACGCGCGAGGAGCCGGCGCTTGGCCTGCATCGCCTGCGGCTCTCGGGCGAGCTGACCGAGCTGCGCGGGCCCGACCTGCGCTTCTCGCTCGACGAAACCCGCGCCCTGTTCCGCGCCGGCGGGATCACTCTGTCGGATCAGGCCGTGGCCTCGCTGCACGAACGCACCGAGGGATGGGCGGCCGGTTTGCGGCTGGCGGCGATCTCGCTGGCCGCGCACCCCGACCCGGAGCGCTTTGTGTCCGAGTTCTCCGGCAGCGAGCGGACCGTAGCGGGCTACCTCCTCGCCGAGGTGCTGGAGCGCCAGCCGCCGGAGGTGCGCGACCTGCTCTTGCGCACGTCGCTCCTCGAGCGCGTCAGCGGCCCGCTCGCCGATGCACTCACCGGCGGCACGGGGGCCGAGGCGACCCTCCAGCAGCTGGAGGACCGGAACGCGTTTGTCACCGCGCTCGACGCCGCCCGTACCTGGTTCCGCTACCACCACCTGTTCGCCGATCTGCTGCGCCTCGAGTTGCGGCGCACCGCGCCGGCGACGATCCCCTCGCTGCACCGCGCCGCGGCCGCCTGGCACGAACAAGAAGGCGACGTCGTCGAGGCCGTGCGCCACCATCAAGCGGCAGGTGACTGGGACCCGGCTGCGCGCCTGCTCGTGGACAACTACTTCACGCTGACGATGGCCGGGCGGGGCGAGACGCTCCACGCGCTGCTTGGCGTGTTCCCGGCCGATGCCAATCTGGGCGATGGAAATCTCGCGGCCGCGCTTGCGATCGACAGCATCCTCCACGGCCTGCTCGACGAGGCCGCCGCCCAATTCGCCGTCGCTCGGCGACTGGCGGCAGCGGCTCCGGCAGACAGACGGCGCGTCTTCGACGTGTATCTGGCCGTCATCGAGGGCGAGCTCGCCCGCCGGCGCAACGATCTGCCCGAGGCTCAGGAAGCAATGCGCGCACTGGAGGCAGCGCTCGGCGCTACGGCAGACGCAAACGAGCTGCCCGTACGGCCGGATTACTGGGCACTCGCACTGATGAACCTGGGCATCGCGGAACTGTGGGCCGGCCATCCCGACGACGCTCGGCAGCACCTCGAGGACGCCCTCAACCGCACGCGCCGGATCTCACGGCCGTTCATCGAGGTCGGCTGCCTCGCGCACCTCGCACTCGCCGCGCCGCTCACCGGGCAGCCGCTGCCGCTCGCGCTCGAGCTGAGCGAGCGGGCACTCGCGATTGCCGAGGAGCACGGCTGGACCAGCCAGTCGATCACGACCGGCGCGTTCGCGATGGCCGGCATGGCGCTCGTGCGGATGGGGCGCTTCGCCGAAGCCGAGCGCCATCTCACGCGCGCGGAGGAGTCGCTACGCACGGCAGCCGACCGGGGGACCGAGGTCGTGCTCCAACACGCCCGCGGCATGCTGCGCTTCGGCGAGGGCCGCTTCGACGAAGCGCTGGCGGAGTTCGCGCGCGCGCAGAGCCTCGAACGGCTGCTCGCCAGCGAGCACGTCTTCACGGTCGACGTGCACGGGCGCGCTCTCCAGGTACGGGTGCGAATGGGCGACACGGAGTCCGCACAACTCGAGATCGACCGTTTGAGCGCGGAACAGCGTAACCGCGCCGGAGTCCGCATCGCGCTCGCGGCTCTGGAGCTCGAACAGGACAGCCCGGAAGGGGCGATCGAGGCGCTGGCGCCCGTGGTCGACGGTTCTGCGCCGGCGCTGTACAAGCGCTGGGCGCGCGCCGAGGCGCTCTTGCTCCAAGCCAAGGCCAGCGATCGGCTCGGCGACCGCCGCGCGGCGGAGGAGGCGCTCGAGGCGACGCTGGAGCTCGCCGAGCCGGACGGCCTCATCCTGCCCTTCATGCTCTGGCCGAGCCGGGAGCTGCTCGAGCGCCACCCGAAACATCGGACCGCCCACGCGACGCTCATCTCGACGATCCTCGACGCGCTGGCCGGGCGCTCCTCTCCTCAGCGTGGATCGGATGCGCCGCTCCGCGATGAGTTGAGCGAGGCCGAGCTGCGCGTGGTCAGGTATCTGCCGAGCAACCTGACCGCGTCGGAAATCGCGTCCGAACTCGTGGTGTCCACCAACACCATCCGGACGCACATGCGCCACATCTACGCGAAGCTCGACGCTCACACGCGCAGCGAGGCCGTCGCTCGCGCACGCGAGCTCGGGCTGGTTGCCCCTGGAGCGGTGCGGCGCTGAGGCTAGCCTTCGGTGGCCGACCAGCTCAGCTCGAGCTCGAGCTCGATCCGGTCGCCGTTCGACCTCAGCCACCGCTCCAAGCGGAGCTCTTTATCGACAGGAACCGTGATCCGGCGGCCCGCTGCGATCAGCTCGAGCGGGCCGCCGGCGGTCAGTGCGTACGCGATGTCGATCAGCCGCTCAGCGGCCTGCTGACGCGACAGCCGTTCGTCTTGCCTGAACTCCGTCACGGTTGAGCTCCCGTCACAGCTCCTCGCGCAGCGCGCGGATCTGGAATGCCCGCACGATGTTCGTGATGCCCTGCATCAGCGCCCAGATACCGGCGAAGACCAAGAGCACGTACGCCTTGTGGATGAAGAACTGGCCCGAGGTCCAGAAGGCAAGCGCCGTCATCAGGATCCCCGAGATCAGTCCCAGCCACCAGAGCGGGTTGATCGCACGCTCGAGAAAAGCGCGGATCATCCACCACACGCCGACGATCAGGAACAGGAAGCCCAGGATGTCGGCGATGCCGGCGAACGTGTCCTCCGGGTTGGCGAAGCAGACGATGGCGGACACGAGAAAGAGCCCGCCGAACAGCGCCCAGACCCAGCGCGCCGGCACGTCCAACGTCGACAGCGCGATGTTCTCGATGCCGAGGGCCAGGAACATGAGCCCGACGAGGATGCCGACGGTGGTCACGGACGCCTGGTCGAACTGAAGAATGACCAGCGCGACGGCGACCCATGCGATTCCGGCGGTCAGCAGGACCCACCAGTAGCCGGTGGCTTTGCGCACCGCTTCGCGCGGCGACGGGATGGAAGGTGTTGCGAATTGTGGTGTTGCAGCGTGTTCGCTCACGATTACCTCCAGTGTGTGGTTTGTTGTCGCGACCGATGATCCGGGCCACATGTGTGAGCCGTCGTCACACGCTTTGCGTGATTGAGGTCAGTCAGGCCGGCTGCTGCTGTTCAGCGAGGTCGGCGGCCGCGACGCGAGCCCTCCTGGCCGCGGTGAACTCCTCGACGAGAATCTGGAGTCCCGCTGCGATCGGCACGCCGATGATCGCCCCTATGAAGCCGAACAGCGCTCCGAACGCCAGCACGCTTACGAGCACGGTGAAGCCCGACACGCGGGCGGCCCTCCCGATGATCGTCGGCTGCAGAACGTAGTTCTCGATCTGCTGGTAGACCACCATCACAATCGCGAAGGCGACCAGAGCCTCGACGCTGACCGACAGCGCGACGACGCCGATGATGACCCCGGCGATCGTCGCCCCGACCGTAGGGATGAGGTCTAGGAGCCCCGCGATCAGCGCCAGGGCGAGCGGGTACGGCAGATCGAGAATGACCGCGGTGACGCCGTAAACGGTCCCGCAGATCACCGAGATGGCGAGGTTGCCGAGCATGTAGCGCGAGGTCGTGTTGACGATTCGATTCGTCACGTCCAGGTAGCGCTCCCGGTTGTCGCGGTACATCAGGCCCCCGATCCAGTCGCGTACGCGCGGCTCGTCGATCAGGCCGAACAGCGTCAGGAAGATGACCGAGAAGAACAGCGTCACCGCCCCGAAGGCCGACACCCCGACATCGGCGACGCCGCCCGAGACCGTGGCCACGCCCCTGGTGATGTCGGTCGCGTGCTCCCTCAACGTGTCGAGCGAGCCGCTGCCACCGTTGAGGAAGTCCCCCACATCGCTGTGCCTCACGTCATCCACGATCTGCGGCAGGTCGTGGCTGAACCCGCGCACCGCGTCGCTGACCGCCTGCGCGAGCACCAGCACGACGACGGCGAGGGCGACGACTATCCCCAGGACGAGCACCGTCGAGCACAGCGCCCTGCTCCAGCGCAGGCGCCGCTCCATCGCCGTCGCCACCGGCGAGAGGACGGCGACGCTGAAGAAGGACACGAAGATGATCAGCAGCGCGCTCCCGATCGACGCCAGCGCTCCGGCGAGCGCGACGATGCCGGCGGCCAAGAGCAGCGTCCGGATCGATATCGACACCACGACATCGGGGCGCCCGGTGTCGCTCATAGCGGTACCTGCCAGCCCATCGTGATCGGCCGCTCGTGAGGCAGCCGGAAGTCGACCGGACTGGCCGCGTTGCGCGCGACGGCGACGAACAGCCGCTTGTGCCATCGATGCATTCCGGGGGCGTCGGGCCGCGCGGTGTGTGTGCGAGGCGCCGGTCTGACCAGGGGCTGAACGTCACTCGCGACCGCGGTAGCGGGGGGTGTCATCGGACGAGGGTCCCCGCTGCGCGAGTGAGCCGTCGTCACACACTTCTGACGATTCAGGAGCGAGCGCGCCGGTCGAGCCTTGTACGTCAACCACGCGCCGAGCGTCGCCGCTCCAGGGCGGCTACCGCCACGGGCGCCAGCGCCACGCCGCTGGCCGTTCCTGCGATCGTGTCGGACGGGTAATGCACGCCCGTGTGGACACGCGAGTAGGCGACCAGCGACGCAACGACGCTCAGCGGGATCCCGGCCTGCGGCCACGCGGCACTGACACCGCTGGCGAAGGCGAAGGCGGACGCGGAATGGCCCGAGGGCCAGGACGTGGAGCGCGGCATTGCGACCTGGCGGGTGACCGGGAGGTCGTACATCTGCCTGTCGGGCCGGCGCCGGTTGCCGAGCGGCTTCAGCACCAGGTTCACGACGGCCGACGTGAGGGCGATGGAAGCCAGGCCGTTCTCCGCGGCGCGCCGGCCGCGCTCGCCGCCGCATGCGGCGAGCAGGGCGGAGCAGCCGAGCCACAGCCGCGAATGGTTCGCGGCCCGGGAGAGCCGGCGGAGCGCCACGTCCATGGCCGGCGTCGGCGTGGCCGCGATCGCCGCGTAGACCGCCGCGTCGAGCCTGTCGAGCTCATCGGCCCAGGCAGGCGGGCGGAGCGCAGCGTGGCTGTCGGCCGGGGGCGTCATGACCTGCAGATGGGATGGGCCCGCGCTGACGCCTCGCGGCAGCCCGTGCTCTTCATCAATCCGAAGTCCGGCGGCGGCCGGGCTGGACGGGCCGGGCTTGTCGAGGCGGCTCGTGAACGGGGGATCGAGCCTATCGTCCTGGGGCCGGGCGATGACCTCAGCGCCCTCGCAGCCGAGGCTGCAGCGGGCGGGGCCGACGTGCTCGGCATGGCGGGCGGAGACGGGTCGCTGTCGGTCGTGGCGGCCGCCGCAACCGCCCATGGAGTCCCGTTCATATGCGTTCCTGCCGGGACCCGGAACCACTTCGCCCGCGACCTGGGCCTGGACCCGAATCACCTAGTCGGGGCGCTCGACGCGTTCACCGATGCGCTCGAGGGGTCCATCGACCTCGGCGACGTGAACGGGCGCCCGTTTCTCAACAACGTGTCGCTCGGCGTGTACGGGGCGGCCGTGCAGCGGGAGAGCTATCGCGATGCGAAGGCGCGCACGCTCTTCGAGACCGCGGCCGAGGTGCTCGGTCCGAGCGCCGAACTGCCCGGCGTGCGCCTTGTCGACGACCTCGGTGTCGTCCACACCAACCCCGCGCGTCGTCCTGGTGTCGAACAACCCCTACGCACGCCGCCGTCGGCGCAGGGGCGGACTTCGCCCGGCGCTCGACAGCGGCCGGCTCGGAGTCCTCGTTCTCTACAGGCCGGGCGGTCCCCCCGGGCCTCCCGGCCGCGGATGGACCGCGCGCTCCCTGGACGTGACCGCCGGCGATGCGGTTGCCGCGGGCC
>CAWFBT010000022.1:0-19950 GCA_963814095.1 uncultured Thermoleophilaceae bacterium | reverse complement strand
CTGACGCTGTGCGGCCAGTTCGCGTTCCTGGCGCGGCGTCCGGCAACGGACGCTGCGGCGTGAAGGAGACCTCGGCCTGCGGGCGAACCGGTCGGTGATGTCGGATCTGACCGCGAAGCGAACTCTCGTCAAGTCACCGCCGGAGCTGTGGGAGGAGCTGAGCGAGGTCGACCGCCTCGCGAAGCACCTCGACGCCTTCGGCGAGATCAGGATCACCAAGCTGGAGCCCGAGCACACGGTCGCCTGGGAGGGCGAGCATGCGTGCGGCACCGTCTCGATCGAGCCCTCCGGCTGGGGAACCAAGGTCACCGTGACCGCCGAGCTGCCCGAGCAGGAGATGCCGCCGGAGCCCGAGCCCGAGCCGGAGCCGGAGCCGGAGCCGGAGCCCGAGCCCGAGCCTGTCGCGCAGGTGGCCGAGCCGGAGCCAGAGCCCGTCCCTGCGCAACCCGAGCCACCGGCGGCCGAGGAGCCGCCGGCCCCGCGGCGCAGGCGCGGCTTCTGGGGCTGGCTGTTCCGGGAGCGCACGGACACGCCGGTGCCCGTTCTGGCGGAGCCGGAACCCGAGCCCGAGCCTGTGCCGCCAGAGCCGGAGCCCGAGCCACCCGAGCCGCAGCCCGAGCCACTCGAGCCCGCGCCAGTCGAGCCGGAGCCCGCGGCCGCGTCGGAGCCCGCGGTCGCGTCGGAGCCCGTGGCCGCGTCGGACCCCGTCGAGCTGCCGCCGGCCCCAGAGCCGGTCAATCCAGAGCCGCCCGTCGGAGTCGCCGCCGAGGACGCCCAGACGGCGCTCGACGGCATGCTCGACTCACTCGGCTCGGCGCATCACCGCCCCTTCTCGCGCGGCTGACCCAAGCGCGACACGCGCGTCCTCCGCACGGGTGTAGTGGACGTGGCGCATTCGAGGGCAGAGAATCGACGCTCATGAGTGCGACGCGTCGCGAGTTCCTGCAGGTGGGCGCCTCGGTGGCGGTTGCCGCCGCGCTCGCCGACGCCCCGGCCTGGGGCCAGGCGCGCCGGCCCAACTTCCTGGTCGTGATCGTCGACACGCTGCGCGCCGACCATCTGGGCTGCTACGGCGGGCACGCCCTGACGCCGGCGATGGACGAGCTCGCCGGCCGCGGCCTGCGCTTCAAGCACTGCTACCCCGAGGCGATGGCGACCCTCCCGGCGCGGCGCTCGATCCTCACGGGCCGCCGCATCTGGCCGTTCAGGAACTGGCATGACTGGCCCGGCCTCCTCGGCACACCGGGCTGGGCTCCGATAGGCGACCCGGACGAGACCTTCACGAGCGCGCTGAAGAAAGCCGGCTACTGGACCGCCTACATCACGGACAACCCCTGGGTCGGCTTCCCGAGCGAGCACGTGGCCTTCCGCAAGAGCTTCGATCGCTTCAAGCGCTTCGGCGGCCAGATCAGCGAGGCGTCGGCTGACGTGCAGGTCTCGAAGGAGGACCTCGATCACTGGCTGGTCCCCGAGCTGCGGAGCGTGCCCGAGGTCAGGGAGCGCCTGCACAACTTCATCGCGGCGGGCGGCTACTGGCGCGACGAGTCGGCCTCGTGGGCGGCGAAGGTCTTCGGCGCGGCCGCCGTGGCGCTCGAGCGCGCGAAGCAGCGCCAGCCCTTCGCGATCGTCGCCGACACGTACGAGCCGCACGAGCCCTGGACGCCGCCGCGCGCGTACGTCGACCTGTACGGCGACCCCGCCTACAGCGGCCCCGAGCCCGGCACCAATCGCTACATGCGCGTGAGCAGCTGGCTCTCGCCGGAGCGCGCAGAGCCCGTGCTGGCCCGCATGCGGGCCCTCTACGCGGCGGAGGTCACGATGACCGACCGCTGGCTGGGCGTGCTGCTCGCACGTCTGCGCGAGCTGGCGCTCGAGCAGGACACGGTGATCGCGCTCGTCGGTGACCACGGCCACCTCTTCGGCGAGTACGGCTGGACCGGGAAGATCTCCTCGATCCTCCACCCGCCGCTGACCCACGTGCCGCTCATCATCGTCGATCCGCGCGCGGGCCCGGGCAAGAGCAACTACCTCGCTCAGACGCACGACATCGGCCCCACGCTGCTGTCGCTGGCGGGCGTCGACGCGCCCGAGAGCATGGACGGGGTCGACCTGTCGCCGCTGCTGCGCGGGCAGAAGCCGCGCGAGTGGCGCAAGTTCGCCTACGGCGGCTACGCCAACTGGCACTACGCCCGCGCCCACGACTGGGCGTACGTTGCGAACAACTTCGGCAGGGGCCGTCGCCTCTACGACCTCGAGCGCGACGAGCGGGAGGAGAAGGACATCGCGCACCGCCACCGCAAGCGCGTCGACACGATCGAGGCGGCCATCAGACGGCGGGCGGGGAAGCGATTCCCCGTCTATCACTGACGCCCGCCGCAGAACGCGCGAGAATTCCCCGCCGTGCCGAGAACTCGCCGGGAGCTGTTGGTTGCGGGAGCGGCGGCTGCGCTCGCCGCCCCGTTCGTGCCGCTGGGCGGCGGCGCGGGCGCACGCAGCAGCCCAAACGTGCTTGTGATCGTCGTGGACACGCTGCGCGCGGACCACGTGTACGGCGACCGGGCGCGCACGCCGAACATGGACTCGCTGATCAACGAGGGCCTGTCGTTCACGCGCGCGGTCCCTGAGGCGATGCCGACGGTCCCGGCCCGCAACTCGTTCCTCAGCGGGCGCCGCGGCTTCCCGTTCCGGGACTGGCACGACTACCGCGGCCTGATGAACTCGCCCGGCTGGTTCCCGCTGCAGGATCCGCAGAAGGCATGGACGAGCGTGCTGCGCGACGCCGGCTACTTCACCGGATACGTCACGGACAACCCCTACCTCGGCTTCTCCTACTCATACGTGCCGGTGCGCCGCACCTTCGACATCTTCACGCGCCACGGCGGACAGGTCGGCGGCACCGACAAGGGCGTCTCGAGGGAGCTCCTCGGCCACTGGCTCTACCCGGCGCTGAACAGCGAGAAGGAGGCCGACCGCGTGCGGCGCTACCTCGCAAACGGCGGTCACGCGCGCACCGAGGCCGGGACGTTCGCCGGCCGGGTCTTCAGCTCCGGCATCGAGGCGCTCGAGCGGGCGGCACAGCAGCGCCCGTTCGCGCTCGTCGTCGACACCTTCGCCCCGCACGAGCCCTGGACGCCGCCGCGCCGCTACCTCGACATGTACGGCGACCCGGACTGGCGCGGGCCCGAGCCGGGCACGCTGCGCTACGGGCGCACCGAGAACTGGCTGGGCGAGGACGAGGCGCCGCGCGTCCTCAAGCGGCTGCGTGCGCTCTACGCCGCCGAAGTGACGATGACCGACCACTGGCTCGGCCTGCTGCTCGAGCGCCTCCACGATCTGGGTCTCGAGCGCGACACGGTGATCTTGCTCGTGGGCGACCACGGCATCTTCCTCGGTGAGCGCGGCTGGACGGGCAAGATCTCGATCGCGCTCCACCCGGAGCTGGTGCGGGTCCCGCTCGTGATCGTCGATCCGTCGCGCCGCCTGGCGGGCAAGACGAGCGACTACCGCGCCTCGACACACGACATCGGGCCGACCCTGCTGTCCATGACCGGAGCCGACCCGCCCCGCGAGATGGAGGGCGTCGACCTGTCGCGGATCTTCCGCGGTAGGGAGCCGCCAAAGCGGTCGTTCGCGTACGGCGGCTACAGCAACTCGCACTACCTGCGCACCGACCGCTGGACCTTCTTCGCCGACAACCAAATGCGCAACCCACACCTCTACGACCGCCGCAAGGACGTGGCGGAGCTCCACGACGTGTCCGCTCGTCATCCAGAGGTCGTGCGCGAACTGCACGCGAAGGTCGTCGAGGAGGCCGGCGGCCGGCTTCCCTTCTACCCCGGCTAGGATCGGCGCCCTCATGAGACAGCAGTCGCCCGAGACCTACGAGGAGAAGCTCGCCCGGCTCAAGGAGCTGCGCGAGCAGGCAATCCACACGAACCCGCAGGCGGAGGAGAAGCAGCACGCCAAGGGCAAGCTGACCGCCCGCGAGCGGATCGAGAAGCTGCTCGACCCGGGCTCGTTCCAGGAGCTCGACACCTTCGTCCGCCATCGGACCTTCGAGTTCGACATGCTCGGGAATCGCCCCTGGGGTGACGCCGTGGTGACCGGCCACGGCATGATCGACGGCCGCCCGGTGGCCGTCTTCTCGCAGGACTTCACCGTGTTCGGCGGCTCGCTCGGCGAGGTCATGGGCGAGAAGATGTGCAAGGTGATGGATCTGGCGGCGCGCATCGGCTGCCCGGTGATCGGCATCAACGACTCGGGTGGCGCGCGCATCCAGGAGGGCGTCGTCTCGCTGGGCGCCTACGGCGACGTGTTCGTCCGCAACGTCCAGTGCTCGGGCGTGATCCCGCAGATCTCGCTGATCATGGGCCCGTGCGCCGGCGGCGCCGTCTACTCCCCGGCCATGACGGACTTCATCTTCATGGTCAAGGAGACGTCGCACATGTTCATCACCGGCCCCGACGTGATCAAGACGGTCACGGGCGAGGAGGTCGAGTTCGAGGAGCTCGGCGGCGCGATGACGCACAACTCGAAGTCGGGCGTCGCGCACTTCGCGGCCGACGACGAGGAGAGCTGCCTCGAGGACGCGCGCTACCTCATGTCGTTCCTGCCGCAGAACAACCTCGAGCTGCCGCCGCGCATGGAGACGGGCGACGACCCGGACCGCATGGACGAGGCGCTCGACAAGATCGTCCCGGACAACCCGAACAAGCCCTACGACATGCGCGAGGTCGTGCACCTGATCGTCGACAACGGCGAGTTCTTCGAGGTGCAGGAGCACTTCGCGCGCAACATCGTGGTCGGTTTCGCGCGCCTGAACGGACGCCCGATCGGCGTCGTCGGAAACCAGCCGGCGCAGCTCGCCGGCGTGCTCGACATCGGGGCCTCCGAGAAGGCCGCGCGCTTCGTGCGCTTCTGCGACGCGTTCAACATCCCGCTGCTCACGTTCATGGACGTGCCGGGCTTCCTCCCCGGAACGTCACAGGAGTGGGGCGGCATCATCCGTCACGGCGCGAAGCTGCTCTACGCGTTCACCGAGGCGACCGTGCCCAAGCTGACCGTCATCACGCGCAAGGCGTACGGCGGCGCCTACGACGTCATGAACTCGAAGCACATGCTGGCCGACTTCGTGTTCGCGTGGCCGACGGCCGAGGTCGCGGTGATGGGCCCCGAGGGCGCGGTCAACATCATCCACCGGCGCGACATCCAGAGCTCGCCTACGCCCGACGCGCGCCGCGAGAAGCTGATCGGCGACTACAAGGCGCGCTTCGCCAATCCCTACTCGGCGGCCGAGCGCGGCTACATCGACGACGTGATGATTCCCCACGAGACGCGCCCGCGCCTGATCCGGGCGCTCGAGACGCTGCAGACAAAGCGCGTCGACACCCCGAAGCGCAAGCACGGGAACATCCCGCTGTAGCGGCAGCCGATTGAAGACCTCGTGGGGTTCTGGCCCCCCGAAGTCTTCAACGCACGACGCGGAAGGTGCTCTTGCCGAGCAGCTTGCCGAAGCGCCGCTCGGAGCGCTCGCCGAAACCTGGGAAGACGAACCAGGTGTATTCCCCCTCCTTGAAGCGACGGCGCTGGCCGCCGAAGCGCCACGTCTCGGGGAGCTGGAGCTGCTCGGCGAGCGGCCAGCGCGTCAGCACCTTGTGGCGGCCGCGGTAGAGCTGGACGTTGTAGTAGGTGGCGCGCTTGAGGCCCTCCCACAGGAGCAGCGGGGGCTTGGCGACGCGGGCACCGTCCGCCGGGCTCAGGAGATGCGACTTGGTCGGGACCGCGCTGGCGCGGTCGACGGCGCGGTTCCCGGCGCGGTCGATCGAGGTGATGAGGTAGCGCTGGCGCTTGCCGTTCTTGAGCTCGCGGTCGATGAAGGACGTCCCGCCCCCACGGAAGACCAGCGCGGGAAGCCCGGTTCCGGTCACGCGAGCGATCTCGATGACCTCAGCGTCGGCCGGGGGCGCCCAGCGGAGGGTGACCCTGTTGTCGTTCGGGCGTGGCGGTGACGTCCGGTGCGGCGGGCGCGGTGGAGTCGTAGTTGAGCGCGAAGGAGCCGCTGCCGACGTTGCCGGCGACGTCCTGACAGGTGCCGCTCAGCACAACGCCTGCAGCGTCTGGGCCCGCCGTAGCTCGCGCTCGTGCACGACTGGACGCCGGAGGTTGCGTCAGCTGCCCGTGAAGGCGACGCTCATCAGGGTGGTTGAACCAGCCGTTGTAGTCGGGCGGTCGGCTGGCAGCGGCTGAGACGGCGGGTGGTGTTCGGTCGATGTGGACGATCACCGGAAACCTCGTAGACTGCTGCCGGCGCCTCCTATGAGACCTCGACAGAACGCAGTCCCGTACCGACGCTGTGTCTCGGCTGAAACAGTCTGGGTGGCGCAGTCGCGTCCGATCGGATGGCTCGCTGGATGTGTCCCACTCCCAGCGCAAGCGTGACCGGGCGTCGGTACCAGACGCACGCAGTCGCCGGTGTCGGGAGCAGGCGTAGTTCGACGGTCGCGGCAGCTGAGCGCTCGCCTGGCCCGCTCCGGCCAGCATCAGCACCACCACCACAATCAAGGCCCCCGGCGCGGCCTTCCACATAGCTCTAGGCCCTCCAGGCCCCCGTGCGGCGAGTGGCGACCACAAGGAACCCTCCGCTGGTCAGGGCGAGCGTCAGCAGCGCCAAGGCGGCAATGGCGATCGGCGGGCCCGCCTCGGTGGCGCGATCGCGCAGACCATTGGCGAGTGGGACGATTTCGGAGATCACGGGGAGGGGATTGACCTTGTCCACGGGCGTGGAGCGGTCCTTCTCGCTCGGCTTCGGCTTCCCTCTATCGGCGCGTCCGCCCGCCTGTGGACGGCTGTCCTGAGAAGGCGCCTCAGCGGCTGGTGCCGCTGCGACTGGAGTCGGTTCCGCCACCGGGTCCGCAGGCGGCGGGGCCGGCGCGGCGGGCGTCGGTGCCGGCGCCTGCGGGGCGGCGCTGCGGCCGGCGCCTGCGGGGGCGGCGGCGCTGACCCACCGCCCGGCGAGCTGGTCGCCGGCTGTGGCGGCGACACGGGATCCGGGGTCGGCTGGACCGGAGGCGCGGGAGGGGGCACCGGATCGGGCGAGATCTGAACGTTTTGGGACGACGAGATGTCCACGTCGGTCGCCGAGTCGCTCTGAGCGGCGGCTGTGGGAGCCGCCCACAGCACCGCGGACAGTGCGGCGGCCACGAAAAGCTTGTAGGTGGGACCCGGGAGGGGTTGGGGGGTTGCCATTTGGGCCATGTCCAACGTAAGCGCGGTTTGCGTATACGTCAATTCCGCATTTTGCGGACGAGCCACCGGGTGGGGGTAAGGGCTTAAACGGGGCGGCCTGCCGGCCCGCGTCCGGGCCGGCAGCCACCTCGTTTTGCTCAGCTCAGCTCGTCATGAACATGCTCAGGGGCTGAGGGTCAGCCCTGAGACTGATCGATGTCCTGGTACAGGTCGTTCTCGTTCTTCGCGAACGCGTCGGCCCAGGAGTTGTTTGACTGGCTCAGGTTGCCGCCATCGCCCCAGCTCAACAGCCGGAAGGAGAGAGCGTTGTTCTCCGGCTCGATCTGCTTCGACTCGGCGTCGGCGTCAGCGTCCTGCCAGTTGAACGCGGACTGACCGGCGGCCTGGATCAGGTCGCTGGCCTTGCAGCCGCAGCCACTCGAGCGCTGCTTCTGCTCGATCGACTGATCGGTGTTGTTGTCGTTCTTGGCCGTGGCATCGGCGTAGGAGTTGTTCTCCTGCGACACGTCGCCATCGTCGCCGGGACTCAGCACGCGCACCGAGATGTTCGTGTTGCTCGGCTTGTACTGAACCGACTTGGCGTCGGCGTCGGCGTACTGCTTGTTCACGGCCTCCTGGCCTGCGGCCTGGATGCCCGTGCCGCCGTAGCCGTGGTCGCCGTAGTCGTTGTGCTCGCCATACGAGCCTGACGACATCGGCGCGCCACCGCCGCCCTGAGACTGGTCGACGTCCTGGTCGAGATCGTTGTCGTTCTCGGCCTTGGACTTCGCCTTGGAGTTGTTCTCCTGGCTGACGGAGCCGTTGTCGCCGTCGCTCAGAACTCGAACGGAGATGTTCTTGTTCGAGGGCTTGATCTGCGTCGACTCGGCATCGGCTTCGGCCTTCTGCAGGTTCACGGCCTCCTGGGCCGCCTCCTGGAGGGCGTCGCCGCCACCGCCACCGTACTGCGACTGATCCACCGACTGATCGGTGTCGTTGTCGTTGGTGGCCTCGGCGTCGGCGTAGGAGTTGTTCTCCTGCGACACGTCGCCGTCATCGCCCGGGCTCAGCACACGGACGTTGATGTTGGTGTTGCTTGGGTTGACCTGCGTGGAGTTAGCGTTGCTATCGGCGGACTGCACCGACCCGGCGAATTGCCCAGCCGTCTGGCTGGAAACCGGATCATCGGCCATGGCCGGCCCGGCACCTACGCCGAGCGCGAGTCCGCTGATCACCAACGCAAGGAAACGCTTTTTCATCGTTCCTCCTGCTTGGAGTTCGCGCCGGGACCACGACGTCCCGGCAGTGCGTTGGGGATCGCGCCGGCGCTAACCCGGCCGTTCGAGCCTTGACGAGCTGAGCAGTGAGGAAAGCTTTTGCCCGACAGCGGCAACTCGGCCGCCGGCGGGCGGGGGCACGAGCGCAAGCGCGCCGACGAGCGCGGCGAGCAGCAGGACGGTGAAGGCGCCACCGCCCCCACCGCCCCCAGCGGCCGCCGGCGCCAGGCCCATGGCCTGCGCGGGCGGCCCGGCCGGCATCCTTTCCGGGTCGCCGTTCGGATCAGCGCCGGCCGGGCGCCGTGCGGGCGGGGTCGCAGTCTTCGACTGCGGCGTCGCGCCGGTTGAAGCGAAGCTGGTGAGTGCGTCGGACGGGAACCAGGGGCCGCCATCGGAGGGCGGCAGCGCCGTGGCGGGCGCAGTCTCCGAGTCGTCGCGGGCGTGGGGGCGATCGTGGCCCGTGCCGCCGCTGCCGGGGGTGCTGACGAGGGGGCCGGGCTCGTCGCCGATCTCGGTGGGAGCGCCAAGGGCGTCACGGGGGAGCGTGCCGAGCAGGCCGGGGTGGCGATCGAAGCGCAGGTCGTCGAGCGACCCGGGGGCGTGACTCGGCTCGTCGAGGATGCCCGCCGCGCAGTCGCCCGACCAGGTCCAGGTCCAGTTCCAGTCGAGCCCCGCGACGGAGGTGTCGCCGCAGTCCCACGTCCAGTTCCAGTTCCAGGTCCAGTCGAGCCCGAGGTCACCGAGCCCGGGGCCGCCGAGCACGTCGCTCGGGTTGCCGCTGCCGAGGCCCGGCAGGTCGCCCAGGTCGATGACCTGGCTCACGTCGCCGTCGTCCCCGGGGCTGAGGATCCGGATGTCGACGTTGAGGTTGACCGGCACCACGACGGGCGGCATGCCGGCATCGGCGTCCTCCTCGTCGACGGCCTCCGGTTCGTCCTCGTTCGGCATCGCCGGACTCGGCTCATCGGAGATGTAGGCAGGCGGCTCGGTGGCCACCTCCTCGACCGGATCGGTCTCGACCGGGTCTGCCTGATCGGTCGCGCCGAGCGTCACGGCCTCCTCAGCAGGAGACGGTGCGGCCGGCTCCCCAACAGGCGCCTCCACGGGCGCCGGAGCGGGCTCGCTGGGCGGCTCCTCGGCCGGCTCTGCAACCGGCTCGGGCAACTCCGGTGGCGCCTCGATGGGCTCGTCCGGGATCTCCGCCGCCAGCATGGCCTCCGCCTCCTGGAGCTCCGCCGCGCCGAGCGAGTCAGCGTAGGCCGGCCCGGCCAGCGCGAGCGCCATCGTCAGCGTCGCCAGGAGCCAGGGCACGGTGCGGCGCGTAGGCCGCCTGCGGGGGGGTGATCCGGGGGGCATTCCTCAATTCGAGGGGGGGGCCGGGTGCGAGCGTTACACCTGCCAAGTACCCCCTGGCCGCCGACCGGCGGTCACCGAAAACCGCTCTGCGATGCGGTGATACCGGTTATGGTCCGCCTGATACCAGCCCACGGGTAGGCACAAGGAGGTGGCACCGGCGGCCAAGCGTGATCGGGAAGGACGAGAAACGGCCACCAGTCGCCTGCTCGTGGCCTATCGCGAGCGCGGCGACACGCGTGCGCGTGACCGCCTCGTTCAGCTCTACCTCCCACTCGTCGAGACGCTCGCGCGCCGTTACCGCGGTCCGGGGGCCGAGTTCGACGACCTGCTCCAGGCGGGGTCGATCGGTCTGCTCAACGCGATCGAGCGCTACGACGCGAGCCGCAGCGACGAGTTCGCCGCCTTCGCCGTCCCCACGGTCGCCGGCGAGATGAAGCGCTACATCCGCGACCGCGGCGCGACGGTGCGTCTGCCGCGCCCTCTGCACGAGGCGGCGGGGCGACTGCCGAAGGAGCGCGAGCGCCTGACACGCCGCCTCGGCCGCACCCCGAGCGACGCCGAGCTCGCTGAGGCGGTCGGGGTCTCGCCAGCCGAGCTTGGGGAGCTCGAGGCCGCCCTGCGTGCTCCCGCGCCGGACGCCGGAGCCGACGCCGTCGCCGACCCACGCGCACCGTCATCCGAGGAACGGCTGATGCTCGCCGGCGCGTTCGAGGTACTCGACGAGCAGGAGCGCGAGATCGTCTTCCTGCGCTTCATCGAGGACCTCGACCGCAAGGAGGTCGCCGGCCGGCTTGGGATCTCGGAGAGCCAGCTTGGGCGCCGCACGCGCCGCGCGCTCGCCAAGCTTCGCGACGAGCTCGAGGAAGACGGCCTAGAGCGAGCGACGAACGGAGAGGCACCCACCGTGCCGCAATCCGCTGTCACTCGGGCAGCCGGTTCCAAGCCGGATCCACCCAAGCCGACAAAGCACGCCAAGCAGGGTGGCCACAGCGGCCGGCTGCTGCTGCGCATGCCGCGCGCCCTCCACGACGAGCTCGCCGACGCGGCCGAGCGCGAGGGCCTCAGCCTCAACGGCTTCATCACCGGCACCCTCACCGCGGCCATCCAGGGAGGCGGCGCCAAGCCGCGCGAGCGGGCCGACCAGCCGGAGACGTCGGAGCTCGAGGCGCGCGAGGTGCCGCGCTGGCTACCGGCCGCGATCGTCGTGAACATCGTCGTGGTGGCCGTGGCCGCGGTGGTGGCGCTCATCCTGCTCGTGATCGCCTGGCAGAACGGCTGGTAGCTCAGGTCGGCGCGGGCTCGAGCACCGGGCTGGGTCGCTCGCGGAAGCCCAGGACGAGCGCCGCGGACACGACGAGCAGGACGCCGAGCACGGTCAGCGGCATCTCGAAGCCGCCCGTTGAGTCCTCTGCGATGCCGGTGAAGGCGGGGCCGGCGAACCCGCCCAGGTTGCCGATGGCCGCCACGAGAGCGATCCCCGCCGCCGCGGTGGATCCGCTGAACAGAGCAGTCGGGTAGGCCCAGAACACGGGCAGCACCGACAGCAGACCGACGGCCGAGAGCGTGATCGCCACGGTCAGCAGCAGCGGCGACTGCACATGCGCGGTGAGCACGCAGCCGAGCGCTCCCACGAGCATCCCCAGGATCACGTAGGGGCGGCCGCTGGGCGCGCGCTCGGCGCGGGCCGCGACGAGCAGCATCACAGCCGTTGCCACCCCGTACGGAATCGCCGCCAGGACGCCCACCTCGAAGTCGCTGTAGCCGGTGCGGTCCTGGACGAGGTCCGGCACGAAGAAGGTGAGCCCGAAGCCCGCCGCGATCACCACGAAGTAGACGAGCGAGAGCAACCACAGCTGTCCGCTCCGGAGGGCGGCGCGCAGGCCTCGGCCGTTTGCCGCCTCGCGCAGCTCGTGCTCGCGCTCGACCTCGGCGGCCAGGAACTCACGCTCTTCGGGCTCGAGCCAGTCCGCCTGGCGGGGCCGGTCGTCCAGGAAGCGCAGCGTCACCCAGCCGAGCACGATCGCGGGCAGCCCTTCGACCAGGAACAGCCACTGCCAGCCGTCCAACCCGAGGAAGCCGTCCAGCTCGAGCAGCCCGCCGGAGAGCGGCCCGCCGGCCACGTACGCCACCGAGATGGCGGTGAAGAACAGAGCCAGCACGCGCGTGCGCTGGCGCTCGGGGAACCACCACGTCAGGAACAGGATGATCCCCGGGAAGAAGCCGGCCTCCGCCGCGCCGAGCAGGAAGCGCAACACGTAGAACCCGGCCGCGCTCTCGATGAGCATCGTCGCGGCGGAGAGGACACCCCAGACCACCATGATGGCCGCGAGCCAGCGGCGCGCGCCGAAGCGCTCCAGCGCAAGGTTGCTCGGCACGCCGAAGAGCACGTAGCCGATCGAGAAGATGCCCGCGCCGATGCCGAAGATCGTGTCGCTGAAGGCGAGGTCGTCCTCGAGCTGGAGCTGTGCGAACGACACGTTCACGCGGTCGAGGTACGCGACCACGTAGATCAGGAACAGAAACGGGATGAGCCGGCGCGTGGCCTTGCCGAAGGCGCGCTCCTCCAGGGTCACGCGCCGACTCTAACCCGGTCAGTCGGTCAGGATCTTGAACGCGCTGCGCAGTTCGTCGTTATCGCCCGAGGTCCCGCTGATGAGCGCCTCGAGCGGCTCCAGGTAGGGCTTCGCGCTCTGCCAGTCGGGGTCGTTCCCCACTTGCGACTCGGCGAACTCGAGCACCGGTGCAATGGCGAGGTAGAGGTTGACCGCATAGCCGTCGATCGACTGAGCGGCGTCCTCGAACTCCGGCGAGTCGCCCAAGCGCTGTGCCGGCGCGACCGCGTCGGCCGCCGCGGCGTCGCCGTAGGCCACCACGAAGCGGTCGTCGCGCTGGAAGACGTGGACCGGCGCGGGCACGTCGCTCTCGCGCAGCGTGATGCCCTTGCCGCCGCCAGGCGCCGAGAAGGGCTTGACACTCGTGCCGGGGCTCCGCTGCGAGAGCTGGCCGAGCCGCGTGATCAGTCGCGCCGACGCGGCCGGATCGCTCGTCTCGACCACGATCCCGCCGTTCAGGTCGGCGGGGCTCGTGCCGCGCACGAAGACCGCGAAGTCACCCATCCAGTCGAGCAGGTCGCGGTCCAGATCGAGGCCGGTGGCCGAGCGGAACTGGCTCTCGATCACGTCGCGGCCGCCGACGGACGCGCCGACAGTCTCGATGTAGTAGTCGAGCACCTTGCCGAGATCCGGTTGGGCGAGCGCGAGCCAGGAGTCGGCGGGGAGCTCCTCGATGAGGTCGCTGCCCTGGCCGAAGAACGGCACCGACTTGGCAAGCGAGGCCGGGGCGTCAGCCTCGAATGAAACGCCGTCGCTGTCGACGTCGAAGGTGGCCACGACCGGGTCCTTGACGAGGTCCCTGAACTGGCTGCCCAGCTGCATGACGCCCGGCTCCTGCTGGAGCGTCCGCATCAGCTCGGGCGTGTTGACGTAGAAGAGGCCGAGCCGGTCCTCGCTGAGATCGCCGGTCGCCTCCTCGTAGCGCTCGTCGTCCTCGAGCGTGGAGCCGCCATCCGACGCGTCGACGGCGGCCTTGAAGCCGCGCTCGTCCCCGGCGACGACGAAGCCGTCCACCACGCCGCCCGCCGCGTCGCCGGAGGCGAAGTAGTCGACGCCCTCGTAGGTCTTCTCACGCGCGTCGCCCTCGAATGACTTCTCGATCGCGTCGCGCGCCGCGTCCTCGTCGTCGGTGGCGATCAGTGCGGCGCCGGCCCCGTTGCTCGCGTCCGTGATGAAGAAGGCCGCCGAATCGCCGAGCCAGGGCTCCACGTCCTTCTCGAAGCTGATCGGCGCGTCCGACTCGCGCAGGCCCTTTTCGACCAGGGTGCGCAGCCGCTCGCCCGCGCTTCCCTCACCCGGGAACTTGGCGATCAGCTGGTCGATCGCCTGCTTCTGATTGCCGGACGGGTCGATGTCCGCCTCGGCGTAGAGCACCGACCCCGCCGGCGCGAGTGACGTGGCGCTCGAGGCGGCCTCGTCCTTGCCGCAGCCGAGCGCGACGAGAACCGGAATGGACAAAAGGGCAACCAGCAGAGCGAGTTTGCGCATAGAGGAGGTATCGGAGGGTCGGGGAGGGGGCTAGAGCCGCAAGGTAGCGGCCTTGACCCGGCCTGCCCCGTGAGCCTCGACCAACTCGAGGCACAGAGCCAGGTCCTGGATGGCGAGCCCGGTGGAGTCGAACAGCGTGACTGCGTGCGGGCCAGAGCGGCCTGGCGCCGCGCCGGTGAGCACCGCGCCGAGCTCGGTCACGCGCTCGCGCGTCACGAGCCCGGCATCGACGGCGCCGGTGAGCTCGCCGCCGTGGCTCGCCTGGGTCCACTCGTCGCAGAACAGCTCCGCGCGGGCGACCGCCTCGGGCTCCGCCTCCGCCTTACCGGGGCCGTCGGCCCCAAGCATGTTGAGGTGAAGGCCCGGGCGCAGATCCGCCTGGCGCACGACCGGCTCGGAGCCAGGGGTCACGCAGGTGACGACGTCGCACGCGAGCGCCTCGTCGAGGGCGCCCGCCTCCCAGCCGAGCTCGCCGGCGAGCGCGCCCGCCGCCTCGGGATCCGGGTCGAAGCAGACGCCCGGCCCGTACTCGGCCGCGGCGAGGCAGCGGGCCGCCCAGGTGCCGTGCAGCCCGCAGCCGACGATGCCGACGCTCTTCGAGTCCTCGCGCGCGAGCTCCTGCGTGGCGACCGCGGCGACCGCTCCGGTCCGCAGGGCCGTGATGGAGCGCACGTCCACGAGCGCGAGCGGGCGCCCGTCCTCGGCCGACGAGACGCAGATCATCCCCATCACGACCGGCAGCCCGGCCGCCGGGTTGCCGGGGAACGAGGTGACCCACTTGAGGATCGCGAGGCCGGCGCCCTTGGCCGGCATGGCGCGGAAGTCCCCGCGCGGCGCCGCGTCGAGGTAGGTCTTGGGCGGCATCTCCCAGCTGCCGCGCGCGTACTCGACGAAGCCGTCGCGCACGCGCTCGATCGCGTCGGCGGGTGAGATCGCGTCGAGGACGGCCTCCTGTGGGAAGACAGGGATCTCGGGCACGCCCGACTACGCTATCCACCCCGTGACGCGCAACGGCAAGCAGCGCCCGGCCCGCCCGCGCATCGAACTGCGCCAGTCCGCGTCGCCCGAGGAGGCTGCGGCAATCGCGGCGGCGATCGAGCAGTTCCTGCGCGACACCGCGCCTCCGCCCGCGCCCGCCGGGCCGTCGCTCAGCCCGTGGACGCGCGCCGGCCTGCTCGAGGGCACGCGCCGCGATCCGGCGGGCCCGCCGCCGTGGGGCTGCTGAAGCGGTCAGGTCTTTCGTAGAGTGGCCTGTTGATGTCAGACGCTGCCATTGAGGTACACGACCTAAGAAAATCCTTCAAAGACGTGCAGGCCCTGGCGGGCATCGATCTCGAGGCGCCCGCCGGGACCGTGCTGGGGCTCTTGGGCCCGAACGGGGCCGGCAAGACCACCGCCGTGCGCATCATGACCACCCTGCTGCCCCCCGACGGCGGCACGGCGCGGGTAGCCGGGCTGGATGTCGTCAAGGACGCCACCAAGCTGCGCTCGCGGATCGGGCTGGCCGGGCAGTACGCGGCCGTCGACGAGAACCTGACCGGTCGCGAGAACCTCGAGATGGTCGGCCGGCTCTACCACATGCCCCGTTCCGAGGCCGGCGAGCGCGCCGATCAGCTGCTCGAGCGCTTCGAGCTCTCCGACGCCGGCGGCAGGCTCGCCAAGACCTACTCGGGCGGCATGCGCCGCCGTCTCGATCTGGCCGGAGCGCTCGTGGCGCGCCCGCCGGTGCTCTTCCTCGACGAGCCGACCACGGGCCTGGACCCGCGCAGCCGGCTCTCCCTGTGGGAGACGATCGAGGCACGGGTGGCGGCAGGAACCACCGTGCTGCTCACCACCCAGTACCTCGACGAGGCGGACCGGCTCGCTGACCGGATCGCCGTGATCGATCACGGCCAGGTGATCGCCGAGGGCACCTCCGACGAGCTCAAGGACCGCGTCGGCGGCGAGCGGCTCGAGGTCACGCTCGCGGACGGCTCGTCCAGGGACGCCGCCATCGAGGCGCTGGTGCCGCTCGCCGACGATCGCCCGAAGTGCGAGGGCGGCGTGCTCGCACTGCCGCTCAGCCGCGGCCGCGGCGGGATCGCCGAGGCGGTCCGCAGGCTCGACGGCGCGGGCGTCGGCATCGACGACATCGCGGTTCGCCGGCCCACGCTCGATGACGTCTTCATCACGCTCACCGGACACGCGGCCGAGCCCGGCGAGGAAGAGGAAGGCCAGCGTGAGGACGAGCTCGAGGAGCGTGCGGCATGAGCGCGCTCGCCTACGCGGTCGCGGACACCGCCGTCATCGCCAAGCGCAACCTGCTGCGGATCCCGCGCCAGCCGGACCTGTGGGTCTCCTTCACCGTCCAACCGGTCATGTTCGTGCTGCTGTTCGTCTACGTGTTCGGCGGTGCGATCCAGACGCCGGGCTACGACTACGTCGATTTCCTGATCCCGGGCATCGTGATCCAGACGATGTCGTTCGGCGGCTTCGTCACGGCCATCGGGCTCTCCGACGACCTGCGCAAGGGGCTGATCGACCGCTTCCGCTCGCTGCCGATGGCGCGCTCCGCCGTGCTCGGCGGCAGAACGCTCGCGGACGTCGCGACCAACGCGATCTCGATCGCGGTCATGGTGGCGGTCGGCCTGATCGTCGGTTTCGCGTTCTCGTCGAGCCCGATCGAGGTGATCGGCGGCTTCGGCCTCTGCATCCTGTTCGGCTACGCCTTCTCCTGGATCTTCGCGTTCGTCGCGCTGAGCACGAGCTCGGCGGAGGGCGCGCAGGCGCTCGGGTTCATTCTGATCTTCCCGCTGTCGTTCGCCTCGTCCGCGTTCGTTCCGCCGGAGTCGATGCCGTCCGCGATCCAGACGTTCGCCGAGATCAACCCGTTCTCGACCGTGGTGGACGCGCTGCGCGCGCTGTGGGTGGACGGCCCGGCGGGCAACGACGTGTGGGCAGCGGTCGCCTGGTGCATCGGCCTGATCGTCGTCTTCGCGAGCCTCTCGGTGTACCGCTACCGGCGCGCGGTCAGCTCCTAGGCGCGGCGGAGCCTTCCGCGCGTCCACGTGCACGAGCGGGAGGAAGAGCTAGAGCTCCTGACCGAGGCGCTCGACGGGGCCGCCGCGGGGGCCGGCTCGGCGCTGCTGCTCGAGGGACCCGCGGGCATCGGCAAGACCACGGTGCTCGGCGCGGCCACGGCGGCGGCCGACGAGCGCGGCCTGCTCACGCTGCGCGTGCGCGGCAGCGAGCTCGAGCGCTCGCATCCCTTCGGCGGCGCCCGCCGCCTGCTCACACCGGGCGCCTCGATCCTGAGTGAGCGCAGCTTTCAGGGCCAGGGTGCGGCGGCCCGGGCGGTGCTCGAGGATCTCGGCCCGGCGGGCTCAGCGGGGCCTGCGCAACCCGTCGAGGCGCGCCAGCTCGGGCTCATAGCCGTCATCGGGTCGCTCTGCGACGAGCGCGGTCCGGTGCTGCTCACGGCCGACGACGCGCACCTGCTCGACGAGCCGACGCTCGACGTGCTGACGATGCTCTGCCTGCGCCTCGAGGAGCTGCCGCTCGTGCTCGCGGTGGCGGCCCGCACGGGCACCGACGAGCTGCGGCCCCCGCTCGCGCGGCTTGCGTCCGAGCGCGCGGTCCGGCGGCTTACACTCGCGCCGCTCGGAGCGGCCGGGGTCAAGTCGGTCCTGGAGGGCACGCTCGGCTCGGCGGCGAACGCCGAGCTCGTCGATGCGTCGCTCGAGGCCACAGGCGGCAATCCCTGGTTCGTGAGCGCGCTGGCAGGCGAGCTCGCGCGCGCCGGGCCCGGCGCCATCGGAGCAGCCGAGGTCCGGGCGCTCGCGCCGCACGCGATCGCAGCGGCGGTGGATGCGCGCGTGGCGGCGGTAGCCGAGGGCCCGGCGCTCGCGCGCGCCCTCGTCACGCTCGGCGAGCATGCGGAGCTGCGACAGGCCGCGACGCTCGCGGAGCTGACGCTGGAGCGCTCGCTGGAGGTGCGCGACGAGCTGATCGGCGCGGGCATCCTGCGCCCGGACGAGCTGTGCTTCGCGCACGCGATCATCCGCGACGCCGTGGCGAGCAGCGTCTCGCCGGGGCGCCAGGCGCTCGACCACCGCAGGGCGGCCCGGCTGCTCGCCGGCGAGCGGGCCGCCCGCGGAGCGCGTGGCGGCGCACCTGCTCGACAGCGAGCCCGCCGGCGAGGCCTGGGCGGTCGAGCAGCTGGTCGAGGCGGCGGCGGTGGCTCGCGAGCGCGGCGCCCCCGCGGTCGCCGTGCGCCTGCTGGAGCGCGCACGCGCCGAGTCCGCGGGCGAAGCGCGCCGTGCAGAGCTGCTCGCGCGGCTCGGAACGGCCGAGCTCGAGGCCGGCCAGGCACCGGCGGCCGTCGAGCACCTGACCGAGGCGCTCGCCGTGGACGGCCACCCCGGCGTGGACACCGTCCGCCACCTCGCCCAGGCGCAGGCATCCGCCGGCCACGTGGACCTTGCCATCGAGACGCTCGAGCAGGTGCTGGATGGCAAGGACCTGTCCACGTCGGGCCGCGCCGCGCTCACGGCGGACCTCGTCGTGCTCGGCACGCTCGGACCCGAGGTCGGAGCGCGCTCGCGCGGGCGGCTCGACGCCCTGGGCGACGTGGACGACACCACACCCGAGGGACGCCTCGTCCTGGCCGCCCGCGCGCGCGTGCTGACCACCGAGGGCGACGACCTCGAGGGGACGGTCGAGGTCGCCGAGCGCGCGCTCGGCGACGGCAGGCTTGCGGCCGAGAGCGTCGTCTGGGTGGCCTGGTCCTACGCCGTCTACGCGCTGATCACGGCTGACCGCCTGGATGCCGCCGTGCGCGAGGTGGACCGCTCGCTCGATGCGGCCGTGGCGCGCGCGTCCGTGGGCTGGTACTGCACGGCGCTCATGCTGCGCGCCGAGGCGGGCCTCCGCTCGGGGCCGGTCGACCGTGCGCTGGCGGACGCCGAGACCGCCGTGCAGGCCGCCCTCGACCACGAGCTGCAGCCGCTCCCGACCTCGGTGGCGTATCTCGGGGGCGCGCGCCTCGAGGGCGGCGATCCGGACGCGGCCGCGCACACGTTCGCCGAACGGGACCTGGACGGCGAGCTCGTCGATCACATTCTCTACTTCCCGCTCCTGTACGAGCGCGGCCGCACCCGCCTCGCCCGGGGTGACACGGAGGCCGGCGTGGAGGACCTGCTCGAGCTCGGCGAGCGCGAGCAGCGCTGGAAGGCGGCAAACCCCGGGGGCTACCCGTGGCGGGTGGCCGCGCTTCGCGGGTTACGGCGCCTCGACCGCCACGAGGAGGCGCGCGCGCTGGCCGCCGGGCAGGCCGGCGAGGCGGAGCGCTGGCCCTCCCCGCGGGCGCGCTGCCTTGCCGAGCTGGCGCTCGGGCTGGCGGAGCACGACCGTGCCCGGGCCGAGCAGCACTTCGCGGGGGCCGGCCTCGATCGACGAGCCCGCCACCGCCCTGCTGCGCATCGAGGCGCTGATCGAGCTCGGCCGGACGATCCGCCAGCAGGGCGAGCGCGCACGTGCCCGACCGCCACTGCGCGAGGCGCTCGACGGGGCCGAGAAGCTGCGCGCGACCCGGCTCGCGCGCGAGGCCGAGGCGGAGCTGCGCGCCGCCCGCGGCCGCCCGCGGAAGCGAGCGCACGCGGACGACGAGCTCACGCCGAGCGAGCGCCGGATCGCCGAGCTCGCCGCGGCGGGCTCATCGAACCGCGAGATCGCGGCGTCGCTCTTCCTGTCGATTCGGACGGTCGAGACCCACCTCACGAGCGCCTACCGGCGTCTTGGGATCTCGTCTCGCCGTGAGCTGCCCGGCGCGCTCCGGGCGGCGCCTTAGCCACCCAACAGGATCACCAGGGCGGTGCCGAATGGGGGGCGTGGGATTCGCATCGTGGTCAACCCGTAACCGCTTACGACCGATAAGGCTTTAAACCCGGCCGGGTTTTGGTACTTTGCTTCAACTGCAGACGGCGCCCCGGCGACAGCGGAGAGGAATCGACCAC
>CAWFBT010000021.1:0-67486 GCA_963814095.1 uncultured Thermoleophilaceae bacterium | reverse complement strand
AGCCCCCGACTCGACCTCGCCGAAGCCCGCCCCGAACACGACGGCCCCGCCGCAGCCGAGCGCGCCGGCCTCCTTCACCACGTCTATGACGCCGGCCGCGGGGATCGCGACCACCACGGCGTCGGGCGGCGACGGGCACGCGGCGAGCGACGGGAAGCAGGGCCGACCATGCACCGAGGTCCGGCGCGGGTTTACCCCCCAGACCTCGCCGCGGAAGCCGGCGAGCTCGAGGTTGAGCAGCGTCTGGCTGCCGTACGCGCCGGGGCGCTCGGTCGCACCGACGACCGCGATCGAGCGCGGGTGGAGTAGCCGCGAGACGTCCACCGTCAGTGCAGCGTCCGCTCCACGCCGCGGCGCTCGAGCGCGCGGGCGATGATCAGCCGCTGGATCTCGCTGGTGCCCTCCCAGATGCGGTCGACGCGCAGCTCGCGCAGGAAACGCTCCGCGACGTTCGTGCGCATGTAGCCGCGCCCGCCGAAGATCTGCACGCAGCGATCGGCGCAGCGGCAGGCCGCCTCGCTCACGAACAGCTTGGCCATCGAGGCCTTGGCGTGCACGAGCTTGGGATCGGCTCCGGCGTCGGTGAGCCGCGCGACCTCGAGCGTCAGCAGCCGGCCGGCGGCGGCGTCGGCCGCGGAGTCGGCGAGCGGGAAGGACACGCCCTGGTAGTCCATGATGCGGCTGCCGCCCTGCTCGCGCTCGAGCGCCCAGGTCGTCGTGTCCTCGAGCAGCCGCCACATCGAGCCGACCCCGCGCGCGGCGATCCCGAGCCGCTCCTCGGTGAACCAGTGGCGCTGCAGGTCGTCCCCGCCGCCCAGGCCGCCGACGACCGCGTCTTCGCCCACCTCGACGCCGTCGAAGCGGATCGTCGGGTGACCGTGCGGATAGGTGTGCGTGAACGGTGGGTCGTCCACGACCTCGATGCCGTCGAGCTGGCGGTCGACGAGGAAGAGCGTGCCGAGCGGCTCGCCGTCGACGATCGCGTTCGCCATAACGATGTAGACGGAGGCGATGTCGCCGGTGGTCACGAACCACTTCTCGCCGTCGATCACCCAGCCGGCGTCGGTCTTGCGCGCGGTCGTCGCGATCCGGGACGGGTCCGAGCCGGCCTCGGCCTCGGTGACGGCGTAGGCGTCGTTGAGCTCGCCCCGGAGCGCCGGCCGCAGGTAGCGGTCGATCTGCTCGGGGGTGCCGCTCGCCAGCACGTTGTAGGCGTTCGGGATGTACCACGAGAGCGCGTTCGTCGAGCGCCCCAGCTGCTCCTCGACGAGGAACCAATCGGTGATCGACCAGCCCTGGCCGCCGTGCTCGCGGCGCGTGCAGGCCGCCGGACAGGCCGGCGGCGATCGCCTCGCTCTTGATTCGCTGGATCAGCTCCTCCGGCAGCCGGCCGCCGCTGCGTTCGGCGAGCTCCTCGTTGGGGATCAGAACCTCGTCGACGAAGCGACGCGCGCGCTGCTGCAGGTCGACCTGCTCGGGGGTGAGGCCGTCGGCTGACGGGGGCGCGGCGGGGGTGACGGTCATTGGCTTTCTCCGGTGGGTCGCTTCGGTGTGCCTCGCCTGCGCCGGCTGGCGAGGCCAAGGGCCAGATTGTCGTGGTTCTCGAGGATGTCGTCGATCGTGGCGCGCGCCGCTGCGAGCGCCTCGTCGCCTTCAGCGGCCCGGGCCAGAGCGGCCGTCTCGGCCACGTAGGCCCGCCACTGTCGGCGGCTTCCACGGGTCACGAGGCGCTCGACACGCGCGATCTCTCGCTCCACCAGCTCCGCGGGCGGCGGCTCGCCCGCGCGTAGCGTGGCAATAGCTACCGGGAGCTCGCGCTCGGGTTCAGGTGTCAGTGACAGCCATGCGTGGCGCGCTCCCAGCGGACCCACGGGAGCCATGATATCATGCGACTGATCACAAAGTCAGGATCGCGAATGGCTCCTACGAAGACAGCCCCTGCCGCCGTCCCGCCCGCCCTCTCGCCGCATCTCTACCTGGACCCCGAGGTCCTGAAGCTCGAGGACGAGCGCATATTCTCGCGGACCTGGCAGTTCGCGGGCCACATCTCGCAGCTGCCGGCGCCCGGCACCTATCTCACCGCCAACGCGGGGACGCAGCCGGTGCTCGTCGTGCGCGACGACGAGGGCGAGCTGCGCGCCTTCCGCAACGTCTGCCGGCACCGCGGCTCGCGGCTCCTGAGCGGCGCGGGCGAGTGCAAGAAGGCCATCCGCTGCCGCTACCACGGCTGGACCTACCGCATGGACGGCGAGCTGATCGGCGTGCCCGAGGGGCGCCAGATCCCCGGTCTCGACAAGTCGGCGCTCGGGCTCTTCCCCGCGCGCGTCGAGGTCCTGCTCGGGCTCGTGTTCGTCAACCTCGACATCCACGCCACGCCGCTCGCCGAGCAGGTCGCCGGCCTCCCGCAACGGCTTGCCCGCTACGGCTTCGAGAACCTCAAGCCCGTCGTCGAGAAGGGGACAAGCCAGCCGGCCAACTGGAAGATCGTCATCGACAACTACCTCGAGGGCTACCACGTGCCCGTCGGCCATCCCGGCCTGATGCGGCTGCTCGACTACAAGAACTACGACGTCGAGCTGTTCGACAACTGGGTGTGGTTTGACGCGCCAATGCGTGAGAAGCCGTCGGGCAACTTCCTCGAGCGGACCTACCAGCGGCTCGTCGAGCCGATGCCAGGGCTGGGTCCCGAGGACGCGCGCGTCTGGCGCTTCATCCTGATCTACCCGAACACGACGATCGACCTCTATCCGGACCAGATCGGGATCTGGCAGATCCTGCCGAAGGGCACCGGCGCCACCCAGGACGTCGCCATGACCCTGCTGCCCCGCGGCGGAAGTGTGAAGACGCGCGCCGTGCGGCTCGCGAACCGCAGGATCAACGAGCTCGTGAGCGATGAGGACGTCGACCTCGTGGCCAACCAGCAGGCCGGCATCGCCACACACGGCTTCGAGCCCGGCCCGCTGTCGCGGCGCGAGGCGGCGGTGGGCTGGTTCGCGGACCGGATCCGCGCCGACCTCGGCGAGGCTGCGTGAGCGACCCTCCCGAACGCGGCGCACGGGAGCGGATCCTGGCCGCGGCGGTCGACCGGATCGCGACGGACGGCATAGACGACATGCGCATCGCGCGCGTGGCCACCCAGGCGGGCGTCTCGACGTCGCTCGTCCACTACCACTTCGAGACGCGCGAGGCGCTACTGGCAGAGGCGCTTGAGTACTCGTATGAGCTGACCGGAGACGTGCGCATCGGCGAAGGTGAGGGAGAGGCATCCGACCACTTCGAGCGGCTCGCGGGCGAGATCGACCAGTTCCTGCCCTACCCGGGCCATCTGCGGAAGGACTGGATCCTGTACGTCGAGCTGTGGCTGCGCGCCGCGCGCCATCCCGAGATGCGCCCGACCGGCGAGCGCCTGTACGGGCGCATGCGCGACTGGGTCGCGGAGGGGATCGCGGCGGGCATCAGCGACGGAGCGTTCAGGGCGGACGCGGACCCCGGTCGCGTGGCCGATCGCCTCATCGCGCTCGCCGACGGCTACGGAGTGCGCGTCCTGATCGGGGACCTCGACATCGAGCACGCCCGCCGAGAGGTCTGGGCCGGGCTCGCCGATGAGCTGGGGCTTCCCGAGGAGCCGCCGCCGCCCCTCGGCGCCGCCCGGGCGGGCGCCGGTACCCAACCTTGACGGCAGCCGCCGCTGCCGTTAGGTTTCCTGAATCACGGTTCAAGTTACCCGGGGGAGGGTGACTGCATGAGCCCGAGGCCGCGCCTTGACCACGTGCGCCGGCCAGAGCTCCTGCAGGCCGCCGCGAGCGTGATTCGGCGTCGCGGGCTCGTGAATGCGCGCGTGGCCGACGTGGCCGAGGAGGCCGGGACGAGCGCGCCGTCGGTGCTCTACTACTTCTCCTCGAAGGCGGAGCTGCTCAATGAGGCGCTGACCTCCGCCGAGGAGCGCTTCTACGAGGAGCTCGCCGCGCGGCTCGAGGGGATCGACAGCGCGCTCGAGCAGCTCGCCCTGATCGTCGAGTGGGGCGCCGCGGGCGGCGACTACGACGCGGTCCTGTGGATGGAGCTGTGGGCGCAGGCGCTGCGCGACCCGGAGCTTGCCGAGACGCGCGCGGACCTCGACGGGCGCTGGCGGCGAACCATTGCCGACGTCGTTCGCTACGGTCAGGAACGCGGCGAATTCGGCCCCGCCGACCCGGAGCGGTTCGCCGTCCTGATGGGCTCGCTACTCGACGGATTGTCTGTGCAGATCGCGCTGCAGGATGCGGAGGTCACTCCGAGCCGCGTGCGCGAGCTCGCCCTGACGCTGGCGGAGCGCGAGCTCGAGTGCCGGCTGCCGGACGCCGCGGAGGCGCCCGCATGAAGCGATGGGGGAGGGTGTGAGGTGAGGGAGAGCGACGAGCGCCTGAGGCGCGCGCTCGAGCGGCGCATCGGCCGCAGGGACCTGCTGCAGAACGGTGCGGCGATGGCATTGGTGGCCGGTCTGGCCGGCTGCGGCGTCGGCAACGCGAGCAGGGGCAGCGTTGAGGACACGGAGAAGCCGATCGCGAAGAAGATCGACGGCGACCTTCTCTACTTCAACTACTCGGAGTACATCGACCCCGCGCTCGTCAAGGGCTTTCAGAAGAAGTACGGCGTGCGGGTGCGCGAGTCGTACTTCGACTCGATGTCGGCCATGACCGCGAAGCTGCGCGCCGGCATCGCCTACGACCTGATCTTCCCGAGCGGGGAGTACGTGCAGCGCCTGATCTCGGGCAATCTGCTGCGCCGGATCGACCGGGACAAGATCAGCAACATCGACACGGTCTACGACTACTTCGCGAACCCCTGGTACGACAAGAACTCCGAGCACTCGACGCCTTACGGCATGTACGCGACCGGCCTGGGCTACCGCGCGGACAAGGTCACCGGGATGACCGGCTCGTGGCTCGACCTCGGTAACGCCGACTCGGACGACAAGAGCTTCCTGCTCGACGACTACCAGGAGGCCATCGGCATGTCCAACCTGGTGAACGGCTTCCCGCTCAACGAGGTCAACGAGGAGAAGCTCGAGAGCTCGCTCGACTACCTCGTCGACCTGAAGCCGAAGCTGCGCGGCATCTCCGCGGACACGATCACGAACATGACGAGCGGCAACGCCTACATCCAGCACCTCTGGAACGGCGACATCGTGAACATCCGCTACGGCGTCGACAACCCCGAGGACTTCAAGTTCCAGAAGTGCAAAGAGGGGATCCCGGTCGGCAGCGACAACTTCTGCATCCCGGTGAACGCGAAGCACCCGGGCACGGCGCTGATGTTCATCGAGTGGCTGCTCGAGCCCGAGCACGCGGCTCAGAACGTCGAGTGGATCGGCTACCCGATGCCCTACAACGGGGCGCCCACGGAGGCGTTCCAGGGGCTCGTCAAGGACGACCCCGAGATCAACGTGACCGTCGACGACCTCGAGAACGGCCAGCAGTACACGAACCTGAAGGGCGACGGCCGGCTCGCCTGGGACAAGGTGTGGACCGAGTTCAGGGTGTCGTAGCGAGCCGATGAACGAGAACCGCTTCGCGTCGACGTTCCTCATCCCCGGCGGCCTCTGGCTGCTCGCGCTGTTCGTCACGCCGGTCGTGCTGGTGCTCGCTCTGTCGTTCGGCTACACGGACGACCTCGGCGAGGCGATCTACGGCTTCGAGTTCACGAACTACGAGCGCGTATTCGATCCCGACCTGATCCCGGTCCTGGTGCGCTCGGTCGGCTTCGCGCTCGCCACGGTCGTCATCTGCCTGCTGATCGGCTACCCGGTCGCGTACTACATCGCGATCTACGGCGGGCGCTGGAAGAACGTGCTGCTCGCGCTCGTCGTGCTGCCGTTCTTCGTCAACTACCTGATCCGCACCTACGCCTGGATCGCGATGCTCGGCGACGACGGCCTCGTCAACGGGCTGTTCAACACGAGCATCCGCTTCATCAACACGCCCTACGCGGTCGTCGGCGGGCTCGTCTACGGCTTCCTCGCCTTCATGATCCTGCCGATCTTCGCCTCGCTCGACAGCATGGACCGCTCGCTGATGGAGGCGGGCAAGGACCTGTACGGCGGTCCCTGGCAGACCTTCCGGCACGTGACCCTGCCGCACAGCTACCAGGGCATCCTGGCCGGTGCCGTGCTCGTGTTCCTGCCGGCCGTCGGCGACTTCGTGGCGGCGTCGCTCCTCGGCGGGCCCGAGGACGTGATGATCGGCAACCTCATCCAGCAGCAGTTCCAGGCCTCCGACAACTGGCCCTTCGGAGCCGCGCTCACGATCGTGATGATGGCCTTCCTGCTCATCTGGATGTCGCTGTACCTGCGTAGCGCCGCGCGCCAGGCCAGGGAGGAGGCGGCGTGAGCACCGAGGTCGCCCAGAGCCCCTCCGCGCCGGTCGCACCGCGCGCCGCGCCCACGAAGCCGCCGAAGGGCTTCGACCGCCCGCGCTTCCTCAAGCTCTACCTGTGGGTCTTCTTCGCGGTCCTGTTCGTGCCGATCGTGCTCGTGATCCTGTTCTCGTTCAACTCGAGCCGCTCGCTGCAGAACTTCGAGGGCTTCAGCCTGCGCTGGTACGAGACGTTCTTCGAGTCGGAGTCGCTGCGCGACTCGCTGGTTGCGAGCATCGAGATCGCGCTGATCACGATGGTGATCTCGACCATTCTCGGCACGCTGCTCGCCTACGGGCTCGTGCGCACCCGCACGCGCTGGGCCAGCGCGTGGAACATCCTGGCGCTGATCCCGCTCGTCACTCCTGAGATCGTGGCGGGCGCCTCGGCGCTGCTGCTGTTCACGCAGATCGGGCTGGAGCTGTCGCTCACGACGATCGTGCTCGCCCACATCACCTTCTCGATCTCGTACGTGACGGTCGTGGTGCGGGCGCGGCTCGTATCGCTCGGCCGCGAGGTCGAAGTCCGCCGCGATGGACCTCGGCGCGACGCGCTGGCAGACGTTCCGGCTGGTCACACTGCCGGCGCTCTGGCCGGCGGTGCTGGCGGCGGGACTGCTCGTCTTCGCGCTGTCGTTCGACGACTTCGTGCTGTCGTTCTTCACCACCGGCGAGTCGCCGCAGCCGCTGCCGGTGCGCATCTGGACACAGATCAGATTCGGCGTGAGGCCGACGATCAACGCGATCGGGACCTTCATGCTCGTCATCTCCGTCGTCTCCATCGGCCTGGCGCTGCTGCTGCCGCGGCTGTTCGGACGCAAGGAGAGCGGGCTCAAGGTGCTGCTCGGGAGGGAAGGCGCATGAGCGAGAACGGCCAGTCGACGAATGCGGAGCCGGCCGAGCCGGCTCCTTCGGCGGTGACGGATCCTGCGCAGCCGGCCGAGCCGGCTGCTTCGGCAACGACGGATCCTGCGCGGCCGGCCGAGCCGGCTGCTTCGGCAACGACGGATCCTGCGCAGCCGGGCGAGCCGGGTGCTTCGGCAATCCGCTTCGAGGGGGTGACCAAGCGCTTCGGCGAGGCCGTCGCCGTCGACGCGCTCAACCTCGAGATCCAGCGCGGCGAGTTCTTCTCGCTGCTCGGCCCCTCGGGCTGCGGCAAGACGACGACGCTGCGGATGGTGGCCGGCTTCGAGCAGCCGAGCCAGGGTCGCATCTACCTCGAGGGCGAGCCGGTCGAGACGGTGCCCCCGTACAAGCGCAACGTCAACACCGTCTTCCAGAGCTACGCGCTCTTCGAGCACCTGACGATCGAGGAGAACGTGGCCTTCGGGCTCAAGCGGCGCAAGGTCGAGAAGGCCGAGATCCGCCGGCGCGTGTCCGAGGCGCTCGAGCTCGTCGAGCTCCACGAGCGCGGGGACGCCCGCCCGCGCGAGCTCTCCGGCGGTCAGAAGCAGCGCGTCGCCCTCGCGCGGGCGCTCGTCAACCGGCCGTCGGTGCTGCTCCTCGACGAGCCGCTCGGCGCGCTCGACCTCAAGCTGCGCAAGCAGATGCAGGTCGAGCTCAAGGGCATTCAGCGCGAGGTCGGCATCACGTTCCTCTACGTCACTCATGACCAGGAGGAGGCGCTCGCGATGTCGGATCGCATCGCCGTGATGGACGGCGGCCTGATCCAGCAGTGCGGGAGCCCGGAGGACATCTACGAGCATCCGGTCGGTCCGTTCGTGGCGGGCTTCATCGGCGTCTCGAACCTGCTGCCCGGCGTCTGCGAGAACGGCGCGGTGCGGCTCGCCGGGGGGATCCTGTGCGATGCCCAGGTTCCGTCGGACTGCGGGGGCGGCACCGAGGTCCAGCTCTCCGTCCGCCCCGAGAAGATCGCCGTCGACGAGGAGATCGAGGCGGGCATGGCGACGGTCGAAGGGACCATCGTCGAGCGTGTCTACATCGGCACGAGCACGCAGATCATCGTCGAGCTCGCGCCCGGCCTACGGCTGATGGCGCTCGAGCAGAACTGGATTCGCGCTCGCTCCGACGACCGCTGGGAGATCGGCCAGCGCGTAAAGCTCGGCTGGCGCCCCGAGCACGCCCTCGTCCTGCGTTAGAGGTGCAGTAGGCCCCTCAATTGGGTAGGGGTCCCCCAGTCGGACCGTCACTCAACTGGAGGGACCCCATGCCGAGGAGAGGTGCAGTAGCCGCCTATGGCGCGGTGCTGGCCGCACTGCTCGTGATTGCCGCGCCGGCTTCGGGCGCGTCGAAGAACGTCCAGCTTCTGGACAACCTGGAGGAGGCCACGGACGCCACGGCGATCAACTTCATGAGCTACGGCAAGCACGAGGCCGACGTCATGCTCGTGACCGGGCGCTTCGGGCTCAAGTCGTACTCGCTCGACGACCCGAGGCATCCTGAGCTGCTCGACGAGATCACGGCCGAGGAGCTGCGCCTGCCGGGCGATCCGCCGGTGAACACCAACCCCGACGCGGGCCCGATCTCCACGTTCTGGCAGAACGAGGACATGGACATCGACCAGGACCGCAAGCTCGCGCTGCTCTCGCGTGATCCGCGCGCGTACGCGGGCTCGACGTCGCGTGAGCCGGGCGAGGCCGACCCCAACGGTGCGACGAACATCGCCGGCGTGTACGTGGTCGACGCGAAGGATCCGAGCGCGCTGTCGGTCGTCTCCTTCCAGCAGCTGCCCACGGGTCACACCACAACCTGCGTCAACGACTGCCAGTGGCTGTGGACCGGCGGTCCCGCGAGCACGACGACCGACGTGGCGCAGGGCTGGACCTTCGGCCGGCCGATCATCGTGACCGACCTGCGCAACGCTGCGAGTCCTGTCGCCTACCCGATGGATCCGGTCGACCTCTTCCGGCGTGACGGCTTCACGGCCTACTCGCACGACGTCCAGGTCGACGACGCGGGCATCGCCTGGGTGTCCGGCGACGGTGGCACGCGCGGTTACCACACGAGCGGCAGGCACTACGACTCGTTCGACCAGCGCGTGCGCACCGCGACCCCGCTCGACCCGATCCCGTACGCGGGCGGCGGCCTGCCCGCCTCCGTCGTCGGGGACGAGAACGGCGGCTTCGAGCACAACGCGTGGCGGCCCGTCGGGCGCTCGGCGCCGAAGGGCGACTCGCGCTACCGCAAGGGCGAGCTGCTGCTCGCCACCGAGGAGGATTTCGGACCCGCCGAGGAGGCGTGCCGCAACCGCGGTCAGTTCACGATCGCCTCGCTCAAGGACAGCTACCGCGGCGAGGCATGGCGCTCGCGGCCGGGCAACAAGTTCCGGCTGAGGGCGGTAGGGACCTGGAACCCGTACCAGAAGGAGGGGTCACGCCCAATCGGCGGGCCGTATGACCCGAACGCCAACTTCTGCTCGGCCCACTACTTCGACGTGGACGGCAGCACGGTGACATACGCCTGGTACGGGGAGGGCACGCGCTTCCTCGATATCTCCGACCCGGAGAACCCGACGCAGTTCGCGTACTGGCGGCCTGACGAGGGCATCGTCTGGGCGTCCTACATGCACGACGGCTACGTCTACACGGCGGACCGCAACCGCGGCGTCGATGTGCTCAGGCTGACGGGCGGGGCGAAGGCGGCCCGCGCCAGGGGCCGGGAGGTGTGGGCGCCCGCGCCGTCGAGGCGCCAGCGCGCGTTCCTCACTCAGATGGCGACGCAATACAAGGTGGACCCGGGTACGGCCGGGCTCTGCCTGCTGCAGACGTTCTAGGGACTCAGCGGGTGAAGTCCCCGTGCCGCGTGAGCGGCGCGGGGACTCTCCGTGCTACAACGGCGCCATGTCCGAAGAGAACATGGTGGCGGTTGTCAACGAGGCGCTTGCCTCCGCGGGAGTAGAGGATTCGGTGACGGCGGTGGGCGAGTTCTACCCGCGCGGCCACACCGGCGCGGGTTTCGCCGGCGGCTTTATCGGCGGGGACCTCGGCGACTCACTCGGCGGCGTGGCGGGCGGCATCGGCACGGCCGGTGGCTACGTGGCGGGCGTGCACGCGCACGACGCGGCAAGCGGCCTGCCCGAGCAGATGCTCGTGGGCGTGTCGGAGACGACGATCTACGGCTTCTCGGGCAACCGGCGTCACGCGAAAGCGCTCGTCTTCCGCGTGCCCCGCGAGGGCATCGAGGTGAAGGTGCACCAACGCGTGAACGTTCGCGTTCTCGAGCTGATCGACGACTCGAGCGGCTCACGCATCGAATTGGAGGGCAACCGCCTGCCGGTCACCCACTCGAAGGACGTGATCGCCGAGCTCAGCTAGGGACGGCGCGGCGCAGGCGCCTGCGCAGGCCGCCGCGCCGGTCCTTGAGCACCCGCATCGCGGCGTTGTGCCCGCAGGCGGCCATCACGCCGCCGCCCGGGTGCGTGCCGGCGCCGCACAGGTAGAGGCCGTCGACCGGCGTGGCGTACTGGGCGAGCCGTGGCGACGGCCGCATGAACGCCATCTGCTCGAGACCCTGCTCCCCCTGGAAGATCGAGCCGCCCTGCAGCCCGAAGATGCGCTCGAGGTCGGGCGGCGCCAGCACCTCGGAGTGGACGAGCGTGTCCTTCACGTTTGGGGCGTGGCGCGCGACGATGTCGAGGCAACGCTGGCCGTACGCCTCGCGCGACCCAGCCGGCCAGCCCGCCTCGTCGTACGGCCCGTACTGGGTGAAGAGCGTCATCACGAAGGTGCCGTCGTCGGTGAGCGTGTCGTCAACGGTGCTCGGCAGCTCCACCTCTACGTACGGGCCCTCGGCCGGGACACCGCGGGTGGCGTCCTGCCAGGCCCGCTCGAGGTAGTCGACCGACGGGCAGAGCGCCACGCCGGTGCGGAGCAGGCGCTCGCCGTCCTCGCTCGAGACGCCCTCATAGCGCGGGGGTTCGGAGAGGATGCAGTTGACCTTGACCGAGCCTCCGCGCGAGCGGTAGCGCTCCATGTCGTGGACCACGTCGTCGGGGAAGTGCCGGCGCCCGGCGAGGTCGAGGATGGTCGTGCGCGGGTGCGCACCCGACACTACGAGCGGGGCGCGGATCTGCTCGCCGCTCTCGAGCGTCACCCCGGTCGCACGCCCGTTCTCCACGTCGATCGAGCGCACCGGCGCGCCGGTCCGGATCGTGGCGCCCGAGGCCTCGGCGCTGCGGGCGATCGCCAGCGAGATGGCGCCCATGCCGCCGCGCACGTGGCCCCACAGGCCGCTCACGCCCTCGAGCTCGCCCAGGGCATGGTGGAGCAGGTTGTAAGCCGTTCCCGGGCTGCGCGGTCCGGCCCACACGCCCACCACGCCGGTGGAGGCCCACGCGCCCTTGAGGACGTCGGACTCGAACCACTCGTCCAGCAGGTCGCCCACCGACATCGTCATCACGCGGAACAGCTCGAGCACGTCCCGGCGCGCGAGCCCGGCGGTGCGGCCGGCCTCGCGCAGCAGCGACAGCAGGTCGCCGGGGCGCTTCGAGCCGAGCGCCGGCGGCGGGCGCAGCATCAGCGGCCGCAGGAAGCCCGCCATGCGCGCCAGCATCTCCTCGAACTCCGGGTAGCGCGAGGCGTCGCGGGCCGAGAGCCGCGCGATCGACTCGCGCGTCCGCTCGGCGTCGTTGAAGAAGAAGGCCGGCACGCCGTCGGGCGTGATCGTGCCGAAGGCCGGATCGAGCGGGATCGGCTCGTAGCCGAAATCGCGCAGCCGCAATTCCTCGACGACCTTCGGCTGCAGCATCGAGACGACGTAGGACGCGCGCGAGACGCGCTGGCCGGGCCAGACCTCCTCGGTCACGCAGGCGCCGCCGAGGATGTCGCGGCGCTCGAGCACACAGACGCGCATGCCCGCGCGCGACAGGTAGGCCGCGGCCGTGAGCCCGTTGTGCCCGCCGCCGACGACGATCGCGTCGTACGTGCTGCCGCCGTTCAAGCCGCTCATCGCGCGATCGACATGCGCTCGCTGGCCTCCTCGAGCGCCCCGCCCAGGACCTCCACGATCTTCTCGAACTCGTCCGTCCCGGCGACGAGCGGCGGCGAGATCTGCACGACCGGGTCGCCGCGGTCGTCCGCGCGGCAGATGAGGCCGCGCTTGAAGAGCTCGGGGGAGAGGAAGCCGCGCAGCAGCTCGTCGCACTCCTCGCTCGAGAAGCTCTCGCGGCTGTCGGAGTCCTTCACGAGCTCGAGCGCGTAGAAGTAGCCCGAGCCGCGCAGGTCGCCGACGATCGGCAGCTCGAGCAGGCGGCTGAGCGCGGCGTGGAACTCGTCCTGGCGCTCGGCGACGTTCTCGACGATCCGCTCGCGGCGCATGATCTCGATGTTCTTCAGGGCAACCGCCGCCTGAACCGGGTGGCCGCCGAAGGTCATGCCGTGCGTGAACATCGCCCCCGGCTGCTCGAACGGCTCCATCACGCGGTCGCTCACGAGCAGCGCGCCGATCGCGGCGTAGGCCGAGGACAGGCCCTTCGCCGTCGTGATCATGTCCGGCCGGATGTCGTAGCGCTCGGATGCGAACCAGTGTCCGAGCCGCCCGAAGGCGGTGATCACCTCGTCCGCGCACAGCAGGATGCCGTGGCGGTCGCAGATCTCGCGCACGCCGGCCCAGTAGCCGGCGGGCGGCATGAACGAGCCACCCGCGTTCTGGACCGGCTCCATGATCACCATCGCGACGGTCTCGGGCCCGGCCTGGACGATCGTCTGCTCGAGCTCGTCGAGCAGGAAGCTCGTGAACTCCTCCTCGCTCTCGCTCTGCGGGCGCCGGTAGCTGTTCGTGTTCGAGACGTGCAGTACGTCGGGCACGAGCGGCTCGAACGGCGTGCGCAGCTCGGTGCAGCCGTTGATCGAGAGCGCGCCCATCGTCGTGCCGTGGTAGGAGACCCGGCGCGCGATTGCCTTCCAGCGCCGCTCGCCGCGGGCTGTGTGGTACTGGCGGGCGAGCTTCCAGGCGGCCTCGACTGCCTCGGAGCCGCCGCTGACGAAGAACGAGCGGTTGATGTCGCCGGGGGCGAGCCGCGCGAGCTCGGTCGCGAGCTCGATCGCGCGCGGGTGGGCGAACGTCCAGTTGATCGCGAACGGCAGCTCGCGCATCTGCTGGGCTGCCGCCTCGCCCATCTCGGCCCCGAAGCTGTAGCCGGCGTTCACGCAGAAGAGGCCGGCGAGCGCGTCGAGATAGCGCTTGCCGTGGGCGTCCTCGAGATAGCAACCCTCGCCGCGGACGATGATCTGCAAGTCGTCTGCGTCCAGGTCGCCCATGCCCGTGAAGTGCAGCCAGAGGTGGCGTAGGGCGTCGTGGGAGAGGCTGCCCGCATGGCCGTTCGAATCCATGCGCGGCGATCATATCGTGCGACTGACTACAAAGTCAAAGAGTCGTTTAGACTTACCGGCGTGCATGACGTGATCGTGCTCGGCGCTGGACTCGCAGGCCTGTCGGCGGCGCGCGATCTCGCCGCGGGCGGCGCTGACGTGGTCGTGCTGGAGGCGCGTGAGCGCCCCGGCGGGCGCGTCGAGCAGGAGCTGCTCGCGGACGGGCGCCCGGTGCAGTGGGGCGGCGAGGTCGTCGCCGGCTGGATGAACGGCTACGTGGAGCTGGTGGGGGAGCTCGGCCTGCGGCTCGAGCCGAGCTACACGGCGATCGACCTACCGCCCGCCTGGGGCGCGGACGAAGGCGTCGCCGTCGGCGAACGGGCGCCCTGGATGGACGACGCGGACGAGGCCGACCTGGCTCGGCTCGCGCAGGAGTTCGCGCGGCTTGCGCGCACCGTCGACCCGGTGGACCCATGGAGCCATCCCGAGGCGGAGCGGCTCGACCGGCTCAGCGTCGGCGCCTGGCTGCGGGCTCAGGGCGCGCGGCCGGGGGCGATCCGCTACGTCGATCACATGCAGCGCTCGCTCTCGATCGACTCGGTAGAGCGCACCTCGCTGCTCGCGCAGCTGCGCAAGGAGGCGACCGCCGGCGGCCACGGCTTCTACGACGAGAGTCGCTGGGAGCACCTGCGCGTTGCCGAGGGATCGGCCACGGTGGCGCTGCGCATGGCCGGCGAGCTGGGCGAGCGCCTGCGGCTCGGCAGCGTCGTCGTGGCCGTCGGCGTCACGGGCTCGCGCTGCACGGCGTTCCTGCGCGACGGCGAGCGGATCGAGGCCGAGGCGGTGGTCTGCGCGCTGCCGGTGGGACCGCTGCGCGACGTGATGGTGAGCGGCGTCTCGGAGGCGCGGCTCGAGTCGCTCCACCGCCAGCGCAGCGCGCTCGCAGCCAAGACCGTCGTGGCCTATCCGAGCTCGTTCTGGGACGTCGGCGGCGCGACCGCGGACGGAATCTGGAGCTCCGTCTGGATCCAGCGCGACGGCGTCCTCTCTTCGCTCACGCCGCCCGAGCGGCTCGGCCCCTGGCTCGCCACGCCCGAGCCGCTGCGACGGCGTGAGTTCCTCGACTTCCTCGCCTCGCTGATGGGCGACGCCGCGCTCAACCCGATCCTGTACGGCACGCGCGGCTGGGGCGTCGATCCGTTCACGAAGGGCTACGTGACCGGCTGGCGCCCCGGTGACGTGATGGCGGTCGGCCCGCTGCACGGTAGGCACGAGCCGCCCTTCTACGTCTGTGGCTCGGACCAGTGGGTCGCGGGCTACATGGAGGGCGCCGTGCGGACCGGCCGGGACGCGGCCTCGCAGGCGCTCGGGCGCGGACCGCGCGACTACCCGGAGCTGCGTCGCTCGGCGAACGCCCTCGCGCCCTCGACGAACTCCGAGGCCGTCATCGCACGCGAGTAGGCCGGGAAGCGGCCCGCCGTCATCTCGGCGAACGTCTCCTCGACCGAGAGGCCGTCGCCGCGCCGCGCGATCTCCTTGGTTGCCTGAACCGCAAGCGGCGGGCAGCCGGCGATGTGATCGGCGAGCCGGCGCGCCTCCTCCATCAGCCGGGCGCCGGGCACGACCGAGCAGGCGAGCCCGCGCCGCAGCGCCTCCTCGGCGCCCATGCGCCGGCTCGTCAGCAGCAGCTCCATGGCGAGGAACCAGGGCAGCCTGCGCGGCAGCCGCTGGGCGCCGCCCGCGTCCGGCACGATGCCGAGGCTGAGCTCCGGCAGGAAGAGCTCGGCGTGCTCGGCTGCGACGATCAGGTCGCACGCCAGCACGAGCTCGAAGCCGCCGCCGACGGCCAGCCCGTTGACCGCCGCGATCACGGGCTTGTCGAGGTCGAACATCTCGGTCAGGCCGGCGAAGCCGCCGGGCCCGAAGTCGGTGGAGGTGTCCTCCTCGCCGGCGGCCGCCGCCTTCAGATCCCAGCCCGCTGAGAAGAAGCGCTCGCCGCCGCCGGTGAGGATGCCGACGCGCACGTCCGGGTCGTCGCGCAGCCGCGCGAATGCTTCGTAGAGCTCGAGCCCGGTGACGCGGTCGATCGCGTTGGCCTTGGGGCGGTCGAGCACGACCTCGAGCACGTGGCCGCGCACCTCGGTCCGGACTGCCGTCATCGGACGCTGAAGGTCGTGTCGGCGAGCACCGTGTAGCCGTCGTCGAGCATGAGCGTGGCGCGGTAGCGCCCGGCTGCGAGCGTTCCGAGGTCGGCCTTGGTGAAGGTGACGCGGCCGCTCGGGCGCGCGCCCGTGTACTTGAAGCCGTAGTACTGGTAGAGGTCGTCCTCGCCGGCCCGGTAGATGCCGACCCAGTCCAGCTTGTTGCCCGGGGCGCCGCCGAAGCGCAGCTTGATCGGCTGGCCGCGGCTCGTACTCGTGGCGCTGATCGAGGGGCGTGTGCCGGGCGCCTCGATCCAGAAGCGGTAGCTCGCCGCGACCGAGCCGTCACCGTCGAGGAGCGCCGCGCGGTAGGCGCCGGGGCGCAGCGACCTGGTGCCGAAGTACGAGGCGAGGTGGTCGGACGCGTCGTAGATCGGCAGCGAGGCGACGGGCTTGCTCCCGCGCAGGATCGCGATCTTCCTGCCTCCGCCACGGCGCGTCTGCGTGTAGCGGACGCTGACCCGCTCGCCGCGGGTGGCCACGCGCGGCTCGGCGCTCACGAGCGCCGGCGCGCGACCTGGCGTGACCGCAAACGTCGAGGCGACCGCGCGGTGGTCCGACCCGTAAGGGTCGAGCCCCACGTCGACGTCCGGCCCACCGAGCTCGCCGACGAGCTTCGCCGCCAGTGTGCGCGCCCGGCCGCCGGCCATCACCCAGTCGATGCGGTCGAGCGTCTCCTTGCGGCGGATCCGCGGCGCCGGCGTGCCGGGCGTCCAGGTGTAGCCCGGCGTCGCCACCGGGTCGGGATGCGCCACGCGGTATGAGTCGCTGAAGCCTGCCCGGGCGAGCGCACGCGAGACGGGCCAGTCCAGCGCGAATGGCACGCGCTGGGGGCGGGCCTGGGCAACTGCCTGGGTCCAGTCGAGATGCGAGGGCGAGTTGAAGTCGCCAGTGATGAAGCTCGGCACGCCGCGCCGTGCCAGCCCTCCGAGCCTGCGCACGTAGGGCTTTATCTCGGGCAGGCGCAGCGAGCGCTCCAATCGCAGCACGCGCTTCGGGCCCTTGCCCGCGGCCGCCTCTTCGGGCCCGTACGGGCAGCAGGTGAGATGCACGTTGCCGATTGCGGCGACGTGGTCGAGGTCGAGCGCCACGTAGGCGAAGCGCTCGGCGCCGCTGCCGACCGCGAAGAGCGGGTAGCGGGAGATCAGGTGCAGGCTGTCGTCGACGTACGGCATGCCGGTTGCCGCCGCCAGCCTGCGCAGGTTGCCCTCCGGCTCCTGCACGCCCACGACGTCGGCGTCCGCCTCGCGCACCGCCCGCGCCACCTGCGCGAAGTCGACCTGGACGCCCCCGTACCAGATGTTGAAGGTCATCACGGTGAGCTCGCGCTCGGCCTCCTCGGCGGAGCACCCGGCTCGGCCGGGTGCGCAGCTTCCCGATTGTGCCGCACCCGCCGGTGGCGCGGCCCCCACCGCGCCACCGGGCAGGAGTGCGAGTCCCCCCACCACCAGCGTGGCCAGCCCGGCGAGCCGCCTGTGAGCGACTGCGCGTCTTTGTGCGACTGACCACAAAGTCAACGTACGAAACGGTATCTCAGCAGGCTGCTCGAAGCAAGGGCCAGAACGAGCGGCGCCCGCCGGATGGCGGGCGCCGCACTGCTTCGGTTGTCGTCCGGCCCTACGCCTCGGCCGGCTGGGCGTCCTGGCGCGGCTGGATGCGCCGCTCCTCGGCCGGCTCACCCGAGCCCTCGAGCGCGGGGCCCTTGGGCAGCCACTCGAGCCACTTCGGCAGGTACCAGTTCCAGTCGCCGAGCAGCTTCATCGTCGCCGGCAGCAGCACGCCGCGGACGAGCGTGGCGTCGAGCAAGACCGCCACAGCCAGGCCCACGCCGAACTGCTTCATGTCGATGAACGACAGCGTGGCGAAGATGGAGAACACGCCGACCATCACGAGCGCCGCCGCGGTCACCACCCCGGCCGTCGACTTGATGCCGTGCGCGACGGCCTCGTCGGTGCTCTCGCCCCGATCGAACGCCTCCTTGATCCGGCTCAGGATGAACACGTGGTAGTCCATCGAGAGGCCGAACAGGATCACGAACAGCATCAACGGGAACCAGGCCGTGATCGCGCCGGTGGAGTCGAAGTTGAGGAAGTCCTCCAGATGCCCGTCCTGGAAGACCCAGGTCACGACTCCGAGCGCGGCAGCCACCGACATGATGTTCAGGACGATCGCCTTGATCGGGATGACGATCGACCGGAACGTCACCAGCAGCAGCAGGAACGCCATCGCGAAGACGAACGCGAACACGTACCAGATGCGCTCCGCCATCAGGTCGTTGAAGTCCATCGACCCGGCGGTGAATCCGGTCACGCCGACGAGCTCGCCGCCCTGGACATTCCCGAACACGTCCGGCACGACGTCCTCGCGGAGCGTGCGGACTGCGTCCATCGAGGTCTCGTCGGTGCCGGTGCCGGCCACCGGGACCTCGAAGACCGCGACGTTGCCGTTGGGGCTCGTGTCGACGGTCACCGGCTCGTGGAACTCGTTCGAGTCGGCCGCGAGCTGGCGCAGCTCCTGGGCGTAGCCCTGGATCTCGGCCTTGTCGAGGTTCTTGCCCTCGACCACGATGTCCGCCGTGAACTGCTCACCCGGGAAGGCGGCCTGCATCCGGTCGTAGGTCTGCATGACCTCGAGCGAGCGCGGCAGGCCGTCGACGCCCGAGTCCGCCGTGTGGATATGCAGCACCGGCACCGCGAGCACGACCAGCACCGCTCCCGCCGCGATCACGGAGGTCAGCGGTCGGGCGAGCACGCGGTTGAGGACCCACGACCACACGCGCGGCTCGCCGGTGCGGCGCTCCGGCTTGAGGAAGGGGATCCGGCCCTTGTTGACTCGGTCGCCGAGCTTCGAGAGCACCGCGGGCAGCACGGTCAGCGAGCCGAGCACGGCGATCGCCACCACGAGGATCGTGCCCGTGGCGAACGAGATGAACGTCGGAGCGCCGCCGAAGTACATGCCGGCCATCGCCGCGATCACGGTGAAGCCGGACACCAGCACTGCACGCCCGGAGGTCGCTGCAGCGGCCTCGAGCGCGGCCTCCTCGCTACGCCCGCGTGCACGTTCCTCGCGCTCACGGCGGATGTAGAAGAGGGCGTAGTCGACGCCCACGGCCAGGCCGATCAGCAGCACCACTGAGTTGATCGACTCGTCCACCGGCCAGATCTGGGAGATCGGGCCGATCAGGCCGATGGCCGCCGCCACGGCGGTCACGGCGAGGAGCAGGGGGACGAAGGCGGCGAGCAGCGCACCAAAAGCGAGGATGAGGATGATCAGCGTGATCGGCAGAGAGGTGATCTCGGCCCGCTGGAAGTCATCCGAGAACGCCTTTGACAGCGCCCGGTCGGCGCTCGCGTCGCCGAACTCCTCGATCGTGTAACCGGAGTGCTGCTTGTCCAGCTTGGCGACGGTGGCAAGCGGTGCCTCGACCAGGTCCTCCGCCTGTCCGTCCTTGTCGGGCAGCTCGAAGGTGATGAGCGCCGAGTGGCCGTCCTGCGACAGCTGGCCCTCATTGCCCTTGCCGTACGGGCTGCTGATGTTCCGGACGCCGCGGTCATCCTTGAGCGCGGCCTGGGCGTCGGCCACGACCGCCTTGAACTCGGGGTCGCGGACCGAGGCGTTCTTGTTCTGCACCATCACGCTCTCGGACACCTTGTCCGGGAAGTTCTGCGAGACGGCCGTGTCAGCCCGGCCGGACTCTCCGATGCCCGAGTCGTCGACATCGTCGAGCGTCTTTGTACCTACTGAGCCGCCGATGAAGACGGCCAAGATCACGAAGAGAAGCCATCCAACGATGGCCTTCTTCCGGTGTTGGGCGCTCCACCTTCCGGCGCGCGCTGCGATGTTGTTTGTCCTCGATTGGCTCATGCAGGAATCGTCCGCCTGCGCGATCCCCGATCCAATGCGGAATTCCCCCTAAGGGAGGTGTGGGTAACCGCACGCTTCAGCACCGCGGCGATCGTCCTTGCGACGCGCTCGGGCTCGTCTGTGACCTGCCTCCAGGTGAGGCGCAGCGTGGTGTAGCCGGCCTCGGCGAGCAGCTGATCGCGGCGGCGATCGGCCTCGAAGGCCTTGCGGGTGAGGTGGGTCGTCCCGCCGTCGGTTTCGACGATCAGCTTCTGCTGGGGCCAGTAGAAGTCGGGCTCGAATCCGATGCCGTTCAGTTGGATCCAGCCGTTCACGACTGGCTGGGGAAGGGGGTGGGCTTTGCAGAGCGCGAGCATCAGGCGCTCGATCTCGGTGCGGGTCAGGGCGGTCTGCGGGTCGAGCTGTTCGAGGGTCTCGCGGAGACGGCGTGTGCCCCGTCCGCCTTGCGCGCGCGAGAGCAGCGCATCGATCGCACGACCGTCGAAGATGCGCAGCTGCTCGGCGCGATCGCAGGCCTTCTCGAGCTCGCTCCCGGAGACGACCGCCGCCAGGTCGAGCAGCGTGCGGGCGACCGAGGTACACGGGACGCCGTGGCAGGAGCATGCGTCGGCGGCAGCCACACGAGGGACGCCAATGGACCCGTATCGGCGCGCGCCCGCGACCGACCCGGCGGGCAGTGGTGACGTCGACGCGGGCGCCGCCGCCCGCACGGAGGCCCCAGAGGATCGCGGCGGACCTGTGCGAGAGGAGCGCCCCGTCACCGCAGGCGAGCACTGCGGCTATCCAGCGCCCCTCGGCAGTGAGTAGCGGGTGTCCGACGGCATAGACGCCGGGGTAGACCCGATGCAGCCGGCCCGCCGTGACCCTGGCCCGCACGGCCCGCGCCTGCAGCCCGAGCCCGACGAGCTGGGGAAGGGCGACGACCCCGTGCTGCCGTCCCGCAAGTTCGGCGATCGCTCCCTCCAGCCCTTCGGGGCGAGTGGACGATTCCGGCATCTATATGTCCGTAATCGTCCACTCGCGAGTCACGGGGAGATCGTCGCGCCACTCGCGTCACGGTTCAGCACCCGCGAGTGACAATCAAGCGACGCGCGCGTTACGAGAAGCGCATGCGCTGAGGCGCCTCGCGCATGCGGATCACGCGCGCGGGTACGCCGCCTACGACGGCGTTCGCCGGGACGTCGCGGGTCACCACGGCGTTCGTGCCGATCACGGCGTTGTCACCCACGGTCACGCCGCGCAGGATGCAGGCGCCGTAGCCGATCCAGACGTTGTTGCCGACGCGCACGTCGCGCTTGTAGATGCCCTGGAGGCGGATCGGGCGCTCGACCTCGACCATGCCGTGGTCGAAGTCGATCAGCATCACCCGGTCCGCGACCACACACTCGCGACCGATCGAGACGTGCTGGAACGAGGAGATCGTGCACTCCTGGCCGAGCACGGTCTTCGCCCCGATCGACACGTTGCCCTCGTGGGAGCGGATCTTGCAGCCGTGGCCGACCCAGGACCAGCGCCCGAGCTCGATGGTGGCGCGGCGGCCCACCTCGAGCGAGCAGCCAGGCCCGATGAAGGCGAGCCCGTCGAGCAGGAGGCGCCGGCGCAGGCGCAGCTTCCACCAGCCGAGCCGCGCGACCAGCCGCCCATACTTCAGGTTCAGCATGCCCCGGGCGCGCAGGAAGCGCATGAGCGCGATGGGCCCGCCGCGCCGGGGCGGCGGCTCGCCGCGGATCTCCGGGGGGAGGTCCGACGGCGGAGCGGCTATCGGCTCGGTGGCGCTCGCCATGGGAGGGCGGATCATAGGTGGGCCCGGTGGTGTGGCTATCCGTATTGGCGAAACGCCCGCTTGGGTACACAATCCGCGCTGAGATGGCCATAACCGTCCTCATCGTCGACGACCACCCGAGCTTCCGGGCAAGCGCGCGCATGCTGCTCGAGGCCGAGGGCTTCGAGGTGGTGGGCGAGGCCCCCGACGGCCTGACGGCGATCACGGCAGTGCACGAGCTGCAGCCGCAGATGGTCCTGCTCGACGTGCACCTGCCCGACATCGACGGCTTCGAGGTCGCGGCGCGCATCACTGCGAACGGCTCGGCGCCCGCCGTCGTGCTGACCTCGAGTCGCGACGTCGACGACCTCGGCCCGCTCGGCGACAGCGTTCAGGTTCGCGGCTTCATTCCGAAGTCGGAGCTGTCGGGCGCAGCTCTGGAGGCGCTCCTCTGATCTCCCTCCGCCGCGCCCTGTGGGGGCTCGGGGGCGCTGCCGTGGCGCTGGGGCTGATCGACCTCGCGCTCATCCTCACGAGCAATCACCTGCCGCTGCGCGGGGCTGTCGCCGTGCTCGGGCTGCTCGTCGGCTGGGGCTGGGTCAGCACGGGACTGTTCGCTTGGGCGCGCGATCCCGAGAACCGCGTGGGCATGCTGATGGCCATCACGGGCTTCGCCTGGCTGATCAGCCTCGTCGGGGTCTCGGACATCCCGCTCCTGTTCACGTTCGGCCAAGTGTTCGGCTCGCTCTTCTTCGTTACCGCCCTGCACATGCTCCTGTCAGCGCCTGACGGTCGCCTGCACTCGACGTTCGAGCGCCGGCTGATCGCGTTCGCCTACGCGCTCACGCTGCTCGTGCTCCCGCTCTACCTGTTCGCGGACCCGCAAACCGCCTTCGACTGCGACGACTGCCCTGAGAACGTCCTGCTGATCTCGGCGAACGACACGGTCGTCGACGTCCTCGGCGGCGGGCTCGACGCCGCCGCGCTCGCGCTCGTGATCGTCGTGATGGTGTATCTGATCCGGCGCTATCGGCGCGCCGGAGGTGCGGAGCGGCGCATCTACGGGCCGCTCTACCTCGCCGGCATCGCGCTGATGATCGCGCTGGTGGCGACCGTCGCGGTCAACGCGGCCGCGACGAGCAGCGACGCCGCGAACGTCGCCTGGCTGTCCGCGATGGCGGTGCTGGGGCTGATGCCGTTCGCCTTCCTGGCGGCGCTTGCGCGGGCGCGCGTGTTGCAGGGCGGCGCGGTCGGGGAGCTGATCTCGCGTCTTGGGGAGGCTCCGCGCCCGGGCGAGCTTCGCGACGCGCTCGCCGACGCGCTGTCGGACCCCTCGCTCGAGCTCGTCTACTGGCTGCCGGAGAGCGCGCGCTTCGTCGACGCGACAGGGCGGCCGTTCGCGCTGCCGCAGCACGGCTCCGGCCGCGCCCTGGCGCCGGTCGAGCGCGACGGCGAGACGATCGCGGCGATCGTCTACGACGCCACGCTCACGGGCGCCCGCGACCACGTCCGGGCGGTCGGCGCGGCTGCGGCGCTCGCGCTCCAGAACGAGCGGCTCGACGCCGAGCTGCGCGCCAAGGTCCAGGAGCTGCGTGCGTCGCGCGAGCGCATGCTGAGCATCGGACTCGAGGAGCGGCGCCGGCTCGAGCGCAACCTGCACGACGGCGCCCAGCAGCGGCTCGTGTCGCTGGCGCTCAACCTCAGGGTCGCCCGCTCGAAGCTGCAGGACGACCCCGGCGGCGCCGACACGCTGCTCGCCGAAGCCGGCGACGAGCTCGACTCGGCCCTCGAGGAGCTGCGCGAGCTGGCGCGCGGGCTGCACCCGGCGGTCCTTTCCGAGCGCGGCCTGCGCACCGCCATCGAGAGCCTGGCGCTGCGCGCGCCCGTGCCCGTCGAGCTCGGGGCCCTGCCGGAACAGCGCCTTCCGGAGGCGATCGAGCTGGCCGCCTACTTTGTCATCTCGGAGGCCCTCACGAACGTCGCGAAGTACGCTGACGCGGCCCAGGCGACCGTGAGCGTGGAGCGTTTCAACGGAAGAGTCGTGGTCGCGGTCGCCGATGACGGCGTCGGCGGCGCGGATCCCGGCAGGGGCAGCGGCCTGCACGGCCTCGCCGACCGCATGGCTGTGCTCGAGGGCCGCCTCGAGGTGAAATCGGAGCCGGGAAGGGGAACGACCGTGAAGGCGAGCATCCCATGCGCGTAGTGGTGGCGGACGACTCGGTGCTGCTGCGCGAGGGCGTGGTCCGGCTGCTCGAGGAGTCGGGCTTCGAGGTGGTCGCGCAGGCCGGCGACGCCGAGGACCTGATCCGCAAGGTCGGCGCCCACAAGCCCGACGTCGCCATCGTCGACATCCGCATGCCGCCGACCAACACGGACGACGGCCTGCGTGCGGCGCTCGAGATCCGCGCCACCCACCCGGACACCGGCGTGCTCGTCCTCTCGCAGTACGTCGAGGAGGGCTACGCGCTCGAGCTGGTGAGCGACACCGCGGGCGGCGTCGGCTACCTGCTGAAGGATCGCGTGGCGGACGTCGAGCGCTTCGTCGAGTCGGTCAAGCGCGTGGCGGAGGGTGGCTCGGCGCTCGACCCGGAGGTGGTGGCGCAGCTCGTCGGCCGGGCGCGCCGCGACGACCCGCTCGCGGAGCTCACGCCGCGCGAGCGCGAGGTGCTCGAGCTGATGGCCGAGGGCCGCTCGAACCAGGCGGTCGCAGAGCACATGGTCGTGACCGAGCGCGCGGTCGAGAAGCACGTCACGAGCATCTTCGGAAAGCTCGGCCTCACACCGGCGCCGGAGGACCACCGCCGCGTGCTGGCCGTGCTGACCTTCCTCAGGGCCTGATTACCGCGCTCAGATACTCGCCGCGGAAGCGCAGCGTGCCGTCGCTCTCCAGGTTCTCCTGCTCGAGATAGGAGATGTACGCGGCGCGCAGCTCGCCGCCCCGCTCGCCCAGCACCTCCTGAGCGTTCAGCAGCGGCCCGAAGCTCTGGAGCATGAAGTCCGCGTAGGACTCCACGGTGGGATCGCGCCACTCGACCTCGCGGCGCTCGAACTCGGCGTCGGCCCCGAGCAGCTCGCGCACGTGCTCCTCGGTGCCCCACAGGAGCGGCGAGGCCCCGCCCGGCGCCGGGGGCACGAGCTGAGCGACCATCCCGAACATCCGCCCGATCGACCCCTGGGGCGTCCAGCAGCAGATGCCGATCACGGCGTCCGGGCGGCAGACCCGCTTCATCTCGGCTGCGGTTCGCTCGTGGTCGGCGGCGAACATGTGCCCGAAGGTCGAGATCACGCGGTCGAAGCTCGCGTCCGCGAACGGCAGGTGCTCGGCGTTCGCCTCGACCCACTTCACCTCGACCATCGCGTCGGCGGCCCGCTCGCGCGCAATCGCGAGCAGGTCGGGCGAGAAGTCGGAGCCCGTCACGCGCGCTCCGGCTCGCGCGGCGGGAATCGTGGCGTTGCCCGTGCCGCAGGCGACGTCCAGCGCCTCCATCCCCGGCCGGAGCCCGACCGCCTCCACGACGTGCTCGCCCACGGCCGAGATCTTGTCCGCCACGGCTGCGTAGTTGCCAGAGCCCCACATCATTCGCGGATCCATGTAGCCGATCATTTCGGGTTACCCGCACTGCATGCAAGGAGGTCGTCTGGAACCCTGCTGCGCATGGATTCGATCGTCATCGCCACCGACGTGCGGCGCCGCTTCGGCGAGGGCGACGCCGCGGTCAACGCGCTCGCCGGCGTCAGCGTCGGCTTCGAACGCGGCCGCTTCAGCGCGATCATGGGGCCGTCGGGCTCCGGCAAGTCCACGCTGATGCACATCCTCGCGGGCCTCGACCGCCCGACGTCGGGGACCGTCACGATCGACGGGGTCGAGCTCACAGGGCTCGACGACGCCGCACTGACGCGACTGCGCCGCGACAAGCTCGGCTTCGTCTTCCAGTTCTTCAACCTGATCCCGGTCCTCAGCGCCGAGGAGAACGTCGAGCTGCCGCTCTCGATCGCGGGCGTCAAGCCGGATTCGGACTGGATCGAGCGCCTGATCGACACCGTCGGGCTCGCCGACCGGCGCACGCACCGCCCCTCCGAGCTGTCGGGCGGCCAGCAGCAGCGCGTCGCCGTGGCGCGTGCGCTCGCCTCGAAGCCGGCCGTCGTCTTCGCCGACGAGCCCACCGGCAACCTCGACTCGAAGTCGAGCGAGGAGGTGCTGCAGCTGCTGCGCCGGTCCGTCGACGAGTTCGGCCAGTCGGTCGTGATGGTCACCCACGACCCGGAGGCGGCCTCACACGCAGACCGCCTGATCGTGCTGCGCGACGGCCTCGTCGTGCACGACGCCCAGGCCGGCACGGCCGATGAGGTGATCGAGCTGATGAAGGAAGTGGCGTGACCAAGGTCGCCCTGCGCGGCATCGCCTCGCGCAAGCTGCGCGCGTTCACGACCTGGCTGGCGATCTTCCTCGGCGTCGCGCTCGTGAGCGGCACCTACATCCTCACCGACACGATCAACGAGTCGTTCGGTGAGATCTTCAGCGAGTCGCTGAAGGGCACCGACGTCGCGATCACCGCCAACACGGACATCTCGAGCGACGACACCGGCCCGCCTCCCTTCGACGCGTCGCTGCTTCCGCGCGTGCGCGACGTCGAGGGGGTCGAGGCCGCCGCGGGCTCGGTCTTCTCGATGGGGAAGTTCGTGAAGGCGAACGGCGATGCGCTCACCCAGACGTTCGCGCCCAACTTCATCTCGTCGCTGCTGCCGCCGCGTTTCGAGACGCTCGCCTACGTCGAGGGACGCAAGCCGCGCAACGCGTCCGAGGCCTCGATCGACACCCAGACGGCCGACAACGCCGGCCTCGAGATCGGCGACGAGCTGAACGTCGCGGGCGCGAAGGAGGTGAAGGCCTACCGAGTGGTCGGCCTCACAAAGCTCGGCGACAGCAACTTCGGCGGAGCCGGGATCGCGCAGATGATCCTGCCGGAGGCGGAGCGGGTGACCGACCGGGTTGGCAAGTTCGACCAGATCTCGGTCGCCGCGGCGGACGGCATCCCGCCCGTGGAGCTGCGCGACCGCATCGCGCGGATCCTGCCGCCCAACCTGATCGCGGAGACCGGCGACCAGGCGGCGCAGCGCCAGTCGGACGACATCGCGAGCGACCTCGGCTTCCTGCGCATCGCACTGCTCGTGTTCGCGGGGATCTCGCTGTTCGTGGGCGCCTTCCAGATCTTCAACACGTTCTCGATCACCGTCGCCCAGCGCACGCGCGAGTTCGGCATGCTGCGCACGCTGGGCGCCTCGCGCGGGCAGATCCTGTCGTCGGTCGGGATCGAAGCGCTCGTGCTCGGCATCCTCGGGGCGGCCGCCGGGCTCGCCGCCGGCATCCTGTTCGCGGCCGGCATCAACGCGCTCTTCAAGGCGGTCGGCGCCGATCTGCCCAACACCGGCACCGTGCTGCTCGCTCGCACCGTGATCGTCTCGCTGCTGATCGGGATCGTCGTGACGCTGATCGCGGCGCTGGCGCCGGCGTTGCGCGCCACGCGCATCACGCCGATGGCGGCGCTGCGCGAGTCGGAGCTGCAGGACACGAAGCGGCGCGGCCGGCTTACGCTGATCGCAGCCCTGCTGCTCGGCGGGCTCGGCCTCGCACTGATGCTGATCGGGCTGTTCGGCGGCATCGACGAGTCCGGCACCGCCGCGGGCCTGCTCGGCGGCGGCGCGGCGCTGATCCTGTTCGGCACCTCGCTGTTCTCGCCCCGGCTCGTGCGCCCGCTCGCCTCGCTGGCCGGCGCGCCGATGGAGCGCGTCCGCGGCCTCACCGGCCGGCTCGCACGCGAGAACGCGATGCGCAAGCCCGGCCGCACGGCGACCACGGCGGCCGCGCTCATGATCGGCCTCGCGCTCGTGACCTTCGTGACGGTGTTCGCCGCCGGGCTCAAGTCGTCGATCGCCAAGACGATCGACGACAACTTCAAGAGCGACGTGATCCTCCAGAACACGGACGGCTTCTCGCCGATTCCACCCGACGCCGTGACGGCTGCCCGGGACGTGGATGGCGTCTCGGACGTCTCGGCGATCACCTACGGCTCGGGCGAGTACCAGGGCAAGCAGATCCGAGTGGCCGGCGTGGACCCGAGGAACATCAACGGCGTGGTCTCGCTCGACTTCGTGGAGGGCTCGCCCGAGACCCTGAGCGCCCTGACCGACCGCGAAGCCGTGGTCGACTCCAACTGGGCGGACTCCAACGGCCTGAACGTCGGCGACAGCGTCCGCATACGCACGCCGCTCGAGAAGACCGCGATCTACACGATCCGCGGCGAGGTCGAGGGCGCGCTCGACCTCTTCGGCAAGATGCTCGTCCGCGACTCCACGCTCGAGCCGCTGTTCGGCGCCGACCAGCCGAGCATCGCGTTCATAAGGACGGAGCACGGCGCCTCGTCGGCCACCGTCCAGGAGGACCTCGAGAAGGCGCTCGCGCTCACCTATCCCACCGTCGAGGTACGCAACCAGCAGCAGCTGAAGGAGCGCCAGGAGTCGGACGTCAACACGCTGCTGCTGCTCGTCTACGCGCTGCTCTCGCTGGCGGTGATCGTGTCGCTGTTCGGGATCGTGAACACGCTCGCGCTGTCGATCCACGAGCGCACCCGCGAGCTCGGGATGCTGCGTGCGGTCGGCATGTCGCGGCGCCAGGTCCGCACGATGGTCCGCTATGAGGCGGTGATCACCGCGCTGATCGGCGCGATCCTCGGGATGGTGCTGGGCGTGCTGATGGCGGCGCTCGTCTCGCGGCCGCTGGCCGACGACGGCTTCACGCTCTCGTACCCGATCCCGGTGCTGATCCTGCTGCTCGCGCTCGCCGCGCTCGCGGGCGTGCTCGCCGCGATCGGACCCGCCCGGCGCGCCTCCCGCATCGACGTGCTGCGCGCGCTCGCGTACGAGTAGGCATGGCGGGGGAGCGCCCACTCGAGCCGGGCATCAGGCGCGACCTGAACGAGGAGCTCACCTACTCCGACTACCTGCGCCTCGACCTGCTGCTGGCGGCCCAGCAGCCACTCAGCTCGCGGCACGACGAGCTGCTCTTCATCATCCAGCACCAGACGTCCGAGCTGTGGATGCGGTTGCTGCTTCACGAGCTCGACTCGGCCCGCACCAACCTGGCCGCGGACCGCGTGAACAAGGGGCTCAAGGACCTGGCGCGCGTGAAGCACATACAGCGCCAGCTCTTCGAGCAGTGGGCGGTGCTCGAGACGCTCACGCCGAGCGAGTACGCCGACTTCCGCGACCTGCTCTCCCAGGCGTCCGGCTTCCAGTCGCTCCAGTACCGGCTGATCGAGTTCAAGCTGGGCAACAAGGCCCCCGAGATGCTCGAGGTGTTCGCGCACGCGCCCGAGCAGCAGGAGCGGCTGCGCGCGGCGCTCGCCGAGCCGAGCCTCTACGACGAGCTGCTGCGGCTGCTCGCCCGGCGCGGCTTCGCCATCCCCCCGGACCTGGCCGAGCGCGACTGGGCCGTCCCCCATCAGCCCGACCGCCGGCTCGTCGAGGCCTTCAAGGGCATCTACGAGGCGCGCGACCAGCATTGGCTCGAGTACGAGCTGTGCGAGGAGCTCGTCGACCTCGAGGAGAGCTTCCAGCTCTGGCGCTTCCGCCACCTCAAGACCGTCGAGCGGATCATCGGCGGCAAGACGGGCACGGGCGGCTCGTCCGGGACCGACTTCCTGCGCGCCGCGCTCGACCTGCGCTTCTTCCCTGAGCTCTGGGACGTGCGCACCGAGATCGGGCGCTGATGGACGGCGTCCCCGTGACCGGGGTGTCGGAGCTCGTGCTCGAGGTGGTCGACCTCGAGGCGGCCGAGGAGTTCTACGCCGGAGTGCTGGGGCTGCCGGTGGTGGAGCGCTGGCCCGACCGCGAGGCGATCTGGGTGATGGCGGGCGAGCGCACCCGCATCGGGCTGTGGCGCCCGCAGGTCGGGCTGATGGGAGGCCGCGGCGGCCTGCACGTCCACTTCGCCCTCCATATCGCCGACGAGGACTTCGAAGGGGCGGTCTCGCTCCTGCGCGAGCGCGGCCAGCACGTCGAGCTGCTCGAGTTCCCCGGGGCCGGCCGGGCCGCCTACGTCGACGACCCCGACGGCAACGTCGTGGAGCTGTGGACGTGGGATGTCGCGGGGCATCTCCGCTGAGGCCCGAAGCAGCCGGCTCGGCCGGCTGCGCAGGGTTTGCCATCCCCCTAGGATTGCCGCTCCGTGCCCGCCGCTGGACGCACCGCAGCCGATCTCGCCGAGCGCCTGCTCGCCGGCGACAAGCGCGCGCTCGCGCGCGCGATCACGCTGGTCGAGAACGACGATCCCGAGGGCTGGGCGCTCGTGCGCCAGGTCTACCCGCAGACGGGCCGCGCGGCGATCATCGGCTTCACTGGCCCGCCCGGCGTGGGCAAGTCGACGATCATCGCCCGGCTCGTCGAGCGCGCCCGCGCGGCGGAGCGCGACGTGGCCGTTCTCTCGATCGACCCGAGCTCGCCGTTCACGCGCGGGGCGCTGCTCGGCGATCGCATCCGCCTGAGCGAGCACTTCCTCGACCCGGGCGTCTACATCCGCTCGATGGCTACGCGCGGCTCGCTCGGCGGTCTCTCCGAGGCCACGCTCCAGGCCGCGCTCTTGATGGACGCCTCGGGCAAGGACGACGTCTTCCTCGAGACGGTCGGCGTGGGCCAGGCGGAGGTCGACATCATCGACCACGCCGACACGGTCGTGCTCGCGCTCATGCCGGGCTCCGGCGACTCGATCCAGGCGCTCAAGGCCGGGGTCATGGAGATCCCCGACGTGATCGTCGTGAACAAGTCGGATCACCCGCTCACGGACACGATGGTGCGCGAGATCCGCGGCGTGCTCTCGCTCGGGCCGCAGCAGGGCTGGCGCGTGCCGATCATCAAGGCCGAGGCGAGCAGGGGCGAGGGGATCGAGGAGCTCGGCCAGAAGATCTCAGAGCACCGCGAGTTCATCGAGGAGCACGGCACGCTCGCCGAGCGCCGGCGCCGCAACCTGCAGAACGAGGTCGTTGCGCTCGCGGCCGGGCGCCTGCGCAGACGGCTCGAGGCCCAGGTCGAGGCCGACGAGTCGGTGCAGGAGCTGCTGGACGAGGTGGTGGCTCGCAGGCTCGATCCGGCGAGTGCCGCGGCGCGGCTGCTCGAGCGCGAACCATGAGGCCCGCGACTGGGTAGGTTGAGCCTTGTGAGCGACGCGCGTCAGTACCGGCTCAAGCTCGGAGAGCCGCTGCCGGAGGGCATCGCCCGGGTCGCGCGCGGCCGCATCGACGACGCCATCGACGAGCTCAGCGGCGCGACCGACAGCAGCCCGGAGGAGGCGGTTCACAACGCCCGCAAGGATGTGAAGAAGCTGCGCGCGCTGCTGCGGCTGGTCCGCGGCGAGCTCGGCAAGGGCGTCTACACGCGCGAGAACGCGAGCTTCCGCGACGCAGCGGCGGCGCTCGCGGGATTGCGTGACGCCGACGTCATGCTCGTCACGCTCGACAAACTCGAGCTCGACGAGGCGGTCAGCGGCCCGCTGCGCCAGGCGCTCGAGGCGCACCGCCTGCGCACAGGCGGAGGCGGCCGCGAGCAGGCCGGCGGCGAGGCGATCGAGATCCTGAGCGAGGCTCGCGCGCGGATCGTCGACTGGCCGCTCGAGGACGACAGCTTCGCCGTGCTGGAGCCCGGCCTGCGGCGCATGTACCGGGACGGCCGCCGCGAGTGGCGCGCGATGCACAAGGAGCCGAGCGTCGAGGGCCTGCACGAGTGGCGCAAGCGAGTCAAGGAGCTCTGGTACGACCACGAGCTGCTGAAGCCGCTCTGGAAGCCTGTGATGAAGGCGGTCGGCGACGAGGCCCACGACCTCTCGGACCTGCTGGGCGACGACCACGACCTCGCCGTGCTTTTCGACTGGGCGCGCAACCACGCCGACGCGCCGCCCGAGCTTGTCGAGGCGGTGGAGAAGCGTCGCCGCGACCTGCAGGAGCAGGCGTCCGAGCTGGGCGCGCGTCTCTACGCCGACCGTCCGAAGGTCTTCATCCGGCGGCTCGAGAAGTTGTACGAGGCTTCGCGTGAGCGGGCCGCCGTCGGGCCCTAGCCGGGTTGCCCAGCCGCTTCGTCGCGCTCGTTCACGAGCGTCCTCGGGGCGGCGAGCCGCCAGGCGTCCTCGACGACCTCGGCCAGCTCGTCGTCGTCGATGTTGGCGAGCCGGACTAGCACGTAGCCGTAGCCGTTGTAGTGCGGCGTCTCGAAGAAGACGTCCGGCTCGGCCTCCATCAGCAGCTGCTTCTCACCCTTGTCGACCTTGGCGACGAGCACCGTGTCGTCGTCGCGCAGGCGGGCGAAGAACTTGCCGCGCACCTTCCACGACGGAGTGCCATAGGAGGTCCCCTCCTCGACGCCGGGGAGCGCCTCGATGGTCCTGCGTGCCGTGTCCGCGTCAGCCATGGCGCACAGTCTGTCAGCGCGGCTGGCCCGGGCCGGCGCCCGCAAAACTCGGCAGCACATCGGTGAGCGGACCGAATGGGGCGTCGGGGAGATCCGCGACGAGCGATCCGCCGCCCCAGCGGACGTCGACGTAGAGCCACACCGACGCCGCCAGCGTGAGCGCGGCGAGGACGATGCCGGTCCGCGGCGCGTGGCGCAGCCCCCAGGCGACCAGCGGGATAGTCAGCGGCAGCGCCGCGATCAGGTGGCGGGCCGGGAACCATGAGCCGGCGAGGGTTGGCGCGAGGAAGGCCGCCACCAGCAGCTGAATGCCGAGTACCCCCGCGCAGACGGTGGCTGCGAGCTCAACCTCGCGCAGCTGCGGGACGGCGCGCGCGAGAACGCGGGCTCGCCAGAGCCACCAGAGCCCCGCGAAGGTGAGCAGCAGGACCGGCGCCCAGCGCAGCAGCCCGACGTCGCGGTCGACGAACAGCGAGATCAGCCGGTCGCCGCGCTCCAGGTAGCCGACGGGGAAGGATGCGCCGGTGGCGCTCTCCCCGGAAGCGAGCGCCGCGTAGGGAGCGGGGCCGCCGAAGAGCGCCTCGTTCAGCCCGACGTAGAGCGCCAGGCTGAACAGCGCGAGCTCGACGCTCCCGATGGCGAGCGTGCGCCGGCGGGCGCGCCAGAGCGCGCGGGCCGCGACGTAGCCGATCAGCACTCCAGCTGCGGCGAACCTGATCCCGAGCCAGGGCAGCGCACCGAGCAGCGCGAAGCAGCCGATCGCGTCGCGGCGAGCCGCGCGTGCGTCGACCCTCACAGCGAGCAGCGCACCGCCCGCCAGAGCCGCGCCCGCCACAGTCTCGGGCGTCACCGCGGTGCCGTAGGCGACCAGCGGCGGCGACAGTCCGACGGCCAGCGCCGCGCCGAGCGCCCACGGGTCCGGCACCACGCGCAGGGCGAGCCGGTACGCGAGCGCCACGCCAAGCGCGGCGATCGCCGCCAGGAACAGCTCGACGCCCTTCGGGCCTGCGACGGCATACGCGGGCGCGATGACGGCCGCGAAGCCGATCCCGTACGGCTCGTGTAGGCGCCCCTCGGTCTCGCGCCCCTCGGGGCGCAGCCTGCGGGGATAGAAGTTCTCGTAAGCGCGTGCCGCGTACTGGTTGCGCAGGTCGAAGTCGCCGTCCTCGACGATCGACTCGGCGATCAGCAGGTGGTGCGGCTCGGCGCCGGCGTACTCGGAGGATCCGAATGCGTCGAGGCCGATCGTTGCCGCGTAGGCGGCGAACAGCAGCAGCCAGAGGAGAAGCGTGCGTCGCAAGCCGGCGGCCTGAGGCTCAGATCACTCGGCGCAGCCGCCGGCTCATGGCCGCGCCCGAGGCGCCGAAGGCGGCACACAGCTGCTGGAAGCGGTCGTCGCGGGGGCCGATGCGCTCGTAGTGGCGGCGGATCAGCGTTGCGGGCATGAGCAGGGCGGCGGCGAACTCGTCGGCCTCCGCCTCGGCGCGCGGGCGGCTGCGCACCGGCGCGTCGCCCGCGGGCGGGTCGACCGTGTGCTTGCGGCACCACACCGCGCCGTCACTGCGGTGGAGGCACCAGTGGCCGAGCTCGTGCGAGATCGTGAAGCGGCGCCGCCCCGGCCACTCGCGCGCCTCGGGGGCGCTCACCCAGATCTCGCCGATGGAGGGAAGGAGCAGGCCGGACAGCCCGCGCGTCTCCTCGATCTCGGGCACGCCGGGCGCGCTGCGCAGGTCCTCGACCTCACGGACCCAGAGCCCGAAGCACGAGTCGGCGATCTCGTCGACCGGCACCGGCAGCGTCTGCTTGTTCCAGAGCCAGTCGGGGACCGCTGTCAGCACCTCCTCGGCGCGCTGCTCGCTCTCAGACTGCATGCAGGCCTCGATCGTAGGCGACGCTCAGCGCAGGTACGACCGCAATCGGCGCAGGACGGTCCGCAGCGCCAGCTCGTCCGCGGCCGACGGGCGCGCCGGCCGGCGCGGCAGCTCCCGCAGCTCGCGGTCGGCGCGCTCGAGCAGCTCGGGGTCGCGCCGCAGGATGCGCACGAGCGCGGCGGCGAGCGGCCGGTCCCCCGAGCGCAGCGCGGCCCTGTAGAGGGCGAGCAGTCTGTCCATGGGGAGGGGGTCGGTGCGGGCGGGTCAAGCTGACGGCGGGACACCGCGGAAGAGCCGGTCGACCTCGTCCCATTCGCCCGCCGGTGGCGTCGCGCCGGGAGCGGGCGCCTGGTCCGCGGCGCCGCCCCGGTGGGTGCGGGCGAACACCGCGCTCGCGTCAGCGCGGGGCGGGCCCGGTGCCGGCAGTGCCCCGGCGCCACGGAGCGCTCCGGCTGTCCAGCCGACGATCTTGCCGAGCGCGTCCAGAACCGTGTCGGACACGCCGGCGGCGGGCAGCAGCCCCTGCTCCATGCGGTGGTAGTACTCGCCGACCTTCTGCTCCTGGGCCTGGGCACCGAGCCGCGCGGCGAGCTGGTGGACGAGCTCGGAGCGCTTCAGCTCCGCGCGCCGGCGCAGCTGCGGCAAGAGCGCGGGCCAGATGCCGCTCTCGCCTGCGAGCGAGCGCTGGACCTCCTCGGCGATCGTGGCGGCGGGCGAGCCCTGGAAGCGCTGCGCGTCGAAGTCGCGCCGCGGAGCCTGCTCGAGGTAGGCGTCGATCAGCCCGGCAAGGAGCTCGCGGTCCGTGCCGGAGACGCGCGCCAGGTACGGGCGCGGGTCGTCGTCGCCGCCCTCGCGGCTCGCCTGCTTGTACTCCGAGAGCAGTTGCAAGACGTCCGTCATGGCCCCCCGCCAGTATCGCTGCCCTCCTCGAGCAGCTCCTTGAAGCGACGCTGGAAGCGCGACGCGATCTGGTGCACGTTCGCCTCCGTCATGTCGTCGCCGATCAGCGCGGCGGTGCCGGCGGCGCTGTTCGGCCCCAGCAGGTAGAGGTCGATCACCGCCCGGTGACTGTCCCGCTCGAGCTCGCCGTAGGCCGTCTCGAGGCAGCCGCGGGCGTGCATGGCGTCGCCCTCGAAGGGATCGCTTGGCTCCTCGCCCCAGACCTCGTCGTCGCCGTGGTGCTCGCCGGGCAATGGCGCAGTCTTGGGCGTGCGCGTGCGCGCGTCGTGATAGTCGGCGATCCGGCGCGACAGGATCGTGTGCAGCCAGCTCTTGAACTCGCCGACCGAGCTGCCGTCGAACGCGGATGCGATCGCGCTGGCGAGCGTCTCGGAGACGACGTCGGCGACGTCCGCCTCGGGCAGCTTCAGGCGCGCGCGGTTCATGAGCGTGTCGTGATAGCCGAACACCAGCACTGCGACGGCCGCCTTCATCGCGTCGTGGCGCCCGGCCTCGCGGGCGCCGCGCAGGTAATCGATGAGGGCGTCATCGGCGAGCCCGCTCAAGCCATGCTCGGGAAGCTCTCGGAATCCGGTCAATGAGGGTGAAGTCGGGGGAACCGGGGCGGACCTGACAGGCGCCCTGCGCGTGCCTTCCGTCCGGCGCTCGGTGCAGTCTCGCACCAGCGGTGGCCGAGATCTCGATCACCCGGGCGGGGGCGTCGGCGCGCTACGCGCTCCCTTCGGACCGGCACTATCTGACGATGCGCCACGTCTGGGCTCAGATGCAGGACGGTGTGGCGACGGTCGGGGTCACGGCGCCGCTCGGCGAGATGCTCTGGTTCACCCCCGAGGTGAGCTTCTGGGCGGTCGAGCGCGTCGATCAGGGGCAGACGCTCGCGACGGTGCAGGGGCGCTCGGGACGCATGGTCGTGATCAGCTCGCCGGTCGCCGGCTCGGTGGTCGCCCTCAACGGCCTGCTCGAGCGCGCGCCGCACGCGCTGCTCGCGCAGCCCTACGGCGGGGGCTGGGTGGCGCGCATCCAGCCCGACAGCTGGGACCGCGATCACGCCGGCCTGACGAGCGCCCGCTCGTACCGGGCTGCACTCGACGCGGAGCTGCCGATCGGGCGTGAGTTCGCCTTCGCGGGCGCGCTGCTCCCGCCGCCGCCCGCCTAATCTCTGTTATCCCGACCAACTTTATAGAGAATTGCTATCGTCACCGGCGTGACGAGTGCCTACGACGTCCACCAGCACCTGTGGCCGGAGACGGTCCTGCGCGTGCTGGAAGGGCGGACGAACGCGCCACGGGCCCTGTGGCGGCGCGATGGCCGCTGGAAGATCGAGCTCGAGGCGGAGCCCGCGTTCGAGGTCGACCCCCGCGACCACGACCCACAGCTGCGCGTGGAGCGGCTCGCCCGGCACGGCGTCGACCGGGCACTCGTCGCACTCTCGTCTCCGGTCGGGGCGGACTCCCTCCTCTCCGTCGTCTCGGCCTGGAACGAGGCAGGCGAACTGCTTCCGGGCGAGCTCGGCTGGTGGGCCGCGGTCCCTCATCCGTCCGTGGCCGGCCGCGCCGAGCTCGCTCGCGAAGCGCTCTCCGCGGGAGCGGCCGGGGTCTGCCTGCCGGCCGCCGAGCTCGCATCGCCGCGTCCGTCGCAGGAGCTGCGCGAGCTGCTCGACGTCCTCGAGCGCGACAGCGCGCCGCTCTTCGTGCATCCGGGCCCTGCCTCCGGCGGCGCCGATGCACCCGCCTGGTGGTCGCCCTGCACGGACTACGTGGCCCAGCAGCACGCCGCCTGGCACGGCTTCCACGCTGCGCTGCGGCCTGAGTTCCCGCGCCTGCGGGTGATCTTCGCGCTGCTCGCGGGGCTCGCTCCGCTGCAGGCCGAGCGAACCGCCGCGCGCGGCGGCCCGGCGCGCGAGCGGGCGCTCCACGACGAGCTCTGCTTCTACGAGACCTCCTCCTACGGCGCCCGCGCGGTCGGCGCGATGGCGAGCGTCGTGGGGATCGGCCAGCTCGTCCACGGCAGCGACTACCCGGTCGCCGCGCCCGGGCCCGATCCGGTCGAGGAGGCATTCGGCGAGGGCTTCTCGGACATCGTCCGCCGCAGCAGCGTGGCTCGCGCGCTCGGCTACACCTGGGTGCCCGCGTGAGCGAGCCCGGCCTGCAGGAGACGCTGCTCGGCTGGGCCGAGCGGCGCGAGCTCTGGGCCCCGCTCGCGCGCCACGACCCAGCCGAGCGCACCTACGCGCTGCTGCATCGCGACGAGGACGTCGAGCTCTACGTCGTCTGCTGGATGGCCGGGCACGACACCGGCTTCCACGATCACGACGACAGCGCCGCCGCGATCGTCGTGCTCGACGGAAGCATCAGCGAGGAGCGGCTCGCGCTCGGCGGGACGGTCGCGGTCACGCTCGGCACCGGCGAGAGCGTCACGATCGCGCCCGAGGCGATCCACCGCGTGCGCCATGCGGGGGAGACGCCGGCAGTGAGCCTGCACGCGTACTCTCCGCCCCTGCGGCGCGTGGGCACCTACGAGATCGCGGAGAACGGCGCGCTCCTGCGCCACCCGCGGCCGTCGGAGACACCGCTCGCAGCTGCCGCTTGACCCGCCGAAAGGACCCGAGGTGAGCACAACCGACGAGCTGCTGAAGAACAACGAGAGCTACGCCGCCTCGTTCGACAAGGGCGACCTGCCGCTGCCGCCCGGCCGCAAGGTCGCCGTCCTCGCGTGCATGGACGCTCGGCTCGACCCGGCGCGCGTGCTCGGCCTCGAGGAGGGCGACGCACACGTGATCCGCAACGCCGGCGGCGTCGTGTCCGAAGACGCGATCCGCTCGCTCGCGATCTCCCAGCACCTGCTCGGGACCGAGGAGATCGTGATCCTCCATCACACCGACTGCGGCATGCTCACGTTCAGCGACAACCAGTTCGCCGACCGCCTCGAGAGCGAGACCGGCAGCCGCCCGGGCTGGAACGCGCAGGCGTTCGAGGACCTCGACATCGACGTGCGCGACTCGATCGAGCGCATCAAGGCGAGCCCGTTCGTGCCGCGCAGCGACAGCGTGCGCGGCTTCGTCTACGAGGTCGAGACGGGGCGCCTGCGCGAGGTCAGCTGAGCGGGCGCGGTCGCGGCGTAGCCGACGCCGGCCAGCACGACCACCACCCCGGCCAGCTGCAGGCTGGAGGGCGACTCCGAGAAGATCAGGATGCCGAGCAGCATGGTCCCGACCGGCTGCAGCATCAGCACGATCGAGGTGAGGAGCGCGGGCAGCCGCGGCAGCGAGGTCGAGATCAGTAGCCAGCCGAGCACCTGCGACGAGAGGGCGAGCACGAGCAGCCAGAGCTGTGACTCGATCCCGGGCAGGAAGTCGATGTCGCCGACCGCGAGGCCGCCGATCGCCCCGAAGATCGCCGCGCTGAGCGTGGCGTCGAAGAGCGGGCCCGCAGGTCGCCGGATGTCGGCGTTGATGTTCCGCAGGATCAGCAGGAAGAGCGCGTACATGATCGCGTTGAGCAGCCCGAACAGGACGCCCAGCTGCGGGTCGTCGCCGTAGGCGCCCGAGCCGATCACGCCGGAGATGAGCACCACGCCGCTGAACACGATCGGTACGGCGATCAGCGAGCGGTTCTCGGGGCGCTCGCCGAGCGCCGCCCAGGCGAGCAGCGCCACGAAGACCACCTGGACGTTGCCGAGCACCGTGGACAGCCCTGCGCCCACGGCCTCGATCGCGTGGTGCCAGAAAGTCAGGTTGGCGGCGAACAGCACCCCGGCGAGCCAGCCGAGCAGGTGGTCGCGCCGAGAGCGGCCGCCGAAGCGCTCGCGCTCGCGCCAGGCGAGCAGTCCCAACAGCGGCAGCGCGTAGAAGCAGCGAAAGAACGCGGCCGTCGAGGGCGAGACCTCGGCGAGCTTCACCAGAATCGCGGACCAGGCGATGACCAGCGCGCCGAGGGCGCCGGCGAGAACCGGTCGATCGCTCACGAGCACCGAGACTACTCAGGGGTCAGGATCTTGAATTCGAGCCGCCGGGACCGCCGAGGCGGCGCCCGGGGCCGGTGCTCGAATGCAAGACCTCCCCTTATCGTCCGGCACGTGTCGCGCAACACCGCCCTATGGACGCTCGTCATCTTCTTCGGGGCGACCATCATGTTCGGCTACATCCGCAACGCCACCGAGGACGAGAGCACCGCGACCTCGCTCGCTGCCCAAGGGGTCGCGGGGCTGCTGCTCGTCGCCGTGATCATCCTGTACGTGCGTCGCAAGCGCTGAGGTGGCGATGGCGCGCTGGCTCGTCGACGGGATGAACGTGATCGGGTCGCGGCCGACCGGCTGGTGGCGCGACCGTCCCGCCGCGATGCGCTCACTGACCGAGGAGCTCGGCGAGCTGGCCGTCGCGACCGGGGACGAGCTGACGGTGATCTTCGACGGCCGTCCCCTCGAGCTCGACGCCCCGGAGGGCGTCCGCGTCGAGTTCGCCACTCGCCGCGGCCCGAACGCGGCCGACGACGACATCGCGGCTCTCGTCGAGGCCGATCCGGACCCGGGCGGCCTGACCGTCGTGACCTCGGACCGCGCGCTCGCCGAGCGCGCCCGCCGGGCGGGCGCTGAGGTCGTGGGCGCCGGTGACTTCCGCAGGAGGCTCGACGGGTGAGCGAGGAGCGCTACCGGACGGCCCTGCTCGACTGGCTCGCCTGCGCAGCCGGCGGCCGCGAGGAGCCCGCCGCCCAGGCCGCCCGGGCGATCGGCGACCGGGTCGCCTTCGCGGGCACCGCCGGGCACGTGCTCGACTTCGACGACACCTATCTGCCCGGCATCGCCCACCTGAGCGCGCCAACTGCTCCGGCGGCGCTCGTCGTCGCCGCCGAGCTCGGCCGCGACGCGCGCGCGGCGCTCGGCGCCTACGCCGCCGGCTTCGAGGCGATGGGCGCGCTCGCGCGTGCCGGGCACCCGGCGCTCTACGACCGCCACTGGCACCCGACGGCCCTCTGCGGCGGGGTCGGCGCGGCGGTCGCCGCCGCGGCGCTGCTGGGCGCCTCGCGCGACGACGCGGTGGCGCTCGCGCTGCTGCGAGCGAGCGGCCTGCGGGCCGCGTTCGGCTCGCACGGCAAGTCGCTGCAGGTCGGTCTCGCCGCGTCGTCGGGGGTTGAGGCGGCGCGGCTCGCGGCGGCGGGCGCGCGCGTCCCGCTCGAGCCGGCCGCGCGCGGCTACGAGGCCGCCACCGGGGGCACGTTCGCCGAGCCCGACCCGGAGCGGCCGGCGGTCGACGAGAACTGGATCAAGGCGTGGCCCTGCTGCCTGCAGACGCACGGCGCGATCGAGGCCGCGGCCTCGATCCGCGACGGCGCGCCCGAGCGGCTGACCGTGAGCGTGCACCCCGTGTCGCTGCAGGCGGCGGCGCAGGGCGCCGAGCCGCGCGACGGCCTGCAGGCCAAGTTCTCGATCCCCTACCTGACGGCCTTCACGCTGCTGCACGGCCCGCCGCGCGTGGAGAGCTTCGAGTCGGTGCTGCCGGAGGTGGTCGAGCGGGCGCGGCAAGTCGAGGTACGCAGCGACGACGCGCTGCTCGAGTCGGAGTTCGTGCTCACGAACGGCGGCGCCGAGCTGGCGCGCGTCAAGGCCGCGCTCGGCTCCCCCGACCAGCCGATGGACGCGCAGGCGCTGCGGCAGAAGGCCGAGCGCCTGGGCGGCGCGGAGCTGGCCGGGGCCCTAGACGACCTCGGCCGTCCGGCCGCCGACCTGCTCGAGCTCGCCGGGCTCTGAGGGCGGCGGCGCGAGGACGAGCCTCTCCGCGACGATGACGCGGCAGCCGCGCGCCGGGACCACCGTCACGTGCCGGATCTTCGGGCGCTCGGGCCGCTCCGAGACGGCCCGCAGCGTGACCCGCCGCAGCACCTCGCGAATCACGACGCGCATCTCCACCTGGGCGAACGAGGCGCCGATGCAGCGCCGCACGCCGCCCCCGAACGGGATCCACGAGTAGGACTCGGCGCCGCCGTCGAGAAAGCGCTCGGGCCGGAACTCGTGCGGCTCGGGGTAGAGGTCCGGGCGCATGTGGACGGCCGTAATGCCCGGCAGGACGAGCGTCCCCGCCGGCAGCGGATAGCCGGCCAGCACGACCGGCTTCTTCAGCACGCGCGCGACGTCCGCGACCACCGGCCGCACGCGCAGCGTCTCCTTCACGACCGCGTCGAGGTACTCGTCGTCGTCGAGCGAGCCGAGCAGCGCCTCCAGGACGTGCGGGTTGCGCAGCAGCCGCTCGAAGGCCCACGACAGCCCGGTGGCGGTCGTCTCGTGACCGGCGGTCAGCAGCGTCATGAGCTGATCGCGCAGCTCGACGTCCGTCATCGCCGAGCCGTCCTCGTGGCGCGCTGACAGCAGCAGCGACAGCACGTCGTCGCGCGTCCCGTCGCCGTTCGCGGCGAGCGCCGCGCGCCGGTCGGCGATCTCCGCGTAGATCAGCTCGTCGACCTTCGCGAGCGCCTTGCGGAAGCGCGCCGCCGTCGAGAGCCCGCCGAGGTCGCGCTGCATCAGCGGCAGCCAGTCGAGCGGGTTGCTGAGCTCGCCGAGCGGCGGGATGCGCTCGCGGAAGAGGTCCATGCGCTCGCCGTCGCGCACGCCGAAGACGGCGCGGAGGATCACGTCTAGCGTGATCTCCTGCATGCGCGGGCGCAGCGCGAACGGCTGCCCGACAGGCCAGGTGTCGATCTTGGCAGCGGCGACCTCGGCCATCACCTCGCCGTAGCGGCGCACCGACTCGCCGTGGAAGGGCGGCAGCAGCAGCTTGCGCTGGGAGAGGTGACGGCCCTCGTCGAGCGTCAGGAGCGAGTGCTCGCCGAGCGCGTCACCGAGCACGGTGGCGTTCGCCTCGCCCGCGTGGAAGACCTCGGGCGAGCCCGAGAACACCTGCTTCACGAGCTCCGGATCGGTCACGTAGACGATGTGGCCGAAGAACGGGAAGTGCGAGCTGAAGATGTCGCCGAAGCGCTCGCGGCGCTTGAGCATCCAGGCGTACGGCTCGGCCGTCAGCCGCGCTGCCTGGATGAGGCGCGGCGCGCGGGGGCCAGGTGGAAAGCTCATCCAGCAGTTGTACCGGACCGCGCCCGCAGGAAATGCAGGATGGCGCTGTGCGTCTCGCGCGGGCGCTCGAGCTGCGGCACGTGCCCGCAGTCGAGCTCGACGTGCCGGGCCTGGGGCAGCGCCCGCTCGACGTGCCGCATGAAGGCGATCGGGACGAGCGCGTCGCGCTTGCCCCAGATGAAGAGCGCGTCGGGTGCGAGCGCCTCGAGGCGCATCCAGAAGCCGTCGTCGCCGTGTGGCTCGTCGAGGTAGATGTTGCGCGCCGCGGCGTAGAAGGCCGCGCGTCCGCGCGGGGTCATGTAGGCGCGCAGGAACTCGTCGACGCCCGCGGCCGCCCAGCCGTCCGTCGCGGTCGGCACGAGCCGGCGCGTCATGCGCTCGACGACGCGCCGCGGCGCCATCTGCAGCAGGCCGAACTCAGGGCGCAGTAGCCGCACGATCGGAGCCCAGCGGCGATCACGCAGCCAGGCGAGCGCGGGGCAGAGGAGGGTGAGCGAGGCGACGCGCGAGCGGTCTATGAGACCGGCCTCGATCGCGACCCGCCCGCCCATGCTGTTGCCGGCGAGGTGAGCGGACCGGATCCCGAGCGCGTCCATCGCGTCGAAGCTCGCTCGCGCGAACCAGGGAGCGTCGTAGGGCGCGCCGATCGGCTTGTCCGACTCGCCGAAGCCAGGCAGGTCGAGGGCGACGACGCGCAGCTCCGGGCCCGCCAGCGCCGCCAGAGTGGGTAGGAACGACGCCTTGGTGCCGCCGAGGCCGTGCAGGCACAGGAGCGTCTCGGGGCCCGTGCCCGCGGAGACGATCGAGAGCCGCCCGCTCGGCGTCTCGAGGCGGTCGAAGGCAAGTCGCCCCGGATCGCGCGAGCCGCCTGTCGCGGCCAGGAAGCCGACGCCAACGTGCAGGCTGCCGCGCATGCGCAGGCGGCGCTGCCGGAAGGCGCCCATCGCGCCACGCGGGTCCTCGGCGATGCGCCGCCACGTCTCGGCGTCGGCGGCGATCACGGCGTCCGGCTCCTCGTCCCCGTCCGCGGGAGCGAGCTCGAGCTCCAGCTTCCGCACGCGCGCGTGCCAGGGCTGCTGGCCGGCCACCTCGAGCCGGATCAGGGCACGCCCGCCGGGCAGGTCGATCACATCTGGATCCCAGCGCCTCACGAGCGCCGTGATGCCGGCAGGGGCTGCGATCTGACGTCTGAGGAGCGGCGGCCATCCGAGCTTGAGGCTACGCGGCGACCTGCGCGGGCCGCCCGGTGGCGGCGCTCTCGTACAGCGCCGCGATCGTGCGGGCCTGCCCGAGCGCGTCGTCGCGGCCCAGCAGCGGCTCCCGCTCGCCCGCCACCGCCGCGGCGAAGTCGCGGAGCTCGCACGCGTACGGGTTCTCGCGGTCCACCTCGACATGCTCGACGGAGCCGTCCGCAGCGAGCAGCTCGATCACCGGCTCGCGCGAGTGCCAGGGGTCGGCCAGCACGAGCGTGCCGTCCCAGCCGGTGACCTCGAGCTCGTGCCGGTTGGCGCTGTCGAGAGCGCAGTCGAGGTGGCCGAGCACGTCGCCCTCGAAGCGCAGCGTCGCCGCAAGCCGCGCGTCGACCCCGTCGCCGCCGATGACCTCGAAGGCGCTCACCTCGAGCGGCTCGCCGGCCACGAGCCGGGAGCCGCTGACGCAGTAGCAGCCGACGTCCATGAGCGCGCCCCCCTCGAGCTCGCGCGAGAGGCGCACGTCGCCGGGGTCGCTCAGCGGGAACGAGAACGAGGCGCGCACCAGGCGCAGCGCGCCGATGCTGCGGCAGCAGCTCGACGAGCCGCCGGGCCTGCGGGTGGTGGCGCCACATGAACCCCTCGGCGAGCACCCGGCGGGCGCCGTCCGCGGCGTCGAACGCGCGCTCGACCTCCTGCGGGTGGCGCGAGAGCGGCTTCTCGCAGAGCACGTGCTTCCCCGCCTCGAGCGCGCGCACCGACCAGTCGACGTGGAGCGCGTTCGGCAGCGCGATGTAGACCGCCTCGACGTTCGGGTCGGCCAGCACCTCCTCGTATGAGTCGTGCACGCGCCCGATCCCGAACTCGGCCGCCTGCGCCTCGGCGCGCTCGCGCGAGCGCGACCCGACGGCCACGAGCTCGACCTCGTCGACGTCGCGGGCGCCCGCGACGAGCTTCCGGTTGATCCCGGCAGTCGAGAGAAGCGCGAGCTGCAGCGTCAGGCTCTTCCGGTCTGCGCCTGCCTGCGCCGTCGACAGCGAGTCGACCGTCACCGCGAGCAGCAGCACGCCGCCCGTGATCACGAACTTCTCGCCCGAGCCCAGGCCGAGCAGGCCGAGACCGTTGTCGATCGACGAGATAACGAGCGCGCCGAGCAGCGCGCTCTTGATGTGGCCGATGCCGCCGAACAGCGAGGTCCCGCCGATCACCGCCGCGGCGATCGAGTAGAGCAGGATCTCGCCGCCGCCCGCATTGGTGTCCACGCTGCGCAGCCGCGAGGCGAGGATCAGGCCGCCGACCGCCGCCATGAACGAGCAGATCGCGAAGCACATGATCTTGATGCGGTCGACGTTGATGCCCGCTCTGCGCGCGGCCTCCGCGCTGCCGCCGACCGCGTACACGTAGCGCCCGAAGCGGGTGCGGCTGAGCACGAAGCCCCAGAACAACAGGAAGAAGCCGACCAGCAGGAACACGTAGGGGATGCCGCGGTCCTCGTTCGCGACCCAGACGACGACCCCGAGCGCTACGGCGAGGAAGGCGATGCGCAGCACGATCAGGCTGATCGGGTCGTGGTCGAGGTCCGCCTTGCGGCGCACGCGCAGCTCGTTGAGCTGGATGCCGGCGAAGATCAGTACGGCGACGAGCCACAGGATCCAGGAGGTCGACTCGGGCAGGAAGTCGTTGGCGAGGCCGATCAGGAAGTCGTCCTGGAGCACGACCGTTCCGCGGTCGCCAATCAAGAGCAACACCACGCCGTTCCAGGCGATTAACCCGGCGAGCGTGACGACGAACGACGGGATGCCGATCTTCGTGATGATCAGGCCGTGGAAGGTGCCGATCGCGATCCCGGACAAGAGGGCCAGGCCGACCGCGATCGGGGTGCCGACCTCGTTGCCATCGGGAATCAGCAGCACGGCGGCGATGACGCCGGCAACGCCCGAGACGTAGCCGACCGACAGGTCGATCTCCCCGAGCAGCAGCACGAAGACGATGCCCATCGCGATCGTCGTGTAGGCCGCGGACTGGACGATCAGGTTGACGAAGTTGCCGGCGGTGAGGAAGCGGTCGTTCTGCGACTGGAAGACGACGGCGATGATGAGCAGGCCGAAGATGATCGGCAGCGAGCCGAGCTGGCCCTCGCGGACGTCGGTCCACCACTCGCGGAAGGCGCCCGCCAGGCCGGCGGCCGCCCCTGTGGGCGCGGGAGGGGCTGCGGTGCTCATACCACCGCCTCCTCGTCGACGATTCCGGGCACCTTCGTGAGCTTCCCGGCGGTGATCGCCTCGACGACCTCCTGCTGGTTCGTCTCGGTGCGCTTGAACTCGGCCACGTTCTGGCCGAGCCGCAGCACCGTGATGTTGTCGGCCACCTCGAAGATGTCGTGCAGGTTGTGGGAGACGATGATCACGCCGAGGCCCTGCTCGGCGAGCCGCTTGACGAGATCGAGCACCTGGCGCGTCTGGGCCACCCCGAGCGCGGCGGTCGGCTCGTCGAGAACCACGAGGCGCGAGTTCCACATCACGGCCTTGGCGACCGCGACCGACTGGCGCTGTCCGCCGGAGAGGCCGGCGACTTTCTGGCGCACGCTGCGGATCGTCGTGACCGAGAGGCTCTTCAGGGTGTCGAGCGCGCGCGCCTCCATCTTCGTCTCGTCGAGCGTGTGGGTCGGCTCGAGCTCCTCGCGGCCCAGGAACATGTTCTGGACGACGTCCAGGTTGTCCGCCAGCGCGAGGTCCTGGTAGACGATCTCGATGCCGAGATCCGAGGCCTCGCGCGGGTGGTGAATGTTGATCGGCTTGCCCTCGAACAGGATCTCGCCGCCGTCGATGCGGTAGATGCCGGCGACGCACTTGATGAGCGTCGATTTGCCCGCGCCGTTGTCACCGACGAGCGCAGTGACACAGCCGGCCGGTACCGAGAAATCGACCTCGTGCAGCGCGATGACGGCACCGAAGTGCTTGCTCACCCCGCGCAGCTCCAGCAACGGCGTATCGCTCATCAGCTCTCTCCCCTGGGTTGCGCCCGGGACTCTACGCGGCCCTGCCCCGGGGCGCTCTCGCGCCCCGGGGCCTTGGACACGCGTGTTTTCTCGCTCAGCTCAGAGGCCGAGCTTCTCGCAATTCGCCGCGACCTTCCCGGCGCAGATGTCCTCCTTCGTCGGGTAGTCGGGGTTGCCGAAGTACTCGGCGATGTTGTCCTTCGTCACCGGGACGGGCTCGAGCAGCACGCTCGGGACCTCCTCGGTGCCGTTGTCGATCGGCGTGGTCTCGGCGGAGACCTCCTCACCCTTGGCCAGTGCGATCGCGAGCTCCGCCGCAGCGGCGGCCTCCTTCTGAATCGCCTTGTAGACGGTCATGCACTGATCGCCGTTGACGATGTTCTGGAGGCCCTCCAGGGTCGCGTCCTGGCCGGTCACCGGGATCTGCGGCAGCTGGCGCTGCTTCAGGGCCGAGATCGCGGCGTTGCCGAGGCCGTCGTTGGCGGCCAGCACTCCGTCGACCTTGTTGTCGGCGGCCTGGAGCATCTGCTCGAAGATCGTCAGCGCCTGCTGGTTGTCCCAGTCGGGCACGGACTGATCGTCGACCTCGGTCCAGTCACCCGAATCGAACTTCGGGTTGATGACCGAGTCGTAGCCGTTCTTGAACAGCGTCGCGTTGTTGTCCGTCGGTGAGCCGTTCAGGACGGCGATACGGGCGCCCTGCTTGTTCCCGATGCAGTCCACGAGACCCTGGCCCTGGAGCTCGCCGACCCGCTCGTTGTCGAACGACACGTAGTAGTCGGTGGCGTCGGTGTCCAGCGTCAGGCGGTCATAGTCGATCACCTTCACGCCCTGCGACTGGGCGTTTGCGGCAATCGCGGCGCCCGAGCCGGAGTCGAGGTTGACCAGCAGCAGCACATTGGCGCCGTTGGTGATCATCTGCTCGGCCTGCTGCTGTTGGGTGTTCTTGTTGCCCTCGGCGTTCTGGATGTCGGCCTCCACGCCACCCTCCTTGAGGGCCTCGTCGAGCGACGGCCGGTCGACCGTTTCCCAGCGCGTCGATGACTTCGTGTCCGGCAGTAGGACGCCGACGCGCGGCGTGTCGCCGCTGTCTCCGCCGCCTCCGCCGCCGTTGCCTCCGCCGTCATCGTCGTCGTCGCCGCAGGCGGCCAAGCCGCCCATGGCGAGCACGCCGGCCGCGGCCAGCGCCAGGAGCCTGCTCCTCTTCAACACGTGCCTCTCCTCCTTGTAGGGCCACAGCCCTCTCGCTTTCATGCCGCCGCGCCTCCCGCCACACGTGCGGCCACTTCGTGCTCGGATTGCATGAGCACCAGCGCGAGCGCTCCGAGCAGATTCGCCCGCTCGCCCAGCTCTCCCGCCACTATCTCCAGCCCGGCCGCCGCCTCGGAGAGCGCGTCACGCATGACGGCCTCCCGCAGCGGCTCGAGCAGAAGCTCTCCCGCCTCCCCGAGGTCGCCGCCGATGACGACCATCTCCGGGGAGAACAAATTCACCAGTCCCGCGACCACGCCTCCCACGACGCGGCCCGCGTCCGCGATCGCCCGCTTGCAGCCGGCGTCACCCGCCAGCGCCTCCGCGATCATCTCCGGCACCGTCAGCTCTTGCCCGCGGCTGGCGCTCACAAGCGCCTGCAACGCCCCTGTCGAGGCCACGGTCTCGAGGCAGCCGCGATTGCCGCAGCGGCACAGCGGCCCCTGCGGGTCGACCACCACGTGGCCGATCTCGCCGGCCGTGCCGCGTGCGCCGCGGTAGGGGCTGCCGTCGACGACCATCCCGGCCCCGACGCCGGAGCCGATCTGGACGTAGGCGGCGAAGCGCGCGCGGCGCCCGGCCCCGAGCGTGACCTCCGCGAGCGCGCCGAGGTTGGCGTCGTTGTCGACGTACACGGTCGTGCCGAGGCGCTCCTCGAGCTCCGCGCCGGCGTCCACGTCGGCCCAGCCCGGAAGCACGGTCGAGTGGTGCAGCGCGCCCCGCTCGTGGTCGATCGGACCGGCCAGGGCCATGCCGGCGCCCAGCACGCGGTCGCGTCCGATGCCGACCTCATCCAGGAGCTGCTCGACCAGGTCCGCCGCCGTGTCGAGCGCGCCGGCCGCGTCGTGGTCGACGTCGAAGCGGGCGCTCGCCTCCGCCAGCACGATCCGCGACAGGTCCGAGACCGCCACACGCAGCCGGTCGTGGTCGAAGTCGACGCCGATCGCCGCGCCGGCCGACGGGTCGAGCTGCAGCAGCGCGGCGGGCCGTCCCGGTTGACCCTCGCCGGCGAACTGGCCGGGCTGCTCGACGACGAGCCCGCGGCGCTGCAGGTCGGACACGAGCGTCGAGACGGTCGAGCGCGAGAGCCCGGTGCGCCGGGCGAGCTCAGCCCTGCTGGCGGTGCCGTTGATGCGTAGGAAGTCCACGATTCGAAGACGGTTGAGCTCGCGAAGGGAGCTCAGCGAGCCGGAGCCCTTGGCCACCGGCCGGACCCTTCCAGGCCGGGGCAGTTCTGTCAAGCCTCGGACATAAAGACAATGCTGCGAGCGCTATTAAGTTCGGGTTAAGGACTAATTGACCGACTTGTCACGTACGTGACCCACGCGTGCGCCGAGGCCTCGTACGTTCACCGCCATGCGGGGGGAGCGCGGCCAGGCGAGCACCGAATGGACCGGGGTCGTGCTGCTCGTCGTGCTCGTCCTGGGGGCGCTCGGCGCTGGCCTCGGGCTGCGGCCGGGGCGGGCGCCGGCGAGCGGTCGCGAGCTTGGGGACGCCTTGGCGGAGCGGTTCACGTGCGCGGCGCGCGGCGCCTGTGGGGGTGCGCGTGCGCCGTCGGCCGCTCCGCCTGTCCCTCCGGTCGCCGGGGTGGTTGGCCGCGGCGTGACGACGGCGCGCGCCGTCGACGCCCTGCGCCGGCTGCGGTCGGTCGGGGGCAAGCTCGCCCGCCGGGCCTGGATCGTCTGCATCGGCTACCGCCGTTACCGCTACGAGCTCGAGCATCCGCGCGCACCCAACGAGGTCATGCCGCTCGAGGAGGCGATCGACATCGCGAACGGCTGCCTCAATCCGTACGCGTTCCTCGTGGAGGAGGAGTGAGCGGCGCGGGGGTCTCGCGGCTCGAGCGCCTGCATGGCTGGGCGGCGGTCGTCTGGCTGGGGCTGATCGGCGGCGGTGGGCTCGGCTTTGTGGCGCGCGATGTGCTGCAGGTCGGGCAGCCGCTCGTTGCTTTGGCGTGGCCGGCGGGGGCGGCGCTCGGGGCGGCGCCGGCCCTCGCGCGCATGCGCGAGCGCGCGCGGGAGGGAGAGGTCGGCCAGGCGAGCGTCGAGTGGGTCGGGCTCGTGCTCGTCTGCGCGCTCGCGCTCGGGACGGTCGCGGCGTTCGCCCCGTCGCTGGACGGGCGCTCGTTCGGCGGCTTCCTGGCCCACCGATTCGTCTGCGCGGTGCGCGGCGGCTGCGACGATGGCGACCCCGCGCTGGCGGACGCCTACGGTGGGCCCGGCGCGGCGCTCGTGCGAGCGCAGGCGCCGAGCCTCGTCTACGAACGCGGCGAGCGCCAGCTGCCCGTGGACTGGCGCCGCTGCCGGCGGCCCGAGTGCGCCGACGCGCCGGACGAGGCAGGGCTCGACGTCCACCGCAGCGACGCCGGCGAGCGGGCGACCGTCTTCACGCGGCTGCAGCGCCGGCGCGGGCGGACCTACATCCAGTACTGGCTCTACTACCCCGACTCGAACACGACCTTCGCGGGCGCCGACCGGGCCTGGGAGGCGAGCTGGCTGCTGCCGCGCGTGCGCGAGCTGGTGAGTGGGAGCGGCGACTGGCCGGGCTATCACCGGGACGACTGGGAGTCCGTTCAGGTGCGGCTCGATCCCGACGGCAGCGCCTGGGTGCGCGCGAGCTCGCACGGCCATTACCAGGGCTGCAAGGAGGCCGAGTGCCGCAACCGCTGGGCCCGGCACGGCGGTTGGGCGCGCGTCTCCTACGGGAGCCACGCGGGCCACATTCCGGATGGTGGACCCGACCCGCGCGAGCGCACGACCACTGCGGAGGGACTGCGGCTGATCCCGCTGGAGACGCATGACAGGCGGGGCTACCGGCGGCGTGACGAGGACATCGCGCCGCCCTGGGGCAAGCAGGTCTACGACGATCCTCTCAGCGACGGGTCGTAGGGCGCCGCACTTCGAACAGCAGCGAGTAAGGGTGGTTTGCCGGGCGGGTCCGGGTGCCCCTTCGCGTTCCCGGCCTGCCGCCGTCCGCCCGGCAAACGCTTACCCTGAAGGATGCGATGTGGCTCTTCGAACGCGGCCGTTCATGAAGGTCGGGTTGGTGCTCGGAGCGGGCGGCGTCCTGGGCGGCGCGTGGCTCACCGGGGCGCTCGACGCCCTTGCGCGCGAGACCGAGTGGGACCCGGGCAGCGCGGATCACATCGTCGGCACGTCGGCCGGCTCGATGATCGGGGCGATCGTCGCCTCGGGGGTGCCGCCCTGGTTCATGGTCGCCCACTCGCGCGGCGAGGTTTTCGACGGGTTGACCGGGCCTGACGGCCGGCCGGCGGCGGACGCAGATCGCTCGGCGGGCGCGGTCTTCCGAGTCCACCGCGGGCTACCGGGGATTGGCCCGGGATCAATGCGGATGGCGTTCACGGCGCTGCGCAACCCGCTGCGCCACACGCCGCTCCAGATGATGGCCGGCTGGCTTCCGGCAGGGATCATCTCGACGGACTCGCTGCAGGAGATCGTGCGGCGCGCGGTCCCCGGCGACTGGGTAGAGCATCCGAACTACTGGGCGGTCGCCTGCGACTACGGCTCGGGGCGGCGCGTGCCGTTCGGCCGCATCGACGCTCCGCGCGCAGAGATCGCGGAGGCGGTCGCCGCCTCGTGCGCGATCCCCGGCTTCTACCGGCCGGTGCGGATCGCGGGCCGCCGCTACGTCGACGGCGGGGTCTGCTCGGCGTCCAACCTCGACCTCGTCGCGGGCCGCGGGCTCGACCTCGTGATCTGCCTCAACCCGCTCACGAGCTCCGACCGCGACGACGGCCTGCTCGACCTGCTGCCCGTGCTCACGAACGGCAGTGGCAGGCGCCGGCTGGCGCACGAGGAGCGCAAGGTGCGCCGCTTCGGCAGCGAGGTGCTCGTGGTCGAGCCAACCGCCGAGGACCGTGCCGTGATGGGCCGCAACTGGATGAGCGCCGAGCGCCGCCAGCAGGTGATCGAGACCGCCCGGCGGACGGTCGCGGAGCAGCTGCGGGCGCCGGCCGTGCGAGCGCTGCTCGAGTCGCTGCCGGCGGGCGAGCCGCACAAGATCGAGCAGCCGCCGGGGCCGCCGTCGAGTTGGCCCGAGCTGGGTCCGGCGGTCCGCCGGCGCGCCGCCTGAGGGCGGTCCGGCGCGGATCTGCGGCGCCCGCGGCGCGGAGCCTGCACAATCCACGGAGACAAGACGCAGAGGAGAGGGGACCCATCAGTTGAGGGAGTTCGTGAGGAGGCTGCCGGCCCAGGCGTCGCACCAGGCCGGCAACGTCAAGGTGCTCGTGGACGCTGGAGTGGTCAGGCCGATGCGGCCGGACCGCCTCTGGCACTTCGTGCGTACGCTGCAGAGCTGGGGGCGCAGCCCGGCCGCCGGGGCGATCTCGCTGGCGGTTCGCTACCCGGACGAACCGATGATCGTCGACGAGCTCGGCACGCTCAGCTTCGCCGAGGTGAACGTGCGCACCAACGCGATCGCGCACTCGCTCTCCGATGCGGGCATCGTCGAGGGCGATCGGGTGGGGATCATGTGCCGCAACCACCGCGGCTTCGTCGAGGCGACGATCGCGGTGTCGAAGCTGGGCGCGGACGCGCTCTACCTGAACACGGCGTTCGCCGGGCCGCAGCTCGCCGAGGTGGCGCGGCGCGAGAAGCCGCGCGCGCTGATCTACGACGAGGAGTTCGAGGGTCTGCTCGAGGAGGCGGGCAAGCGGCGCAAGCGCTTCGTCGCCTGGCACGACTCCGAGACCTGCTCGGACCCGACGCTCGACGAGCTGATCCGAACCGGTGACCAGGGCGACGTCGTGCCGCCCGAGCGCGAGGGCCGGATCGTGATCCTCACGAGCGGCACGACCGGGACGCCGAAGGGGGCGTCACGCGGAAACCCGCAGTCGCTCGAGCCGGCCGTGTCGCTGCTCTCGCGGATCCCGCTCAGGACGCGCCAGATCTGTCACATCGCGGCGCCGCTCTTCCACTCGTGGGGCTTCGCGCATTTCACGCTCGGCTTCATCCTCGGCACCACCTACGTGCTGCGGCGCAAGTTCGAGCCCGAGTCCTGCCTCGCCACCGTCGCTCGCTATCGCTGCGACTCGCTCGTGGTCGTGCCGGTGATGATGCAGCGGATCCTGGAGCTGCCCGAGGAGACGCTCGCGAAGTACGACCTCGCATCGCTCAAGGTGGTGGCCGCGAGCGGCTCGGCGCTCCCCGGCGACCTCGCCACCGAGTGGATGGACGAGGTCGGCGACACGCTCTACAACCTCTACGGCTCGACCGAGGTCGCGTGGGCGTCGATCGCGACGCCGGAGGACATGCGCGCGGCCCCGGGCACGGCCGGCAAACCTCCGCGCGGGACGATCGTGAAGCTGTACGACGAGACGGGCGCGGAGGTCGCGCCGGGCGAGCCGGGCCGCATCTTCGTGACCAACGAGATGCTGTTCGAGGGCTACACGGGCGGCGGCTCGAAGGACGTGATCGGCACCTTCATGTCGACGGGCGACGTGGGCCGCTTCGACGCGGATGGGCGCCTCTTCGTCGAGGGTCGCGACGACGAGATGATCGTGTCGGGCGGCGAGAACGTCTTCCCGAAGGAGGTCGAGGACACGCTCGCTCGCCACGAGGCGGTATCGGAAGCGGCAGCGCTTGGCGTGGACGACGCCGACTTCGGCCAGCGCCTGCGCGCGTACGTGGTTGTCGAGCGGGGACGGGACGTGAGCGAGGACGACCTCAAGGCGCACGTGAAGCAGAACCTCGCCCGCTACAAGGTGCCGCGCGAGATCTGGTTCCTGGAGGAGTTGCCCCGCAACGCGACCGGCAAGGTGCTGAAGCGCGAGCTGAGCGATCTCGACGGCCCGGACCACGGCCGCGCGGCGGAGTCGAAAGAGGGATAGGGCGGCCGTTTCGGGGTAGGCAGTCAGGGCAACCGACGAAGGAGTCGAGTATGTCCACTGGAGCGATCATCGCGATCGTTATCGGTGTCTTGATCGTCCTGGCGCTGCTGCTGTGGCTCAGCCGCAGGGGCCGTGCCGCCAAGCTCGAGTCGCGTCGCCATGAGGCGCGCGAGATTCGCCGAGAGGCGGAGGTTCGTTCTGCGGAGGCCGACCAGACGACCGCGGAGGCCGACGAGCGCGCGGCCCGCGCGCGACAGGAGGAGGCGCAGGCACGCGCGACGGCGGCCCGGGCGGACGAGCAGCGGCAGGAGGCCGAGGCTCACCACGCCCGTGCCCACGAGGTCGATCCGGACACGAAGGGCGACTACGAGCCCGACCGCGACCGCTCGACGACCGACGCCGGCGCGGCCACGACGAGCCCGGACGATCCCCACTACGACCGGCCCGAGGACACGACGACGGATGCGGACGCGGACCGCAACGTCCGCGAGGTGCACGAGGAGCGGACGACGAGGGACCCCGACCGCGATCCCGAGGTCGTGCGCGAGGAAGACCACCGGACCGAGTACCGCTAGAAGCGGCCGAGCTGGGGCGGCGGGCCCTGCGACCCGCCGCCCGCTCGCAGCTCTAGCCGCAGACCGGCCAGTGGCCGGCGCCGTGCCGGCTCAGCAGCAGCCAGGCGCGCCAGGTCTGCTCGTGGCGCGAGGCAGCGGCCGGGTCGCCGGACCCGCCGACGATCTGCCAGGTGCTGAAGCTGAACTGGTACATGCCGCGGTAGGTGCCACCGCCACCGACGGCGCGCGGGTTGCCATGCGACTCGCACGAAGCGATCGAGGCGAGCTGTTGGCGGCCCGAGCTCGGGATCTTCCTCACCTTGTAACGGAACACGACTGTCCGGCCCTCCTCCGAGCGGAGGAAGCGCTGGAAGCGTGTCTTCATGGTGCGAATCGAGCGCCGCAGCTCGACGGCGGTGGCCGAGCGCTCCTCGTGACGTGCGGCCACCACGAGGTTGCGGCCAAGCCACACGTCGTAGTGGTCGAGCTTTCTTCGCCAGCGGCGGTAGGCGCGCTGCATTCGAGCGCTCGCGGCCTCGGCCTGCGGGAAGACGGCGGGCCCGATGCCGCCGGTCGGGGTTGACGGGGTCGTTTCAGGGGCGGCCTGACTCGTCTGAGCCAGTGCCGGAATTCCAGCTGCCACGGCGGGCGCAAGCGCGCACGCGCACAGCAGCAGGACGATTGCCTGCTTTCTCAACGGAGCTACCTCCGGGTGTTGCCTGCCCGGCATTGACGTCTCGGTCCAGAAGGGATCGGGACGTCCGCCAGGGCTTGCCGTGTCCGCGAGATCTCTCCCGCACGCGGACAGGGCCGAGTTCGGCTTACGCGGTCACCGTAGCCACCCGATTGACGAGTCAAACATTTGTGTGACGCATGTCACACAACGTGAAACTCCGTGAAACTAAGTGCGACTCAGGTCGCGGACGCGCGCGCCAGCTCGATCAGGGCACGCGTGCCGAAGCCGCTCGCGCCCTTGCCGACGTAGTTGCGGCTCATGCCCCAAGCCGTGCCCGCGATGTCCATGTGGACCCAGGGACGGTCGTCGACGAACTGGCCCAGGAACTCGGCCGCGTAGCTCGACATCGCGACGCGCTGGTCGGACGCATTGGTGAGATCCGCGTACTGGCCCTTGGTCAGCTCGAGGAACTCGGGGTGGAGGGGGAGCCGCCAGCCGATCTCGCCGCTCGCGTTGCAGGCGGCGTCGACCCGTGCGCACCAGTCGTCGTCGTTCGAGAAGAGCCCGCAATAGGTGTGGCCGAGCGCGACCAGGACCGCGCCCGTGAGCGTGGCGAGGTCGACGATCCGCTCGGCGCCCTGCTCGACGGCGTAGCAGAGGGCGTCGGCAAGGATCAGCCTGCCCTCGGCGTCGGTGTTGTTCACCTCGATCGTCATGCCGTTCTTCGCCGTGACGATGTCGCCCGGCTTGACGGCGTGGCCGCTCGGCATGTTCTCGGTCGAGGGCACCACGGCGGTGATGGTGGCCGGGATGCCGAGCTCGGCTATGCCGGCCATCGCCTCGATCACCGCGGCGCCGCCCGACATGTCGAACTTCATCTCCTGCATCTTGGCCGAGGGCTTGATCGAGATGCCGCCGGTGTCGAAGGTCACCGCCTTCCCGACGAAGCCGAGGTGCGGTCCGCTCGCGCCCGGCGGTCGCCAGCGCAGCACGATCAGCCGCGGGTCGACGTCCGTGCCCTGGGCGACCGCCGCGAAGGCACCCATCTCGTTGGCGACGATCGCGTCGCGGTCGAACAGCTCGACCTCGAGCGCGTCGTATTCGTCGGCAATCTCCGCGGCCCGCTCGGCGAGGAAGGAAGGTGTCGCGACGTTCGCGGGCAGGTTCTGCAGGTCACGCGCGGCATTGGTCGCCTGTGCGGCCACGCGTGCGCGCTCGACCTCGTCCGGGTCGATGGCGTCGCCGCTCACCTCGAACGACTCGATCCCGTCGTCGTCGTCCCGCGAGGTCTTGAAGCGGTCGAACGAGTAGAGCTTCAGCAGCGTCCCCTCGACGAGTCCCGCCGCGACGCCCGCACCGGCCGGCGCGGCCCATGACAGCGATACCGCGCCCAGCTCCTTTGCCCGCGCCGCGGCCGCGGCGGCGGCGACCCGGGCGCGCTCGGCGTCGAATTCCTCGCGCTTCCCGAGGCCCGCGATCAGCACGCGCCGCTGGCCGCCGCCGGGCGCGTCCTCGTGGGTCACGGCGACCTTCTTGAGGCCGGCCTTCGCCTCGCCCAGCCCGACCAGCCGCTGCAGGGCGGGGTCGGCGAGCGACTCGTTCTCGAACAGGCCGACGACACGGGTGTCGGCGGCGGTCTCCTCGGGTGCCCCGCTGCGGGCTGTGACTGTGGCTCCTGGCATCGGCGCGGGAGGATAACCCGGCGATATCGTTCCGGCCCCGTACCTCGCAAGGAGACGCAGCTCAGATGCCAAAGACCGTGATCCTCGGCGCCGCTCGCACGCCGTTCGGAAAGATGGGAGGCGGCCTCGCGTCGCTCGACGCGACGGAGCTCGGCGGCACCGCTATCGCGGCGGCGCTCGAACGCGCCGAGGTGGCGCCCGAGCAGGTCGAGCACGTGGTCTTCGGCCAGGTGCTGCAGGCGGGCCAGGGCCAGATCCCGAGTCGTCAGGCGCAGATCAAGGGCGGGATCCCCAAGGATGTCTCCTCGGAGACGGTCAACAAGGTCTGCGCCTCAGGCCTGCGCTCGGCCGGCATCATCGATCAGGCGGTGCGTGCCGGTGACCTCGACGTCGCCGTGGGGGGCGGCATGGAGTCGATGTCGAAGGCGCCCTACATGCTGCCGGAGGCGCGCTTCGGCTACCGCATGGGCGACGCCAAGGCGCTGGATGCAATGGTCCACGACGGCCTGACGAACCCGTTCAGCGGCAAGCACATGGGCGAGGAGGCCGACGCGGTCGGCGAGGAGCTCGAGATCACCCGCGCCGACATGGATCGCTTCGCGCTGCGCTCCCATGAGCTGGCCGTGAACGCCACCGACGAAGGCCGCCTGCCCGAGGAGATCGTGCCGGTCACGATCAGCTCGCGGAAGGGCGACACCACAGTCGAGGTCGACGAGGCACCGCGGCGCGAGAGCTCGCTCGAGTCGCTCGCGAAGCTGCGCGGCGCGTTTACCAAGGACGGCGCACATACGGCCGGCAACGCGCCCGGCGTGAACGACGGCGCGGGCGCGCTCGTGCTGTCGTCGGACGAGTGGGCGGCCGCCAACGGGCGCACGCCGCTCGCCACGATCGTCGCCCAGGCGGCGGTCGCCGACGACTTCCCGTACCTGGCCCGCACCCCGGCGAACGCCACCAGGAAGGCGCTCGAGCAGGCCGGCCTGTCGGTCGACGACATCGACCTGTTCGAGATCAACGAGGCGTTCGCGTCGGTGGCGCTCAACTCAGTGCGCATGCTCGAGGTGGACGAGTCGAAGGTGAACGTGAACGGCGGCGCGATCGCGCTCGGGCATCCGATCGGCGCGAGCGGCGCGCGCATCCTGATGACGCTCGTGGCCGAGCTGCGCCGGCGCGGCGGTGGCCTCGGCGTGGCGGCGATCTGCTCCGGCGGCGGCCAGGGCGACGCCATGATCGTCGAGGTGAACGGCTCCTAGCCGAGCCGCATGGCCGCAGCGAGCGTGCCCGCCGCGGCCGAGCGGGTGCTGCGCCGCAACGACAACGGCAGCTACACGGTCCCGTCGCGCTCGACCTACCCGCATCAGTGGAACTGGGACTCGGCGCTCGCGGCGCTCGGCTGGGCGGAGCTCGACTCGGAGCGCGCCTGGACCGAGCTCGAAGCGCTCGTCAAGGCCCGCGACGGCCGCGGGATGATCCCGCACATCGCGTTCCACACGCGCGTGCCGGACCGGCTTGACGGGCGCCTGCGCAGCATGTTGACCACGGTCGCGCGGCCGTACGCGCGCTACCTGCCGGGACCGCGCTGGTGGGGCCGGCGCTTCTCGGTCGACGGCCGTCGCATCTCCGGCATCACCCAGCCGCCGCTCGCCGCCAGCTGTGCCCGGCTCGTGTTCGAGCAGCACCCGGACGAGCGCCGTGCCCGCGTGCTGCTCCACCCGCTGCACGCCTGGCACCGCTTCCTGCTCGACGAGCGCGACCCGCACGGGCTCGGCGAGCCCGTGCTCGTCCACCCGTGGGAGTCGGGGCGCGACAACGCGCTCGAGTGGGACGGTCCGCTGTGGCGCGTGCTGCCCGAGGTGGCGGTGCTGCACCGGCGCGACACCGACTCCGTCGACGCCGCCGAGCGGCCAAGCGACGAGCACTATCGCCGTTTCCTCACCCTCGTCCGGCACGGCACGGCCATCCGCTGGGACCAGGCACAACTGGCGCGCGAGGGCGAGTTCAGGGTGCTCGACCCGGGCTTCTCGGCGATCCTCGCGCGCGCCTGCCTCGATCTCGCATGGCTCGCGGGCGAGCTCGGCGACGAGCGCATCGCCGCTGAGAGCGCCGGCGCCGGCGAGCGCGTGGCGGCCTCCCTGCGCGCTCGTGCCGGCTCCGACGGCCTGATCCGCGCCGTCGACCTGGTCGACGACTCGCCGCTGTCGGCGACCGGCGCCGGCAGCGGGCTGGCCGCGCTCACGCCCGGTCTCGACGGCCGGCACGTGCGGGCGCTCGCCGCGGAGCTGCTCGACGGCCGGCTGGCGTCGCCGTATGGCGTGCGCACGCTCGCGCGCGACGACCCCGAGCGCTCAGCGCGCAACTACTGGCGCGGCCCCGTCTGGGCGAACGTCACCTGGCTCTGCGCGCGCGGCCTGGAGGCGCACGGCGAGAACACGGCCGCCGCGACGCTGCGCGCCCGGATGCTCGACGCGATCGAGGGCGGCGGCATGCGCGAGTACTTCGTGCCTGACTCCGGGCGGGGCCTGGGCACGCACGACTTCAGCTGGACCGCGGCGCTCGGGTTGCGCGTCGCGCGCGCCCGCGCGAAGGCCGCGGCCCGGCGGCCCGCCGGGTCGGCCGGCTAGCCGTCCGCCGGGCCCGAAACACTTCCCGGGACGAGTTCAGCGGGTCCACGGGTCCTATACAGATCGCCAGTTTTTTAACCCTTGGGACGTTCGTCGGGAGGACGAAGAACGTCCATGTCCCTGCGGGACCGCTAATCCCGGCGGGCACGGATGCCGATGAAGATCCCACGGACGGGAGGGCAATTGAAGCAACGTGGCGGTACCTGGCTAGTCATCTCACTCATCGCACTGGCATTCGCGCCGGGTGCCCTCGCGGCCGATGAGCAGGGCGATGCCGGCGACGTACCCGCGACCGCCCAGGATCTGACCCGCGCGCCGGTCGACAGCATCACCGGCACGATCGCGACCGGGAACGACAGCGACCTCTACCGCGTCTGCCTCACGGGGGAGGGGACCTTCTCGGCTACGACCGTCGGCCTGACCGACGTCGATACGCAGCTCTTCCTCTTCGACGCCACCGGCCTCGGAATCTACGCGCACGACGACGGCACGACGAAGCAGTCGACGCTCCCCGCGGAGCACCCGCTCACCCCGTCCGCTTCCGGCGAGTACATCCTCGGGATCAGCGCCTACGACCGCGACCCGCAGAGCTCCGGCGGCCCGATCTTCAGCAACGTCGCGTTCGTGACCCCCGCCAACGGCCGCGGCGCCGGCGCCCCGGTCGAGAGCTGGGCCGGTCTCCCGCGCGACTCGGGCGGCTACACGGTCGCCCTGACCGGCACGCGCTCCTGCGACGTGACCCCGCCGGTGGTCGACCTGCGCAGCCCGGTCGACGGCGACAGCGTGCCGCTCGGCGCGGAGGTGGTCGTGGACTACTCCTGCGGCGACGAGGGCGGCTCGAAGCTCGCCTCCTGCGAGGGCAGCGTCCCCGACGGTGCCACGCTCGACACGTCGACGCTCGGGTCGAAGACCGTGACGGTCACCGCGCGCGACGGCGCGGGCAACGAGACCACGGCGTCCGCGACGATCGAGGTCGTCGACGAGACGACGCCGACCGTCGAGGTGCGGACGCCCGAGGAGGGCGCGAGCTACGCGGTCGGCGAGGAGGTGTTCGCCGACTACGAGTGCAGCGACGAGCCGGGCGGCTCGGGCCTCGTGTCGTGCGTGGGCGACGTCGCCGATGGCGCGGCGCTCGACACCGCGACCCCGGGCAGCAAGACCTTCACGGTCACGGCCACCGACGACGCCGGCAACACGGCGACGACCACGGTCGGCTACGAGGTCCGGTCACCGCAGAGCGACTTCAAGGGCTTCCGCTGGCCGGTCGACGACTTCCCGGCCGTCAACCGCTGGATCGCGGGCGAGGTCGTGCCGGTGCGCTTCTCGCTCGGCGGCTACAGGGGTCTCGACGTGCTCGCGCCCGGCTACCCGCAGGTTGCGGAGGTCGACTGCGGCGCCGGTGAAGAGCCCACGTCAGGCCGGCCTGCCCGCAGCGTCTGGTGGCAGAAGGGCCTGCGCTTCAAGCACCGGAGCTACGTCTTCATGTGGCGCACCGAGCGCGACTGGACGCGCGACTGCCGCCAGTTCGTGATCAAGCTGAAGGACGGCTCCGTCCACCGCGCCGAGTTCAGGTTCGTGCGCAGCTGGTGGGGTCTGTGGCCGCGCTGGGACGACTGATCCGCGCCAAGCTCGGGTGCGGGCGCGCCCAATTGCTTGGTGTTATTGCACACCGAGTGCGACAACAGTAGGGTCCGCCGGCGATGAGGCACTGGCTTGTGCTCGCGGCGGTGTACGTCCTCGTGGCCGCGCTGATCGTCCCGGGCCCGCTCGGGGCCCAGGAGGAGGCGCCGGCCGACACCGACGCCCCTGCCGCTGAGCCGGCTCCGGCTGAGCCCGCGCCGCCCGCGGCCGCGCCGGTCGATACGGCTCCGGCCGAGCCCGCCCCGGCGCCGGCCGAGACCACTCCTGCGCCGGAGCCCGCGCCGGCGGAGCCTGCGCCCACGCCCGCCGAGCCCGCGCCGGCGGCGGAGGAGGCCCCGGTCCCGGCGGCCGCGCCGGCGGAGCCCGTGGCCCAGACGAAGAAGCGGCGCAAGCGCGAGAAGCCGGAGGCGGTCGCCGCGGCCACGGAGAACGTCACGATCTCCGACTTTCAGTTCACGCCCGCCCAGATCACGATCCAGCAGGGCGACACCGTCACCTGGACCAACGAGGGCCCGACCGCCCACTCGGCCACGGCCTCCGACGGCAGCTTCGACACCGGCATCTTCTCGGCCGGCGGCAGCCGCTCGCAGACCTTCGACGAGGCGGGCAGCTTTGCGTACATCTGCACGCCGCACCCGAACATGACCGGCACGGTCGTCGTCGAGGCGTCGAGCAGCGGCGGCGGCTCAGGCGACAACGGCTCCGGCTCGAGCGGGGGCTCGACCGACACGGGCTCGACCGACAGCGGCTCCACCTCGAGCGGCTCGTCGAGCTCCGGCTCGGGACTGCCCGCCACGGGCGGGGACGCGCTCGCGCTCGCGATCCTCGGCGTCCTGATGCTCGCCCTCGGATTCGCGATTCAGCGCCGCTCGGAAGTGCCGGAGAGCGGCACCGCCGGGCGCATCGGCTGGTAGCCCGAGCGCGGACACGGGGTAATCTGGCGGTCGTGTCCAGCCGCAAGATCCGCGTTGTGGTCGCCAAGCCTGGTCTCGATGGTCATGACCGGGGGGCGAAGATCATCGCTCGCGCGTTGCGTGACGCGGGTATGGAGGTGATCTACACCGGGTTGCATCAGACGCCGGAGCAGATCGTGGAGACGGTGTTGCAGGAGGACGCGGACGCGGTCGGGCTGTCGATCCTGTCTGGTGCGCATATGACGCTGGTGCCGCGGATCGCGGCGTTGCTCAAGGATGAGGGCGCCGAGGACGTGGTGTTGGTGGTGGGCGGGACGATCCCGAACGACGACATCCCCGAGTTGAAGCAGCTGGGCGTGGCCGAGGTCTTCACGCCGGGCGCGCCCGTCCAGGGGATCATCGACTACATCGAGGGCGCCGTACCCGCCTGAGCCGGGCGGGTCCCTGCGGGCGGTTGCCAGGACGCCGTCTGGGTAGCGATTGACCGGTCAGTCAATCCGGTAGGATGCTGTCCGCCGCGGGAGGCGGGGGCTCTGGAGCCACCCCTCCGCGCGCCACGTATACAGCCAAGGAGAAGCTTCCGTGAAGATCTGCGTCCTCGTCAAAGAGGTGCCCGACGCCGCAGTCGAGAAGCGCATGGACCAGGGTTCCAAGCGCCTCGATCGCTCGGGCGAGACAACGCTGAACCAGTTCGACACCCATGCGATCGAGGCGGCCATGCAGATTCGCGAGGGCGGCGCGATCGACGTCGAGGAGATCGTGGCGGTGACGATGGCGCCCTCCGAGGCGGGCCGCACGCTGAACAAGGCCGTCGCTCTCGGCGCCGACCGCTCGGTCCATCTCACCGACGATGCGCTGGCCGGCTCCGACGTCTGCGCGACCGGCTACGCGCTCGCCAAGGTGCTCGAGTCCGAGTCGCCCGATCTCGTCCTGCTCGGCCAGCAGTCGGCCGACGGCGAGTGCTACACGATCGGCGCCGTCGTGGCCGACCACCTCAAGATGCCCTCGCTCACCCAGGTCATCAAGCTCGACGTCGAGGACGGCAAGCTGCGCTGCGAGCGCCAGGCCGAGTACGGCTACGACACCGTCTCCGTCGAGCTTCCGGCGGTCATCTCGGTCGGCGACGCGATCAACGAGCCGCGCTACCCGTCGCTCAAGGCGATCATGGGCGCGAAGAAGAAGCCGCGCGACGTCAAGTCCGCCGGCGACGTCGGCATCGAGCCCGGCAAGGTGGGTCAGGAGGGCTCGCGCACCGCGGTCCTCGCCGTGAACCCGCCCGCCGAGAAGGCGGCCGGCGAGATCATCGAGGACGAGGACACCAACGAGACGGTCGAGCGGATCGTGTCCTGGCTCGAGGAAAGGAAGCTGCTGGCATGAGCATCCTCGTCTACGCACTCCACTACGAGGGCGAGTTCAACAAGAACTCGCTCGGCGCGGTCTCCGAGGGCGCGAAGCTCGCCAAGGAGCTCGGCGGCGAGGCGGCCGCGATCGTCGTCGGCGGCGACGACCTGACGGACGAGCTGTGCGGCTCGCTCGGCAAGTACGGCGTCTCGAAGGTCTACCGCGTCAAGGGCCCGGAGGGCCTCGCCCAGCCGGTCGTCGATGCGATGGCCAGGGTCATCTCCGACAACGGCTTCAAGTACGCGGTGTTCGGCGGCGGTCTGCTCGGCTTCGAGATCGGCGCCGGCCTGACCGCGCGCCTCGACGCCGGCGTGACCATGGAGGTCACCGCCGTGCGCGTCGAGGACGGCAAGCTCGTGGCCGAGCGGCCGATCCTGCAGGACTCGCAGGTCGTGGACGTCGGCTACGTCGGCGAGCCCGGCATCATCATCAGCCGCCTCAACGCCTTCGACACGGTCGAGTCCGGTGACGGCGCGGCCGCGGTCGAGGACGTCGACGTGGCCTTCGAGGACCACTCGACCAAGGCGACCATGGTGCAGCGCGGCGAGCAGCGCGGCGCCGACGTCAACATCGAGGACGCCGACGTGCTGGTCGCCGGCGGGCGCGGGCTCGGCAAGGCCGAGGGCTTCGAGCTCTGCGAGTCGCTGGCCGACGCGCTCGGCGGCGCGGTGGCTGCCACGCGCGCCGTGGTCGACGCCGGCTGGTACCCCTACGCCGCCCAGATCGGCCAGACCGGCAAGACGGTCGCGCCGAAGCTCTACGTGGCGGCCGGCATCTCCGGGGCGATCCAGCACAAGGTCGGCATGCAGTCCTCGGAGAACATCGTCGCGATCAACAAGGACCCGAACGCGCCGATCTTCGAGTTCTCCGACCTCGGCGTCGTGGGCGACCTCAACAAGATCATGCCCAAGCTGACCGAGGCGGTTAAGGCCAAGCGGGGCTAGTGGTCCACTGATGAGCACCGCGCCGATCGAGTTCCCGCCGCCGGTCGACTCCGCCAAGGAGTTCGTCGGCGCGCCGACCGATCCCGAGGACGAGCGCATCGAGGTCGGCGTCGTGATCGTCGGCGGCGGCCCGGCCGGGCTCGCCTGCGCGATCCGGCTCACCCAGCTGCTCGCCGAGGACGAGGCGCTGATGGAGTCGCTTGGCGAGGTGCCGGTGGCGCTCGTCGAGAAGGGCAAGGGCCCCGGCTCGCACCTGCTCTCGGGGGCGATGATGAACCCGTCGGCGATGCGCAAGCTGTTCCCGGACCTCGACGAGGGCGACTGGCCGACCTACGGGACCGTCCCGAAGGACGCCGTCTACCTCCTGCCGAACTCGAAGCGCGCGATTCCGCTCAAGCCGACCCCGCCGCCGTTCCGCAACCACGGCAACCACGTCACCTCGGTGGCACAGCTCGGCCGCTGGCTGTCCGACCAGGCCGAGGAGGCCGGCGTCTACATCCTCGGCGAAACCGCCGCCGCCATGCTGCTCGTCGACGACGGGCAGGTCGTCGGCGTGCGCTCGGGCGACAAGGGCCGCGGCCGTGACGGCCAGGAGCTCTCGAACTTCGAGCCGGGCGCCGACCTGATCGCGAAGGCCACCGTGCTCGCCGAGGGCACGCAGGGCCACCTCACCGGCGCGGCGATCCGCCACTTCGACCTCGGCTCCGAGGACCCGCAGCAGTGGGAGCTCGGTGTCAAGGAGGTCTGGGAGGTCGAGAAGCCGCTCGACCGCGTCATCCACACGATGGCCTGGCCGCTTCGCTTCGGCGCGAAGTACCAGGAGTTCGGCGGCTCGTTCATCTACCCGATGGGCGAGGACAAGGTCTCGATGGGCCTCGTCTGCGGGCTCGACTACCGCGACGCCACGTTCAGCGTCCACGATGCGCTCCAGCAGCTGAAGGGGCATCCGCTCGTGGCCGGGATCATCGAGGGCGGCAAGCGCATCGGCTGGGGCGCGAAGACGATCCCGTCGGGCGGCTACTGGGCCCAGCCGCGCCGCCTGTGGGCGCCGGGCATGATGATCGCGGGCGACGGCGCCGGCATGGTCAACATCCCGACGCTCAAGGGCGTCCACTACGCCATGCACGCCGGCATGTTCGCCGCCGAGACGATCGTCGAGCGCCTGAAGGCGGGCGAGGAGGCCACCGCCGACCTGTCCTCCTACCAGGCGAAGGTCGAGCACTCCGAGATCGAGAAGCGACATCCGCCGCTCGCGCAACATGCGCCAGCCGTTCTCGAAGGGCTTCCTCGTCGGCGGCGCGATAGCGAACATGATGGAGATCTCCGGTGGCCGCTTCCCCGGCGGCCGCTGGAAGACGCACGACGACGCCACGATCGACGTCTTCATCGGGGACGCCGACAAGGAGTACCCGAAGCCCGACGGCAAGACGACCTTCGACAAGCTCTCGTCCGTCTTCGCGAGCGGCAATGCCACCCGCGACGACGCACCGAACCACATCCGCATCCAGGAGCGGGTTCCGCTCGAGGTCGCGCTGATGTGGCAGAACATGTGCCCCGCGGCCGTGTACGAGGTGCCCGAGGAGGAGCTCGAGGCGGCCCGCGTCGACGGCAACGGCAAGCTCGACGGCAAGCACGAGGTCAAGCTCCAGGTCACCCCGTCGAACTGCATCCAGTGCGGTGCGATCACCGCCAAGGGCGGGCGCCTGACGCCGCCCGAGGGCGGCGACGGTCCCAACTACCAGGCCACATAGGGGTCAGGTCTTGCAATCGAGCATCCCGACCCGCGGTGCAGGCTCCGTGCACGCCCGAGATGCTCGATTGCAAGACCTGACCCCTCGCTAGACTGGAAGGTCGCATGAAGCCGGATATCCATCCCGAGTACGGGCCGTCGCACGTCCGCTGCACCTGCGGCAACGAGTTTTGGACCCGCTCCACGAAGCCCGAGCTGCACGTCGAGATCTGCTCGAACTGTCACCCGTTCTACACGGGCCGGCAGAAGCTCGTCGACACCGGAGGCCGCGTCGAGCGCTTCCGCCGCCGCGCTGCACGTTCGCGGCGCTAACGGCGGCCGCAACTATGAGGCTCGGCGCCTGTTCTCACGGGGCATGCGCCGGGCACTCCTGATCACCGCGTTGGCAGCGGCCGCGCTTGCGGCCCTGCCCGCGGTTTCCTCCGCACAGCGACTCCGCACCTCCGTGCGGCTCGTCGAATGCTCCTTCGAGCAGCACCAGGCGGTCTTCCGGGGCAGCATGCGCGGGATCGAGGGCAGCGCGCGCATGGCGATGCGCTTCACGCTGCTCGAGCGCACGGGCTCGGATGGCTTCAAGCCGCTCAAGGCTCCCGGCCTCGGGCGCTGGCGCCGCGCGCAGCCGGGCGTCGTCAGCTTCGGCTACCGCCAGGTGGTGAAGGCGCTGCCCGAGAACGCCTTCTACAAGATGCGCGTCGACTTCCGCTGGTCCGCCGCCGACGGCAGCGTGCTGGCACAGGTGCAGCGCAGCTCGCCCTCGTGCCGCCAGTTCTCGGCGCTGCCGAACCTGCGCGTCGAGGTGCTCGGCGCGTCCGGCACGAAGGTGGCGGGCGTCGTGCGCTACCGCGTGCTGGTCACGAACAGCGGACGGGCCGAGGTCACGGCTCCGGTGCGGCTGTCCGTCGACGGCGCCGTGATCGACACGGCGACCGTCACGCTGCTGCCGGGCGAGGAGCGCGAGATCGGCTTTCGCGGACCCACCTGCACGGACGCGGTCAGCGCGGCGGCCGACCCCGACGGGACCATCGTGGAGAGCTCCGAGAGCGACAACGTCGACGAGGTTCCGTGCCCGCGAACGGCTCGGCGCGACACCCTCGCTCAGGAAAGCGGCTGAGCCGCCGATACGATGAGGACGGTGAGCGCCCCCCCGTCCACTAACGGCAGCGCGCCGGATCATCTGCGCGAGGCCACGCGGGACGCCCCGATTGGCGGCCAGGCCGTTCTCGAGGGCGTGATGATGCGCGGCATCTCGACCTGGGCGGTGGCGGTGCGCAAGCCCTCCGCTGAGCAGCTCGCCGCCGGAGGCGCCGACTCGAAGGAGGGGGCGAAGGGCGAGATCGAGGTGATCTCCGAGCCGCTCGTGTCCTGGACCAAGCGGCACCGGATCCTGCGCGTGCCGATCATCCGCGGCGTCACCGCGCTCGTCGAGTCGCTCAAGATCGGCTTCAGGGCGCTCGGCATTTCCGCCAACGCGCAGATGCCGCCGGACGAAGACGGCGAGAAGAGCGAGATCGGCGGCGGCGCCTGGGCCGGCACGGTCGTGTTCGCGCTGCTGTTCGCGGTCGGTCTGTTCTTCCTGCTGCCGGCCGGCCTCACGAACATCTTCCAGGACCAGATCCCCAACTCGATCCTGTTCGTGGTGATCGAGAAGCTCGTACGGATCACCATCTTCCTCGCCTACCTCGTGCTGATCTCGCGCATGCCCGACCTGCAGCGCGTGTTCGAGTACCACGGCGCCGAGCACAAGACGATCTCCTGCTACGAGGCCGGCGAGGAGCTGACGCCCGAGAACGCGCAGCGCTTTTCGCGCTTCCACCCGCGCTGCGGCACGAGCTTCCTGCTGCTGGTGATGATCGTGGCGATCTTCGTGTTCGCGCCGCTCGGCAAGCTCGACTGGCAGTGGCTGTTCGTGTCTCGGATCGTCGGCATCCCGATCGTCGCGGGGCTCGCCTTCGAGCTCATCAAGTGGTTCGGCAAGAACCGCACGAAGCGCTGGGCGCGCATCCTGATGTGGCCCGGCATCCAGCTCCAGCGCCTGACGACGCGGGAGCCCGATCTGACGCAGCTGGCCGTCGCGATCGCCGCCCTGCAGGCCGTGCTCGCGGTCGAGAACCCGCTCGCGGCCTCGGAGGACGACAAGATCGGCATGGAAGTCGTCGCCTAGTCGTTCCAGGTTTGGTCCCGGCTCACGAC
>CAWFBT010000020.1:0-144812 GCA_963814095.1 uncultured Thermoleophilaceae bacterium | reverse complement strand
AGCGTGTCGAACACGAGCACGCCGACGAGCGCTGCCATCGCCGCGATGAAGTCGGGTCGCGCAGCGAAGCCGTAGATGCGGCCCAGGCCCCGCGTGTGGGCGCGATAGAGCCGCACGAGCGCGGGAATGTCCAGCAAGCCGACGACGGCCGCGATGACGACAGCGGCCAGGCTGCCTCAGGAAGCTCCTCGAACAAGCCGGTCAGGAAGAGGAGCGTGACCACCACGAGCACGGCGACCACCAGCGACGAGAAGCTGGCTCTTCGCCCCGGCACCGGCGTTCACCGCGGTCTTCGAGAGACTGCCTCCGACCACCATGCCGCTCGAAAGGCCGGCGCCGATGTTGGCGGCGCCCACGCCGAGCAGCTCGGCGGTTTGGGTCGATCTCGTAGTTGTTCTGTGCCGCGTAGATCTTGGCCGCGCCAAGCCCTTCCGCGTACCCGATCAGCATCGCTCCCACAGCCGCAGGGGCGAGGTCGAGATAGTCCGAGAGGCCGACATCCGGAAGCCCGAACGAAGGGAGCCCGCTGTCGATGTCCGCCGACGATCGCGACGCCATGTTGGCCGAGGTTGAACAGGTGGACGGCGACGATGCCGCCCAGCACGGCGAGGAGCGAGCCGGGAACGACGGGTGCGACCTCTTGAGCCCGAGGACGACGACGAGAGCGGCGACGCCGACGACGAGCGTGAGCCCGCTCGTCGAACCCGAGCTCCGCCCAGCAGGTGCCAGAGCTGCTCGAAGAAGTCGCCCTCCTCCTTCTCGACGCCGAAGATCTTCGGCAGCTGTCCGACCATGATCGTCAGCGAGAGGCCAATGATGAATCCTTCATCATTGGCTCAGAGATGAAGCTCGCGAGGAAGCCCATGCGGAGGAGCCCCGCGACCAGAGCCGCGATCCCGACGGTGAACGCCATCGTGATCGTGAGCCTGGACGAACAGGTCCGCGTCCTGGGCGGCGAGATCGCCGACGGCAGCCGCCGAGAGCGCCGCGGTCGCCGCCATCGGCCGAACAGCGAGGTGGCGCGGCTGCCGAAAGCCGCGTAGAGGAGCAGCGCCCCCGGCGCCGCGTACAAGCCCGACCACCGGCGAGACGCCCGCGATCGTCGCGTAGGCGAGTGCCTCGGGCACGAGCACCGCCCAGACAGTCAACCCCGCGATGACGTCCCCGCGGATCCAACTCCGGTCCTAGCCCCGCAGCCAGGTGTAGACCGGAAGCTTCATCGGCGGCGATCTTGGGAGGCTGAGCGCGTCCTCGCATCACCCCGCTGGGATGAACGGACGGAGCGCTCGATTTCATCCCAACGGGGTGACGAGGACCAGCGGGCGCTTGCCTAGGCTCGCCCCGCGATGTCGAGTCCTCTCTTCCTCGCGGCCCGCACCGTGGCCAACCATCAGGAGTGACAATGACCGTTTCCAGCGAGACCCTTCGTTCCATCTCGGCGCCCGACCAGCTCGACAGCCGGCTCGGGAAGCTGGAGTTCGTCGACGGTGTTCCGAGCCCCGGGACCAGCGAGCTGCGTGTACGACCAACTCGACTTCGGCCACGGGCTGAACGCGTACCTCAACGGCTTTCCTGGAGCCTCGACGTGGGCTTTGCGGAAAGGCTTCCACGAGGCGGGAGTGGCAGGACAACGAGATCCTGATCTTCTCGGAGCTGATGGATTCGCAGTCGCTGTTCCTGACCGCGAACGCCGACACGGTCTACTTCGTCGGCATCGTCGATCTCACCTCGGGACCGATGGTCGTCGAGACGCCTCCGCAGGCGCTCGCCCTGTTCGACGACATGTGGTTTCAGTGGATCGTCGACTTCGGCCTCCCGGGCCCGGATCGCGGCGAAGGCGGCCGTTTCCTGCTGATCCCACCGGCCTACGACGGCTCCGCTGCCCGACAGCGGCTACCACGTCGGCCACTCGCGCACGACGAAGGCGATGCTGCTCGGCCGGTCGTTCATCAACGAGAACCCGGGCCAGGACCCCGCTCCGACGGTCGAGGTGATCAAGAGCACGCTGAAGATCTACCCCTACGCCCAGGGCGGCTTGGGTACCAGCATCGGGACGCTGCTCGAGGGCGATGTGCAGCCGGATCCGGCGGCGGACATTCCCGAGACGAAGTTCGTCGAAGGGACCGGGATGGCGTTCAACACGATCCCACCGAGCGACTTCGGCTTCTTCGAGCTGCTGAACGAGGCGGTCCAGGACGAGCCCGCGGGCAGCAACACCAACATCGAGCTGATGGGGGACCTGGCCGCGATCGGGATAGTCAAGGGCAAGCCGTTCGAGCCGGACGAGCGGATGCGGGGGATCCTCGAGGATGCGGCGGCCGTCGGAAACGCGACCTCGCGGGCCCTCGTCTTCGACGCGCGGGCGTCTGAGGGATTCGGGTATTACGACGACGAATCGGCGTGGGGAATCCCGCTCTGGGTCGGCGGGTACAGCTTCGAGACTCCGCCACCGCTGGTCACGAAGGACGGAATCGAGCCGTTGCCCGCGACCGGCGCCCGGACGCTGAACGCTCGGACCTCGTTCTTCTACGCCTACACCGGAATCACGCCCGCGATGTGCATGCGGCTGACCGGAGTCGGGTCGCAGTACATCGTCGCCTTCAAGGACAGCGAAGGGGACGCCCTCGACGGCGCCAAGAGCTACCGGGTGAAGCTTCCGCCCGACATCCCGGCGGCGCGCTTCTGGTCGCTCACGCTCTACGACAATCAGACGCGCTCGATGCTGCAGACGCCGCAGCGCTACCCGCGGGCCGGAAGCCAGGCCTATCCGTCACCCGCGGCGACCGCCGATGACGACGGCTCGACGACCGTGGTGTTCGGGCCCGAGCGACCCGCGGATACCTCGGAGGGCAATTGGATCCAGACCGACCCTGACAAGGGCTGGTTCGCGATCCTCCGGCTCTACAGCCCGCTCCAGCCGTACTTCGACAAGACCTGGCGACCGAGCGAGATCGAGCCCCTGGGCTAGCACGGCCCGAACGCCGTCCGAAGAAACCGTCGACCGAAAGGAAGCCCCATGTCCTCACCGAACGACACTCCGATCCTGGACCTGCTCGCAAGCATGACCGCGGACTCGATCGCCGTGTCCAGCCTCGATCCGGACGAGCTCATGCTTGTTCGCATCGCTGCGCTTGCCGCTGTGGATGCCCCGTCCGTGTCCTACCTGACCAACCTCGAAGCGATCGCGGAGGTCGGCATCGACGCCGAGCGGGTCCGCGGCGTACTTGCCGCAATCGCGCCGATCGTCGGCACGGCCCGCATCGCGTCCGCGACCGGCAAGATCGTCGACGCGCTCGACGTCGTGATCGAAGTCGCGGAGCTCGACAGGCCTTCGTAGAGGGCTGCTCGCCTTCAGCCTTCTGGGTTGCCACCTCGGTGGGCGGCCGCGCCGAGCGCGGGTCCCACGTACTTCCAAGGCGGAGCGGTCGGCGCCGCCTACCTGGCCGCGGTCTTCATCTCCAACCTGCCCGAAGCGATCTCCTCGACCTCCGGCTTGACCAGCGGCGGCTGGAAGAGGTCGCGAATCCTGTGGATGTGGATTGCGATCGCGCTGATCTCCGGACTGGCCTCGCTCGCCGGCTACGGACTGTTCCAAGAGGCCCCGCCAGACACCGTCGCCTTCGTTCTCGCCTTCGCGGCCGGCGCGATCCTCACCATGCTGGCGGAAACGATGATGCCGGAGGCGTATGAGCACGGAGGCAAGCTGGTCGGAGTCATGACGACGCTCGGATTCGCCGTCGCGTTCGCCATCCACACGCTCGATTGATCATGGGCGTGCCAGTCAATATCACCCCCCTGGGATGATGCGCCAGCGCCCCCTGACGCGGTTAGGTGTTGGTGTGAGAACGGTGTGCAGCATCCTGACTGTGGTGATGCTCGTGTTCGTGCTGGGCGCGTGCGGCGAATCCGATGAGGAGAAGGCCCAGAACACCGTCTGTGACGCCAGGGCCGACATCGGGAAGCAGGTCGACGAGCTGGGGAGCCTGACCCCGGCGACGGTCACGGCGGATGGAGTGACCCAGAACCTCGACGCGATCAAGACCGACCTCCAGGACATCTCCGACGCGCAGTCGGACCTCAGCAGCGATCGGCGCAGCGAGGCCGAGGCCGCCACCAAGGAGTTCTCGAGCTCGGTCCAGGAGACCGCGAGCCAGCTCGGCAGCTCGCTCTCGGCCGAAGATGCGAAGGCGCAGGTCGTGACTGCGCTCGACCAGCTCGCGGCGTCCTACCAGAAGGCGTTCGCGCCTCTCAACTGCAACTGAAAGGAACTAGCAATGGCAGACCGACCGGTATTTCTCTACGCCGCCACCTACGACCAGATCGATGATGCCGAGGCTGACTACGAGGCCGTGTTTGACCTGCACGCCGCGGGAGCGATCGGGACCTTCGACTCGGCGGTGATCCGCAAGGACGACGACGGCAAGGTGCGGGTCACGAAGACCGAGAAGCCGACCCAGCACGGGGCTTGGACCGGGGCTGGGGTCGGAGCGCTGGTCGGGATCATCTTCCCGCCCGCGGTCCTCGGCGCCGCGATCGTCGGCGCCGGCGCTGGTGGCCTGACCGGCCACCTCACGAAGGGCATCTCGCGCGGCGATCTGAAGGAGCTCGGCGACGAGCTCGAGGCGGGTACCGCCGCGGTGATCGTGATCGGCGAGTCGAAGATCGAGGAGCAGCTCGAGAAGGCGATGACGCGTGCGGACAAGCTGATCGAGAAGCAGGTCGATGCCGACGCCGACGAGCTCGAGCGCGAGATCGACGCGGCAGCAAAGGAGGACGCGGGTTAGGCCTCCCCGATGATCCCGCTCGTCCTTGCGGCCCGGGAACTCGCGCGGGCCCTCGTCGCGGTCTGGCGCGATCCGGAGACCAAGGCGCTGCCCGTCGTGGCGGGCGTCTTGGTCCTCACCGGGACGCTCTTTTACTGGCGCTTCGAGGACTGGACCGTCATCGAGGCCCTCTACTTCTGTGTCGTGACGCTCACGACCGTCGGCTACGGAGACCTGCATCCGACCAGCGCCGGAACGCAGATCTTCACGATCGTCTACATCCTCACGGGATTCGGCGTACTCGTCGCCCTCCTGACCTCGGTCGCGCAGCAATACATCCGTCAGAAGGCCGAGGGGGGTGGGGCGCGAGCACGCATCAAGGACCGCCGAGGACGCCGCAACCGACCGACGGAGGACGAACCTCAGTAGTCGATTGCGCCAATCGTTGTGAGTGTTGCTTTCGCTTGAACGCGAGAGCGGCGACCGGATCGTTGGCGGTCCGCGCGCGGGACGTCTCGATTGGCGCCCTTGTCTGCCCGGAAACTGTTGCGCTCGGGTGTTGCGCTCATGGGTTTCTTCCTGAGCGCAACACGCCGTTGCTTCGTCTCGAGATGTTTCCTTGGCGCCGCGCCCGGGCTCTCGAGGAAGGGGGGTCCGCCGCTTCGCGCCGGACCCCCCTTCCTCGACATACATAGATGTGTAGTTAGTGAGCCTAGGCGTGGCGTTTGCGGCGGGGCGGGCGGGGCGGCGGCAGGGGTGGTGTGGGGTCAGCTGGGGCGAGGCTGGCAGCGGTGGTGGTGAGCGGATGTGGTCGTTGGGTGGGAAGGCGGGTTAGGCAGGGAGTTCATGGAGGGGATGGGATGGCGTTGGGCGGGATCTCTTTGGGAGGTCAAGTTGTCGGTCGGCGGTGCGGTCGGTTCGTGGACGTCTGCTCTTGAGGGGCCGTTTTGTGTTTTGCACCCTCTCTTAGGGTGAGAGTCATGTTCCGCGTTTCGCCAGCCATCTTGTTTGCTTCCCCGCCGTAGGGGTCGCTCGCCACCCAGAACCCGGCAGACCGCGGCCGTCGGCCGAGCGCGCCCCGGTAGTGGCGCAGCGCACCGGCAAGCGCCGGACGGAGCCGGTCGGTGAGTGACCTGTCGCCGTTGGAGGTGGCATGCGAGTTCGGCTTGTCGCGGTCTGCGGTCTACCGGTTGATCGAAGACGGGCCAGCTCGTGGCCTACAAGGTCCGAGGTCGGCTGCGGGTCGAGCGCGGCGAGTTGAGTGCGCTGCGGGAGCGCTGCCGGGTAGCACCGCGCGGCCGCCCGGAAGTCGCGTTCGAGCCGACGCTGCCGGCGCGGGTTGAGCCCGGACGGTAGGTTCGCTGCGTGACTTGCGCTCGACGAGGGAACTGGCGTGATCGAAAGGTTGCCGTCGGGGAAGTACCGCGTCCGCTGGTACGAGGCGGGGCGCGCCGGTAGCCGGCTCTCGAGAACGTTCCAGCGCCGCCAGGACGCCAAGCTCTTCGAGGCCGAGCTGACTCGCCGCCGCGCGCTCGGGCGAGCTCGCGGGCGTCGAAGCGTCGAAAAAGCTAGTCGAGGAGCTCGCGGCGAGTGGTGGGAGATCTACGCCAAGCCGAACCTGGCCTACAACACCCTTGCCGGGTACGCCCCCGCGCTCGACAAGCACATCCTTCCCCGGCTCGGCCGCCTCAAGCTGCGCGAGGTGACCCCGGAGGTGCTGACGCGCTTCCGCGCCGATCTGGAGAAGGCGGGAGTCGGACGCAGCAACGTGCGTATCTCGCTTGTCGTCGTCCAGGCGATGTTCCGGCGCGCCCAGGAATGGGGCTGGGTGACCTCCAACCCGGCGAAGGCGGTGCGCAAGCCCTCAGGCGTCAGGGAGCGGGCTGTCGTCTGCCTCGAGCCCGCGAGGGTCGAGGCCATCCGCAACGTCCTGCTGCGCCCAGGGGCGCTCGTACGCGGCGCTGATGGTCTCCCTAGCCGCCTACGCCGGCCTGCGCATCCCCGAGGAGGTCCTCGCGCTCGAATGGCGCCACGTCCGCGACCGCACCCTGCTCGTCGAGCAACGCCTCATCGACGGCGAGATCGTGCCGGCCAGAAGGTCCGCCACTTCCGACCCCGCGCCGTCGACCTCGTCGCCGCCTCTCAAGCAAGACCTCGCCGAGCACCGGCTGCTGATGGGTCGGCCCGACGGCCTCATCTTCCCGCGGCGTGACGGCGAGCCGTGGCGCCGCACCGACGTCAACAACTGGCGCCGGCGCGTCTGGCACGGCGCGCGCGAGGAGGCCGGCGTGCAGCTGCTGCCTCCCTACGACCTGCGGCACGCCTTCGCGTCGCTGCAGATCCGCGCGGGCCTGTCGCTGCCCGAGCTGGCCGAGCAGCTCGGCCACGCGCCGCAGATGACGCTCGCCACCTACGCGCACGTCATGCGCGAGCTCAAGGGCCTTCCGCGCCTCTCGGCGGAAGCCCAGATCCAGGCCGCACGCGAGCCGCGTAGCCCACAGGTAGACCACGGAGTCCAGCTCAGCTCGTGCTCGACGAAGCCGGAGCCACGAAAGTCCTGCAAACGAGCTAAATGGCGAGGGCCAGAATCGAACTGGCGACACCACGATTTTCAGTCGTGTGCTCTACCAACTGAGCTACCTCGCCTGACAGCCCGACGATGGTAGCGGCAGCCTGGCGCTCGGCTGTCTACTCGTCGAGCTTGTCGCGCTCGGGCGGTCTCGAGGGTTCCGCCTCGATGTCCTGGGCGGGGTGTGGCTCACTCGTGCTGGGCCCGCCCGGCCCGGGCTGTCCGCGCGGGTCGGGGCGTTTCTCGTACGGGTCCGGCCACTCGGTCTCGTCGGGGTTGTCGATCGGGTTGTTGAGGGCGTGGTGCGGATCCTCGTCCTGCGAACGGTCGCCCTCATCGGGGCCGGACGGCTCCGGGAAGCCGGTCGGCCGCTCTTCCTCGTGTTCCGCGAAGGTCATATTCCTTCGGTGCCCGGGGCCGCCTCAGCGCAACCCGCGGAAGAACTGGCGGATGTCGCCGAGGAGCAGATCGGGTGCGTCGTGCGCCGCCCAGTGGCTGCCGCGTTCGTACTCGTTCCAGGACACGATGTTCGCGTGGTCGCGCTCGGCGAAACGGCGCAGCGGCTTGAAGTCGAACGCGAACGCGGCCAGGCCCGTGGGGGCCGTGGTCGGCTCGCTCGGGTGCTCTGCGTGAGCGTCCTCGTAGTAGAAGCGCGCGGACGACGCGCCCGTGTTGGTGAACCAGTAGATGGCTGCGTTCGTGACGACGACGTCGGGGCTCACCGCCGTGCCGAGAAGCTGGCCGATCCATCCGAGCTGTCCGGCCGGCGAATCGGCGAGCGCGTGGGCGAGGTTCTGGGGCTTGCTCGCCTGGAGCTTGGCGAAGGCGGACATCTCCTCGTCGAACTTCTGCAGGAACCCGAGCTGCTGGAGCTCGTCGTCGGTCAGACCCTCGAACTCGGCGGGGTCACCCGACGGGAACGAGAAGATCTGGTTGACGTGCACGCCGACGACCGCGCCGGGCGCGACGCGGGCGACCTCGGGCGCCACGTACGCGCCGGCGTCGTTGCCGTGCGTCCCGTAGCGGTCGTAGCCGAGCCGCTCCATCAGCTCGGCCCAGGCGCGGGCGGTGCGGTAGCGGTTCCAGCCGGGCTCCCGCGTCGGCCCTGAGAACGCGAACCCGGGGATCGAGGGAATCACCACGTCGAACGCGTCGGCGGGATCGCCGCCGTGGGCGCGCGGATCGGTGAGCGGGCCGATCAGCTCCACGTACTCGAGAAAGGAGTTGGGCCAGCCGTGCGTGAGGATCAGCGGGAGCGCGTCCGGCTCCGGGGAGCGCACGTGCACGAAGTGGATCGTTCTGCCCGTCGATCGTCGTGACGTACTGCGGGTGGGCGTTCAGCCTGCTCCTCCCACGCGCGCCAGTCATAGCCGTCGCGCCAGTAGTCGACCCGCTCCCTCACGTACTCGACCGGAACGCCGTACTCCCAGCCCGGGCGCAACCGGGCCGGTCTGCACGGCGGCGCTGAACGTCTCGCCCGGCAGCTCCTCGGCCCAGCGCGTCCGGGCCAGCCGCTCCTGGAGGTCATCCAGGTCGGTCTGGGGGATATCGATCCGGAACGGCTGATGTCACGCGGCTGAGGCTCGGTCATGCGCTCTCCTTTACGGAACGGACTCTTCTGTTCCAGTATAGCAGAACGGAATGATTCGTTCCGCTGCTACCGTGTGGCCGATGGAGGCGAGCAACGCCGCGCCGCTCAGCGGTCGCCGCGCTCAGGCGGCGCGCAACGACGTGCGCATCCTCGAGGCAGCGCGCACGGTGTTCGTGGCGGATCCGGATGCGCCGATCTCCGCCGTCGCCGATCAGGCGGGCGTGGGCATCAGCGCGGTCTACCGGCGCTACGAGAACAAGGAGGAGCTGCTGCGGCGGCTGTGCGCCGACGGCCTCGGGCGCTACGTCGCCGCCGCCGAGGCCGCCCTGGCCGACTCCGGGCCTCCCGGTGAGGCCTTCGCCGAGTTCATGCGGCGCGTCGTGGACGCGGACACCCACGCACTGACGCTGCGCCTCGCAGGGATGTTCGAGCCAACCGACGACCTGCGCCGCGAAGCGGCGCGTGCGCAGGAGCTCAACCTGCAGCTGGTCGAGCGCGCGAAGGCGGCCGGCGCCCTGCGCGCGGACGTGGCGCCCGAGGACCTTTCGTTCGTCTTCGAGCAGCTCGCCGCGATACGCGTGGGCGACGACGAGCGGACGAAGGAGCTTCGCCACCGCTACCTCGCGCTCCAGCTGGACGCCCTCCAGCGATCGCAAACGAGCGAGCTGCCGGGTCGGGCGCCCAGCTGGCAGGAGATCAGCCAGCGCTGGGAGCGCTGACTCCTCAGAAGATGCGGACCGCCACCTCCGCCGGCGCGTCGAAGAGCCTGTTGAGCTCGTCGTCGAGCTTGACCAACGTCAGCGAGGCGCCCGCCATGTCGAGCGACGTGCAGTACTCGCCGACGTAGCTCCGGGTGATGTTGATCCCACGGTCGGCGAGCTGCTGGTGCGCCCGCCCGTAGACGATGTAGAGCTCTGAGATCGGCGTGCCGCCGAGCCCGTTGATCATCAGCGCGACCTCGTCGCCCGACTCGTAGGGCAGGTCGGTCACGACCGCCTCGAGCAGCTCGTCGGTGATCGCGTTGGCGTCGGCGAGCTTCTCGCGCCGGCGGCCCGGCTCGCCGTGGATGCCGACGCCCATCTCCATCTCGTCGTCGCCGAGCTCGAAGAGCGGGCTGCCCTTGGCCGGCGGCGTGCACGAGGTGAGCGCCATGCCCATCGTGCGCGTGACCGAGTTGACGCGGTTGCCGAGCTCGACGAGCTCCTCGAGCTCGGCGCCGTCCTCGGACGCCGCCCCACCGCCTTGATCACGAAGAAGTTGCCCGCCACGCCGCGGCGCCCGACCGTGTAGGTCGAGTCCTTCACCGCCACGTCGTCGTCGACGATGATCGTCGCGATCTTGATGTCCTCGGCCTCGGCGAGCTCGCGGCCCATGTCGAAGGACATGCGGTCGCCCGTGTAGTTGTTGATGATGTGGAGCACGCCCTTCGGGCTCGCCATCAGCTTCGTCGTCTCGTAGACGTAGTCCGACGGCGGCGCCGCGAAGACGTCTCCCGGGCAGGCCGCGTCGAGCATTCCCTTGCCGACCGCCATCACGTGGGCGGGCTCATGACCCGAGCCCGAGCCCTGCACGATCGACACCTTGTCGTCGCGCGGCGCGTCGGCGCGCATGATCAGGTTGTACTCCGGCACGTAGCGAAGCGTGTCCGGATTGGCCAGCTCGACGCCCTTGAGCATCTCGGGAACGAACTGCTGAGCGTCGTTGACGAACTTCTTCACCGCGTCTCCTCCTTAGATGGTCTCCCCGCCCCAAACGGGCGGAGCCGGTCAGGCCCGCTCGAGTCCAGCCTCCTGCCAGGCCTTGCTCACTTCCTCGAGCATCACCGCAACGCCGATCGCACCCGCGTCGACGGAGTCGCGGCTGCGCTCGCCCGTGTAGCTCGCGCGCCCGCGCTGGGCGAGCATGCCCTTGGTCGCCTCGGCGGCCTCCCTCCCGGTGGCCGCCGCGCGGGCGAGCGCGTCCGGCGCGCCCTCCGCCATCGCCTTCTCGAGCTCGTCGACCGCCGGGGCGAGCGCGTCCAGAAGCGTCTTGTCGCCGAGGTCGGTCTGGCCGCGCTGCTTGACGCCCTCGATCGCGGCGCGCAGCGCGGCGATCACCTCCTCGCCGCTCGGCTCGGGGTTGTCGCCGAGCGTCGCTCCGGCGCGCAGGAAGGCTGTTCCCCAGATCGGCCCGGAGGTGCCGCCGATGCGCTTGGTCAGGACCAGCGCGGTCTTCTTCAAGAGGCCGCCGGGGTTCTCGTACCCGAGCTCGTCCCAGTCGCTGATGACGATCTCGAAGCCGCGCGCGAGCGAGTAGCCGAAGTCACCGTCGCCGACGACGGCGTCGAGCTGGCAGAAGTACGTCTCGTTGTCGACCGCGGTCTGGGCGATCGTCCGTACCACGAGCTCTGTCCGGCCCATCGCGCTATCGCTCATACAGCCTCCTCCTGGGGCAGTGATTCACTGAGACAGTCCTGCAGGTCGTTCAGCGTCACGAGCTCGCCGGGCGTCGCCGCGCCGCGGTTGGCGAGGACCTCTGCGGGGGTGCCCGGGTCGCCGAGGCTCGTGACCACGAGCACCGCCTCGCTCATGTCCTCGTCGGCGGTGTAGCTGCTGACGGTCACGACGCAGCGCAGGCCGGCGCCGACCGCCGCGAGCAGCCCGTTGCGGGAGTCCTCGACCACGAGCGCGTCATCCGGTCCGACCCCGAGCTCCTCGAGAGCCAGCAGGTAGATCGCCGGGTCGGGCTTCTTGGCGGGGACGACGTCGCCGGCGAAGACGGCGAAGCGGGCCGCGGTCTCCTCGCCGACGACGTGCTCGAGCACGGCGCGCACCGACTCCTCAGCGGAGGTCGAGGCGACCGCCAGCGTCCAGCCCGCGTCCACGGCCTCGCCGACGACGCGCGCCACGCCGGGTCGTCCCGGGAGCTTGCCGGCGCGCACCATCTCCTTGTAGAGCTCGGTCTTGCGCCGGTGCCAGCCGGCGAGCAGCTCACGCTGGCCGTCCGGGTCGGACGGCAGGTCGTTCGCGCGCACGAACTCGTCCGTGAGCAGCGAGGCCATGCGCTCCTTGCCGCCGCCGATGCGCAGCTTCTCGCCGTACTCCTCCTCCGACCAGCGCACGTCGAGCCCCGACTCCTCGAAGGTCTGGTTGAACGCGGGACGGTGGCCGTCGCGCTCGGTGTCCGCGAGCACACCGTCGCAGTCGAAGATCAGCGCGGGCACGCCGTCACACGCCCGCGGCGGTGGTCACCGGGGCCTTGCCGGCCGAGCCGAACGCGCGGATGTGGCGCTCCGCCATCTCCTTGACCGCCGCGCGCACGTGCGCGAGGAGCGACGGCGGGTCGTGCTTGCCGGGGTTGGCCTCGAGGTACTCCCGGTGCGACTCGACGAAGGCGATCTTGAGTGCCGTCGAGATGTTGACCTTGGCGCAGCCGCGCGAGATGAGGTCGTTGAACTGCTCGTCGGAGAGCCCGGTCCCGCCGTGCAGGACCATCGGGATCGCATGCAGCGCCACGAGCTCGGTCACGCGCTCCGGCATCAGGTGCGGCGCGGCCTTGTAGAGCCCGTGGGCAGTGCCGATTGCGGGCGCGAACGAGTAGACGCCGGTGGCCGCGATGAACTCGGCGGAGACCTCGACCGGGTGGACCTCGCCGCCCTCCTCGGAGCCGATGTCGTCCTCGACGCCGACCACGCTCTCGATCTCGCCCTCGACCTGCGCGCCGTAGCCCTCGGCCTCGGCAACCACCTCGATCGTCTGGCGCGTGTTCTCCGCCACGTCGAGCTCCGAGCCGTCGAACAGGACCGAGTTCCAGCCGGTCTGCAGGCAGGTCGAGATCCACTCGCGGTCGGGACAGTGATCGAGGTGCAGGGTCACCGGCACCGGTGCGGCGTCGGCACGGGCGCGCCATATCGCGTAGAAGGCGTCCGCGCCGATCGATTTGACCGTCTTCAGGGAGGTCTGGACGATCAGCGGCGCCTCGAGATCGGTGGCCGCGGCGAGCACGGCCTCGAGCGTCAGGTCGTCGACGACGTTGATCGCGGCGACTCCGTAGCGCTCGGCAAACGCGCGGTCCAGGATCTCGCGGGCGGTGACGACCGGCATCGGAGCAGCTCTCCTTTGAGCGGATTTTCCGGGCCGTTGCCGATGCAACGACGCCGGCCCGAAGCTAGCCGGAACGACCCCTTAGGTCAAGGACCGAACCATCGGCCGAGGCCGCAGGGGGAGCGCCGGGCAGGGGTCCCGGCGCTCCCCACAGTGCGGTCAGGCCGCGGCGGCCACCGGAGCCTCGCCGCGGCGGGCGGCCTCGGCGTGCTCGCGGCTGTCCCGCGATGAGATCAGCATCGGCGGCGAGCAGCGCCCCCAGTAGCGCCATGCCGGCGCCGATCAGGAACGCGTCCTGGAAGCCCGCGGTCAGCGACACGAGCGGGTTGCGCTCGCCCGATGCGATCGAGTCGTCCGTGGTGGCCGTGGCGACCGCCGCGAGGACCGCCAGCCCGAGCGCGCCGCCGACCTGCTGCGAGGTGTTGATCAGCCCCGACGCGAGACCGGCCTCGTCCGGCTTGATGCCCGTGACCGCTGCGATCGTCGTCGGCACGAACGCCAGGCCGAGCCCGATCGCCGCGAGCAGCGACGGGAACAGGACGTCGCCGACGTAGCTGACCCGCCGGGCGCGCTCACCTGCGCGAACCAGACGAGCCCGGCCGCGATGAACAGCATGCCCGCGATCAGCGTCGGCTTGAAGCCGATGCGCGTGACGAGCGCCGACGCGACGCCGGCGGACACGATGATCGTGAGGGCCAGCGGCAGGTAGGCGAGCCCGGCCTTGAGCGGCTCGTAGCCGAGCACCTGCTGCATGTACAGCGAGATGAAGAAGAACATCGAGAACAGCGACATGCCGAGCAGCAGGCCGACGACGTTCGCGCCGCGCAGCGTCCGCTGCCTGAAGATCGAGAACGGCACCAGCGGGTGGCGGGTGCGCAGCTCGATCGCGACGAACGACCGCCAGCAGCGCAAGCGACACGGCGCCGAGCACGAGCGTCTGCGTCGAGGCCCAGCCGGCGTCGTTCGCGTCGACGAGCGTGTAGACGAGCAGCGCGAGGCCGGCCGTGACCGACACGGCGCCCGCGATGTCGAACGACCCGCGCGAGGTGTCGCGGCTCTCGCCGAGGAGGCGCGGCGCGAGAGCGCCGCGGCGATGCCGATCGGCACGTTCACGAACAGGACCCACTCCCAGCCGAGACTCTCAGTGAGAATGCCGCCGAGCAGCACGCCGGCCGCGCCGCCGGAGCCGGCGACGGCGCCCCAGACGCCGAGCGCCTTGTTGCGCTCCGCGCCCTCGCGGAAGGTGGTGGTGACGATCGCGAGCGCCGCCGGTGAGATCAGCGCAGCGCCGAGGCCCTGGACCGCGCGCGCGACGATCAGCCAGATGTCGCTCTGAGCAAGCCCGCCCGCGAGCGAGGCGAGTGCGAACAGCCACATGCCGTAGATGAACATGCGGCGACGGCCGAGCAGGTCTGCAAGACGACCGCCGAGCAGCAGGAAGCCGCCGAAGAAGAGGGTGTAAGAGTTGATGACCCAGGACAGGTCGCCCTGGGCGAAATCGAGCTCGCGGCCGATCGACGGCAGCGCCACGTTCACGATCGAGGCGTCCAGCACGACCACGAACTGGGCCATAGCGAGGAGGGCGAGTGCGAGGTTCTTGTCGCGGGGGGAATCTGTGGGACTCACGGACTTCTCCAAAACGGGGGCGATGTAAAACGGAACCGGAATTCCTATTCCGGTGTACCATACGGAACGATGGTTCCGTTTGTCAACCCCAGGAGTTAGGATCTCGCAATGGCCACGAGGGATGCTGTCGAGCCGGCTGCCGTGGGCATGCGCGCGGACGCGCGCCGCAACCGCGAGCGCATCCTCGATGCCGCCCGAGCGATCTTCAGCGAGCACGGCAGCGAGGCGCAGATGGACGAGATCGCCCGCCGCGCCGGCGTGGGCGTCGGCACGCTCTACCGCCACTTCCCGACGAAGGACGTGCTCATCGGCGAGCTCGTGCGAATCAAGCTGACCGACTTCGCCGCGCGGGCACGCGCGAAGTTCGAGGATGACGACCGGCCCTGGGAGTCGTTCGCCGACCTGCTCCGCGAGCAGGCCGAGCTCGCCGCGCGCGACGCCGCGCAGCAACGCATGATCTTCGCGATGACGCACGAGGCGCTCGAACGGGCCCAGCCCACGATCACCGAGCTGACCGCGGCCAACCAGGCGCTCATCGACCGCGCCAAGGCCGCCGGAGTCATCCGCGAGGACGTCGTCGTCGACGACGTCCGCGTGCTCATGTGCGGGCTCGGCAGCATCATGGCCGCGGACGCCCTGGGCGTCATGCCCTACGACTGGCGCCGGCACCTCGAGTTCGTGCTCGCCGGCATGCGAGTCGGCTGTCCGGACACCGGCGCGTAGCTACAGTCCCGCCGGTGCGCCGCCTCCTCGCAGTCCTGGCCATGCTCGCGTGCGTGGCGGTCACCGCGCTGGCCGCCTGCGGGGGCGATGACGAGGAGACGGGAGCGCTCGGCAGCGCCCTGGCCTACCTCCCCAAGGAGACGCCGTTCGCGGTCGCGATCGACACGAATCTCGACGGTGACCAGTACAAGTCGCTCGACGCGATCCTCGCCAAGTTCCCGATCGACGCGCCCTCGCTGAAGGACCTCCTGCGTGACGAGCTCGGCGGCGAAGGCTCGAACGTCGACTTCGAGGAGGACGTGGAGCCGATCCTCGGCAATCCGTTCGTGGTCAGCGCCACGGACGTGAGGAGCTTCCTCGACAGCAGCGAGACGCAGGACTTCGTCGCCGCCCTCGAGGCGAAGGACCAGGAGGCGCTAGACAGCCTGATCGAAAAGACGGGTCCGCGCGAGGTCGGGGAGGTGGCGGGCGCCACCAAGTACGAGGACGGCGGCACCTCCTTCGCCGTCAAGGACGACATGGTGATCTTCGCCGGCTCGAGCGAGCGCCTGGACCAGGCACTCGAACGAGCCGACGGCGACGACCACCTCGATGAGGAGACGTTCGACGCCGCCCTCGAGGGCCTCCCGCAGGACGCCGCGGCGCGCGTCTACTCGGATCTCCAGCTGCTGATCAGCTCCGAGCCGGGCGGCGAGCAGGCGCGCAAGGTCGAGTGGGTCGGGGCCCTGCGCACTCTGGGGCTGACGGCGAGCGCGCGCGAGAACCAACTCGAGGTACGACTGAACGTGCGCACCGATCCCGAAGGCCTCAGCGACGAGGATCTGCCGATCGCCGCGGGTGACGAGGCGCCGCCGGTCCTCTCCCGCGACGGCGAGGTCGGTCTCGGCATCCGCAACCCGGCCCAGATCGTCCAGTTCGCGGAGGCGGCCGCGCAGGCCGTGAACCCGAGTGGCTTCGGCGACTACGCGCAGGCCAAGCAGACGCTCGACTCCCGGCTCGACATCTCGATCGACGACGACCTGATCGGACAGCTGACGGGCGACCTCGCGGCGAGCGTCGCGCCCGACGGTGGCTTCGGCGTGCGTGCCGAGGTGGAGCGGCCCGAGGCGCTGGAGCGCACGCTCGCAAAGGTGGCCGACGTCCTGCCGAGCTTCGCGGAGGGCGCGGGCTTCGGCGCGGTGACGGTCGACAAGCCAAGCGGTGGAAGCGACCTGTACACGCTCACCCAGGCAGACGGCGATGACATCGCCTTCGGCGTCGTCGATGGCGTGCTCGTGGTGGCCGACGACCCGGCCGAGGCGGAGGAGCTGGCGGGCGCGGAGCCCGAGTCCGTGGACGGCGCCGAGGGCGCTGTCGTGATGCGCTCGGACGCGCGGCACCTGGTCAACGCGGTGATCGACGAGTTCGGGCCGGCACTCGGCCTGAGCGGCTTCAACGCGCTCGGGGCGCAGCTCTTCACCGACAGCTTCGAAGAGCTCAGCGGCTCACTGTCCGCGAGCACCGACGGGCTGCGCGGGCGCGTCTCCCTGACCTTCGACTAGCCCGCTCAGGCGGCCCACTGCTGAAGCAACGGCAGCGGGTCGACCGGCTCGCCGCCGTCGAACCAGCCGCCCACCCAGATCTCGAAGTGCAGGTGGGGGCCGCTCGAGCTGCCCGTGTTGCCGACCTGGGCGAGCGGCTGCCCGGCGCTCACGTGCTGCCCCGCGGTGACCACGATCGAGCCCTTGCGCAGGTGCATGAAGACGTAGTCGCGATCCTCGTCGTCGCCGTCGAGCACGATGTACCAGCCGGCGCCGCTCCTCTGGAAGCGCACGAACTCGACGAGCCCCGCCCAGGGCGCCACCACGGGCGTGCCCTCGGCCGCGACCACGTCCTGGCCCTGATGGCGGTGGCCGTCGCGCTTCGCCCCGAAGCGCGCGTCCGCGGCGCCCAGCGAGTAGCTGCCGCTGACGGGGAAATGGTGGGCCGACTCGCCGGCCGGCGCCGGGGCGCCGGCCGCCGGTGGCGCCTGCACGCGCCTGCGCTTCGGCTTCGCCTTCCGCTTCGGCGCCGTCTTGCGCCGCGCGGCCTTGCGCTTGACCGCCGGGCGTGTGCCGACGGCCGTGCCGCCGCTCGGAGCGGCGACGCTGTTCGCGCTCGGAGCGACCGCTCCGCCGCTCTCCGAGGCGCTCGCCGCGGGCGCGCCGAGGCAGCCCAGGGCGAGTGCCGCGAGGCCGGCCAGGAGGGTGAGGCGAAGGCGCACCGTGACCATCGCATCGGGATGTTGCGGTGCCCCTTTAGATCTGGGAAGGATTTCCTGCTTGCTGCAACGGAACCTGCAGCGGGTCTGCTCAGCTCGCGGCCATGCGCGAGAGCATCTCGACCGCGCCGCGCTTGTTGAGCGGCTCGTTCAGGTTGCCGCACTTCGGCGACTGCACACACGACGGGCAGCCGGACTCGCAGGGGCACTCTGAGATCAGCCGCAGCGCGTCGCCGACCAGCGCCTCGAAACGCTCGTAGCCGGCGCGCGTGATCCCCACTCCGCCCGGGTGGCCGTCGTAGATGAAGATCGTCGCGCGCCCCGTCTGGTGGTGGAAGGCGGTCGACAGCCCGCCGATGTCCCAGCGGTCGCACATCGCGATCAGGGGCAGCACGGCGATCTGGCCGTGCTCGGCCGCGTGCAGCGAGCCCTGCAGGACGTCGAGCGGGAACTCGTCGCGCAGCAAGGGGTCCGGCAGCTCGTACCAGAGCGCCTGCGTCACGAAGTTCTGTTCGGGCAGATCGAGTGCGAGCAGGTCGAGGACGGACTGGTCCGCGACGCTCTTCTTCTGGTACGCGACGACCTGCTCCGTCACCGACACGATCCCGAACGAGAGCTCGACGCCGCAGGTCTCGCGGTGCTCGCGCACCTGCTCGATGTAGGTCTCCGACTCCTTCTTCGGCTGGGTGTACCAGGCGCCCTGGAACGGCTCCACGACCGCGCGCCGCTTGGCCAGGTCGAGGTCCTCGACCTCGTAGGCGGCGCCCATGTGGAGGTACACCGCACCGGCGTGGACCGAGGAGGGGGCGCGCGAGTACTCGACGTTGCCGATCACCTCGCCGCCGCTCGCCTCGACGATCGCCACCGAGTCGGGCGAGGCCGAGCGCAGCGCGATGCGGGCCGCCGGGTAGCCCTCGCCGCGCGGCAGGTAGCGGCCCCCGCGCTCGCGCAGGCGCCCCTGCTTGACGAGCCGTTGCGCGTGCTCCTCCCAGCGCGGTCCGAACACGTCCGCGTCCTCGGGCGTGAGCGGCAGCTCGTAGGCCGCCGCCTCGAGGTGGGCGAGGTGGATCTCCTCGGACTCGTGGTCGAGGATCGCCCGCTCGACGGGCCGCCCGAGGAAGTCGTCGGGATGGCGGCAGAAGAACTGATCGAGCGCGTCCTCGCCGGCCACGTACATCGCGAGCCCGGTTCCGCGGCGCCCGGCACGCCCCCACATCTGGCGCAGGCTCGCCACCGTTCCCGGGAACGTCACGCACAGGGCCGCGTCGAGGTCGCCGACGTCGATGCCGAGCTCGAGGGCGTTGGTCGCCACCACGGCGAGCAGGTCGCCCTCGGAGAGGCGCTGCTCGATCTCACGCCGCTGGACCGGCGTGTAGCCGGCCCGGTAGGGCGCGATGCGCTCGGCGAGGTCGCTGCGCCCGGCCTCTTCGAGCCGCGCCCGCGCGAAGCGCTGAATCAGCTCGACGCCGCGCCGCGAGTTGAGGAAGCAGATCGTCCGCACCTCGCGCTCCACGAGCTCGGCCAGCAGCGTGGCTGCCTCGGAGAGTGCCGAGGCGCGCCGGCCGAGCCGCTCGTCCACGAGCGGCGGGTTCCACATCGCGATCTGGCGCTCGGCGCGCGGCGCGCCGTCGCGGTCGACGAGCTCGAGCTCGAGCCCGGTCAGGCGCTCGGCCAGCTCGAGCGGGTTGGCGATCGTCGCGCTCGCGAGCACGAAGCGCGGCTCGGCCCCGTATGCGCGCGCGAGCCTGCGCAGGCGGCGCAGCACGTTGGCCACGTGTGAGCCGAAGACGCCGCGGTAGACGTGCGCCTCGTCGACCACGACCCAGGCGAGGTTGGCGAGCACGTCGCCCCAGGAGCGGTGGTTGGGCAGGACGCCCACGTGCAGCATGTCCGGGTTCGTGAGCACGAGGTTCGAGCGCTGGCGGATCTGGCGGCGCTCGTCGCGCGGCGTGTCGCCGTCGTAAATGGCGTGGCGGAGGTAGCGCCCGCCGAGGCGGGCGAGCGCGCGCGCCTGGTCCTGGGCGAGCGCCTTGGTCGGATAGAGATAGAAAGCCCGCGCGGCCAAGTCGGTCGCGAGTGTGTCGAGCACGGGCAGGTTGAAGGCGAGCGACTTGCCGCTCGCGGTCCCCGTCGTGACGATTGCGTGGCCCCTGCGGGCGGCCTCGAACGCGTCGGCCTGGTGGGCCCAGAGCGCCTCGATGCCCGCCCTCGCGAGCCCCTCGCGCACGGCCGGATGCAGCTCGTCCGGCAGGGGCTCGGGGAGACCGGCCTGGGGGCGCTCGCGCGATGTCGCGACGAGCTCCTCGTCGCGCCCGGTTTCGAGTACAGCTTCCCAGGGGTACGACGTCCCGACTCGGCTCACGGACTGCCATAGTACGGACCGACCCCAGCCGGCCCCAGTGGGCAGCAAACCCCCCCATGAGCGTGCACCACACAGACTGGAACCGAGGGCATTCGTTTGACTCGGGGGACTTCGGGCGCGCCGACCTCGCCCGCCGTCGCCTCGCCGTCTCGGTCTGCGTCCCGACGCTGAACGAGGCCGGCTCGATCGCACGCACTCTCGCGCCGCTTCTCGAGCTGCTCGACGAAGGCCTCGTCGATCAGGTGGTGGTGGTGGACAGCGGCTCGACCGACGGCACGCCGGCGATCGTCGAGGAGCTCGGCGCCGAGCTGCACGACGCTCGCGCGCTCGTGCCGGGAACGGGCCCGCTGCTCGGCAAGGGCGACGCACTCTGGCGCGCCCAGGCGATCCTCACGGGCGACATCGTCTGCTTCGTCGATGCCGACTCGGAGGACTTCGCCGAGCACTTCGTGACGGGGCTTGCGGGACCGCTGCTCCGCATCCCGGACGTGCATTTCGTGAAGGCGCTCTACCGGCGGCCGTTCAAGGTTGGGGAAACTCAGCTGCCGAGCGGCGGCGGGCGCGTAACCGAGCTGAGCGCTCGCCCGCTCCTCAACGCCTTCTACCCGGAGCTCGCGGTGTTCGGCCAGCCACTCGCGGGTGAGATCGGGGTGCGGCGCTCGCTCCTCCTGCAGCTGCCGATCGACACCCGCTACGCGATAGAGACGGGCATGCTGATCGACGCTTGGTGGCGGGTCGGCCTCGAGGGCATGGCGCAGGTCAACCTCGGCACCCGCCAGAACCGCCACCGTCCGCTCGCCGAGCTCACTCCGATGGCCGCGACCGTGCTGCAGTCCGTGCTGATGCGCCTGCGTCGCGACGGCCGGCTCACCGGCACCAGCTCGACGCGCCTGCTCACGGACCCGCTCACCGGCGACGAGGGCGTCGACGTCCGCGTGGTGCAGCGTCCGCCGTTCGCGTCGCTGCCGGCGACCGAGGCGGAGACCCGGGCGCGGGCCGTCGATTAGATGGCGATCCGCTGCGTCTACACGGACCTCGACGGCACGATGCTGGGTAGCGGGGGCTCGCTGTTCAGGACCGCTGACGGAGAGTTCACGCTGCTCGTCGCGCGGGCGCTCGAGGCCTGCCATCGGGCCGGCACCGAGGTCGTGATCACGTCCGGGCGGCGGCGCGTGCAGGTGATGGAGGACGCCCGCCTGATCGGGCAGAGCTCGTACATCTTCGAGGTCGGCACCGGCATGGCCCTCGACGGCGAGGTGACCTTCCTCACCGGCGACCTGCAGCCCCGCGAGGACGCCAGCATCCACGCGCAGATCGGCGCCTCGGGTGCGCCCGACCTGCTGCTGCGCCACTACGGGGACCGGCTCGACCCACACCTGCCCTACGCCCTCGATCGCGAGGTCTCGCATCTGTTTCGCGGCGACGTCGATGCCGATGAGGCGAACGGGCTGCTCGCAGGCGAGGGCTACGCAAACCTGCGGCTCGTCGACAACGGTTGGATCGCGCCGGCCACCCACGCCTTCCACCTGATCCCGGCGGGCGCCTCCAAGGCGGGCGCCGTCGCGGCCCACATGCGCGCGCGCGACTATGCGCCGGAGCAGTGCATCGGCGTGGGCGACTCGCTCGAGGACCTCGAGCTCGCCGCGGTCGTCGGGCGCATGTTCCTGGTCGGCAACTCGCTCGCCGTCAATCCCGCGCACGCGAACGTGGAGCGCACCGAGGCGGCGATGAGCGAAGGGTTCTACGAGGCCGTGATACGCGCGCTGGCCGAGTCGCGCTGACGCCTGCAAAGAGTGGCGTCAGCTCGTAACAGAGATTACAATCGCCTTGTGTCCAGGGCTCAGAAGAACGGCACTCATATCTGCCGGCGCCCGTGTCGATTCAGCGGATGGTCGGCGCGGACCCGGCGAGGCCTGGGCTGAGTCCCAGCACCGCGGCCGGCCGATAGGCCGGTCGCACGGGTGAGGCAGCACGGGCGCCCCGTACGGGGCGCCCGTCGCTATCTGAGACAGAATGGTGCGGTGAGCGCGACGGACGGTTATTTCCCCCGCGGGACGTCGGTGCTGCGGCGCGTTCACGAGCAGCGCGTCGTTGGCCTCATGTACGGGCAGCGCGCGCTCGGCATCGGGGCGATCGCGCCGCTCAACTTCGTCGGCACGCGCCTGCACAGCCGCTCGCTCGACAAGCCGTTCCACCGCCTCGCCCACACCGGCAAGGCGTTCGAGACGATCTTCTTCGGCAGCGGCGCCGAGGCCGAGCGCGTGCTCGGCTCCGTCGAGCGGCTCCATCAGGAGGTGCGAGGCGAGTTGCCCGAGGCGGCCGGCCCGGTGGCAGCCGGCACGGTGTACTCCGCCTTCGACCCCGAGCTGATGCTCTGGACCGTGGCGGTGATGGCCGACTCGGCGCAGTACTTCTACGAGCTGTTCGTCGCACGGCTGACGCCCGCCGATCGCGACGCGCTGTGGCGCGACTACATCCGCTTCGGCGAGCTGTTCGGGATGCCGCGCGAGGTCGCCCCACCGAGCTACGCGGACTTTCGTGCTTGGTGGGACGCCGAGCTCGGGAGCGACCGGGTCCATCTCACCGACGAGGCGCGCTACGTGGGCTCGGCGATCATGTTCCAGATCCCCGTGCCGGCCTCGCGCAGGCTCGCGATGCAGGTGCACAACCTCGTGATGCTCGGCTCGCTGCCGGCGCGCGTGCGCGAGCTGTACGGCCTGCGCTGGACGCGTGCGCAGGCGGCGGCGTTCCGCGCCGTGGTCGGCGGCCTCAGGGCGACCAGGCCGCTGTCGCCCGAGGCTGCGCGCGTCGGGCGCAACACGCGCTCCTTCGACCTCGTCGCCGAGACGGAGCGGGAGCGGATCGCTCGCGGCGAGGCCGTGCCGGGCGCGCTCTGATCAGACGAGCGCGCGAGCGGCCGCCTTCATCTCCTCCAGGTTCGTCGCCTCGGTGACTGAGGCGAGATCGATGATGCGCTCGTCGAACGACTCGAGCGAGTTGCTGCCGACGATCGCGTGGCAGGTGACTCCGGCCTGGCGGCAGCGGGTGGCCACCTCGCCGACGATCTTGCCGGCGAGCGTCTGCGAGTCGAGCCGCCCCTCGCCGGTCACGACGAACGCCGAATCCCTCATCAGCGCGTCGAAGCCGATCGCGTCGAGCACGTAGGGTGCGCCGGCAACGAGGCGAGCACCTCGACCGCCCCAGAGCCCGCCCGACAGGCCACCCGCCGCACCGGTCATAAGCTCACCGCGCGGGTCGCGCTCGAGCTTCCCCGCGAGCTCGTCGAGGCGCTCCTCGAGCCGCTTGACGAGCTCCGGGTCGGCGCCCTTCTGCGGGCCGAACACGCTAGGCGCCTTCTCGAACGGCGTGCGCACGTCGCAGAGGACCTCGAGCTCGGGGCTCACGCCACCCTCTTCGAGCGCGGCGAGTGCGCCGGCTCCGCCGTCGGTCGTGGCCGAGCCGCCCACTGTCACGAGCACGTGGGTGGCGCCTGCCTCGGCGGCGGCCACGATCAGCTCGCCGGTGCCGCGCGTCGAGGCAGCCCAGGCGTCGCGCTCGTCCTCGGCGACGAGCCCGAGCCCGCTCGCCTGGGCCGTCTCGACGACGGCGCTGCCGTCGGGCAGGAGCCCGAAGCGCGCCTCGATCGGGCGCCCGAGTGGATCGCTGACCGTCACCGTGCGCTGCTCGCCGCCGAGCGCGCCGACGAGGACGTCCATGGTGCCCTCGCCGCCGTCCGCGACCGGCAGCTCGACGGCCTCGCGCTCGCCCGCCCGCAGCCCGTCTGCGATCGCGGTCGCCACAGCGGCCGCATCGAAGGTGCCCTTGAAGGAGTCCGGGGCGACGAGCGCCGGCAGCGTCACAGCGCCTCGCTGAAGGCGCGCTCGGCGGCGTCGCCGTGGACCGCGAACACGATTCGCTCGAGCGAGCCCTCGTGCTCGCGCGCCGCTCCGACCATGACCCGGGCGGCATCCTCGAGCGGGAAGCCGCCGACGCCCGTGCCGAAGGCCACGAGCGCCAGCGAGCTGCAGCCGAGCTCCTCCGCCTTGGCGAGCGTCGAGCGGGTCGCGCGCTCGATGATCTCGGCGGAGGTCGGCCCGCCGAGCTCCATCGTGGCCGCGTGGATGACCCAGCGCGCCGGCATGTCGCCCGCGCTCGTCTCGACGGCCGTGCCCAGCTCGATCGGGGCGCGTTCGTCCGACTCGCGCTGGACCTCCGGGCCGCCCGCGCGCGAGATCGCACCCGCCACGCCGCCGCCGTGCATCAGCTGCGTGTTGGCGGCATTGGCGATCGCGTCCACGTCGAGCTTCGTCACGTCCGTCTGCAGGACCTCGAGCTGCGCCATGCTTCGTATCCTGCCCGATGTCGATCTCGGCCTTACCTGTTCGTCATCACATCGAACGCGACCGTCCGGGTCGCGCGCGACGAGAGGAGCTCAGATGAAGTACATGCTGCTGCTGTTCGGCGACGAGAACGCTTGGGCGGACATGAGCGAGGAGGAGACGGCGGCCGAGCTGGCCGCCTACGGGAGCTACGGCGAGGAGGCGACGAAGGCGGGCGTGTTCGTCTCGGGCGAGGGGCTCCAGCCGACCACGACGGCAACCACCATGCGGATCGTCGGGGGCGAGCGGGTCCTGACGGATGGCCCCTTCGCCGAGACGAAGGAGCAGCTCGGCGGCTTCTACGTGCTCGAGTGCAAGGACCTGGACGACGCGCTCTCCTGGGCGGAGCGCTGCCCGGCGTCCGGAAGCGGATCGATCGAGATCCGCCCGGTGATCGACTACGAGGCGATGGGCTTCGCCGAGTCCGCCGGTTCCGAGGAGGCGCCGCGATGAGGTTCCTGCTCACGATCTACGACGACGAGCGGCGCTGGTCCTCGATGGGCGAGGAAGAGTCGAAGGCCGAGATCGACGCCTACTGGGCGCTCGACAACGAGGCGACCGAACGCGGCGCCTTTGTGGCGAGCGGCGGGCTCCACCCGACGGACAGCGCGAAGACCGTGCGGATCCGGGACGGCGAGCAGAGCGTCACCGACGGCCCCTTCGCCGAGACGAAGGAGCAACTCGGCGGCTTCTACCTGCTCGACTGCGACAGCCTTGACGAGGCGCTCGAATGGGCCGCCAAGATCCCGTCGGCCCGTAGCGGCTCGGTCGAGGTGCGCCAGCTCATGGACTACGAGGCCGCCGGTTTCCCCAACCCCGCTGAGGAGGCGGCGCGGCCGGCATAGGGCGGACGGAGGCGGTCGTCGACCGCCTGTTCCGGCGCGAGTCGGGGCGGGCGGTCGCGACGCTGATCCGGATCCTCGGCGACATCGACCTCGCCGAAGAGGCCGTGCAGGACGCCTGGGCGGTGGCACTCGAACGCTGGCCCCGCGACGGCCTGCCGGACAACCCGGGGGCCTGGATCGTGCGGACCGCGCGCAACGGCGCCATCGATCGCCTCCGCCGCGAGCGCCGCTACCAGGACAAGCTGCGCGACCTGGAGGCGCTCAGCCGCGCGCACTCAGCCGAGGAAGAGGACGACGTGAGCTCGATTCCCGACGATCGCCTCAGCCTGTTCTTCACCTGCTGCCACCCGGCGCTCGCACCCGAGACGCGCGTGGCACTCACGCTGCGACTGCTCGGCGGCCTCTCGACGCCCGAGGTCGCACGCGCCTTCCTCGCCGGCGAGACCGCGATGCAGCAGCGCATCGTGCGCGCCAAACGCAAGATCCGCGACGCCGGGATCCCCTACGAGGTGCCGGAGGATCACGAGCTGCCGGAGCGCCTGCGCTCGGTGCTCGCCGCCCTCTACCTGATCTTCAACGAGGGCTACCTCGCCACCAGCGCCGACACGCTGGTCCGGCGCGAGCTCTGCGACGAGGCGATCCGGCTGGCGCGCGTGCTGCGACAGCTGATGCCCGACGAGCCCGAGGTGACCGGCGTGCTCGCGCTGATGCTGCTGCACCACTCGCGCCGCGACGCGCGCATGGACGCGGACGGCGGGCTCGTGCTGCTCGAGGACCAGGATCGCTCGCTGTGGCATCTCGACGAGATCGAGGAGGGGCTTGCGCTGGCGGCGCGCTCCGGCTCGGCCGGCCCATACGGGCTGCAGGCGGCGATCGCGGCCGAGCATGGCCGGGCGCTCACGCCGGGCACCACCGATTGGGCGCGCATCGCCTCCCTCTACGAGGAGCTGCTGCGCCTGACGCCCTCGGCGGTGATCTCGCTGAACCACGCGGTGGCCGTCGCCATGGCGTATGGCCCCGAGGCAGGGCTCGCGCTGATCGCGGGGATCGAGGCCGGCGGAAAACTCGACGGCTACCAGCACCTGCACTCCGCGCGCGCCGGCCTGCTCGCCCGGCTCGGCCGGCTTGGGGAGGCGGCGGAGGCCTACCGGCGCGCGCTCGAGCTCGCCTCGAACCCGGTCGAGCGCGCGTTCCTCGCGCGCCGCCTGGCGGAGGTCGAGGCGGGCTAGGGCCGTGCCGGTTCGACGCTGTGCACGACCTCGTAGTGCTTGACGGTGTGCTCACGCTCGACGAGGAAGCGGTCGTCCTCGGGATAGAACACCGCCTTCTCGATGTCCTCCCCGGCGAAGCCCTGAATCGCCTCGCGCGAGTCCCAGAGGCTGAAGGTGATGAACTCGGTGCGCCCGTCCTCGTCGCGGCGCAGCATGTGGGCGCCGCGGTTCCCAGGCGTCTCCGCGTACTCGCTGAACCCGGTGCCGCGGATGTACTCGGCGTACTCCTCGGCGTCGTCCGTGCGGACGACGCCCCTCCAGATCCGGGCGATCATGATCTGCTCCTCTCGCGAGTGGTCAATTACGTCCCTATAGAGGACGGAATTAACCACTCGTGTTCATCGGCGGCGAACGCGAATGGTGTGGCGGACCCGGCGTGAGCGGTTGCCGGCGGCGTCGGTCGCGCGCAGCGTGAGACGCACCGTGGGCCGGCGGCCGCGCCGCAGCGCCCGGCGCAGGACGCGGACCTGCTTGCGCTTCAGCTTCACCTTCAGGCGCGTGCGCCGGCCTTGCTGCGAGGCCTGGGCCACCCGCCGCACGCCCCTCATCTTCAACCGCCGCTTGCCGACCTTGAGCACCGCGGCCGCCGCCACCGTGCAGCGCTCGTCGCAGCCGGCGTAAGCGAGCGCGCCGCGCAGCTTGAGCACGCGCTGGCGGCGCGGGACACGGGCCCTCAGCCTGGGCGCCCGGGTGTCGCCGGGAGTGACCGGCGGCAACGGCGCCGGAGCTCCGGCCGCGGGGTCCACGTCGATCCGGATGATCTTGCCGAGCAGCGAGCCGAGGCTCTGGGCGTCGCCCTCGGGATCGCCCTGCGTGCCGCCGTCGCCTATCGAGAGGTACAGGTAGCCGTCGGGGCCGAACTGCAGCTGGCCGCCGTTGTGGTTGTCGGCCTGCTGGTGCGGGATGGTGATGATGTTGCGCCGCGACGCCGGGTCGGCCTGGTTCGGATTGGATGCGGAGCGGCGCAGCTCGTCGACGGCGAGGTTGCCGGCGTTGTCGACGTAGAAGACGAACACGCGACCGGAGGTGGCGTAGTCGGGCGCGACCGCCACGGACAGCAGGCCCTGCTCCCCGCCCGTCGAGACGATCGGGTTCAGGCCTATGAACAGATGGTTCTGGCCACCGGTGCGCAGGTAGACGCCGCCGCCGAGCTCAGCGATGAAGAGGCGATGCGGGTCGCCGTAGGGAGCGGCGACCGCCGAGGGCTGTCCGAAGTCGCCCGGGATGGGCTCCGCCGATAGCGCTCCATTCGTGTAAACGAGACGGGCGACGTAGTTGCCGATCCCGGTCACATAGAGCCGGCCAACGCCGTCCTCGCCGAACGAGGTGAGGCCCTGCACCTGGAGCGCGGTGGGGTCCCCCTCGTTGCCGTCCAGCACGTAGATCGGGTGCGGCGCGCCCGAGAAGCGCCCGAACAGGTAGCGACCCTCGAGCGGGCCAAGGCTCGAGTGGCGCGCGACATAGCCGCCCACGACGGGCTCGCTCGTCGGCGAATAGACGTGCACCGGCGGCTTGTAATTCGGCGGGTTGCAGTCCTGCGGCCCGCCTTGGTTGCCCTCGAAGCAGGGCCAGCCGAAGTTGGCGCCGGCGCTCTGGGCGCGGGGAACGAACGTGATCTCCTCCAACACGCCGCCGCCGACATCCCCCACGTACATGTCGCCCGTCACCCGGTCGAACGACCAGCGGAACGGGTTGCGCAGTCCGTAGGCGTAGACCTCACCGCGCGCGCCCGGCGTCCCAACGAACGGGTTGTCCGCAGGGACCTCGTACGCGAGCTGTGCGTGCGCCGCCGGGGTGAGCGCGGCGAGCAGCGCCGCCGCCAGCGCCCCGATCGTCAGTCGCGCAGCTGAGAGATGAGGCACTCCCTGGGCTCCTTGTCTTCGCGCCACCGGAGCAGCTTTGCGCCATGGCGAATCCGGTTGCCTGTGATGTGGTCGAAGGCGACTTCCACGACGAGCTCGGGCCTCAGGCCCTCCCAGACGAGATCCTCCTCGGCCTTCCAGCGGCTCGGCCCGCCGCTGCCGCTCTCACCGGTGCGGTAGGGCTCCAGCTTCTCGAGGAACTCGCGCTTCTCCTTTGCGCGGAAGCTCGAGGTGTGCCCGACCACATGGAGCTCGCCGGCGTCGTCGTACAGCCCGAGGATGAACGAGCCGACGGTTCCCTCCTCCTTGCCGAAGCGGAATGCGAACACGACCGCGTCGAGCGTGCGGACCCGCTTGATCTTGACCATCCCGACGCGCTCGCCAGGGCGGTAGGGGGCGCCGCCCTGCTTCGCGATCACGCCCTCGCCGGTGCCGGCGAGCCACTTGCCGGCCTCGTCGAAGGAGGGCGTCGACTCGGTCAACTCGACCGGGTCCGCGATCAGCTTCGCGAGACGCTCGCGGCGCTCGTCGTAGGTCAGTTCGAGGAGCGTCTCGTCACCGTCGGCGAGCAGATCGAAGGCCACCAGCTGCGCCGGCGTCTCCTTGGCCAGCATCTCGACACGCGAGGCGGCCGGATGGATGCGCTGCGAGAGCAGATCGAACTCCTGGATGCCGTCGACCGTCACGATCATCTCGCCGTCCAGCACCAGTCGCTTGGCGGGCAGGGCCAGCACGAGCTCGACGACGTCGGGAAAGTAACGGTTCATCGGCTTGCCGTTGCGGCTCTGAAGATGGACGTCGTCGCCGTCGCGAAACACGATCGTGCGGAAGCCGTCCCACTTGGGCTCGTAGCGCCAGCCGTCGCCCTCGGGCAGGTCGCGCGAGGACTTGGCGAGCTGAGGCAGGATCGGTGGCGACAGCGGGAGGGACAAGGACCGGCACGTTAGCGTGAGGCCATGCTGATCGCGGAGGCTCGCGGGCTCTGGCAGCCCGAGACGACGTACCTCAACACGGCGAGCTACGGGCTTCCCCCACGGCCGGGATGGGAGGCGATGCAGGCCGCGCTGGCGGACTGGCACGCGGGGCGCACGAGCTGGGAGCACTGGGGTGAGTCGGTCGAGGCCGCTCGCTCCGCGTTCGCGCGCATGTGCTCCGTGCCGGTCGAGTGGGTGGCGATCGGCGCGAACGCTTCGACGATGGTCGGCCTCGCCGCGGCAGCGCTGCCGGACGGCGCCCGCGTGCTCTCCGTCGAGGGCGAGTTCACCTCGGCGCTGTGGCCGTTCATGGCCCAGGGACGCGGCATCGACGTGCGCACCGTGCCGCTCACCGAGCTCGCCGAGGCGGTCGACAGCGGCACGGACGCGGTGGCGTTCAGCGCCGTGCAGTCGTCCGACGGCCGGCTCGCCGATCTGGATGCGATCACGGCGGCAGCCACAGAGCACGGAGCGCTCACGGTCGTCGACGCGACCCAGGCCTGCGGGTGGCTGCCGCTCGACGCCTCTCGCTTCGACGTCGTCGTCTGCGCGGCCTACAAGTGGCTGCTGTCCCCGCGCGGCAGCGCGTTCATGACCGTGCGGCCCGAGCTCGCCGAACATCTCACGCCGCACGGAGCGGGCTGGTACGCCGGCGACGACCCGCATGGCTCGTACTACGGCGGGCCGCTGCGGCTGGCACGCGACGCGCGCCGCTTCGACGTCAGCCCGGCCTGGTTCTCCTGGGTCGGGACGGCGCCTGCGGTCGAGCTGCTCGTCGAGATCGGCGTCGAGCAGATCCACGCGCATGCCCTGCGGCTCGCGAACGACTTCCGCCACGGCCTCGGACTGGAGCCGGGCGACTCGGCGATCGTCGCCGCCGAGCTCGAGGGGGTGGAGGACCTCCTCCACGGCTCCGGAGTCATGGCGGCCGCCCGCGCGGGCCGACTGCGCACCTCCTGGCACGTCTACAACGACGACGCCGACGTGGAGCGAGCGCTCGAGGTGCTCAGCGCCGGCGCGGCGCCGCGGCGCGTCCCAGGATCCGCCTCAGCATGACGTCGCCGAGCGCCGGCGAGATCCCGTTCACGACCCGCAGGAGGCGGACGATCGGCGGGTGGAAGAGCTCGCGCCGGTCCTTCTCGACGGCCTCGACGATCGCTTCGCCGAGCGGCCCCGGCGGCGAGCGCCGGTCGCGCTGGTACCAGGCCGGCATGCGCTCCCACTCGTGGTCGTGGAGCGCGGTCTCGATCTCGCCCGGGTAGACGGTCGTGACCGACACGCCGGTCCCGTGCAGCTCGTGGCGGAGCGCCTCAGCGAAGCCGCGCTGCGCCGCCTTCGTGCCGTTGTAGACGGCAGCAGCGGGAAAGCCGCGCACGCCGCCTCCGGACGAGATGACCACGACGTGGCCGCGGCGCCGCTCGAGCATGCCCGGCAGCGCGGCCCAGACGCTGTTGAGCGTGCCCACCCAGTTGACCGAGTTCATCTGCTCCGCCTTGTCCGCGGGCAGCTCGGCAAACGGCATGTAGTGCGTGACGCCCGCGTTCGCCACGAGCACGTCGACCGGGCCGAACTGCGCGACGGCGGCGGCAACCGATCCGGCGTCAGCCACGTTGGCGGGGAGCACGACGTGTCCCGAGCCCGGCAGCTCCGCGGCCAGCCCCTCGAGCGGCTCCCGGTTCCGCGCAACGAGCCCGAGCGTACAGCCGCGCGCCGCGAAGGCGCGCGCGATCGCCGCGCCGATCCCGCGCGACGCGCCGGTCACGAGCACGCGTGTTCCTGGTCGCATCTGCATCGGGCGGGAGCATCCCAGAAGCGGCTCCAGAGCCGGGAAGGCGGGCCGGATAGGATGAATTCATGTCGCACGACGAGGTCACGGTCGCCGAGGAGGAGTACCTCCAGATCATGTACTGGCTCAAGGAGGCCGGCCTCCCGATCACGGCTGCCAACATCGCCCGCGCGATGCAGGTCTCGGCGCCGACCGTGCACGAGATGATCGGCCGGCTCGACGCCGACGGCTACGTCACACGAGCCGCTGACAAGTCGCTCAGCTTCACCGATTCCGGGCACGAGCACGCAAGCCAGATCGTCCGCCGCCATCGCCTGATCGAACGCTTTCTGACGGACGTGTTCGACATCCCATGGGATCAGGTGCACGAGGAGGCCGAGCGGCTCGAACACTGGATGTCTCCCGTCGTCGAGGAGCGCATGCTGCGCGCGATCGGGGACGCCAAGACGTGCCCCCACGGCCATCCGATCTTCGAGGGCGAGCGCGAGCGCGGCGTGCCGCTTGCGGACGTCGAGGAGGGCGCGAAGGTCCGCGTCCTACGTTTCGAGAACGAGGCCGAGGACCTCCTCCACTACCTGATGGCCACGGGTCTTCATCCCGGCCTCGAGGCCACACTGGCGAGCTCGGGCGACACCGAGGTCGTGCTCGACGCGGGCGCCGACACGCACTCGGTCACCCGCAGCGTGGCGGAGACCGTCTCGGTCGTGGCCGTCCCCTCACCGCCTGTGCGCACCGCCCTGCCCGATCAGCTCGTGCTCGGCAAGGAGCGCTACGGCCGCTGAGCGGCCTCAGTAGGGCGCCGGAGCCGCCCGCGCGCGCAGGTCGAAGTAGAGGAAGGTCGAGAAGAGCGCCACGAACGGTGTCGTGATCGACTCCGCGCAGATCGTGCCGGCGAGCGCCCAGGCGGCGTCGCCGGTGCTGTCCGCCACGCCGGTGAAGGGCGCGGTGATCACGAGCGCGGGCAGAGCGGCCGCGAGGTTGATCATCACCACGAGGCCGAACGTGCGCCACCAGAAGCCGCGCACCATGTCGCTGGACCTGCGCAGGGACTCGGTTCCGCGCGCTCCCTCGACCACCACCGTCTGCGGAACGAAGAACAGCTTCACCGCCAGGTAGATGCCCGGGATGACCAGCAGCACGAAGCCCGCGGCGATTCCTATCGCCGCGATCAGCACGGCGAAGAAGAGCGGCGTGAACTGCTCGAACCCGGACACGAGCGTTCGGCCGGCGCTCGGCCGCTCGCCGGCCTCGATCGCGAGCAGCGCGTAGATGCAGATAGCCGTGATGATCGGGACCACCACGAGAAAGCGGACCACGGTGGGGACGGCGGTCTCCGCGATCGTCGGGGTGCTGTCGTAGCGGCCGGTGAGCATCTCGAGCCCGATCCCCTCGACGACCAGGTCGACCGGCACGACCACGGCCGCCGACAGCAGGATGAAGAGCCCGGCGTGGCGGACGTAGACCCGCAGCGAGTCGCGGAAGAGCGCGGTGATGTCGCGCGGCTGCGCCAGCTTGAGCGGGTTCACGCAGCGGCCCCGGCCAGCTCTCGGTAGGCATCGGCCACACGCGCGATGCCCTCCTCGATCTGGTCGGGTGGCACGGCGGAGTAGGCAAGCCGGAAGGAGCTCTCGCCGCCGTCGAGCAGGAAGTCGGTGCCCTTCACGAAGAGCACGCCGCGTTCCTTGGCGCCCTCGAACAGCGCGTCGCCGTCGGTGCCCTCGGGCAGGTCGACCCAGAGGAAGTAGCCCCCCTCGGGCACCACGAAGCGGGCGTCGGGCAGGTGCCGGGAGAGGGCGTCGCAGGTGGCGTCACGGCGCTCGCGGAGCGCGGCCTTGACCGTGGCGATCGAGCTGTCGATGGCACCCGAGTCGCAGAACTCGGCGACGATCGCCTGCGCCACCATGTTCGGCGAGATGTAGGTCTCGGTGGCCTCCTTGCGGATCGCCCCGATCGTGTCCTTCGGCCCGACCAGGTAGCCGACCCGGATGCCGGGGCAGACCGTCTTCGAGAACGAGGAGGCGTAGACGACGTCGGCCGCGTCGCCGCCGAGCTCGAGCATCGTCGGCTGCTGCTGGCCCTCGAAGCGCAGCTCGACGTACGGGTCGTCCTCGAAGATCGTGAAGCCGTAGTCGCGCGACAGCTCGAGCAGGCGGCGGCGCTTCTCGAGCGACAGCGTGCAGCCCGCCGGGTTCTGGAAGTTCGGGATGATGTGCGCCAGCTTCGGCCGCCTGCCGCCCTCGAGCTCCGCGGCCAGCGCCTCGACGTCGATCCCGTCGTCCTCGAGCGGGATCGCGAGTATCTCGGCGCCGAGCTTGCGCAGCGCGAGCAGCGTGCGGTCGTAGGTCGGCGCCTCGACCACCACGAGGTCGCCCGGTTGGATGACGGTGTCGAAGAGGAAAGCGTCCGCCTGCATGGAGCCGTTGGTCGCGATCAGCCGGTCGGGCGCCACCACGTATTTCTTCGCGAGCCACTCGAGCAGTCGTATGTAGCCGGGCGCGGTCCCGTAGGCGCACATCCCGCCCGGGTCGCGCTGAAAGGCCCGGTCCGCGGCGGCGCGCAGGTCGTCCACGGCGACGATGTCGAGCGATGGTGCGCCGCGCGCGAGCGAAATGTTGGTCAGTTCCGCCACCGATGCGCCACGATACCGGTGGATTCGAAAGTAGGGTGGCCCAGAGATGAAGCGCAGTCAGCTTCTGATCCTGATCCTTGCGGTGATCGCCGTAGGCGGCGTCGCGCTGCTGTCGGCGGGCGGTGGAGGCGATGACTCAGGCGACGGTGCGGAGACAGGTCCGGCCGCGCCCGAGGGCGCAGTCCGTGTCCCATTCGCCTACTCGCCCGAGAAGGAGAAGCTGCTCGTCCCGCTGATCAAGCGCTTCAACGCCGAGCGCGTGGCGGTGGGTGGCAGGCCGGTGTTCGTCGAGGGCTCGGTCGTCTCGAGCGGCGAGGCGGAGGCCGACATCGCCGCGGGCGACCTGCAGCCGGTGGCCTGGTCGCCGGCGTCGTCGCTGTGGGGGCGGCTGCTCAACTTCGAAGCCGACCAGGAGCTCGCGCCCGACGAGAACCCCTCGATCGTGCGCACGCCGCTCGTGATCGCGATGTGGGAGCCGTTCGCCAGAGCGCTCGGCTGGCCAAAGCGCCAGATCGGCTTCGAGCAGATCATCCAACTGGCGCGCTCGAACCAGGGCTTCGCCGCGTTCGGGCACCCCGAGTTCGGGCGCTTCAAGCTCGTCCACACGAACCCGGATTTCTCGACCTCCGGGCTCGAGGCGGTGGTGGCGGAGTACTACGCCGCGACGGGCAAGCAGGAGGGCCTGACCGAGCAGGACGTGGAGAGCTCGAAGGCGCGCGCGATCGTCCGTGACATCGAGCGCTCGATCGTCCACTACGGCGACACGACCCTCTTCATCGCCGACCAGATGCGCAAGGAGGGGCCGGGCTACGCCTCTGCGGTCGCGATGGAGGAGGTGACGCTGCTCGACTTCAACCGCAACCGCGGCCCGCAGCCGAAGCTGATAGCGCTCTATCCGCCCGAGGGGACCTTCTACTCGGACAACCCCTTCATCGTCCTGAACGGGGCATGGGTGCGTCCCGCCCAGCGGCAGGGCGCCGAGCGCTTCCAGGAGTTCCTCGCCGAGGAGATCACACCCGAGCTGGCCGCCCGCTCGGGCTTCCGGCCCGCCGACCTGGAGACCGAGGCGGTGGCGCCGGTGTCGAAGGAGAACGGCGTCGATCCCGCCCAGCCGAAGCGCGTGCTCGGGCTCCCCGAGCCGCGCACGCTCGACCGCATCCGGCGCGCCTGGCGCGAGGACCGCAAGCCCGCGAACGTGCTGCTCGTGGTCGACACGTCGGGCTCGATGAACGACGAGGACCGGCTGGTGCGCGCCAAGAAGGGGCTCGACGCGTTCTTCGAGCAGGTGGGCAAGCAGGACAGCGTCGGGCTCAACATCTTCTCCGACCAGCTCCAGTCGCTGCTGCCGATTGCGCCCTTCCGCGGGAACGAGCGGCAGATGCGCCAGACGGTCGACAACCTGATCGCCGACGGCGGCACGGCCGTCTACGACGCGACCATCGAGGGCTTCGAGACTGTGCGCGCCGACGCCGGCCCGGACCGGATCAACGCGGTCGTCGTCCTGACCGACGGCGAGGACACGGACTCGGCGGCGAGCGCCCGCGACGTCGTCGAGGCCGTGCGCTCCCAGGGCGACTCGGACGAGCAGGTGCGCGTGTTCACGATTGCCTACAGCGCCGGTGCGCTGGGCGCCGCCGAGGCGCTGGCCGAGATCGCGGAGGCCTCGGGCGGTCAGCCCTATGAAGGCGACACCGAGGACATCGAGGCCGTCTACCGAAGCATCTCGAGCTTCTTCTGATGCCCGGCGAGATGCGCCCCTACAGCAGGTCCGAGTACAACCGCGCGCTGATCGTGAACGCGCTCACGCAGCCGTTCAACGTCTGCCTGTTCGCGGGGATCGTGATCGCCGGGCTGCTGCTCGACCTGCTGCTGCCGCTGCTCATCGTCGGCATCGTCGTCTACGGGATCGCCGCCGCGCGCACCTACTTCGACGAGGACGAGGCGAACAAGGTGCTCACGCGCGAGCGCAAGGAGCGCCGCGAGCGGCTCGAGGAGGGTCGGCTCGACCCGGGCGTCCTGTCCCCGCCGATCGCCGGGCTCCTCAGCGAGGGGCGTCGGCGCGAGGCGCGCATCCGCGACGCGATCGAGCGGGCCGAGCTGCCTTACGAAGAGGTGTCTCAGGAAGTCGACCGCTTCATTCGCGCGATGGAGGACGGCGCCCGGCGCGCGCAGCTCCTCTACGAGGCCCTCGCCGAGAGCCCGCCCGCCGCGGTCGAGCAGCGACTCGCCGAGGTGCGAGGGGACGAGTCCAAGGCCGAGCTGACGGCAGCGCTCGAGAGCCAGCTCGCGGTGCTGCGCCGCATGGAGGGCCAGCTGCAGCGCTTCTACGACGAGATGGAGCGCATCCTCGTCGAGCTCGACACGGTGCGCGGCAACCTCGTGTCGGTGTCGGCGTCGACCGAGCGCGCCAACCAGGAGCGCCTCGCCGGCGACGTCCGCGCGCTGCGCGAGGAGGTCGGCGCGGTCGCGACCGGCATGAGCGAGGCGTACGAGAGCGGCTAGGAGCGGCCCGCGTCAGCCCGCGTTGCGCTTCCGTTAATAGTCACTGGGAACGCAACGCGCGACTCACACCGCTCGCCGTAAGGTGGGCCAGGATGCATCGCTTCATGGGTGTCGCCGTCCTTGCGGCCGCGCTGGCGGTCGGGTGTCAGGAAGGCCCCCTGGCGTTCGAAGGAGATTGCGAAGAGCGGCTGTTCTGGCGAGGCGCGGAGTACGCGGGACATCCGCAACGACCGGCGCTCACGGAACTGCTCGGACACACGACTACGCGCGCCTGCGGCAAGCCGCACGAGCAGATCGAGGTCTACCGGATCGGTCGAGTCGACCCGTCCGTCGCGATCGGGATCAGGCGCGAGCAACCCGGCGGGCGAAGGCGCTTCCTCGGTCTTGGGCCTGGCTACATCGTGCAGAGCCCGCGCCATCCCTTCCACCGGGTGGTGTACGAGTCCGACGAGCTGCCGGATGCTTACGACGGTCAGGTCTGCCGGCGGCCTCGGGCGGTCGACGCTCGCGTGATCCGTACTCCTATGGGCGACGAGCGTTGGCTGACCGTGCGGGCCGTCGCGCCGGATGACCGGCGGTACGTCCAGGGGCGTGGCGTGCGCGGCGTGCTGTCGATCGATGCCGGCACTGTCATCGACGGCCTCGATCGTGGCGGCATCCCGTACGTGAAGAGCGGGCAGCGCCTGCGCCTCCAGCTGCGGGCATGCCGGGGTGGTCCGCAGGCCGAAGAGGGCCTTCGCGGCCTCGCCTGGCTCGTCGTAGTCGGTATGTCGGGTGTGTCGTAGCAGCTAACCGCGCGGACGCCACCGTCCGGTCCGCGGCGCGTGGGGAGGCGGCGGCGACGAGCGCCGCCTGCGCCGCGCCCGCTCCTCGCGCGCGCGTGCCTGGTCCTCGCTGAGCCCCACCTCGAAGAACACCAGCAGCAATGCGCCACCGAGGCCGAGGCTGATCAAGGCGATAGCGAGCACCTGCCCGGCCAGGCCGTCGATGAGCACACCGCACAGCAGGCCGGCGACCACCATCGCGCCGGCAGTCCCAAACGCGACGATACGCGTGCGGCGAAGCATGACTCCCAAGGTAGCGCCGCGCACGCGTGGTCGATTGCCGTTGATCATTGCCGTCAACAGACCACGCGTCGGGCGGGACACGAACCCCACGTGCGTCCCACTCACGGCTGTCGTTCAAGCGGTTGCTCAACGGCAGCCGTCGGGCGAAGCGCGAGCGCGAGCCCTAGACGCGCGCGCCGAGTATCTCGACGGCGATCTCGGAGACCTGGGTGGGGTTGCGGCCCACGCGCACCCCGTGGCTCTCGAGCGCCTCGGCCTTCGCGGCGGCCGTTCCCATGGAGCCCGACACGATCGCTCCGGCGTGACCCATCGTCTTGCCGGGCGGCGCGGTGAACCCGGCGATGTAGGCGAGCACCGGCTTCGAGACGTGCTCGCCGATGTACTCGGCCGCCTCCTCCTCCGCGGAGCCGCCGATCTCGCCGCACATGACGATCAGCTCGGTCTCGGGGTCGGCCTCGAAGAGCTCGATGATGTCGATGAAGCTCGAGCCCGGCACCGGGTCGCCGCCGATGCCGACGATCGAGGAGTTGCCGAAGCCGCGCTGCGCCAGCTCGTTGCCGATCTGGTAGGTGAGCGTCCCCGAGCGAGATACGAGCCCGACGTTGCCCTCCTTGAAGAACTGTGCCGGGATGATGCCGACGTTGGCCTTGCCAGGCGAGAGGATGCCGGGGCAGTTGGGGCCGATCAGACGCGTGTTGCCGCGCCGCAGGTGGTTGTAGACGCGCAGCTCGTCGTGCGCCGGGATGCCCTCGGTGATCGCGATCACGAGCTCGATGCCGGCGTTCTCGGCCTCGAGGATCGAGTCGGCTGCGAAGCGCGGCGGCACGAAGATCATCGCCGTGTTCGCGCCGGCCTCGGAGACCGCGTCGTGGAAGGTGTTGAAGACGGGTATGCCGTCGACGTCCTGGCCGCCCTTGCCGGGCGTGACGCCGGCCACGACCTTGGTGCCGTAGTCGCGGTTGCGCAGCGCGTGGAAGGTGCCCTCGCGGCCGGTGATGCCGGAGACGCAGAGGCGCGTGTCGTTGTCGACGAGGATCGACATCAGCCGGCCAGCTCCACGACCTTCTCGGCGGCGCCGAGCATGGTCGCTTCGGCGTGGACGTTCGGCAGGTCTGCCTCGGCGAGCAGGGCGCGGCCCTCCTTGTCGTTCGTTCCGTCCAGGCGGACCACGAAGGGCACGTCCGGCTCGATCTGGCGGAACGCCTCGATCAGTCCCTTGGCGACCTCGTCGCAGCGGGTGATGCCGCCGAAGATGTTGAACAGCACGGCGCTCACCTTTTCGTCCGAGAGGATCACCTCGACGGCGCTCGTGATCGCCTCGGCCTTGGAGCCGCCGCCCGCGTCGAGGAAGTTGGCGGGCTTCCCGCCGGCGGCCGCCACCACGTCGAGCGTCGACATCACGAGGCCGGCCCCGTTGCCGAGGATGCCGACGTTGCCGTCGAGCTTCACGTAGGTGAGCCCGCGCTCCTTGGCCATGCGCTCCTGCGGGTCCTCCGCCGACACGTCGCGCAGCTCGGCGATGTCCGGATGGCGGAACAGCGCGTTGGCGTCGATCGTGACCTTGGCGTCGAGCGCCACCACCTCGCGCTTCTTCGTGATCAGCAGCGGGTTGACCTCGACGAGCGTCGCGTCCTCGCTCACGAACACGTCGTAGAGCTTCGCGAGCATCGCGCCCACCGGCCGGATCACGTCCTCGGCGATGCCGGAGTCGAAGGCGAGCCGGCGGCCCTGGAAGTCCTGGAAGCCGAGCAGCGGGTCGACGTGCAGCATGCGCATCGCCTCGGGGTCCGTGTCGACAACCTCCTCGACGTCCATGCCGCCCATGCGCGAGAGCATCGCCATCGGCTTCTTCGCCGAGCGGTCGAAGACAACCGCCGCGTAGTACTCCTCGTCGATCTCGCTCGCGCTCTCCACGTAGAGCTCGTGCACCGTGAAGCCGCGGATGTCCATGCCGAGAATCGCTTTCGCGTGCTGCTCGGCCTCGCTGCGGTCGTTCGCAAGCTTGATGCCGCCCGCCTTGCCGCGGCCGCCGATCTGAACCTGGGCCTTGATGACCACCGGGTAGCCGAGCTCCTCGGCCCCCTCGACCGCCTCGCCGACCGATGTCGCGTGCCTGCCGTCGGGCACCGGAACGGCGTGCTTCTTGAAGAGCTGCTTTCCCTGATACTCGAGGAGGTCCATTGCGGATAGATAGGATGCTCGGCCGCTGCGCTGCTGCGGCGGCGGGCGCATGACCCTATCGAAAGGTCAGATGGCTCTACCGAAAGACGTCAAGTTCGTCACGTTCGACTGTTATGGGACGCTCATCGACTGGGAGAGCGGCGTATACGACGCATTCCAGAAGGAGGCCGACCGTGACGGCTTCACGATCGATCGCGACGCCTTGATCCCGCGCTTCATCGACGTCCAGCGGGAGATCCAGCGCGGTTCCTACGAGCTCTACGCCGAGGTGCTGCGCCGCACCGCTGTGCGCGTGGCCAGCGAGCTCGGCTGGGAGCTCGAGCCCTCGCGCTCGAACTTCCTGCCCAACAGCGTGCCGGCCTGGCCGCCGTTCCGCGAGACGAACGCCCAGCTCGAGCGCTTCGCGAAGAAGTACGAGACCGGCATCCTCTCGAACATCGACGACAAGCTGCTCGGAGCGACCCGCCGCCATCTGCGCGTCGACTTCGACCTCGTCGTGACCGCCCAGCAGGTCCGCTCGTACAAGCCCGACCCGGCCCACTTCAAGGAGTGCGCGCGCCGGATCGGCTCGATGAAGAAGAACTGGGTCCACATCGCGTCCGGCTACCCGACGGACGTCGTCCCCTGCCTGCAGTCGAAGGTGCCCGTGATCTGGGTCAACCGCCACGGCGAGGAGGCCGAGGGCAAGAAGCCCGACGCCGAGGTGCGCACCTTCCGCGACGCGGGCAAGCTGCTGAAGGCCGCCTAGCCCGGTTTGCGGGCGGTCTCCCTCACCGAGAACGCCCTGCTCATCACGAGCGCCTTCTGGCAGACCAATGCCGTGGCGCTGCGTGCCGGCGGCGAGGCGATACTCGTCGACTCGCCCTACCTGCCCGACGAGCTCGACGCCCTGCCGGGGCTGCTCGCGGGCGCGGGCTTCGAGCCGGACGGCCTGGTCGCCACGCACGGCGACTTCGACCACGTGCTCGGGAGGATCGCCTACCCGGGCATGGCGCTCGGGGTGGGGCAGTCGACGGGGGATCGCCTGCGTGCGTCCCCGGGCGAGCCGCAGCGGCACCTGCGCCACTACGACCAGGACTTCTACATCGAGCGCCCGGCGCCGCTGTCGCTCGGGCAGGTGCAGGCGCTGCCGGTGCCCGGCAAGCTCGACCTCGGCACCGGACCCGACGCGATCGAGATCGAGCTGCACCCGGCCGAGGGCCACACCGCCGACGGCATGGCGCTGTTCGCGCGCCCGCTGGGCGTGCTGCTGGTGGGCGACTACGTCTCGTCGGTCGAGATCCCCTGGATCCACGGCACGCTCGGCGAGTACCGCTCGACCCTGGCGCGGCTGCGACCGCTCGCCGAAGAGGCCGAGGTCGTCGTGCCCGGCCACGGCCCGGCGCACACGAGCGCGACGGCCGTGCGACTGATCGACGAGGACGAGGCCTACCTGGACGCGCTCGAGCGCGGCGAGGAGAAGCCGCGCCTGCCCTCCGGGCGCGACTCACACGCCCAGCGCAGCATCCATCGCGAGAACCTGGACAAGGTCGGCGCGGCCTAGCCGCGCTCGATCACGAGCTTCCGCTCGGGTGCCTGCACGGCCTCGGGAGCGTCCTCCCAGCCGACCACGCGGCTCGTCACGAGCTCCGGGTGGAGCCTTCCCTCGAGCACGAGCTCCAGGATCGCGGGGATCGCCGGGCGGGCCTGTGCGCGCCCGATGTGGAAGTTGACTCCGTTCGTGTACATCTCGAGCAGCGGCAGCGGCGTCTCGGCCTCGTAGATGATCCCGACGCTCGTGCAGTCGCCGCCCGGCTCGGTTGAGCGCAGCGCGCAGACGAGGCTCTCGCGCGTCGCGCCTGCGTCGACGGTGATCGCGTAGGAGCCGAGCTTGTCCGGGATGCCCTCGTGCACGTGCGCGCCCAGCTGCTCGGCGACGCGCAGGCGCGCCTCGTCGGTGTCGAGGTAGGTCACGCGGGTGGCGCCGAGGGCGCGCGCGACGTCGATCGCGTAGAGGCCGATGCTGGGCGCCCCGCCGCCGACGATGAGGACGTCGGCGTCAGGACGCCGCTCAAGCGGGTGCGCGACCGTGCGCCAGCCGTCGGGCACGTTGTCGCTGACGCTCGCGACGGTCGCGGGCGCGAGCGCATCCGGGATCGGCACGAGCATGTGGTCGGCGAACGGCACGCGCACGAGGTCCGATAGCGCGCCGCCCCAGTCGCCGCCGAAGGGCCCGAAGCCGAACATCGAGCGCTCCGGCACGGTGAGGCAGTCGCCGGTCTGGCCGCGCAGGCAGCGCTCGCACTCGCCGCACGAGATCTGGAACGGCACGACCGCGCGCGTGCCCACCTCGAGCTCGGTCATGTCTCCGGTGTGGACGATCTCGGCGACGAACTCGTGCCCGAGGGCGATCGGCCCCGGGATGGGCGCGCGGCCGCTGACGATCGGATAGTCGAGATCGCAGAGCGCGACGGCGAGCGGTCGCACGATCGCGTCGTTCGCCTCGCGCAGCACAGGGTCGCCCGTCTCCTGCCACTCGACGCGTCGGTCCTCGGTCACTGTCAGCTGCCTCATGGAGCGGCATCCTCGCGCATGGCGGGGTTTCGCCGTTTGCGTCCCGGGGACACCCACGGGTGGAGGAGCCTTGCCTCGCCGGATTCTCATCGCCGTGACGGCAGTCGTGCTGACGCTCGCCACCACCGCGAGTGCGGCTCCGACCGAGCTGTCCGTCAGCGACCGGCTCGACGACCGCCGCTACGTGGCCTCCGGCACGCGCGGCTACCTGGTCGGCGTCGAGAGCGGCGACTTTCCGGCGATGGGCTGGCACACGCGCGGCGAGATGGGCGGGATCTGGTCGCCGCCGCTGAAGCTGCTCGACGGCGCCTGGTTCGCGCTCGACGGCCAGTGGCTTCCGCCCGCGACCCGCTTCACGAGCGGACAGGGCTACGTGCGCATGGACTACCCGGTCACTGCCGGGCTGCGCGTGAGCCGCCGCGACTTCGTGCCCGACGGCCGGCGCGCCGCGCTGATCGAGCTGAGCCTGCGCTCGACGGGCGGCGACCGGAACGTGGACGTCTGGGTCGACGCGCACTCGGAGCTGATGAGCATCTATCCGTGGGGCGAGACGACCCCGTCGCAGCTCGACTTCAACGGCCAGGACTCGGCATCGTTCGAATCGGGCGAGCTCAGCTTCCGAGAGGCCGGCAAGCCCTGGACCGCCGTCGTCTCCTCGAGCCCGCCGCCGGCCGCCGGCGAGACCGGCCCCGGCTTCCGCGGGCCGCACGCGAACCCGGTCGTCTGCGGGCCGTCCGGACCCGAGCAGCCCCCACCGCCGCCGCGTTGCCAGGACTCCGCCTATGGCAAGGGCGCCGGGGGCCGGCTGCGCTATGAGCTCAAGGTGCCCGCCGGGCGCGAGCGACGCCTGCTGATCGCGGTCGCGGGCTCCGACCAGGGCACAGCCGAGGCGCGCCGCGAGCTGCGCGTCGCGCTCGACGGGGCGGACGCCTCGTTCCGCGCGAAGGTCGAGAGCCGCCGCAAGCTGGAGCGCTACACGCAGCTCTCGCTGCCAGGTGACCCGCTGCTCGCGCAGGGCATCGACTGGAGCAAGCAGAACCTCGCCGACTCTGTCCAGGTGGCGGAGGACCTCCAGGTGCGCGAGGTGCGCGCGGGCAAGGAGTACCCGTCGCCCTCCGGCAGCGTGCAGCACGTGCGCTTCCTCGGCGCCGGCTGGCCCGACTACCCGTGGTTGTTCGCCACCGACGGCGAGTACACCGCCTTCGCGAGCGTGGCGGTCGGCCAGTTCGAGCCGATCATGGATCACCTGCGCGCGCTGCGCGACGTGAGCCGCGTGGCCAACGGCGACACCGGCAAGGTCGTGCACGAGGTGATGACCGACGGCAGCGTCTACTTCGGCGCGAACGAGGACGCGGGCAACACCGACGAGACGGTCAAGCTCCCCAGCGTGGTCGCCCTCCTATGGCGCTGGACGGGCGACGACGGCTTCCGCGACGAGATGTACGACTTCACGGTCGACGGCATGCGCTGGGCGCTCTCGACCCTCGACGCCGACGGCGACGGCTGGCTCGAGGGGCCGGGCAACGTCGAGCGCGAGGGCATGGGCGAGGAGAAGCTCGACGTGGCCGTCTACACGATCCGCGGGCTGCGCGACCTCGCCGACCTGGCGCGCTCGCGCGGCGATCGGGCGACGGCCTCCTGGGCGCTCGAGCGGGCACGCGCACTCGAGCGGCGCTTCGAGGCCGAGTGGTGGATGCCGGAGGTGCCGCAGCACGCCGACTCACTCGACGATCCCGGCAACGTCAAGCGGCAACAGCGCCATTGGATCGGCGCCGTGCCGATGGAGGCGGAGCTCGTGCGCGGCGGCCGCATCGTGCCGGGGCTTGCCACCTTCCCGCACGGCGAGGCGGCGCTGACGCTGCGCGAGACGCAGTGCTACAGCGGCGACTTCGGCCTCTTCCACACGGGCGTGACGGGCTGCGACGATGCGCCGGATGGGCCCGGCGAGCAGAAGGTCTTCACGCTCAACACGGCGATCATGGCCGTCGGCGAGGGCAACTACGGCCGTCTCGGCCCGGACCAGCAGGGTCGCTACACGGCGGGCAACCGACGTCTGCAGCTGCCGGTGCCCGACGAGCAGCCGGGCGCCATGCCCGAGATCGCGCCGTCGCCCGACTACGAGCGCTCGATCGATCAGCCGCTCGTCGACCGCGCGATGGTCCTGCAGGCCTGGGGCGCGTACGGCACGGCCTGGCCGGTGGTGCGCCAGCAGCTCGGCGTCCGGCCCGACCTCGGCCGTGACCGCCTCGAGGTGGTGCCGCAGGTGCCCGCCGGCCAGAACCGCGTGGCCGGCTCGAACATCAGGCTGGGCATGGCCGGCTCGGCCGACGTGAGCGCGCGCGTATCGGGCTCCCGCCACGTGACCGACGTCCGCGCCCGCGTGCCGCTGCGCCGCCTTGTGCTCGGCCACACGCTCGCGCACGGCGCGAGCGTCGAGCGCGTCCGGCTGGATGGCGATCCGGTCCGCTACCGCGTGCGTGAGACGAACCGCGGGGTGGAGGTGCTCGTGCGGGCGCCGGTCCGCGGCGAGCACCAGCTTGTCGTGCGGGCGCGCTGATTGCCCGGGGCCTGCGGCCGCGCCTGTCATCGCAAGCGGGTAGAACAACCTCGTGACCACCTTCGCTCTCATCCCCGGCGCCGGCGGTGTCGCCTGGTACTGGCACCTGGTGGCCGAGCGGCTCACGGACGCCGGCCACGAGGCGATCGCCGTCGACCTGCCCGGTGACGACGAGAGCGCCGGCCTGCCCGAGTACGCACAGCTGGTGCTCGACGTGATCGGCGATCGCGGCGGCGTCGTGCTCGTCGCACAGTCGCTCGGCGGGTTCACAGCGCCGCTCGTGGCGGAGCGGACTCCGCTGGCGGAGCTCGTGTTCGTCAACGCGATGATCCCGAAGGCGGGCGAGCGGCCCGGCGAGTGGTGGGGCAACACCGGCTCCGAGCCCGCCCGCCGGGCGGCGGCCGAGCGGGACGGCTACAGCCCCGAGTTCGACCTCTTCACATACTTCCTCCACGACGTCCCGCTCGACGTTGCGGCGGAAGGCGAGCCACAGCAGCGTGAGGAGGCCGACGCGGTCTTCGCTTCGGTCTGCGGCTTCGAGGCGTGGCCCGCGATCCCGATCCGCTCCGTGGCCGGCGAGGCCGACCGCTTCTTCCCGGTCGAGTTCCAGCAGGGGCTGGCGCGCGAGCGGCTCGGCATCGAGGCCGACGTGCTGCCCGGCGGTCACCTCATCGCGCTGTCGGAGCCGCAGGCGCTGACCAGCTATTTGCTGACGCGATAGCGCAGATGCGTCACCACCGGCGACTCGATCACCTCGACCGGCTCGAGCTTCGGCTCTGCGCCCTCGAGGTTGTCGAACAGCCGCACGCCGCCGCCGAGCAGCACCGGCGCCACGTGCAGGAAGAGCTCGTCGAGCTGCCCTCCGGCCAGGTATTGCTGGATCGCGCTGGCGCCCCCGGCGATCTGGACCTCATCGTCGCCCGCCGCGGCGCGGGCCTGCTCGAGCGCAGACTCGGGGCCGTCGTTGACGAACGTGAAGGTGGTGTCGCTCAGCTGCAGCGGCTCGCGCTTCTGGTGGGTGAGGACGAACACCTGCTGATGGAACGGCGGGTCGTCGCCCCACCAGCCCTGCCAGGAGCCGTCGTCGCTCGGCGCACCTTGCCCCGGTCCGAACATGTTCTTGCCCATGATCACCGCGCCTCCGCGGGCAATCGACTGCTTCATGAGCTCGTCGTCGGGGCCCGAGCGGCCGCCGGACTGGCCGTGACTCTCCTTCCAGCTCGCGAGCGCGGTGACCCAATCGTGGAGCCGCTCCCCGCCCTCGCCGAGCGGCTCCTCAGGGCTGATGTTGGGGCCGGCGACATAGCCGTCCAGCGAAACGCTTATCTCTGCGTAGAGCTTTCCCATGGGTTCCTCCTCCGGTGGTCGTTTCGCAATCTACGACAGCCGCGCGGACCCAAACTAATCGGGCACCGGCTCGGGAACGTGCAGGACCGGCTCGCCGAGCGGGTCGTGGACGCGCGCCATCAGGAGCGCGGACAGCGCCATGCCCGCCAGCAGGACGAAGCCGAGCGCGCCGAAGCCGGTCAGCGAGAGCACGGCGCCGCCCGCGCCCGCCCCGATCATGTAGCCGAGCTGCGAGCTGGCCGTGCGCGCGCCCATCATCGCGCCCGGCCGATCCGGGAGCTGGGCGAGCCCGAGTGCGCTGGCCGCGGTCGCGCGCAGCGCCGCGAAGCCGGCCATCACGCCGAAGAGCACGAGCGTGAACCAGACCGCCGGGGTGAGGTTCAGCACGGGCACGAGCGTCAGCCCCATGAGCAGCGCCGAGACGATGATCACCGGCTTGCGCGGCAGCCGCTCGGTGAGCCGGGCGGTGTTCGTCGACACGAGCAGGAACACCACCGACCCGACCGACATCAGCACGCCCACCTCGAAGACGCTGACGTCGTAGCTCTCGATGTAGAAGGCCGCGGCGTACGTGATCTCGGCGGTCCAGGCCGAGTAGGCGACGAGCTCTGCGAGGCTCCAGCGGCGCGCCGAACGGTCCCGGAACACGGCGGCGAGGCCCTCTCCGATGCCGCCCACCGCGTGCTCGGGCCGGCCGCGCGGGGCCAGCAGACCGGCGGCGAGCGCGAGAACCGAGATCGTCGCAGGGACCAGGTACGCGAGCCGCCACGAGCCGCTGTCTGCAAGCAGCCCGATCACCGGGTTGCCTCCGATCCAGGCGAGCGACTGCGCACCCACCACCCAGCCGATCGCCCAGGCGGCGTGCTCGTCGCCGAAGTACGCCGCCACGCCGGCGAAGCCCGCCGACAACAGGCAGGCGACGCCCGCGCCGGTCACGACGTGGGCCGCGTAGAACGCGAACAGCGAGGGCGAGGCGGCCGTGAGCCCGGCGCCCGCCAGCGCGAACAGCGCGCCCGCGATGATCAGCGGGCGCACGCCGGCCCTGTCGATCAGCGGACCGATCGCGAGCGAGACCGCCACCGCGGTGGCCGCCAGCACCGAGCGCGCGATGCCGACCGCGCCGATGCCGGCGTCGAAGTCGCGCCCGATCTCGACCATCAGCGGCGCCAGCACGACGATCGACGCCTGGGTGGCGACCGTCGCCAGCACGAGCGGCACGACCGCCCGCGTGCGGGCGCTCACGAGCCGGCGGTGCGAAGCGCCCGCGAGGGCTCTCGGGCTCCGAGCGCGAAGCGCGGCTCGGGGTCCGCCTCGCCGCGCAGAACGGCCGCCGCCTGCTCGGCGATCGCCGGGCCGTGCTTGTAGCCGTGACCCGAACCCCCGCCGAGCAGCCAGACACGCTCGTGCCGCGGGTGCCGGGCGAACACGAAGCCGCCGTCCGCCGTGAGCGAGTAGTGGCACACGGGAGCGGAGCGAATCGGCGCGCCGGCGAGCGCCGGGAAGCGCTCGGCCAGGTACGCGCTCGAGCGCTGGATGCTCTCCTCGGAGGCGCGCTCAGGGCGCGCGCCGGCGTCGATCTCGGGTCCCTCCCGGTCATTCGAGACCTTCATCCCGTGCGGCTCGATCAGCCCGTGTCCGTAGAAGGAGCTGTCGAAGTCGAGCCAGCCGGGCACGGAGGGGGTCGTCCACTCTGCGGGGACGTCGAAGAGGCACACGTCCTGGCGGGTCACCCGCAGCGGCACGAGCTCCGGGAAGAGCCGTGCGAGCCAGGCGCCGCAGGCCCAGATCACGTGGTCGGCCTCGAGCCGGCGTCCGTCGGGGAGCGACACCCCGGCGCCGGCGGGCGCCGCCAGCCCGCGCACGACGCTCAGCCCGCCCTCTCGCCCTCGCGCCACGAGCGCGCGCACGCCGTCGCCGGCGCGCAGCACACCGGCCCCGGGCTCCAGCAGCCCGAAGGCGACGTCGTCCACGCGCAGGCTCGGGAAGAGCTGCGCCGTCTGCTCCGGCGTGAGCCGCTCGACCGCCACGCCGGCGTCGCGCAGAGCCGCCTCGCTGTCGGCCTCCCAGCCATCGTCGCGATGGGCAAGCCATACGGCGCCCGCCTCGATCAGAACGCCGGCGCCGAGCTCGCGCCAGAGCGAGAGCGACCTGTGGGCGAGCTCCGTATAGAAGTCGTTGGTCCCGTGCGAGCAGCGCATCATGCGCGTCTCCCCGCCTGACTCGGAGCGCGGGTCGCCCGGCTCGAAGGCGTCGACGAGCGTCACGTCCCAGCCTTCGCCGACGAGCCTGTCGGCGAGCGCCGACCCGAAGATCCCGCCTCCGACGACGAGCGCGGAGGGCACCGGCCTACTGGATGACGGCGATGGTGTCGCCGGTGGCGACAGACCCGCCCTCGGACACGGCCAGCTCCTCCACGGTGCCCGCGCTCGGCGCGGTGATCTCGTTCTCCATCTTCATGGCCTCGATCACGCACACGAGCGCCCCCTCGTCGACCTGGGCGCCCTTCTCGACAGCGACCTTGAGCACGGTGCCCTGGAGTGGCGAGACGATCGCGCCGGGTGCGCCGCCGCTGGCGCCGCTCTTGCGCTCGCGCCGCGGCGCCTGCTTCATCGCGGCTGCCGGCGCGGCCCCGTTCGGTGCCGCAGCCTCGCCGATCACCTTCACGTCGAAGCGACGGCCCGAGACCTCGACCGCGTAGTCGCGCTCGACCCGCTCGGGCTCAGCGTCGTCGCGCTTCGCCGGCTTGGGGAACGCGAGCTGCTTGAGCCACTGCCTGTCCTCGACGAGGTCGCGGCAGGTGCCGCCTGCGGCCCACTGCTCGCTCGCGAGCAGCGCCTTGTGGAAGGGGATGAGCGTCTTCAGGTCTCCGATCTCGTACTCGCCGAGCGCGCGCAGCATGCGGCGCGTCGAGGCGGCGCGATCGATGTCCCAGACGATCAACTTGGCGATCATCGGGTCGTAGAGCGGCAGGACGTCGTAGCCCTCCTCGGCACCCGAGTCGACGCGCACGAACGGCCCAGCGGGCTCGATGTAGGACCCGATCCGCCCGGGCGCAGGGGCGAAGTTCTTCGATGCGTCCTCTGCGTTGATCCGGCACTCGATCGCGTGACCGCGCAGCACGACGTCGTCCTGGGCGTAGCTGAGCGGCTCGCCGGCGGCGATCTTGATCTGCTCGCGCACGATGTCGATGCCGGTGACCATCTCCGTCACGCAGTGCTCGACCTGCACGCGAGTGTTCATCTCGAGGAAGAAGTACTCCCCGTCCTGGAGCAGGCCCTCGATCGTCCCGGCGCCGCGGTAGTCGACCGCGCGCGCGGCGTCGGTGCCGATCTTGCCGATCCGCTCGCGCAGCTCGGGGTCGACGGCCGGCGCGGGTGACTCCTCGATCAGCTTCTGATGGCGCCGCTGCACGGAGCAGTCACGCTCGAACAGATGGATGACGTTGCCGTGCGAGTCGGCGAGCACCTGCACCTCGACGTGGCGCGGGTCGGGCAGGTAGCGCTCGACGTACACGGTCGCGTCGGAGAAGAACTTCTCGCCCTCGCGCGCGGCGCCCTCGAACGCCTTCTCGAGCTCGTCCTCGGACTCCGCCACCCGGAAGCCCTTGCCGCCGCCCCCGCCGGCCGCCTTGATCGCGACCGGGTACCCGACGGACTCCTCGATCACCTTGCGCGCATCCTCGACGGTCTCCACCGGCTCGGTGGTGCCGGGAACGATCGGGACGCCCGCCTCGCGCATCAGCTCGCGGGCGCGCGTCTTCGAGCCCATCGCGTCGATGGCGGCGCCAGGCGGGCCGATGAACACGATCCCGGCCTCGTCGCAGGCGCGCGCGAAGGCGGCGTTCTCCGCGAGGAAGCCGTAGCCGGGATGGATCGCCTCGGCGCCGGACTGGCGCGCGACCTCGAGGATCTTCTCGACCACCAGATAGCTCTCGTTCGCCGGGCCGGGACCGAGCAGGTAGGCCTCGCCGGCGCGCCGGACGTGCGGCGCGTCGCGGTCGGGCTCCGAGTAGACGGCCACGCTTGCGACGCCCAGCTCTTCGAGCGTCCTCATCACGCGGATAGCTATTTCGCCGCGGTTCGCGACGAGCACCTTCTCAAACACAGGGGCCGGGAGGTTATCGACGCGCTCCATAATGGGATCGGTGAAGAGGGGACCCCTGGTGGCTGCCGTCGCAGCGGCGTGGCTCGTGCTCGCGGCGCCGGCCGAGGCGGAGCCGCGCTTCAAGCGTTGCGGGGCCTTCGGCTTCGAGTGCGCCCGGGTGGGCGTCCCGCTCGACCGGACGGGCGCGCTCCCGGGCCGGGTGTCGCTGTTCGTCAAGCGGATCCGCGCGCGGGAACGGCCGCGCCGCGGCGCGCTCGTCGTGCTCGCCGGCGGCCCCGGCCAGTCGGCCACCGACGCCTTCGGGAACGACGCGCTCGCGGTCCTCTACTCGGCCTATCGGCACCGCGACCTGATCGTCTTCGACCAGCGCGGGACGGGCAGGTCGGGGCTGCTCCGCTGCCGGGCGCTCGAGCGGGCCAACCTGCTCGAGGCCGGTCCGGCCGCGGGCAAGTGTGCCGCGCGGCTCGGGCCGCGGCGCGCCTCCTACACGAGCCGTGACAGCGCCGAGGACATCGAGGCGCTCAGACTGGCGCTCGGCTACGAGCGCATCGCTCTGTTCGGCACGTCGTACGGGACGAAGGTCGCACTCGGGTACGCCCTCGCCCATCCCGCGAACGTCGAGCGGCTCGTGCTCGACTCCGTGGTCGAGGCGGGCGGGCCGAGCCCGCTGTACCTGGAGACCTTCGAGGCGGTGCCGCGCGTGCTTCGCGCGCTCTGCCGGGCCGGCTGTGCGAGCTTCACGCGCGATCCCGTGGGGGACGTCGAGGCGCTCGTGCGGCGGCTCGGGCGAGCTTCGCTGCGCGGGCAGCTGCTCGACAACAACGGGTCCGCTCGGCGCGCACGGCTTGGCCGTGAGGACCTGTTCGCCGTCCTGCTCGCGGGCGATCTGAACCCCGTCGTGCGCGCCGGCTTCCCGGGTGCGGTGCGCGCCGCGCTCGACGGCGACGCCGCGCCCCTCCTGCGCCTCAGCCAGCGCGCCTACGCGGTCGACGGCGCTCCGCCGCCGGCGCACGTGCTGAGCGCGGCGCTGTACGCAGCGACGACGTGCGAGGAGACGTCGTTCCCATGGGCCCGGACGGCGCCGCCCGACCCGGTCGGCTCGCCGCGCCGGCGCAGAGGCGGCCGCCGCGGCGCTCCCGGCGAGCGCCTTCCTGCCCTTCGATCGCGCGACCGCGGTCAACAACGACATCGTCGACCTATGCGGCCGCTGGACGGCCGCCCCCGCCTTCCCGGGGTTCGCGCAGGGCCCGTTCCCGGACGTGCCACTGCTCGTGCTCGAAGGCGAGGAGGACCTGCGCACACCCGTCGAGAGCGCGCAGCGCGTGGCGGCGAGCTTCCCGCACGCGCGTCTGCTCGTCGTTCCGGGCGTCGGCCACTCGGCCCTCGGCGCCGACGCCAGCGGCTGCACCAGGGTCGCCTTCGGGCGCTTCATGGAGGGACGGCCGGTCCGGACACGTTGCCGCCGCACGCGGCGCGAATTCCTCCCGATGCCTCCGCCGCCGCTCGGCATCGGCGACGTGCGCCCGGCCGCGGGCGTGCCGGGCGCTCGCGGCCGCTTGCTCGCCGCCATCGGGACGACCCTGCACGACGTCGCCTTCGACGCGATCGCGGCGCTCAACCTCGACCCGAGCGCCCGCGACTTCGCCCACGGCGGCGGCCTGCGCGCCGGCAGCTATCGGCTCGACGCGCGTGGCCATCTGTGGCTGCGCCGGCTCGCCTTCGTCCCGGGCGTGCGCCTCGAGGGGCGCATCCGCAACTTCGTGAACACGCGCCGGCAGCGCGGGCGCATCCGGGTCGAGGGCGCGCGCGGGCTGCCGGATGGCTTCATCACGATCAGGGGGCGGCGCATGCGCGGCGTGCTCGGCGGCCGTCGCGTGGCCGCGCCGCTCGACCCGCCGTTCGCTGCGGCGAGCGTCCAGGCCGCCGCTGCGCGGTCAGGACTCCCGAGGCGCTAGCCCGGCGAAGAACGTCGCGAGCATCGTGGGGAAGAGGTCGTCGTCCACCGCCTCGGGCTCCAGCAGGCGCTCGAGCGCCACGCCGTTCGCCATTGCGAAGGTCATCAGCGCCACCTGCCGCGGCGGGGTCGCCGGCTCGATCCCGAGCTCGCGGGCGCGCTCCTCGAGCAACGCGGCGATCCGCTCGCGCAGGGCCCGGTAGCGCTCGACCAGCTCCGTGCGGAAGCTCTCGTTGCGCGCGGCGTAGACGGCGAACTCGAAGAAGAGCCGCTCCCATTCGGGCGCGGCGGCGACCGCGGAGATGAAGTCGCCGCCGGCGCGGCGCGCCTGTTCCTCGATCGTCCCGCCGCCGTGCAGCGTGCGGTCGATGTCGGCGAGCCGGTCCTCGAAGCGCTGGTCGAGCATCGCCAGGAAGAGCGCCTCCTTGCTGCCGAAGTTCGCGTACACGGCGCCCTTCGTGAAGCCGGCCTCCTCAGCGACCAGGTCGAGCGACGCACCCTCGAGGCCACGCGCCGCGGCGACCTTGGCCGCGGAGTGCATGAGCCGCGCGCGCGTGTGTGCCTGGCGCTCCTTGCGTGTGAGCGGGCGCTCGCTCACGCGGCGAGCGCGGACGTCTTCGAGCGCGCGGCCGTGCGCGCGCGAGCCACGATCTCGCCCTCACGCGAGGGCGAGGAGATGATCGCGCGCCGCACCATCCGCTCCGGCCGCCCATCGGCTGCGCTGAGCTCGAAGCGCTCCGCGAGCGCCTGCAGCACGATGCGCATCTCGAGCTGGGCGAAGCTCGCCCCGAGGCAGCGCCGCACGCCGCCGCCGAACGGGATCCAGCTGTAGGTCCCGCCCTGCCCCTCCAGGAACCGCTCCGGCCGGAAGGCGAGCGGGTCCGGGTAGACGTCCGCTCGCCGGTGCATGAGGTAGATGCAGGGGACCACGTTGACGCCCGCGGGCAGCTGGTAGCCGCCGATCTCCATCGGCTCCTGGAGCCGGCGCAGCACGAGCGATATCGGTGAGCGCAGCCGGAGCGTCTCCTTCACCACCGCGTCGGCGTAATCGTCGTCCCCGTCGCGCAGTCGCTCGAGCGCATCGGGATGGCGCACGAGCCGCTCGAGCGCCCACGCGAGCCCGGTCGCGGTCGTCTCGTGCCCCGCCGCCAGCAGCGTCATCAGCTCGTCGCGCAGCTCCTGGTCGGACATGGGGCGCCGTGCGCGAGGGCCGGCTCGGCCCGCCGAGCGTTGTCGTCCTCGTGGCGCGCCTGGAGGAGCAGCGACATCACGTCGTCGCGATCCTCGAGCCCACCTGCCTCGCGGTGGGCGGCGATCTCCTCGTAGATGGCGTCGTCTGCCGGCTGGAGCACGCTCCGGAACAGCCCGAGGCGGATCGACCGCTGCGGGCCGAGCGCGAGGCCCACGGCCACGCGGCGCGGATCGCTGCCCCAGCGAAGCAGCTCCGAGAGGGCGGCGCCGAGGCGCGCCTTGCGAGCCTCGTCCTGCACGCCGAAGACGGTGCGCATGATGATCTCGAGGGTCAGCGCCTGCATCAGCGGCCGGGTGCCGAGCGGCCGGCCGAGGGGCCACGACGCGATCGCCTCCTGAGTGACCTCGCGCATCGTGTCGGCGTAGCCGCGCAGGCGGTCGCCGTGGAAGGGCGGCAGCATCAGCTTGCGCTGGCGCATGTGTGCCGCATCGTCCAGCAGCAGCACCGAGTGCGTTCCGAGCACGGGCAGCAGCACGACGTTCGCCTCGCCCGCGTGCAGCAGCCGCGGGTCCCCGGTGAAGACCTGCTTGACGGCGTCGGGATGGGTCAGGAAGACCCATTGGCCCTCGTTGGCGATCTCGAGCGTGAACGAGTCGCCGTAGCGGCGCCGGCACTCCTCCATGTAGGCGGTCGGGCGGACGATCCAGCGGAGCGTCTGCAGCGACCTGGGCGTGCGCGGGCCGGGCGGCAGGTCTGTGTTCACATACCGCAGAGTATCTGAGCGGGGTCGGCTACGCCAGCGTCCGCCCGACGAGCCCCGCGTGTGCCGCGATCTCGCGGGCGAACTCCGGGAAGTCGCGCGCGTACAGCTGCTGCGGCCCGTCGCAGAGCGCGGCCTCCGGATCGTCGGCGACCTCGACGATGATGCCGTCGGCGCCGACCGCGGCCGCCGCCCGCGAGAGCGGGCCGACGAGCCGGCGGTCACCCGAGGCGTGGCTCGGGTCGACGATCACCGGCAGGTGCGTGTGGAGCTTGAGCCACGGGACGGCGCCGAGGTCGAGCGTGAAGCGCATCGCGGTGTCGAAGGTGCGGATGCCGCGCTCGCAGAGGATCACGTCGCCGTTGCCCTCCTTGAGGATGTAGTCGGCGGCCTGGAGCAGCTCCTCGAGCGTCGACGAGAGTCCGCGCTTGAGCAGCACCGGCTTGCCCAGCTTGCCGACCACCTCGAGCAGCCCGTAGTTCTGCATGTTGCGGGCGCCGACCTGGATCACGTCGACCGTGTCGGCGAAGCGGTCGGCGTGCTCGGCCGCCGTCAGCTCGCTCACCACCGGCAGGCCGGTCTCGGCGCGCACCTCGGCGAGGATGTCGAGCGCCTCGTCGCCGAGGCCCTGGAAGGAGAACGGCGACGTGCGCGGCTTGAAGGCGCCGCCGCGCAACATCGAGGCACCGGCGTCGGCCACGGCCCGGGCGACTGCGCGCGTCTGCTCGGGCGACTCGACGGTGCAAGGGCCGGCGATCAGGCAGAAGGTCTCGCCGCCGCCGACACGGCGGCCGTCGACCTCGACGATCGTCGCCGAGTGGTGGGAGAGCTCGCTGGACGCGAGCTTGTACGGCCGCGAGATCGGGATCACCTGGTCGACGCCCGGGAGCCCCTCGAGCCCCATCTCGCGCACACCCTCGGGGTCGCCGATCGCGCCGATCGCCGTGGTCAGCTCGCCGGGCATCACCTTGGCGTGCACGCCCGCGGCCTCGAGGCGCTCGACGACCGCCTCGATCTGGGCAGGCGTCGCCTCCGGTGTCATCACGACCATCACGGCGTGAGTTCTTCGGCGGGCTGGCGCGGCGGATGCGCGCGCGCGCGCATGGCCTCCGTCGCAGCCGCAGCCTTGGCTCGGCTCTCACGCACCATCGTGACGATCATCAGGATGACGACGCCGAGCGGGAACGGCACGAGCACCCAGGTGGGGATGCCGAGGCCGGCCTTGATGAGGAGAGCCGTGCCCGCCCCGATCAGGACGACCGCGAGCGTGGTGCGCAGCACGGCTGGCTGCACACGCACCGACCAGTGGCTGCCGAGCCAGACCCCAGGGATCGAGCCGATCAGGATGTTCCCGGCGAGCCCGAAGTCGACGTTGCCGGCCGCGATGTGGGCGAGCCCGGCGGCCCAGAGCAGGATCGCCGCGTGGAAGACGTCGGTGCCGACGACGCGCGTCGGGATCAGTCGGAAGCCGAGAATCAGGCCGACGGCGATCAGCGCGCCGCTGCCCGCCGAGGTGATGCCGAGCACGAAGCCGACGCTCACGCCGAGCGCGACCGCGGCGATCTTGTGGCGGCGGGTCATCTCGACCGTCTCGCGCTCGCGCGCGTGCATGCTCTTGAGGAAGGCCCGCACGAGCGTGGCGATGCCGGTCAGGAGCAGCGCTCCGGCGAGCAGCGTCAGCAGCAGGTCGTCGAAGTCCTGACCCGCCCAATCCTCGAGCAGCCCCAGCACGTAGACGCCGCCGATCGCCGCCGGCACGGAGCCGAGCGCCATCCAGGTCGACAGCTTGAGGTCGACGGTCTTCTGCGTCCAGTGCTTGTAGCCGCCCACCGTCTTCGTCACAGCGGCGTAGGCGAGGTCGGTGCCGATCGCCGTGATCGGCGTGACCCCGAACACCAGGATCAGCATCGGGGTCATCAGGGACCCCCCGCCGATCCCCGTCATGCCCACGAGGATGCCGACCCCGAGACCGAACGCGATGAGGGCAAAGTCCACAAGCGCAACAGGGTAGCTTGAGAAGCGCTTACAGAACCATCCCCGCACCGACGGTGTCGTTGGTCGACTCGTCGATGAGGATGAAGCTGCCGGTCGCGCGGTTGCGGCGGTACTGGTCGACGAACAGCGGCGACGAGAGGCGCAGCGTCAGGCGGCCGATCTCGTTGAGCTGGAGGCTGTCGGCCTCCTCCTCGCGATGCAGCGAGTTGACGTCGATCCGGTAGCGGACCTCGTCGATCTTGGCGAGCGCGGTACGGGTCGTGTGCTTGATGCGGTAGCGGCCGCGAGGGGACAGCGGGCGCTCGGCCATCCAGCAGACCATGGCGTCGATCTCACGCGCCTCGACCGGCCGGTTGTGCTCGCGGCAGATCATGTCGCCGCGCGAGACGTCGATGTCGTCCTCGAGCCGCATCGTCACCGACAGCGGCGGGTAGGCCTCGTCCTTCTCGCCCTCGTAGCTGTCGATCGCGGCGATCCGGGTCTCGCGCCCGGAGGGCAGCACCACGACCTCGTCGCCCGCGCGGAACACGCCCGAGGCGACCTCGCCCGCGTAGCCGCGGTAGTCGTGGTGCTCGTCGGACATCGGCCGGATCACCCACTGGACCGGGAAGCGCGGGTCCTGCAGGTTGCGATCGCTGGCCACGTGCACGTGCTCGAGGTGGTAGAGCAGCGAGGTGCCCTCGTACCAGGGCATCCGCGGCGAGCGCTCGACGACGTTGTCGCCGTGCAGCGCCGAGATCGGGATGAAGGTCAGGTCGTGCACGTCGAGCTTCGCGGCCCAGCCTGCGAACTCGGCAGCTGATGCGCTCGAACACCTCTTGGTCGAAGTCGACGAGGTCCATCTTGTTCACGCACACGACCAGGTGCGGGATGCGCAGCAGCGAGGCGATGAAGGCGTGCCGGCGCGACTGCTCGAGCACGCCCTTGCGCGCGTCGACGAGGATCAGCGCAAGGTCGGCCGTCGAGGCGCCCGTGACCATGTTGCGCGTGTACTGCTCGTGGCCGGGCGTGTCGGCGATGATGAACTTGCGCCGCGGCGTGTGGAAGTAGCGGTAGGCGACGTCGATCGTGATGCCCTGCTCGCGCTCGGCGCGCAGGCCGTCGGTCAGCAGGGCGAGGTTGACGTAGCCGTCGCCGCGCCGCCGCGAGGTCTCCTCGACGTGCTCGAGCTGGTCCTCGAAGATCGACTTGGTGTCGTACAGCAGGCGGCCGATGAGGGTGGACTTGCCGTCGTCGACCGATCCGGCGGTGGCGAAGCGGACGAGCTCGGACGGCGGGCCCGCCACGGCCGCTCCGTTGGAGGAGACCCTGCTCAGAAGTAACCCTCCTTCTTGCGGTCCTCCATGGCGGCCTCGGAGACGCGGTCGTCGGCGCGCGTCTCGCCGCGCTCGGTCACGCGCGTGGCCGCGATCTCCAGCACGACCTCGTCGAGGCTGGCGGCGGTCGAGCGAACCGCGCCGGTGCAGCTCATGTCGCCGACGGTGCGGAAGCGCACCGACTCCTCGAAGGTCGACTCGTCGGGCAGCAGCTCGACGAAGTCGGAGTTCGCGTAGAGCATCCCGTCGCGCTTGAAGACCTCGCGCGTGTGGGCGAAGTAGATCGAGGGCAGGACGATGCCCTCCACGCGGATGTACTCCCAGACGTCGAGCTCGGTCCAGTTCGAGAGCGGGAAGACGCGCACGTGCTCGCCCGGCTTGATGAAGCCGTTGTAGAGGTTCCACAGCTCGGGCCGCTGCGCCTTCGGGTCCCACTGGCCGAAGTCGTCGCGGAAGGACAGGATGCGCTCCTTCGCGCGGGCCCGCTCCTCGTCGCGGCGAGCCCCGCCGAACGCCGCCTTGAAGCCGTGCTCCTCGATCGCGTCCAGCAGCGTCACCGACTGGAGCCGGTTGCGCGAGGCGCGCGGGCCGCTCTCCTCGACGACCCGACCGTTGTCGATCGACTCCTGCACCGACGCGACCAGGAGCTTCGCGCCCATGTCGGCGACCATGCGGTCGCGGTACTCGATCACCTCCGGGAAGTTGTGCCCGGTGTCGACGTGCATGACCGGGAACGGCAGCGCCGCCGGCCAGAACGCCTTGCGCGCCAAGTGCAGCAGCACCGCCGAGTCCTTGCCGCCGGAGAACAGCAGCACTCCGCGCTCCAGCTCGGCGGCCACCTCACGGATCACGTGGATGGCCTCGGACTCGATGTCCCGCAGGTGTGGGATCTCGTAATTCATCGCCTCGTCGGGCGGCAGGATACGCGGGAACTCGATCGTGCTCATGGGCGCTTGGTCAAGGGAATGCGCTCAAACGTGGAGACCGCACTCGGTCTTCTCCTGGCCCGCCCAACGGCCCTCGCGGCCGTTGCCGGGCAGCGTGCAGGGAGCGCATCCGATGGATTCGTACCCCCTGTCGTGGAGGGGATGGTAGGGCAGATCGTGGTCGTTCACATAACGCCAGACGTCGTCGGAGGTCCATTCCGCCAACGGATTGAACTTCCATACCCCGCGAGCGGCATCCCATTCCACGTTCTCCGCATCCGCCCGCGTGGGCGACTGCTCGCGCCGGATGCCCGTGATCCAGGCGTCCACTCCGCTCAGCGCGAGCTCGAGCGCCTCCACCTTGCGCGACCCGCAGCAGTTGCCGGCGCTCCATGGGGTGCCGTTCGGCGGCCCGGCGTCCATGACCTCGACGGCGAGCCCGTAGCGGTCCTCGATCTCGCGCCAGACCTCGTAGGTCTCCGGAAACAGCACGCCGGTGTCGATCGTGAAGACGCGCGCCGACGGCTCGACCCGCATCAGCATGTCGATCAGGACCGTCTCCTCCTTCTGGAAGGAGCAGGCCATCACGAGCTGAGGGTGGTGGCGGTCGACCGCCAGCGCCAGGGTTTCCTCGGAGTTCTGAATCAGACCGCGCATTCGCCCTCACCCCGGATCACCTGGAAGGGCTCCTTGCGCTGCCAGTCGATGAAGTGGCTCATGTTCTCGAGGCTGAACTCGATCGGGAGCGCCAGCTCGCCGACCTCCTCCTCGAACCGCTTCGTCCCGACGCGCTCGGCGTAGCCGTTGAACTCCTCGCCCTCCTCGCGCTCCGCCTCGTACATGCGGATCCAGCGCTCCACCGCCTCGGGCACGCGCTTGGCGGCGAGCCGCACCTTGAGCCGCGTGCCGTACAGCACCTCGCCGCCCTCGTAGCGGCCGCCGATGTGGGCGACGTAGGCCGGGACCGTGTGCTCGCCGACCTTGATCGACGCGCCATAGAACCCGATGTTGGCGATGTGGTGCTGGCTGCACCCGTTCGGGCAGCCGGACATCTTGATGTGGATGCGCTTCGTCAGCGGGTCGTCGATGTTCATCGCCTCGACGCGCTCCATCACGGCGCGATTGAGGCCCATCGAGCTTGTGATGCCGAGCTTGCATGAGTCCGTGCCGGGGCACGAGACGGTGTCCACGATCGTGCTCGCGCCGCCGCCGCCGAGCCCGAGCTCGTCGAGCGCCTGCCAGACCTCGTAGACAGACTCGTCGCGAACCCAGCGCAGCAGCAGGTTCTGCTCGACGGTCGTCCGCGCATAGCCGCCCGAGTAGTCGCGCATGATCTGCGCCACACCGCGGAACTGCTCGGGCGTCAGGTCACCGCGCACCACGCGCACCTGCACGCTCGAAAAGCCCGCCTGCCGCTGCGGCTCGACGTTGGACTCGCGGAAGCGCTCGAACGCGGAGCCGTCGCCGTTCGGCTGTGCGTAGTGGGCGAGCGGCTGCGGCGCGTTCGCCTCCTCGTCGTGCTCGAGCAGGAGCGGAGCGGGATCGAAGTCGCGCTCGGCGACCCAATCGCCCTGGAGCTCTTCCTCGACGAGCTCGCGGAATGCGTCGATCCCGATCTTGTCGATCAGCACCTTGATGCGCGCCCGCGCGCGGTTGACGCGCAGCCACTCCTGGCGGTCGAAGATGCGGAAGACCGCCTCCGAGACCTTGAGGTAGTCGCCGTTGTCGAGCTCGACGAACTCGTACAGGGTGGGAGCGACCCGCGGCATGATCGAGGTGCCGCCGCCGACGCGGATCTCGACACCGCGCACGCCGTCACGCACACGCGGGATGAACGCGATGTCGTGAATGCCGGTGATCGCGCGGTCCTCATCCGTTGCCGTGAAGGCGGTCTTGACCTTGCGCGGCATCAGCTGCGTCGTGGGGTGGCGCACGAAGTAGCGCACGTAGGCGCCCGCGTACGGGGTGATATCGAACAGCTCGCCCTCGGTGATACCAGCCCACGGATCGCCCGTGACGTTGCGTACGGTGTTGCCGCAGCCCTCGCGTGAGGAGAGGCCGGCGTCGGACGCCCTGCGAATCAGCTCGGCCATATCGCGCAGCGGGATGTGGTGGATCTGGATGTTCTGGCGGGTCGTGATGTGGCCCTTGTTGAGGGGCGCGAACTCCTCGACCACGTCGGCGAACATCTCCATCTGCTCCGGCGTGATGCCGCCCATGGGGAGCTTGATGCGGCACATCTGGACGTCGGCCTGGCGCTGCCCGTACACACCCTGCTTCAGCCGGAAGCCGATGAACTCGTCCTCGGGGGTGTCGCCCGCGAGGAACTTCTCGGCCTCGTTGTCGAAGTCGTCGAACTCCCGGGTGATGATCGGGATCACGTGTCCCGGGACGTTCTCGTAGACCTCGGGATTCTCGAGCGAGCCCTTGCGGCCCTTGCCCTTTTGGTCCTTCGGCTTGGTCTCGAGCGAGACGGGTTCCATGTGTGGTCGATTCCTCTCCGCTGTCGCCGGGGCGCCGTCTGCAGTTGAAGCAAAGTACCAAAACCCGGCCGGGTTTAAAGCCTTATCGGTCGTAAGCGGAGATCTCGTTAAACGAGCCGGTGCCGCAGGATCGCCCGCTCCAGCTCGCGCAGCCAGGGCGAGGGCTCGATGCCGAGTCCCTCGACCAGCGCTCCCCTGGCCTCGCGGTAGGTCGCGAGCGCCTCGGCCTGCCGGCCGCTGCGGTAGAGGGCGGTCATGAGCTGTCCGCGGAGGCGCTCGCGGAAGGGGTGCTTGTGGACGAGCGACTCGAGCTCGCCGGTGACCTCGGCCTCGCGCCCACAGGCGAGGTCGGCCTCGATCCGTTCCCCGACGCAGGTGAGCCGCAGATCCTCGAGCCGCGCGATCTCGGGCTGCGCGAAGGGAGCGTCGCTCACGTCGAGCAGCGCCGGGCCCCGCCACAGGGCGAGCGCGGTGGCGAGAGTGACCGCGGCCCGGCCCGCTTGACCGGAGGCGAGCTCGGCGCGCCCGCGGCGCAGGCCCGCCTCGAAGAGGTCGGCGTCGAGCGAGGCGTTCGGCGCGCGCAGCGCGTAGCCGCCGCCCTCGAAGACGACGGCGTCGCCCAGCCCCGCGCCGCGCAGGCGTGAGGCGAGCACGTGAACCGCGTTCTTCGCGTGGCGCGGCCCGGGCTCGCCCCAGAGCTCGTCCACGATGCGGTCGAGATGCACCGTGTCGCCCCGGTGGATGAGAAGCAGCGCGAGGAACGCCTGCACCCGCCCACGGGGGACGCGTGCGCGGCAACCGTCGGCGAGCTCGACCGAGATCGGGCCGAGCACCTCGAACAGCACGGTCACTCCCCCTCGGCCGCCTGGTCGGCGAGCCGGCGCTCCACGATCTGCATGAGCTCGAGCCAGCCGTTGAACGGGACGCTCATGGCCTCCTCGTCGTCCGTGACCTTCCCCTCCGGCTCCGCGGAGTGTGAGTCGAGATCAACGAGTACGCGAAGGCTGCTCATCCTTCGATGCTTGCATCGGGGCCCTCCTCGCACAACGGGGTCAGCACCCTGAACTTTTGGGTCGCAACCCCTGTACGCTCGGCGCGTGTCGGTGAGCACGGACGCCACGACCCTCGAGCGATTCGACGAGCTGAGGGAGATCGACGCGGCGTTCGAGGCGGGCGGACAGGGCGACGGCCGGCTCGTGCTCGTCGAGGGACCTCCCGGAATTGGCAAGACCCACCTCCTGCGCGAGGCCGCCGCGCGCGCGCCGGAGGGCTTCGAGGTACTGCGCGCACGCGGCGACGAGCTCGAAGCGGGGCTTCCGTTCGGCGTGGTGCTGCAGCTCTTCGAAGGCAGGCTTGCGAGGGCGACCGGCGAGGAGCGCGACGCCCTGTTCGCGGACGCGGCCGCGTTGGCCCGCCCGCTGCTCTTGCCGCACGCTGATCCGGAGACGGCCGATGCCGCTGCGCTTCGCCGCGGCCTCTACTGGCTGACCTCGAATCTCACCGGCGGAGGCCCGCTTGCGCTGATCGTCGACGATCTCCACTGGGCGGACGCGCAGTCGCTCGAGTGGCTGGGCTACCTCGCTCGCCGGCTCGAAGGCCTGCCGCTCGTGGTCCTCGCCGCCTCGCGGCAGGCGGAGGCAGAGCGCAGCCACCTGATCGGATCGCTCATCGATGGGCAGGGCACGCAGCTCACTCCGCAGCCGCTGAGCCGCGACGCGGTGGGACGGCTGCTCCAAGAGCTGAGCGGCAGCGAGCCCGATCCGGGCTTTGCCGAGGCCTGCATGGAAGCCACCGGTGGCAACCCGTTCCTGCTGCGCGAGCTCGCCCTGGCTGCCGTGCGGGAGGGAGCACCCGCGTCAACGCCCGCGGCCATACAGGTCGGGGGGCTCGCGCCCACCACCGTGGCGCGCGCCGTGCTTGTGCGCGTCGCGCGCCTGCCGGCGGCCGCCGCGACGCTGGCCCGCTCGGTAGCGGTGCTGGGCCGAGACGTTCCGCTCGACCTCGCCGCCGAGCACGCCGAACTCGACCCCGGCGAGGCGGCGGACGCCGCCGACGCGCTGGCGGCCGCCTACGTGCTCGGCAGCGAGCGCCTACTCACCTTCATCCATCCGATCGTGCGTGCCGCGATCGAGGAGGAGATGCCGCCCACCCGCCGTCGCGCGGCGCACGCCCGCGCGGCGCAGGTGCTGCGCGAGCGCGGCGCGGGCCCGGAACGCGTGGCGGCGCACCTGATGATCGCCGATCCGGCGGGCAGCCCCGAGGCGATGGCGACCCTGCGCGAGGCTGCGGCCAGGGCGCGCGAGCGGGGAGCAGGCCTGATCGCGGTGACGTATCTCACCCGCGCGCTCGAGGAGGGGCCTGTCGGCGCCGAGCGCGCCGAGCTCCTGCGCGAGCTCGGCTCAACCGCCGCGAGCGCTGCCGACCCACGGGCGCTCGACTGGCTCGCTGAGGCCTACGACACGGCCGCCGATCCGGCCGAGCGTGGCCGCACTGCACTGGCCCGCGGGAGGGCTCTCTTCCAGACGGGCCGGATGGACGAGGCCTTCGAGGCCATCGACGGCGCGGAGGCCGACCTGGGCGACGCGGAACGCGGCATCGTCGCGCGGCTCGAGGCCGAGCTGATCTCCACGGCCCGGCTCGACCCACGGCTGCGCCCGCTCGTACCCGAGCGGATCGAGCGCCTCGAGCGATTGGCCGCCGGTGATCCCTTCGCCCGCCGCCTGCTCGTCGGACAGCGCAGCTACGAGGCCGCCCTCGCGGGCGAGCCGGCCGAGTCGGCGGCTGCGATGGCTCGCGAGGCCCTGCAGGGGGACGAGCTGCTCGATGAGCTGGGCCCGGAGGACGCCACGGTTCACACCGCGATCAACACCCTGGCGATCACGGAGCGGCTCGACGAGTCACAGGGCGCGTTCGACAAGGTGATCGCACTGGCTCGCCGCCGCGGCTCGGCACTCGGCTTCACGATCGCCTCGGCCTTCCGCGCGCAGACGTTCTACCGGCGCGGAGAGCTCCGGCGGGCGGAGGCGGACGCACGGGCTGCGATAGAGGTGGCCGACGCCGAGGGGTGGGGCCTCGGCATCCCGGCGGCCCGCGCGTTCCTCGTCTATGCGCTCGTCGAGCGGGGCGAGCTCGAAGAGGCGGAGCGGACGCTTGCGGCGCTCGGGGAGGAGATTCCCGATGTCGTGATGTTCGACCCGGTGCTCGACGCCCGCGGACGCGTCCGCATCGCGGCGGGCCGTCTCGGGGACGGTGTGGCCGACCTGCTCGCGTGCGGGGAGCGGCAGGAGCGCTGGGGAGCCCACAACCCGTCCGTCATCCCGTGGCGCTCGATGGCGGCCGAGGGCATGTTGCGCGACGGCCGGGTGGATGAGGCCCGGCCGCTCGCGGACGAGGAGGTCGGGCTCGCGCGCCGCGCGGGGGCGCCGCGGGCGCTCGGCATGTCGCTGCGTGTCGCGGGCCTCGTCCACGGGGACCAGGCGCTGCTCGAGGAGGCCGTGGACGTGCTCGATCGCGGCCCGAGCCCGCTCGAGTCGGCCCGAGCGCGGGCGACGCTCGGGGCGATGCTGCGCAGGCGAGGCAGCCCGACGATGGCGCGCGACCACCTGAAGGCGGCGCTCGACGAGGCCGATCGCGCCGGCGCGACGGCGCTGGCCTCCGAGGCGCGCGCCGAGCTGATCGCCTCCGGCGCCCGGCCCCGTCGCGCCCGGCTCTCGGGTCCCGACTCGCTCACGGCGAGCGAGCTCAGGGTCGCCACGCTCGCGGCCCGCGGCAGCACGAACCGCGAGATCGCGCAGTCGCTGTTCGTGACCGTGAAGACGGTCGAGACGCATCTCGGCAACGCCTATCGCAAGCTCGAGATCTCATCGCGCGGGGAGCTCCCCGCGGCGCTCGCCGGGGACGCCTGACCCCCGCTTCAGCAAAGTGAAAGCGGTCCGCAAGCGGGTCGACGCAGGCTGTCCCGCATGCGAATTCCACGCCCCTCATTCAGTCACGCGCTCGACAGCGAGCCGGCGGTCGGCACAGCCCCTGCGCGGGACGGCGAGGTGCCCACGGGCTGGCTCGCGAGCGGCCTGAACGCCGGCGCGGAGGAGGCGGAGATGCGCGTCCACGCAATCTGCGTCGAGCCATGAGCCGCGCGTTGTTCGGAGTCATGGCAGACCGAATGCTCCACCGGAGCCGGTCGGCGCCGGTCCCTTCAGCCCCGGGCCGCCCGCGCCGCCTGTTGCGAGCGACCCGCGAGCGCCTGGAGAAGCTCGTGGCCCGGCGAGCGGCCAAGCCCTCTGGCCGCACGCCGGTTCGGCGAGCTCGCCGGCGCCGTGCCTAGGTGCTGACCGCGCGCCGGTAGCGGTACACCGAGAGACTCGCGAAGACGACGATCAGGCCGATGCACCACGCGACAGCCGCCCACACGTCGTTGCCGGCGGGTCCGTCCACCCACAGCGCCCGCAGGGCGTCGACCACGGTCGAGAACGGGTTGGCCTCGGCGAACGCCTGAATCGCGGACGGCATCGACTCCGGCGGCACGAACGCGGACGACGCGAAGCTGAGCGGGAAGATCAGGATGAAGCCGAGCGCCTGCGCGCCCTCCGCCGAGTTCGTGCTCAGCGCGACGAACGCGAAGATCCACGAGAAGGCGTAGCCGAACAGGATGCAGAGGGCGAAGCCGCCGATCACCTCGACAGGGCTCGACGAGAACGCGAAGCCGACGATCAGGCCGACGCCGACCATCACCGCGATCGAGATCGCGTTGGTGGCCACGTCGGCGAGCGTCCTGCCGCCGAGCACGGCCGAGCGCGCCATCGGCAGCGAGCGGAAGCGGTCGATCAGGCCCTTGCGCAGGTCGTCGGAGAGCCCGATGGCCGTGACGAAGCCGCCGAACGACATCGTCTGGATCACGATGCCCGGGATCAGGAAGTCGACGTAGTCGTAGCCCGGCGTCTGGATCGCGCCGCCGAAGACGTAGACGAACAGCAGCACGAACATGATCGGCTGGATCGTGAACGAGACCCACAGGTCGGGCTGGCGCGGGATGCGCAGCAGGTTGCGCTTGGCGATTACGGCGGTGTCCGAGACCGCGTAGGCGAGCGCGCTCATGCGGCACGCTCCTCGAGCTCGTTCTCGCGCCGCTCTTCGTCTTCCTCGTCCCGCTCGGCCGCGTGGCCGGTCAGCGTGATGAAGACGTCGTCGAGCGTCGGCCGGCGAACCGCGATGTCGTCGATGCCGACGCCCGCGCCGTCGAGGCGGCGGACCGCTTCGGCGATGCCGCCGCGGCCTTGGCTGAGCGGCAGTGCGAGCACTCCGCCCTCGCACTTCGGGCGGTCGTCGGCGAGCGGGACGAGCGCTTCGATGGCCTCGTCGGTGGAGGAGCCGTCCGCGAGCGTCACCTCGAGCCGCTCACCGCCGACGCGGTCCTTGAGCTCGTCGGAGGTGCCCTCGGCGATCACCTGGCCGTGGTCGATCACGGCGATCCGGTCGGCGAGGCGGTCCGCCTCGTCGAGGTACTGGGTGGTGAGCAGCACCGTCGTCCCGGCCGCGACGCGCGCCTCGATCGTCTCCCACAGCGAGAGCCGGCTGCGCGGGTCGAGCCCGGTGGTCGGTTCGTCGAGGAAGATCACCGGCGGGCGCGCCACCAGCGCGGCCGCGAGGTCGAGACGGCGGCGCATGCCGCCCGAGTAGGTCTTGGCGAGCCTGCCGCCGGCGTCGGAGAGCTCGAAGCGCTCGAGCAGCTGATCGGCGCGCTCGCCGGCCTCGGCACGGCCCATGTGGTAGAGCCGGCCGACCATCTCGAGGTTCTCGCGACCGGTCAGGTTCTCGTCGACGGCCGCATACTGGCCGGCCAGCCCGATCCGCGAGCGCAGCTCGGTGGCGTCCTTGACGACGTCGAGCCCGGCGACGCGCGCCGTGCCGCCGTCGGGCGGGAGCAGCGTGGTCATGATGCGGACGGCGGTCGTCTTGCCGGCCCCATTCGGGCCCAGCAGGCCGAGCACCGTGCCGGCGGGCGCCTCGAGATCGATGCCCGCCAGGGCCTGCACGTCTTTGAAGGATTTTCTTAGGTCGTGTACCTCAATGGCAGCGTCAGACACAACAGGCCACTCTACGAAATAGCGAGCGGATCCGGTCCCGCGCTCAGGCGCCCCAGCGCACGTCGTCGCCCCACGGCGACGGACCCGCCGGATCGCGACGCGCGCCCTCGAAGAGGCCGGCGCGCGTCCACGGGCTGAGCGATGGCCCCGCGGGCGCGGGCGGGGGCGCGGTGTCGCGCAGGAACTGCTCGATTGCGGCCGCGATCGCCGCCGCCTCCTCGGGCGAGGCCGACTGGCGCAGCTCGATGCGCGGGCGACTCGGGCGCTGCTTGCCGTTGCGCGTCACGGGGCGGATAGCGTAGTCGGGCGTGCCCGAGATTCCCGTCTTCCCGCAGGAGGCCGTGCTCGACGCGATCTCTCCGGCCGACGCGATCGAGCGCGTGCGCGACGGCTTCATCGAGTACGCGCGCGGCAGCTGGGAGATGCCGCCGAAGACCTACCTCGACGTGCCGCCGCGCGGCGACTTCCGCGCCATGCCGGCCAAGGGCGCGGGGCTCGCGATCCTCAAGTGGGTGACCTCCTTCCCCGGCAACCCGGCGGCGGGCCTGCCGGTCGTGATGGGGATGATCTGCGTCTCGTCGGCCGAGGACGGGCGCCCGCTCGCGCTCGTCGACGTGCGCTCGATCACCGCGCTGCGCACGGGCGCGGTCGCCGCCGTCGCCACCCAGGAGCTCGCGCGCGAGGACTCGAAGAGCATCGGCATCGTCGGCTGCGGGCTCCACGGAACCTGGGCCGCGCGCTGCCTCGCCGCGGCCGAGTACGGGCCGGGCATCTGCTTCGACCCGGATCCGGAGGCGGCGGGCGCGCTGGCCGGTGAGCTCGGGCTGGGAGGCCGGCGCCCTCGACGAGGCGCTCGCGTGCGACGTCGTCACCTGTGTGACCCCGGGCTCCGAGCCGGTCGTGCGCCAGGCCGACCTGCGCCCGGGCCTCCACCTCAACATGCTCGGGGCCGACGGTCCAGGCAAGGCCGAGGCGGAGCCCGCGGCGGTCGCGCGCGCGGAGCTGTTCTGCGACGAGTGGACCCAGGCGAGCCATGGCGGCGAGCTCACCGGCGCCGTCGAGGCCGGACTCGTGACGCGCGAGCGCGTGACAGAGCTCGGAGCGGTGCTGACCGGCGCGGCGCCGGGCCGCTCGGGCCCGCAGGCGGTGACGCTCTTCGATTCCACCGGGCTCGCCATCCAGGACCTGGCCCTTTGTCTAGAGCTGGTGCAGGCTCACGGGGCAGGCCGGTTGAAGGCCGCTACCGTGCGGCTCTAGCCCCCTCCCCGATCCTCCGATACCTCATTCATGCGCAAACTCGCCCTGCTGGTCGCCCTTGTGTCAATTCCGGTCCTCGTCGCGCTCGGTTGCGGCGACAACGAGGCCGCCTCGAGCGCCACGTCGCTCGCGCCGGCGGGTTCGGTCATCTACGCCGAGGTCGACATCGACCCGTCCGGCAATCAGAAGCAGGCGATCGACGAGCTGATCGGCAAGTTCCCGGGTGAGGGGAGCGCGGGAGAGCGGCTGCGCACCCTGATCGAGGACGGGCTGCGCGAGTCGGACGCTCCGATCAGCTTCGAGAAGGACGTCGAGCCCTGGCTCGGCGACTCGGCCGCCTTCTTCGTCACGGATGCGACCCGCGGTGCCGGCGCCGCATTGATCGCGACCGACGACGAGGACGCGGCGCGCGACGCGATCGAGAAGTCCTTCGAGGGCGACGCGCGTGAGAAGAGCTACGAGGGGGTCGACTACTTCGCCTCCGGCGACGCCGCGGGCGGCGTCGTGGACGGCTTCGTCGTCGCCGGTGACGAGCGCGGCTTCAAGGCCGCCGTCGACGCTTCGGACGGCGGCTCCACGCTGGAGGACGACGAGCGCTACGAGGAGGCGACGGCCGATCTCAGCGAGGACCGGCTGGGCCTCTTCTACGTCAACACGCCCGAGGTGTTCCGGACGCTGCAGCAGGAGCCGGGCGCGATGGCGCTCGGGCAGTTCAAGGACTTCTTCAAGGATCCGGTCGTCGCCACCTTCGACGTCGACAGCGACGGCGTTTCGTTCGAGGCGGACGCGCCCGCGTCGCTCGCCAAGTCGCTGCCGTTCTTCGGCCAGGGCAGCGCCCTCGTCGAGGAGCTGCCGGCCGACTCCTGGCTCGCGATGGCTCAGCCCGATCTCGGCAAGGTGCTCGAGTACTACATCGAGGCGTTCGGCGCGTCCGTCGGCGGCCGCGATGTGATCGAGAGCCAGTTCCGCTCGGCAACCGGGCTCGACCTGGATCGGGACCTGCTCGGCTGGATGGGCGACTTCGCGGTCTTCGTGCGCGGCACGAGCATGGCCGACCTGAACGGCGGGATCGTCGTCGAGACCAGCGATCCGGCCGCGTCAGCGCGGCTGATCGCACGGCTCGGTCAGCTCTCGCGGAGCAGCTCCGGTACGAGCGTCGAGCCGTACTCGGCGCCGGGCGGCGGCAAGGGCATCACGCTGCGTGACAGCGACGTGCCGGCGCCGGTCCACGTCTTCCTGAGCGACGATCGCTTCGTGGTGGCCTACGGCGACGCCGCCGCCGCGGATGCGGTTGCCCCCGCACAGCGGCTCGGCGACTCGCCGGAGTTCCAGCGTGCCGCCCAGTCGATCGACGGCTACGCGGTCAACCTCTACCTCGCCGTCGCACCGGTGCTCGAGCTCGCGGAGTCGCAGGTGGGGAACGAGCCCGAGTGGCAGAGCGCGAAGCCCTACCTGGAGCCCCTCGAGGCGCTCATCAGCGGGACCTCGGGCGACAACGACGAGCTGCGCAGCGCTTTCAAGATCCTGACCGACTGACCGGGTTAGAGTCGGCGCGTGACTCTGGAGGAGCGCGCGTTCCGCAAGGCCACGCGCCGGCTCATCCCGTTTCTGTTCCTGATCTACGTGGTCGCGTACCTCGACCGCGTGAACGTGTCGTTCGCCCAGCTCCAGCTCGAGGACGACCTCGACTTCAGCGACACGATCTTCGGCATCGGCGCCGGCATCTTCTCGATCGGCTACGTGATCTTCGGCGTGCCGAGCAACCTGGCGCTCGAGCGCTTCGGCGCGCGTCGCTGGCTCGCGGCGATCATGGTCGTCTGGGGAGTCCTCTCGGCGGCCACGATGTTCATCGAGAGCGCTGCCGCCTTCTACGTGCTGCGCTTCCTGCTCGGGGCCGCCGAGGCCGGCTTCTTCCCGGGGATCATCCTGTTCCTGACCTGGTGGTTCCCCGAGCGCGAGCGCACGCGCGTGCTGGCCCTGTTCTTTACGGCGATCTCGGTGGCGTACGTGGTCGGCGGGCCGCTTTCCGGCGGGCTGCTCGAGCTGGACGGCTTCCTCGGGCTCGACGGATGGCAGTGGCTGTTCCTCGTCGAGGGGCTGCCCGCGATCGTGCTCGGCTGGGTGACATGGCGCTTCCTGGACGACCGCCCGCATGACGCGCACTGGCTCGAGCCCGAGGAGCGTGAGTTCCTGGTCGCGGAGGTCGCGCGCGAGCACGAGTTGCGCGACGCCGCCGGCGGCCGCGGCCTGCGCGCCGCCCTGCGGAGCGGGCAGCTGTGGTTGCTGTCGCTCGTGTACTTCGTGGTGATCGCCGCCGGATTCGGGCTCACCTTCTTCGTGCCGGACCTGGTCCAGGACCGCACCGGCTACAGCGATTTCGAGGTCGGGGTCCTGGCGGCGATCCCGTACGGGATCGCGACAGCGGTGATGCTGCTCGTGGCGGCTCGCGCCGAGCGCGCGCCAAGCCGTCGCCCCTACGTGATCATGGGAGTGCTCGTGGGAGCGCTCGGCTGCGTGCTCACCGCCCATGCGCAGTCGCCGGTGCTGCTGACCTTCGCGATCACGCTCTCGGCCGTCGGGCTGCTGTCGGTGCTGCCTGTGTTCTGGGCCTATCCGACCGCGCTCTTCAGCGGGAGCGCGGCGGCGGCAGGGATTGCGATGGTGGCGGCGATCGGGAACCTGGGCGGCTTCGCGGGTCCCGCCTTCACGGGCATCGCCGAGGACTCGACCGGCGGCTTCGAAATGCCGCTTACCGTGCTGGGCGTCCTGCTCGTGGTGTCCGCGGCGCTCGTTCTGGGCTTCCGCGAGCGGCCCGTCCCGGTGCTCGAGCCCGCGCCGACCTGAGCTACCAGCCGTTCTGCCAGGCGATCACGAGCAGGACGAGCGCCACGACCGCGGCGACGGCAACCACGACGATGTTCACCACGATCGCGGCCGGCAGCCAGCGCGGCACCTCGCGCGCCTCGAAATCGGATGTCTCTGGCTGTTCGGCCCGCTCGCCGGGCGCGGCGCCGCGGCCCTTGATGGCCGCGGTGAGCGTGGCGGTGATGAAGCGGTTGAGGCTGAGGCCCTCGCGCTCCGCGGCCTGGGCGAGGTCGTCGTGGAGCGTGCGAGGCATCCGCAGCAGCAGGCGGCCGCTGTGGCCGCCCTGCTTGGCGGGCTTGACCTGTTTGGCCTGTGCGGCCGGCTGCGGCTCCGGCTCTGGCTCTGGCTGCGGGTGGGGGCGCGGCTGCCGGTGCCGGCACGCTGGGCGCCTCTCCGTTCGTGGCTCGCGCGAGGCCGTCCTCCTCGAGCTCGTCGCGCAGCTTGGCGAGCGCGCGCCGCGTGCGGCGCCCGAGCTGGCTTTCGGAGATGCCGAGCCGGCCGGCGACCTCCTTGCGGTCGAGGTCCTCGATGAAGCGCAGGTAGACGATCTCGCGTTCCTGTTCATCGAGTGCCTCGAAGGCGTCCGCGAGCAGCAGGCGGTCCTCGGAGGTGGGTGCGCGCGGGTCGGCCACCGTGTCGGCGCCGGCGTCCGGCGCGGGGGCGCGCGTGGCCGCCTCGAGCTCCGCGAGCTCGGTCGGCGACACGCCGACCGCCTCGGCCAGCTCAGCGTCGCTCGGGGTGCGCCCGAGCCGGCGCGTCAGGCGCTCGCGTTCCTTGGGCAGGCGCCCAGCCGCCTCGTGCAGCGTGCGCGGCAGCCGCACCGTCGCGCCGCGGTCGCGGATGTAGCGCTTCATCTCCCCGGCCACGGTGGGCACGGCAAAGGCGGCGAACTCGTCGCTGCGGCTCGGGTCGTAGCGCTCGATCGCGTTGAGCAGACCGATCGAGCCGGCCTGGAGAAGATCGTCGAATTCGGCCCCCGGGCCGCGGTAGCGGCGCGCCAGCGTCTCGACGAGGGGGAGGTAGAGCTGGACCAGGCGGTCCCGCGCGCGGGTGTCGCCGCGCTCCCGGTAGGCCACGAGCAGGCGACTGGTGGCCGTTTCTCGTTCTTCCCGATCGCGCTTCGCCGCCGGTGTCACCTCCCTGTGGCCTCCCCGTGGGCTGATATCAGGCGCACCATAGCCGGTATCACGCATTGCAAAGCGGTTTCTCGGTGACCGCCGGCCGGCGCCCAGGGGGTACTTGGCAGGTGTAACGCTCGCATCTGGCCCCCCGCCTCAAACGAGGAATGCCCCCGGATCACTCCCCCACACGCGGCCGACGCGCCGCACCGTGCCCTGGCTTCTGGCGACGCTGACACTGGCGCTCGCGCTGGCCGGGCCGGCCTACGCCGACTCACTCGGCGCGGAGGAGCTCCAGGAGGCCGAGGCCATGCTGGCGGCGGAGGTCCCGGACGTGCCGATCGAGGCGCCTCCGGAGTTGCCCGAGGCGGCTACAGAGCCGGCGGAGGAAGCGCCCAGCGAGCCGGCCCCGGTGCCCGTGGAGGTGCCCGAGCCGGAGCCGTACGCGCCGCCTGCCGCTGAGGAGGCCGTGACGTTCGAGGCGGCCGACCAGGTCGCGCCGGCCGAGTTCGATCCGGTCGACGAGGAGGCCACCGAACCGCCGGCCTACATCTCCGACGAGCCCAGTCCGGCGATGCCGAACGAGGACGAGCCGGAGGCCGTCGACGAGGAGGACGCCGCTGCAGGCATGCCCCCCGTCGTGGTACCGGTGAACCTCAACGTCGACATCCGGATCCTGAGCCCCGGGGACGACGGCGACGTGAGCCAGATCATCGACATGGGTGGGCTGCCGGGGCTCGGCAGCGGCAACCCGAGCGATCTGCTTGGCGGGCCCGGTCTCGGTGACCTCGGTCTCGATTGGACATGGAACTGGAACTGGACGTGGGACTGCGGCGATGCCTCCGTCGCGGGCCTCGACTGGAACTGGACCTGGACCTGGTCGGGGGACTGCGCGGCGGGCATTCTCGACGAGCCCGCTCACCGCCCTGGGTCGCTCGGCGAGCAGTTCCGCGGCGAGCGCTACTCCGGTCTGCTCGAGTCGCTCACCGCTGAAGGCCTTGACGCTCCGCCGGAGATCGGCGACGAGCGCGGCCCGCTCGTGAGCACTCCCGGCGCCGGCGGCACGGCCGACGCCCGGCCCCACAGCCGCGACGACGCAGAGACCGCGCCCGCCACGGCGCTGCCGCCCTCCGACGGCGGCCCCTGGGTCCCGTCAGAAGGGCTCACCAACTTCGCTTCAACCGGCGCGTCGCAGTCAAAGACGGCGACGCAGCCCGCACGGCGCCCGGCCGGCACTGATCCGAACGGCGACCCGGAAAGGTTGCCGGCCGGGCCGCCCGCGCAGGCCATGGGCCTGGCGGCGGCCGCAGGTGGAGGAGGCGGGGGCGGAGGTGCGTTCTCGATCCTCCTGCTGGCCGCGCTCGTCGGCGCCTTGGCGCTCGTGCCCCCGCCGGCCGGCGGCCGGGTCCCCGCGTTCACGCAAAAGCTTTCCTCTCTGCTCAGCTCGTTGAGGCTCGAGCGGCCGGGTTAGCGCCGGCGGGATCCCCAACGCACTTGCCGGGACGTCGTGGTCCCGGCGCGAATTCCAAAGCAGGAGGAACGATGAAGAAGCGTTTCCTTGCGTTGGTGATCAGCGGACTGGCGCTCGGCGTAGGTGCCGGGCCGGCCATGGCCGATGACCCCGTCTCCAGTCAGACGGCGGGGCAATTCGCCGGGTCAGTTCAGTCCGCGGAGAGCAACGCGAACTCCACGCAGGTCAACCCAAGCAACTCCAACATCAACGTCCGTGTTCTGAGCCCGGGCGATGACGGCGACGTGTCGCAGGAGAACAACTCCTACGCCGAAGCCGATGCCACCAACGACAACGACACCGATCAGTCGGTGGATCAGTCGCAGTACGGTGGCGGCGGCGGCGACGCCTTCCAGGAGGCGGCCCAGGAGGCCGTGAACCTGCAGAAGGCTGAGGCCGACGCAGAGTCGACGCAGATCAAGCCGGAGAACAAGAACATCTCCGTGCGCGTTCTGAGCCCCGGTGACAACGGTCGAGTCAGCCAGGAGAACAACTCCAAGGCGAAGTCCAACGCCGAGAACGACAACGATCTCGAGCAGGACATCGACCAGGAGCAGGGCGGCGGCGGTGCGCCGATGTCGTCAGGTTCCTATGGCGAGCACAACGACCATGGCTATGGCGGCACGGGCATTCAGGCCGCCGGCCAGGAGGCAGTGAACAAGCAGTACGCCGACGCCGACGCGAAGTCGGTTCAGTACAAGCCGAGCAACACGAACATCTCGGTCCGCGTTCTGAGCCCCGGCGACGATGGCGACGTGTCGCAGGAGAACAACTCCTACGCCGATGCCACTGCCAAGAACGACAACGACACCGATCAGAAGATCGACCAGAAGCAGCGCCCCTATGGCAAGGCAAGCGACCTGATTCAGGCCGCGGGCCAGTCTGCGTTCAACTACCAGGATGCTGACGCGGACGCCGAGTCGAAGCAGATCGAGCCCGAGAACAACGCCCTCTCCTTCCGGCTGTCGAGCTGGGGCGACGGCGGCAACCTGAGCCAGTCGAACAACTCGTGGGCCGACGCGTTCGCCCGCAACGAGAACGACCTGGACCAGGACGTCGAGCAGTCTCAGGGCTGACCCCAGCCCTCTGAGGTTGCCTAGGACGAGCTGAGCAGAGCAAACGAGGTACCTGTCGGTCCGGACGCGGGCCGGCAGGCAGCCTCGTTTAGCCCCACCCCACCCGGGTGGCTCGTCGCTAAATGCGGAATTGACGTAGAGGCAAACCGCACTTACGTTGGACAGTGGCCCAAATGGCAAGCCCCCAACCCCGCACGGGTCCCACCTCAAAGCTTTTCGTGACCGCCGCCCTGTTCGCGGCGCTGTGCGCGGCTCCCACGGCCGCCGCTCAGACCGATTCGGCGACGCAGGTGAACATCTCGTCGTCCCAGAACGTTCAGATCTCGCCCGATCCGGCCCCTCCGCCTGCGCCTCCGGTCCAGCCGACACCGGATCCGGTACCGGCGCCGCAGGCGAGCACGCCGCCATCTGGTGGCGGGAGCCCGCCGGCCCCCCAGACAGAGCCCGCCGCTCCGGCCGAGCCGGCGCCCGCGCCTGCCCAGCCGGCGCCTGCTGCGGCCGCTCCGTCGACACCGGTCGCGGCGACTGCAACGAGCGAGGCGCCCTCTCAGACCGGCGGCGGGCAGTCGCCCGGGCCCGGCGATAGAGGGAAGCCGCAGTCGAGCGAGAAGGACCGCTCCACGCCCGTGGACAAGGTCAACCCGCTCCCGTGATCTCCGAACTCGGCCCACTCGCCGATGGTCTGCGCGACCGCGCCACCGAGGCGGCCCCGCCGATCGCCCTCGCGGCGATCGCGCTGCTGACGCTCGCCCTGACCAGCGGAGGGTTCCTGGCGCTCGCCACTCGCCGCACGGGGGCCTGGAGGGCCTAGAGCTATGTGGAAGGCCGCGCCGGGGGCCTTGATTGTGGTGGTTGCGCTGATGCTGGCCAGAGCCGGTCAGGCGAGCGCGCAGGAGCCGCTGTCGGCTCAACTACGGATGTATGCCGAGTCCCTCGGACTGCACGGGCGTGGTACCGCGCCCCCGGTGAGGCTGGCTCGGATTGGGATAACCTGACCGTGGAGCCCGCGGACGTGGCTACTGCAGACTCAGCCTTTCGAGCAGCGACACGCGGGCACCTGGAACGTTCGCATCGCGTGACGGATGGCGCGGACACGCTACGCCGACGCTCACGATCCGAATCGACCAAACCGCCGCCCTCGGTGTCGGCCGCACCCGCCCGCCCCCGGACTACAACGGTTGGTTCAACCACCCGGTTAGTGTCGCTTTCACCGGCAGCGATGCGACCTCCGGGCTCCAGTCCTGCACGAGCGCAAGCTACGGCGGCCCTGACGCCGCGGGCGTTGTGCTGAACGGCACCTGCCAGGACGTCGCCGGCAATGTCGGCGGTGCCTCCTTCCCGCTCAACTACGACTCCACCGCGCCCGCCGCTCCGGACGTCACCGCCAGGCCCGAACGACAACAGGGTCACCCTCCGCTGGGCGCCGCCCGGCCGACGCTGAGGTCATCGAGATCGCTCGCGTGACCGGAACCGGCCTTCCCGCGCTGGTCTTCCGTGGGGGCGGGACGTCCTTCACCGACCGCGAGCTCAAGAACGGCAAGCGCCAGCGCTACCTCATCACCTCGATCGACCGCGCCGGGAACCGCGCCGTCGACCGCGCCAGCGCCGTCCCGACCAAGTCGCATCTCCTGAGCCCGGCCGACGGTGCCCGCGTCGCCAGCCCCCGCTGCTCCTGTGGGAGGGCCTCAAGCGCGCCACCTACTACAACGTCCAGCTCTACCGCGGCCGTCACAAGGTGCTGACGCGCTGGCCGCTCGCCGAGCAGCTCCAGCTCCCCGAGACGTGGCGCTTCGGCGGCCAGCGCCGTCGCTTCAAGGAGGGGAACTACACCTGGTTCGTCTTCCCAGGTTTCGGCGAGCGCTCCGAGCGGCGCTTCGGCAAGCTGCTCGGCAAGAGCACCTTCCGCGTCGTCCGTTAAGACTCGGGGCTAGGCCCCGCGAGCTTCATCGGCTGCCGCTACAGCGGGATGTTCCCGTGCTTGCGCTTCGGCGTGTCGACGCGCTTCGTCTGCAGCGTCTCGAGCGCGCGGATCAGGCGTGGGCGCGTCTCGTGGGGAATGATCACGTCGTCGATGTAGCCGCGCTCGGCCGCCGAGTAGGGATTGGCGAAGCGCGCCTTGTAGTCGCCGATCAGCTTCTCGCGGCGCGCGTCGGGCGTCGGCGAGCTCTGGATGTCGCGCCGGTGGATGATGTTGACCGCGCCCTCGGGGCCCATCACCGCGACCTCGGCGGTCGGCCACGCGAACACGAAGTCGGCCAGCATGTGCTTCGAGTTCATGACGTCGTAGGCGCCGCCGTACGCCTTGCGCGTGATGACGGTCAGCTTGGGCACGGTCGCCTCGGTGAACGCGTAGAGCAGCTTTGCGCCGTGGCGGATGATGCCGCCCCACTCCTGTGACGTTCCGGGGCAGGAAGCCCGGCACGTCCATGAACGTGAGCAGCGGGATGTTGAACGCGTCGCAGAAGCGCACGAAGCGCGCGGCCTTCTCGGAGGCGCCGATGTCGAGCACGCCGGCGAGCTGCGCCGGCTGGTTTCCGACGACGCCGATCGGGCGTCCGTTCAGGCGCGCGAAACCGACCACGATGTTGCGCGCGAAGTGCTCCTGCACCTCGAAGAACTCGCCGTTGTCGACGATCAGGTGCACGACCTCGCGCATGTCGTAGGGCTTGTTCGGGTTGTCCGGGACGATCTTGTCGAGCGCCTCGTCCATGCGGTCCGGGTCGTCGCCCGTCTCCATGCGCGGCGGCAGCTCGAGGTTGTTCTGCGGCAGGAACGACATGAGGTAGCGCGCGTCCTCGAGGCAGCTCTCCTCGTCGTCGGCCGCGAAGTGCGCGACGCCCGACTTCGAGTTGTGCGTCATCGCGCCGCCGAGCTCCTCGAACTCGACCTCCTCGCCCGTGACCGTCTTGATCACGTCGGGGCCGGTGATGAACATGTGCGACGTCTCCTTGACCATGAAGATGAAGTCCGTCATGGCCGGGGAGTAGACGGCGCCGCCGGCGCACGGGCCCATGATCAGCGAGATCTGCGGGATCACGCCCGAGCACTGGACGTTGCGGACGAACACGTCGCCGTAGGCGCCCAGCGAGACGACGCCCTCCTGGATGCGCGCGCCACCCGAGTCGTTGATGCCGATCACCGGGCAGCCGATGCGCGCCGCCAGGTCCATCACCTTGCACATCTTCTCGCCCATGACCTCGCCGAGCGAGCCGCCGAACACGGTGAAGTCCTGCGAGAAGACGGCCACGGGGCGGCCGTCGATCATGCCGTGGCCGGTCACCACGGCGTCGCCCCAGGGGCGATTCCCGAGCATGTCGAACTCGAAGGTCCGATGGCGGACGAAGGTGTCGAGCTCCTGGAACGAGCCCGGGTCGAGCAGCTTCTCGATCCGCTCGCGGGCGGTCAGCTTGCCCTTGGCGTGCTGCTTCTCCTCCGCCTGCGGGTTCGTGTGGATTGCCTGCTCGCGCAGCTCCTTGAGCCGGGCGAGCTTCTCCTCGTAGGTCTCGGGCGACTGCTGTCTCATGGGGCGCCGATCCCGGCGGAGGTTCCTCCCCTCCTCGTCACGCGCGCTGCGAGCTCCTCCACGACTTCTGGATTCTCGGCTGCGAGGTCGCGCGACTCGGACGGATCCACGCTCAGGTCGTAGAGGTGGGGCTCCTCGAGCCGGTTGTCCGACATGTAGGCCCAGCGGTCGTCGCGAAGGAAGTGGCTGTTCGTGTAGCCGCCGTACTGGAAGTCGCGCGGCTTCGGCTGGTTGCCATGGAGGAGGGGCGAGAGATCGTTGCCGCTCATCACGGGCGGTACGGGGACGCCGGCGAGCGACAGCAGCGTCGGGCCGACGTCGTGGGTCGAGGCGAGGTAACGGCTCTCGGCGCGTCCCTCGAAGTCCGGGTGGGTGATCACGAGCGGCACGTTGATCAGCTCGGGGTACAGCGCGATGGAGATCTTGCCGGTCCAGCCGCGCTCGCCGAGGAAGATGCCGTGGTCGGCCACGAGCAGGATCACGGTCTCGCGCTCGAGCTCGAGCTCCTGGAGTCGCCCGAGCAGCTCCCCGATCCAGCGGTCGGTCATCGTCACCTCGGCGGCGTAGAGAGCACGCATGCGCTCGATCACGTAGTCGCGCTCGCTCGGGTCGAGCCAGTCGGTCACCGCGCGTAGCCCGGCATCGCCGGCTCGGGCGAGTGGGCGGGCTCGAGCCGTTCAGCCGCAGGTAGCGGTCCGGCGGTGTCCACGGCTCGTGCGGCTCGAAGGTGTCGACGACCAGCGCGAAGGACGCTTCCGGGCGGCCTGGTCGAGGACGGGGATCGCGAGCTGAACACCCTCGCCGCGAATGACTGGCTCTCGTCCTTCCAGTAGTTCGCGCTGCCGATGTAGGAGCTCACGCGCTCGCCGTTTTCTTGTCCCCGTTTGCCGGGTGGAGCCAGTGGCGCAGCGTCGCGGGAGGACGTTGCTCCCATCGCCGCCCAGCTGACCGCCGCGCCGCATGAACACGTCGAAGCTGCGCCGCAGCGGTTCGTATGGATACGAGAACCCGAGGAAGGGGTTGTCCGTGACGTAGGCGGTCCAGTAGCCGTTGCGCCGCAGCACGGTCGTGAACGCCGAGTCCACATCTTCGACGGGAATCCAGCCGGGCTTGGCGATCAGGCCGCGGCGGTCCTCCCAGTCGAGGAACGGGAACATCCGCTTCCCGGTGAGAATCGAGTTCCGTGCCGCGACTGTCGGCATCGCCTCGGGAAAGACGCGGTGAAGCTGAGGCCGTTGGCGACTAGCGAGTCGATCGCCGGCGTCGCCGCCAGCGCCTACGTGGTCGGCACGCAGCGTGTCGCGACGATCATCACGATGTTCGGCTCTCGACGGCGCCGGCCCGCCGCGCGCGCCGACGGCCGCGCCCCGCGCCCGCAGATAACTCGCCGGTCCGCGCCCATCCTCCCTAGCCGGGGTAGAAGGGAAGTCGGCCGCCGGCCTCCTCGACGACCTTCGCGTGCAGTTCGCGCACGACCTCTGGATGACGAGCGGACACGTCGTGGAGCTCCGCCACGTCCTTGCGGCGGTCGTAGAGGTGTGGGTTGCGCATTTGGTTGTCGGCGAAGAAGGTCCAGCGGTCGGTGCGCAGGTAGTGCGAGTTGCTGTAGCCGCCATACGCGAACGACCGCTTTGGCGGCTCCCTCCCGCGGAAGATCCGCGACAGGTCGACGCCCTCCATCTCGCGGGGCGGGTCGGCTCCGGTCATGGACAGCAGGGTCGGCCCGATGTCGTGTGTCGAGGCGCGGTAGTCGCTCGTCTTGCCCGCCAGGCGGCGCGACGGATCGACGATCACGAGCGGGACCCGCACCAGCTCCGGGTGGAGCGCGATCGAGATCTTGCCCGTCCAGCCGCGCTCACCGAGGAAGATGCCGTGGTCGCCCACGAGCAAGATCACCGTGTCGCGCTCGAGGCCCAGATCGTGGAGGCGCTCGAGCAGCAGGCCGAGCCAGTGGTCGGTCATCGTCACTTCGGCGGCGTAGAGCGCACGCAGCCGCTTGAGGACGCGCGGCGCCTCGTCCTCGCCCAGCCAGTTCTCGGTGCGCCCGTAGCGCAGCGTGCCCGGCTCGGGCCCGCGCCAGTCCGGGTCGCCGTACATGTCGAGGTAGCGGCGCGGCGGCGTCCAGGGCTCGTGCGGGGCGAAGGTGTCGACGACGAGCGCGAACGGGCGCTGCTGTGCCGCCCGCTCGAGCGCCTCGATGCCGGAGCTGAAGACCCGGCCGGCGAACGTCCCGGCCTCGGTGCGCGCGTGACCGCCGTTCGCGAGGTAGCGCCGCACGCGGTCGGCCTCCTTCTCGCTGTTCAGCGCCGGGTAGAGCCAGTGGCCGAGGAGCTCCCTCGAGACGCCCTTGTCGGTGCCGCCGACCTGTCCGCCGTGGCGCGTGAAGATGTCGAAGGTGCGGCGCACCGGCACGTATGAGTAGGAGAAGCCGAGGTAGGGGTTGTCCGTGACGTATCCGGTGAAGTAGCCGGCGTCGCGCAGCACGCTCGTCCATGCCTTCTGCGGATCCTGCAGCGGGAACCAGCCGGGCGAGTTCATCAGGCCGCGGTAGTCGTGCCAGTCCCGGAACGGGAAGCCGCGGCGCCCGCTGAGGAACGAGTTGCGGGCCGGGACCGTCGGCATCGCCTCAGGGACCGCGCGCGTGAACGACAGGCCCTCGTTGATCAGCGAGTCCATGTTCGGCGTGCGCGCCCGGTCGCCGTACACGTGGTCCGCGCGCAGCGTGTCCACGACGATCACAAGCACGTTTGGGCTGCTGCGTGCGCCCGCGCCGCCGCCCAGCGGCACGAACGGGGCGGCGAGCGCAGCCGCCGCTCCCGCAACCAACAGCTCCCGGCGAGTTCTCGGCACGGCGGGGAATTCTCGCGCGTTCTGCGGCGGGCGTCAGTGATAGACGGGGAATCGCTTCCCCGCCCGCCGTCTGATGGCCGCCTCGATCGTGTCGACGCGCTTGCGGTGGCGGTGCGCGATGTCCTTCTCCTCCCGCTCGTCGCGCTCGAGGTCGTAGAGGCGACGGCCCCTGCCGAAGTTGTTCGCAACGTACGCCCAGTCGTGGGCGCGGGCGTAGTGCCAGTTGGCGTAGCCGCCGTAGGCGAACTTGCGCCACTCGCGCGGCTTCTGCCCGCGCAGCAGCGGCGACAGGTCGACCCCGTCCATGCTCTCGGGCGCGTCGACGCCCGCCAGCGACAGCAGCGTGGGGCCGATGTCGTGCGTCTGAGCGAGGTAGTTGCTCTTGCCCGGGCCCGCGCGCGGATCGACGATGATGAGCGGCACGTGGGTCAGCGGCGGGTGGAGGATCGAGGAGATCTTCCCGGTCCAGCCGTACTCGCCGAAGAGGTGGCCGTGGTCACCGACGAGCGCGATCACCGTGTCCTGCTCGAGCGCCAGCTCGCGCAGACGTGCGAGCAGCACGCCCAGCCAGCGGTCGGTCATCGTGACCTCCGCCGCGTAGAGGGCCCGCATGCGGGCCAGCACGGGCTCTGCGCGCTCCGGCGAGAGCCAGCTGCTCACGCGCATGTAGCGATTGGTGCCGGGCTCGGGGCCGCTGTAGGCGGGGTCGCCGTACAGGTCGACGTACGCGCGCGGCGGCGTCCAGGGCTCGTGCGGCTCGTACGTGTCGGCGACGATCGCGAAGGGCTGGCGCTGCTTCGCGCGCTCGAGCGCCACGGCGGCCGCGCCGAAGACCTTCGCCGCCCACGAGGCCGACTCGTCGCGCCAGTAGCCGCCCGCGGCGATGAAGTTGTGCAGGCGCTCCCTGACCTCGGGCACGCTCCGCAGCTCGGGGACCAGCCAGTGATCGAGGTCCTCCTTCGAGACCTGCACGTCAGCCGACGCCTCGCTGATCTGGCCGCCGAAGCGCTTGAAGCGATCGAAGCTCTTGCGGAAGGCCACGTGCTCGCTCGGGAAGCCGACCCAGGGGTTGTCCGTGATGTAGGCGGTCCAGTAGCCGGCTTTCTTCAGCGCGCTCGTGAAGGTCTCGTCCGGGTCGCCTATCGGAGCCCAGCCCGGTGTGCCGAGGAGGCCGGGCCAGTCATGCCAGTTCCTGAACGGCCAGATGCGGCGGCCCGTGAGGATCGAGCGCCGCGCCGGGAGGGTCGCCATCGCCTCGGGGTAGCAGTGCTTGAAGCGCAGGCCGCGGCCGGCGAGCTCGTCCATCGCCGGCGTCAGGGCGTGCCCGCCGTAGCAGCCCAGATGGTCGGCGCGCAGCGTGTCGACGATCACGACCAGGAAGTTGGGCCGGCGCGCCTGGCCCCAGGCCGGGGCGTCGGCGAGCGCGGCGGCAACCGCCACCGAGGCGCCCACCTGCAGGAACTCGCGACGCGTCGCACTCATGAGCGTCGATTCTCTGCCCTCGAATGTGCCACGTCCACTACACCCGTGCGGAGGACGCGCGTGTCGCGCTTGGGTCAGCCGCGCGAGAAGGGGCGGTGATGCGCCGAGCCGAGTGAGTCGAGCATGCCGTCGAGCGCCGTCTGGGCGTCCTCGGCGGCGACTCCGACGGGCGGCTCTGGATTGACCGGCTCTGGGGCCGGCGGCAGCTCGACGGGCTCCGACGCGGCCGCGGGCTCCGGCTCGACTGGCGCGGGCTCGAGTGGCTCGGGCTGCGGCTCGGTGGCTCGGGCTGCGGCTCGGGTGGCTCGGGCTCCGGCTCTGGCGGCACAGGCTCGGGCTCGGGTTCCGGCTCCGCCAGAACGGGCACCGGCGTGTCCGTGCGCTCCCGGAACAGCCAGCCCCAGAAGCCGCGCCTGCGCCGCGGGGCCGGCGGCTCCTCGGCCGCCGGCGGCTCGGGTTGCGCAGGGACGGGCTCTGGCTCCGGCTCGGCCACCTGCGCGACAGGCTCGGTGCTCCGGCTCCGGCTCCGGCTCCGGCTCCGGCTCGGGCTCGGGCTCCGGCGGCATCTCCTGCTCGGGCAGCTCGGCGGTCACGGTGACCTTGGTTCCCCAGCCGGAGGGCTCGATCGAGACGGTGCCGCACGCATGCTCGCCCTCCCAGGCGACCGTGTGCTCGGGCTCCAGCTTGGTGATCCTGATCTCGCCGAAGGCGTCGAGGTGCTTCGCGAGGCGGTCGACCTCGCTCAGCTCCTCCCACAGCTCCGGCGGTGACTTGACGAGAGTTCGCTTCGCGGTCAGATCCGACATCACCGACCGGTTCGCCCGCAGGCCGAGGTCTCCTTCACGCCGCAGCGTCCGTTGCCGGACGCCGCGCCAGGAACGCGAACTGGCCGCACAGCGTCAGCTTCACCTGGTTGCGGGTGCGCGCATCGAGCCGCGCCACCCGGGCGCCGAGCTCGATGATCCGGTTGCCGGGCGACTCGCGCGCCCACCAGCGGGCGAAGAAGCGCGGCATCCCGAGCGCGCGCCAGGCGACCAGCGTCATGCCGTCGATCCCGGGGCGCAGCTCGACGATCTCGAGTCCGGCGTCCTCGGCAAGCACGGTGAAGCCGTACGGGGTCGGATTCATGAGGCTGCGCGAGTGGAATGCCTCGAGCTGCGACGTCGAGCCGGCGAGCAGGCCGCCGGGGCGCAGGACGCGCGCGGCCTCGCGCACCAGCGGCTCCGGATGGCGCACGTGCTCGAGAACCTGCTTGCAGTAGACGAGATCGAAGCTTGCGTCCTCGAACGGCAGCGAAGTGCCGTCGAAGGTCACGAACTGCGCGTCGGTGCGCGTGCGCTCCGCGACCTCCGCCGACTGCTCGATGTCCGCGCCGACCCACTCGACCGCGGGGTTGAGCGAGCGGAACAACTCGACCGAGTCACCCGCTCCGCAGCCGAGGTCGAGCACTCGTTCGGCGGGCCGGGCGTAGCTGTCGGCGATCGTCTGGCGACTGTGATCGGCCGGGATGCGGGCCCCGAGCAGCTCGCCGAGGTCGTCCCCCAGCACTACGCCTCAGCCGTTGCATGAGCGGGCTCGCTGTGCCCGCTCATGCTTCCGAGTATTCGCCGAACTCCTCGCGCATGACGCCGGAGACCTCGCCGAGCGAGGCAGCGGTCCTTCAGCGCCGCGCGCATCGGCTCGAGCAGGTTGCCGGAGCCGCCGCACGCCTCGCGCAGCGCGGCGAGCCGCTTCTCCACGACATCCTGGTCGCGACCTTCCTTGAAGGCCTTGAGGCGTTCGACCTGTTGGCGCTCCGCCTCCGGGTCGACCCTGAGGATCTCGACCTCGTCGATCTGATCGGTCACGTACTCGTTGACGCCGACGACGATGTCCTGCTTCTGGCGATAGCGCTCCTCGTAGCCCCAGGCCGACTCCTCGACCTCGGCGCGGATGAACGGGATGCACTGCACCGAGCCGCCCATCTCGTCGACGCGGTCGATCAGGGCCTGCGCCGCCTCCTCGATCTCGTCGGTGAGCGCCTCGACGAAGTAGGAGCCGGCGAACGGGTCGACCGTGTCGGCGGCGCCCGACTCGGAAGCGAGGATCTGCTGCGTGCGCAGCGCGATGCGCGCAGCGGTCTCGCTCGGCAGGGCAAGCGCCTCGTCGAAGCCGTTCGTGTGCAGCGACTGCGTGCCGCCGCAGACGGCCGCGAAGCCCTGGAGCGCCACCCGCACGATGTTGTTGTGCGGCTGCTGGGCGGCGAGCGTCACGCCGCCCGTCTGCGTGTGGAAGCGGATCTTCAGCGAGCGGTCGTCCTTGGCGCCGAAGCGCTCGCGCATGATGCGCGCCCACATGCGCCGCGCGGCGCGGAACTTCGCCACCTCCTGGAAGACGTTGTTGTGGCCGTTGAAGAAGAAGGCGAGCCGCGGGCCGAACTCGTCGACGGCCAGGCCCGCGTCGATGGCCGCCTGCACGTACGCGATCGCGTTGGCCAGCGTGAAGCCGACCTCCTGCACCGCCGAGCAGCCCTTCTCGCGCATGTGGTAGCCCGAGATCGAGATCGTGTTCCACTTCGGGATGCGCTCGCGGCAGTAGGCGAACAGGTCGGTGGTGAGCCGCATCGCCGGCACGGGCGGGTAGATGAAGTTCCCGCGTGCGATGTACTCCTTGAGGATGTCGTTCTGGGTCGTGCCGCGCAGGACCTCGGCCTGCACGCCCTGCTCCTCGCCGACCAGCTCATAGAGCAGCAGCAGCACGGCCGCCGGGGCGTTGATCGTCATCGATGTCGACACCTGGTCGAGCGGGATGCCGTCGAACACCCGGCGCATGTCGTCGATCGTGTCGATCGCGACACCGGTGCGGCCGACCTCGCCCATGCAGAGTGGGTCGTCGGAGTCGCGGCCCAGCTGGGTCGGCAGGTCGAACGCCATCGAGAGCCCGGTCGAGCCGTGCTCGATCAGGTAGTGGAAGCGCTCGTTCGTCTCCTTCGCGCTCGCGTAGCCCGCGTACTGGCGCATCGTCCACTTGCGGCCGCGGTACATGTCCGGATGGATGCCGCGCGTGAACGGGTAGGTGCCCGCCTCGCCGAGCCGCTCCTCGAGGCCCTGACCCACGTCCTCGGCGTCGTACTCGTGCTTGATCTCGATGCCGGAGTCGGTGAACCGGCGCGGATCGTCCGGACCGACTATCGGCGCGATGCTGGGCTTGTGGTCAGGCGTCGTGGCCATCAGGCACCAAGGATATGAGCAGATCGCCTGCTCCTGCCGTCGCGAACCGCTCGGCGCCGAGCTCGAGCAGCCGGCCACGGCGTTCGTCGAGCTGCATGCGGGTGTACGCGGGTCCGGCCATCGGTGCTGACTCTACGGGCCGAGGGCTACGGTTCGGTGAGTGAGCCAGTCACTCACCGAACCGCGCCAGGACCGCATCGCCGGCGTGCAGGTCGTCCTCGCGCTGCTGGCGGCCATGTGGGTGCTCGAGGTGGTGGATGTGGCGCTCGACCACCGGCTCGATCAATACGGGATCGAGCCGCGCGACCCGGACGGGCTGGTCGGCGTGGTCGCGGCGCCGTTCCTGCATGCGGACTTCGGTCACCTGATTGCGAACACGATCCCGTTCGTCGCCCTCGGGATCATCATCGGGCTGCAGGGCGTGGCCCGCGTGCTCGCAGTGACCGGCATCGTGCTGGTGGTCAGCGGGCTCGGCACCTGGCTCGTGGCGCCGGACAACTCGATCCACATCGGCGCGAGCGGGATCGTCTTCGGCTACGCGACCTACCTGCTCGCGCGGGGGATCTTCAATCGGGACGTGATCGAGATCGCGATCGGCCTCGGGGTTGCCGCGATCTGGGGCACCGCTCTGCTCGGCGGGCTGATACCGCAGGACGGCATCTCCTGGCAGGGCCATTTCTTCGGCGCCGTCGGCGGCGTGCTGGCGGCGCGCGTGCTGGCTCGGCCGCGGACGTAGCATCTGAGGCGATGGAGGTAACCGTCCGCCTGTTCGCGATGCTGCGTGAGCGCGCCGGCGTCCCCGAGCTGACGCTCGACCTGCCCGAGGGTGCGCGCGTGAGCGACGCGCTCGACTCGCTCGAGGGGCTCGCCGAGGGCATCCCGCTCGTGATGGCCGTGAACCGCGAGTACGCCGACGCCGGCCGGGTGCTCGACCCAGGCGACGAGCTCGCGCTGATCCCGCCCGTCAGCGGCGGCGCGGTGGCGACGCCGTGGGTGCGCGTCAGCTCCGAGCCGCTCTCGCTCGACGCGCTGGCCGCCCGCGTGCGTGACCCGCGCGCCGGGGCGGTGGTGACCTTCTCGGGCGTGACCCGCGAAGTGGAGCGGCTCGAGTACGAGGCCTACGCCGAAATGGCGGAGGAGCGAATGGCCGAGATCGCGGCGCAGGCGGTCGAGCGGCACGGGCTCTGTGCGGCGGCGGTCGAGCACCGGGTGGGTGACGTGCCGCTCTCCGAGCCGAGCGTGATCGTGGCCGTCTCGGCGGTGCACCGCGGCGAGGCGTTCGCCGGCGCACGCGAGATCATCGACCGCGTCAAGGCCGAGGCGCCGATCTGGAAGAAGGAGATCGAGGGCGGCGAGGGCCGCTGGGTCGAGGGCACGACGCCGGGCTGAGCGCAGGATCCCGTGCAGCGGGGAGGACGCGGGCCCCTTGCGCGAAAAGCGCTAGTCCCGATGTCGCTCAGAAACCTCTCCCTCCTCGCCCTGTTTCTGATCCTCTTCGCCGCCGCCCCAGCCATGGCGAGCGCACAGGAGGCCGACTACTACGCCCAGGCCTCGCAGCCGCCCCCGGAGCCGGGCGGCGAGCCGCAGCCGGGCACCCCGACCGAGCCGACGGAGCCCGTGACGCCCGGCGAGCCGGGCACGTCGCCAGGGACCGGCGGCGGACTGCTGCCGCGCACCGGGCTCGGCGCCGGCTGGATCGCTGTGATCGGCGTGGCCCTGCTGCTGCTCGGCATTCGCCTGCGGGTGGTCTCGCGCCTCAAGGAAGCGGTGCGCCGCTACGTGACGCCGAAGATGAGACTCCGCCAGTCGCTCGAGGAGCTGCGCGCGACCGGAGTCGAAGAGGAGCGCCGCCTTGCGGAGCTCGGCCCGCAGGTCGAGCCGAGCACGCCCACGGCGCGCCGCGTGGCCGACGTCCACTAGTGCCTTCTCCACGCCGACGGCCGGTCGTCATCCCGCCCGGTGGCGGCCGGCGCGTCGGCAACGTCGAGTTCCTCGCGCTGACCGAGGACACGCCGCGCTTCAACCTCTCGATCATCACGATGGCCGCCGGCCGCAGCGGCCCCCCGCTGCATGTCCACGACGACGAGGACGACGCCTTCCTCGTGCTCGATGACGAGATCACGTTCCTCCTCGGCGACGACGAGCTGGTCGCGGCGGCGAGCACGTTCGTGCTTGTCCCGCCGGGCGTCGAGCACACCTTCGCGAACCGCTCCGACCACCCGGTCCGGATGCTGAACATCCACGCGCCCGCCGGCTTCGACCGGCGGCTGCTGTCCTAGGGCGCGAACTCGCGAGCAGCGTCACTTCCTCCGCCGCCTCCGCCGGCCGGGGAGACGGGTGCCGCCGGTGCGGCCTCTGCGACCGGCGCCGGTGCGGCGGCGGCCGCAGGATTGGTCGGCGTGAACTCGTTGGCCGGATCGGGCGGCGGCGCTGGAGGCGGGATGGGCTCCGGCTGTGCCTGCGGTGGCGCCGCGGCGGGCTGCTGCGCGGCGGGATCGGGCTCCGCGGGCGCCGGTGCCGGAGCGGGGTCGACCGGCGCCGGTGAGGTCTCGATCGCCGTCTCCTCCTTCACGGGCGTGGCATCCGCGCGCTGGTGCCGTTGTTGCTGCTCCGGCGGTGCGACCCCGTGGTTCGCGAAGTGGTCGACCGCGGTCCCCCCGCCTGCGAGGGCCGCCGCCGAGGCGGCGACGGCGGCGATCTTCTGGCCCGCCGCGAGCTCCACGGCGGCGTGCGCGCGCTCGCCGAGCGCCGCGGTCTTGTGCTGGACGGCACCGAGCGCCGAGTCGACCTTCTGCTGGAGATTCGCGAGCGCGGCCTCGACGAAGCCGCGGACGCGGCCGTCGCCGCTGACCCCGGCGGGTGGCACCAGCGCGGCGACCTTCGCCGGCAGCGCGCGGAACTCCTTGAGCGCGGCGCGGCAGGCGAGGCACGTGCGCATGTGCGGCCGCAGCAGGGCGAGCTGCTCCGCGCTTGCCTCGCCGTCCGCGAGCGCCGACAGCAGCGGCGCGAGCCGGTCGCACTCGCCGCCGCCCTGAATCGATGCGATGCGGCGCAGGAAGGCCTGTCGTCCCTCGGCGAGGAGCCGATTGACCTTCGTGTACGACCACCCGGTGAGCTCGCAGATCTCGCGGTAGGAGTAGCCCTCGGCCTTCAGCACGAGCGCGCGGATCTCGTGTGGCTTCAGGCGGGCGAGCGCCTCGGCCCCCTGGCTCAGCAGCTCGAGCCGCTCGGCCTGGTCGTGGGTGATCGCGGGCGGCGTCGGGCGGTCGCTCAGGTGGCCGTCATCGGTGACCGGCGAGTGGCGCTCGCGCTGGCGGCGCAGGGCGAAGGCCTCGTGCTTCACCACCGTCTTGAGCCACGGGACGAGCTCCTCCTCGCGCGTCGTCGGCGCCTTCGTGAGCAGGATCTCGAGGCCGCGCTGGTAGGCGTCCTCCGCGTCCTCGGGCGTCGCCGCGTAGCGGCGCGCGGTCGCGAGGATCTGGGCGCCGTGGCGCCTCGCGAGGCCGAGCGCAGCCTCGTCGATCTCGCCCCGTGCGGGCCGCGTCCTTGGCTTCAGCATCTGCACGACGCTCAGCCCGGATGGTGCTACCTATCGCCCCCTTCGGGAGCGGCCGAGTCCGCACGTTGCGGGCTTTTCGTACGCGAATTGCCTTCTGGACACGCTGAAGGGCTCGAACTACCCGCATCGTCCGACGGAGTCCACCGGCTCGAGGACTGCCCCGAGGAGATGGTCCGAGGTCATCGTTGCGCGGGCACGAACACAACCGACGCCAACGGATCGAGTCGCGCCGCCGCGAGGTCCTGCGGCTGTACTGCCACCGGCCGAGCCGCGCGATAGCGGTAGAGCGTGTACGTCTCGGCCTGCTCACGCTCGGCGAGTGTGAAGCCGGGCACCGCGGGTGGTTCCGGTCGCGGTGGCGCGGCGTCTTCCCCCGCGCTCGTCTTGAGGGCGGTCCCGGCGAGCAGAACCTCCCGCACCTGCACCGGCTGATTGGGCGCGGCCGTCACCCCGTCGCGGTATGCCCGAAGCGGGACCTCGGCGCCCTCCGGGCTCGCCACGAGCAAGCGCGGATTCGTGGACTCGCCGATCGCCGCGTCGAGCGAGCGCCAATCGGAGCGCTGGTAGGCGGGGTTGGCGCTCACGCCAAGGATGGTCACGACACCGACGGTGGCAAGCGCGGCCGGCGCGAGCACTCCCCAGGGCTGCGAGAGGGCGGCGAACCCCGCAGCTGCGAGGACGAGCACCGGCACCAACCCGGGCAGCAGATTGCGTGTGTTGAGAAAATCGACGCCGACCACCGCGGCGGCCATCGGCACGACCACCGCCGCGATGGCCACCACGACCGCGGCGATCACCCCGCGGCGATCCCGGATGCGCCATAGACCAACCGCCGCGGCGACGATCAGCGCCGCGGAGATCGCCGCGAGCAGGTCTTGCGCCGGCCCGTCGTAGCCAACGAGAAACTGCTTCGGAACCTGGGCGATCCTTTGCCCGAGCCCTTCGGCGGTGAGGCTCTCGGCCCGCCCGCTCGCCTCCTGGGAGATCGCGATGGGCGCGATGGCCACGACCGCGACGCCGGCCGCCGCGAGCGCTGGAACCAGCATTCGCCGCGCCTGCGACCGCCCAAGGGTCAGCAACATCCAACCGGCCTCGGCGACGAGCGGAAAGATTGCGAAGTAGTGGGTCGCGACAGCGGCGGCCGAGCTGAGCGCCCACCCTGCGAACGCCCAGCGACTGGGAGCGCCGAGCGCGCGAAGGAAGCACCAGAACGCGATTGCGCTGAAGAGGCTCAGGAGGGCGTAGGAGCGCGCCTCCTGCGAGAACCAGACGAGCAGCGGATTGACGGCGACGAGAGCAGCTGCGATCAGGCCCGCCCGGGTGCCGAGCTCGCGCTCGCTCTCGCTCCCGCCGACCAGGTCGCGTCCGCAGAGGAACGCCACAACGATCGTCCCGATCCCGGCAATCGCCGACACCAGCCGCAGACCGACCTCGTCCGCCGAGCCGATCTGCGTGATCCCATACGTGAGCGCATAGAACAGCGGCGGCGTGTTCTCCGTGTCTACAACCGCATCGATCATCGAGCCGAACGGCTTCAGCACGAGCTCGCGGGTAAGACCCTCGTCGTACCAGACGCTCTGATCGCCGAGGGTCACCAATCGCAGGAGGGCGCCGCCAAGGACAACGGCGAGCAGCCAGAGCTCCACTCGGCCGATGCTGTGCTGTGCGCTCACAGGCGAGTGTCGCTGTGTGGCCTCCATGACGGCGCAGGACACTAGCTCGAAATGCGGCCTGCGTGAGTGATCCAGAAATCGGCCGAGCGGATCCTTCCGTGCCGCGCTAGGACCGCACCGGCCGCCACCCACGCGACTCGAACAGCGGCACGTACGCCTCGCCGACGAACAGCCTGTCCTCGGGGCGGTCGATGCGCGGGTAGAGCTGTGGGGCGAGCAGCCGGTCGTCGCGGGCGGCGAGGTCGATCACCCAGCGCTCGGGCGGCGCCAGGCGGGCGAGGTAGCGGAGCTCGAATGGAGACAGCCGGAGCGGCTCGTCGCCGCCCCAGACGCCGAGCCCCTGCTCGCGCGCCGCGGCCACTGCGGCGCGCTCGCCGGCGAGCGGCGGCGCGGCGCCCGGGCGCGGCACCGCCTTCACGAGCGAGGGCTGGACACGGAACGGGTCGACGTTCGGCCAGATGAAGTAGGGGAGGACCTCGCCCGCGACGAGCAGGCGCTCGTTGTAGGTGGGCGGCCGCGGCGGCCGCGGCTGGTCGCGGTTGAGGTAGCAGAGGAGCCGCCCGTAGCCGTCGATCACCTCGCTCGCGAAGGCCATGAAGAAGCGGAACTCCTCACGCGAGCCGCCGGCCTCCTCCAGGTCAGCCTCGACGAGCCCACGCAGCGCGGCCTTCGCCGTCGCCGCGAAGCCAGCGTGGTTGGCCGCACAGCCCGGTCCGAGCAAAGGCTCGAGGTGGTCGCGCAGCGAGCGCCGCAGCCGCAACGAGCCGTCGGCGAAGGGGTCGCTGAGGAAGCGCTCCCAGCGCTCGTCCGTGAGCGGCACGAACGGCTCGCCCGGGCGCCGGTCGACGGCTTCGGTGGCGACCTCCGGAAGCGTGAGCGCGCGCTCGGGAGCGTCGACGCCGAGCAGGCGGACGCCGAGGTTGCCGTCGGCCTCGACGGTGACGGTGTCGCCGTCGACGACCTGCTGGCCGGGGCTGCCGCGTCCGTCGCCGTGCCGCCCGAGCCGGGCGAACCCGACCGAGAATCCCTCGGAGGTCTTGCGGAGCGCCTTTGCCATCGCGTCGCCCGCGGCACCTTAGCCCGCTCCATGTGAGGTGCGTCACAGAGCAGGAATAGCGCGCCCCCCAGCGCGTCCCTGCCCACAGACCCCGATCACCCCACAAGGAGTGCAAGTGGCACGTAGAAGGCGAGATTCGAGAGGAAGGCTGGGAGCGTTTGCTGTGGCCGGCGCGGCTGCGCTGTTCGCGTTTCCGGCGATCGCGCACGCTGAGGTCAACTCGGACGTGAGCGCCACCGGCGTCCTGTCCGTCAGCACCACAGCGGGCGATGCGATCACCATCACGAGCGTCGGCGGCAACGTCAAGATCAACGGCGCCGACCCCGAGGACGGCGTTGCGGCGAGCTCGACGATCACCGCGATCGACGTGCTCGGCGATGACGCGGACAACAACATCAACCTCGCCGGTGTGAACGCCGACTTCACTGCACTCACGCAGGTCGATGTCGACGGTCGTGGCGGCAACGACCTGATCAACGGGTCGCAGTTCGCCGACTCCCTCGAGGGCGGCAACGGCAACGACCGGATCATCGGCGACAACAACCAGGCGAACACGCGTGACGACATGCGCGGCGAGGCCGGCGACGACACCCTGGTCTGGAACCCGGGTGACGGCGACGACATCAACGAGGGCGGCGCCGGCAACGACACGTCCGAGGTCAACGGCGGCGGCAAGGAGCAGTTCGAGGTCAACCCGAGCGCGGCTCCTGGTCGCGTCTCGTTCGACCGCGTCCAGCCTGATCCGACGTTCGGTGCTCCGTTCAACGTCGACATCTCCGACGACACCGAGCGGCTCGACCTGAACGCGGGTGCTGCTGACGACATCGTCAACTCCAACGGGGCGATCGACGCCCTCGCATTCGCGCTCGACATCGACGGTGGTGACGGAAACGACACCCTCGACGGCGGCGACGGCGCCGACACCATGAACGGCGGTCTCGGCAACGACCGCGTCGTCGGCGACAACAACCCGGTTGGCACGCGTGACCTGATGGTCGGCGGCGAGGGCGACGACACGCTCGTGTGGAACCCCGGCGACGGCGACGACATCAACGAGGGCGGTGCCGGCAACGACACGTCCGAGGTCAACGGCGGCGGCAAGGAGCAGTTCGAGGTCAAGCCCTCGGCCACTCCCGGCCGCGTGTCCTTCGACCGCGTCCAGCCTGATCCGACGTTCGGTGCTCCGTTCAACGTCGACATCTCCGACGACACCGAGCGGCTCGACCTGAACGCGGGTGCTGCTGACGACATCGTCACCGCTGCGGACGGGCTGAACGCTCTGGCGTTCGCGCTCGACCTCTCGGGTGACGACGGCAACGACTCGATCGACGGCGGCGACGGTGCCGATCAGGTCTCCGGCGGCAACGGCGACGACCGGCTCGCGCCGGACGACAACCCGCAGGGCACGCTCGACGTGGTCCGCGGCGACGCCGGCAACGACACGATGACGTGGAACCCCGGTGACGACAATGACGTCAACGACGGTGGGGACGGCAACGACACCGTCGTCGTCAACGGCGCTCCCGGCGACGAGGACTTCCGCGTGAAGCCCTCGGCGACCGCCGGCCGCGTCCAGTTCGACCGGGTCGACCCGGCGCCGTTCAGCATCGACATCGGCACGAGCGAGAACCTCGTGGTCAACGGTGCCGGCGGCAACGACGAGATCAAGGGCTCGAACGGCCTGGCCGGGCTGATCGCCTCGACGTTCAACGGCGACGACGGCAAGGACGACATCAAGGGCACGGACGGCCGTGACCAGCTGTCGGGTGGCAAGGGCGGCGACCTGATCCGGTCGATCGACCGTGCCGCCGACCGCGTCGAGGGTGGGCCGGGCTTCGACCTGGCGCTCGTCGACCGGCGTGACACGGTGCGCGGCGTCGAGATCGTGCTGGGCGGTGCCCTGAAGGTGAAGGTCACCGGCAAGTCGGCCCGCGTCTCGGGCGGCGCTGCGGCGCTCACCCTGCGCTGCGTGGCAACCCAGCGCTGCAACGGCCTCGTGAAGCTGCGGGTCGGCGGCAAGACCATCGCGAGCTCCAAGTTCGCGATGGGCAAGAAGAAGACGAAGAGCCTGCGTCTGAAGCTCAACAAGCGTGGCCTGAACCTGATGGCGAAGGCCTCGAGCAAGGGCCTCAAGGTGCAGCTCCGCGTCGACGCCAAGGACTCAAACGGCAACGGCTGGCGCACCGACTCGGCGCTCCGGCTGACGCGCTAGACGTTCCCGCGGGCCATTCACACATAGACCGCAGGAACCAGGAGGCCGTCCGCGAAAGCGGGCGGCCTCCGCTCGTTGTGCGCTCTCTGCCGCTACATTGGCGCCGCCGGGCTGTTTACTTTTCGAGTTGTCGAACGCCCCCAGCACATGCCAGACGGCCTGATCAAAGAGCTGCGCGAAGTCGAGCCGGTTGCGCTTCCCGAGCGCGACGTGCGGGCCGGCCGCCCGGTGCTGAACAGCGTCCTGCGCTTCGACACCGTGCGCGCCGTGGCCCGGATCGCCACGCTCGGGGCGCTCGACCTCTCCGGCCTCTTCCTCGCGATCTACACCGCCCTGCTCGTGAAGGCGGCGATCAGCTCACCGGATCAGGTCGGCCAGATGTGGGCTCAGGCCAAGGAATACTTCCCGCTCGGCGGCCTGGTGATGCTGCTTCTGTTCGCGCGCTCGGGCCTGTACCGCGAGCGCTCCCAGCGGCCCGGCTCCGCGAAGGTGATCGCCTCGCTGTTCGAGGTGACGCTCGTCGTCCTCGTCTACGCCGTCATCGAGGGCGAGGACTTCCAGTCGTACTACATCTTCTACGGCTCGCTGTTCTTCGCGCTGATCTACGTGTCGTCGCTGCGCTGGCTGTTCGAGCGCGGGAGCGGCGCCGTCTTGCGCGCCGCCGGCTACCGGCGCCGGGCCGTGCTGGTGGGCTCGGGCGCGAACATTCAGGCGGTCTCGCACGCGCTTCGCGAGAGCCGTGAGATCGAGCCATATGGCTTCGTGGCGCGCACGCCCGTCGCGCTGATGGACGGCTTGCGCGACTTCCGCTCGCTCGAGCAGCTCGAGCGGCATTTCGACTCGATCGACGAGGTGCTGATCGCGGATCCCGACTTCCCCCAGGAGGAGGCGGTCGAGCTCGTCGACCGCTGTCACGACCAGGGCGTGCGGGTGCGGGTCGCGCCGTCGACGATGGAGATTCTGATGGACCGCGTCGAGTTCGTCCCGGGGCAGGCGCTCCCGCTGTTCGAGCTCAAGCCGCCGGTCTTCGAGGGCATCGACTTCGCGATCAAGCGCAGCTTCGACCTGGTCGGCGCAGTGCTGCTGCTCGTGATGCTGTCGCCGCTGATGGCGTTCGCTGCGATCGCGATCAAGCTGAGCTCGCGCGGACCCGTTCTCTACCGCTCGCGGCGACCGGGCATAGGCGGAAGGTCGTTCGACTGCTTCAAGTTCCGCACGATGGTGAGCGGCGCCGACCTGCGCCAGGAAGAGCTCGAGTCGAGCAACGAGCTGAGCGGTCCGATCTTCAAGATCCGCCGCGACCCGCGCATCACGCCGGTGGGGCGCTTCCTGCGGCGCTGGTCGCTCGACGAGCTGCCGCAGCTCTTCAACGTCCTGCGCGGCGAGATGTCGCTGGTCGGCCCGCGGCCGCTGCCCCAGCGCGACTACGCCCGGCTCGAGCCCTGGCACCGCAAGCGCTACCTCGTGCTGCCGGGGATGACCGGGCTGTGGCAGGTCTCGGGCCGCTCTGAGCTCGACTTCGACGAACTGGTCCGGCTCGACTTCCTCTACCTCGAGCGCTGGTCGGTCTTCCTCGACCTGACCATCCTGCTCAAGACGATCCCCGCGGTCATCAGGGCGCGGGGGGCGTGGTGAGCGAGCCCTACCGGGCGGAAAACCTCCTCGACCGACTCACGGACGCGGAGACGCTCCAGGTCCACTACGACCAGGAGATGCGCCGCGAGCGCGAGATCCTCGACCGCAGTCTGGCGCTCGAGAGCGGCGACGTGCTTTCGGTTGGCTGCGGCTGGCATCCGGGTCGCCACCTGTTCCCCAGGCCCGCCTTCCGCATGACGGGCGTGGATCTCGACGGGGCGATGATCGCCACGCTGATCGCGAACGGCGAGCTCGACGCCGGTCGGGTGGCGCGCGCGGGCGAGCTGACCTATCCGCCGAGGTCCTTCGACGTAGTCCTCTACCGGCTCGTGCTGCATCACGTCGCTTACCAGGGCCCGCTCGCGCCGGTCTTTGAAGAGGCGGCGCGGCTGCTGCGGCCGGGCGGGGCGCTGGTCGCGGTCGAGCCGGGCTCCTGGCACCCGGTCGGAGCCGCGCTGACGCTCGCCAACCGCGCCAGGCTCGGCACGTGGGCACACGGCACGCCGGACGACATCCCGCTGTCGCCGCGCGCGCTCGTCGCGGGGGCGCGGGCCGCCGGGCTGCAGGCTGAGCTGCACGGGCTCACCTACGGCTGGCGGCGCCTGCCGGTCCCCGTGCAGCGCGGCATCCACAGGCTCGACCCGCTCGGCTCGCGGCGGCGCGCGGCGCCCTTCGCGCACACGCTGCTCCTGATCGCGCACTCCTGAGGCGATGGCGAGCCGCTACGACGACGAGCTCTGGGAGCTGGTGCCCGACGAACCGGGCCCGCCTCCCCCGGTGCTTGCCGAGTTCGTGCGCGGGCTCGGGTCGGCGAAGCGGGCGCTCGACCTCGGCTGCGGCGACGGCCGCCTGAGCGTCCTCCTGGAAGCGACGGAGCTGACGCTCGCGGACGTGTCGCCGGTCGCGCTCGAGCGGGCGCGGCGGCGGCTCCCCGAGGCGCGCGTGGTCGAACTCGATCCGGACGCCTCGCTCCCGCTGGCCGACGCCGCCTTCGACCTGGTCCTGTGTGCGGAGACGCTCGAGCACGTCCGCGACGTCCAGCTCTTCCTGTCCGAGACCCGGCGCGTGCTTAGTCCCGGTGGCCGGCTCGCGCTGACCACGCCGGCGAGCCCGGCGCTGATGCGTCCGCCCGACCCGCTCTCGCCTCACCTGCGCGCGTTCACGAGGGACTCGCTGCGGCGCGTGCTGGACGAGCTCGGCTTCGAGCTCGGCTCGTTGCGGCGCCGGTCCGGCACGCTGCTCGCGCTCGCGACCCGCTAGGGCAGCTGCTCGGGCTGGCTCCGCTGGCCCTGCTGAGCCTGGACCGTCTCGAGCTCGCGCTGACGGGCGCGCGCTTCGAGGAAGAGCGTGCGCGCCGTGTTCCAGAACGGGTCGAGGTAGAGCGCTCCCTGGAGCGTCTCGAGCGCAGCGGCGGGCTGGTCCTGAGTGCCGAGCTGGAACGCGGCCAGCCGATACCAGGTATGGGGATCGCCGGGGAACCCCAGCACCGCCTGCTCGAGGGTGTCCTCCGCGGCGGCCTCGTCACCCGCCTGAGTCTGGATCGACGCCCGCACGAGCAGCGGTTCCGGGCTGAGCGGGTTGAGGTCCTGCGCGTCCTCGGTCTTCGCGATCGCCGCGGGGACTTCACCCGCGTCCGCCAGCTCGAGGGCCTCGCCGGTTGCGCGGTCGGATGCCTCCGGCTGCCACACCGCCCACGCCAGCACGAGGGCGGCGATGCCTACGCCGGCCGCTGCCGCGATCCGTCCCGGAGTGGGCCGCGCGCGGTCAGCGCCGGCCTCGGGCAGCGCGGCGGCCGGACCGCGCCCGGCAACGTAGCCCGCCGCCACCAGCGCCAGCGCCGCCGGACCGGGAATGAACCAGGTCCAGTCGAGGATCGATTGAAGTCCGAAGGCGACGGCCGCGAGCGCCAGCGCCACCAGGCCCATGCGGTCGTTGTCCCAGTCGCGGCGCGGCCCCGGTTCGAGCGTGGGAAGCGCGTACGGGAGCCGTCGCGGCAGCAGCGCGGTCGCGCGCAGCGCCGCGACAAGCCAGGCGACCAGCAGCACCGTGGTCAGCACCACGCCCGCGACGCCGAGGTCGGCGAGCGTCTGGGGCACGAAGCCGTGCGCGTGCGCCGTGACGGCGGCGTCGGTCCGGTGGCGCAGGCGCGCCACGCCAAAGGCGCCGGCGCCCACGCCCACGGCCGGCCGGTCCTCGAACACCCGGCCCGCCTCGCGCCAGTACTTGCCGCGCGTCGACGAGGAGGCGAAGACCCGGTCGCCACCCTGATCGGGGGCCACCTCGGTCTCGCTCGTGAGCTCGGTGACGCGGTCGTCGATCGTCCCCGACAGGGCGACGGAGGTGAACACGACGAGCGGGACGACACAGGCCACGGCAAGCGCCACGAGGCTCGCGCGGCGACGGGTGCGCATCGAGACGAGGCCTCGCCCCAGCCCAAGGTTCACGGCGAGGCCCGCGGCGAACAACAGCAGCGTCATCAGCACCACGAGCAGACCGAAGTCGCCCGCGACGGCCTCCTTCGCCTCGAGCGGCTGGAGGCTCTTCGAGAACGGGTCCTTCGACAGCGCCCAGGCGCCGACGGCGCCGGCGGCGAGCGACGGGACGATCACGACCGGCAGGCTGCGCAGCCGCAGCGGCACGATCGCCAGCCACAGGATCGCGGCGCCGGCCGCGGCGGCGAGCGCGCCGCGTGACTGGGTGAGCAGGATGGCGAGCACGCTCATGCCGACGGCCGGGTAGGCGAGCGCCCGCAGCCAGACGCTGCCCGTCCGTCGCGAGCCGAGCCAGAGTGCGAGCGGGATCGCGATCGCCGCGACGGTCCCGACCGCGTTCCAGTACTGGAAGGGCGCGCCGATTCGGTTGGAGAGCTCGTTCTCGGCGAGCGACGCCGGGCCAGATGCGCGAGGCGAGCGAGTAGGCGACGGGCAGCATCGCCCCGACCAGGATGCCGCCGATCACCCCCGGCACGGCGCGCGGGGCGAGCCGCGCGCCCGCGATCGCGGCCGCGAAGACGACGAGGTAGGCGAGCGTCCGGCCCGTCTCGATGTAGCTCAGCTCCGGCACGATCGACCAGAGCACCGACAGCGCCGTGAGCGCGGCGAGCAGCGCGAAGGCGACCAGGCTTGTCGCGCCGTCGAGCGCGCCGCCTCGGCCCCAGAGCAGGGCGGCCGCGACCACGCCGGCGCCCGCGAGCACCATCAGGACCTCGGTCACGCTGGTCCGGCTGAGCTCTGATCCGCCGGCCGCGCCGAAGCAGATGGCGGCCAGGACGCCGCCCAGAATCAGCGCTATCGCGCTATCTCTGTTTCGTGAAAGGAACACGCGGGGTGGGGATCTTGCTCAGGAGCGGAACACGGCCAAGCGCGGGCACGCGCCCCCGCAGCGCGATGAATCCTCCCGCCAGCGCCAACACGCCCAGCGCGATCAGCGCCACCACGAGCGGCGTCGGCAGCTCGTTGGATGCGCTGGCGAGGTCGAATAGGCCGTTGCTGCCCGGCTTGACCGACTCGTCGCCGACCTGAACCGTCGGCTGCTTCCCTTTGCCCTGGGATGCCCCCGCGGCGAGCGCCTCGAGCTCCGCTGCGTCCTGCGCGCGTGCGGCCTGCTCACCCGGGTCCGCGGCGCCGGCTCCACCGACTCCCTGACCGGGGCTGCCGCGGCCCTGACCCTTGTCGGACCCGCTGCTGATGGCGGAGCCGATGATCTCCTCGCAGTCGCTGTACTCCGCGATGTCGGTCGGCATGTTGTCGAGTGCCTTGCGCAGGTCGGAGTTGGAGTACTGCTGGTTGAGGACGCCGTCGTCGTTGCAGTCGTCGAGCACCTGGTTCGGACTTGCGGACGCCACGCCAGGCGCGGCCAGCGCCACGAAAGCGGCAAGCAGAAGCAGGTGTCGCAGGGCTCGGGTCACAGCAGATGTCCCCCTGGGGTGTCGGAGCCGTGGTCCGTTGGGGCTGACCGGATGGACCACGGGCCGGGCGAGGCAAAGCTAGCAACGGCCCAGGCGGGATCCACAATCGGCCGGTCAGCTTGGTTGCTTGCCCCGGGTTCACGCATACCTAAACGCTTGCGACCCGCCCCGTCCGCCAAAGTTGCGGCGTGCCGCCCCGGGTCGCCATCCTGCCGCCGGTCCCCGTTCCTTACCGCGAGCCGCTGTTCCGGTCGCTCGCTGAGCGGGATCTGGTGGAGCCGTACGTGACCTATCAGGCCGCCAGCCAGCAGGGCTGGGATCAGCCGCGCGAGTGGTTCGCGAACCGCGAGGGCTACCCGAGCGAGGTCCTGTCGGGCTGGCAGCGGGCGCGCCCCGGGCGCAGCCCGGTAACCGTCGCCCGCGGTCTCGGCACGGCGCTCGACCGGGTCGACCCGGCCTGCGTGGTGAGCTGGGAGTACGGCCCCGCCACCATGCGTGCGCTCGCCTGGTCGAGGCGGCGGCGCCGTCCGCTCGTCATCTTCAGCGAGCTCACGCCCTGGAGCGACGCCGCACTCTCGCGGGCGCAACTACGCGTGCACCGGCAGCTCGCCCCGCGCGCCGACGGGTTTCTCGTCGCGAGCTCGCAGGGCGCTGACCGCCTCGCGGCGCTCGGGGTCGACCGCGGGCGCGTCGAGGTCGCGCTGCAGAGCGCAGACCTCGAGCCGCTGCTCGAAATCGCCCGCCCGCAGCGCAGCGACGGGCGGGTGCGCGTGGTCGTCGTCGGACGGCTCGTGCCGGACAAGAACCTTCCGTTGCTGCTCGACGCGTTCGCCGAGGCGGGCGTGTCCGGCGAAGCGCAGCTGGTGCTGCACGGGAGCGGGCCGCTCGAGGCCGAGCTGCGCGAGCGCGCCGCCCGCCTCGGCATCGCGGCACAGGTGACCGGGCCGGTGGCTCCCGCCGCCCTGCGTGCCGTGTACGCCGATGCCGACGTCCTCGCCCTGGTGAGCACCTACGAGCCCTTCGGCGTGACGATGCGCGAGGGCGCGGCGGCGGGCCTGCCGCTTCTGTGCAGCCGGCGCGCGGGCGCCGCCGGCGACGTGGCTGTCGATGGTGAGAACGCGCTCGTCGTCGACCCCGGCGACCGCTCGGCGATCGTCGATGCGTTACGCCGGCTGGTGCGCGAACCGGAGCTGCGTGCACGGCTGTCTGCGGGCAGCCGGGCGGTGACGGCGCGCCACCCCCTCAGCGCCGACGCGGAGGCGTGGGAACGCGCCATCCTGCGTGTGACTCAGTAGCCGCCACAGCAATCTCAGTAGCGCCTACTGATGACGGGCGCGGAGCCGCGGGGGACCATGCGCGCGCCATGGCTCGCAAGTCGCTGGTCCTCATCGCCCTCGGCGTGTCTGCGCTCGTGCTCGCTCCCGCGCAGGCCTCGGCCGCCACCAACAACATCTTCCGTGTCGCGGGCACGACGCCCGGGTTTGCGGGCAACAACGTTCCCGCGATCGACGCTCAGCTCTTGAACCCGTGGGCGCTGTCGGTCACCTCGACGGGCGGCTACCTGATCGCGGACCTGAACAACAACCTGATCCGGCAGGTGTCCTCGCTCGGCATCATCAGTAGCGTCGCCGGCACAGGAGACGCCGGCTACTCGGGCGACGGTCAGCCCGCCACGGAGGCGCAGCTCGACGCGCCGATGGGCGTCTCGGTGACCGCCGAGGGCGGTTTCCTCATCGCCGACCGGAACAACCAGCGCATCCGACTCGTCGAGACCGGCACCATCGACACGGTCGCGGGCGTTGGCACCGCCGGCTATTCAGGGGACGACGGGCCCGCGGACGAGGCGGAGCTGAACGACCCGAGCGCCGTGGCCGCGACGTCCGACGGCGGCTACCTGATCGCCGACACCGGCAATTTCCGCATCCGCCGCGTCGACGCGGCGGGAACGATCACCACCGTCGCCGGCACCGGGGTGGGCGGCTTCTCGGGCGACAACGGGCCCGCCACGGAAGCCGAGATCGGCGCCGTCTTCGGCGTGAGCCCGGCCCCCGGCGGCGGCTTCTACTTCACCGATGTCAACCGAGTTCGGTTCGTATCCCCGGGCGGGACGATCACGACCGTCGCCGGAACCGGCGCGCTCGGATTCTCGGGTGACGGCGGGCCGGCGACCGCCGCGCAGCTCGCCACGCCCGTTGGCGTCACCGCCGTCCCGAGCGGCGGCTTCCTGATCGCCGACGGCCCGAACCAGCGAATCCGGAGGGTGTCCGCGGAGGGCCGGATCACGACGATTGCCGGAAACGGCACGCTCGGGTCGGCCGGCGACGGAGATCTGGCAACGCACGCGCAGCTGAACGAGCCGAGCAACGTCGCGATCACCTTGGACGGCGGACTGCTGATCGCCGATCAGGCGAACGCGCGCATCCGCTTCGTCGACACCGACCTCAGCGGCGGTGGCTCGCCCGGTCCTCCCGGGCCCCCGGGGCCTGTCGGGCCTGCGAGGGCCTGCCGGACCGCCTGGGCCCGGCGGACCGCCTGGGCCCGGCGGACCGGCCGGAGCGCCCGGGCCCGGCGGACCGACCGGCTCCCCAGGTCCCCCTGGGCCGGGAGGACCGCCCGGAACGCCCGGAGGGCAGGGAGCGGTGGGACCGCCGGGTCCGCCCGGGCCCGCGGCGCGGCTCGTCGTCGCGTTCAGCGCGCCGCGCGTCGCAGTGGCCGCAAGGCGGCGCGTGCTGCTGCGCTACGTCGCAACCGACGCCGCAGCGGTGCAGCTGCAGGTCCGCCGGGGCCGCCGTACGGTCGCAAGGCTGTCGGGCCGGGCGCGTGCGGGCCAGAACACCCTGCGCCTGCGCACGCCACGGAGCCCCGGCTCCTACACGCTGCGGCTGCAGGCGACGACGACGGATGGGCGCGAGGCCTCGGGGGTGGCGCGCCTGCGGGTGCGGCGCTAGCCGAGCAGCCGCGGCAGCACTTCGCGCTCGACGGTCTCCTGGACGGCCCGCGGGCCGAACGGGCGCAGGCGCTCGAGCGCGGCGGCGCGGTAGGTGCGCACACGCTCGTCGGGTAGCTCGAACGCGGCCCTGATGGCGCCACCGAGTGCGGCGCCGTCGAGGCCCGAAGCGACGAGCGCCGGCTCGCCGAGCTCGCGCGCCAGCCGCAGCGCCTCGAAGGGACCGCCTGAGGGCACCGTCGCGAGCAGCGCGCCATCGGCGAGCGCCTCGAGCGGCGCCTGGCCGAAGTCCTCCCAGCGCGCGCCCGCCGCGTACACGCGCGCAGCGCGGATGCGGGCGCGGAACTCGGCCGCCGGCACGGTGCCGCGAAGCTCGAGCCCGTCCGGCACGGGAACACCCGCGCGCCGCAGATGCGCGCGCGCCCATTGCGGGTCGAGCCCGTACACCTCGAGCCGCGCGTCCGGGCAGCGCCGCCGCCGCCCAGCCCGCCGCGAGCACGTCGAGCCCCTTGGCCTTCGGGTCGGGGACGTAGGCGACGGCGACCCGCTCGCGCTGCTCGCGGGGCGTACCCGACGCCTCGACCGGGGGAGAGACGACGATTGCCGGCGCGGAGCCGGGCGGCAGCTCGGCGACCGCCGCCCGGCTCAGCGGCAGCGTCAGCCGGGCGCGCCCCAGGGCGCGCCGCTCGAGCGGGTGCAGGAGCGCGTTCCGCGCGCCGGGCCGGTTCATGCGCGCGGGCGCGTCGAGCCGCACCGCGTACGGCATCGGGATGCGCGGCACCGCCATCGCCGCGGTGGTGGACGAGATCACGATCGCGCGCGGCTCGTGGCGGGCGAGCGCCGTCATGAGCGCCCGCCGCGCCGCGTGCATCTCGACGAAGTCGTTCACCGGATAGCCGCGCCGCAGGCGGCCGGCGAGCCCGAAGCCGACGCTCACCACCTCCGCGCGCACGCCCGCCCGCTGAAGTTGCTCGAGGAAGAGGCGGTCGGCCTGGCGCCAGCCGAGCGTGGTCCCGAGCGAGACCAGCAGGATGTCGACCCTGGGCACGCGCGGAACGCTCGCAGATGAGGCCGTGTCGCTCGCATTCGAGCGGGATCCTTGCCAGCATCCGCCGGCATGAGAACGCTCGCAGCCGCCCTGCTCGCCTCGATCCTCGCGCTCGCCGCTGCGAGCCCGGCGGGGGCCCAGGCCCTGCCGGAGGCGGAGCCGGTTCCAGGGGTGGGCGACCTCTTCGTCCTGCGCGCCGGGGGCGGAGAGATCGAAAGGGTGCGGGCGGGGGTGTTCGAGCTCGTCCTGCGCCGGCCCGCGTCAGCAGTGACCGTCTTCTCCGACCGGCCGCAGCGTGTCGTCCGTGAGCAGCGGCTGCGGAGCTTCGTGAAGGGCTGGAACGGGCTCGGCTTCGGTTCCGACCCGCCGAACGCCGCCCTCTCGGTCGCCGGGGCGCCGGCCGCGCGAGACGTGCTCGTGCTCGAGCTCTCGCGGCCGCGGCTCGGCGCCGGGGGGCGCACGCTCCGCTTTCGCGCGCGACCGCTTGGGGGCAGGCCCAACGGAAGCCTGCGCCGCTTCGCTGGCAAGGCCGACCGCGCGACCGTGCGCCGGTTCGGCTCCGCCAGCCTGTTCGTCGATCCGAGCGGTCAGCAGATCCCCGCGAGCTTCCAGATCAGTGGCATTCCCGGGAGTCTCCAGGCGATCGTGAACCTCGATAACGCGCTGATCGACTCGAGCATGGGGATCCTCGTCAACGCGACCGCAGCTACGGGCTTCCTGATGGCCCAGGACATCTTCCTCGTCCAGGCGCAGTCCATAGCGCCCGTGGATGCGCGGGTCTCTTTGCCCCTGAGCGTGGCCGCTGACGCCACGCAGCTGACCGGGAACGTGTCGCTCCCGCAGGGGGCGACGGCGTCGGTCACGATCGGACAGGGAACGGCGGTGCCACTCAGCGGCGGGGACTTCTCGGTACCGCTCCAGTGACCTCGCCGAGCGCGCTCAGGTAGCCGTCGACCATCGCCTCGCCGTCGAAGCGCTCGCGCTGGCGCGTGCGACCCGCCGCCCCCATGGCGGCGCCGCGCGCGGGATCGGCCGCCAGCGCGACGAGCGCCCGCGTCACAGCCTCGGCGTCACCGGGCTCGGCGAGGAAGCCCGTCTCGCCGTCGACGACCGCGTCCGCCGTTCCGCCGACGTTCGTCGCCACCACCGGCCGCTCGAGTGCCATCGCCTCGAGCACGCTCATCGGGAGCGCCTCGGCCTCGCTCGTCAGGCACACCACGCGGGCGGCCCGCATCAGCTCGCGCGCGTCCGTGCGCACGCCGAGCAGCTCGACGCCGCTGCCGCTCGCGAGCCCCCGAAGGCGCTCGTCCTCGCGCCCCTCGCCCGCCACGTAGCCCCGGATCGCATCGTTCTCCCGGCGCGCCGCCCGCACCGCCTCGATGAACACGTCGACGCGCTTCTCCGGCCGCAGCCCGGAGACGCACAGCACCGCGAAGCCGTCACCGTCGAGCTCGGGCGAGGGCGCCACGTCGGTCACGTCGGCCTCGAAGACGCCGTTCGGGACGACCGTGATGTGCCGGTAGCCGAGCGCCCGGAGCGGCTCGACCTGGCTCTCGCTCACCGCGATGACCGCGTCGACCCGCCGCGTCGCGACTCGCGTGAGCGCGCGCTGGTGCGGTCGCGGCGGGGCGAGCCGGCCGTCCGCCCTGACCGGGGTGTGCTCGTTGAGCACATGGCGAGCCCCCGCGCGGCGCGCGATGCGGGCGCCCACGAGCTGGGCGCTGACGCCGCGCGAGATGACCACGTCGGGCCGCGTCGCGGCGCAGGCGAGCGCACGTCGCCAGCCGCGCAGGTCGAAGCGCCCGCGCATGCGGATCGAGGTCACGGGGACGCCCCGCGCCCGCAGCTCTCCGAAGAAGGGCCCCTCGCCCGCGAGGCAGAGCACGCCGGCCTCGACGTCGCGCTCGCGCAGGGTGGGCACGAGCGTCGCCCAGTGGCGCTCGGCGCCGCCCGTGCGCATGTCGGGGCATACGAACAGCAGCCGCACTAGAGGCCCACCTAACCCGGGAGTCTCCGGTAGACCGCGAGCGTGTCGCCGGCGCGCGTGCTCGGCAGGAAGGGGCGCTCGGCGAGGAACCGCGCGGCCTCCTGCTCGGCCTCCCGGCGCGGGTAGCCGGCCGCGACCGTTCGCGCCTCGTGGCGGACGGGCACGGCGTCGACCACGCCAAGGCGCCAGCCGCGCTCGAGGGCGAGCGCCGCCCAATGCAGATCGAGGCCCCAGCCGAAGCGCAGCTCGGGGAACGGCAGCAGCTCCGCGGCGGGCGCGCGCCTGAAGGCCGTGACCGGGCCGATCTCCACGAAGCGCGTGATCCGCGCCAGCGCAGCGGGCCGCCGCCGCGTGACCTTCCAGGCCGAGTGACTGCGCAGCGTCTGCGCCGGCTGTGCGAGGTCGAGTGCGAAGGCCTCGCAGATTCCGAGGAAGCGGTCGAGGAAGGCGTCGGGGAACACGACGTCGTCGTCGACGACGATCGTCCAGTCGGGACGCCGCTCGGAAGCCTGCGCCAGCAGCACGTTGAGGTTCTGGAACTTGCCGCCGCCGAGACCGGTGGCAGCGGTCAGCCCGGCGAGCGCGGGATCGGGCGCGGCCTCGGTGGAGCCGAGCACGAACTCGACGCGGTGCCGCTCCGACTTCAGCGCCGGCAGCGCGCCTGCGAGCAGCGAGCCGGGGCGATAGACGCCGAGCACCAGCACGTCGACGGGGCGCGCCAGTGCGGCGAGCCGCGCCGCGCGCCGTCTCGTGCCGGTGGCCACGTCGAGCACGCCGTAGGCGACCTCGCCGGCGCGCCGCTTGGCAACCCTCCAGGGGTCGGTCACATCGCCGGCGTCGCCGGACAGGAAGCTGCTCGGGTCGGGGCCGGAGCTCATCGAGAGCGAAGCGCCTCCACCAGCCGACCCGCCGAGTGCGCCCCCATGATCACGCCCTGGGGGCAGGCGCGGCGCACGGTGTGCCAGCCGCAGCCCGCGAGCACGCGCAGCTCGCGGCCGAGCCCGGGGGCGCGCTCGCGGCGTGCGTCGCTCGCGCGGGCACCGCGGCCGCGTGCGTAGGCGGCGCGCACGAGCCTGCCGAGCCGGGCGTCCTCCGCGGTGCGGCGGTGGTCGAGGCCGGCAGCTGCCACGTACTCGATCGTGCCGCCCGCCGCGCGCAGCCGCTCGAGCCATTCCTCCTCGTCGCCGTGCGGCGTGACGATCGACTCGTCGAACTCGCCGATCCGCTCGATCGCCGAGCGCCGCACGGCGAAGTTGGCGCCCCAGACCATCTCGGCCTCGCGGTCGCGCGGGCCGAGGTCGAGCGTTGTGATCGGCGGGTCCTCACGTCCGCAGGCGCGTGGCGCCCCGCCCTCGAAGCGGGCTCTGATCGGGCCGCCGAGCGCCTCCGCCTCGGGATGGCGCTCCGCCCCCTCGAGTAGCGCCTCGAGCCAGCCCGCGGGCGCCAGGATGTCGTCGTCGACGAACGCGATCAGCGGCGCCCGCGCCTCGCGCACGCCGGTGTTGCGGGCGGCGTTGAGGCTGCGCCGCTCGCCGTGGCTCACGCAGCGCACGCCGAAGCGCCCCGCCACCTCGCGGGTGGAGTCGATGGCTCCGTCGTCGACCACGAGGAGCTCGTGCGGTACCCGTGTGCGCTGGGCCCGTAGCGAGTCGAGCGTTACCTCGAGGTACGCCGCGCGGCCGCGCGTGGGGACCACGACCGTGACCGCCGGCGGGTCCATCGCCGGATAGCGTAGTCGCGGCGATGCGTCTGCTCGTCGTGCACAACCGCTACCGCCTCGAGGGCGGCGAGGAGCGCGCGGTGGAGCTGCAGCTGGCCGCGCTGCGCCGCGCCGGGATCGTCCACGCGCTGCTCGAGCGCAGCTCCACCGAGGTCACACGGAGCGGCGCGGCGCGCGCGCTCCTGCGCGGCGGGCGCGACGAGGAGGACGTGGCGGCGGCCGCGCGGGAGCTGGGCGCCGACGTCGTCCACTTCCACAACATGCTGCCGCTGTTCGGCCCGCGCTCGCTCGCCGCGGCGCGCGACGCGGGCGCGCGGGTGGTGCTGCAACTGCACAACCTGCGGCTCTTCTGCGCGATCGGCGTGGCGGCGCGCGACGGCGGCCCGTGCTTTCGCTGTCACCACCGCTTCACGCTCCCCGGGCTCGCCCTCAACTGTCGCGGCTCGTTGCCCGAGGCGGCCGTCTACGCCGCGGCCCTTTCCCGTCACCAGCCGGCCGTGCTGAGGGCGGTCGACAGCTTCGTGGTGCCGAGCCGATATGCGGCCGGGCAGGTGGCGGAGCTGGGGCTGCCGGCCGAGCGCGTCGCGATCGTGCCGCACTACCTGCCGGAGTCGGCCTTCGCCCACCACTCGCGCGCCGACGAGGGCCTCCACGCCCTGGTGGCGGCGCGGCTCTCGCCCGAGAAGGGAATCGACACGGCGATCGAGGCGTCCGCGCGCGCGGCGGTGCCGCTGCACATAGCCGGCGAGGGCCCGCTGCGTGACGAGCTGGAGCAGCTGGCCGCGCGGCTCGCTGCACCGGTGCGCTTCCTCGGCAGGCTCGATCGTGAGGCGCTCGGCCGCGAGCTGGCCGCGGCGGCGATGCTGCTGCTGCCCTCCCGCTATCACGAGTTCGCGGGCTACGCGGCGCTCGAGGCGATGGCGGCAGGCGTGCCGGTGCTCGTCACGACGCTCGGCGCACCGCCCGAGCTCGCGGGCGAGGAGCGCACCGTCCCGCCGAACGACGCGGAGGCGCTCGCCACGCGCATGGCCGCGCTCTGGGACGAGCCGGACCTGCGCGGCCGCGAGGGCGACGCCGTGCTCGCCCGCGCGAACGACGGCCACGGGGAGCGTGCCTACCTGCGCTCGCTTTTGTCCGTCTACGGAGAGCCCGCCGCCACCAGGGCCGAATAGGCTGTTCGGTCGCATGCAGGTACCCCTGTTCGCAAGCTCGCTCGCCTCCTATCAGGACCGGATCGCGGCCCGGCTCGCCGAGGTCGCCGCCTCGCGCCAGTACATCCTGGGCCCGGAGCTCACCGCGTTCGAAAGCGAGTTCGCCGACTACCTCGGTGTGGGGCACGTCATCGGCGTCGGCAACGGCACCGATGCCATCACGATCGCCCTGCGCGCGCTCGGCGTGGGTCAGGGCGCCGAGGTGATCTGCCCGTCGCTCACCTTCTACGCGACCGCCGAGGCGATCGTGAACGCGGGCGCCACCCCCGTCTTCTGCGACGTCGACCCGGACACCTGCTGCGTCACCGCCGACACGGTCCGCCCGCTGCTCGGCGAGCGCACGGCCGCGATCGTGCCCGTCCACCTGTTCGGCAACGTGGCGCCGGTCGCGGAGCTGCGCGAGCTCGGCGTGCCCGTACTCGAGGACGCCGCGCAGGCTGCGGGCGCCTCGCTCGGAGGCGTGAAGGCAGGCGCGCTCGCCGATGCGGCCACTTTCAGCTTCTTCCCGTCGAAGAACCTGCCCTGCCTCGGCGACGGCGGGGCGATCGCCACCGGCGACGCCGAGGTCGCCGAGCGGGCCCGCCTGCTGCGCTTCCACGGCTCGAAGGACAAGCGCCACCACACGGACGTCGGCTACAACTCGCGGCTCGACTCGATCCAGGCCGCCGTGCTCAGGATCCTGCTGCCGGAGCTCGACGGCTGGAACGAAGCCAGGCGCGCGGCCGCGGCGAGCTACGAGCGCGCCGGGCTCGGAGAGCACGTGAAGCTGCCGCTCGCGACCGAGGGCGCGCAGCACGTCTACCACCTCTTTCCCTGCCTCGCCGACGACGCCGACGAACTCGCCCGCTCACTCACTGAGAGCGGCATCGGCGCGCGCGGCTACTACCGCACGCCCGTGCACCGCCAGCCCGCGATGGAGCGCTTCGCGCGCGACGAGCTGCCCGTGACCGACGAGCTCGCGGCCACGCTGATCGCGCTTCCCATGGGTACCGAGCTCGACTCGGCGCAGGTCGACGCCGTCGTGGCGGCATGTGCCGCACGCGTGCGCTCGTGAGCCAGCCGCTTCGGATCGGGGTCGTCGGGCTCGGCTACTGGGGGCCCAACCTCGCGCGCAACTTCGACGCGCTCCCCGACGTCGAGCTCGCCTGGCTGTCCGACGACTCGCCCGAGCAGCTCGAGCGCCAGCAGCAGCGCTTCCCCTCCGCCCGTGCGGGCTCGTTCGAGGAGCTGCTCGCGGATCCCGAGCTCGACGCGATCGCGCTCGCGACGCCCGTGCCGACGCACGCCGAGCTTGCGACGCGCGTGCTCGAGGCCGGCAAGCACTGCTTCGTCGAGAAGCCGCTCGCCCAGACGACGGCCGAGGCCGAGGCGGTGGTCGCGGCCGCCCGGGCGAGCGGCCGCACGCTGATGGTCGGGCATCTGCTCGAGTACCACCCCGGCCTCGAGGCCCTCAAGAAGCTCGTCGACGACGGCGAGCTCGGGACCATGCGGTACATCTACGGCAACCGCCTCAACCTCGGTCAGCTGCGCCCGGAGGAGAACGCGCTGTGGTCGCTCGGCGCGCACGACGTCTCGGTCGTGCTGCGGCTCGCGGGTGAGGAGCCCGTCGAGTGCCACGCCCACGGCGAGTGCTACATGCAGGACCACGTCGAGGACGTCGTGTTCTGCTACCTCCGCTTCCCGTCCGGACTCGCCGCGCACCTGCACCTCTCCTGGCTCGACCCGCACAAGGAGCGCCGCTTCACGGTCGTCGGCTCGAAGAAGATGGCCACCTTCGACGACATGGCGCTCGAGCAGAAGCTGAAGGTCTACGACAAGGGCTTCGACCAGTCCTACGACGGCTACGGCGAGTACATCGCGCGCTCCGGTGATGTCCACTCGCCGCAGGTCTCGAACGAGGAGCCGCTGCGGATCGAGTGCCGCCACTTCGCCGAGTGCCTGCGCGACGGCCGCACGCCGCGCTCGGACGGCGAGGCCGGCGTGCGCGTGGTGCGAGTGCTCGAAGAGCTGCAGCGAAGCCTGGACGCGGGCTAGCGCGGCGTCGGGTGCCGCGGCTCGTAGAGACCGAGCTCGCCACCACCCGGCAGCCTGATGGCGGTCATGAGGCCGAACCCCTCGTCCCTGACAGGCCCGGAGAACTTGACGCCCTTGGCCTCAAGCTCGGTTGTCGTCGCCGTGATGTCGTCGCACATGAGATAGAGCTCGTGGCGGAGGTCAGCTTCGCTCGGATGCGCGGCGAGCTCCGCCGGCGGCAGCGCGAAGATGAGCCAGCCGCCGCCGGCGTCGACGGACGAGAGCTCGAGGACGTCGCGGAGGAAGGCGCGAAGGGCTTCCGCCTCCTTGGTGAAGATGACGGCGTGGACTCCGTTGATCACCGGACTGCCTCTGCCGGGGTCGAAGGAAGTATCCAGGGTCGCGGCGATTGAAGACTTCGGGGGGCCATAGACCCGCGAATCCTTCAATCGGTGGTGCGCAGCTCCGCCCGCCAGGCGTCGAGCGCGTCGGCCACGGTCCGCGCGAGCGGGATCTCGGGCTTCCAGCCGAGGCCAGCCGAGCAGCTCTGCCGAGCCACGCACCTCGGGCACGTCGTGCGGGCGCATGCGCTCCGGGTCGACCTCGTGGCGGACCGGGATGCGCGCGGCCTCGCTGACCATCGCGATCAGGTCGCGGACCGTCGCCGTCTCGGCCGCTGCAGACGTTGTAGGCGCCGGGCTCGAGGTCGGCGGCCGCGACATAGGCGCGCACCACGTCGCGCACGTCCGTGAAGTCGCGCGCCGCGTCGGGGTTGCCGGTGCGCAGCAGCGCCTCGGGCGCGCCGGCCGCCTCGGCCTCCGCGACCTGGCGCGTGAGCGTGCCGACCACGTAGTCATCCGACTGGCCGGGGCCGGCGTGGTTGAAGGCGCGCATGCGGACGATGCGCAGCCCGTGGGCATCCGCGTACTGGCCGCCGAGCAGGTCGCACGCCGCCTTTGAGACGGCGTAGGGGTTCTGCGGCCGCAGATGGGCGGACTCGTCCACCGGTAAGCGCTCGGGCGGACCGTAGACCTCGCCTGAGCTGACGAGCACGACGCCGGCGTCCGGCGCCTCCTGACGCACCGCCTCCAGCAGATTGACGGTCATCGCCACGTTCGCCTCGAGCACCTCGCGCGGGGCGCGCCAGGAGTGCCCGACCGATGCGAGCGCCGCGAGGTGGAAGACGCGCTCGGGGCGAGCGTCGCTCATTGCGGCGCGCACCGCATCGGCGTCGAGCAGATCGAGCTCCTCCCGGTCCGGCGCCACCGCGTTAGCGCCGAGCAGCGGCAGCAGGTGAGAGCCCGCGAAGCCTGCAGCCCCCGTTACGAAGGATGCCGGCCGGGGGCTCACGCCCCCGGACCCCCGCGGCGCATGGCCGGCCTCACCGGCCCGCAGCCGGCTCGCGCTCGCGCAGCCACTCGACCGTGCCGGCGAGCCCCTCGCGCAGGTCGACGCGCGCCTCCCAGCCGAGCAGCCGGCGCGCCTTCTCGACGGATGGCCAGCGGCGCTGCACGTCGACCTCGAAGCTCGGCAGGTGCTCGAGCTCGAAGTCGGCCGGGTCCTCGCCGCAGGCATCCCAGATCAGCCGCGCGATCTCGGCGACGGTGCGCTCCTCGGACGCGGACACGTTGAAGTCCTCGTTCTCGCCGGCCGGCGAGGCCATCGCGGTCACGATCCCGTCGGCGATGTCGTCCACGTGCGTCAAGGTGCGCGTCTGCTCGCCGGAGCCGAAGATCGGCAGCGGGCGCGCCCCCGCGAGCACCTTGCGGATCACGTCGGGGACCATGTGGGCGATGCCGGGCTCGTCGTCCGGCAGCTCGCCGGGGCCGTAGGCGTTGAACGGGCGGCAGATCGTGTACGGCAGCCCGTGCTCGTCGTGAAGTGCGCGACAGTAGACCTCGCCGGCGAGCTTCGAGAACCCGTATGCCGAGCGCGGCGCGGGGCAGTCGAGCAGGTGCTCCTCGGTCGTCGGGAACTCGCTGGCGCGCTCGAAGACCATCGACGAGGAGACGTACACGAGCCGCTCGACGCGCACGTTCAGCGCGGCGCGAAAGACGGCGTTGTAGAGCCCGTTGTTCACCTCGAGCAGCGTGTGCGGGAGCTTGTGGAAGTTGGCGATGCCGCCGACGATCGCCGCCAGGTGGATCACCTGGGCGCAGTCCACCACGGCCGCGCTCGCCTCGCGCGGGTCGAGCAGGTTGCCCGTGTGGACCTCGCAGGCGCCGCGCATCCAGCCGGGCGCCTCGCGCTGGTCCGAGACGCGCACCTCGAAGTCGCCGTCGCGGGTCAGGCGGCGCACGACCGCGGCGCCGATCGTGCCGGCGCCGCCCGTCACCAGCACGCGGCTCATTCGGCGATCGCCCGGTCGTGCACGACGCCGAACACGCGTCCGGCGCCGGTGGCGTTCCAGGGGTCGACGAGCAGCGTGCCCTCCGGAAGGCGCTCGAGCAGGTCCGAGAACTCGGCGTGGTTGGTCGCCACGACGACGGCGTCGGCGCCCTCGAGCGCCGCCTCGAGCGGCTCCGAGTCCTCGGGGACGTGCGGGTCATGGCGCGCCACGTGGGCCAGCTCGCGCTCGAGCATGCGCACGACCTTGTAGGAGAGCGAGTCGCGCACGTCGTCGGAGCCGCGCTTGAAGGTCAGGCCGAGCACGGCCACCTTGAGGTCGCGCAGCGAGCCGCCGAGGCGCGACTTGAGGCCCTTGACGAGGAACACCGGCACGGTCTCGTGCACGCGCGACACCGCCAGCAGCATCCCCGGTGCGCTCGAGCGCTCCTCGGAGAAGGTGAAGTCCTTGCGCAGGCAGGCGCCCGCCGTCAGCCCCGGCAGCGCGATGCCGCCGCGCGGGTAGTCGTGGTTGATCAGCTCGATGACGTCGAAGACGTTCGCGCCGTACTGCTCGCACTCCATCATCAGGAGGTTGGGCAGCGCGAACTGCGTGTAGCGCAGGATGTTGGTCCAGATCTTGGCCAGCTCCGCCTGCACCGGCGTGCTCTGGACGACGTCGGTGCCGAACACCTCGAACAGCTCGGCGGCACGGGCGCCGGAGCCCTCGCCGACGCCGCCGACGATGCAGGGAAGCGTCGCGATCTCCTCGAGGAAGTGGTTCTCCGCGATCCGTTCCGGCACGTGCGCGACGAACAGCTCCTCGCCGACCTTGAAGCCGCGGCGCTGCTCGATGTAGCCGGCCACCCACTCGGTCGTGCCGGGCGCGACCGTCGAGCGCAGGATCAGCGAGTGGCCCTCGCGCAGGACCGGCAGCAGGTCGTCGATCACGCCACGGATCTGTGAGATGTCGATCTCGATGTGCGAATAGGAGGGCGTGTGCAGCGTGAGCACGATGTGGTCCGCGCGCGCCGCCTCCTGGACGACCTTCGTGCGCTCGAAGCGCCCGCTCGGCAGCACCCGCTCGAGCAGCTCCTGGGTGCCGGTCTCATGGAACGGCATGTGGCCCGCCGCCAGCTGGTCGAGGACCACGTCCTGGCGCTCGACGCCGATCACGTCGACGCCGCGGTCGGCGAACGAGAGGGCGAGCGGCAGGCCAACCCGGCCCAGGCCGACCACCGCGACGCTCTCAGAGGCCATTTACGCCCGCCCTGCGCGCCTCTGGGCGAGGTACTGGCGAGCGATGCCGAGCACGAAGCGGGGGTTCGTGTAGAGGTAGCGCGGCAGCAGCCGGCGCGGCTCCTGAGCGATCCGGTAGATCCACTCGAGCCCGCGCTCCTGCATCCAGGCCGGCGCCATCGAGATACGCCCGGCGTGGAAGTCGAAGGCGGCGCCCACGCCGCACATCACCGGCACGTCGAGCCGCTCGCGCATGTGCGCCATCCACTTCTCCTGCTTGGGCACGCCGATCCCGACCCAGAGCACGTCCGGCTTGGCGTCGTTGATCTGCTCGACGATCGCGTCCTCCTCGTCGGCCGTGAGTGGCCGGAAGGGAGGCGAGTAGCCGCCGACGATCTTGATGCCAGGGTGGCGGCGGCGCATCGACAGCGCGAGCTGCACGAGCGAGCCCTGGTCGCGGCCGCCGTAGAGCCAGACGCGGTGGCCGCGCTCGGCGCAGCGATCGCTGTAGCGCAGCATCAGCTCGGGGCCGTAGACGCGGTCCTCGAACTGCTCGCCGAACAGGTTCGAGGCCCACACGATCGGCATCCCATCGGGGACCACGAGTGTCGAGCCACGCAGCGCCGCCAGCATCTCCGGGTCGTCCTGGGCGACCATCAGCGCGTGCACCGGCGCGGCGCAGACGTAGCCGCGCCCGCCGCCGTCCACCAGGCCGTCCATCACCTCGATGGTGCGGTCGTAGTCGACAACCGAGATCGGCACGCCGAGCACCTCGCGGGTGCGAGGCGGGGACGCGGGGCTGGGTGAGCCCGCGGTGAGGCCGGGTTGTGACTGAGGGGAGGACATGCCGACGACCAGGGAGCGTACATTCAACCCGTGCGTCCGGCCGGGGTTGCGCCGTCCCATGAGGGTGCGCCGGGGCCCGGCGAGGCTCGCCTGCTCGCGTCCGGCGCGCTCGTGCAACAGATTGCCCAGGCGAGCGGCCTTCTCGTCCTGCTCGTGATCGTGACGGTGCTGGCGCGGCGGCTGTCGGTCGCGGATCTGGGGGCGTATGGCCTGGTGGCGTCCTTGGCCGGCTACCTGCTCGTCTTGCGAAACAGCGTGGCGAGCTCGGCCGTGCGCGCGATGGCGAGCGCTCTCGATCGCGACGAGCGCGGCCACATGTTCAGCGCGGCCGCGGCGCTGTACGCCGTGGTCGGGGTCGCAACCGGCGTGCTGATCGCGCTGGCCGCGCTCGCGATCGGCACGTGGATCCTCGACGGCGAGCTCGGCAGCGACGCCCGCGCCGGCGGGGCGGGCCTCGGGCTGCTCAGCGCGTTCGGCATAGCCGCCTCCGTCAACCTCGACGCCCTGCGCGCCGAGCGGCTGTTCGTGCGCGGGGCGGTCACGGAGATCGTGGCCGTGTCGCTCTACCTGGTCCTGATGCTCGCTCTGATCCTCGGCGGCGCGGACCTCGCCTGGGTGATCGCCTGTAGCGGCGCCATCCCGCTGCTCAGCGGCCTGCTGTCGGCTGTCGTCGCGCGCCGCTCGGGCGTGCCGGTGCGCTTCGAGGCCGGCGGCGTCACGCGCGAGCGCCTGATGGCGATCGTGCCGACGGCGGGCTGGCTGCTCGTGGTGGAGCTCTCGAACCTCGCGATGTACGCCTTCAGCCGCGTGATCCTGGGCGCCTACCGCTCGCCGACGGCGGTCGGCCAGTTCGAGGGCCCCGTGCGCGCCCACAACCTGCTCTACGCGCTGGGCGGCGCGCTCGCCGTGCCGGTGGTCCCGACCGCCTCGCGCTACGTGGCGGGTGGGGAGGAGCGCCGCCTGCGCGAGCTCGCGCTGCGCGGCACGCGCTACACGCTCGCGCTGTTCGTGCCGCTTAGCGTGACGCTGATGGTGCTGGCCGAGCCGATCCTCGAGGTGTGGCTCGGCGACCGCTACGGCGACGGCGCCACGGCGCTCGCGATCCTCGTCTCGTACTGGCTCCTGTACGGCGGGCTCGTCGTGACGCCGGGCTTCCTCGTCGGCGCCGGGCGGGCGCGCACGGCGGGGCTCGTCTTCGCCTGCGCCGCCGTCCTGAACCTGGCGCTGTCGCTCGTCCTCACGCCCGAGCTCGGCATCGAGGGCCCGGCGCTCGGCACGGCGATCCCGTTCTTCCTGGCGTTCCCGCTGCTGCTCCGGGCGGGGCTGTCGGCATCGGGCGCGCCGCTCGGGGAGCTCGCGCGGCGCGCCTGGCTGCCCGCGTACTCGCTCGGGCTCGTGCTCGCGGGCGTGCTCGTGGCGGTGCGACTCGGACTCGAGCCGGAGTCGCTGCCGGCGGTCCTGGCCACGGCGGCCGGCGGCGTGCTCGCCTACTGGGCTGCGTTCTACGGAATCGTGCTGAGCGCGAGCGAGCGGGCGCTGTTCAGAGGCTGAGCTCCGACAGGAGCGGCGCGGAGCGGTCGCGCTCCGAGGTCTGGAACTCGATCCCCTCGGGCCACCTGATGGCGACCTCGGGGTCGTCGAAGCGGAAGCCGGACTCGGCCGCCGGGTCGTAGTAGGCCGAGCACTTGTAGATCACGTCGGCCGTGTCGGAGAGGACGCAGAAGCCGTGCGCGAAGCCGTCCGGGACGTAGAGCTGATGGTGGCGCTCGTCGTCGAGCTCGTAGCCCTCCCAGTGGCCGAACGACGCCGACCCCGGCCGGATGTCGACGAGCACGTCGAGGATCGCGCCGCGCCCGCAGCGGACGAGCTTCGCCATGCCCGGCTGGAAGTGCATGCCGCGCAGCACGCCCTGGGCCGAGCGCGAGTGGTTGTCCTGGACCCACTCGTCATGGATGCCGAGCTCCGCGAGCGTGCTCGCCCTGTGGGTCTCGAGGAAGAAGCCGCGGGCGTCGCCGTGGACGGTGGGCTCGAGCAGCAGCGGGCCCTCGAGGCGGGTTTCGAGGCGGTTCATGCGGGAGCGAGGCTATCCACCCGGTCCGCGATCAGCTCGCGCCAGAGCGAGCGACGAGGTCGCGGCGGGGGACGGCGCGTTGCGTACGTGGAGGGCGCGCTCGGTCTCCGAGACGACGAAGTCGTCGACGAGCGCGCCGTCGCGCCCGAGCGCCTGCGCCCGCACCCCTGCAAAGCCGCCCGCGAAGTCGGCCGGCCCGAGCTCGGGCACGTAGTCGGCCGCCGCGGCGGCGAAGCTCCGTTTGCTCACGGCGTGGCGCAGCTCCGTCAGACCGGTGCGCCACCAGCGCCGCGCCATGCGCCAGGTGCCGGGCCAGGTCAGGTCGCGCGCCGCGCGCGGCCACAGGAGCGCGCTCGGTCCGAGCGACACGTGGCCGTCGATGTGGCGCGTGAGGTGGACGCCGAGGAACGGAAGCGAGGGGTCGGGCACCGGGTAGATCATGCCCCGCACGAGCTCGCGCTTGGGCGGCTTCAAGTACTGGTAGGCGCCGCGGAACGGGATGATGCGCGGGTCGGGCGATGCTCCCGCAAGGACCGCCAGCCGGTCGGATGCCGCGCCCGCGCAGAACACCGCGTAGCGCGCGGCGGTCTCGCCGCGCGCGTGGCCGATCACGATCCGGCCCGCTCGCTGGGCGATCGACTCGACCGCCTGCCGAGGTCACCACCGGCAGCTCCCCGGCGAGCGAGCGAGCGACGGCGCCGAAGTCGACGATCCCCGTGTGAGGCGAGTGCAGCGCGGCCACGCCGACCGCATGCGGCTCCACCTCGCGCAGCTCGCCGGCCGACAGCCGGCGCAGCTCGGGCACGCCGTTCTCGCGCCCGCGCCGCTCGAGCTCGTCGAGGCGGCCGAGCTCCTCCTGGTTGCGCGCCACGATCAGCTTGCCGCAGCGCTCGTGGGGGATCGAGTGCTCCTCGCAGTACTCGTACATGGAGCGCGCCCCGGCCACGCACATGCGCGCCTTCAGCGAGCCGGGCGCGTAGTAGATCCCGGCGTGGATGACGCCGCTGTTGGAGCCGGTCTGGCCGCTGCCGACCTGCGCGTCACGCTCGAGCACGACGAGCGACGAGTCCGGTCGCCGCCGGCGCAGCTCACGCGCGACGGCGAGCCCGAGGATGCCGCCGCCGACGACGAGGAGGTCTGCGTCGGCGGGGGCGTCCGCCACTCAGCCGGCCTGGTTCTGAGGAACCCCGCTGGCGAGCAGCTCGAGGTCGGCGTCGACCATCAGGTGAACCATCTCCTCGAAGCTCGTCCGCGGCACCCAGCCGAGCTTCTCGCGGGCCTTCGAGGCGTCGCCGATCAGATGCTCGACCTCGGCGGGTCGCAGGAACGCCGGATCGATCCGGACGTGCTTGTCCGGGTCGATGCCGACATGCCCGAACGCCACCTCGACGAGCTGGCGCACGCTGTGCGCCTCACCGGTGGCGATGACGTAGTCGTCCGGCTCGTCCTGCTGGAGCATCAGCCACATCGCCTCGACGTAGTCCTTCGCATAGCCCCAGTCGCGCTCGGCGTCGAGGTTGCCGAGCGCCAGCTCTTCCTGGAGCCCGAGCTTGATCGCCGCAGCAGCGTGCGTGACCTTGCGCGTCACGAACTCGAGCCCGCGCCGCTCCCCCTCGTGGTTGAAGAGGATCCCCGAGCAGGCGAACAGGTCATAGGACTCGCGGTAGTTGACCGTGATGAAGTGCCCGTAGGCCTTGGCGACGCCGTAGGGAGAGCGTGGATAGAACGGGGTCGACTCGCGCTGCGGCACCTCGAGCACCTTCCCGAACATCTCGGAGGAGGAGGCTTGGTAGAAGCGCGCCCCCGGGCTCGCTTCGCGCATCGCCTCGAGGATGCGCGTGACGCCGACGCCGGTGAACTCCGCGGTGAGCACCGGCTGGTTCCATGACGCCGCGACGAACGACATCGCTGCGAGGTTGTAGATCTCCTCGGGCTCGGTCTCGCGCAGCACGTCGACGAGCGAGCGCTGGTCCAGCAGGTCGCCGGTGTGAAGCGTGATCCGGTCCCGGAAGCCGCTCAGGCGCTGAAAGGTCTCCGTGGACGAGCGCCGCACCATGCCGTGCACGTCGTAGCCCTTCTCGAGCAGGAACTCGGCCAGGTGGGATCCGTCCTGGCCTGTGATGCCGGTGATGAGGGCGCGTTTCACGGAGGCGTGAGGCTACCCGCTCTAGCATCAGGCCCGTGCCCGGCCCGTCGGAGGAACCGGTGACTCGTCCGGCCGGGGAACGTGAGGGTTCTTCGACGACGCTCGCCCGTCGCGTGGCCGTGACCACCGTCAGCCTCGCCATCGGTAGAGCGGTCACGGTTGTCGCGGGCATCGGTGCCACTGCCCTCGCCTCTCGCTACCTCGGGCTGGAGGGCTTTGGCGCTCTCACGTTGGCCATGGCTGTCGTCGCGTTGCTCGCCGTCCTCACAGATCTCGGGATGTCGACGATGGCGGCTCGGGAGGTCGCCAAGGCCCCCGATCGCGAACGCGAGATCCTCGGAAACTGCTTGACGCTGGGTCTCACCCTCAGTGTCAGCCTGATTCTGGTCCTGCTGGCGGTGGTCGAGGTGAGCTACGCCGGCGACCCCGACGTGCGTCGAGCGATGCTCGTCCTGTCCGTGCAGCTCTTTACGGCGCCGGTCGTCGGCACGGCTCGAGCGCATTTCCAGGCGGCAGGGCGAGGGCCACTGATTGCGGTGGGCGACGTGGCGCTCGCCATGACCATCCTCGGGGCATCGATCGTTTGCGTAGAGGCTGATCTCGGCTTTACGGCAATGGTGGGTGCCGTCGCACTTGGCTACGTCGCCCAGGCGGTCGTCCTCACGGCGCTGGTGCCCAGCCGGGTACGGCTCCCGTGGTCCGCGAGCCGCTCGTCATGGCGCTCCCTCCTCGGCATCTCCCTGCCGCTCGGCGCGACGATGATCGTCAACTACCTGTATTTCCGGCTCGATGTGGTCCTGCTGTCGATCCTGCAGGACGAAACCGCGGTCGCGATCTACGGGCTCGCCTATCGGGTGCTGGAGGGGCTCATGGTGCTGCCCGCGTACTTCATGTTCGCGCTGTTTCCGGAGATCGCGCGGTTGACCGGACAGCGTGAGCGCGTCGACGGCATCGTCAGCGCCGCGCTGTCGGTGATGGAGGCGCTGGCCCTGCCGATCGTCCTCATCTTCGCGGTGTTCGCGGAGGATGTCGTTCGGGTGATCGGCGATGAGGGGTTCGCCGATGCGGCCTGGGTCCTGCGGATTCTGACCGTCGCGCTCGGCATCTCCTACATGAACGGTGTTTATGGCGCCGCGCTGCCGGCGCTGGATCAGCAGAACGCGCTCTTCCGCTGGTCGATCGTCATTCTCGCCCTCAATCTCGTGGTCAACGTTGCCTTGATCCCGCTCTGGGGCGTGACCGGTGCGGCAATTGCGGTGGTGCTCAGCGAACTGCTGGCGTACGGAGTGGTGCGCCGGCTCTATGCGGCTGTCGGGCGGCCCCCGCGCCACCGCTTCGCCCCGGGCCTCCTTTTGGCAGGCCTCCTCATGGTCGCTGCCATGCTTCCGGCGCTCCTGCTCCCAGACACGTTGGTGGGCTCGCTTGCCGCGGTTGGCATTGGAGCGGCTGCGGGGAGCCTTGTCTACGCTGCGACCCTGCTCGCCTCCGGTGCAGTCCCTGCGGCGATCGCAGTGCACCTGCCTCCACGACTCGTAGGAATCGGAAGAAGCCGATGACACTGTCCGCCGTCCTCGCGGTCCGAAACGAAGAGCCAATGCTCGAGCGCTGCCTCGCCCTGCTCGGGTTCTGTGACGAGATCGTCGTGGTGGTGGACTCGCGGACCGACGACCGGACCGAGGAGATCGCACGACAACACACGCCGCACGTGTGGGTGGAGGAGTTTCGGGACTTCGCGGACCTCAAGAATGCCGCGATAGGCCGGGCGAGCGGCGACTGGGTCCTGTTGATCGATGCCGACGAGCGTGTGACTCCCGCGCTCGCTTCGGAGATCCAGTCGGTGCTCTCCAGAGGGCCCGCCGAGTGGGCGTTTCGCATGGAGATCGTGAGCTTCTTCCTCGGGCGACGGATGCGTCACGGCGGCTGGCAGCAGTGGCATGCGCGCCTGGTCCGGAGGGAGCATGCGCGCTGGCGCGGGGCGATTCACGAGCGACTGTCGATCCCGGAGGATCGAATTGGTCGCCTCAGCCAAGAGCTGTGGCACTTCTCACACCGCTCCATCGAGGAGATGCTCGCGAAGACGATCCGCTTCGGCGAGGTGCAGTCGGCCGAACGTGTCGAGCGGAACCATCCTCGCGTGACCGCGCTCCGGCTCTTCCGGGTGATCGCACGGGAGTTCCTGTCACGAATGGTCTACCGGCGCGGCTACCGGGACGGCTTGCCGGGGGTGATCGAGAGCGCTCTATCAGCCCTTCTCGCTCTTTTGCGTTGAGGTGATGGTCTGGCAGCGCCAACGCCGCGAGACGCTGTGGGAGAGCTATCAAGCCCTCGAGCGCGAGGCCGCTCGCCACCGATGAAGGGCAGGATCGGGAATATCGACCTCGAGCGCCTCGAGGTTCAGCCGGGTGACCTCGTCATCGACGTCGGGTGCGGTGACGGCGCGCTGGCGGAGCTGCTGTCGGGTGCAGGGCTTCGGGTCATCGGGGTCGAGCCTGCGCCCTACCTGCGCGAGCGCTTCGAGCGCCGGCTCAGCGCCGGCAACGGCGCCGCGCGTGGTCGACGCCGTTGCCGAACGGCTGCCATTCGAGGATGGAGAGGTCCCCGCCGCGATCATCACCGAGGTGCTCGAGCACGTCGCCGACCCGGAGGTGGCGGTCCGCGAGCTGCACCGGGTGCTTCGTCCTGGCGGCATGCTCTGCCTCGCCGTCCCGACGAGCTTCACCGAGCTGCTGTTCTGGCGGCTCCATCCGGGTTACGCCGGCAATGCGACGCACGTCCGGATCCTCACGAGACCCGAGCTGCGGCGCCTCATCGAAAGCGCGGGGTTCGAGGTCGTGCACTGGGAAGGAAGGAACTACCGCGCTGCGCTGTCCTGGGTGTTCCACGCGTTGCTGCGGTCCCCGTCTGATCACGCCGGGGTCATCCAGGGCCACCTCTGGGTGGACCGCGTTCTGGGAGCGGGTTGGGGTGCTCTCGAGCGCGTCCGTCTCGCGCCGGCCGTCGATTGGGTTGGAAACCGGCTGTGGCCGAAGAGCTGGTACGTCTACTGCCGTAGAGCGTGACCCGGGTCGCGTTCTTCAACCCCTACCAAGGGGGGCTGGGCGGCGGCGAGAAGTACCTGTACTCGCTCCTCGAGGTCGCTGTCCGCGCCGGGACACAGGTCACCCTCTTCACCCCGGGACGGGCGCCGCGCGAACTGTGGGAGGAGCTTGGGATCTCCGTGGCCTCCAACGAGGTCGACTGGCGTCACGCCGGCCAGTTGTCCGTAACGGCACGCACGCTGCGCTGGGATCTATTCGTGGCGATCACGAATCATTTCCCGCCTCTGTCCGGGGCGAAGCGCTCGGCCGCCATCGTGCAGTTCCCGTTCTCCCGGTTGGATGAGGCCTCCCACATGCCTCTCGGACTAGGACGCCTGCGGACCCTCGAGCGCCGGCTGCGGCTCAACTCCTACGACTCCCTCGTCTGCTACTCGGAGTTCGTACGAGACGCGATCGCCGACCGTCTCGGCGTACGGGACGCGATCGTCCTGCCGCCGCCCGTCGACGTGAAGGGAGCGGTGCCTGCGGCAAAGGAGTCGCGCATCATCGCCGTCGGCCGTTTCTTCCCGGCCGAGGACGCGAACAACAAGAAGCACGACGTCCTCATTGAGGCGTTTCGCAGGTTGCACGCCGGTGGGCGTGCGCCGGGGTGGAGCCTTCACCTCGCGGGCGGATGCACCGAGGACGCCGCATCCCAGGCCTACCTGCGGCGGCTCCGTGAGCTCGCCGCTGGTCTGCCGATCGAGTTCCATCCAAACGTCTCGCGGGCGACTCTCTCGGAGATGTACGGCGACCAGTGCGCTCTTCTGGCACGCCGCCGGTCACGGTGAAGAGTTGCCCGAGCGGTTTGAGCACTTCGGGATCACAACCGTGGAGGCGATGGCGTTTGGTTGCGTGCCTCTCGTTCCGGCACTGGGTGGCCAGCTGGAGATCGTTGAAGACGGTCGAAACGGCCGGCTCTGGCGGAGCATCGACGGCCTCGTGGGTCAGACGGCGGAGCTCATCGCAGATGTAGGGCGACGCGAGGCGCTGGCAGCCGCGGCGCTTCGCGACGCGGCTCGCTTCGACAAGGATTGCTTCGTCGCCCGGGCGCGAAAGGAGCTCATCGAGCCCGCCCTTGCCTCGGCCGACGACTCAAAACGGCAGCGTTAACCTGCCCGGCGTGCCAGCCAGCGCCGAACTCGCGCCGTTCGAGGGACTCCTCAGCCGCCCCCGCGGCTTTTGGGCGGCACGCCACCTGTTCCGGTTCGTCCAGCGCGTGACCGTTCCGATTCGACGCAGGTATTACCTGACCGGCTCGGGCGCAGGCGTGGTGCGGCGGTTGCCTTCGACGGCGTGCATGGCCCTCGGTTTGGACGACGCCACCGCGATCGGAAGCCGCAGGCTCGAGATAGGCGGCGGCCCCCACGCGCAGCCCGGACATCTCCACGTGGACATTGATCCGGGCGCTCATCACCTCGAGTGGGTCGCGCCGGCGTGGGACCTGCCTCTTGCGGACGGATGGGCGCAGGAGATCGTCGCCGTCCACGCGCTCGAGCACGTTGAGCCGACGCGCCTGCTCGAGACGCTGCGCGAATGGCACCGCGTGCTCCGTCCCGACGGTCGCGTGCGGGTACACGTTCCAAACGGCCCAGCGCTCATGGAGGCCTTCGTTCAAGCCCCCGTGGAGCGGAAGTGGCCGATCATGGGTTCCATCCTGGGCATGTACTGCTCTCCGGACGCGCGCGATCCGCGTGATCTGCACCTGCGCTCCGACCACCAGCTTGTCTTCGATGCGCCGCTGATGGCGTGGGCGCTCACAGAGGCCGGCTTTCCCCAGGTGAGCGACTTGACGGGTCTGGAACACGACCGTCACACCGAAGCCTGGGCCCCATTGGTGCCGGACTACTCGCTGATATTCGAGGCACGCCGGTGAGCGACCTGGGCGACCGGGTGCGTGCTCGAGTTCCCGGCGTACGAAATCGCCTGCTCCGACCGCTCGTCCGCTTTCGCGAGATGCGCTATCCGACATTCGCGGCCGATCTGCACAAGCACATGGGGATCGCCGACGACTACTTTCGACAGGTCACTCTCGGGCTGGCTGTGCAGCGGGTCCTCGACGAGGAGATCCCCGGAGCCTTCGCCGAGGTTGGCGTCTGGCGCGGCGAGACCAGCGAGCTCTTGCATCGGCTCGCGCCGGACCGGGTCCTCTATCTGTTCGACACGTTCGAGGGCTTCCCCGACACAGACCTGCCGGATGGAGCAACGGACGGACGCTTTCGCGACACAGGTGAGGACTTCGTTCGGCGCCGGCTCGGTCCATCTCCGAATGTCGTGCTGCGGCCGGGATACGTGCCGTCAACGCTTCAGGGGCTGGAGGACGAGCGCTTCGCGTTCGTCTCGCTCGACCTCGACCTGCACGCGCCCACCCTCGCGAGCCTCGAGTTTCTGTATCCCCGACTCTCCCCGGGCGGGTACCTCGTCGTTCATGACTACAACAACCCGGAGTCCGATTGGGCCTGCAAGCGGGCCTTCGACTCGTTCCTGTCCGGGAAGCCCGAGCGGGTCATCGAACTGGGCGACATGTGGGGCTCCGCGCTGATCAGGCGCATCGGCTGACCCGGTGGAGGGTCCGCGCCGTCTCGTCAGCGTCGGGCATTCCCACCTACAACCGCGCTCGCTCGCTCGAGCGAGCGGTGCGCTCGGCGCTCGCCCAGGAGGGCCCGGAGATCGAGGTCGTCGTCTCGGACGACGGGTCCTCGGACGACACCGCCCAGCTGCTTGAACGTCTGAGCGCCGGCGATCCGCGGCTCCGGCACGTCCGCCAGCCCCGCAACCTCGGTCACGCGCGCAACTTCCAGGTCGTGTTCGAGCTGTCGCGCGGGGACTACTTCATGTGGCTCTCGGACGACGACGAGCTCGAGCCGGGCTACGTCCGGCACTGCCTAGAGGCGCTCGAGGCCGATCCACAGCTCGTCGGAGTATGCGGCCGTGGCCGCTATCACCGTCCGGGAGCGGATCCCGTGCTGGAGCGCCCGATGAACCTCGTGAGCCCGCGAGCGTCGGCGCGGGTGCTTCGTTACTTCGCGCAGGTCACGCTCAACGGGGCGCTCTACTCGGTGTGGCCGCGGTCGGTCCTATCCGGCACGCCGTTCAGGGAGGTCCTCTCCGGCGACTGGGTGCTGGTAGGCGCCCTCGCCGCCCAGGGCTCGATCCGGACGCTCGAGGACGTGCACATCGTGCGTTCGCTGAGCGGTATCTCGACGGACGCCACCGCCCTCGCCGAGCGGGAATTCGGCCGGGTTGGGCCGATCGAGCGCCACGCGCCGCATGTCGGGAGCGGCTGGATCGTCTTCCGTCACATCGCGCGCGACGAGCCCGCCTACGGAGCCCTGGGCGGCGGGCGCCGCGTGCTCGTGGCAGTGATTGCCGGCCTGCTCGTGGCGGCGCGCTTCACGACGATCGAGTACGGCCGGCGGCTGCTCCGGCGGGCGGGTCTATTGGCGGCGGCCAGGCGCGTGCTCTCACCCCTGCGAGCGCATCGCCACCGCTCTGGCCGCTAGCTGCGGGTGGCGGTGAGTAGCTCCGCGGCGGCCAGGAGGCTTGGGACGACCAGATCTGCGCCCGCCAAGGCCTCCTCGCCCACGAGCACAGCCGTCGCACCGATGCGCCTCGCCGCCTCCATGTCGGATGCGCTGTCGCCGATCACCACAGAATGTTCGAGCGTCGATGGACGGAAAGGCCTGGGCCGCACGCTCGAACATGCCGATGCCGGGCTTCCGGCAGTCGCATTCGCCGTGGTCGTGCGGACAGTGGACGATCAGGTCGAGGCGTGCGCCCGCGGCATCGACCTCGGCCCGCAAGCGCTCGTGAATCCGTTCCAGATCGCCTTCACTCATCCGTCCGAGCGCGATTCCCCGTTGGTTCGTGACTACGACCACCGGAACGTCGAGGTCCGCGAGAAGGCGAAGTCCTTCGAGCGCACCCGGGAGGAGCTCGAAGGCAGCCGGGGTCGTCACGTAGCTCCCCTCGGGAGCCTTGCGGTTGATGACGCCGTCGCGGTCGAGGAAGACCGCGGTCAGGGCATCCTGCGCTCGACCAGCTCGCATAGCGCGTGGGCGATGAAGGTGTGTGCTTCCTGGACGCGAGGCGTGGAGCTCGAGGGCGCCGCAATGAGGATCTCGCACTCCGCGGCGAGCGCGCCGCCGCCCGCGCCCGTCAGGCCTATGACCGGGACCTCGCGCTCGCGCGCAGCTCGCGCCCCCGCGACGACGTTCGGCGAGTTCCCGCTGGTCGAGATCGCGAGCGCCACGTCTCCCGGGCGTGCGAGCGCCTCGACCTGGCGCGCGAAGATCTGCTCGAAGCCGTAGTCGTTGGCGATCGCGGTTATCGCAGCGGCGTTGTCCGAGAGAGAGATCGCCGGCGCAGCGGCGCGATCGCGCAGGAAGCGGCCGACGAACTCGGTCGCGATGTGAGAGGCGTCCGCGGCGCTTCCGCCGTTGCCGAACAACAGGAGCTTGCCGTCGTTGTCGAGCATCCCGGCCAGCAGCTCCACCGCCGCGCTGAGCGCGCCGAAGTGCTGCTCCTCGAGCAGGGAGCCGAGCACGCCGGTGCTCTCCTCGACGGCGCGGGCGATGATCTCCGCGTTCAGGCTCCATGAGCCCTCCACGTGCGGAGGCCCTCGGGCTCGAACGCGAAGTCGTCGACGTGCGCGCCCATCTCGACGAGTCGCGCCGCCACGTCGTGCCGAGCCCGATCGCCGCAGTAGATCAACAGGAAGCCGCCCCCGCCGGCCCCGGTGACCTTGCCTCCGACGGCGCCGGCCGCGCACGCCTCGGCATACAGCTCATCGATGCGCGAGTTGGTGATCCGGTCGGACAGGCGCTTCTTCGCCTCCCAGGACGTCGCGAGCAGATCGCCGAACTCGTCCAGGCGACCCTGGAGCAGCGCGTTCTTCATGAGCGTCGCGAGCTCCTTCTGCTCCCTGAGCCCGCTCACTGTGGCCTCGTCCCGGCGCTCGAAGCGGGCCGTCTGGTCGTCGATGATGTGGTCGCTCTGCCGGGTCATCCCCGTGTAGACGAGCAGCAGGTTGTGCTCGAGCTCGAGCACGACGTCGTCGCGGATGCGAAGCGGGTTCACGACCGTCCGCTCGGCGTCGAACTCGATGAAGTTGAAGCCTCCGAAGGTGGCCGCGTACTGGTCCTGGCGACCGCCGCCGATGCCCAGCTCGTCCCGCTCGACCGTGTGCGCCAGCTCGGCCAGCTCGTAGTCGGTCATGGGGAGTCGCTCGCGTTCCTTGAGCGCCCCGATCAGGGCGACCATCATCGCCGACGAGGCTCCGAGCCCCGATCCCGGCGGGGCGTTCGAGTGCAGGAGCAGGTCGAATCCGGAGCCGCCCGCGAACTGGCGGACGGCCGCCTTGGCCAAGCCGAGTTTCCCGTCGAATCCGAACCGCTCATCCACACCGAAGGTCTCCGACAGCCCGAAGTCGACTGAGTGGATGGAGACCTGGTCGTCGTCGCGTGTGTGCAGCGATCCCCACGCGTACCGGTTGATGGTTGCGTTGAGGACGAGTCCACCCTCCTCGGCGGGAAACGGCGGCACATCGGTACCGCCGCCGGCGAAAGAGACTCGGAGCGGGGCTTTCGCGCGGATCAGCATGCGTCCGGGCGGGGCCGGAGAGGGGCGAACACGGCGCGGAAGGATCGCAGGTCGCCATCATTGTCCGCCTGCGAATACTCCACCTCACCCCAGAGCTTCCGTACGAGCCCGGCGGCGGTGGCGGCCGTACCCGCGAGTTCTTTCTGTGCCGCCGCCTGGTCGAACTGGGACACGACGTGATGAATGTCTCGCCGGTCCTACCCGGCGAGCGCGAACGCGTGAGGGCGCTCGAGGAGGTTGGGGTTCCGGTGCGCGTGGCCGTGCGCCCGGAGAACCCCTTCGAGGAGGTGGCGCGCGCCGTGTCGGCCGAGCCGCGCGTGCTCGGCGCAGCCCTCACGCAGCCCGAACGAGCGCTCGAGATGCGCGTCTTCTGGACGCGCCTGCGCCGCGTGACGCTCGACGCCGTGGAGGAGCTGCGCCCTGACGTGGTGCTGATCGGCCATGACATGTCGATGGCGTGGTCGGACGACCTTCCTGCGGACCTGCCTGCCGTGCTCACCTGCCACAACCTGCTCTGGAACTGGTACGAGTCTCGGGCTCGGCTGTCTGACGCGCCTGACCGCCGTCCTGCTGCGAGCCGAGGCGTGGCGCTACCGCCGCTTCGTGGCGTCCCGGCTCCCGCGCTTTCACACCGCGGTGGCGGTCTCGACCAGCGAGCGCGACGAGCTTGTCGAGATGGGCGCTCGCCATGTCGAGCTGATTCCTACGGGGGTCGACATCGAAGCCCTGCGGCCGCTACCGGAGTCGGACGGGCCCCCTCGTGTGCTGTTCACCGGCACGATGAGCTACCCGCCCAACCGCGAAGGCGGCGCCTGGCTCGTGGATCGGGTCTGGCCGATCGTGCGGGAGGAACTGGCGGATGCCCGGCTGGACATCGTCGGCAAGGATCCGGATTCAACCCTCGTGGGGCGCGGCGGCCGTGACGGTGTGACGGTGGCTGGGTTCGTGCCTTCGATGGCGCCGTACTTCGAAGCGGCGCATGTCATCGCTGTCCCAATCCTCACCGGCGCGGGCATTCGCGTGAAGATCATCGAAGCTCTGTCGGCAGGCCGGCCGGTGGTCTCGACATCGCTTGGCTTCGAGGGGCTCGGGCTCGACCCCGGTCGCCATCTGCTGGTCGGGGACTCTCCCGACGATTTCGCGCAGGCGCTGATCTCGCTGCTGCGGAAACCCGAGGCCCGGGCGCGGCTCTCGGCTGAGGGCCGAACGCGGGCAGAACGGGACTTCGACTGGCGCGAGCTCGGCCGCGGACTCGAGACGGTGCTGCGCACGCCGCGGCGTCAGCGGCGTCGCGCGGTGACCTCGACATTGGTGGCGAGCAGGTTCAGGATTGGAACGCGAGAGAGCGCCCGGTTCAGCGGCCAGATGACCGGCGCCACTCGGTTCACCCAGTCCGCCGTGAGCGTCAGCGGCAGCATGTTCGCCGGGCGCGCCTGTGCCACCGCGAGGTTATGCCGCTCGAACAGCGCGCGCGCCTCAGCGGGCGTGTAGAGGCGGTCGTCTGGGAGCTGACCGTGGAAGTACATGCGGCCGCTGCGCCGCGCGATCCACTCCAAATAGGACCAGCGGTTGGGAAGCTTGTAGCAATACAGCGTCCCACCGGGGCGCAGGACCCTGTGGAGCTCGTCGAGGCTTCCGTCGGGATTCGGGACGTGCTCGAGCACTCCCATCGAGAGCACCGCGTCGAAGGACTCATCCTCGAACGGAAGCTGAACGGGCTCACTCGTCCGCACGGCGGCGAGTCCCGGGAAGCGCTCGAGCGGTTGCGCCCGCGCCTCGGGCTCCGCCGGGTCGTAGTCGATCGCGGTGACTTCAAGACCGCGGTCGGTCAGGAGGCGGGTCATCAGACCGTAGCCGCAGCCCCAGTCAAGGATGCGTGCGTGACCTGCCGCCGCAATCCGATCGGCGGCGGTCACGTACTCGGCGAGCTGAGCGCGCGCCCGCAGGTTGATGTCACTGCCGTGCACGCGGCCGCCCTGCTGGCCGGTCGCGGCGGCCTGTGTGGTCCAGGCGCTAGGCCCGCCCTGCCCGCTCATGCGTGACTACATTACGCGCAGTGAACGGGGGTCAGCCGATCCACATCGCGCTGAACCTCGTGTTCCTGGTGCCCGGTGAGGTGGGCGGAATGGAGACCTACGCCCGCGAGCTGATTCCGCGGCTCGCGGCTCGCCAGGGCTTGCGGGTCACCTGCCTCGTCAACCGCGATGCGGCCGAGACCGGCGGGGGCCCGTGGGGCGAGGTCGCGCCGATGGAAGTCCTCCCAGTGAGCGCTCGAAACCGGCTCGAATGGGTCCGAGGCGAGCAGCAGTACGTGCCCAGGCTCGCGAAGCGACGCGGTTGCGACCTCGTCCACAGCCTGGCATCCACCGCTCCGCTCTGGGGCGCGGTGCCACGCGTCACGACCATCCACGACCTCAACTACCTCAAGGTTCCGGACGCCCACTTCGGCCTGCGCGGGTTGGGGATGCGAGTGCTCGTGCCCGCGGCTGCCAGGCGCTCGAGGCGAATCCTCGTGGACGCCGCCTCAACGCGCGCCGACCTGAGTGCTGATCTCGGTACGCCGGCCGACAAGATCGATGTCGTGCCGCTCGGCGTCTCCCCTCCGCCGGCCGTCCCGGTCGAGGCCGCCGCACGAGCGCGTGCCAGCCTGAGCCTCCCGGCCGATCGGCCGCTCGTCCTGAGTGTTTCCGCGAAGCGACCGCACAAGAACATCGAGCGCCTGCTGCAGGCGCTCGCCGCGACCCCGGGTGAGCATCGGCCTCTTCTGGTCGTGCCCGGTTATCCAACGGAATACGAGGCGGAGCTTCGTAGGCGCGCTGTCGAACTGGGTGTCGCCGATGACGTGCGCTGGCCCAGTTGGGTCTCCCCGGCTGATCTCGAAGGGCTGTACGCCGCGGCGGCCTGCCTCGTGTTCCCGTCGCTCTATGAGGGCTTCGGGCTACCGGTGCTGGAGGCGATGGCTCGCGGGGTGCCGGTCGCGAGCTCCAATCGTTCGTCGCTACCCGAGGTCGCCGGAGACGCCGCCCTGCTTGTTCGATCCCGAGGACCCCGCGGCCATCGCTCGGGCCATGACCCGGCTGCTTTCCGATCGCGAGCTTCGTGAGCGGCTGGGGAGGGCTGGCCGGGAGCGGGCGGCGGCGTTCACCTGGGAGCGAACCGCCGAACTGACCGCCGCGAGCTACGCGCGCGCGCTGCCCGGCCGTCCGGTCGCATAGGCGCTCGACACCTGCTCGACGGAGGACTCGATGGAGAGACGTCCGGCGTGGGCGCGGAACCACGCAGTTGTCGACCAGCGGAGCTCCGGACCGGCGGACAGCGCCCGCTGGATTGCGGCGGCGAGGTCCTGTGGCGCTGCCGACGGGGAGATGAAGCCATTGACGCCCTCCTCGATCAGCTCAGTCGCGGCGTTGTCCTCGCCGTTGATGACCACGCTCGGGATCCCCGCTGCCGCGGCCTCGACGACGATCATCCCGTAGCCCTCCCGCTCCGAGGGCAGCACCATGCAAGCCGCAGTTCGCAATGCGGCGTCGACCTCCTGTGCCCCCACAAATCCGGGCAGCGAGATGACGTCCTCGAGGCCCAGCTCCTCGACGAGGTCCTGCACCTGGTCGCGCGCCGGCCCGTCGCCGAAGATCACCGCACGCACGTCATGGCCGCGTGCGCCGCAGCTCGGCGACCGCCGGTACGAGCGAGGGCACCCGCTTCTCCGGGATGTGCCTCCCCGCAAAGACCAGCACTGGTTCTGCAGGCCGTGGGTCCCTCACTTCGCGCGGGCCGTCATAGAGACCCTCGAGGATCGTCGGTTCGCTCCGAAGGCCCGCGCTTGCGAGCCGCTGTGCGTGCAAGCGCGAGAAGCAGAACGCCTCCTGGGGAAGCCGTGCGCAGAGCGACTGAACGGCGTTTCCGACACGACCGCCAATCGGACCGAGATACGAGGTCCAGTAGTCGAGGGTCCAAACCTCGAACCAGTCCACCAGCAACCGGTAGCGGCCCAGTGCCCGCAGCAGGCCCGCAGCCAGGAGGGAGAAGAACGGAAAGGAAGACGTGTGGACGACGTCGTAGCGGCGCCCATGGCGCAGCAGATGCCAGGCGACTCCAAGCCCGAAGACGAGAGGCGGGAGGATCCGGCGTCGGCCTGGCCCCGCGTACAGCTCCATGCGCGGTCCGACGGGGATCACGCGAACACCGGGGACGGTGCCGTGCTCGCCGCGTTCCCACTGCCGGAGCGTCAGATACGACACCTGGTGTCCTTCAGCCGCCAGGCGTTCGGCGAGGCGTCGATACCACCGTTCGGCGCCGCCAACCGTGTACGGGAACAAGCAGTCGTAGACCAGGCAAATCCTCATGCGGGCACCTGAGCCTGGCAGACCTTTCGCTACCATCGCCGCCCAGCAACGCGCGACTTATTCCATCGTCGCGCGTTCATAAGGTTCGACCCTTCCCAACCAGGCTCGTTTCGCTGAGCACTGTCGAGCAGAAAACCCCCCGGTTCCCCAAGGCAGATGCCGAGGGCTCCGGCGCCGTCAAGGTGTCGGTCGTGATCCCATGCCTCAACGAGGCCGCCTCGATCGAGCGCTGCGTCGCGCGGGCCCGTGAGGCGCTGAGAGGCAACGGCTGGCAAGGGGAGGTGATCGTCGCCGACAACGGGTCGGACGATGGAAGCGCAGAGCTCGCACGCGACGCCGGCGCGTTGGTCGTGTTCGAGCCGCGTCGCGGTTACGGCAGCGCCTACCTGGCGGGCTTCGCTGCGGCCCGCGGTGACTACATCGTCATGGCCGACGCCGATCTGACCTACGACTTCGCCGATCTACCACGCTTCGTGGAGAAGCTCGATGAAGGGGCCGAGCTGGTCATGGGCGACCGGATGAAGAACATCCAGCCGGGGGCGATGCCGTGGCTGCATCGCTACGTCGGCAACCCGATCCTCACAGGAATTCTCAACCTCTTCTTCCGCACCGGTGTTCGCGACGCTCACTGCGGCATGCGCGCCGTGCGGCGGTCGGCCCTGCCCACCCTCGACCTCCGCACGACCGGGATGGAGTTCGCCTCCGAGATGGTGATCCGCGCGGGCAAGGCGCGGCTGGCAATCGAAGAGATTCCGATTCACTACCACCCGCGCGAGGGCGAGTCCAAGCTTTCGAGCTTCCGCGACGGCTGGCGACATCTTCGCTTCTTGCTCGTACACAGCCCCAATTGGCTGTTCATCGTCCCTGGCGCGATCCTGGCGCTGCTCGGCGTGCTTGTCGCGCTGACCGTGTTGTTCCAGATCGAGGTCTTCGGGCGCGAGTGGGACCTGCACGCCATGGTCGCTGGAGCGCTGCTCATGATCGTCGGAACCCAGGTGGTAGCGCTGGGGTTGTGCGCACACGCCTACGGCACGTATTTCATGGGCGAGAAGGACCCATGGTTCGACCGTATGCGCGCACGGTTCAAGCTCGAGCACGGCTTGCTCCTGGGCGGGGCAGCGGTTTTCGCGGGCTTCGTGCTTGCGGCCGTGATCGTTGGTATATGGGTCGACCGCGGGTTTGGTGCCCTGTCCGAGGAGCGCCTCGCCGTCCTCGCCGCGGCGTTGATCATCGTCGGCATTCAGATCTTCTTCTCCTCTTTCCTCATCAGCATCATCGGCCTGCGGCGCCGGCGCTGAGGTGCGAGTCAAGGCGGTCCTGGCCGCGGGCCTCCTCGTGGTCCTGGTGGCGCTCGCGGTCGTGCTGCTCGACTCCAAGACCCGGCAGGCCGGATCGAACTTCGTTCCGGAGGTAGCCCCGACCGCCACCCTCGGGCGAGTTGATCAACACTGCGAGTTCGAGCAGGTCGTTCCCCAGGACGCGGGCGCCCTGAAGCTGCTGTTGGGTACGTTCGGGCGACCGTCTCCCCCGATTACGGTGTCGATTACGGCAGCCGGAGGGCTGATCAGCTCAGGCCGCCTGGATGGCGGGCACCCGGACGGTGAGGTGACCGTGCCCATCCGGGCGGTACCGAAGCTCCGCTCGGACGCGCGGGTGTGCATCAAGGCCGACGGGGTGTCCGCCAACCGGCGAGTGCTGCTCTACGGCAACGGCAGCCGGGTTCGACTCGAATGGCTGAGGCCAGGCAGCGAGAGCTGGTTGGAACTGATCCCGACGGTCGCGCACCGCTTCGGCCTCGGAAAGCCCTTCGTCTCCGGTGGGTGGGTGCTCCTCGCCACGGCCCTGCTGCTCGCAGCTGCGTGGGCTCTCGCGCTTCGTCTGGTGATCCGGGAGCTCAGGACTTGAGGCGAGCGATCGACAGTCTTCGCCGCCTCCCGCGAGCGGCCGTCGTCTGCGCTCTCGTCGGGTTCCTCAACGCCGTCATCTGGATGGTCGTCACGCCGCCGTTCCAGGTGCCCGACGAGACGGGTCATGTCGTCTACGCGCAGCATCTGGCGGAAACGGGCCAGATCCCGGACGACGACGACGCATACCCGTTCTCCGACGAGCTGCAGGCCACTGTCGTTGCACAGCGGTTCGGCGAGCTGATCGGCCGGCCTGACGAGCGCAGCGTCCCCGCGGAGTACTACGACAGTGCTGTTGACTCGGTCGTCGCGGACCCGCCGAATCCAGCCAACGGCCGTGGATCGATAGAGAGCTCAAATCAGCCGCCGCTGTACTACGCGGCAGCGGCTGCCGCGTACCTGGCTTCCCCGTGGCAGGATCTGCTCCATCGGCTCTGGTTGATGCGCCTCGTGAGCGCGCTCTTTGCCGGGCTGACCACTCTGTTCACGTATCTCTTCCTTCGCGAGGTCCTTGCGGAGCCGTGGACCTGGACCGTTGGGGCGCTGGCGGTTGCCTTCCAGCCACTGTTTGGATTCATCTCCAGCGGAGTCCATCCGGACGCTTTGCTCTTCACCGCTTCGGCCGCCCTCTTCTTCACCGTCGCACGCGCGTTTCGCAGGGGGCTGACACCAGGACGAGGTGCGGCGATCGGTCTCGCCCTGACCGTCGGCCTGTTCACAAAGCTCAACTTCGTCGCGTTGATTCCGGGGGTGGTGATCGCGCTCGGCCTCCTTGTTTGGCGTGCCGGGGCCAAACGACCCGGGGCGCTGCGCGGCGCAGCCACCGCTCTCGGTGTGCTGGCGGCTGCGGTGGTTCTGTTCGGCGCCCTGAACGCCGTGGTCTGGGACCGGCCCTTGAACGGCCGCGTCACCACCAGTGAGGAGCAGGTGGCGCCGTCCGAGCCTGCGTCCGAACCTGCTGCCCCCATCACCCGTAAGGAGCAGCTCTCGTACACGTGGCAGCTCTACCTGCCGCGGCTGCCGTTCATGCAGGACCAGTTCGCCTACTACCCGCTGTGGCAGACATTCTTCAAGGGGACGATTGGGGTCTTCGGCTGGCTCGACACCACATTCGACACGTGGGTCTACACGCTTGCCCTGATACTTGTGATTCCGTTAGTGGCGCTACTGCTCGCAGCGCTCTGGCGCCGCCGCGCGAGCATACGCGCGCGCTGGGCAGAGCTTCTTGACGTACGCGCTCATCGCCGGGGGGCTGCTGGTCTCGGTCGGCCTGCTCGGGATCTCCTATAGGCGCAACACGGGATATACGTTCGAGCAGGCTCGCTACCTGTTGCCGCTGTTGCCTCTCTACGCCGCCGGCGTGGCGCTCGCGGCGCGCGGTGCCGGACGGCGCTTCGAGCGGCCCGTCGCGGCGCTCGTCGTGACCCTGGCGCTTGCGCACGGCCTCTTCGCGCAGCTTCTGGTGATCTCGCGCTTCTACGGCTGAGCGGCGGGCTCGCTGTGTCCAGCCTCGCGCTCCCGAAGCGCGTTGCGCAGGCCCGCCTCCACCTGTGCCGCGGCGATGTCCCACGACGCCGTTTCGACGAACGCCAAACCCGCCCGCGAGCGCTCGGCCCAGTGCTGTTCATCCGCGAGCAGGCCCTCGAGGGCGCCGGCAAGCGCGACGGGATCGGCGGCGGCGGTCGTGATCCCGCCGGCAGCGCCGATCTCCGACTCGGTGCTGCCACCCGCCAGGTCGACGCACGGGAGGCCGCAGGCCATCATCTCCTGCGGGATCAGCGAGTAGTTCGTGGTCGAGAGGCACAGCCCGACGGTCGCCTCCGAGTACCGCCAGGCGAGCACCTCGGGCGTTGTGATGCCGAGCAACTCGTACTCGAACGGCAGCTCGAGGTCCTCCGCTTGACCGAACACCACGACCCGGGTGTCGGGCCGCCGGCGCTGAAGCTCCTCGATCGCCAACTTGGCCAGCGGCGCTGCGCGGCGTGGGGTGTACTCGCGGGAGTACACGGTGACGGTGTCCCGGCGCCGCTCCACCGGCCGCTGGCGGTAGACGCCGTGGTTGACGCCGAGCCGGAACCAGGTGCCGCGCTGCCCATATCGCCGGGCGAGAAGATCGCGCAGCCAGCGGCTGGCTGCGATTCCGTACAGGCCGAGCTCGTAAGTCTGGGCGGCCCAAATGGACTCCGCAGAGGTCGCGTAGAACTCAGGCTCGTGGTCCTGCACGAGATAGGCGCGCGCCCGGCAGTCGGCCAGCAGCATGGTCGCGTAGGCCGTGTCCCAGCCGGTTGCGAGTGCGACGTCAGCGCCGTTCCAGTCCTCGAAGCCCTTGAACATCGGTGCGCGGACGGGGGTGAACTCCTCGACCATCCGGCGCCGCAGCACGGCGGCAGCCTCGGGGGCCCGTCCGGCGGGGTCATACATCCAGACGGAGCAGGTGTGGCCCATCTCCTCGAGCCGCGACAGCAGCGTGAAGATCGTGCTGTGGCCGCCGCTTCCGCGCGCGAACGGCGGGATGATCGTCGCGATGTGGAGGGGCCGGTCGGCCATCCCGAGGACCGGCTCAGCGAGCGGCGCAGGACCTTCGCGGCTCAGGCGAAGGATGTCGGCGTATGGCTGCGGGCCGTGCAGCGCGGCCATGTCGCGGCCACGCGGTAGCTCGGGCTCTTCGGAAGGCTCCGGGTCCGGCTGCCGGGGGGCTCCACGGCCCTCGAGGGAGAGCGCGCGCTGAAGGCGGTCCGGCAGCCGCTCGGCTCGCGAACCAAGAGCGGAGGCGACCCTCCGCCCGCCCTGATGCACCGCCGAGCGTGCCGCCCAGCGCACGCGCCGGCGCACGGGCCAACCGTGGGCGCGCATCCATCGCGCGTCGGCGCGAACCTCGCGTGCCGCCGCCAGCGGTTGCAGGGACTCCACGTGACCGCTCGCCTCGCGCAGCCCGCGGTACTCGTCGAAGTAGCGCTGCATGAACTCGACCGGCCCGTAATCGTGGGCATGCAGAACGGCCGCGCCGGGGTGATACGCCTTGAGCCAACCCGCCTCGAGCATGGCGCGTCCGAAGGCCTGATCCTCGGCGTAGGCCACGTCGGGAAAGTGCAGCTCCGCCCAGCAGTTGCGCGCGTAGCAGGCATTCACGTTCGACAGGAAGGTCGGGTCGCCGGCTCGCTGCAGGACGGGATCGCCGTCCGGCGAGAAGCTCGCGAAGAACTCGGTGAGCTCGCGGGCGATCATCGGACTCGTGTCCGTGAACGGCAGGTGCGGGCCGTACGCCGCACCGACCCGCGGATGCAGCCGGAACGCGTCGAGGTACGCGTCGAGCCAGCCCGGCTCGGGCACGGCGTCCTGGGTCAGGAAGCAGATCAGATCGCCCGAGGCGCGCTCGGCGCCGAGGTTTCGCGTACGGCCATGGCCGAACTCCGAGGGCGCCAGCTCGATCAGCTCGCCACCGGCGCGGCGAACGGCGTCCTGAGATCCGTCCGTCGAGCCCGAGTCGATGACGAGCAGCTCGAGGTCGCCCTGGGAATTGACGGCCTCCAGGACGCGGCCGAGCAGTGGCATCCCGTTCTTGACCGGGATCACGACGGAGACCGCGGGCACCGCCTACCTCCGTTCGAGCACGTACAGGTCCTGGTTGCCCTCGACGCGTCCGGGCCGGAAGAGGTCGACGTGCCAGTCGGGCGTGAGCTTCGCAAGCAACCACTCGGGGCTCACGAACGCCGTGCCCCAATCTGGATTGGCGACGCCATGGTCTCCCTGCTCTCCGAACTCGGCCGCGTACCAGAAACCGTCTTCGACGAGCGAATCGCGCACCTCGCTCAGCTGCTCGGGCGAGCGCACACCCTCGCGCTGGGTATGAACGATCGTCTGTGTGCCATGGGTGGTGATGACGAGCCGCCCGCCCGGCCTGATGATGCGCCGCATCTCGCGCAGCCAGGTGAGGGCGGCACCCTCGGCGAAGTGGCTCCAGATCGAGATCGCGAACACGAAGTCGAATGCGGTGTCCGCATACGGAAGCGGGGGGTACTCGGGGCTCTGCTCGAAGGCGATGCCGGGCAAGTTCGCACGTGCCCATTCGATCGCGTCCGGGATCGGGTCGCAGCCGTGCCAGTCGAGCTCGGGCAGCGCTGCGGCGAGCACCCGCACGACCCGCCCCGAGGAACAGCCGAAGTCAAGCCCCGCCTGGCCCGCCGCCGGCTCCAAGCCAGACTCGCGCAGCGCGTCCAGCACGAGGTCGGCGTAGTAGTAGGAGCCGCCCGCGGCCGCGGCGCCGCGTGCCATCGAATGGACCCCGCCGCTCGGCATCGCGGCGGTCAGACCAGTGCGGTTGAGAGCGCCCTCGAGCCCGTGGTGAGCGCTGAACGCGAGCGCCAGGCGCCTGCGGTCGTTGGCATCGGCGGTTTCCCAGAGGGCAGCCTCGCTCGGCTCGAGCTTCACCTCGAGCTCGTCCAGATCGGCCGGGACCAGACGTTCGAAGAGCACATCCGTGACCGGCGCCTTGGTTAGCGGGTCAGGACCGAGACCGGAGCGATGGAGCCGGCTCGTTGCCTGCTCCGTGAGCTGACGTTCCTCGACCAGCGCGGTGCTCGCCATCTTCTTGCGCAGAGGCAGCGAGCGGGCGTGATCGCGAAGCCTCCAGCGCGCGTCGTACAGCGCGCGGTAGACCGACCGGGCGCCTCGAACGCCGGCCCTGAACTCAGCGGCCCCCTTCTTGCGCATCAGCGCGTTCAGGTCGATGCGCCAGCGGTCGAGCCAGTAGCTCTTGTCCTGCGCCGCCGCGAGCGCCGCGTTGGAACGAGCGGTGCGCTCGTGCTGTTCGCGCTCGAGGCGGTCGATCCGCGCGCGCAGCTCTTCTGCTTCGGTGGAGTGCTCTGTCGCCATCCGCTCAGAGGTTCTCAGCGATTCGCGGTGTCTCCTTGAAGAAGACCCAGAAGCCGACCGCGAAGATCGCCGCCACGATACCCACCGGGATCAACAGCTCGACCCAGCCACCGAGCACCGTGGGCGCCGTGGGCGCGTTCTCGTCGATCAGCGCGTGGCGCATCTGAGTGAGGATCGTGGCGAGCGGGTTGGAGGCGGCGATCTTGCGCCACTCCTCGGGCACGAACGTGATCACGTAGAGGATCGGGGTCGCGTAGAAGAGGACCTGGAGGAACACCTCCCAGATCGGCTGCATGTCGCGATAGCGCACGTACAGTGCCGAGACGAGCATCGTCACGCCGGTGGTCAGGATGACCAGCATCGCGATCAGGAGCGGCATCTGGACCCAGTCGGGCCGCACCGGGACGCCCGAGATGAACACGAATACGAAGACCGCGACCAGGCTCGCGCACAGGTTGAAGAAGGCCGCGAGCGTCACCGACAGGGGGATCACGAGCCGCGGGAAGCGGATCTTGCGCAGCAGGTTCTCGCGCTCCACGAGCGAGGTCACCCCGCGGCTCGTTGCCTCCGAGAAGAAGCTGAACATCACGATCGCCATCAGCAGGTACACGGGGTAGTGCTCGACACCCTCCCCGAAGCGCACGACCTCGGTGAACACGACGTAGATGACGCCGAACAGGAGCAGCGGCCGCATGAGCGTCCACAAATAGCCGAGAAAGGAGCCGAAGAAGCGCAGCTTGAAGTCAGTGGCAGCGAGCGTGAAGGTCAGGCTCCAGAAGCGGCGCAGGTCGTCCCCCAGCGCCGACGGTCCGCGGTAGCGGGCCTTGCCGCCCGCGACGTCGACGCTCACCTGCGTTCCACCTCTGTGTCGTAGGGCAGGTCGACCACGCCGCCGCTCATCCGGCTCGCCTGCACGATCAGCGCGCAGATGTCCTCAGCCTCGCCGTAGAAGTCGTGCGCCACCCCGCGCCGGCCGACGCTGGCGGTGAGCGTGTAGCGGCTCGCGGCGAGCCGGTTCTCGAAGGCGAAGCGGATCACCGCGCGTGTGCCGCGCTCGAAGCGGCCGGCGTTGCCGTCACGGTCGCTGCTCGTGACGAAGATCGTGTGCCGGACCTCGTTGCGGAAGATGAACGTGAACAGCGGGTCCTCGATGTCCTCGTGGAACTCGACCTCGAAGCAGGCGCGGACGTCGTCCTCTTGGCGCGACGCCACGATGCGCTCGCCGCCTGAGTCCTCACACCAGCCGCGCACGAAGTGCACGGCGCCGCCGCCCTGGTCGGGGCGCGCGCTCGCGCGTGTCTGCCCAAAATTGAGCTCGTTGTAGACGGTGGTGATCTCCTCCGGGAAGCCCTCGGCCGCCATCGACCCGCGCTCCAGCACGAGGCCGCGGTCGCAGAAGCGCTCGACGCTCGACATGTCGTGCGTCACGTAGAGGATGGTGCGGTTCTCGGCCTTCATGCGATCGAACTCGTCGAAGCACTTCTGCTGGAAGGCGGCATCGCCTACCGCGAGGACCTCGTCGACGACCAGCACCTCGGCCGCGACCTGGACCGCGACCGAGAACCCGAGCCGTACGCCCATGCCCGACGAGTAGTTCTTCAGCTTCAGGTCCACGAACTCCTCGAGCTCGGCGAACGCGATGATCTCGTCGAAGCGAGCGCGCGCCTCGCGCCGCGACAGGCCGAGCATGATCGCGTTGATCAGCACGTTGTCGCGAGCGGACAGCTCGGGGTTGAAGCCGACGCCCAACTCGATGAACGGGGACAGCCGCCCACTCACGCTGATCTCGCCGGCATCGATCGCGTAGATACCGGCGAGGCACTTGAGCAGCGTGCTCTTGCCGCTGCCGTTGCGCCCCACGATGCCGAAGAACTCGCCGCGCTTGACCTCGAGGCTCACGTCCTTGAGGGCGGGGAACTCGTCGGCCGTCCGCGCCGCGAACGGATGCAGCACGCGCTCCTTCAGCGTCGAGTAACGCTGGTGCGGGAGGATGAAGGTCTTGCTGACCCGCTCGGCGGTGACTGCCGCTGGCGCTTCCGCAAGCAGGCTCGCCCGCCGATCCGCGCTGTGGGAGGCGGTCGTGCTCACGTGCGGATGGACGCTAGCAATCGCCGGGCCCGCGCCTCGAGGGTACGGGCCAGCTCGGCCTCGAGTTCGGCTATGCGGTCCACGAGCCCGGCCTCCCTGAGCGCGGCGGCCTCGAGCGCGCGTTCGCTCTCGCCACGTTCGCGGCGGAGGCCTTGCAGCTCGAGCCGGACCTCCGCGAGGCCGGCTTCGAGGTCGCCCAGCAGCTGCGCCGGGTCGCCCGCCGGCTGTGGCGACGCCGCGATCTCGCGGAGTGCACTCGCCATCAGCTCAGCCGAGTTCTCGAGCGAGGGCCAGGCGCGGGCGGTCTCGAGCGCGCCGCGTTGCAGGGCGCCGAGCAGCGCGTCGTCGCGGGCGAGCAGGTCGAGCCAGCGCGCGACGCCGGGAAGGTCGTCCCAGTCGGAAACGATGCCGTTCTCGCGGTGACGGACGTACTCGTCGTGACCGGTCACGGGCCACACGACGGCGGTCGCGCCGCAGTGGAAGGCCTCGAGGGGCGGGGTGAACACCCCCTCGACGCGGGAGAGCTTCAGGAGCACATCCGCCTCGGAGTAGACCGCCGGCATGTCCTGGTGATCGAGCGGGCCGAGCACGCTGTCGGCGCGCTCCGCCAGCTCGGGCGGAGGCGGCTCCGGGCAGACGAGCGTGAGCAGGTGCGGCTCGGCCATCCGGCCCGCCGCGTCGATCGCCTCGGGCACCCCCTTGAACCAGAGACGCGGACTGCCTTCGACGAGGATGCGGAGCGGGCCGTCCCGCCGCGGCGGGACGGAGGGGACCGTGAAGAGCGACTTGTCGACGCCATTCGGAACGTGCCGGCAGGGCGCCTCCGGGCGCAGCTCCGCGAGTAGCTCGGCGATCCAGCCGCCCTCCGTGATGAAGCTCAGCGGCAGGTCGTGCGTGAGCGGCGCCGCGAGCCGCTCGAGGTCGCCGCGGTGGTAGAGGCGCTCCTCGAAGTTCTGCAGGAAGTAGGCGCGCCGCTCGGCCGGGATCGCGAACATCGGCGCGACCGTCTGCCACCAGGTCGCGACGGTGATGGCGAAGCTCTCGCTGCGCGCCTCGTCGTGGCTCACGGTGCGCACGCCCGCGGGCGGCGGCTCCCCGTCGGGCGCCGGGACCGCGACCGTCACGGACATGCGGTGGTCGCGCGCGAGCAGGCGCGCGTGGTTCAGCACGGCCCGGACACCGCCTGACGGCCCCAGGCCGGAGAGCACGAAGCACACCCTCTGGCTCATGCGCGGGCCAGCATAGGCGCATAGCATCGCCGGGCGTGAACCCGATCCGCGTGAACGTGTGCGGCGATCCGGAGCTGCTCCGCGCGTGCGCGCCCGCGGCCGGCGGTCCCTCGGTCGAGTTCGACATGGCGCCCGGCGACCTGAGGGCGGACGTCGTGCTCGCCCTGGGCGGCCCGCTCGGGAGCGAGCCGCACGCTCCCGTGATCACCTGGGTGGGCGGCGGCGCGCCGCTGACCCCCGCGCGCGATCGCGACCGGGTGATCGGCCCGTGGCCCGGAGCCTGGAGGTCGCTCGTCCTGCCGGTGGCGGATTCGATCTATGGCTCCGCTCCCGACGGGCCTCCCGGACGGGCCGCCTGGCTCGGCCGGCCCGGTGCGCGGCGCGCCGAATACGAGCAGCTCTTCACCCACTCGATCGAGCTGATCGAGGCGCGGCCGGCCGCGCCGCCGACCGCGCCCGTGGCCCTCAACCTCCACGAGAACGGCGCGCCGGCGTTCGAGCACAGGGCTGCCGTCGCGCTCGCGGCGGGCTGCGTGCTCGTGAGCGAGACGCTCACCCCGGCGCACGGCCTCGAGCCTGGCCTCGACTACCTCGAGGGCCGCACGCTCGACGACCTCTATCTCGGCGTCGAGAACGCCGCATCGGCTCCGGCGGCCTTCAGGCGCATGCGCCTGCGCGGCCGCGCCAAGGCCGAGCGCTTCCGCGCGTCGACGCTGCTCGAGCGCGTGGCGCGCGATCTGCTGCTCGAGCTCGCGTGAAGCGGGGACGGGCCGGTCGCCCTTATGCTGCCCGGCGGCCCAAATGGCTCGCAACCTGGACCTTTCAGTACTCATGCCTGCTTTCGACGCCGAGGACACGCTTGTCTCGGCGGTCGAGTCGGTTCTCTCGCAGACGCACGGCGACCTCCAGCTGATCGTCGCCGACGATTGCTCGCGGGTGCCGGCCGGCGATGTGCTCGCCGGGACAGGTGACAAGCGCCTGCAGGTGATTCGGCGCGCGCGCCAGGGCGGCACGGCCGCTGCCCGCAACACGGCGCTGTGTGCCGCGCGCGGCCGGGTGGTTGCTCAGCTGGACGCCGACGACCTATGGGAGCCCGACTACGCCGAGTCCGTCCTGCCTCGCTTCGACGACCCGCGCGTCGGGCTCGTCTACGCGGACGCCACGATCCTGGGGCATCCCGACGGGCGCGAGAGCTACCTCGGTGACCTCCGCGTGCATCCGCTCGACCGCTTTCCCGGGCTGGCGAGCTGGAACCCGATCCCGGCGCCGACCGTCGCGATGCGCACCGACGCCGTGCGCCGTGTGGGTGGCTACGCGCGCTGGCTTCGCAGCACCGAGGACTACCACCTCTACCTGCGCCTGGCGGCCGCGGGCTGGCGCTTCGGCTTTGTGCCTCGCCGGCTCGCCCGCTACCGCTGGCCGGCGGGCCGCAGCAAGTCGAGCCGCGAGCGCTGGCACCGGTCCTGGGATCTCGCGATGCGCGCGTCGTTTGCACTCACCCATCCGCGCATCCCCGGCGCGTTCCGCGCGGTCGGAGACACCGTCGGCCGCCTCGCGCGCGGCGATCTCGACTGCCGTCCCCGGCTCGTCTACGTGGTTGGCGCCTACCCGCAGCTCTCCGAGTCGTTCGTGCTCGACGAGTTGCGCGAGCTCCGTCGCCAGGGACAGGACGCGCCGGTGCTCGCGATGTTCGAGGGCGACGGGGCCCTGGCTGGGGCGCCGCCCGCGTCGTACATCGGAGGTGCCACCCGCGCTCAACGGGCGCGCGCCCTCGGCTCTTTGCTCGCAAGCCATCCAGTCCGTACCGCGGCGGCTTTCGCTCTTCCCTCGCGTCGCCTCGGCGCGCGCCCGGGCGAGCTCGTCGGGCTCGCTCCCGTCGCGCGGAGCGTGCTGGGGGTCCGTCACATCCACGCCCACTTCGCCACCGAGCCGGCCACCGAGGCGCGCCGGCTCGCCGCCCTCACGGGCGCGAGCTTTCCGTTCACCGCGCACGCATACGACATCCATCTCATCCAGGATCGCCTGGACGAGAAGCTGCGGGCGGCCAGCTTCGTGGCCACTCCCACCGAGTGGAACCGCCGGGTGCTCGCGGCGCGCGCGGGCAGCTCGGCGGGGAAGCTCCACCGGCTCCCCAACGGGATCGACCTCGAGCTCTTCCGTCGCCGCCATGCCTACGACCCGGGCGGACCGCTCGTGGCGATCGGCAGGCTTGTGCCCAAGAAGGGGTTCGACGTGCTGCTCGACGCGCTCGCGCTCCTGGGCGACGACGCTCCCGCGCTGCTGCTGGTGGGCGACGGACCCGAGCGCGACCGCCTCGCTGGGCGCGCGGCCGGGGTCGGTGGCCGGGTGCGCATGCTCGGCGCCCGCCCGCATCGCGAGATCCCGGCGCTGCTGGAGCAGGCGTCCGCCTTCGTGCTGCCATGCGTCGCGCTCCGAACGGCGACCGCGACGCCGCGCCGACGGTGTTGATCGAGGCGATGGCGATGGA
>CAWFBT010000019.1:0-33149 GCA_963814095.1 uncultured Thermoleophilaceae bacterium | reverse complement strand
CCGGTCAGTCAATCCGGTAGGATGCTGTCCGCCGCGGGAGGCGGGGGCTCTGGAGCCACCCCTCCGCGCGCCACGTATACAGCCAAGGAGAAGCTTCCGTGAAGATCTGCGTCCTCGTCAAAGAGGTGCCCGACGCCGCAGTCGAGAAGCGCATGGACCAGGGTTCCAAGCGCCTCGATCGCTCGGGCGAGACAACGCTGAACCAGTTCGACACCCACGCGATCGAGGCGGCCATGCAGATTCGCGAGGGCGGCGCGATCGACGTCGAGGAGATCGTGGCGGTGACGATGGCGCCTTCCGAGGCGGGCCGCACGCTGAACAAGGCCGTCGCTCTCGGCGCCGACCGCTCCGTCCACCTGACCGACGAGGCGCTGGCCGGCTCCGACGTATGCGCGACCGGCTACGCGCTTGCCAAGGTGCTCGAGTCCGAGTCGCCCGACCTCGTCCTGCTCGGCCAGCAGTCGGCCGACGGCGAGTGCTACACGATCGGCGCCGTCGTGGCCGACCATCTCAAGATGCCCTCGCTCACCCAGGTCATCAAGCTCGACGTCGAGGACGGCAAGCTGCGCTGCGAGCGCCAGGCCGAGTACGGCTACGACACCGTCTCCGTCGAGCTCCCGGCGGTCATCTCGGTCGGCGACGCGATCAACGAGCCGCGCTACCCGTCGCTCAAGGCGATCATGGGCGCGAAGAAGAAGCCGCGCGACGTCAAGTCCGCCGGCGACGTCGGCATCGAGCCCGGCAAGGTGGGTCAGGAGGGCTCGCGCACCGCGGTCCTCGCCGTGAACCCGCCCGCCGAGAAGGCGGCCGGCGAGATCATCGAGGACGAGGACACCAACGAGACGGTCGAGCGGATCGTGTCCTGGCTCGAGGAAAGGAAGCTGCTGGCATGAGCATCCTCGTCTACGCACTCCACTACGAGGGCGAGTTCAACAAGAACTCGCTCGGCGCGGTCTCCGAGGGCGCGAAGCTCGCCAAGGAGCTCGGCGGCGAGGCGGCCGCGATCGTCGTCGGCGGCGACGACCTGACGGACGAGCTGTGCGGCTCGCTCGGCAAGTACGGCGTCTCGAAGGTCTACCGCGTCAAGGGCCCGGAGGGCCTCGCCCAGCCGGTCGTCGATGCGATGGCCAAGGTCATCTCCGACAACGGCTTCAAGTACGCGGTGTTCGGCGGCGGCCTGCTCGGCTTCGAGATCGGCGCCGGCCTGACCGCGCGCCTCGACGCCGGCGTGACCATGGAGGTCACCGCCGTGCGCGTCGAGGACGGCAAGCTCGTGGCCGAGCGGCCGATCCTGCAGGACTCGCAGGTCGTGGACGTCGGCTACGTCGGCGAGCCCGGCATCATCATCAGCCGCCTCAACGCCTTCGACACGGTCGAGTCCGGTGACGGCGCGGCCGCGGTCGAGGACGTCGACGTGGCCTTCGAGGACCACTCGACCAAGGCGACCATGGTGCAGCGCGGCGAGCAGCGCGGCGCCGACGTCAACATCGAGGACGCCGACGTGCTGGTCGCCGGCGGGCGCGGGCTCGGCAAGGCCGAGGGCTTCGAGCTCTGCGAGTCGCTGGCCGACGCGCTCGGCGGCGCGGTGGCTGCCACGCGCGCCGTGGTCGACGCCGGCTGGTACCCCTACGCCGCCCAGATCGGCCAGACCGGCAAGACGGTCGCGCCGAAGCTCTACGTGGCGGCCGGCATCTCCGGGGCGATCCAGCACAAGGTCGGCATGCAGTCCTCGGAGAACATCGTCGCGATCAACAAGGACCCGAACGCGCCGATCTTCGAGTTCTCCGACCTCGGCGTCGTGGGCGACCTCAACAAGATCATGCCCAAGCTGACCGAGGCGGTTAAGGCCAAGCGGGGCTAGTGGTCCACTGATGAGCACCGCGCCGATCGAGTTCCCGCCGCCGGTCGACTCCGCCAAGGAGTTCGTCGGCGCGCCGACCGATCCCGAGGACGAGCGCATCGAGGTCGGCGTCGTGATCGTCGGCGGCGGCCCGGCCGGGCTCGCCTGCGCGATCCGGCTCACCCAGCTGCTCGCCGAGGACGAGGCGCTGATGGAGTCGCTCGGCGAGGTGCCGGTGGCGCTCGTCGAGAAGGGCAAGGGCCCCGGCTCGCACCTGCTCTCGGGGGCGATGATGAACCCGTCGGCGATGCGCAAGCTGTTCCCGGACCTCGACGAGGGCGAGTGGCCGACCTACGGGACCGTCCCGAAGGACGCCGTCTACCTCCTGCCGAACTCGAAGCGCGCGATCCCGCTCAAGCCGACCCCGCCGCCGTTCCGCAACCACGGCAACCACGTCACCTCGGTGGCACAGCTCGGCCGCTGGCTGTCGGACCAGGCCGAGGAGGCCGGCGTCTACATCCTCGGCGAAACCGCCGCGGCCATGCTGCTCGTCGACGACGGGCAGGTCGTGGGCGTGCGCTCGGGCGACAAGGGCCGCGGCCGTGACGGCCAGGAGCTCTCGAACTTCGAGCCGGGCGCCGACCTGATCGCGAAGGCCACCGTGCTCGCCGAGGGCACGCAGGGCCACCTCACCGGCGCGGCGATCCGCCACTTCGACCTCGGCTCCGAGGACCCGCAGCAGTGGGAGCTCGGTGTCAAGGAGGTCTGGGAGGTCGAGAAGCCGCTCGACCGCGTCATCCACACGATGGCCTGGCCGCTTCGCTTCGGCGCGAAGTACCAGGAGTTCGGCGGCTCGTTCATCTACCCGATGGGCGAGGACAAGGTCTCGATGGGCCTCGTCTGCGGGCTCGACTACCGCGACGCCACGTTCAGCGTCCACGATGCGCTCCAGCAGCTGAAGGGGCATCCGCTGGTGGCCGGGATCATCGAGGGCGGCAAGCGCATCGGCTGGGGCGCGAAGACGATCCCGTCGGGCGGCTACTGGGCCCAGCCGCGGCGCCTGTGGGCGCCGGGCATGATGATCGCGGGCGACGGCGCCGGCATGGTCAACATCCCGACGCTCAAGGGCGTCCACTACGCCATGCACGCCGGCATGTTCGCCGCCGAGACGATCGTCGAGCGCCTGAAGGCGGGCGAGGAGGCCACCGCCGACCTGTCCTCCTATCAGGCGAAGGTCGAGCACTCGGAGATCGAGAAGCGACATCCGCCGCTCGCGCAACATGCGCCAGCCGTTCTCGAAGGGCTTCCTCGTCGGCGGCGCGATAGCGAACATGATGGAGATCTCCGGTGGCCGCTTCCCCGGCGGCCGCTGGAAGACGCACGACGACGCCACGATCGACGTCTTCATCGGGGACGCCGACAAGGAGTACCCGAAGCCCGACGGCAAGACGACCTTCGACAAGCTGTCATCCGTCTTCGCGAGCGGCAACGCCACCCGCGACGACGCACCGAACCACATCCGCATCCAGGAGCGGGTTCCGCTCGAGGTCGCGCTGATGTGGCAGAACATGTGCCCCGCGGCCGTGTACGAGGTGCCCGAGGAGGAGCTCGAGGCGGCCCGCGTCGACGGCAACGGCAAGCTCGACGGCAAGCACGAGGTCAAGCTCCAGGTCACCCCGTCGAACTGCATCCAATGCGGTGCGATCACCGCCAAGGGCGGGCGCCTGACGCCGCCCGAGGGCGGCGACGGTCCCAACTACCAGGTCGACATAGGGGTCAGGTCTGCAGCCGAGCATCCGCGCCCGCGGTGCAGGCTCCGGCGACGCCCGGCGGTGCCTCGATTGCAGAGACCTGGCGCCGCCGCTAGACTCGATAGAGCAATGAAGCCGGATATCCATCCCGAGTACGGGCCGTCGCACGTCCGCTGCACCTGCGGCAACGAGTTTTGGACCCGCTCCACGAAGCCCGAGCTACACGTCGAGATCTGCTCGAACTGTCACCCGTTCTACACGGGCCGGCAGAAGCTCGTCGACACCGGAGGCCGCGTCGAGCGCTTCCGCCGCCGCGCTGCACGTTCGCGGCGCTAACGGCGGCCGCAACTATGAGGCTCGGCGCCTGTTCACACGGGGCATGCGCCGGGCACTCCTGATCACCGCGTTGGCAGCGGCCGCGCTTGCGGCCCTGCCCGCGGTTTCCTCCGCACAGGGGCTCCGCACCTCCGTGCGGCTCGTCGAATGCTCCTTCGAGCAGCACCAGGCGGTCTTCCGGGGCAGCATGCGCGGGATCGAGGGCAGCGCGCGCATGGCGATGCGCTTCACGCTGCTCGAGCGCACGGGCTCGGACGGCTTCAAGCCGCTCAAGGCTCCCGGCCTCGGGCGCTGGCGCCGCGCGCAGCCGGGCGTCGTCAGCTTCGGCTACCGCCAGGTGGTGAAGGCGCTGCCCGAGAACGCCTTCTACAAGATGCGCGTCGACTTCCGCTGGTCCGCCGCCGACGGCAGCGTGCTGGCACAGGTGCAGCGCAGCTCGCCCTCGTGCCGCCAGTTCTCGGCGCTGCCCAACCTGCGCGTCGAGGTGCTCGGCGCGTCCGGCACGAAGGTGGCGGGCGTCGTGCGCTACCGCGTGCTGGTCACGAACAGCGGACGGGCCGAGGTCACGGCTCCGGTGCGGCTGTCCGTCGACGGCGCCGTGATCGACACGGCGACCGTCACGCTGCTGCCGGGCGAGGAGCGCGAGATCGGCTTTCGCGGACCCACCTGCACGGACGCGGTCAGCGCGGCGGCCGACCCCGACGGGACCATCGTGGAGAGCTCCGAGAGCGACAACGTCGACGAGGTTCCGTGCCCTCGAACGGCTCGGCGCGACACCCTCGCTCAGGAAAGCGGCTGAGCCGCCGATACGATGAGGACGGTGAGCGCCCCCCCGTCCACTAACGGCAGCGCGCCGGATCATCTGCGCGAGGCCACGCGGGACGCCCCGATTGGCGGCCAGGCCGTTCTCGAGGGCGTGATGATGCGCGGCATCTCGACCTGGGCGGTGGCGGTGCGCAAGCCCTCCGCTGAGCAGCTCGCCGCCGGAGGCGCCGACTCGAAGGAGGGGGCGAAGGGCGAGATCGAGGTGATCTCCGAGCCGCTCGTGTCCTGGACCAAGCGGCACCGGATCCTGCGCGTGCCGATCATCCGCGGCGTCACCGCGCTCGTCGAGTCGCTCAAGATCGGCTTCAGGGCGCTCGGCATTTCCGCCAACGCGCAGATGCCGCCGGACGAAGACGGCGAGAAGAGCGAGATCGGCGGCGGCGCCTGGGCCGGCACGGTCGTGTTCGCGCTGCTGTTCGCGGTCGGTCTGTTCTTCCTGCTGCCGGCCGGCCTCACGAACATCTTCCAGGACCAGATCCCCAACTCGATCCTGTTCGTGGTGATCGAGAAGCTCGTACGGATCACCATCTTCCTCGCCTACCTCGTGCTGATCTCGCGCATGCCCGACCTGCAGCGCGTGTTCGAGTACCACGGCGCCGAGCACAAGACGATCTCCTGCTACGAGGCCGGCGAGGAGCTGACGCCCGAGAACGCGCAGCGCTTTTCGCGCTTCCACCCGCGCTGCGGCACGAGCTTCCTGCTGCTCGTGATGATCGTGGCGATCTTCGTGTTCGCGCCGCTCGGCAAGCTCGACTGGCAGTGGCTGTTCGTGTCTCGGATCGTCGGCATCCCGATCGTCGCGGGGCTCGCCTTCGAGCTCATCAAGTGGTTCGGCAAGAACCGCACGAAGCGCTGGGCGCGCATCCTGATGTGGCCCGGCATCCAGCTCCAGCGCCTGACGACGCGGGAGCCCGATCTGACGCAGCTGGCCGTCGCGATCGCCGCCCTGCAGGCCGTGCTCGCGGTCGAGAACCCGCTCGCGGCCTCGGAGGACGACAAGATCGGCATGGAAGTCGTCGCCTAGTCGTTCCAGGTTTGGTCCCGGCTCACGACGGATAGCCCTAAGTGATGGGCGCTGTTCTGCTGACCGGCGCCACGGGGTTCGTGGGGACGGAGTTGCTGGACCGCCTGCTCGAGCGCGGCGACCGGCCCGTCCACGCCCTCGTGCGCGCAGACGATGACCAGGCCGCCGCCAAGCGGCTGCAGGCCCATGCACGGCTGAACGTGCTGGCCGGCGACATCGAGCGGCCCGGGCTCGGGCTGAGCGAGGCAACGCGCGCGCGGCTTGCGGAGCAGGTGACCACGGTCGTGCACTGCGCGGCCTCGGTGTCGTTCGACCTGTCGCTCGAGGAGTCACGGCGCGTGAACGTCGACGGCACGCGCAACGTCGTCGAGCTCGCCGAGCGCCTTCCCGGGCTCGAGCGGCTCACGTATGTGTCCACCGCCTACGTGGCCGGCGAGCCGCGCGGCCTCTTCCGCGAGGACCAGCTCGACGTCGGACAGCGCTTCCGCAACTCCTACGAGCGCTCCAAGTTCGAGGCCGAGCGGATGATCCGCGAGCGCGCCAAGGACCTGCCCCTCCAAATCCTGCGCCCGAGCATCATCGTCGGCGACAGCCGCACCGGCCGCACCTCGTCCTTCAACGTGCTCTACGGGCCGCTCAAGGCGTTCGCGCGCGGACGCATCCCGGCGATCCCCGCGCGCCGCTCCGCGCCGGTGGACATCGTGCCCGTCGACTACGTCGCCGATCGGGCCTACGAGCTCCTGACGGGCGGCCCCGACGGCACCTTCCACCTCGTCGCCGGGCGCAACGCGACCACCGTCGGTCGCCTGCTCGAGCTGGCGGCCCGCCACCTGCGTCGCAAGCCCCCGGCTGTTCTTCCGCCTCGGCTGTACGGGCGCGTCGCCCACCCGTGGCTGCGTCGCAAGCACGACGGCCTGCGCAAGCTGGAGGTGTACTTCCCCTACTTCTCGATGCGCGTGCGCTTCGACGATCGCGGCCTCGGACCGGGGCCGCCCGTCGAGCGCTACTTCCACCGGCTGGTGGAGTTCGCGCAGCGAGCGGGCTGGGGGCGCGTACCCTCTGCCATGTGATCGACCGCCTCGTCGAGCAGATCGAGGACCGCTTCTCCGAGCTCTCGGAGCAGATGGCCGATCCCGAGGTGATCGGCGACCAGCGCCGCTACGCCGACGTGGGGCGCGCCTACAGCCAGCTCGAGCCGGCGCACGCACTCGCGGCCGAGTGGCGCAGGGCCACGAACGACGTCGCCGGCGCCCGCGAGCTGATCGCGGAGGACGGTGACGACCCCGAGCTGCGCGAGCTCCTGCGCGGCTCCGAGGCGCGGCTGGCGGAGCTCGAGGAGGAGATCAGGCTCGCGATGGTCGAGCCGGACCCCAACGACGACAAGGACGTGATCGTCGAGATCCGCCCGGGCGCGGGCGGGGAGGAGGCCGGCCTGTTCGCCGGCGACCTCTACCGCATGCTCGGCCGCTACGCCGAGCGACGCGGCTTCAAGCAGGAGCCGATCGAGGTGGGCGAGGGTCACTTCACCTTCGCGGTCAAGGGCCGCGGCGCCTACAGCGTCTTCAAGTACGAGGGGGGCACGCACCGCGTGCAGCGCGTGCCCGAGACCGAGTCGCAGGGCCGCATCCACACCTCGACCGCCACCGTCGCGGTGCTCCCGGAGGCCGAGGACGTCGACGTCCACATCGACCAGAACGACCTCCAGGTCGACGTCTACCGCTCGTCCGGGCCGGGCGGCCAGTCGGTCAACACAACGGACTCGGCGGTGCGCATCACGCACAAGCCGACCGGGCTCGTGGTGTCGATGCAGGACGAGAAGTCCCAGCTCCAGAACCGCGAGAAGGCCATGCGCGTGCTGCGCGCGCGCCTGCTCGAGCGCGAGGTCGCCGCGCAGCAGGCCGAGCAGGCGGCCGCGCGGCTCGCTCAGGTGGGGACGGGTGAGCGGGCCGAGAAGATCCGCACCTACAACTTCCCGCAGGACCGTGTGACCGACCACCGCGTGGGCCTCACCAAGGGCAACCTGCCCGGCATCCTCGCCGGCGAGCTCGACGGGTTCACCGCCGCGCTCGAGGCCGAGGAGAAGCGGCGCATGCTCGAGGCCGCCGAGCCGGTGGGCGGATGAACGGGGAAACCGAACGTTCGCACGCACGGCGTGCTCTCGCACTACGGGATGCCATCGACGCCGCGGTCACGGCGATCGAGGCGGCCGGCTGCTCCACTCCGCGGCTCGACGCCGAGCTCCTGATCGCCGACGCGCTCGGCGTCGACCGGGCGCGGCTGTTCATGGACCCCGAGATGGAGATCCCTCCGGCGGCCGCGCGGGTGATCGGGGTGAACGTGCGCCGGCGCGTCGCGCGCGAGCCGGTGGCGTACATCCTCGGCCGCAAGGGCTTCCGCCACATCGAGCTCGCGATCGACCGGCGCGCGATCATCCCGCGACCCGAGACGGAGGTGCTCGTCGACGTGGCCGCCCAGCAGCCCGCCGGCGCGCGCGTCCACGACGTGGGCACCGGCGCCGGCTCGATCGCGCTCGCGCTGCTCGACGAACGCCCGGACCTCAAGGTCACGGCGAGCGAGCCGTACGCCCCCGCCGCCGAGGTGGCGCGCGAGAACGCCGCCCGGCTCGGCCTGCCGCTCGAGGTCACGGACGAGTTCGGCATCCCCGACGGCGAGTACGACCTGATCGTCGCCAACCTGCCCTACGTCCGCGATGGCGACTGGGACGGGATGCAGCCCGAGATCCGCGGTTACGAACCGCGTGAGGCCTTCGTCTCTGGCGCGGACGGCCTCGATGCCATCCGCGAGCTGATCGCCGCCGCGCGCTCGGGCACCCAGATCGCGCTCGAGCACGGCAACGAGCAGGGCGACGCCGTGCGGGAGCTGCTCGACGACCCGCGCTCCTACCCGGATCTGTCCAACTGGGAGCGAATCACGGTCGGCCGCGTGCCCTGATGCGGCCACCGGCGTGACCCCCGAAGACGTCGCGACCTTCGAGCGCTGCATCGCAGTCGGCGGCGTCGCCCTGTTCCCCGCCGACACCGTCTACGGGCTCGCGACCGACCCCGACTCGCGTGAGGGCGTCGAGCGCCTCTACCGGCTCAAGGGCCGGCAGCCGGACCGGCCCGCGGCGGTGATGTTCTTTTGCGTCGAGCTGGCCCTGGCCGCCCTGCCGGAGCTCGGCGAACGCACGCGCGGCGCGCTCGAACGGCTGCTGCCCGGAGGCGTGACGCTCGTGCTGCCGAACCCGCAACGCCGCTTCCCGCTCGCCTGCGGGCCGAAGCCGCAGCGGCTCGGGATCCGCGTGCCGCGGCTGACGGGCGCACTCGAGCCGCTCGCCGCGGCGAGCTGGCCGGTGCTGCAGTCGAGCGCCAACGCCTCGGGCGGCGCCGACGCGCGCAGCATCGAGGGCGTCGACGCGCACATCCGCGCAGGCGTCGACATGATCCTCGACGGCGGCGAGCTGCCGGGCACGCCCTCGACGGTGGTCGACCTAAGCGCCTACGAGGACGGCGGGGCCTTCCGGATCGCGCGCGAGGGCGCCGTTCGGGTCGCCGAGATCGAGCGGGCTCTGACGTGATGCCGCGCTGGTAGCGTGGTTGCGATGAGCGATCTCCGGCCCGACTTCTTCACCAAGCACATCGCCGACGTGGACCCGGACATCGCCGGAGTACTCAAGGACGAGGCCTCCCGCCAGGAGCGGACCCTCGAGATGATCGCCTCCGAGAACTTCGTACCGCAGGCGATCCTCGACTGCCAGGGCTCCGTGCTCACCAACAAGTACGCGGAGGGCTACCCGGGCAAGCGCTACTACGGCGGCTGCGAGTACGTCGACGTGGCCGAACAGCTCGCGATCGACCGCGCCAAGGACCTGTTCGGCGCGGAGTTCGCGAACGTGCAGCCGCACTCGGGCGCCCAGGCCAACTCCGCCGTGTACATGGCGCTGCTCGAGCCGGGCGACCGCATCCTCGGCATGAAGCTCGACCACGGCGGCCACCTCACGCACGGGATGAAGATCAACTTCTCCGGGCTCTACTTCGACATCGTCGCCTACGGCGTGCGCGAGGAGGACTCGCGCCTCGACATGGACGAGGTCCAGCAGATCGCGGAGGACGCGCGCCCCAAGCTCATCATCGCCGGCTGGTCCGCCTATTCGCGGCAGCTCGACTTCCAGCGCTTTCGCGAGATCGCCGACTCGGTCGGCGCGATCCTGATGGCGGACATGGCCCACTTCGCCGGGCTCGTGGCGGCCGAGGAGCACCCGAGCCCCGTGCCGTACTGCGACGTGGTCACGACCACCACGCACAAGACGCTCGGCGGCGGCCGCGGCGGCCTGATCCTCTCGAGGGAGGAGTACGCGAAGAAGATCAACTCGCGCGTGTTCCCCGGCCACCAGGGCGGCCCGCTCATGCACACGATCGCGGGCAAGGCCGTAACGCTCAAGATCGCCGGCACTGAGCTGTTCCGCGAGCGCCAGCGGCGCACGCGCGAGGGTGCGGCGATCATTGCGGAGGAGATGCTCGGCGCCGGCGTCAACGTCCTAACGGGCGGCACGGACGTGCACCTCGTGCTCGCCGACCTGCGCGACTCGGAGCTGGACGGCCAGCAGGCCGAGGACCGGCTCGCCGACGTCGGCATCACCGTCAATCGCAACGCCGTCCCGTTCGACCCGCGCCCGCCGGCCGTCTCTTCGGGGCTGCGCATCGGGACGCCGGCGCTCGCCACGCGCGGGTTCCAGGCGGACGACTTCCGCGAGGTCGGGCGGGTGATCGGCGAGGCGCTGGGCGGCGACTTCACCGACGCCAAGAGGGCCGAGCTGAGCGAGCGCACCGCCGCGCTCGCGGAGCGCTATCCGCTCTACCCGCAGCTGGCTGAGCCGGCGGTCGCCTGACTCGCCGCCACGCTCTACCCTGGCGGTGGTGACCGAGGCTGCCCCCAAGCCAGTCCTCCCGGCCGCCCCGCGGCTCGTCAAGCCCCGCCTGCGCGGCGTCTCGCACCAGTGGGCGTTCTTCGTGTCGTGCGCGATCGGCGCGGCGCTCGTGCTGGCCGCACCCTCGGGCACGCCGCGACTCGCGGTGACCATCTACGCCCTCAGCGTCGCGGCGCTGTTCGGCGTGAGCGCCCTCTATCACCGCATCACCTGGGCGTCCGCGGCGGCGCGGCGCTGGATGCGGCGGCTGGACCACTCGGCGATCTTCGTGCTGATAGCCGGCACCTACACCCCGTTCGCGCTGCTCGTCCTCGACGGCCCGATCGCGACGGTGATCCTCGTGGTCGTGTGGGCCGGTGCGCTCGGAGGCATCCTCCTGAAGCTGGTCTGGATCGACGCGCCCAAGCTGATCACGGCGATCGTCTACGTGGCCCTCGGCTGGGTGGCCGTGGCGGCGTTCCCGGACCTGATCGACGAGCTCGGGCTGACGGGCACCGCGCTCGTCGTCGCCGGCGGGCTCCTGTACACGGCGGGTGCGCTCGTCTATGCCTTCAGACGCCCCGACCCCGTGCCGACGGTCTTCGGCTACCACGAGGTGTTCCACGCGCTCGTGATCGTGGCGGCGGCGCTGCAGTACGCGGTGGTCGCGTTCTACGTGCTGCCGGACGCGGCCTGACTTCACCGCCTCTGCACGGCTTTCCGCCGGAGCGTCATTAGGCTCAAGTCCGATGGACGAGCTCGATGCCCTATGGGCGTTCCTCGTCGCCGCCGTGGTCGCGTTCGCCGTCACGCCTCCGGTGGCGCGGCTCGCAACCCGCATGGGCGTGGTGCACCATCCGCGCGAGCGCGACCTCCACGAGCGCCCCGTGCCGGGGCTGGGCGGCCTGGCGATCCTCGCCGCCGTGCTGGTCGCGGCCCTGTTCTTCATGCCCGCAGGCGCGCAGACGCGCGGCATCATCGGCGGCGCAATCGCGATCACGCTCGTCGGGGCGATCGACGACATCCGCCCGGGCGGGCTGCACCCGGCGCTGAAGCTCGGGGGTCAGTTCGCCGCCGCGGCGATACCGGTGTTCGCCGACGTGCGCGTCGAGAACCTGACGCTCCCGTTCATCGAGCCGATCTCACTCGGCGACTGGGGCTATCCGCTGACGCTGGTCGGAATCGTCGCCGTGGCGAACATCGTCAACTTCACCGACGGCGCGGACGGCCTCGCCGCGGGCGTCTGCACGATCGCCGCAGCCACCTTCGCGATCATCGCGCTGTCGTTCTCGGAACGCCTGGACGCCGCCATCCTCGCCGCGCTCACGGCCGGCGCCGCGATCGGCTTCCTATGGCACAACTTCCACCCGGCGTCGATCTTCATGGGCGACGCGGGGTCGAACCTGCTCGGCCTGCTGCTCGCCTGCGTCGCGATCCAGGGCGTTCTGAAGACGGCCGCCGTCGTCGCTCTCTTCTTCCCGCTGCTGATCCTCGCCGTGCCGGCGCTCGATGCGACCTTCGTCGTCGCCAAGCGGATCAAGTACCGCCGGCCGGTGTACGCGGCGGACCGCTGGCACTTCCACCATCGCTTCGCGAACATCGGCTTCTCGCAGCGGCGCACCGTCCTCTACCTGTACGGCTGGACGCTGTCGCTGGCGGCGCTCGCGCTCGCGATGCGGTTCGTTCCGTACTCGGACGACGACGGCACGCTCCACGCCGGCTGGACGCTCGTGATCGTGGCGTTCGCGGCCGTGGCGGTCGCTGCCAGCGTCTACCTGGTGGTGGTGCTCGAGATCCTGAAGTTCCGTCGCGGGCGCGAGCGTGAGATCCGCCGCCAGGTCGAGACCGGCGAGCTGCCTGTGCTCACCGAGGCGGAGATCGACGCCGAGATCGGGCGCGAGGTCGAGACGGGCGAGTTCGAGGCCGTGCGCCCGCCGGAGACGGGGGAGTTCGAGGCGGTCGCGCGGGAGTAGGCGGCGCGGGCGGTCAGAACAGCGTTTCCTGGACCGCCTCCCTTCGTAGCCTTTCCTCAGGCGTCAGGACCGGGTCGGTGCCGCCACCCGGGTCCGGACGGGTCGAGTCCGCCGCTGCGCCGCCGAGGCCCGGACCGCTGCGGCGGCCGGGGCGCGCCAATGCCGCGATCCGGTTGCGCTCGGCCTTGGGGGCGTAGGCGCCGCGCGCGTACAAGCGCTCGTAGCGAGGCACGAGGTCTGGGCGGTAGGAGGCGAGCCACTCCATGAAGATCTGGCGCACCTCGCCGCGCAGGTGCAGGCAGATCCCGCCAATGCTCACCGCGCCCGCCTCGCCGCATAGCTCGAGGATCTCCTCGACCTGCTCAGGCGAGTCGTTGATCCCCGGCATGAGCGGCGCGATCAGCACGCCGCATGGGATGCCCTGGCGGTTGAGCTCGGCGACCGCCTCGATGCGCTTGCGCGGGTGTGGCGTGTGCGGCTCGCTCGCGCGCCAGGCCTTCTCGTCGAGCGTCGGAATCGAGAGGTTGGCGGCGAAGCCGGCCACCTCGTGGATCTCCTTCATCAGCTCGACGTCGCGCAGCAAGAGCGGCGACTTCGTCAGCACCGACGAGGGAGTGCGCGAGTCGCGCATCGCCTCCCAGATGCCCGGCATCAGCCTGTAGCGGCCCTCGACCCATTGGTACGGGTCGGTGTTGGTCCCGAGCGCGACGTGCTCGCGCTTCCACGACGGCTTCATCAGCTCAGCCCGGGCGACCTCCGGCACGTTGACCTTGACGACGATCTCCTTCTCGAAGTCACGGCCGGCGTCGAAGTCGAGATAGGTGTGGGTTGGGCGGGCGAAGCAGTAAACACACCCATGGCTGCATCCGCGGTACGGATTGATCGTCCAGCGGAACGGCATCCGCGATGCCTTTGGGACCCGGTTGAGCGCCGATTTGGCCTGAATCTCGTAGAAACGCGTGTCGAGCGCCTCGGGCGCGTCGAAGGTCCGGACCGTCGCCGGCTCGCGGTAGCCGGGGAGCGTGCGGCTCTCCTCGGCGTCGACGCTCAGGTTGTCCCATCGCACGAACACATGTTCGCACACTGGACGGCCGGACCGGAGCTGGCGTCAATCCGGGCCGAGGGGCGCCATGCGCCGTCGACACTCGGACCCGCCAGGTACGATCGTGGCGTGCCCGATCGCCTTTACTTCACCGACTCCGACGAGGCCTGTGCGCTGATCGCCGCCGACCCGATGGCCCTGCTGATCGGCTTCGAGCTCGACCAGCAGGTGACCGTGCGCAAGGCCTTCGCCGGCCCGCTCGCGCTCAAGGAGCGGCTCGGATCGATCGACGCCGCGACCGTCGCATCAGCCGATCTCGAGCCCATCTTCCGCGAGCGCCCCGTGATCCACCGCTACCCGCGCTCGATGGCGCAGCGGGTCCACGAGCTCGCGGTACACGTCCGCGACCGCTACGACGGCGACGCCGCGCGCGTGTGGACGGACGCGGCCGACGCGAGCGAGCTGCGCGCGAACCTCACCGCGCTGCCCGGCTTCGGCGAGATGAAGACCAAGGTGCTGGGAGCCGTGCTCGCCAAGCACTTCGGCGTCGCCGCGGCCCAGGAGCTCGTGCCGTGGCACCCGACGCTCGGCGACGTCGACTCGCCTCAGGGCCTCGACGAGTACGAGGCGCTGAAGCGCGAGCACAAGGCCGAGTGGGCGAAGGCGAAGGCGCCCGCCTGAGTCAGGGGCCGTTTCCAGCCCACCAGGCGAACCGGGCCGCTGTCAGCGACGCGGGCAGACCTACGGCCGGCCGCCGTCCCGGCGCGCTTGCTCGAGGAGCTGCTCGCCCTCGCCGATGGTCCGCTGGGCCCGAGCAAGTCCGTTGCCGGCGGCCCGAGGCCGGGCCGCCGGCAACCGCCGTCGCGGCGTGATCGCGCGAGCCGGGCGATCGCGAGCGATCGATGACGGCGCCGTCACCTCGGCCGGAGTGAGCGTGACGATGGCGTCGAGCTTCAGGAGCCGGAGGCCTAGCAGGCGCGCCACGATCGATGCCTCGATGAGAATGGCGTCAGAGGGACGCCTCGCCCTCCAGGCCTGAGAGGGCGCCCCAGCCTTGACCCTCACTCGTCCCGTGCGCCCCCCGTTCGGCGCCTCAGCGAGGAGATGCCGGCGCTAGCCGCCGTCAGGCCGGCAAGGCCCCCGGCGGCGATCAAGCCGGCCTTCGTCGCCTTGCCCGAGCCGACGTTGGACAGGCTGGACTTGACTCCGCCGGGCACATCGAGCGAGTCGCCTATCGACTCGAGGAGGCGCTCAAGCTGGTTCTTCCTGTTGAACGGTCGCATCTTCTTCGGTTGCCTTCCCGGTTAGCGCTTCGCGCGAGACGCCTTGACGATCGCGTCGACAAGCTCGTCCTTGGTCATGTTGGTCCGTCCCTCGATACCGATGCTGGCCGCGAGCTGCACCAGCTCCGGCTTGTTGTAGTCCTTCAGGTCACCGTTCGAGGGCTTGCGGAGCGCACGGGCGGTGTGCCGCGCCGTCTCCTCGGTACGTTCGCGAAGCCGCTCGGCGGCTGCGACCTGGGCCTCGGCGTCGCCTGCCTGCTGCTCCGCTTCGCTGGCCAGCTCCTGCGCCTCCCGCTGCGCCTCCTCGGCAGCCTCGCGGGCGACCTGGGCCGCCTCGTCGGCGAGCCGCCTGGCCTCGGCCAGCTTCTCCGTGGCCTCGTCGACGAGCTCCTGAGCTGTGCTCTGGGCCTCCTCGGCCTCCTCCTGGGCGCTCTCGATCTCCTCATCGACCTCGGCGGCCGCTTCCTGGCGCTCTTCCTGAGCGTCCGCCTCCGCCTGGCGGCGCTCGCGCGCGACCGCCTCATCCGCGGCCTTCTGCGCGTCGGCCACCCGCTGCTTGATGTCTCGGCTCGTCTCCCGCTCCACCTCGCTCAGGCGGGCACGGCCGCGTTCGCTCACCTCGCGGGCATGCTCAGAGCGCTCCTTGGCCTCCTCGGCGGCCTCCAGCGCGCGGTCCTCAGCCTCACGCGCCTGCTCGGCGGCGTCGCGCGCCCGCTTCAGCCGGAGCTCGACCGAGTCCCCGCCGAGCGGCATCGCATCGACAACGGCCGCGCTCATCTTGCGCCGCCTGTCGCGCGCACCCGCCTTGACGTTGCCCGCCGTGGCCCCGACGGACTCAGCGGGTTGAAGGGCGCGTGCCCGGGACATAAGCCATGAAGCGTTGGACGGCATCTCTCGCAGACCCGTCCTCGCTAGCTCCGACAACGACATCTAAACCTCCACGTGGACATCAAATCGCTAAATTGAGACGTTAGCATCTCATTTTGAGGACGACTACACTGTCCTCGCGACACCTATGTCCAGCCCCGCTCCCCGACAAACCCTGCAGCAGCGCGTCGAGGCGGCGATCCTCGACGGCGCGGCGAGGACGTTCGCGGCACGGGGCGAGCACGCGAGCATGAACGACGTCGCGGCCGCCGCGGGTGTCGCCCGCGCGACCGTGTATCGCTACTTCCCGAACCGCCAGGCCCTGCTCGACGCGCTCGCCGGCGCGGCCGTGGGCGAAGCCGAGGCCCTGCTGGCCGCCGCCAGGATCGACGAGGTCGCGCCGGAGGAGGGCCTCGCACGGGCCGTGCGGGCCTTGGTGGACGTGGGCGACTCGTTCGTGCTGCTGGCTCGTGAGCGGCTGCACTCCGATCCCGAGCGCTTCGAGCGGAGCCTTGCCCAGCCCCTGCGCCGGCTGTTTGAGCGCGGCCAGGAGACGGGCGACCTCCGCGCCGACATCGCAAGTGCTCATCTCACCGAGTCCCTGATCGGGATGGTCGTCGGAGTGCTCACGTCCACGCCTGTCTTGGGCAAGGAGGACATGATCGCCACGATCACGACCCTGTTCGTCGACGGGGCCAGGGCCCGCGGCCCGCGACTTTCATGAACGACGGCCAGCCCGCGAATCCGCGCGACGCGGAGGTCAGACCCGAGGAGGAGAAGATGGCCCCAGAGGCCGACAGCCAGACCGCCGAGAGGGAACCGGACCGCTCAGATGACGAGCGTCCGGCCGAGCGCTCCGACGGCGACAGCTCTCTTCTGCTCGAGCTGGTGTCCTACCTGCGCGAGTGCCGCACCGAGCTGCGGGAGGAGTGGGCCCGGCGCATCAGCCAGGCGGATCTTCTGCAGGTGATGTCGGACGACGAGATCTTCTCGGAGGCGACCGAGGTCTACGACAACTACATGGATGCACTCGAAACCGGGAGCATCGAGACGCTGCAGAAGTACGCGCGCGAGCTGTCCGAGCGGATCATCCCTCGCGGCGTGGAGACGGACGAGGTGCTCGGCATCGTCCTCCTCCTGCGCGACGTGCTGGCGCGCTCTCTGTTCGCGAAGTACCAGGACGACCTGGAGCACCTGAATCGGGTCCTCGACGCGTACGAGCCCGCGGCCAACCGGATCGCCGTGACCGTCGGCGTGAGCTTCGTGGAGGAGCGCGAGCGCGTCATCCAGGATCAGCAGGAGTCGCTTCGCGAGCTGTCCACGCCGGTCCTTCAACTGCGCGACCGGCTACTGATCCTGCCGATCATCGGCGTGCTCGACCCCTCGCGCGCGCGCCAGCTCACCGAGCAACTGCTCGCGGCGATCCGGGACAACCGGGCCACCGTCGTGGTGATCGACATAACCGGCGTGGCCACGATCGATCGCACCGTGGCCAACCACCTGGTCCAGACGGTCGAGGCATCCAGGCTCATGGGCGCGCGCGTGATCCTCACCGGGCTGTCGTCGGAGATCGCCCAAACCGTTGTCGATCTCGGCGTCGACCTCAGCATGATGCGCACGGTGGGAGACCTTCAGGGGGGGATCGAGGAGGCGGAGCGGCTGGCCGGCTACGGAGGCGCCGAGGCAGGCGACTCCGACCGCGACGACGACGTCTAGGCCGGGCCCATGTCGGTCGCCATCCTGCGTCAGGCCGACTACCTGATCGCCTCGATCCAGTCGGATCTGTCCGATACGGAGGTGATCGAGCTCCGGCACGAGCTGGCGGAGCTGGTCGGCATGCATCGCGCCCGCGGGATCGTGATCGACGTCGCCGCTCTCGACGTGATCGACTCGTTCGTCGCCCGCTCCCTGCGCTCGATCGTCCTCACCGCGCGCCTGCGGGGCGCCGAGACGGTCATCGTTGGCATCCAGCCCGACGTCGCAATTGCGATGGTGCAGTTTCGCCTGAACCTGGAGCCGCTGCGCGCCGCCCTCGACCTCGACGCGGCGACCACGCTGCTCGATCAGCTGACGCAGGGGGACCAAGAGGATGGAGAGTGAGGTCCGGGTCCGCATCGAGGCCGACGCGGACCTTGTGACCGCGCGCGCAGAGGCACGCGCCATGGCGGAGCGGCTCGGATTTCCCCGACCCGATCCGACGCTGATCGCGACCGCCATTTCCGAGGTGGCGCGAAACATCGTCGTTCACGCCGGCCGAGGCGAGATCGTTCTCAGGCCGCTCGACGAGCCAGACCGCTACGGCATCGTCGTGATCGCCAGCGACGAGGGGCCGGGCATCCGTGAGCTCGACGCGGCCCTGCGCGACGACTACAGCGGGAGGGGTGGTCTGGGCCTGGGCCTGCCCGGTGCGCGCCGGCTCATGGACGAGTTCGAGATCGCCTCTGACGCCGACAGCGGAACGACGGTGACGATGAGGAAATGGCGCCACCGTGACGAGCTCGCGCGCCTGCGTGAGGAGCGCCAACGGCGTGCTTGAGCGCGTCCCTTCCAAGGGGATCGAGTGGGGCAGCGCCGCCAGGTGCAGGCGTGGCGAGAGGACGAGCGGCGATCTGGCCGTGGTGGCCATGCACCCCGAGGGCGCGCTCGTGGCGGCGATCGACGGCGTGGGACACGGCCACGAGGCGGCCCGGGCGGCCGCAAGAGCGGGCACTGTGCTGCGCGAAACGCCAAGCCGGGACCTCGTGCTGCTCACGGAGCGTTGCCACGACGCATTGCGCGGGACCCGCGGAGCGGCGATCAGCCTCGCCTTCATCAGCGCCGGGAGGAGCACGATGACCTGGCTCGGCGTGGGCAACGTCGAGGGACGAGTGCTCAGCGGCGAGCCGTCGGCGCTGCGGCCGAAGGGCTCGCTGGCGCTTGGCAACGGCGTCCCCGGGCACGAGCTCCCACGGTTGACGACCGCGACGATCCACATCCGGCCGGGCGATCTGCTCGTCCTGGCAACCGATGGCATCGAGGCAGGCTTCGGAGAGTCACTCGACGTCTCGGGGTCGACCGAGGCGATCAGCGAGCGGGTCGTCACTGACCATTGGAAGCCCATGGACGACGCGCTCGTCGTGGCCGTGCGTTTCCTCGGCGTGCGCAGGTGAGCGCCTTCTCGTTCCGAGCGGCCTACGCCTCGGCTCTCGAGAAGTACGTGAACGAGGCGAGTGAGGACTCGCTGCGGGCCGCCTACGAGCTCGGCCGCGATGCGGTGAGCAGGCAGCTGAGCGTCCTCGACCTGGCGGTGACCCACCAGGAGGCGTTGCTGCCAACGCTGCTCGGAGCCTCGGCGCCGGCGGAGCTCGAGCGCGTGGCGAGCGCGGCGGGTGACTTCTTCCTGGAGAGCCTGTCCTCGTTCGAGATGGTGCACCGGGGCCTCGGCGAGGCACGCGAGGCCGCGCGCTCGCAGCGGCGCCAGGCCGAGATGTCACGTCAGCTATCGACCTTCCTGGCCGACGCGTCGCTCGCCCTCGACGCGTCCGGATCGCTCGAGGAGATGCTGCGGCTGGTTGCCGAGCAGGCGCGCGAGCTCGTGGGCGCGCGCTGCTGCGTGGCGACCGTCGCGCTACCCGGTAAGCCACGCACCGCCGAGGCCGCCTCCTACGAGGAGGCCGACCGGCGCTGGACGGCTTTTCTGCAGTGGCTCGACCTGTTCGCGATCTACAACCTGCTTCGCTCGAACGGCGGGTCTGTCCGGCTTGCGGGCGAGCAGCTCGCGCAGCTGCACCCGTTCCGCGCGGCTACTGGCAGCCGGCACCTGGAGGGCTGGCTCGCCGCGTCGCTTACCGCCCTCGACGGCAGCGAGCTGGGTGCCATCCAGCTGTTCGACAAGAAGGACGGGGCCTTCACCGGCGACGACGAGGCCGTGCTCCTCCACCTCGCCCAGATGGCGTCTGCCGCCGTTGAGCGGACGCGGCTGTACGAGCGCCCGTGATGGGCTGTCAGTCGCCGAACGCCGTGACCACGACGCTGCGCGGGCCGCCGTGGTTGCGGTGCTCGCACAGGTAGATCCCCTGCCAGGTGCCGAGGGCGAGGCGGCCCTCCGAAACCGGAAGGACGAGCGAGCTGCCCGTTAGCGTCGCCTTGATGTGCGCCGGCATGTCGTCGGGCCCCTCGAGCGTGTGCTCGAAGTAGCCGGCTCCGTCGGGGACGGCGCGGTCGAACCAGGCCTGGAAGTCCCTGCGCACGTCCGCTGAGGCGTTCTCGTTGATCGTCAGCGACGCGGACGTGTGCTGCATGAAGACCGCGGCGATGCCGACCGACATGGTGCGCAGCTCCGGCACGCCGTCGACGATCTCCGGGGTCACCAGGTGAAAGCCGCGCGGTCGCGGACTGAGTTCGATGCGAGTTTGGGTCCACACGCCACGAGATTCTGGCGTCTAGCCCGAGGTCTCGAGCAGCGCAACGCGGTAGAAGCCGGGTACCCGGGCAGTTGGCAGGCCGAGGCGCTGCAGCGCCTCGGTCGTCGACAGGTCCTCCCTCACGGTGAGGCCGAACGCGGAGGCCTCTGCCGGGAGGGCCGCCGGGTCGAAGCCGAACACGAAAGGCTCGCCGGCGCGCCTCACCGACTCGACCCAGGGGCCGGAGTCCGGGAACTCGACGCTGCCGTCGATCAACCCGCTGTGGACGTAGGTGAGCGCGAGCCGGCTGCCGGGCGCGCCGCTCGCCGCGGCCCAGCGGAGCGTGGACTCGACCGCCGGCCGGCGCAGGTAGCTCACGACGCCCTCCCAGATCGTGAAGGTGCGCGCGCCGGCGCGAAAGCCGGCCGCCGCGAGGGCGTCGCCGAGGGAATCACGCTCGAAGTTCACGGGCACCAGCCGCGCGTGCGCGGGTACGGCGCCGAAACGGCGCTCGAGCAGGTCGCGCTTGGGCGCCTGTGTATCGGGGTGGTCGACCTCGAAGACGGCCAGGCGGTCGGCGCCGGGGATCCGGTACGGGCGGCTGTCGTACCCGGCCCCTAGCAGCACAAGCTGGTCGAGCCCTGCGTCCAATGCGTCCGCCAGCCAGTCGTCGATCACCTTCGTGCGGGCGACCGCGGACGGGCGGGGGCCCGGGAAGCGGCGGTCGACGACCCAGGGCACGAGGCCTCCGATGAGTGGAACCCCCGAGAGCGATGCGGCCGCGCTGAGCGGGCGGTCGAGCACGTGTGCGGCGAATGGATCGGAGAACAGGCGCCGGCCGGCCGGACGGCGCGACTCGACCGCCCGAAAGAAGGCCATGTACTCCGCGGTGCGGCTGGGCTGTGCCTTTTTCACGGCCGTGCGCAGCGTGCGTTCACGGCCCGCCGCTGAGGCGCGGACTAAGTTCGATCCGAGTTTGGGTCCACACGCAGCGGAATTCTGGCGACAACGCCAGATCGGCCGTAGGGTGGCCGTTGCCTGGAGGGACTCGCAAGGAGGTGAAGTTGGATGGGGTGGCCGCGGGGCGCGCTGCGCTTGCCCGCACTCTCGCGCTCGCATGCGCGGCGTTCGCGCTGCTCGGCCTCGCCGCGGCCGCGTTCCTGGGACCCGTCGCGCTTGCCTTCGGCGCCGTCGCGGGCGCCCTCGGAGCCCTGTGCGTGTTCGCGCACGACCATCTGCGCCGGCAAGAGATCGCGCTGCTCACCGACAGCGCCCGTCGTGATCCGCTCACCGGACTGCTGAACAGGCGCGGCTTCGAGGAGGCCTTCGACGCCGAGCTGGAGCGTGCGCGACGCTCGGGCTCGTCGCTGAGCGTGGTCGTCGGCGACCTCGACCGCTTCAAGCGCGTCAACGACGCGCTCGGGCACCCCGGCGGCGACGCGGTCCTGACGCGCAGCGCCCGGATCCTCACGAGCGGCAAGCGCCGCTTCGACAGCGCCGCGCGCATCGGAGGTGACGAGTTCGCCCTGCTCGCGGCCGACTCGGGCGACCACGGCGCCTACATGCTCGCCGAGCGCGTCCGTGGCACGCTGGGCGACGAGTTCGGCGAGGACCGGCCCCCGCTCACGATCAGCTTCGGCGTCGCGACCTTCCCCCTGCACGGGCAGTCGGCCGACGCGCTGCTGCGCGCGGCGGACCAGGCGCTCTACGCGGCGAAGACGCTCGGCTGCGACCGCACCGTGATCTCGAGCGCCGAGGTCCCAGGCATCCTCGAGCGCGCGGCGGCCGGAGGTGGCGGCAACGGCAACGGCGGCGTGGGGCTGGACGCGCTGCTCAGCCTCGCGGAGGCGCTCGACGTGCGCGAAACCGGCAGCGCAACCCACTGCCGCCGTGTCGGGCGGCTGGCCGAGCTGACCGCGCGCGAGCTCGGGCTCGCGCCCGACGCCGTCGAGCGGGTGCGGCTCGCGGGGATCCTCCACGACGTGGGCAGGGTGGCGTTGCCGGACGCGCTGATTCAGAAGAGCGGGCCGCTCACGGACGACGAGTGGGAGCTGATGCGCTGTCACCCCGAGATCGGCGCGCGCATGGTCGCCACGACCCGCCACGACGACATCAGCTCCTGGGTCCGCCTCCACCACGAGCGCCCGGACGGCCGCGGCTACCCGGAGGGCCGGCGTGCCGACAGCGTCCCGCTCGAGGCTGCGATCGTCGGCGCGGCGGACGCCTACGAGGCGATGACGAGGGACCGCCCGCATCGCTCCGCCCTCGACTCCGACGCCGCCGCGGCCGAGCTGCGCACCCAGGCGGGCAGCCAGTTTCCGCCTGAGGTGGTCGAGGCTCTGCTGAGAGCCGTCTGAGGCACCCATTCCGGCCTTCAAGGCCCGCGCCGATTGCTCCGATATATGGCTTAGATGGGGATTGCCGAGGTCCTCACCCTCTTCCTGCCCAGCGCCTGCGCACTCGCCCTGGCCGGCGTCGCCGTGCTCCAGCGCGGGCGTGTTCGCGCGCTCCGCACCCGTATTGCGAATGCGGCGCGCTCAGATCCCGCCACGGGCCTGCTGAACCGGCGTGCCTTCGACGAGCTGGTGGCGCTCGAGCTCGAGCGCTCGCGGCGCACGGGGAGCCCGGTATCGATCCTGCTTGGGGACATGGACGGCCTGGCGGCCCTGAACGAAGTCGCCGGGCAGGCGGTCGGCGATGCGGCACTGGAGCGCGTGGCGCGCGACCTCGGCAAGTGGAAGCGCAAAATCGATCGGGCCGCTCGTGTGGGCGGAGACGAGTTCGCCCTGCTGCTGCCGGAGACCGACGAGCGCGGCGCGTACATCCTCTCCGAGCGTCTTCGGCGCGCCACCCACCGGAGCTTCGCCGACGCGCTCGTTCCGCTGACGATCAGCTTCGGCGTGGCGAGCCATCCGGGCCACGGCGCCGACACGGCGACGCTCATGCGCTCCGCCGAGCGCGCGATGCTCGCCGCGAAGGAGCTCGGCCGCGACCGCACGGTGATCTACAGCGCGGAGGCCGTTCGGCTGCTCGGCGCCGGCTGCGCCGCCGGCGATCTCCAGCTCGCCACCGTCGTCGCGCTCGCCGAGGCGCTCGACATTCGCGACACGGGCACCGCCAAGCACTCGCACATGGTCGGCCGCTACTCCCAGCTGACGGCGATCGAGCTGGAGCTCGAGCCGGCCCACGTCGAGCGCGTGCGGCTCGCCGGGGTGCTGCACGACATCGGCAAGATCGGAGTCTCGGACACGGTGCTGTCGAAGCCTGGCCCGCTCAGCGCCGACGAGTGGGTCGAGATGAAGACGCACCCGGAGATAGCCGCGCGGCTGCTGTCGCGGGCCGAGTTCGACGACCTGCGCGGTTGGGTCCTCGCTCATCACGAGCGGCCGGACGGCTGCGGGTACCCGTTCGGCCTCACGCAATCGGAGATCCCGCTCGAGGCGAGCATCCTCGCCGTGGCGGACGCCTTCGAGGCGATGACCGCCGACCGCGTCTACCGGCCCGCGCTCGGCGCGGCCGGCGCGCGCGCCGAGCTCGAGGCCGGCGCCGGCATCCAATTCGACGCCGAGGTGGTGGAGGCGTTCCTGCGTGCGCTCGACCGCGAGGCCGCGTCCGTCGCCCCGGTGCCGGGCGCCGCGGCCGGCTGAGGCGGCGCGCCGCGGCGGTAGGATCGCGCATCGGCCCGCTTCGACTCGCGCTCGCGCTCGCCGCGCTGCTGGCGCCGCTCGCGACGGCCACTCCGGCGACGGCGGTCGAGTGGCTCGCCACGATCGGCGGCCCCGGCCAGTTCAACGCGCCACGCGGCGTCGCGGTCGACGCCGCGGGGACCCTGTACGTCGCCGACACCGGCAACAACCGGCTCTGGAGGATCGGGGCGTCCGAGGCCGTGCTGCCCTACGCGCCGAGCGGCCCGCTCGCGGTCGCCGCGGGGCCCGCTGGGCCGGTCGTGGCGGACACCCTCATCGACCGTGTCCAGCGGCTGGACGCGGCGGGGTCGCCGCTCGGCCCGCCCTGGCCCAGTGCGGCCGGCCTCGCGGTTGACGTCGCCGGCACACCCGGACTGGCGCTCGCCGCCGACGCTCGCGGCGACCTGATCACGGCCGGCGAGCCCGGCTCGGCGATCGACGCTCGCCTGCTCGGCGTGCTCGCTGCGGTGCTCCGCGAGCACACCGTGACCGTGTCGGTCGTCAAGACCGGTCATCCGCAGTTCACCGCCGGCGGCCAGGTGTCGAACCACTGGCATGGCCGGGGCATCGACATCGCCGCGGTAGACGGCGTGCCGGTCAACGCGGCGAACGCGGGCGCGAACGCGCTCGCCCGGAGCCTTGCCGAGCTGCCGCTGCCGATCCGGCCGACGGAGGTCGGCACGCCCTGGCCGATCGGTGCAGCGGGCTTCTTCACGGACGCATCGGTGCAGGACAACATCCACGTCGCGTTCGACGAGCCGGGGAGCGGGCGGACGCACAGCGCTCCGGCGGGAGTCGCCGCCGCCGCTGACGGCAGCGTCTACGTGTCCGACACGTTCAACGACCGCGTGAGGAAGTTCGCGCCGGATGGATCATTGCTGTGGTCAGCCGCTGGTTTTGCCGAGCCCGCGGGGCTCACCGTCGATGCGGCCGGGCAGGTCTACGTGGCGGATCAGGGCAACCACCGCGTCGTGAAGCTGAGCGGCGTGGGCGCGCGGCTCGGCACCTGGGGCGGTCCAGGGCAGCTCAGCGGGCCCGCCGCGGTGGCCGTCGACGCAGGCGGGAACCTCTACGTCAGCGACACCGCCAACAACCGCGTCCAGATCTTCGCGCCGTCAGGCGCCTCCATTGGCGGGTTCGGCGGGCTCAGCGGCCCGACCGGCATCGCCCTCGACTGCCGCGGCAACATCTACGTCGCCGACACGGGCAACAACCGCATCCAGAAGTTCGGCGAGCGCGGCGCGCCGCCGCCGCCCTGCGTGACGTCCGCACCGGCGCGGCCGTCGAACCGGTTCCGCTTCGGGGAGCTGAGCCGCAGGACTGGCAAGGGCATCGCGCTGCTCGTTGTGCGCGTGCCGGGGGCGGGCAGGCTGGTGCTGAGCGGCAGGGGCCTCGAGCGCGTCTCGAAAAGCGTGACGCGGGCGCGGACCGTGACGCTGCGGGTGAGCGCCACCGGCAAGGAGCGCAAGCGCCTGCGCGTGCGCGGTCGCGTGAAGCTGCGAGCGAAGCTGCGCTTCACGCCTACGGGCGGCGTTCCGAGGACGCGCGGCAGGACGGTCGTGCTCGTCCTGCGGCGGCGCTAGCCCTCGTCCTCCGTCTCCCTGATGTCCTCGGCCACCTGCTCCTTGAACGGCTTCAGCTTCTCGTAGAGCTCGTCCGGCGGGACCGCCTCCTGCGGCTCGGACTCGCCGACGAGCCAGGGCGCCGCCTCGACCGCCGTGCGCCAGGCCGCCTCGTCCGCATCTGTTCCCCCGCCGTCGCCTCCGGGCTCGTCACCCGCCGGCTCGACCTTGTCGAGGTAGACGTTCGTGTACTGGCCGCGCTGGTTCTCGTGGAACTCGATCCGTACGCGCCGGCCCTCGAGCTGCTGGGCCCGCTCGCCAATCGCCTCGCGGAAGGTCGTGTACTCCTTGTCCTCGGTGTCTCTGACGACGTACCGGGTGTTCCCCCGATTCGTCTCGAAGGTGCGCACGTCCGCGATCGTGACCACCGCATCCACGGTGTATGGCGGATACCCAGTCCCAACCGTTTCAGCGCCGGCGAGGCTGCTGAGCCAACTGTCACAAAGTAGTCACAAAGTCGACGACTCATGTAGGTTTCCTTGCCCCCGGGTAGGAGCACCAAGCCGCCCGCCCTTCGCTCCTCCCGGCGGCCCCCCTTGACGAGTCACGCTTTGAAAGCATCCGACCCCATGCCGCTGCGCATGTTGCGGTACCTCGATCTGTATGTGCTCGCGCTCGCGCTGCCGATCTTCATCGCCGCGGGCCTCCCGCTGCTCGGCTGGGCGGGCGCCGCGGTCGGCTGGATCGTTCAGCGGCTCATCGCGACGGGGATCACGAAGCGCGCGCAGGAGTCGGGCGACCCACGAACCGTGGCGGGACTCATGACCGGCTCTATGATCGCGCGCGGCTGGATCGTCGCCGGCTCGATCTTCGTGGTCGGGCTGAGCGAGCGCGAGGCCGGACTGTCCGCAGCGATCCTGTCGATCACCCTCTTCACCTTCTACTTCACCTCACAGCTGATGACCCGACCCTTCGAGCAGGAGCGGCCTTGACGACCTCCGCCGCGACGGACGAGCAGGCGCGCGAGTCCGGCGGCGGGCTCAGCACGCGCAGCAAGGTCCTGATCTTCCTCGCGATCTACCTCGCGGTGGGGATCCTGCTGTACCTGGTCTTCGGCAGCGACGGCGAGAACGAGGAGTTCCAGCCGCAGGAGGAGTTCCGGCTCACCCCCTGGATCGAGCTCAAGATCGGCTCGCTCGATCTCTCGATCAACAAGGCCGTCCTCTATCTGTTCCTGACCTGCCTGGCGACCGTCGGGGCGATGGTCTACGTCGCCAGGCGAATGCAGCAAAAGCCGAACCGCACGCAGGTGATCATGGAGGGCGCGTACGACCTGACCTACAACCAGATCACGCGCAACAACATGGACGCGCAGTCCGCCGCACGCTGGTTCCCGTTCGTGGCGACGCTGTTCTTCTTCATCTGGTTCTCGAACATCCTCGGGTACATCCCGCTGCCGACGAACGATCACGAGACGATCGACATCTTCGGATTCGACTTCCCCGCCTTCGCGCTCTACGCCGCTACGGCGAACCTGTCGATCCCGCTCGTGCTCACTCTGACCGTCTTCTTCATCTACCAGGTGGAGGGCGTCCGCAGGCACGGCTTCGTCAAGTACCTGAAGGGCTGGCTGCCGGCGGGTGTCACGGGTGCCGCCGCCGTGCCGATCTTCATCATCGAGGTCATATCGCAGTTCGTGCGGATCATCTCGCTCTCCGTACGACTGTTCGCGAACATCCTCGCCGGGCATCTGCTGATCCTGTTCATGGGCGGAGGGCTGGCGGTGCTGCTCGGCATCACCGCGCTCGGCTGGATCACGCTGCCGCTGGCGGTCGCGTTCTTCATCTTCGAGGTGGGGCTGGTGGCGACCCTGCAGGCCTTCATCTTCGCCACGCTCACGTCTATCTACTTCGGCGAGGCAAGCGCCGGAGGCCACTAGGAGGATCAATGGACCTTGCAGTGCTGCTCCCAATCGCCCAGGCGGCCGACCCCACGGACGGTCTGAAGGCGATCGCGCTCGGAGTGGGCGCCGGACTCGGGACGATCGGCCCGGGCATCGGCGTCGGATACATCTTCGGCAAGGTGATCGAGTCGGTCACCCGTCAGCCTGAGATGCGTGAGGAGATCACGAGCATTCAGTGGCTCGGCTTCGCCCTCACCGAGGCGATCGTGTTCTACGCCTTCATCTTCGGCCTGATCGCCTTCTTCCTCTAGGAGCTCGATGGACTTCTTCGGCGACATCGCGAGCTTCCTCCTCATCGCTCAGGAGACGAACGGGGGCGAGGAGGAGGAGGGCGGCAGCTTCCTCGTCAGCCCGAACGTCGGGCTGATGATCTGGACGCTGCTCGCGTTCGGGACGACCCTGTACCTGCTCAACAAGCTCGCTTTCCCGCGGATCGCGGAGGCGCTCGACAGGCGCCGGGTGACGATCGAGAAGTCGCTCGACGACGCGGCGCGGGCGAAGCAGGAGGCGGACGGGCTGCTGGACGAATACCGCGCCCGCCTCAAGGAGGCTCGCGAGCAGGCGGAGGAGATCACCATGCGCGCGCGCAAGGCAGCCGACTCACTTGCCGACAGCGCCAAGGCGGACGCGAGCAAGCAGCGCGAAGAGCTGCTCGCGGCCACCCGGCGCGACATAGAGGCGGAGACCCGGCGCGCGCTCGACGAGATCCGCAAGGAGGTCGCGAACCTAACGGTGATCGCCACCGAGAAGGTCACGCGCAAGTCGCTGACGCCCGACGATCACCGGCGCCTGATCGAGGACGCCCTCAAGGAGGTCGACTTCTCGACGCTCGCGGGCGAGGAAGGCTCCCGGAACTAGTGGCCGCTCCTGTCAGTCCACGCCCGTTTGGCGGCTGCAAGTCTTCGCCTGGCGGCGTCCCCGCTCGCCGGCATAGCGCTGCTATGCCGGCTTCGCGGCTCCTTGCCATGCTCGACTTTCGCTCGCCAAGCCCGACGCGCCCTTCCAGGAGAGGCCACTAGTGGAGGAGATCGCCGAGGTCTACTCGCGTGCGCTCTTCGAGGCGGCGAAGGAGAACGACGCCCTCGACCGCGTGCACGAGGAGCTCGGCGAGTTCGCCGACGCGCTCGACGAGAACCGCAATCTGCAGGTCTTCCTGTTCTCGCCGTACTTCTCGTCCGAGGAGAAGAAGCAGGGGATCGGGCAGATCGTCGACGACGCCGACCCGCGGCTCTTCAACTTCCTCGAGCTGCTCGCCGAGCGCCACCGGATGCCGGCCCTGTTCCGGATCCGGCGCGAGTTCGACTCGATGTGGGCGGAGGAGAACAGGCTGCTGCCGGTGAGCGTCACGAGCGCCGTTGAGCTCGACCAGGGCATCGTCGAGGACATCGGCCGCGAGATCGAGCAGCAGACAGGACGCCGCGTCGAGCTGTCGAGCCACGTCGATCCCGACGTGCTCGGTGGGCTCAAGGTCAGCGTTGGCAATCTTGTACTCGACGCGACCGTGCGCAACAGACTTGAACAGCTACGCAAGCAAGTGGCCAAGGCCGCTTAAGGAGACTCCGAAGTGCAGATCAAGCCAGACGAGATCACCAGCATCCTCAAGCAGCGCATCGAGGGGCTAGAGGACGGCGGCGCGGACCTGTCCGAGGTGGGCACGGTTCTGTCGATCGCCGACGGCATCTCGCGCGTGCACGGGCTCGACAACTGCATGTCGAGCGAGCTGCTGGAGCTTCCGCACGACGTGACCGGGCTCGCCCTGAACCTCGAGTCCGACAACGTCGGCGTCGTGCTCTTCGGTGAGTGGGACAAGATCGAGGAAGGCGACCAGGTCAAGCGCACCGGCCGTCTGATGGAGGTACCGGTCGGCGACGCGCTGCTCGGGCGCATCGTCGATCCGCTCGGGAACCCGCTCGACGGCAAGGGCGACATCGAGACCGACCAGACCCGCCCGGTCGAGTTCAAGGCGCCCGGCGTGGTCGAGCGCCAGCCGGTGAAGGAGCCGATGCTGACCGGCATCAAGCCGATCGACGCGATGACGAATGTTGGCCGCGGCCAGCGCGAGCTGATCATCGGGGACCGCCAGACCGGCAAGACGTCGATCTGCATCGACACGATCATCAACAACAAGGGCCAGGACCTGCTCTGCATCTACGTCGCGATCGGGCAGCGCATGTCGACGGTCGTGGAGGTCGCGCAGCAGCTGGAGGACGCGGGAGCCCTCGAGCACACGATCATCGTCGCCGCTCCGGCCGACGAGGCCGCCCCGATCAAGTTCCTCGCGCCCTACGCCGGCGCCGCCATGGCCGAGCACTTCCTCTACGACGGCCGGCACGCGCTCGCGATCTACGACGACCTGACGAAGCACGCCTACGCGTACCGGCAGATGTCGCTGCTGCTGCGCCGCCCTCCGGGTCGCGAGGCCTACCCGGGTGACGTCTTCTACCTGCACTCGCGCCTGCTCGAGCGCTCGGTCAAGCTGAACGACGACCTCGGCGGCGGTTCCTTCACCGCGCTGCCGATCATCGAGACGCAGGCCGGCGACGTGTCGGCCTACATCCCGACGAACGTCATCTCGATCACGGACGGCCAGATCTTCCTCGAGGCCGACCTGTTCCGCTCAGGCGTGCGTCCGGCGATCAACGTGGGCATCTCGGTGTCGCGCGTCGGCGGCTCCGCGCAGACCACGCCGATGCGCAAGGTGGCCGGCAGGCTGCGGCTCGAGCTCTCCCAGTACCGCGAGCTCGAGGCGTTCGCCCAGTTCGGCTCGGACCTCGACGCCGACACGCAGGCGACGCTCAGCCGCGGCGCCCGGCTCGTCGAGGCGCTGAACCAGGACGAGCGCAGCCCCTGGGCGATCGAGGACCAGGTGGCGGCGATCTACTCCGGCACGGGCGGCTTCCTCGACCGCATCAAGGTCGAGCGCGTGAAGGACTTCCACGAGTCGATGCTGCAGCGTCTGCACTCCGAGCACCAGGAGCTGATGGACAAGATCCGCGACGGCGATTGGGACGACTCGATCGAGGGCGAGCTGAGGGACGCGGTCGCCGAGGCGATCGACGACTTCGGGCCCGACTTCGACGCCGAGGGCAACCCGATCGAGGAGGGCGAGTCCGACCGCATCCGTCGCGAGCGCGAGGACGGGAGCGAGGGGGACGAGGCACGCGCCGACGAGGGCGGCGAGGCCGCAGAGTCGGACGAGAGCGCCCAGGAGGCGCCCGAGCAGGAGGCGGCACCCGCCTAGGCGATGGCGAACCTGAAGGACATCCGGAGCCGCATCGGCTCCGTCCAGAACGTTCGCAAGATCACGCGCGCGATGGAGATGATCTCCGCCGCGCGCCTGCGGCGAGCGGAGCAGCGGATCGAGCACCTGAGGCCGTACGCCGACGCCTTGCGCCGGATGACCGCGCGCGCGTCGCAGGCCGCCGACAACGTCCCGAACCTGCCGATCCTTCAGGACCGCGAGAACGTCGAGACCGTCGGCATCCTCCTGATCACGGGAGATCGCGGCCTCGCCGGCCCGTTCAACTCGCAGATCGTGCGCGCCGGCAACCGGCGCGCCGCCGAGTTCAAGCGGGACGGCAAGAACGTCCTCTGGTACGCCGTCGGCCGGCGCGGGGTCTCCTCGCTCGAGTTCCGCCAGCTCGAGCTGGGCGACTCGTGGACGGGCTTCACCGACCGGCCCGCGTTCGCCGACGCGCGCGCGATCGGCGACGGCATGGCCGCGGCCTACGTGGACGGCAAGGTAGACCGGGTCGAGATCATCTACAACGGCTACATCTCCCCGGTCAACCAGGAGGTGCGGGAGGAGACGCTCCTGCCGCTCCAGCAGGCCGATGTGATCGACGTGGACGAGGAGGAGCCCGACGAGGACGAGTCCGACTCGCGCGCGCTCTGGATCTATGAGCCCGACCCCGAGGAGATCCTCGCGCGGCTCGTGCCGGACTACGTGGAGATTTCGATCTACAGGGCGCTGCTCGAGTCGACGGCGTCCGAGCACGGCGCCCGCATGAGCGCCATGCGCAACGCATCCGACAACGCCGGAGAGCTCATCGACGACCTGACCCTGGCCGCCAACCGGCAGCGCCAGGCCGAGATCACCCAGGAGATCATGGAGGTCGTCGCCGGGGCCGAGGGACTTCGATAGGGATCAACCCAGGAGACTGAATGGAAGCCGCAACGCAAGCCACCGAGCAGCAGCGCAGGACCGAGGGCAACGTCGGGAGGGTCGAGGAAGTGCAGGGCGTCGTCGTCGAGGTGGCCTTCGCCGACGGCGAGCTCCCCGAGATCTACAACGCGCTCGAGATCGAGCTCGAGGAGGGTTCCGAGGAGGGCAACGCGACCCGGCTCGTGCTCGAGGTGCAGCAGCACCTGGGCGACGACCGCGTGCGCGCGGTCGCGATGGACGCCACCGACGGGCTCGCGCGCGGCACCGAGGTGGTCGACACGGGCGGCCCGATCACGGTGCCCGTCGGCGACGTCGTGCTCGGCCGCATCTTCAACCTGCTCGGCGACCCGATCGACAACGCGGGCCCGGTCGAGGCTGAGGAGCGCTGGCCGATCCACCGGCCGGCGCCGAATGTCGAGGACCTGACCCCGACCCGCGAGATCCTCGAGACCGGCATCAAGGTCGTCGACCTGCTCGCCCCCTACGCCAAGGGAGGCAAGGTCGGCCTGTTCGGCGGCGCCGGCGTCGGCAAGACGGTGCTGATCCAGGAGCTGATCCACAACATCGCCCAGGAGCACGGCGGCCTGTCGGCCTTCTGTGGCGTGGGCGAGCGCTCGCGTGAGGGCAACGACCTCTGGCTCGAGATGACCGAGTCGGGCGTGATCGACAAGACGATGCTCGTGTTCGGCCAGATGAACGAGCCGCCCGGCGCGCGCATGCGCGTCGCCCTCTCCGGGCTGACGATGGCGGAGTACTTCCGCGAGCAGGGCGGCCAGGACGTGCTGCTCTTCATCGACAACATCTTCCGCTTCGTGCAGGCGGGCTCGGAGGTGTCGGCTCTGCTCGGCCGGATGCCCTCGCAGGTCGGCTACCAGCCCACGCTCGAGACGGAGATGGGCCAGCTCCAGGAGCGCATCACCTCGACGCGCCAGGGCTCCGTCACCTCGGTCCAGGCGATCTACGTGCCGGCCGACGACCTCACCGACCCGGCGCCCGCTTCGGTGTTCGCCCACCTCAACTCCACGACGACGCTCTCGCGCTCGATCTCGGAGAAGGGCATCTACCCGGCCGTCGACCCGCTCGACTCGACTTCGACGATCCTCAAGGCGGACATCGTCGGCGAGGAGCACTTCCAGGTCGCGAACGCCGTGCGCGAGATCCTGCAGCGCTACAAGGAGCTCCAGGACATCATCGCGATCCTCGGCATCGACGAGCTCTCGGACGAGGACCGGCTCACGGTGCAGCGGGCCCGCAAGGTGGAGCGCTTCCTGTCGCAGCCGTTCTTCGTTGCCACGGCGTTCACTGGCCTCGACGGCAAGTACGTGCCGGTCGAGGAGACCGTGCGCTCGTTCAGGGAGATCATCGACGGCAAGCACGACGACGTCCCCGAGCGCGCCTTCCTCATGAAGGGCACGATCGACGAGGTCGTCGAGGCCACGCGCGGGGCCGAGGAGGAGGAGCAGGCCGAGCCGGAGCGCGAGGGCGAGGGGGAGCCCGAGGAGGACCGCGAGGGCGAGGCCGAGGCCGAGGCGGAGGCGGGCGAG
>CAWFBT010000018.1:0-75245 GCA_963814095.1 uncultured Thermoleophilaceae bacterium | reverse complement strand
CCGACTCTGTCCGTTCGCACCGGGCGAGGCCCGGTGCTCTCGGCAAGAAAGGGACGGCTGCGGCTATAGGCCGAAGGGCAATATAGCGGCTATTGCGCCTATAAGCCCGGCAGGCCAGTCGCCTTGTTCGTGATCTTGTCGACCTCGATGGCCGTGATCTTTATGTCGGTCATCCCCAGGTTCGACGCGCCACCGTCCACGCACTGAAGCCAGGCCCGGTTCGGCTTCTTGAAGCGGTGGACGACCGTGCCGACGATCATCCCCGACTCCCAGGCGATCATCCGATCGAAGTCGTCGCCCGCCCTGAGCAGGCAGGTGACATCGCCGCCCAGCTCCCAGACGTTCGCCTTCGCGACCACCACCCAGCTGCCGGCGGGGAGCTTGATTTGGCTTACCGCCTTCGTCGTCCCCTTGGGATTCACACCCGGGAAGAGCGTCCCATCGTCGTCATAGACCGCGAACGCCTCAGTGAGCTTCTCGGGCTTCAGCTTGGGCGGCTTCAGCGTCTCGGTGAGCGCGGGCGGGAGCTTCCTGGCTGGCACCTGCTGGGGCGCGGCCTCGTCGCTGCCGGACGGGCCCGGTGGACCCGGCGGCCCCTGGGGACCCGGACCCGAGCCCAGCTGGACCGCCGTCTCGCTCGGCTGGCACTCGCGAGGCGCGCTCGGCGTGATCACGCGGAGCATGCCCGAGCTCGAGTTGTAACAGGCGTTCAGCACACCGTCGGACTGGCCGACGGCGAGGGTCGCGCCCGCGGCTCCACCGACTGCGAGCGCGGCGAGCAGCGCCAGGAGCGCGCGCGATCTCATCCCTTCGCCTCCTTCGCCTTCTGGTTCGTGAGCTTGTCGACCTCGACCGCCGTGATCTTCACGCGGTTGACCGTGGTGCCCGCGAGGGTCAGCGGGTTCGCGTGGACGATCTTGGGCTTGCGGCCCCTGCAGCGCAGGATCACCTCACCCACGTCGGTAAAGCGATGGACGACCATCAGCGACACCGCGTCCGCCAGCAGCGCGAAGACCTCGTCGACGTCGGCCCCGGCCTGCAGGACGCACGAGGCCGGACCCGCGAAGACCATCGCCTTCGCGGAGATGACCCAACGGCCGGGCGGGAGCGCCATCGAGGCAACCGTCGCGCCGCCCGGCGGGACGAACCGCTTGTCGTCCCTGTAGACCGAGAAGGCCTCCAGCTGCTTCTCGGGCTTGAGCGCGAGGGCCTGCCTGTGCGAGAGCTTGGGCTTCTTGACCGCCACTCGCGGAGTCGACCCGCCGGCCACCGCCTCGAGATCGGTCCGGTCAGCGGCCAGCTCGTCCGGGCCGGGCGGCCCGGCGGGCCCCGGTGGCCCGGGCTGGCCGCGCTGGTTGAACGCGAGCGGGGTCTCGCCGGCCTGGCATTCGGCCACGGCCGCGTCGATCACCCTCAGGTTTCCGCTTCGCAGGCAGGCGTGGATGGTGCCGTCGGGATCGGGAATCGCTGCAACGGCGCCTCCCGCCGCGGCCACCACCAGTGCGAGTACGGCGACGACCATGGTGGGCGAGGGACGGGGTATCCGGCGGCGCATCGAGACCTCCTGTTGGCTGTCCCCTGTGATGCTCCCGCGGGTACCGAGGGCGCGCAGTATCGCGCTGGTCTCGAATAGGTCTCAGCTCAGGCGGCGAGCGCAAGCCGCTGGCCGGGCGCCTCGCACGCACGCGCGACGAGCAGCGCGCAGGTCACAGCGGCCACCACCTTGACCCCGAGCAGGGCGAGCATCTCGCGGATGCCCTGCGGGCTGGCGACCTTCCGGCCGGGCCCGGTCAGGCGTGGGGCGCAGCCGAGTCCAGCGTCGCCCGCGACCTGCGGGACGTGCTGCGGGGCGAGCGCGGGCTGCCGCGCAGCCATGCGAGCGCCAAGGGCTACTGGCTCCGCGCGACTGGCTGGACGACGACGACTGAGCGTCAGAGGGCCTCGGGCGCAGGCTTGTTGGTGAGCTTCCCGACCTCGATCGCGGTGAGCTTGACGTCGCTGATGCCCACGTACCCTGAGTCTCCCTCGACGCAGCGGAGCAGGGCGCGCGCCGGCTCGGTGAACTTGTGCACGACGGTGCCGGCGATCATTCCCGACTCCCAGGCCGTCATCTGGTCGTAGTCACCTCCCGCCTGCAGGACGCAGTTGAGGTGACCCGACAGCTCCCACACGGTCGCCTTGGTCACGATCACCCAGCGGCCGGCCGGGAGCTTGAGCGAGGCCACGACCCGGCCGGTGCCGGGCGGGCTCTTGCCGGGGAAGGACCAACCCTTGTCGTTGTAGACCGAGAGCGCCTGGTCCTGCTTGTCCTGCTTCAGCAGCGCGCGCTGCTTCGGCGACAGCGGCTTCGACTTCTTCATGAGCACCTGCGGGAGCGCCCCGGCCGCCGCCTCGTCGGCTGCGGTCTCGTCGGCGCTCGACGGCCCCGCCGGTCCAGGCGGACCCTGCGGGCCCGGGCCGGAGCCGAGCTGTGCTGCGATCTCGTTCGCCTGACAGGCGCGCGGCGCGGCGGCGGTGATCACACGCACGTCGCCGGTCGTCGAGTTGTAACACGCGTTCAGCACGCCGCCGGACTGGCCGATCGCGAGCGTGGCGCCGCCGGCCACGGCGAGGAGGAGCGCGAGCAGAAGGATCAGAACGGGTCGTGACATCGGCTCAACTCCCGGTGGTCGTGATCTTCCGCAGCCGGATCGCGACCAGCCGGACGTTCGACAGGGCCGCGGCCCAGCCCGTGCAGTGCAGGGTCACGCTGTTGACCGACTTCTGCAGCGTCAGCGCACGCTGGACGGCGAGCACACCCTGCCCCTCCGCGGAGTCGGAGCTCCCCGGCGCGCCGACCACGCAGCGCGCGCGGCCCTGGTAGGTGCTCGGATAGTCGGGGGCTCCCGCCGTGGCCGAGGCGCGTGCGGTCAGGGTCACGCCGAAGCGGCCCCTGGGGAGCACGAGCCGGCCCAAGTACGTGTACTCCTCGGTCTTGAACCAGTCCTTGACCTGCACCTGGGCGGACTTGAGGAACTGGTAGGCCTCTCCGGGCGCGGGGTCGAGGGACGTCACCTCCTGCGCCTGCTTCTTCGACACCTTCGGCTTTCCGAGCTTGGCCTTGGACAGCGTGTTCTCAGCCTGTTGGCGGATGACGGTCGCCTCTGGCGACAGCCGGTCTCCGGGCTCGCCCCTGTCTCCCTTGTCGCCCTTGGGGCCCTGCTGGTTCCAGGCGATCGCCTCCTGGGTGGGCTCGCACGCCGTGTTCTCCGCGGTGATCAGCTCGACCGCGCCGGTGCGGCTGACGCAGCCCTGGATGACGCCCCCACCGCCCGTCTGGGCGAGGGCGCCTCCGTGGCGGCGACGATCAGAGCCACCACGGCGACGGCGAGCGCGGGCGATGGGCGAGGAATCCGGAAGCGCATCGCGTTCACCCGTTCGTCGAGGTCAGGAGGTCGTACTTCTGCGGGATGTAGCAGTCCACTGGCGTGTCGTCTCCTTCGAGCAGGGTGTTGAAGCGGATGCGGAGCGTTTGGCCGTAGTAGGTCGACCCGCTCGTCACCGAGGACTGGAAGTGGAGGTGCGGGCCGCACGAGCGACCGGTGTTGCCGGCCTGGCCCACCTCCTCGCCGCGCTCCACCAGCTGGCCGACGGTGAGCGGCACCGTGTCCTTCTTCAGGTGCACGTAGTAGGCGAAGGTGCCGTCCTCGTGGTCGATCCGCACGTAGTTGCCGGGTCCGTCGGCGTCCGGCGTGGCGGGGTCGCAGGGGTTGTAGTTCTTCGACAGGTTCTCCACGACGTCGCCCACGACGCCGCCGCGGGCGGCGACCAGCTGCCCGCCCAGGGGCACGCCGAAGTCGAAGGCGTACAGCTGGTTGCCGTTGTGGCTGAAGTCGGGGCCGTTGCCCTGGTTCGTGTCGCGCTCCACGCCGAGCGGCCAGGGCGGCTTGTAGAAGCAGTCCTCGGTCCCCTCGCACAGCGCCAGGCGGTCGGTGACGAGGTCGGGCAGCGTCGTCGCGTACCTGAAGGAGCGGCCGTTGCGCTTGCCGACCACGCTCGGCCAGGAGAGGCCGGCGTAGTGGTCGACCCCCGCCGTCGTCATCGGGAAGAGCATCTCGTCCCAGCCGTAGGTCTCGCGCGGCCAGAGCGCGAAGAGCTCGTTCTGGGCGATCGTGCTGTACGGCCCAGGGCTTCCGTTCGCCGTGGGCTTGTAGCCCCGCCCGGAGAAGGTCGCCGAGTCGCGGGATCGTCGGGTGCACCCCGGTGAGGCCGGTGACCTTCGCAGGTGCGGGCGACTGGATCTCGAGCCCGAAGACGGTCTTGTCGTAGACCGCGTCGGCGTAGAACCCGGTCTTGCCGAATGCGGATCTCGTACTCCGGTCTTCGAGACCTGCACGACCGGGCAGGGGAACGACTTCGAGGCGCGGGCGCGGCTCGACTGCGAGCTCGGAGGCGGGCAGTTGCTCAGCTGGCGCCGCTCCTTGACGATCAGCGTGCCGAAGTTGAGCTCGCCCGTGGGGAGCGGCACCGGCTCGTCCTTGTCGGTCAGGTCCGAGGCGAATTCGATCGGCAGCGAGCTGCCGAAGCGCATCTCGAGCGCGAGGCTGTAGCGCCCCGGCCTCCCTATGCACTTCGGCGATGCCGCCAGCCGGGCGCCGCCCTCGAGCCAGAGCGCCCCGTTCGCCCTGTAGCCCGCCGGTTCGTGCAGCACGGGCGACGGGTTGGTGAGGAAGTTCTGGTACGGCGCTATGCGCAGCTTCACGCAGGGAGAGAGCTCGGCGCTCGTCTTGAGCGGTCCGTCGCCGGCCTGCACGGCCTCCACGAGGTCGGGGCCCGAGCTCGTCTTCACGGCGGTGATCGATCACCCGGCTCCCCTCGGCCACGCGGTTCCCGAACCTGCCGGCCGGCAGCAGGAAGCGCTTGCCGGAGCCGAGCGTGAGCAGGCCGGTCGCGTCGTCGAGGCTCTTGATCACCCCGCCGACCCGGAGCCGGCGGCCGAGCGCGTCGCAGGCGCGCTCGTCGAGCCGCAGCGCCGCGCGCGCTCGCGTGAGCGCCTGGCCGAGCTCGAGCTTGGCTCCGTGCAGGTCGGCCCACGCGAGCTGAGCCTCCCCCGCGTCGCCCACGCCGGCCGGTCCCTCGAGCAGCTTGCCCTGCTCCCTCGACAGCGCGGCGCTCGCTCGGCGCACCGCAGCGCCTGAGCGCGTCGACGCCCTTGTCGAAGCGGGCGGCGCCAGGGCACACGTCTCCCCGCTGCGCCTCGAGGTCGCCGCTTCGCATGTGAGAAAGCGCCCGCCGGAGCGCCGCCGGGATCCGCTTGACCGCGGGCAGCCCCTTGAGCGACTGCGTCGCCTCCGCCGCCTCGTCCTCGACGCGGGTGAGGAGCAGCTCCCCGTGGAGGGCCGGGTCGAGCGGGCCGCAGCCGTCGCCTCCGCCCTTCGTCCCGGGAGCGGAGTCGGGGCAGAGGTCGCGCGCATTGCGCGCGCCGTCGCCGTCGGAGTCGGCCGCGCCGACTGGCCCGCCGGCGGCCCGCGTAAGCGGAGCGAACTCGGCTCGGACGAGCGTCGGCCCGCCGATCGCGGTGGCGCAGCCGCCCGTCCCGGCGCAGGCGCCCTGCCAGCCCTCGAAGCGGTAACCCGGCGCGGCCGTTGCCGACAGCGAGGCCGAGCTTCCTAGCGCGAGCGGCTCGACGCAGTCGCCCGGGCAGGCGATTCCAGGCCCCGAGACGCTGCCACCCGCGCTGGCGATCACGCTCAGGTTGGCGGCCCCCGGGGGCGCGTCGGGCGGTGCCGCCGGAGCCTCCCGGAAGCGCGCGGTCACGACTCGATCCGTGTTCATCACGACCGTGCAGGTGGTCGCGACGCCGCTGCACGACTCGCCCCAGCCCTCGAGCTGCTGCCCGGCAGCGGGCGTGGCCGTGAGCTGCACGACCTGCGGGCCAGTGCGGGTGCGCGGGTACGGCGCGCTGCAGAGTGGCTCGCACGAGATGCCCCGCGGCTCGCTCGTGACCGAGCCGCCCCCGGCCACCCGCACGGTCAGCGTGGGACCGCCGGTCTGCGCCGGACTGCCCTGCGCGAGCAGGAACAGAACGGCGATCGAGGCCACAACTGGCAATGCAAGGCGGGGGCGGATACGCATCGAAGGGCTCCTGGTGGCTGTCCCCAGCGATGTTCCTGCGCGTACCCCGAATGCGCAGTATCGGGCTGGTCTCGATTGGGTCTCAGCGAGCCGCGCGGGCGGCGAGCGCGGCCAGGGCGCCCAGGTACAGCGGGTAGGGCAGCTTGAAGCTGTGCCCGGTGAGCGGCTGCAGCAGCGCCACGCCCGTGCCGACGGCGAGATCGCGCGCGAAGTGCGCGAGCGTGCCGGCCGCCGCCCCCGCCAGCGCGTCCCTGCGCGGCCCCGGCGGATGCAGGCGCGCGGCGGCGAACAGCGGCGTGACCGCCAGCAGGCAGTGGGTCACCGGGCGCGGGTCATCCACGTCCGGGTGGACCCGCGAGAGCGCGAGCGGCACGTGGTCGACGTCCGGGAGCACCGCCCCGGCGATGAAGCCGGCCGCCCACTCGGGCGAGCTCGGGCGCAGGTTGGCGAGAGCGACTCCCGCCGTCGCGAGGTGGGCGGGTTCGTCGAGCAGGCCGACCAGGATCCAGGGCGGCCGCTTTCGGCTCAGCACGAGATCGGCCGCGGCGACCACGGCCAGGCAGGCGAATGCAGCGACGCCGCGGTTCCGCACGCGGCGGAACTCTAGGGACGCACGACCGCCGCGCTGCCGCCGCCGCGGCGCACCGGCTCGGCTGCCGCCAGCACGCGACCGCCGGGCAGGAACTCGAGCCCGGTGACCGCGCCGATCTCGGCCATCGGCGTGAAGGTGTGGCCGTATTTGCTCGGGTCGGCGAGCGCCTGGCCCTCCGGCGAGCTGATGAAGGCGGGCTCCGCGGTCGTCGTCGCCGTGTTGCGCTGGGCGGCGCGCGGCCGCGCGATCGCCTCCGGCAGCGAGGCGCCGAGGTCGAGCCGCTCGAGCAGCACCTGGGCGACCGTCGGAATGATCGTCGAGCCGCCCGGAGAGCCGACCGCGTAGACCGGCTGCCCGTTGCGAGTGACGATCGTCGGGCTCATCGAGCTGCGCGGGCGCTTGCCGCCGTCGGCGCGGTTCGGATGCGTCCGCGAGCCGTAGTCGAAGTCCGTCAGCTCGTTGTTCAGGAGGAAGCCGTAGCCGGGGACGACGATGCCGTTCCCGCCCGTCGACTCGATCGTGAACGTGTACGAGACGACCGTCCCCTGGCGATCCGAGACCACGAGGTGGGTGGTCGACTGGCGCGGGTGCGACACGTCGGCCGATGCGAGGCCGGGACCGCCCTCGTCGTCGTAGGGGTTGCCGGGCGCGACCGGGGAGGTGGCCGCCTTCTTCGGGTTGATCAGCGCTCGGCGCTCGCCGGCGAAGCCGTCCGAGAGCAGTCCCGCCAGCGGGACGTCGAAGAAGTCCGGGTCGGCCACGTAGGCGCTGCGGTCCGCGAACGCGAAGCGCGAGGCCTCGAGGAAGAGGTGCAGGGCCTGCGTCCGGTCGGCGGCGAGATCGCGGTAGCCCTCGAGGATGTTGAGCGTCTCGCCGACGGTCGAGCCGCCGCTCGACGGCGGGCCCATGCCCCAGATGTCGAGGCCGCGGTAGGTCATGTGTGTGGGGTCACGGCGCAGCGCGTCGTAGTTGCGCAGGTCCTGCTCGGTCAGCAGCCCGGGGCGCCAGACGTGGTCGGCGCCGGCCGCGATCGGCGGGTTGCGAACCGCGTCGACGATCGCCGCGGCGAGGTCGCCGCGGTAGAAGGCACGCGGACCCTCCTTCGCGATCAGCCTGTACGTGCGCGCGAGGTCGCGGTTGCGGATCGTGTCCCCCACGTCGCGCGGCGTGCCGTCCTCGTCGAGGTAGAGCTCAGCGGTCGCCGGCACGTCGTCGAACCACGGGACGGCCGGCTCGGTCTGCGTGACGAAGGTCGGGTCGACGGTGAAGCCCTGGCGGGCGACCCTGATGCCCGAGCGCAGCGTGCGCGCGAGCGACTGCGTTCCGTAGCGCCGCAGCGCCTGGTCCCAGCCCGCCACGGTGCCGGGCACCCCGGCCGACAGGCCGCTCCAACGCGCCGCATCGAAGCTGAGCGAGGCGCCGTTCTCGAAGAACGAGCCGGGTTGCATCGAGGCGGGCGACTCCTCGCGCGAGTCGATCGTGCTGACCCTGCCGTTCGCCGTCCGGATCGTCATGAAGCCCCCGCCGCCGATGCCGCACGAGTAGGGCTCTGTCACGCCGAGCACGGCTGCGGCCGCAACCGCCGCGTCGACCGCGTTGCCGCCGTTCTTCAGCGTGTCGATGGCCGCCTGGGTCCCGAGCAGGTCGACCGTCGCGGCGGCGCCGCCGCGGCCGGTTGCCGTCGGCTGCTTCTCGACGTCGCGCGCGAATGCGATCTGCGGGTCGAAGACAACCAGCGCGACGAGCACGACGACGAACAGGCGCAGCAGGGCTTCCATGCGCCCCGGCTTACCCAATCCGTGTGTTTACAACCTCGGTCAGGCGGCGTAGGAGATGAACTCGAGCAGGCTTCCGTCCGGATCGCGGAAGTACACGCTCGCGCCGGTGCCGCCGGCGCCGTGCCGCTCGACAGGTCCCTCCTCGATCTCCACGCCCTGGCGGCCCAGATGCTCGATGGCCTCCTCGATCGGCCCCTCCCAGGCGAAGCAGAGATCCGAGTTGCCGGGCTCCACGGGCACGCGCGCCAGCGGGTGCGCGTCGACGCCCGGGCCGTGCACGTTGAGCTGGCTCTTGCCGAAGCGGTAGCGGCAGGGGCCGTCCGGCTCGCCGATCAGCTCGGCGCCGAGGACGCGCCGGTAGAAGTCGTTCGAGCTGCTCCAGTCGGAGACGTGGATGACCGCGTGGTCCAGGCGTATCTGCATCGCGCGGAGGCTACGGCCCGGAACGACGAGGGGCCGCCTCGCGGCGGCCCCTCGGCAAACTGACTTCGCTGAGCAGTGAGGCTACTTGAGCTCGACGCTGCCGCCGGCCTCCTCGAGCTCGGCCTTGAGCTTCTCGCCCTCGTCGCGGTCGACGCCCTCCTTGATCGGCTTGGGAGCCTCGTCGACGAGCGCCTTGGCCTCCTTCAGGCCGAGGCCGGTCGCGGCGCGCACGACCTTGATCACCTGGATCTTCTTGTCGCCGGGGCCGGTGAGCACGACGTCCACGGTCGTGGACACCTCCTCCTCGGCGGCGCCGTCGCCGGCTCCGGCGGCGGCCGGGGCGGCCGCGGCCACGGCGGTGGCGGAAACTCCGAACTCCTCCTCGAGCGCCTTGATCAGCTCGGACAGCTCGAGAACGGACATCTTCTTGATCTCTTCGATCAGCTCAGTGGCGGTGGCCATGATTAGCCCTCCTTGTCTTGCGCAAGCGCCCGGCTCGGCCGGGTGCGAGCGATCATGATTGGTCGCCCTCGGAGGGCGTTTCAGTTGCTTCTGTCTCGTCGCCGGCGGAGGCCTCCTCGGGGGGAGCCTCCTCGGCAGCAGTCTCTTCCTCGGCGGGGGCCGCGTCGGCCTCCTCCGCAGGCGCCTCCTCCGCAGCGGCAGCCTCGGCCTCCTCGGCCGGGGCGGCCTCGGCGGCCGGCGCCTCGCCCGCAGGCAGCAGGCCCTCGTCCGCGATCTTCTGCAGCTGGATCGCGAGCCCGGAGATCAGCGCGTTCAGCCCGCGCACGAGGCCGGTGATCGGCGACGCGATCATGCCAACCAGCTGGCCGTGCAGCACTTCCTTGGCGGGCAGGCGGGCGATCTCGCCGATCTGCTCGGCGGTCAGCACCTCGCCGTCCATCACGCCGCCCTTGAAATCGAGCAAATCGTGCTCGCGCTTGAACTGCGCGAGCGCCTTGGCGGCGAGCGCGACGTCGCCGCCCTCTGCGGTCACGAACGTGAAGGCGGTGGGCCCGTCGAGGACATCCTTGAGCGAGTCGGTGCCGGCCTTGTCCAGCGCGAGCAGCGTCAGCGTGTTCTTGACCACGCGGAAGCGGGCGCCCGCCTCGTTCAGCTTGACGCGCAGCTCGGCAGCCTGGGGCACCGAGATCCCGCGGTAGTCGACGGCGAAGATCGCCTCCGACTCCTGGATCTGGGCGGCCACCTCCTCGACGACCGCTGCTTTCTGGTCTCTGTTCATGTTCCGTTCCGTTTCATTGAAAAGCCCGCGCGCAGGCGGGCTAACGGAACGGGCCGACGGGTCGGCCGGGCTTCGCTCGCTCCACCTGTCTCGGACTTACGCAGAAGCCGCCGAGGGTCTCGGGCAGAAAGGCTTGGAGGGATCAGGCTACCGCGGCGGTCTCCTCGACGTCCTCGACGATTCCCCGCGTGCGCGAGGGGTCGACCTTGATGCCGGGGTTCATGCTCGTCGTGAGCGTGATCGTGTGCAGGTAACGGCCCTTGGCCACCGCCGGCTTGGCGCGCACGATCTCGTCGATCAGCGCGGCGTAGTTCTCGAGCAGGACACGGCCGTCGAAGCTCAGCTTGCCCACCGGCAGGTGCACGATCGCATGGCGATCGGTGCGGTACTCGATCTTGCCGGCCTTCGATTCGCCAACAGCCTTGGCGACGTCCATCGTGACCGTTCCGACCTTCGGGTTGGGCATCTTGCCCTGCGGCCCGAGGATGCGGCCGAGCTTGCCGACGACGGGCATCATGTCCGGCGTCGCGATCGCCACGTCGAAGTCCGTGAAACCGCCCTCGACGCGCTCGGCGAGGTCCTCGGCGCCCACGTGGTCGGCGCCGGCCTCCTCGGCCTCACGCGCCTTGTCGCCCTTGGCGAACACGGCGACGGTCATCTCCTTGCCGAGCCCGTGCGGGAGCGAGATCGTCCCGCGCAGCTGCTGTTCGGCGTGACGGACGTTCAGGCCGGTGCGGATGTGCACCTCGACCGTTTCGTCGAACTTGGTCGGCTCGAAGCTCTTCAGGATGGCGACCGCCTCGGCAGGCGGGTAGTGCGCCTCGCGGTCGACCTTCTCCAGGTTCTGGCGATAGCGCTTTCCGTGCTTGGGCATCGCTACCTGACCTCCACTCCCATCGAGCGCGCGGTGCCCTCGATGATCTTCGACGCCTGCTCCACGTCGTGCGCGTTCAGGTCGGGCATCTTCTGCTCGGCGATCTGACGCACCTGGTCCTTCGTGATCGTGCCGACCTTGTTGCGGTTCGGCTCGCCCGAGCCCTTCTCGAGCCCGATCGCCTGCTTGATCAGCACGGCGGCCGGCGGCGTCTTCGTGATGAAAGTGAACGAGCGGTCCTCATAGACCGTGATCTCGACGGGGATGATCGTCCCCGAGTCCTGCTGGGTCTGAGCGTTGAACGACTTGCAGAACTCCATGATGTTCACGCCGTGCTGACCCAGCGCCGGGCCGACCGGCGGAGCCGGGTTCGCCTGTCCGGCGGGCACCTGGAGCTTGATGAGTGTGAGGACCTTGCGAGCCATTAGATCTTTTTAACCTGGTCGAATCCGACCTCGACCGGGGTCTCCCGGCCGAAGATCGAGACGAGGACCTTGAGCTTAGCTGCGTCCTCGTTGATCTCGGAGATCTCGCCCGAGAAGTCCGACAGTGGGCCGGACACGACCTTGACCGACTCGCCGATCGCGAACTGCGCACGTGTGCGCGGGCGCTCGGCCGTCTCGCGGTGAAGCAATCGGTCGACCTCGCCCTGGTTGAGCGGCACCGGCTGGTTGGACGCGCCCACGAACCCGGTCACGCCCGGCGTGTTCTTCACGAGCTGCCAGGAGTCGTCGGTCAGGTTCATGTTGACGAGCAGGTAGCCGGGCATGGTCCGCTGCTCCTTGGTCTGCTTCTGCCCGTCCTTCATCTCCTGCACCTGCTCGGTGGGGATGACTATCTGACGGATGCTGTTCTCCTGGCCGAGCGAGATGCGTCGGTGCTCAAGGTTCTGCTTGACCTTGTTCTCGTGACCGGAGTAGGTGTTGACTGCGTACCAGCGGAACATGCAAAAGACCGTTCTAGAGAATTGCTTTGATGAGTTCTGAGAAGACCGCGTCCAGGAGCCCGAGGTAGCCACCCGCGATCAAGACGAAGCCGAGCACAACCCCGGTTAGCGTGATCATGGCCTGACGGTTAGGCCACTGAACCCGCTGCAGCTCGGCCCAGACTGCGATCAGGAACTGTATTACCCGCGGGCGGTGCTTGTGCTTCTCGGCCTCGTCGCGCCCGCGGCGGCCGCGGACCTCGAAGCCTTCCTCGCCCCGTCCGGCGAGCTCCTCCTCGGCCTCGAGCTCCTCGTCGATCTCGTCCTGGGTGAGGTGCTCCTCGCCGCTGACCTCCCAGTCCTCGATCTCCTGGAGTGCCTCCTCCTCGGAGAGCTCGTGCTCGAAGACGGTGTCGCTGCGGCCCTCGTTCGGCGGCGGCGCGCCGACCTGCAGGCCGGGATCGATCCCCGGGATGCCGAGGATCTCCTGGGTGACGTTCCCCTCGTCGACCGGCGGGCGCCCCGGCTCCTTCGGGGTGCCCTCGTCGGCCGGCGGGCGCCGCCGCTCATCCGCGATGCCCTCGTCGACCGGCGGACTCGGCTGCTCGCCCTTCTGCTCCAGCCGGCGGGCACGCCGCTCGGCCTGGCGCTGCTTCGCGCGTTGACGGTCTCTCGCCACCGGCTTAGCGGGTTTCCTTATGTGGCGTGTGCTTGCCGCACCAACGGCAGTACTTGCGGAACTCAATCCGGTCCGGATTGTTCCGCTTGCTCTTCTCTGTCTGATAGTTGCGCCGCTTGCATTCCTCGCAGGCGAGGGTTACGGCGATTCGTACGTCTCCGCGAGCCATGGCTCCTGGGAAGGTTAGGTATGGGCGGCCGGAGGCACCACGAACTAACGCGGCCGGCCGCAAGGTCAACGCGCCAGTCTAGTGGGTCTTCTCCGAATGTTCCCCCGGAAATGCGAGACCCAGGGGGCGCCAGGCAAGGACGCAGGGAGCCTAGGTAGCAGCGCTACCTAGGCGACCGAGGACGCCGCATGGCGGCGCCTGGGGCCGCAGTTCCGGGTGGAACATGAGGAGGAGGCCCATTAGCGCTCTCGCGCCGCCATTTCGGTCGTCTGCCCGGTGATCAAACGCGCGCCGCGGCCGCGCGTCGCGAAGCTGAAGAGCCAGCGGATCAGGACGAGCATCCGGTTCTGGAATCCGATCAGGTACCAGAGGTGGACGCCGAGCCAGGTGAGCCAGGCGATCCCTCCCGCCAGCTTGAGGTTCTTGATCTCCGCCACCGCGCGGGCTCGCCCGATCGTCGCGAGGTTGCCCTTGTCGACGTAGTGGAAGGGCTCGTGCGGGCGTCCCTCGAGGCGCGCCTTTATTACACGCGCGGCGTAACGGCCCTCCTGCATCGCGACCGGGGCGAGACCCGGCAGGTCCATGCCGCGCACGCTCACCATGTCACCGAGCGCGAACACCTCGGAGTGGTGGGGCAGCGTCAGGTCGGGCTCGACGATCAGCCTGCCGAGCTTGTCGACATCGGCGCCTGAGCGCTCGCTGAGCTCGCTCGCGAGCGCCGACGGCGTGACGCCCGCCGCCCAGATGACGGTGCGGGCCTCGATGCGCTCCGTCTCGTCGCCGCCTGCCTTCGTGATGTCGACGCCGTGCTCGTCGATGCCGACCACCGGGCGATTCGTCTGGGGCGTCACCCCGAGCTCCTCGAGCAGCCGCGCGGCCTTGCCTGAGAGCGAGGGATCGAACGCGGGCAGTACCCGCGGCCCCGCCTCCAGCAGCAGGATGCGCGCGCTGCTCGGGTCGATCTCGCGGTAGTCGCCCGGCAGCGTGTCCCTGGCGAGCTCGGCGATCTGGCCGGCCATCTCGACGCCGGTCGGGCCGGCTCCCACGACGACGAACGTGAGCCAGGCGCGCCGCGCCTCCAGGTCGGTCTCGAGCTCGGCCGCCTCGAACGCGCTCAGCAGCCGGCGTCGCACCATCAGCGCGCTCTCGAGCGACTTGACCTCGAAAGCCACTTCGCGCCACTCCTCGTGGCCGAAGTAGGAGTAGGTCGAGCCGCCGGCGACGATCAGGCTGTCGTACGGGAGCGTCGCCGGCGCCGGCGCCTCCCCCACCGGCTCGAGGCGCACCTCGCGCGCGTCGAGATCGAAGCCGCTGACCTCGGCCAACATCACACGCACGCGCTCATCGTTGTGGAAGATCGCGCGCAGCGGATAGCTGACGTCGCTCGCCGCCAGAGCGCCCGTGGCGACCTGGTAGGTGAGCGGCTGGAAGAGATGGAAGTTGCGCCGGTCGACGAGCGTCAGCTCGACGGGAGCGTCGCGCAGGGCGACCGCCGCCAGGAGGCCGCCGAAGCCGCCGCCGATGATGACGACGCGGTGGGGGTTTGCCGCAGCCATGACCCTTCAGTGCCGAGACTAGCGCTCGACCGGCAGGCGTTCGATCTCGTAGTGAAGCGTGAGAAAGCGCTGGCCCGCGAGGTAGAAGCTGTGCTCCGTCTTGAGCTCGTCATCGGCGACGTAGACGTGGATCTGCTCCTCGAACGACATCAGCTTGAGCACGGTCAGGGCGTCGCGCTCGCTGTCGACCGAGCTCAGGTAGTGGCCTGGGAACGACAGCTTGCTGCGCGACGTCAGGAGGAGGTCGTGCGCGGCGCTGTGGGTGGGCTCCAGGGTGGCGGTGAAGTTCGCGCTCGGCAGCGGAAATCCGACGCTCACATAGCCGCGGTCCTCGTGGCGGAAGCTGGTGTAGATGCCGACGTAGATCGGCTTGCCAGAGTCCGCGAACGTCCGGATCCAGCCGCGGACGTCGATGACCTCGTCGTCGTCGAAGTCGATGGTGTCGATGGTCGAGACCATCCCGCGCTGGGCCTCCTCGATGTTGGAGGGGATCGCGGCCTGGCCGAGCGGCTCCGCGACGACGCGCTTGAACACGCCGTACGCGGGCTTCATCCAGGTCCGCCACTCGGGCACGATCGAGAGCTTGAAGCGGCTCGTGTGCTCGTAGAACTCGCGGATCAGCGGGTGTACACGCGAGGCCTCGAAGGCGGGGCCGTCGAGGCTGTCGAGCGAGGACAGGATCCCGATGTCGGGTGGGTTGCGGCGGAATGAGCCGCCCCTGACGTGGGCGAGCTGCTCGACGTAGTCGGCGCCCACGTAGCGCGAGCGGGCCTCGAACGGGACGACATAGCGCAGCTCCTCCGCCGGCACTTCCTCCGCCATGATGCGGACGAGCGGCCGGTCGCGGTAGGCGACCGCGGCGATCACGCGATAGACGATCGTCACCGCGGCGGCGACCAGCGCGGGCTCGGCATCTGCCTCGAACGCCGTGAACAGAGCACCCAGGGCCAGGCCGACCACCAGCCCGAGCGCCAGCTTGAGCGGGCGCAGCCCGAGCAACCCGAGCAGCGCGCCGCTGACGACCGCGATGAACAGCGGCTCGTCATAGGCCAGGCCCAGGAGCCAGCCGAACAAGGCCATCAGCAGCGCACTCGCGAAGATCCGCTGCCAGATCGGCTTCGGCTCGGCGGGCGCCCGGCGCAGGGTCGTGAGCGCCTCGGCCGGCGCGTAGAGCAGAGCCCCGACCACCGCACCCACACCCGCGCCGACCCCGCTGATAGCGGCGCCCAGCACGGCACCGCCCGCGGCGCCGAGTGCAACGCCCCAGATCAGCGCGTCGAGCAATCGGCCGGTGGGGCTACGGCGAGGGCCGCCTTGACTGGCCATGAGCCGGAGTATCCCGGGGCGGGCGCGGAGAGCCGACGCGGGGACTTGAACCCCGGACCCGCTGAAGCCGCCGCCGATGATGACGACGCGATGGCTCATGTGGTGAGCCATGTTCCCGCAATTCGCGGTACGAGGCCCGCCGGCTCGCGGTACTCGCCCTGCCGGCGATTAGCCCGTGACGGCCGGCGCCCGTCTCCGCTGGGCGGCGCGGATGCGCGTGTCCGCCCGATCCTGCACCAGGCGGGCGTTGACCGCGGCCGCGAAGACCCAGTTGCGCTTCAGTCCCGGGCTGCTGGCCTGGATGCGCACGCTTCCGCGGATGGTGCGCGACGCACCCGGGGCGAGCCTCCGCACACGCCACAGGGCGTATCCGCCTTCGACCCTTGCAGGTCGGCTGGACCTAAGCGCGGCCAGGGCGACGGACGCCGGCGGTACGTCGGCCAGCTTCACGTCCCTCGCCACGACCGAGCCGGTGTTCGTCACCGTCAGCCTGAACGGCAACCGGCCTCCTACGCGCGCAACCCGAGGCGCTGTCTTGACTACATCGAGCTCGGTCGCCGGTGGCGGAGTCGGGCGGCTCCGGCGGCACGGGCGGGTCCGGCGGCACGGGCGGCTCCGGCGGCTCCGGCGGTATCGGCGGGTCGATCCTCGTGTCGTTGTAGGTGCAGACGACCGAGCCACCCGGCGCGAGGGTGATCGTCACCTGCGTCCCCGCGATCACGGCGGCCGTGGCGGGGGTGCATGTGATGCCCGTGAGCTCCCAATTCTCCGGAACCATCTCGCTGACCGTGTAGGTCCCGGGGCTGAGATTGGCGAAGATCCGCGATACGGATTCGTCCGTCCGGTCATCCACCAGCGTGAAGTCGCCGATGCCAAGGGAGCCCGTGAAGGCGAATACCTGTGAGCTCTCCGGCGTCGCGTTCTTCTCGATCTCGATCGTCCCGGGCCTGATTTGGTTTCGCACGGTGCAGCTCGCGTACTGGTTGGGGCCGAGCGTCACCTCGCCGACAGGGGTAAGGCAGCGACACCACCGGCGGCGGATGCGACGGCCCGTCCTGGTGATCCGGGTGACACTGCATTGGGTGTCAACGTACGTCGTACCCCTCCTGAAGCTCCTCGGAGAGGCGGAGTGTGCTCGTCGCGGTCGCGTTGCTGGTGTCCCACTGGAAGGTGGCGACGCCCTGCTCGTTCGTCGTCTCCACCCGTGGGCCGGTGTCGGGCGGAGGTGCCGGCAGCACCCAGCTGTAGCTGCCTTGGGTCGTCGAGACCGAGCCGGTGAAATCCCACCCGGCATCAGGTTCGAAGCTGCCATCGCCCTCGTCCACCAACTTCGTGACGGTCACCGAGGACTCGCAGAGCTCGAGGACGATCTGGCGTAGTGCTGCCGCCAGCTGGTCGAAGTCGTCTTCGAGCGTGAAATCGGACTCACCGAACGGGTTACCGGGGTATTGCTCGAACCCGGAGATCGCCGTCAGCCGGTTGGCGCTCCTGCGATTGCTCACCGCCTCGCCGACACCCAGCGCGAAGACGTGCGATCCCTGGAGCTTGACCTCATTGGACTCCTGCTCCGCCCGTTGCAGTGCCGTCACGTCGCCCTCGGTGAGCCCGGTAAGCGGGGCGCCGCCTGAGTTGCTGTTGCGCGCGGTCGGGTCGCCGTCGGTCATGAAGACGACGAGGTCGGCCTTGGTGCCCTGCCCGTTTGCCTTGCCCACCTCATCGAACGCGGCCTCCCAGTTGGTCCAGCCGGAGGGGTTGTAGCCGGGACCGCCGGGATTTGTGTTGTCGATGTAGGGCGTGAAGGTCTGCGAGATCGAGTCTGGCCGTCACCGTCGTGTAACCGATTGGGCGGGCGGCGCTCGTGCTGAAGTCGACGATCGAGACCTTGGAGCCGGTCCCCGAGAGCGCGCCCAGGAAGGCCTTGGTGGCGTTGCGCACTGCCCCCGTGGCTCCCGATGAGGCGATTGAGCCTGACTCATCGAGCACCAGCATCAGGTTGATCCCGCAGCGCTCCGCGAGGTTGGGATTGTTCCCCGGCGCGGTGACCTTGAGGGCGTTGGTCAGGATCAATTCACCCGCTGGCCCTGAGCAGTTGTTGTTCGCGTACGCGGTGTACGTGACGTCATAGTCCGTCGGATTGCCGGGCGCGGTCACCGTGTTCTTGTTGTTGCTGGTGAAGTCGACGGTGTGCGTCCCGCTGGTCCAGTTGTTGTGCCCGTAGCACCCGGTCTCCGCCCCCGTCCCCGACCCGATCGTCCACCTCGTCGATGACCAGGTCCCGCCGTTGACAACGCCCTGCACCGACGCCGGCAGGACGCCCCCAGGGGGCGACGAGTTGCCGGTCGTGCCCCCTCCGATCGTGCCGTTGCTGAGGGAGACGTCCCCCGCCGCAACACTCGGCCACGCCGCAAGCGCGACGATCGAGGTGGTCAGGACGATCATCGCGCGAGCCCGGCGGGCGGAAGTGTGCATAGCGAGCGCGAATCTACAGCAGAATCCGGTCGAAGTCACCCCTCCGCAAAGCGTCACCCACAAACGGGGACACGGGCGCGTTCCGTCAGAGCCGACGCGGGGACTCGAACCCCGGACCCCCTCCTTACCATGGAGGTGCTCTACCGGCTGAGCTACGTCGGCGTGCGGCGTCATCCGGTTGGGATTTCGGCCGGCCCGAAGCCTAGCGCCGATTGACGGCACGGCCCGCCGCGTCGAGCTCGGCCGGGTTCAGATTCGCCTGGCCCCCGCCGCGACCAGCACGCGGATCCCACGGGCGGCGGTCCGGGTCCCGCCGCTCGGCTGGCGGGTGCGCGCCGCGCCGCGCGCAGCCACGCGCCGCCGGTCCCCGAGCGCCCGCCGCGCCCGGCGACTCACCGTCAGGATCTCGGTGGCGCGCCGCCCCTTGGCAATCGAGTAGCGCACACGGCCGAGCGACATGAACGCGCCCGCCTTCCTGCCGCGCGACGGGGCGCTGCGCGGCAGCGCTCGCAGTCTGAGCACCCCACGACAGCGCGCGACGCGCACGGTCCGGCACTGCAGCGCGATCCGGACCGTCCCGTCGGCGCGCAGGAGCGCGGCCGTCGTCTTGATCCTGGCCAGCGCCGTGGGCGCGGGCGGTGGCGGCGGGGCCGGCGGTGATGGCGGTGGTGGCGGAGCCGGGGGTGGAGGCGGCGTGACGCAGGAACCCTCGTACCGCGCGACCCCGAACTGGATGTCTCCCGACGACGTGATCGGCCCGGCGATAACGGGCTTGTCGCCGGGCGCGAGCGTGAGCGCGGTCCCCGATCCCTCATCGGTGGCGAACCGTGTCGTCTGCGTGCCGCCCGTGCCGAACCCGGGGTTGAGGGTCCCGTCGGCGCCGTAGCCCGCGAGCGCGAAGGCCTGATGGCCGAAGCTGAAGTCGAACGCGAGGCCGCCGATGACCAGCCCCCCGCACGGCTCCTGGACCACGTCGGCCCCGAACGCGTTGCTCTGGCTGAACGGCGTCGTCGTCCGGCCCTCGGTCTGGAAGGTGATGTCGAGCTGGCCATCGGCGGTATAGCGCGCGAGTGCGAACCGGTCGTTGCCGGTCGCCGCCGTGAAATCGCCCGCGACCAGGATCTGTCCCGTGCTCGCGAGCACCGCGCCGCGCCCGAGCGCGCCGCCGCCGACGAAGGCCGTGTCCTGGGTGCCGCCGTTGCCGAACGTCGGATCGAGGTCGCCCTCCAGCGTGTAGCCCGCGAGCGCGAAGCGCGCGGACCCGCTCGGCGTGTTGACCGTCCCGATGGCAACGATGCGATCGGGTTCGATGACGACGTCCGCAGCGCGGGCGGGGCCGTCGGCGAACTGGGTCGTCGTCTGCCACAGGAGCGTGCCGTCAACGTCGTAGCGCGCGATCGCGAACTCGGAGCCAGGCGCCATATCGAGATCGCCGACGGCGACTATCGTGCCGTCGGGGAGGACGGTGACCGCGTCGGCCTCAGCGTTACCGCCGGCGAACTCCGTCGTCACCTCGCCGTCCACGCCGAAGCTGTCGTCGGGCACTCCGGCGGCCGTGAGGCGCAACAGCGCGAACTCGCCGTCGCCCTCTTGGTCGTCGAGGATCGCCCCGGCAGCGACGATCGCGCCGTCGGACTGGAGCGCTACGCCGTTGGCGGCGCCCGGCCCGGCCGCGAACTGCCGGTTGAACTGGCCATCGTCGGAGAAGCCCGGGTCCGGCGTCCCGTCTGCGAGCCAGCGCGCGAGGGCGAACTGCGCGAACTGGGCCTCGGAGTAAGTGCCGGCGGCGACGATCGAACCGTCGGGCTGTGCGACGACGGCGTTGGCGCCCGCCGCCTGGTCGAACTGGGCGAGGACGGTGCCGTCTCCGCCGAAGCTCGTGTCGAGGTCCCCGGGCGCCGCCGTCACGAACGACGGGACGACGGACAGCACGACGAGCGCGAGCGCCAGCGCAAACGCGAGGCGCCGGCCGACGCGCGTCATGCCGTGGCTGGGTCCTGCCTCGACCATGGACGCGCAAGGCTACATCCGGACGCCATGCTCTGCGCGCGCGGAGTGGGGCCGTTATGGGGGGAGCAGGATTCGAACCTGCGTAGGCTGAGCCAACGCGTTTACAGCGCGTCTCCTTTGGCCGCTCGGACATCCCCCCGGGCGGTCGGGAGCGATTGTAGAGGCGGCTCCGAGCCGGAGGCGGGCCAGCCTTGGCCCCGCCTCCGATCGGATGCCTGGATCAGCGGTAGATGGTTCCGATGAGCGTCATGTGCTCGCGGTCGGAGGCGTCCTCGGAGAAGGTCGCCATGCCGCTGCCCCTCGTCTTCGCGTACACGCCGGTGCCGTGCTTGACCACGAACTCGGTGACGCCCGTGAAGGACGCCTGCGTGACGTCGCCGTTGCCGTCCTGGCACGAGTCACCACGGAGACCGATCACGAGCCGATCGGGAGAGCCGGCGCCGAGGACGATGCGTCCCGAGACCGGCGCGCAGAGGCCGCCCTCGCCGTTGGCGAAGGCCTCGGCGACCCTCAGCTCGACGGATCCGTCGTACTGACCGGTTCCCACGGTGCCGCGAAAGGTGCCGTCGGTGAGCTCCAGATTGCAGACGCCGCCGGGGCATTGGCCGCCGTCCTTGACGGTGTCCTCGCCGCGGACGACGAGTCGCTCCGCGGCGCGCTGCTTGCCGGGCTCCGAGCCGGCCGCACCGGCCACGGCCAGGACGAGGCCGAGTGCGGCAACCGCCACCAGGGCGAGCGTCGCGGGGAGCCGTCGAATTCGGATTGAGTTGATCATGCTGCCTCCTGTCGAGAGCCCTTGTCCCAAGGGCGTTGTTGGTTGCGGGAGGCAGCATCCGCCCGCTGGGCGCCTACGCCATCGGGGTAATCACCTAACCGGCCTACCGGTCGCCGGCGGCGCGGGCGAGCTCGACGCGCGAGCGCACGCCGAGCTTGCCGTAGATGTTGCGCAGGTGGGCCTCGATCGTCCGGGGGCTCAGCACGAGCTGATCGGCCACCTCGCGGTTCGTCCGGCCCGCGGCCACGAGCTCGGCGATCTCCCGCTCGCGTGCGGTGAGCGCGGCAAGCGGCCCGGCGCCTCGGTCGCCCTCAGCCGTCCGGACCACCCGATGCCCGAGCCGGCGGAGTTCGCGAACGGCCTCGCCGTGCAGGCGGCGGGCGCCGAAGCCGTCGAATGCGGACTCCGCCGCCTTCAGCGCCTCGACCGCCTCCTTCTGGCGGCCCGAGGCTGCAAGCGCCCGTCCGTGCATGAGGAGCGCTCGCGCGGACAGGAGCGGCGCCCCGGCCGCGCTCTCGCCTGCCGCCGCGCTCGTCGTGGCCGCCTCCTTCGCCTCGCCCCGAGCGAGCAGGAGCCCTGCCCGCGCCAGCCGCGCGACGCCGAGCGCCCAGTCCGTCCCCGCACGGCTTGCAGCCGCTTCGCCGGCCGCGACCGTGGTCTCGGCTGCTTCCAGATCCCCGGCGGCGAGCTGAGCCTCGGCGAGGTCGGCCGCCGCGCGCGCGACCTGGACCGGCACGAGAGCGGACAGGTCCGGGCCGCCGAAGGCCTCGAGCAGCGCGTCGCTCCCGCGCTCAGGATTGCCAGCCGCTGTCAGCGTCGCGCCCATGCACCAACCGGGCTGTCCCGCCGCGTGAAAGCCCGGCGGAGCGCCAGTCTCGGCAGCGTCGGTTGCGTGCTCGAGGGCGGCCTGAACCTCGCCGGCGGCGAGCAGCGCCGAGGCGAGGGCACTGTGAGCCCAGAGCAACATCGTGCCGTTGCTGGACAGGCGCGCACGCTCGAGACCCTCCTCGCCCGTGGCCACGGCCTCCTGCAACCGCCCCAGTTCCACCTGAGTGGCCACCTTCTCCACGGTGAGCAACAGCTCGACGCTCTCGCGACCGGTGGCGGCGGCCATCGACAGCCCGCGTTCCAGGTCGCTGAGCGCCGCCTCGAACTGTCCCAGCCAATGCCGCGCCCGGCCCTGCATCCACAGCCCGGGCAGGCGGGTGGCCAGCTGCTCGCCGCTGAGCCGCCCGAGCGCGAGGTTCGACTCGTCGACGGCCGCGGCGGCCTCGCGCCCTTCCGCCTCGGACACCCGGATTAGCGCCGTGGCAGCCAACGCGGCCGCTTCGAACACGGAGTCGCCGATCGCGCGGGCATCGGCGAGGGCGTCGCTCATTTGCCTGGAGGCCTCGCCGAGGTCCCGTGCCGAGAGGGCCGTGAGAGTGAGCGCGAGCCGTAGGCGGATGCGGTCTGCGGATGGCTCGGCCGGCAGCTCCGCAAGGATGATCTGCAACCGCCTTCGAGCCTCGTCGTTGCGCCCGAGGAGCCACTCGGCGTTGGCCGCGGCCACCGCCAGGCGCAGGCGCTGTGCATCCGGGCTGGTGCGAAGCGCCTCCACCAGGGTCGCGAGCGCAGCCACCGGCCGGCCGGCCGCCGACTGGGCCTCCGCGAGCAGCGTCTGCAGGTGCGTCCGCCGCTCGGCCTGATCGGGCCTGTCGGGCAGCAGGCGCAGCGCGGCGGCCTCGAACCTGGCGGCGCTCGCCGGCGCCGGAGACCGGAGGGCGCCGGCGGCGGTCTCGAGTAGCTCGATCGCGTCCTCGTCACCGGGCCGCGCCGCCTGCTCGACGTGATGCGCGCGTTCGACCGGCCCGGCCCCGCTGCGTTCGAGCGCCGTCGCCGCGCGCGCTGTGTGCGCCGAGGCGCGCGCCGCGGGCGATCGCGCCATAGACCGCGTGCCGCACGACCGGGTGACGGAATGCGAACTCGCGCGGCGCGGCGGCGGGCCGCACCAGCGCGCGGGCGAGCAGCTCATCCAGCGTCGTTCAGGCCCGCTTCCTCGGAAAGCTCCGCGACCTCGGCGGCCAGCCCGAGCTCGAATGGATCGCCGGCCACGGCGGCCGCGTCGAGCAGGCGGCGCGCCTCGGGCGTGAGGGCCGCCAACTCGCTCTCGAGCGCGGCCGCCACCACGCGCGGGACCTCCCCGTCCCCGATGGTGCCCGCGCCCACGCCCGCGCCCGCTCCGGCGCGCGCGAGCTGCTCGAGGAAGAACGGATTGCCGCCGCTCTCCGAGTAGATCGCGGCGGCGTCCCTGCCAACCAGCTCGATCGCCTCACGCCTGCTCAGCGGCCCCGGCGTGAGCTGGACGACCCGCTCGCCTCGCAGGGCCTCCTGCAACGCAGACTCCAGGGGCTGCGGCAAGCCGGCTCTCGCGCCCTGCGATGGCGAGCAGCAGCGGTCCCGACGGTGGCCGCCTGACCAGCGCGGCAAGGGCGTCGACGGAGGCGTCGTCTGCCCAGTGGACGTCGTCGAGACAGAGCACGAGTGGGCGCGCGCCAGCCAGGCGCTCGAGGAGGTCACGAAGGGCTCTGTGGGTGCGGTGGCGGTCACCGGGCGCCGGCTCAGCCGCCAGCGCGGCGAGTGACGGCAGCACGACGCTCAGGGCCCCTGGATCGTCGAGACCGAGCTGCGACAGCCGGCGCTCCCCGAGCTGGTCCAGATGCCGGTCGAGCGCGTCGGTCCAGAGCGCGAAGGGCAGATCGATCTCAAACTCCGAGGCGCGCCCGGCGAGAGCGGTGCAGGCGTCGGCCGCGGCCTCCAGGAAATCGAGCAGCCGAGACTTGCCGATCCCCGGCTCACCCTCGATCGCCAGGATCACGCCCTCCCCTGCGCGGACCGTCTCGAGTGCGGCCGTGATGGCCTCGCGCTCGGCGGCTCGTCCCACCAATGGCGAAGCTGCAGCGGTCACCCCGCGATTCTCGCTCACCGGTTAGGTGATCACACCGATGGCGAGGGGCGGCCCTGGCAGCAGACTGTGCTGCATGAACCACGAGCCCATACATCCCGCCGTTCGCATCGGTCATGTGCACCTGCGGGTCGCCGACCTCGACCGTGCGATCCGCTTCTACCGCGACGGGCTTGGCCTCGGCGTGTCAGCCGACGGCCGCGAGGTGGGGCTCTCCGCCGCCTTCCTGGCCGCCGGCGACTACCACCACCACATCGGCCTCAACACCTGGGAGAGCGCGGGTGGCACGCCGCCTCCCGCGGGCCACACCGGGCTCTACCACGTGGCCTTCGTCTACCCGGACCGGCGCGAGCTCGGCCGGCCGTGCGCCGTCTACTCGATCAGGGCTATGAGATCGACCACGGCTCCGATCACGGCGGCACCGTCTCGGTCTACCTCTCCGACCCCGATGGCAACGGCGTCGAGCTCTACTACGACCGCCCGCGCGCCGACTGGTTCGACGCGGACGGCCGGCCGGTGCTGAAGGCTGACCGCTTCGACTACCGCGAGCTGCTCTAGGAAGCGTCCCGCAGCCGCTGTGCTTCCGGCAGCCCCTCGAGCTTCTTGAGCGTGTTGTTCTCGATCTGGCGGATGCGCTCGCGCGTGACTCCGAAGGCGCGCCCGACCTCCTCGAGAGTGCGCGCCTTGCCCCCCGAGAGCCCGTAGCGCATCTCGATCACCTCGCGCTCGCGCGTGGGTAGGGTGTCGAGGGCGCGGCGCACGTTCTCGCGGCGCAGGTTCTCGCTGGCCAGCTCGAACGGCGACTCGGCCGAGTCGTCCTCCACGAAGTCGCCGAGCTCGGAGTCCTCCTCCTCGCCGATCGGCTTCTCGAGCGAGACCGGGAGCTGCGCGATGCGCAGGATGTCCTTGACCTCGCGCGCCGTCCACTGGAGCTCGAGCGCGATCTCCTCGGGGGTCGGCTCGCGGCCGAACTCCTGCACGAGCTGGCGCTCGACGTGCACGACCTTGTTGAGCTTCTCGACCATGTGCACGGGGATCCGGATGGTGCGCGCCTTGTCGGCTATCGCGCGCGTGACTGCTTGGCGGATCCACCAGGTCGCGTAGGTCGAGAACTTGTAGCCGCGCCTGTAGTCGAACTTCTCGACCGCGCGGATCAGTCCGAGCGAGCCCTCCTGGATCAGGTCGAGGAACGACAGGCCGCGGCCGAGGTAGCCCTTCGCGATCGAGACGACGAGGCGCAGGTTGGCCTCGATCATCTGCTGCTTGGCGAGCATGTCGCCGCGCTCGATGCGGCGCGCGAGCGTCACCTCCTGGCCTGCGGTCAGGAGGTCGACGCGGCCGATCGAACGGAGGTAGAGCCGCAGCGAGTCCAGGCTCGGCTCCACCGTCAGGTCGATCTCCGGCTTGCGCTGCTGCGCGGGCTGCGCTCCGTCGGCGCCGGCGGGCACCGCCACAAGACCACCGCCCGGGCGCTCGCTCTCGGCCACGATCTCGACACCGGCGTCGAGCAGATGCGCGCGGAACTCCACGACCTGCTCCTTCGTGACCTCGACCTCCTCGAGGCACGCCGCGATCTCCTCGAACGTCAGATACCCGCGCTCGCGCCCTTCGGCCGCCAGCGCTCGCAGCTCCTCGATGTCAAGGACCCGCGCCTCCGCGGGCTCCTCGAGAAGTGCGACTGCCTCGTCCTTTTCCCTCAACCCCTCGCTCCTTCAAGACTGCATGGGCGCCGCCTGCGCGGGCTAGTCGGACTGTCAGGTTGTGCGGTCCGCGGCATCGGCCGCGAGGGGCTGCGCCATGTGGGCCAAGACCAAGGCATCCAGCCGCGGGCCAGTATACGACGGGTTTGTGCGATTTGCATCGCGCTGGCCTCGGTATCGTGGACGGAGGCCATGACTCAGAGAACCGCCCTCCTCGGAAGCGACGTCCAGGCCCGCCGGCCCTCAACCTACGTGAGCCTCTCGCGCGTCGGAGTCACCGGCGTCGAGAAGGTGATCAGGATCCGGGTCAACGGCGAGGCCGAACAGCTTTTCTACGCCGAGCTCGAGTGCTTCGTCGACCTCGGGCCGGAGCAGAAGGGCGCGCACATGTCGCGCTTCGAGGAGGTCATCAACGAAGCGATCGACGAGGTGATCCTGAGCGAGGCCTTCAAGGCCGAGACGCTCGCGGCGCACATCGCCGAGCGCGTGCGCGATCGCCAGGAGGCCCGTCGCGCGGAGGTCACGATCGCGGCGCACTACCCGGAGCACAAGCAGGCACCGGCGTCGGGATCGCGGACGCAGGAGATCTACAAGCTGTTCGGCGCGGCGGTGGCGTCGGCGCGCGGCACGCGCCGGCTCGTCGGCGTCGAGGCGCAGGGCATGACGGCCTGCCCGTGCGCGCAGGAGCTCGTGATGGACCGCTCGCAGGTGCGGCTCGCCGAGCAGGGCTTCAGTGAGGACGAGATCGCGCGCGTCTTCGAGTCGGTGCCGGTGGCCACGCACAACCAGCGCGGCATCGGGACGCTGCACGTCGGCTGCCCAGAGGGCTGCGACGACGCGATCCAGGCGGAGACGCTGCTCGAGATCGTCGAGGCGTCGATGAGCTCGGAGATCTACGAGCTGATGAAGCGCTCGGACGAGGTCGAGGTCGTCGAGAAGGCCCACATGCACCCGCGCTTCGTCGAGGACTGCGTGCGCGAGATGGTGCGCATGGCGAGCGAGCGCTTCGAGGTGGTCGGCGAGGAAGGCTTCGTCTCGGCGCGCCAGGAGAACCTCGAGACGATCCACAAGCACAACGTCGTGGCCGAGCGGCACGGCCTGCTCGGCGAGCTGCGCCGCGAGATCGCCGAGGGCACGCGTTCGCGGCACCACGTGTCGATGCGCGAGTGGCTCGAGGCGGGCGACTAGCGGCGTAACATCCGCGCGGCTCGCCGGTTGGAGAGCCGTATGACTCGCCGAACCTGCCCCTTCCTCCTGCTCGCACTCACGCTGGCGGCCTGGCCCGTGGCAGCCCAGGCCGGCTTCGCCCCGCTGCCCGACAAGCAGGCCTACCTGTTGCAGAACGCCGCCGAGGGCAAGGTGAGCGACGAGCCCCTGGCGCTGGCGAGCGGCGACGTGAACGGCGACGGGCGGGTCGATCTGGTCGTCCCCGCCAGCGAGGCGGACGACGGCAGCGGCAAGCTGCACGTGTTCCTCGGCGACGGCAGCGGGCGCTTCGAGCAGGCGGCGGGCTCGCCCTACCAGACGGCGCGCCGTGCAACGGCGGTCGCCCTGACCGACTGGAGCGGCGACGGCGCGCTCGACGCCATCAGCTCCAGCGAGATCCTTCCCCAGACCGCCCTCGCCGACGGCCTCGCGGTGCTCAGCCCGGGTCTCGGCAACGGCGCCTTCGGGACACCCGACGGCGTGGGCACCGGCGGCGACTCGAGCATGGGCCTGGCACTCGGCCAGTTCGGCGGCGACTCCCGACTGGACATCGCGGTGGCGGACCGCTTCGACGCCGGCGGCGCCGCGCCGGGCCGGGTGGCCGTGCTGGAGGCGAGCGCCCCAGGGACCTTCCTGGGCCCCGACGTCTACCCGCTCGGGGCCGGGATCGACCCGCGCGCGATCACGACGGGGGACTTCAACGGCGACCTCCGGTTCGACCTCGCCACGGGCAACCAGAACGGCACCATCTCGGTGCTGATGCAGCAGGCTGACGGCAGCTTCGTGGCGGCCCCGGCGTTCGCCTCCGGGACGACGAGCCTGCGCAGTCTGGTGGCAAGCGACGTCGACGGCGACCGCATCGTCGACCTGGCCGCTGCGGCCGCCACGTCGCCCGGCGAGGTCGCGGTGCTCCGCGGCAACGGCGCCGGCGGCTTCGCGGCCGTGCCCGGCTCGCCGTTCGCGACCGGCGCGAACAACGCCCGGACGGTCGTGGCGGCGGACCTCGACGGGGACCGCGACGTCGACCTCGCCGCCACCAACAACCAGAACCCCGGCAGCGTGGCCGTGCTGGCCGGGAACGGCGCGGGTGGCTTCGCGCACGCCCCGGGCTCGCCGTTCGCGACCGGCATCGTCGAGTTGCCGGCGGGACTCACGGTGGCGGACTTCGACGGCGACGCCCAGCCGGACCTCGCCACCGTCCACAGCGAGAACGCCGCGCGGATGGTCGTCCAGCTGAACGATCAGCAGCCCGCGGCGCGGCTTGTCCCGGGAGCGCTCGACTTCGGCACGCGCGGGGTCCGCTCGCGCGCCGTGGTGCGCCCGGCGGCGCTCACGAACGACGGCCCCGGGTTCGTGCGGGCGGCGCCTGCGACGGTCACGGGTCACGGCTTCGCCGTGGAGACGGATGGCTGTGCGGGGCCGCTACTGACCGTGGGGGTGTCGTGCTCCGTCACGGTGCGCTTCTCCCCGACGAAGCTCGGCGCCCACACGGGCACCCTGAGCGTCACCCCCGCCGGCGCCCCGGCACCGCTGACGCTCGCGCTGACGGGGCGCGGCCGCCGGCCCCAGGTCACGCGCGTGCGCGTGAGCCCGAAGCGGTTCCGGGTCGCGCGCAAGGCGACGCCCGTGGCCGCGGCGCGCCGCGGCACGAGCTTCCGCTTCAGGGCGGCCGAGCGGGGCCGGGCGAAGCTCACGATTCAGCGGGCGGCCGGTCGCCGCTGGAAGCCGACGGGCATCGTCCTGCGCCGCAGCGTCCGAGCCGGGGCCAACCGCGTGCGCTTCAGCGGCCGGACGAAGAAGCGCCGCCTGCGGCCGGGCGCGCACCGCGTCCGTGTCGTGGTCCGGGATCCCGGCGGCTTCGCGTCCAAGCCTCGGACGGCGCGCTTCCGCGTGGTCCGGCGCTGAGCTTGCAGCGGCGCTCGCGACGGATTCACGAGAGTACGATGCGCTCTTCCGCTCGTGCAGCACACGTTTCACAAGTTCGCCGGCGTGGGGAGACCGCCGAAGACATACTTGGAGGCTCGGAGGCCCACTTGATGCAAAGCCGGCACATTCCCCTGTCGCAGGACGCGGCCCTGGTGGTCGCGCTGGCCGGCACCGCGATGCCGTTCGCCCATTCGGCGGAGGACGAGGCCGAGCGCTGGCTGCGCGCGCTGCGCCTGCACGGCCAGGTGGGCGCCACCCTGCAGGCGCTTGGGGTGGGCGAGGCGCCTCTGATGACCGAGGGTGACCAGCCGGAGGGTGCGGACACACCGCCTCTCGGCGCGGACGTCCTTGACGAGGTCACGCGCCGCGCCGGCGACTACGCGGCCGGCCGCGAGGCCCAGACGGTGCTGACGGCCGATCTTCTCCTGGCCGTCTTCGACGTCTACGGCAAGCTCTTCGAACGGGCGCTCTACACGCGCGGCACGAGCCACGACGAGCTCCTCGAGAAGCTCGGCACGGTCACCCACACCCAGGGCTAGGCCCTCGGCTCGGACTCGACGCGCCGGCGCCGGGCCAGGTACTCGAGCCCGGCGGTGCTGCCGACAGGTCCGAGTGGCGACACGGTCGCCGCCAGGAGCGGCCACGGGAAGATGCGCCGCTTGCAGCCGTAGGCCACGAGCAGGCAGAGGATGATCCAGCCCACCCCGTGGGTCCAGCCGAGCACCTGCTCCGCCGACTCGCCGAGGCCGCCGATCGCCACCACGAGCAGCGAGGTGAAGATGCACACCTCGACCAGGGAGTAGATGCGGACGGCCTGGAAGTACGACACGCTCGTCAGGCGGGCCGCGCCCGGCGCTCGAGCAGGATCTGCCGACGCGCGATGTACAGCCCGATCAGGCCGAGCACGATGATCAGCGTGACCGCTGAGATCGCCTCGGGCGAGGTCAGGTCGCCGAGGCTGCCGCCGAGCGCGACGTACGCGAAGACCTTGGGTGCCGCGCCCACCACCGTGCCGAGCGTCATGTCGCGGTAGCGCAGCTTCGTTAGACCGGCGCTGTAGTTGACGATGCCGTACGGCAGCAGCGGCAGGATGCGCGACTCCATCACGGCAAGCGCGCCGTTGCGCGTGAGAAAGTCCTCGATCGCCTTGGTGCGCTTCGGCAGCAGGTTGCCGTGGTGGCCGGCGGCGAGCCGGCGCGCCAGCCCCATCTGCGTGAGCGCGGCCGCGGTCAGGCCCGCGAGCGCGAGCGGGAAGCCCGCGATCGTGCCGAACAGGAGCCCGGCCGCGCCCGCCAGGATCGGCCAGGTGATCAGGAAGTTGACGAGGACGAACAGCGGCACGAATGCGATCAGCGCCGCAACTCCGAGGGACTCGCCGTAGTCGCGCACCTCGTCGGGTGTGGGCACCGAGCCGGTCACGATCGTCCCGAGGAAGATGGCGCCCACCACGGCGCCGCCGATGGCGATGCGCCAGATCGCCGCACGCCGTGAGTCCATGCGTGCAGGGTAGTGGCGGGATACGCTCGGCGCGGGGATGCTGAGCTCGGTACGAGTGGTGCTGATCGACCTCGACGGCGTGCTGTACGTCGAGGACGAGCCGGTGCCCGGGGCGCATGAGGCCGTCTCGCGGCTGCGATCCGAGGGCACGTGCTGCGCTTCGTCACCAACACGACCTCGCGCTCGCGCCCGGCAACGCTCGAGAAGCTGCGCCGGCTCGGCTTCTCTCTGGAGGATGAGGAGCTGATGACCCCGGCGGCGCTTGCGGTGCGGCACTGCTTGGACAAAGGCGTTCGGCGCGTGTCGCTGCTCATGAACGACGAGGTGAAGGGCGACTTCTCATCGTTGCAGGAGGACGATGACGAGCCGGAGGCCGTGATCGTCGGCGATCTCGGCGAGGACTTCGGGTACGCCGTGCTCAATCGCGCCTTCCGCCACGTGATGGCCGGCGCTGAGCTGATCGCGCTGCAGAGAAACCGCTTCTGGCAGCGGGCCGACGGGCTGTCGCTCGACGTCGGGCCGTTCGTGGCTGCGCTCGAGTACGCGACCGCGCGCGAGGCCTACGTGGTCGGCAAGCCGGCGCGTGCCTTCTTCGACGAGGTGCTTCGCGACGCGGGCTTCGACGCGGATGCCGCCGCCATGGTCGGCGACGACATCGAGACCGACATCGGCGGGGCGGTCGGCGCGGGCCTGGCCGGGGTGCTGGTGCGAACCGGCAAGTACCGGGCCGATGCTGTCGGCGCGTCGGGGATCGAGCCGACGGCCACGGTCGATTCCATTGCCGACGTTCCGGAGCTCTTGGGGTCGTCGTGACCGCTGCGGAACTTCGCAAGCTGTGCCTCGGCTTCCCCGGCGCCGTGGAGGAATACCCGTTCGGCACGGTGACCGCGGTCTACAAGGTCGAGGGCAAGATCTTCGCGTTGAGCGCCCTGCGGTCGCGTCCGTTGGCCGTGAGCCTCAAGTGCGAGCCGGAGCTCGCGGAGCAGCTGCGCGCGGCGCACGAGGAGATCGTTCCGGGCTATCACCTCAACAAGCGCCACTGGAACACGGTCACGGTCGACGGAGCGGTGTCGGACGCGATGGTGCGCGACATGGTCGAGGACTCGTACGACCTCGTGGTGGCCGCGATGTCCCGGCGCGTGCGCGAGGCGCTCGGCTGGCGCCCGGGCTGAGCCCGCGTGAGCTGCGCCTCGCCTGAGCGGCGCTCAGGTGCGGTGGCTCTTCAGGTAGACGATCCGGTCGCCCTCGGCGAGGGTCGAGAGGCGCGGGTCGTCGAAGCGCATGAGCTCTCCGTCGCGGAAGACGCCCACCACCGGGCCGTCGGCCTGCAGCCTGCCGCTCGGCCCGCATTCCGAGAGGTCGACGGGCCGCTCGGCGATGTCGAGCCCGTCGCCCACCGACAGCAGGTCCTCGAGCACCTCTGTCACGCGCGGCTCGTCCATGGCGAGCCCGAGCAGCCGCCCCGCGGCGCCCGAGGACGTGATCACCGAGGTTGCGCCGCTTTGGTGGAGCAGGTGAACGTTCTCCTCCTCGCGCACGGCGGCGACGATCGTCGCGTCCGGGTTCAGCTCCCGCGCGGTGAGGGTCGCGAGCACGGCGGTGTCGTCGCGGTCGACGGCCACGATGATCGCCTTCGCCTCCCTGATGCCGGCCTGATGGAGCGTGTCCGTCGAGGCCGCTCCGCCGGCGATGGCGACGAGTCCCTGCGCGGTCGCCAAGCCACGCGCCTCGGCATCCTCGTCGACGACGACGATGTGCTCAGGCTCGAAGCCCTTCCCCAGCAGCGTCTTGACTGCGCTACGGCCCTTCGTGCCGAAGCCGCAGATGATCACGTGGTCCTTCAAGTTTCTCCTCCAGCGTCCGCGTCTGTAGGCCTCGCGGCTGCGCTCCGCAAGTATCTCGAGCGTCGTCCCGACCAGCAGGATGAGGAAGAGCACGCGCGCCGGGGTCACGAGCACGGTCGTGACCCAGCGCGCGCCGTCGCTCACCGGCCGAACGTCGCCGTAGCCGGTCGTGGTGATGGTGACCGTCGAGTAGTAGAAGGCGTCGAGCAGGCTGATCGAGCCGTCCACCGGGTCGACGTAGCCGTCGCGACCGAGGTACGTGGCCAGGGCGATGATCGCGATCAGCCCGATCGCCAGCCCGAGTCGCCCGGCGAAAACGCGCGCCGGGCTCGGCTCGGCGCCGGGCAGCTCAACCGTTCGCCTGGCCATCTCCTGGGAATCTAGGCGCATCGGCCGGCGGGAACGCGACGACCCGCCCGGCCTGGCCGGCTGCCGGTCAGCCGCTCTTGAGCTCGCGCGCGATTCTCGCCGCCGTGCTGACGACGTAGTAGACCGAGAGCACGAAGAACAGCGCGCCGACGACTGCCCGCACCTGGTCGGGCTCGAACTTCGTGCGCTCCTCGAACGGCTTGGCGGCGCCGTCCGCCACCTTTTCCCGCCATCCGACCAGACCCTGTTGGCCAACCTTGATCGCGTCCATGGCGGTCGGCTACCCGGGTGCGGGGCGGACACTCGCACCGGGCGCGTCCCTCGGCATCATCGTCGACGGGCTGCGGCCCGAGGGCGCCACCAAGCTGCGCCCCGGGCCGCCGCCACGGCGACTGTTCGAGCAGCCCTAGCCGAAGACGATGTAGGCGTAGTTGGCGCCGGCGCCGTCCGGGTCGATCGCGGCGCCGGTCGAGTTGCACGACTTGATCCGGATCTGCGTGCCCTCGGCCTCGGCGTGGAAGGAGACGTTGCCGAAGAAGCCGGCGTCCGGGGTCACGAGGACGGCGCGGCCGTCGATGCTGGTCGCGCCGGGCGCCGGGTCGATCTGGTCCGCGCCGCAGGCGCCTGCGGCGATGTTCGGGAGGTTGGCGCTGGCCACTCCCGAGAAGAGGCCGACGTCGGCGGCGTTCAGGGAGCCGTTCTCGACCTCGTCGGCCTGAACCGAGTTGGGGCCGAGCTCGCCGCCCGTGATCGCGTTGGCCGCGATGTCGCCGGCGAGAACGCTGTTGGGCGCGATCTCGCTGCTGCCCACCGAGTTCGCGGCAAGGTCGTCAGCCTGGAGGCTGTTCGGAGCGACCTGCTCCGAGCCCACGGCGCTGTCGCCGAGCTTGGGCGTCGTGACGGCGCCGTTGGCGAGCTTGGGCGTGGTGACGGAGCCGTCGAGCAGCTCGAGCGCGGGCTGGAGCTGAGCCTGGAGCGCGGCGCTCAGGTCGACCATCTGGATCTGGCCGTCGCCGATGTCCTTCGTCTTGACCTCGCCGTTCTTGATCTTCTTGGTCGTGACGGCGTTGTCCTTGAGCTTCTTGGTGCCGATCGTCGGCTTGGCGGCGGCGCCCGTGACGCTCGCGCCGAGCAGGCTGAGCGCGGCGATGGCGGCCAGTGCGGTCTGGGTGATGCGGCGGTGGCTGTGGCGGTTCATAGCGGGCTCCTCGATCTCGGTGGTGTTGATCAGCGAACCGCCCTGGCGTGCGCGAATTACGCGGCCGTGCACCGGGTAGGCCCTGCTCATGCGACGACTCCTTGTCATGTCCGCCTGTCTTGCGATCGGCTTCGTCTGCGCGACGTTCGCCGGCGCGTTCGCAGGCTCCGATTCGCGCGAGCGCTCGTCGGCGAGCGGCTTCCGCGGACTAGTCGATTTGAGCCACCCGCTGAACGAGCAGGCCATCTATTGGCCGACCGCCAGGAAGTGGAAGCTCACGCCTGTTGCAGAGGGCGAGACGGAGGGCGGCTACTGGTACGCGTCCAATGACTTCGAGGCGTCAGAGCACGGCGGTACGCACCTGGACGCGCCGGTGCATTTCGCGCGCGGGGGCTGGACGTCGGCGGAGATCCCGCTGCGTCGCCTCGTCGGGGGCGCCGTCGTGGTGGACGTCTCACGCAAGGCGCTTCGCAATCGTGACTACCTGATCACTCCCGCCGATTTCGCCGGCTGGGAGCGCCGCAACGGCCGCATCAAGCGCGGATCGATCGTGCTGCTGCGGACCGGGTTCGAGCGCTACTGGCCGGACGCCGAGAAGTACCTCGGCACGGCCGAGCGCGGCGAGGCAGCGGTGCCGAAGCTGCATTTCCCCGGGCTGTCCGAGGCCGGCGCTCAGTGGCTCGTGCGCGAGCGGCGCATCAAGGCCGTGGGGATCGACACGGCCAGCATCGACTACGGCCAGTCGACCGACTTTCTTGCCCACCGCGTGCTCGGCGGTTCCAACACGCCGATCTTCGAGAACGTCGATCGGCTTGCCGGGATGCCCTCGCGTGGATTCACCGTGGTTGCGCTGCCGATGAAGATCGAGGGCGGCACCGGCGGACCGGTGCGGATCATGGCGGTGATGCGGCCGTAGGGCGACGCGAGGGCGCCAGGATTGCCTGCGAGGTCTGAGACAGCGCGGTCCCGGGTACTACGGCGTGGCGCTTGTCGCTCATGCGTCGAGCCGGCCGCCGCGCTGGCGGTCGAGACCGGGCCTGGTACAGGCCTTTCATTCACTGGGGAAGAAGGGAAATCCACGTGAGGAAGCTCATCCTCCTGGTCGCACTCGCGGCCATCTCAGTCCTCGTCCCCGCCGGTGCGGCAAGCGCACAGCGGGACGGCAGCCCGGACGATCCTCGGGCCAAGGCGTTCGTCAAAGAGGTCTCTGTAGACCGCGTCGAGCACCATCAGCAGCGCCTGCAGGAGATTGCGACGGCCAACGGCGGTACGCGCGACATATACAGCCCGGGCTACACCGGGTCGCTGAACTACGTGGTCCGCGTGCTCAGGAACGCCGGCTACGACCCGGAGATCATCCCGTTCAACTTCCCGTTCTGGGAGGAGACCGCCCTGCCGGTGCTCAGCCAGGTGACGCCCACGCCCAAGAGCTACGTGGCGGGCGACGCCTCCACCAGCGACACCCCGGGCGTCGACTTCATCTCGATGCCGGGCTCGCCGAGCGTCAACCTCGACAACGTGCCGGTGGTGCCGGCGGCCGGGACCGAGATCCCGCCCGGCGGGCCGCCGCCCGACGCGTCGCAGAGCGGATGTGATGCCGAGGACTACCCGGCGGCCGTCGACGGCGCCGTCGCGCTGGTCCAGCGCGGCTTCTGCCCGTTCGTGCAGAAGTGGGAGCTCGCGCAGGAGGCCGGCGCGGTTGCCGTGATCATCTTCAACGAGGGCAACGCGCCCAACCGCCAGAACGCCCTGTTCATCGACAACCAGCTTGCGGAAGCCACGGCCCCGGCCGTGATCGCGAGCTTCGCGGTGGGCCAGGAGCTGTACACCGCCTACCAGGATGGCCAGAACCCGACGGTGGACCTCCAGACGTTCGGCACATTCACGGATCGTTTCTTCAACCAGGTGGTCGCCGAGACGCCCAAGGGCGACCCCGACAACGTGGTCGTGGTCGGCGCACATCTCGACTCGGTCCCCGAGGGACCGGGAATCAACGACGACGGCAGCGGCACCGCGCTGCTGCTGACGATGGCCCAGCGCCTCGCGCGTCCCGGTCATCCGCTGAAGCAGCAGATCCGCTTCGGCTGGTGGGGCGCCGAGGAGGAGGGCCTGATCGGCTCGAGCTACTACGCCGACAACCTCTCCGACGATGAGGTGTCGAAGATCGACGTGATGCTCGACTACGACATGCTCTCCTCGCCGAACTACGCGCGCCTCGTGTACGACGGTGACGGCTCCGAGGGCGACAACCCCGCCGGCCCGGACGGTTCCGGAACGGTCGAGGAGGTCTTCCGCGAGTGGTTCGCGTCCAAGCGCCAGCCTGTGGTCGGCATCCCGTTCGACGGGCGCTCGGACTATGTCGGCTTCACCGAGCGGGGCATCCCCGCCGGCGGAGTGTTCGCTGGTGCCGAGGGTGTCAAGACCGAGAATCAGGAGCGGATCTTCGGCGGCGACGCCGGCTCCTGGTACGACCCCTGCTACCACCAGGCATGCGACGACATCACCACGGTGCTGAGCGGCGTTCCGCCGCTCGAAGCCGAGGGGCTGGCCGTCGACATCGAGGATGCGACCGACGCCGACAAGGCGGTCGCAGCGCAGAAGATGCGCGGTGGCTCGCGCCGCAGCATGATCGAGCTGGGCGCCGCCGCGACGTACGCGACGTGGTACTTCAGCTCGGTGCGCGACCCGTTCGACACCGGCGCGAGGACCGCGAGCATCGCACGCGCCACGGCCACGAAGGCGGCCAAGAAGCGCGCGCGCAACGCGCACTTCCGCTTCGACGGCCACAAGCGGCTCAACCGCTAGGACCACCGGTACGCCGGGCGCCGTTCGCGGCGCCCGGCGGCCGTCGTAGGAAAGGCGAGGGGCCCCGTGCCGAGCGGGGCCCCTCTTGTTCTCTCGGGGGAGGTCGGTGCTCAGCTCGAGCCGAGCAGAACGGCGGCGATGCGGGTGTTGGTGAAGTCCATGTCACCGACCGCGTCATCGCAGGCCAGGGCGAACTCGTGCGAGCCGGGCTGCAGCACGTCCGTCACGACCGGCTGAGCGGCAATCGCCTGCTCGTGGCTGTTGTCCGTCTCGTCAGAGGTGGTGCCCTCCGACGTGGCCGGCGAGAGCTCGACGTTGTTGTGGAGGATCGAGCAGACGCCTCGGACCGACGTGCCGGCGGCGTCGTCGCTGTTCCACTGCCCGCCGATCATGACGAGCGCCCGTCCGGGCCGCGGGACATCGAGCGTGAGCGTCGCGCACTTGATGGGCGCGCCGCCGGGCTCGCAGTCGTTCGGCGTGGAGCCGCGACCGATCGTGAGGGCGTCTGGGGCGACGCCACCGACCGTGGCGGCGTTGTCAGCGCTGGCGGCCTGCGGGACCTTGCCGAGCGACGACTCCTTCACGGCGCCGCCGCCAAGCGAGTTCGACTTGACGTCGTCACCCGTGAGCGTGTGCTGACGAACGTCCTTGGCGCGGATGTCGTTGTTCTTGATCTCCTTGCTGCCGATAGAACCGGCCGCGAAGGCGTACGAAGCGCCGCCCATCGCCATGAACAGCGCGAGGCAGCTGATGATGAAGGCGGCCGAGGGACGGCGGCGCCTGCGGGACTTGGACATGGGACCTCTCCTTGGGGTTGGACCGGGGGTGATGTGGGTCCAACCGGGAGGGAGTGGCGGAATTACGACGAGCCGGCTAGATCCGAGCGCGCCTCTTCCACAAGCCCGTCCTCATCCTGGCTCGCCGAGCCAGAACGAGCCACTTCTCCAACCAGGACGGCGAGGATCTCACCGACCCAGTGGTCTCCAAGCACCGGGAGCGACGAAGAGTTATGCGCCGAAGCATTCGTCGGTGCCGACGCAGTAGTCGCGCCCAGGAACAGACATGCGACTACGAGGCCGCCGATGGGACGATTCATCGACCGGCGCGCGAGGCCGATTAGCAGTCGGCCGGGGCTCATCGGCACCGCGCCCAGATGCCCCGGTCGGCACGCTTGGCTGAACGCTGAGCCGGGCGGAACGTTCCGACGCGCTGGAATGGGTTGCTGCCGTAGACGTAGACGTCGGCCCAGCCGGCGCGGAGCTGCGCCATTGCCGCGTCGGGGCCTCCGCGCAGGTTCACGTAGGCGAGCAGTCGGTCGTAGCGGTCGAAGGTGTCCTGTGTCGCGTCGGTGCGCAGCCGCACGCGGCGACCGGTGGGGGCGAGCCGTTTCATGTAGGCGGAGGCTTGGGGGCCGCCGCACTCGACGCCGCCGTAGACCTCTGGTGTATCGATGCCGATCAGCCGGACGGTGTAGTGCGAGCGGCGCGTCGCTTCGAGCGAGCGCACCCGGATCGTGTCGCCGTCGACGACGGACGTGACGCGCGCTTTGATGGTCTGGGCCCGGACAGGCGCCGGAGCAGGCGACGACTGGTCGCCTCCGCCGGCTCCGCCGCTCGGGAGCGTGTCGCAGGCTCGGCCGTCGTTGTCGCCGTCGAGGCCGTGCGGGTCACCGGGGGTGAGGTAGCGCTGGGCCTCCGCCTGCGTGTCGAAGTCGGCGCAGTCCTTGTCGGCAGCGAGCGCAGGAGGTGTCCCTGAGGCAACCGCCGTGAGCGCGAGCATTGCCAGCAATGACGCGCGCCCCGCGCGGCGGGGCGCCCAGCGAGCCGCAGCTGCGGAAGGGTTATCAGCCACGATCTCTATCTAGACGTCGCAGGCGATACCGTCGCCATCGCCGTCTAGCCCGTCTTCGTCTACGGGTGGCGTCGGAAAGTTCACGTCTGCGATGTCAGCGCAGTTGAGGTCATCCACGCCATTAGCGAGATAGTCGCTGCCGTCTACAAGTTGAGCCATGCCGTCGAATCCAGAGTCAGCCGCCGGTGTGCTTTCTTCGATTGCAGTAGCGCCTCCAGCGGCTGGCCCCGTGGCCCCCGCTGGGCCGCGCTCGCCGTTGGGTCCGCGCTCTCCACGCTCGCCTTGCTCGCCCTGAGGTCCAGCGGGTCCCTGGACGCCCGGCTCACCCTGAGGGTCAGTCGGCGCGTCTTGGAGAGCCATAATGGCGACGCCTCCACCGGCGCCCAGGAGGCCAGCGGCAGCCGCCGCAATGACGACCATGCCGACGGTGGCTCCTTGCTTAAGCCTGCCGGGGGTTCGTGTCGCTTGAGTGTTCATCGTGGCTCCTTTGGCTCGATCTAGGCCAGCGCCAAGGCGGCAATCGCGCCCGGTCGTCCCGTTCGGATTCGTTAGCGGCCGGTCAGCTGGAGCGTTTGCAGCGCTCCGCTGCGAGTGGCCGAGCGAGCCCCGACAAAACACACTGCAGGGTTCGTAGGCCTTGTTGACAAGATGCTAACAGTTTCTTGACGGATCGCCAACAACACTTAGAATCGTTTTATGAGCGCCTTGCCGAGGTCCAGCCGCCTTTGCTCCGGGCAAGCGGAGCGAACAGATCCTCGAAGCAGCGAATCGCCGCATGGTCGCGTCGAGCAGCCGGCTCGCTGACGACCCATTGCCGGCGGACGACGAGAGCGAAGCCGTCATCCAATACCCAGGGCCAAGAGCTCGCGCTGTGTGGTACGCCGCGTCGCGAAGGAAGCCGACGGAGGGATTCGAACCCTCGACCCCCGCTTTACGAGAGCGGTGCTCTGGCCAACTGAGCTACGTCGGCGTGCCGGACGAGTGTAGCCCGGGCTGATTGCCAGGCCTGCGCCAAGGTGCAGCGCGTCGAAGAAGGTCGGGGTAGGGTCGGGTCGAGGTGGAGGTTCGGTCTGTCGCGGCGCTCGGGTTGGCCCTGCTGGTGGCGGTCATTGCGGCGCCGGCCGCTGTCGCGCGCGACGACACCACTCCGCCGGACGGCTTCTACGGCGTCATGTGGGATCGCTCCGCGATGACCGCCCCGGCCGCCCTTCAGGAAGCCCAGTTCGCCCTCATGCGGCGCTCGGGGGTCGAGACCGTCCGGACCGCCTTCTCGTGGGAGGACGCCCAGCCGCGCCAGGACGAGCCCACCAACTTCGCCCCCACCGACCGGCTCGTCGAGCTCGCCGCGCGGCACCGCATCGAGCTCCTGCCGGTGATCATCTACACGCCCTTCTGGGCCCGCATCCATTTCTACGCCGGGTTCTCGTCTCGGCCGCGCCGAATCGGCGACTACGCCCGCTTCGTCGAGGAGCTCGTCCGCCGCTACGGGCCGGCCGGCAGCTTCTGGGACGAGCGGCCCGACCTGCCGCGGCGGCCTCTCCGCTACTGGCAGATCTGGAACGAGCCCAACCTTCCGCACTTCTGGTGGACCGGCAAGGCGGGCCGCTGGACGCGCAGCTACGGCCGGCTCCTCAACGCCTCCTACGACGCCGTCAAGCGCGCCGATCCCGGCGCCAAGGTCGTCCTCGGCGCTCTCGCCAACGAGTCCTGGCGCGATCTGCGGCGGCTCTACAAAACGAAAGAACCGCCGCGGTTCGACGTCGCCGCCATCAACCTCTTCACGTCGAGTCCTGGCAACACCCTCAGGGGACTACGGCGCGTGCGAGCCGTCCTCGATCGCGCCGGCGACGCCGACAAGCCGCTCTGGCTAACAGAGACGACCTGGCCGGCTACCGGGCATCTCTTCGGGTCGCCGCCGATCGCCGGCTGGGACACCACCCCCACCGGCATGGCGCACAGGCTCGCTCGCCTCTACGCCCTCGCCGCGCGCCACCACGAGCTCCTCAAGCTCGAGCGCGCCTACTGGTACACGTGGGCCTCGGACTACTCGACCTTCAACGCCTTCGACTACTCCGGTCTCGTCCGGTGGACGGGCCGACGGTTCGTCCCGGAGCCCGCGCTCGCCGCGTTCAGCGCGGCCGCCAGGCGATAACCCCCAAGGGGGCGAGAAATCAGCGCCGGCGACTTAGCCGGTCATGACATTGCGAGGACTCGAGCGAACACCGGTCGCCGACGGACCGGACCTTCTCGTCGCGCGCGCGAGGCGGGCTCGGCTGCTCGGGCTCGCGCTCAGACGGCGCGCGCCTCCGGAAGCCGGGCTCCTGATCCCGGGCTGCCGGTCGGTCCACACCTTCGGGATGCTCTTCCGGCTCGACGTCGTGTTCCTCGATGCGAGCGGACAGGTAATCCGGGTCGCGCGGGACATCGGGCCGGGCCGGGTCATCTTCGATCCGCGCGCGGCGGGGGTCATTGAGACCGAAGCCGGTCGCTCTGGGAATATTCAGGCCATGGCCGAGGAGCACTCGAACAGGTTCGCCGCGGCGCTCGACCCGCGGCAGCCGATCTACCGGGACACCTACAACGAGTACTTCGTGCTCCTGCTGTCGATCGGCGGGTCGATCGCGGGCACGCAGGTGCCGCTGTACATCGTCATGGCCCTGACCGACCTGTGGCACGTCGGGATCTTCGTCGGAGCGTGCGTCGTGTTCGAGCTGGGTGTGATCTTCGGGGTGGCGAGGCCGCAGATGAAGCCGCAGGAGCGCGTCGGCTGGGCGCTCATGTGGGGCGCCATCACGGCGGTGTTCGCGGTGCTCTTCTACTACCTGGTCGCCAAGCCGACGCTGTAGAGGTCAGGCCGAGCCGACCAGGCGCGTCAGCCTGAAGCCGAGCGCCGACAGCGCCAGGTCCTCGGTGACGTTCAACTCGAGCGCCTGGCGCAGGTCCTCGCAGCGCTCCGCCGCCTCGCGCAGCTTGCGCGGGTCGCGCGAGCGGGCTCGCTCGGCGAGCGCCGGCGTGCGGTCCTCGGCGAGCACCGCCTCGTCCGCTCCCTCGGCCACGCAGACGAGATCGCGGAAGGTCAGCTCGGTCAGGGCCAGCGCCAGGTCGAGCGACTCGGTTCGCGCTCGGCGGCCGTCGCGCTTTGCCGCGTCCTCGAGCTCGCGCTCGATCGCACGGCGCTCGCGGCCCTTCGGCTCGAGCTCGAGCCGCTCGACAGCGGCCACCGCGAGCCGCTCCTCCTCCGCCTCGCGGCGCGACTCGGCGCGCTGCAGCAAGGGCCGCCATGGCTCGCCGCCGTCGGCGCCGCCCGCCAGCGCCGCCGCCACGAACGACTCCACCTCGCCGCGCACCTCCTCGCCCTCGGGCGAGGCGAGATAGCGCGCTCGCGCTGCATTGCCGAGTGCGAGCCGGGCACAGGCACGCGCCCGCTCAGCAGGGACGCCCTCGGCCTCCAGCTGCGAAGCGATGCGCGAGCCGGACAGCGGCTCGAAGCGCACCAGCTGGCAGCGCGACACGACGGTCTCGATCACGCGGCCGAGCGCGTCCGTCAGCAGCACCAGGTGAACGAAGGCCGCGGGCTCCTCCAAGGTCTTCAAGAGCCGGTTCGCCACCTCGTCGTTCATGGTGTCGACGCGCTCGAGCACGAACACCCGCCGCGACGCCTCGAAGGGCGTCCGCGTCGCCGCCATGACGACGGCCTGGTCCACGTCATCGACTCGCATCACGTGCGCGCCGCTCGGGCGCACCCAGGTCAGATCCGGATGCGTTCCGTGGGCGACGCGCAGCCGCACGTCATCGGGATCCGTGGCACCAAACGCGAGCAGCTCAGCCGCGAACGCCCGCGCGACAGTCCGCTTGCCGACGCCCGCGGGCCCGTGGAACAGATACGCGTGCGAGGGCGACCCCGCCAACGCATTCGACAACACGATGCGCGCCTGCGGGTGGTCCTCCGTCCCGGCCAGCGGCGAGCCAGAGCCGGCCGCAGCGGCGCTCACGCCGACGCCCCGGCCCGCGCCTCCTCGACCAGCGCGAGCACCTCGGCGTGCACCTCGTCGGGAGAGCGGGTCGCGTCGACCCGTCGCCAGCGCTCCGGGTCGGCCTCGATCAGGTGCTCGTACGCGGTCACCACCGCCTCCTGCAGCTCCGACCCCTCGTCCTCGAAGCGGTCGCTCTCCCCTCGCCGCAACAAAGCCTCGGAGACGGGCAGGTCCAAGAGAAAGGTGAGATCGGGGCGCAGGCCGCGCGTCGCAAAGCGGTTGACCCGCTCGACGTCGTCGATTCCCAGCCCGCGCGCGCCCCCCTGGTAGGCCAAAGAGGAATCGAGAAACCGGTCCGACACGACCACGCGGCCAACTGCCAGCGACGGCAGGATCACGTCCGTTACGAGCTCCGCGCGCGCGGCCGCGAACAGCAGCGCCTCGCCCTCCGGCGACAAGGGCAACGACGGGTCCTTCAAGATCGCCCGCACGCGCTCGCCGGCGGCGGTCCCGCCCGGCTCGCGGACGCCGAGGGCGTCCTCGCCGAGCGCCTCGCACAGCAGCCGCGCCTGGGTCGTCTTGCCCGACCGGTCGATGCCCTCGAAGGTGACGAACAGGCCTCGCATGAGAGGGGCGAACGTAGCACCGCATCAAGCTAGAGTCCGCCGCCGCATGAACTCCCTAGTGACAGGCGGCGCCGGCTTCATCGGCTCGAACCTCGTCGACGGCCTGCTCGCCCGCGGCGACACGGTCACCGTCATCGACGACCTCTCGACCGGCAAGGAAGGCAACCTGAAGCAGGCAGTCGAGCAGGGGGCGCGACTGCAGCACGTCGACATCCGCGACGCCGAGGCCATCTCCCAGGCGATCGGCGAGGCGAGGCCCGACGCGATCTTCCACCTCGCCGCCCAGATCGACGTGCGCAAGTCGGTGGCCGACCCGGCCTTCGACGCGCGCACCAACGTCGAGGGCACCGTCAATGTCCTGGCGGCCGCCCAAGCGCATGGCGTCAAGCGGGTCGTCAACACCTCGACCGGCGGCGCCATCTACGGCGAGGGCCGCCAGATCCCGGCACCGGAATCCCACCCGGTCGCGCCCGAGGCCCCCTACGGCCTGTCGAAGTTCTGCGCCGAGCAGTACTGCGAGATCTTCACCCGCCTGCACGGCCTCTCAACCGTCTCGCTCCGCTACGGCAACGTCTACGGCCCGCGCCAGGACCCGCTCGGCGAGGCCGGCGTGATCGCCATCTTCTGCGGCAAGCTGCTCGAGGGCGGCACGCCGAAGATCTTCGGAGACGGCAAGCAGACGCGCGACTACGTCTTCGTCGGCGACGTCGTCGACGCCAACCTGCGCGCGGCCGGCGCCGAGACGACCGGCGCCATCAACATCGGCCGCGGCGTCCAGACGAGCGTCGTCGACATCGTCGAGGCGCTCGCCCGCCACTCCGACAACGGCTTCGCGCCCGAGCACGCTCCCGACCGCCCCGGCGAGGTCCAGCACATCGCCCTCGATCCCTCGCGCGCGCGTGAAGAGCTCGGTTGGGAGGCGAAGGTCGACCTGGACGAGGGTCTCGAGAAGACGCTCGCCTCGCTGCGCTAGCTCACGCGCTGACGCCCACCGCGCCGACCGCGCCGCGCAACCCGACACAGCCGACGCACCCCACGCAGCCGACGCAGTCGATACAGCCGACGCACGCCACGCACGCGGCGCAGCCGATGTTCCCGACTCCGGCGACGATCGCCGCGCTCCCGACGATGCCGGCGCTGATCACGACCCCGGCGCTGCCGATCACGCCGGTGCTCCCGACCGTCCCCGCGCTGCCGACCACACCAGAGCTCGCCACCGTGCCGGCACTCCCCACCACCCCGGCACTCGCGAGCGTGCCCGCGCTCCCGACCACCCCCGCGCTCGACGCGGTGCCAACGCTCCCCGAGATGCCGGCCGCCTCGTCAGCCGAGCCGACCGGAGGGCCGGCGGGATCCGGGACCGGCTGCGGGCGCGCCGGGAACATGACGGCACTGTAACCCGCGGCAGCGTTACCAAGCCCTAACCCGACCCTGACCCCGCGCTGGCCATCCGCTGACGGGTCGGAGCGCATGCTCCAAAACATGCGCAGAGCACTCACACTCACACTTGCAGTCGCCCTGTTCGGCATCCTGGCCGCCGTCGTTGTGGCCCAGGTCGGACAGGACCCGGCTGCCCCGGCCGGCACCACAACCGCCGGTACCACCACCGAGGACCGGACCACCACAACCGAGACGACCGAGGACCGCGTCGGAGACGACGACCGCGGCGGAGACCGCCAGCGCGGGCGTGATGATCGTGGCCGCGACGACAACCGCGTTGACGACGACGGCCCCGGCGACATCTCCGGCCCGTGCGACGAGGCCGAGCACGCAAACGACCCGCGCTGCGCGGGCGTGAACGTCCCGCAGCAGCCGGCCCCGGCACAGCCGCAGGCCCCCGCAAACGGCGTCGACATCTCCGGCCCCTGCGACGAGGCCGAGCATGCGAACGACCCGCGCTGCACCGGCGTCGGCGGCGGTCGCATCGACGACCACGGCGGCGGCAGCAACTCCGGCCCCGGCGGTGGCGGCTTCGACGACGACAACAGCGGCCCCGGCAGCGGTGGCGACGACTTCGGCGACGACCACAGCGGCTCCGGCCACAGCGGCGGCGACGACTTCGACGACGACTCGAGCGGTCACGGCAGCGGCGGCGACGACTTCGACGACGACTCGTCCGGCCACGGCGGCGGCGACAGCTCCGGCCATGGTGGCGGCGACGACGACTGACCCGCGACGGGCAGGGACCGCAAAGCGGGCGCCGGACCGCGAGTCTGGCGCCCGCTCGGTGCCTACCCTTGACGGGATGCACGCCGGCAGGCGCACCGTCCTCATGGTCGAGGACGAGGAATCGATCACGAAACCACTGAGCGAGGCCCTCGAACGCGAGGGCTTTGCCACGGAGATCGCGGCAACGGCCGGCGAGGCGCTCGAGACCGCCGAGCGCATGAACCCCGACCTCGTGCTGCTCGACGTGATGCTCCCGGACGGCTCCGGGTTCGAGGTCTGCAGGACGCTGCGTGAGCGGTCGAAGGTCCCGATCATCATGCTCACCGCGCGCGGCGACGAGACCGACCGCATCGTCGGCCTCGAGCTGGGCGCCGACGACTACATCGTCAAGCCGTTCAGCGCCCGTGAGGTGGCAGCGCGCATCCGGGCGGTGCTGAGGCGCGCCGACGAGCCAGCGCAGAAGGCAGAACCCCGGGAGGCGGTGCAGGTCGGCGAGCTCACGCTCGACCCGAGCAAGCGCAGCGCCACCCTGAACGGCACCGAGCTCGACCTCACGCGCAGGGAGTTCGAGCTGCTCCAGCTGCTGCTCAGCGAGGCCGGCACCGTGATCACGCGCGAGCGCCTCATCGACGAGGTCTGGGACACCAACTGGTTCGGCTCGACGAAGACGCTCGACGTCCACGTGTCGAGCCTGCGCCGCAAGCTCGGCGACGACTCCGCGCACCCGCGCTACATCCACACCGTGCGCGGGGTCGGCTTCCGCTTCGCAAGCCCGGACGAGCTATGAGCCTGCGCGCCCGGCTGCTGCTGGCCTTCGCGTACGTGCTCGTGCTCGTGATCGTGGCGCTCGAGGTGCCGCTGGCGCTGAACCTGTCGAAGCGCGTCGACGCCGAGATCAAGAGCGAGGCCCAGGGCCAGACGCAGCTGCTGGCGGCGGGAGCGTCCGGAAGGCTCGACGACGAGGCGCAGCTGCGCGCGCTCGTCGAGAGCTCCGAGCAGGACCTCGGGGGGCGCGTGATCGTGGTCGACGAGGACGGGGCGCTGCTCGCCGACTCGGCGAATCCCGGCGCGCGCGGCGGCGGCGCCGACTACGCGAGCCGCCCCGAGATCGTCCGCGCTCTGGGCGGCGAGGCCTCCCAGGGCGAGCGCCACAGCAACGAGCTCGGTGAGGACCTGCTCTTCACCGCCGCGCCGATCATCGAGAACGGCCGGCCGGAGGGCGCCGTGCGGGTGACCCAGGGCGTCGACGCCGTCGACCGCGAGGTGCGGAACGACATCATCGCGCTGATCGGCGTGGGGATCGTCGCGCTGCTGCTCGGGCTGGCGGTGGCGTGGCTGCTCGCGGGCTCGCTCGCCAAGCCGCTGCGCGGGCTCGCCGCGAGCGCGCGGCGGGTGGCGAGGGGCGACCTCGACGCGCGCGCGCAGGTCGAGGGCTCGACGGAGCAGCAGGAGGTAGCGACCGCCTTCAACGACATGACCACCCGCCTCGGCCGCTCGCTGCGCTCGCAGCGCGAGTTCGTCGCGAACGCGTCACACCAGCTGCGCACACCGCTGACCGGCCTGCGGCTTCGTCTCGAGGCCGCGGCGGCGAAATCAGACGACCCGGAGGTACGAGACGAGCTCGCCGCCGCCGAGCACGAGACCGAGCGGCTCGCCCGCCTGCTCGCCGAGCTGCTCACGCTGGCGGGCGAGCGCGAGCGCCCGGAGCCGCAGGCGGTCGACGTCGGCGATGCGGCCGGCGGAGCCTTCGAGCGCTGGCGCCGCCCGGCGCGCCGGAGCGGTCACGAGCTGATCGTCGACGAGGGCCAGCCGACGGAGGTGTGCGCCTCCCCCGAGGACGTCGCAGCGATGCTCGACAACCTGATCGAGAACGCGCTGCGCTACTCGCCCGCGGGCGGGCGCGTGACGCTCGGCTGGCGCAGCGACGGCCGGCGCGTCCGCATCGGCGTCGAGGACGAGGGGCCGGGCATCGATGCGGACGAGGGCGAGCGGGTCTTCGAGCGCTTCTACCGCGGCTCCGCCAGCGGCGGCCAGGACGGCACCGGACTCGGCCTCAACGTGGTCGAGGCGCTCGCGAAGCGCTGGGACGGGGAGGCCTCGCTCGCCAACCGCCCGGAGGGCGGCGCGCGCGCGGAGATCGTGCTGCCGGCGCACAGCTCCTTACCCGCAGCTGACCAAGGCCTTACCGAGGCAGGGCTAGGGTCAGAACGATGAAGCGTTTCGCGCTCGGTGCCGCACTCGTGATCGCCGGCCTCGTTGCCGCGGTGGGCATCGGCCTGCTTGCGAACACGATCTCGGGCGACAGCGTCGGGCTGTCGGCCCAGCCACTGAGCGCCGGCGACACGCTCGCGCCGCCGGCGTCCGAGCGGCGCCGCGAGGCACGCGAGGAGCGCGCCGAGCGCAGGGCCGACGCGCGCAAGGCGGCGGCACGCCGCCGTGAGCGCCGCGCGCGGGAGCGCGAGCGCGCCGCCGCGACACCGCCGGCCACCACGACCACCACCGACGACAACGGCGGTGGCGGCGAGTTCGAGCCCGGCGACGACTCGGGCGGCGACGACTCGAGCGGCCAGGGTCGCGGCCGCGGCCGCTCGGGCGGCGATGACGACAACTCGGGCTCCGGCAGCTCCGGCAGCTCCGGCAGCTCTGGGAGCGACGACAGCTCCGGCAGCGATGACTCCGGCGGCGGGAGCGACGACAGCTCCGGCCACGGCTCGGACGACTTCGACGACGACTGACCGGCGGGGCGATGAGTCGGGCCGTCTGCAACGGTCTACATCCCCATGAGGAAACTCGTCGTCAACACGTTCATGACCCTCGACGGCGTGATGCAGGCTCCCGGCGCCCCGGAGGAGGATCCGACCGGCGGCTTCACCGAAGGCGGCTGGTCCGTCAACTACTGGGACGACGCGATGGGCCAGGTCATGGGCGAGTTCATGGGCAAGCCGTTCGACCTCGTGCTCGGCCGCGGCACCTATGAGATCTTTGCCGCGCACTGGCCGCACAGCGAGGAGCCCGCAGCCGATGCGCTCAACAACGCGACCAAGCACGTGGCGTCCACGACCCTCGAGCAGGTCGACTGGCAGAACTCGCACCTCATCGAGGGCGACGTGCCCGAGGGCATCAGGAAGCTCAAGGAGGAGGACGGGCCCGAGCTGCAGGTCCACGGCAGCGCAGACCTCATACAGACCCTGCTCGAGGAGGGCCTGGTGGACCAGTTCAACGTCTGGATCTTCCCGGTCGTGATCGGCGAGGGCAAGCGGCTGTTCGGAGACGGCACCGTCCCGGCCGGTCTCAAGCTCACCGACTCGACCACGTCGAGCACCGGCGTGATCATCGCCCGCTACGAGCCCGCCGGCGAGATCCCCAAGGGCTCGTTCGCGCTCGAAGAGCCGACCGAGGCCGAGCTCGAGCGACGTGAGAGGCTCGCCAGGTGACCGGCGCGAGGCTGCTCGCCCCCGGCGAGGGCGAGGAAATCAGCGAGCGACTGCGGATCAAGTGCGACCTGGAGCCGCTCGCCTTCACGGAGACGGTCGGGTCGGCGAGGACGAACCCGCACGTGCACGAGACGCACGTCGACGGCTTCTGGGTGCTCGAGCCCGGCTTCACCGTCGGCATCGGTGACGAGGAGGTCGAACTCGAGCCGGGCGACTTCGCGCTGGTCCCGCCCGGGCTCGTCCACTACTTCAAGGCGACCGACAGCCGCTGGCTCAACCTGCACGCGCCGAACGCCGGCTTCGCCGAGTACCTGCGCTCGGGCGCGGACTTCGACGACCGCGAGCCCGCCGACGGGGACGACCGCCGCGTCGCCGACGCGATCCTGCGCCGCGGCGACGAGGGCGAGCTGATCGAGCTGGGCCCGGGGCGCGGGCGCGTGAAGGTTGGCGCGGACGACGCCATCGGCTCTGTCACGGTCATCGACTTCGAGCTGGCGCCCGAGTCGGCGGGCCCGCCGCCCCATCTGCACGAGCGCATCACCGATTCCTTCTACGTGCTCGAGGGGACGCTGACGGTGCTGCTCGGGCAGGAGGAGCACGAGGCGACGGCGGGCAGCCAAGTGGTGGTGCCGCCCGGCAACAAGCACTCGGTCTCGAACCCGAGCGCCGAGCCGGTGCGCTTCCTCAACATCTCGACACCCGGCGGTCTCGAGCGCTACCTGCGCGAGCTGGCGGCCGATCCGAGCGACTTCGCCAACATCGCCGCCCGCCACGACGTGATCCCCGCGTAAATAGCGGGCACAAGATGTTGTGTTCGAGGGAGGAATGAAGCACTACCCGTAGTAGAATTCAACGTGTGCGTTGCGTTCTATGCGGATCCGACTCGACACAGGTCGTCGACAGCCGCCAGGCCCCTGACGGGGTCCGGCGGCGGCGTGAGTGCGAGGCCTGCGGCGGTCGCTTCACCACCTACGAGCGCGCCGAGGAGCCGCGCGTGACCGTCGTCAAGCGCGACGGCAGCCGCGAGCGCTTCGATCGCCAGAAGCTGCTGCGCGGTCTCGCGCGCGCGGCCGGCGGGCGGCCCGTGTCAGAGGAGCAGCTCGAGTCGATCGCCGACTGGGTCGCGCGCGAGGTGCGTGTGAGCGGCGAGGTGGAGGCCGGCCACGTGGGCGATCTCGCCGAGCGCGGGCTTGCCCGGGTCGACCCCGTGAGCGCGATCCAGTTCGCGTCCGTCTACCGCAATCTGGCCGACCTCGACGAGCTCGAGGCGGTCGTGCGGCGCTTCAAGGAGGAACCCCTCCCGGCTTCCGATCAGCTCGCCCTCGACGGCTCGACCGGTCCGTCCGACGCGAGCAGCAACATCGATCTTTCCCCCTCAGGGGGCCATCGAACAGCCGCTCAACCGAGGAGAAGTCATGTCGCACAGCCGTAGCGCCACCGCCCCCGCTATCACCGCAGCCGGTGACGGGGTCAGCGTTCCCCGGCGCTTCACGGAACCCGGCGTGCACCCCTTCGAGGCGGTCGAGTGGGAGATCCGCGACGCGGTCATCGGCGATCCCGAGAACCCGGCGTTCGAGCAGCGCGGGGTCGAGTTCCCGAAGACCTGGTCGCAGAACGCGACGAACATCGTCTCGCAGAAGTACTTCCGCGGCCGTATGGACTCGCCCGAGCGCGAGTCCTCGGTCAAGCAGATGATCGGCCGCGTCGCCGGGACGATCGCGACCTGGGGTCGCGAGGGCGGCTACTTCGCGACCGACGAGGACGCCCAGGCCTTCGAGGACGAGCTCACCCACATCCTGCTTCACCAGATGGCGGCGTTCAACTCGCCGGTCTGGTTCAACGTGGGCTTCGAGGAGCACCCGCAGTGCTCGGCCTGCTTCATCCTCTCGGTCGAGGACACGATCGAGTCGATCCTCGACTGGAACACCAAGGAGGGCATGATCTTCCGGGGCGGCTCCGGATCGGGGATCAACCTGTCGCGCATCCGCGCGTCGAAGGAGCATCTCTCGAAGGGCGGCCTTGCGTCCGGCCCGGTCAGCTTCATGCGCGGCGCCGACGCCTGGGCCGGCACGATCAAGTCCGGCGGCAAGACGCGCCGTGCGGCGAAGATGGTCGTGCTCGACGTCGACCACCCGGACGTCCTCGACTTCATCTGGTGCAAGGCGCGCGAGGAGGAGAAGGCGATGGCCCTGCGCGACGCCGGCTTCGACATGCGGCTCGACTCGGAGGCGTTCGCGTCGATCCAGTACCAGAACGCGAACAACTCGGTGCGCGTGACCGACGAGTTCATGGAGCGTGCCGAGCGCGGCGAGGAGTGGGAGCTGACCGCCCGCAACTCGAGTGACGTGGTCTCGCGCGTGGGCGCGGCCGACCTCCTCAACCAGATCGCCGACGCCGCCTGGCGCTGCGCCGACCCGGGCGTCCAGTACGACACCACCATCAATGAGTGGCACACCTGCCCGAACTCGGGCCGCATCAACGCGTCGAACCCGTGCTCGGAGTACATGCACGTCGATGACTCGGCGTGCAACCTCGCTTCGCTCAACCTCATGAAGTTCCGCCGCCCGGACGGCTCGTTCGACACCGAGGCGTTCGAGCACGCAGTCGACGTCGTGATCCTCGCGCAGGAGATCGTGGTCAGCCCGTCGTCGTATCCGACCGAGGAGATCGGTCAGAACGCGCGCGCGTTCCGGCAGCTCGGGCTCGGCTACGCGAACCTCGGTGCGCTGCTGATGGCGAACGGCCTCGCCTACGACTCGGACGCGGGCCGCGCGCTGGGAGGCGCAATCACGGCGCTGATGACCGGGCGCGCGTACCGGACCTCGGCCGAGGTCGCCGGCGCGCTCGGTCCGTACGAGCGCTACGAGGAGAACGCCGACCCGCACATGCACGTGATGCGCAAGCACCGGCACGCGGCGTACGAGATCAACGACGCGCTCTTCACGGACACGGCGCTGCTGGCCGCGGCGCGGCGGGCCTGGGACGAGGCCGTCGACGTCGGCGCACACAACGGCTATCGCAACGCCCAGGCGACGGTGCTGGCGCCCACCGGCACGATCTCGTTCCTCATGGACTGCGACACCACCGGCATCGAGCCCGACTTCTCGCTCGTCAAGTACAAGGAGCTGGTCGGCGGCGGGCTGATGACGATCGTCAACCGCACGGTGCCGCTGGCGCTGCAGACGCTCGGCTACCAGCCGGAGCAGATCGAGGCGATCGAGGCGCACCTGGCGGACAGCGGCTCGATCATCGGCGCGCCCGGCCTGGCGGACGAGCACCTGCCGGTGTTCGACGTGGCCGTCGGCGAGCGCGCGATCTCGGCGCTCGGCCACGTGAAGATGATGGCCGCAGCGCAGCCGTTCCTGTCGGGTGCCATCTCGAAGACGGTCAACATGCCCGAGTCGGTCACGGTCGAGGACATCGCCGGGATCTACACCGAGGGCTGGAAGCTCGGCCTGAAGGCGCTCGCGATCTACCGCGACGGCTCGAAGACGGCGCAGGCGCTGAAGACGGATGCCGGTGACAAGAAGGACGCCGAGGCCGAGGCGGAGGTCGCGCCGGTCTCACCGGAGCCGGCCCGCCCGGTGCGTCACCGGATGCCGCGCGAGCGTCAGTCGATCACGCACAAGTTCTCCGTCGGCGGCCACGAGGGCTACATCACGGCCGGCATGTACGAGGACGGGACGCTCGGCGAGGTCTTCCTGACGGACGTCGGCAAGGAGGGCTCGACGATCAAGGGCCTCATGAACGCGTTCGCGACCTCGATCTCGATCGGCCTCCAGTACGGCGTGCCGCTCGAGACGCTGGTGCGCAAGTTCGCGTACATGCGCTTCGAGCCGGAGGGCTACACCGGCAACCCGGAGATCCCGTTCGCGAAGTCGATGCCCGACTACATCATGCGCTGGCTGGCCTCGCGCTTCGGCGACGCCGACCTGCACGAGGAGCTCGGCATCCTCACGCCCGAGGTGCGCGCCCGCAAGGCGTCCCAGGAGGCGCTGATGCGCGGCGACACGGCGGGCCCGCCAGCCCCGGCCGCGGAGTCGGCCTCGTCGGAGGACGAGGCGGCGGCTGCGGAGGACTCGACGACGGCAACGGCAACGGCGCAACGGCCACGCGTCGCATGGCCCGGCATCGAGCCCGGGCGCCGGCACGGCGGCGAAGCCCCCGACGGCCGCGCTGACCGACGAGCCCCCGGCAATCCCGGCGAAGCTCCAGGGCCTGGACCTGGGCCCGGCCTGCGCGATGTGCGGCGGCATGATGCAGCGCACCGGCTCGTGCTACACGTGCTCGAGCTGCGGGAACAACACGGGCTGCGGCTGATAGGGCTTTCACCGGAAGTGCGCGCGGTTGCATTAGGACGCGCGTGACTTGCTGAGCGCCTCACTCGCACCACCCGGCGGCGGGGTGGGTTAGCGCGGTCGAGTTCGCCTGTTCCGTAGCCAGCTCTGCGGCTATCGTCCGCGATGGTGGCCCGGAGCACGAGCTTCGACTTGGTGGTCGTCGGGGGCGGTTCGGCCGGCTGTGTTCTCGCCGCGCGACTGAGCGAAACCGGTCGGCGAGTTTGCCTGATTGAGGCAGGGCCTGACTACGGGCCGTACGAGGAGGGGCGCTGGCCCGCGGACATGCTCGACGGCCGCCAGCTTGCCTTCTCTCACGCCTGGGAGACCGACCGGGAAGACCGCTCCCAGCTGCGCGCGCGAATCATCGGCGGTTGCTCTGCACACAACGCATGCGTGGTACTCGAGGGGGCGCCGGCCGACTACGACGAGTGGGGAAACGGCTGGAGCTATGACGTGATCAAGCCGTACCTGGCGCGGGCCGAAGGCGAGCTGCGCGTGCGCCGGCTCACGCAGGGGGAGCTGTCACCCTGGCACGGCGCCTTCGCCGCGGCCGCAGAGGAGGACACGATCCTGCACCCTGTCAACGCGGTGGGCTCAGTCCGCTGGAACGCGGCCTTCGCTTACCTCGATCCGGCTCGAGAGCGCGAGAATCTGACCGTTCTCGCCGAAACGCTCGTCGATCGCGTGCTGCTGGACGGCGACCGTGCGGTCGGGGTCGCAACGACGACCGGCGAGCTGCGCGCGGGAGCCGTCGTGCTGGCCGCGGGCGCGTATGGCTCGCCCGGAATTCTCCTTCGCAGCGGCGTCGGCCCAGAGCGGGAGTTGCCGGTCGGCGAGGGTCTTTGCGACCACGTCGGCGTTGGCTTTGGCTTCGAGGGAACGGAGCTGCTGCAGCGCGAGACGGCGAGGTTCGAGCAATCCCAGCCCCTGTTCATGGCTCAGGTGACAGTCGCCATTTCGAGCAGCGTCTGCGCGGAGGGCGTCTGCGACCTCTTCTTCTTTCCCGGCGTCGATCCGCCCGGCAAGCACGGCTACGAGGTGAGCGTGGCCGTCTTCGCGATGAAGCCGCATTCCCGCGGCTCGGTCCGCCTGATTTCAAGCGACCCGGACGCGCCGCTCGCGATCGACCACGGCTTCGTGTCGGACGGGCGCGACGCCGAGGTGCTCGCCGAAGGTGTCGAGGCGCTTCGCGAACTCACGGCCAGCGACCCCATTCGCAGCTACGGCGGACGCGAGACGCGCCCAGGACCGGAGGTCGACGCTTCCACGCTTGTGCGCGAGGCCGCCCGGGGCTTCTTCCATCCGGTCGCGACCTGCGCCATCGGCCGCGTCGTCGACGGCGACGGCCAGGTCTATGGAGTCGACCGGCTCTACGTCACCGACGCCTCCATCATGCCGACGATTCCTCGGGCCAACACAAACCTCTCCACGCTCGCAGTGGCCGAGCGTCTGGCGGAGAGCATCGGCCGGTCTCCGGCACCCTGACCTGCCCGCTTCCGCAAGCCGCCCGGCGGTGGCTCAGAGCCCGGGTGGTAGATCGCTGGTCCGCGCCTAGCCGCGGCTGGCCAAGCGAGGAACCCGAATGGTCCGGCTCGCGTCGTACCTCGTCGCGATTCGGTCGATGCCTACCGAGCGCGTTCACGCCATGAGCGCGGCGCACCGCGCTTTCGCAGCGGGCTTACGAGCTCCCCTCGCTGCGAATCAACACGAGGTCGTAAGCGCCGACGATCTCGCCACCGCGTGATCCCTATCCCTCATCTGCGCACCCTGTAGTGGCTGACCGCGATCGCCCCGGCCGCCCTGCCGAGCGCGAGGCCTGCCTCGTTGTCACTGCGGAAGTGGATACCGCCGTACAGGCGGGATGCCGCTGCCTCGCGGGCCCACGCGTGGAGCCGCTGCGCGGCGGAGGGAAAGTTAGCCGCCAGCACGACCGAGGCCGCGCCGGAGGTGCTCGAGTGCCCGGAGACGTAGGAGGGGAATGGCGGTGTCGGCAGCAGAGGGAGCCAGCCCGGGTCGATCTCGCGCCTGATCGCGGTCACTGGCCGCTCGGACCAGTAGGCGTACTTCGCATCCCAGCACGCGATGAACGCGTCGGCCTGGGCTGTGTTCAAGGCCGCGAACACCCGGGCCGCCTGCCTCTCGGGCAGTCGCTGAGAGCGGATCAGCTCGAGCGCGATCGAGTTCCAGTGGCCCGGCGGGGTGGCGGTGCCGGGACCGTCGGCCCAGCGCTCGGCGATCCGCTGCTGCTCTCCCGTCAGGGCGCGTGAGACCTCGTAGACCTCGCGCAGCTCACGCACCCAGCGCCGGCTGCCGAACGCCGGCGGCGGCCCCGGCCGCAGCGCCGAGCCTGACCCGATGTTCCACGTTCGCCAGCTCCCCACCAGCGGTTCGAGCGGCGGCGCGAACACGGGCGGCGTCGGGACCCAGACACCCTGTCCCGTCGGCACAGACCCGCGCCACTCCGCGTCGGAGCCGTCGCTACGGGAGCGCGCGACCACACGCGCTCCCACCCGCTGTCCGAGCGCCCATCCGGACCGCGAGCGCGGCCGCGGAACGAGCCCTGCGAACACCTGCGCGCGGTCCGGGAAGAGGTGGGACAGCACGGTGACGGCCGCTCCGGCGACCGCCGAGGCCCTGCTCCAGCGGGGCGCTCTCGAGGCATCCAGCATGGCCACGCTCACGAGGGCGAGTGCCCGCGCCGCGCGGGGCGGGTTCACCTGCTGGGCGGCGATCTCGGCGAGCCCGACCTCGATCCAGCCCCCGACTGTGCCGCCGTCACCGCGCGCGGCTGCCGCCGGAGCGCTCGCCAGCAGCACAAGCGCGAGCAGCGCGGCGACACAGCGTCCCACCAGGCTCACTTCGCACGCACGCGCAGCTTCGTGCGCAGCTTGACGCCATCGCCGGTGCCGAAGCCGAGCATCCGCTGCGTCTGCTCGCCACGGGCGGTGGCGAACCGGCCGGTGCCGCCCGTGATCGCACGAGCGATCGGGACACCCACCTCGGGCGACTCATAACCCTGGGTGGTGATCGTGGTCTTCCCGAATCGCCCTCCCAGCTGGAAGAGCTGAGACGTGACGACCCACGGGCCCTCGGTCGTCTTCGCACCCTGCCCCACGAAGTGGCCCCAGCACGTCCACTCGCCGAGCACCTTGTCCCCGAACTCGGGCTTGCCGTCCTCGAGGACGCCGTCAGCGTCGTCCAGGGTGCCCTCGGGATAGATGTAGCCCTGGGTCACGAACGTGTTGCCGTAGGCGGGCATGCCGTCGCTGTCGACGGGACTCGGGGCGAACGAGAATCGTGTCGCGTCTTCCGCCACGTCGTAGCGCAGGGTCTCCGCCTGCCGCTTCTCGGCGGAGGCGGTAGCGCCGGGACCGCTGACGGCGTACGCGAATGCGGCGACGACGACCGCGAGCGCCGCGAACAGGATGATCCAACGCTTGGGGATCTGCCGGTGGCTCATCGATGACCTCCTCATGGGTCGAGCCGATAGAAGCGCCAGAAGTCGTTGTCGATCGGCAGCGCCTCGATGCGCGCGAAGCCCGCCGCCTGTCCGAACTCGCGGAGCATGGCCGGACGCATGACGGTGCCGATGGCGGCCGAGTGCTCGTGGTCGGCCCTGCCGACCGCGAGGCAGTGCACGACGCTGAAGCCGTACATCAGGCGCTCGAGGTCGTCGCCGGGCGCGACGAAGTCCTCCGCCACTCGCTCGTCGGCGACTATCGCCGTGCCGCCCTCGGCAAGCAGCCGCCGCGCGTTCTCGAGCGCTTCCACCGGGCGGGCCATGTCGTGGAGCGCCTCGAAGATCGTGACGACGTCATAGACGCCGTCGAGCCCTTCCTCGGAGGCGTCCCGGACGAAGAAGCGGACGCGATCGTCGAGCCCTTCCGCCGCCGCATTCACACGGGCTGTGTCAATCGAGGCAGCGTCCGTGTCGATGCCGTCGACGAATGCGTGCGGGTACGCCTTCGCGATCGCGATGCTCGACCAGCCGGTGCCGCAGCCCAGGTCGGCGACGCACGCACCCGGTGGAGAGCCGAGCCGAGCGTCCACGTCTGCGATGACCGGGAACCAGTCCGCGAGCTCGTTGATGAACATCGCACGGTTCAGCTCGGCGATCCCCTCTCGGGTGTCCTCGCCGTAGTCGGCATACGGGACACCCTGCCCAGTCCGGAAGGCGTCCACGAGCTGCGGCAACGGGCGCAGCATGCCGAGCGCCTGACGCGCCAGCGGGGCGATGTAGCTCGGGCTGTCGGCGTCGACCAGGGACTCGCCGTACCCCGGCGGCAGCTCGTAGCGGCGCTGCTTCGCGCCGGCGCTCTCATCATCGACCACCAGCAGGCCGGTGACTGCCTGGTGCTCGAGCCACTCGCGTGCGTAGCGCTCGTCGACGCCGGCCCGATCCGCCAGCTCGTCGCTGGTCGCAGCCCCTCCGTCGTACAGAGCTCGGTAGAGCCCGAGCCGCTGGCCGAGGTAGAGGCCGGCGAGATCGAACAGGCCGATCGTCGATGCGACCACCCGCTCGACCAGCGCCTCTCCGCTTTTCGGGCTGGCCACATACGTCTCGTTCACCGGACCTCCTCAGGCTCGTGGAAGGCGACCGAACCTACGGCGCGCCGGCCGGCGTGACTTCGCCTGTTGCGGCCATCTTCCGTAGATGGCCGGGACCGGTCAGGGCGCGGCTCAGATCAGGCCGATTCGCGCCGCGTAGGCCACGACGGCCGCTCGCGAGCGGAGCCCCAGCTTGGTGCGGGCATTCGCAACATGCCGATGGACGGTGTGCGGACTCAGGACGAGCCGTTCGGCGATCTCGCCGTTGTTGAGACCCTGGGCCACAAGCCGCAGGACCTCCAGCTCGCGCTGGGTGAGGTCGCTCAGCGGCCTTGGCTTCGCCTCATCGAGCAGCGGCGCCTCGGCGCGGGTGGCCTCTCGTGTCGCGCCGAGCGCGGCGAACTCGTCCCGCGCTGCCCGGGCTTCCGCCGCCGCTGCGTCACTCCGTCCCAGCCCCGCCAGCGCCCGGGCCAGCCCCAACCTCGCGAGCGCGGCGTCGTAGGGCGCGGCGACCTCACCGAAGCAGTCGAGCGCGTCCTCGAAGGCGCGTCGAGCCTCCTCGTGCCCGCCGCGTGCCATCAACATCTCCGCGCGGGCGAGCTGCGCGCGGCCGTCCAGGTACGGCGTGCCGATGAGCTCGGCCGCATGCCCGAGCTCCTCGCATGCCGCGGCCGCAGCCTCGAGCTCGCCCAACGCCGCGCGCGCCCGCACCAGCAGCTCGAGCGCCGGCATCCGATTGAGGACATTGCCGGCGGGCAGGCGCCGAAGCACCCGTTCGGCGGCGTCGGCGGCGGCCTCCGGGTCACCGGCGTCGAGGGCAAGCCTGCCGAGGCCGAGCACCGCGAGCCTGTGGCTACCGGCGCGCTCCAAGAGCATGCGGGCCTCATCGATCCGCCCTTGACGGGCGCGCAGCTCGGCGAGGCGTACCAGTCCGCCACCGGCCATGCCCGGCCGGGCCGCCTCGAGGTCCGTAAGCGCGCCGGTCAGCTCGGTCTCGGCCCCCTCCCAGTCGCCGCAGCAGGCGAGCACCGTCCCGTAGGAGCTGCGACAGATCCCGCGCGAGTGGCGAGCACCCCAGCGCTCCGAGGACGCCCTCATCACCTTGCACCACTGGGTGGCGCGCGGGAAATCCCCCACCCCCTCGCACGCGGCGATGACGTAGCAGAGCGCCCAGCCCAGCGAGATCGGCAATTGCAGCTCCTCGCCGGTGGCGATCGCGGACGCCTCGTCGAGCCGCCGCAGACCGTCTCGCACACGCGCTTGGCCGACCAGTGCGAGCCCCTCGAGCGACAACCCGATCGCCTCCAGATCGGGAACGTCGTATTCCCGCCCGATGCGCGCCGCGCGCCGGGCCGCGCTGGTCACCTTGTCCAGCTCCCCAGTGACACCGATCTCGAACGACCCCTCGATCACCGCGAGCCAGCCATGCTCGGGTCCCTCGGGCACACCATCGAGCAGACGGTGCGCCCGCTCGAGCCAGCCGCTGGCCACTGCGTCGTCGCCACGGAACTCGTGGAAGTCGGCGGCCAGCCAGGCCGCCACCTGACCCGCCCCGCGCACGTTCCCGCTCCCGCGGTACGCCTGGTAGGCCCGCTCCCGGGCGCGGAGGGTCAGCTCAGCATCGTGCAGCCAGTACCCCGCCCACCCGAGTCCCTCCCACGCCTCGCCCGAGTCCTCTTCACGCAAGGCCATTTCGAACCACTGGCGGGCGTCCGCCCAGGCACCCCGTTCCAGCGCCTCATGGCCGATCGCGACGCAGTCCCTGGGGGTTTCCGCGGTAGTGGTCATCGCCCTTTGGCATGCCAAACGATATCCCGGCAACGTCGAGCTACCGGCCGATCTGACCCACCCAGGAACCGATCCGATCCGCCACCTGCTGCCAGCCCTCCTCGAGCATGACGTTGTGGCCGATGCCGGGAAGGATCTCTGCCTGAACGCCATAGGCGCGAGCGGTTCTGCGTACGTCGCTCACATCGACGATCCCATCGCGCTCGGCGCCGATGACCAACATCGGCGCGTGCACGCGACTCGGCCGTGGTCGCACGAACAGCAGCATGTCGACGAAGGCGAGGTAGGACTCGTCCTGAAGACGGGCATGGCAGCCGTCGACCACCTGCTGGGGCGTGTCGGATGTGAAGAACAGGTCGCGGACCAGCGCGGGGGTGCCCACCAGCGGCCTGAGCCTCAGCAGGAGGTTCGCCTTCAGCATCGGGAGCGGATGGCGCGCACCTAGGCGGGCAACCATCCGGGCCGTCCCGCCGGGCGGGATCGATGCGAGCAGCACCGCCCCCCGAGCGGGGTCGCGCTCCAGATGCAGCTGCGTCAGCAGCCCGCCCATCGAGTGCCCGACCAGGATCGGCGGATCGACGAACTCCGTCGCCGCCTGACGGACATCGTCGAGGTAGTGCTCGATCCGATGCCAGATCCGTCCGGGTTGCTGGCGGTGGCCGCGCAGTCGCATGGCCCGTACCTCGTGACCCTGCTCGGCCAGCCGGCCGCCGAAGTCGTCCCAGTACCAAGGCCCGCACCAACCGCCATGGATGAGCAGGATCCCGGTCATCCGAGGGACGCTATCGCCGGAACCGAGCCACGCTTCGCCTCAAACGGCCATCTTTACCCGTCTCGGATGGCCTGATCCGGCCACACCGGCGGCATGATGCAGCGCACCGGCTCGTGCACACGTGCTCGAGCTGCGGGAACAACACGGGCTGCGGCTGAGCTGACGCCGTTCAGTCGAGTGTCAGCGCTGGGTCACGCGATGTCACGTGTGTCGCGATAGTCGCCTTTCGGCATCAGGACGCTCGCTTCCGCGGTGCGGCAACGGTGACCCTTACAACCGATTTTTGTTCTGGCGCTTGAAGGCCCGGGGTCCGCTCGGCCGGCGGCCGGACTATCAGCAGGACGTACACCTTTGTCTTGCCGCCGCGCTTCAGCTTCCTGAGCGCCGAAGGGCCTAGTCTCGCTTTGGCCATGGCGCTCGATCCTGCAGGCACGCTATAACGCAGGCGCCCGAGCTTCGGCCCGGTGTTGCCTGAGTTGCGCGCGACATAGGTGTCCGCCGAGATGCGGCAAAGGGGCAACTCGGCCGGACACTTCACCCGGCGGCCGAAAGCGAACCGGCCATCAGCCTTGACGCGGACCGGGTCGGGCGTAGCCAACTTGGTGACCCTGATCGGAACAAGTTTGGTGTCGCACCCGCCCAGGATCGAGCGCTGGGCGTGGACGGTGATCGTCGCGCCGTCGGCACCGGGGATGCCGTACTGCTCGACAATCGTCAGGGGCGGCCTCAACTCGTGGCCAAATGACGCGGTGAAGCGATCGGAGGTCGTGGTCACGGTTGCGGCCTCGGTTGCCTGCTGACCGTTTACCCCGGGGTTCCCGGCCCCGTTCACCTGGACCGTTGCCCCCTGCACGGCGCTGAAAGACCCGGAGACGCTGTGATCGACCGAGGGCAGGCAGTCACCGTCGATGGCGGGGCGGCCGTTATAGGTGACGACCGACTCTGAGGCGCCGACGCCGAGATGGACCATGTCCCCCGCCTGCGGAGTGATGAAGACTCCCGGTTTCGGACTTGGACCGTCTTGCGCCACGATCTGCCCGCCGCGCTCGACCCGCAGCATCGTGTTCGGGCCGGTCCTGCAATCCAACACCGGGTTGCAGCCACTGGGACCGATCACGGTGCCGTCGAAGTTGGTCGCGTGGATTCTCCCCTCGACCAGCCCCGGGCCGCCGTCCTGCCCCCTGCCCTGCCGGGTCTCGAAATACAGATCGATCGCGGCGTACGCCGGGCCTGGGGCGGCGAGTGCCACCGCGGCCACGACCAGGCCCATACCCCAGCCGGCCCCGGTCGGTGGCTGTGGCGTCATCGGATGAACTTGACGCGCGCGAAGGTGCCTCTGGACTTGCCGCCCTTGGGCGTGAAGGTGAACTTCGCCTTGACAGTGAATTTGTCTGCCGTGGCCAAGAGCTTCTTCCCCGCCTTGTTGGTGTTGATCCTCAACACCACCGTGCCTGCCTTCGAGGCGCTGATCTTCGCCGCCTTGATCAGAGCAGGCTTCTTCTTGGTCACAACAGCCTGGGCCGCCTTGACGATTCCCGGGCCGGGAACCGTGACCTTGATGAGCGTGAACCCCTTCTTGCTCTGCGCCTTGCCGGCGAAGGAGAACGCGTTGAACGGGCACCCGGAGTTGTTGAACGGGCCAACCGTCGACGGGCATCCGTCGGACGCATCAGGAACGCCGTCGGCGTCACCGTCAGGCGTAGGAAGCGGCGGGTCCTGCGGAGGCGTTGGTGCGACCGAGGCGATCGGATTCACCGACTCGCAGCCGCTTGGCGGCGGGTCGTTCGCGTCGAGGTAAGCGACGTCGTTCCCCGGTCCACAATCGATCAAGGCTTGGACGTTGCCGTCGGCGAGGTTCAGGGTGTCGTCGCCGCCGCCCCCAAAGACAACCCTGAGACCGGTGTTGCCGGGCCGTGCCGACAGCGTGTCATTTCCTTCGTTGCCGGCGACGCTGACGTGCCCCATCCCGGTCGGGAGCGGGCAGGTCCCAACGGTCGCACTGATACTCAGCTGGCACCCCTCAGGACCGTCGACTTCAACAAGAATGTCCCCGCCAGATTCGGTGAACACGACACTCGCCCCGCCGGGCGAGACCGTCACCATGTTGTTTGGCATACCGCCCGCGTATGCGACGCCACAGTCGGTTGGCTCGTCGCCACAGTCGTGATCAACGGCCGCGGCCTGGGCCGGGATCGCCCCTACGGCCAGCAACGCGCTGCCGGCGAGGCAAGCAAGCGTGACCGAGCGGATGATTCTGCCTCGGCAATTCGGCATGGTCTGTCCTTCCTGACCCGGTCCGCCTGCCGAGCGACTCGTGTGGTGGCTCTCCGGTCCGTGCTGGGCGAGGACCATGCTTTTTGAGAAGGCACCTTCGAGCGCGAACCTAACACCAGGTGCGACGCCTTGGGTCGGATCGAAGCCTTTAATCGTCCCTCGGCGTTAACTGGAGCTCAGCGGCGCGTCGCCGCCCAAGTGTCAGCCTCCTTGCGGTGTGGGGCGCAGTTCTCTCTCAACCGGCTAGGTCGGCGCACCGGATGACCGCTCCACCGCGCTCTCGATGGTCCGTCTCCATCAGCACGAGCGCCCTCTCCATCGCCGTCGGTTTGATGCTCCCGCTCTTGTCCTCATACGGCTTGTCGAGAAAGCGCACCAGGACTAGCCCCGAGACGACGATGATCGCGATCCCGGCGGCCAGTGCTGCCTGCGTAACTGCGGCCTCCTCACGATCCGCGAAAAGGGCGACCGAGGAGATCACCACCACCGCGCCGATGATCAGGATCAACCAGACAACCGGGGGCACCAATCCTTCTGCTTCGCCGATCCGGCCCTGCCGTCCATGTCGCCGCTCCTCGTTCAACGCGAACCAGTGTTCAAAGGCCGCGGCCTGTTTGGCGTCGTTGACCGGGATCTGGTCGGCGGACTCCTCCATCGCCGAGACCCTCGCGTCCACTACCGAACTCCCTCCGCCTTCCCGCATCGCCGGCCAGCCGTCCGAGATGACCTCGCGCGCGTAGCAGATCATCTGCCCCTGCAGCTCGGCGCGGGGCGCCGGGCCGAAGGCGCCGGCGGCGTGGAACATCGCGAGCGTGGCGGTCGCCTCCTCCTCGGCGTCGGCCTTGGCGCCGCCGTAGCTCTCGAATGCGATGAAGAAGACGAATGCGAGGATCACCATGTAGGCGGTACCCGCCACCGTGTACACGGCACCACCCGGAATCGGATCGTTGAAGAACGTTCCCGCCGGCGCGCGCCGGCGGACGAGGAGCATGCCGGCCGCGCTCAGCGCGGCGACACCAAGGATGATCAACGCGGCAAGCCAGGGTTCCATGCCCGCCTACTCCGAACGGGTCCACCCTAGCTCAGCCGCGGCCGACACGCTAGGAATCGCATGCGTGACCTCGCCGGAGCGCGGGGTTTACGCGTGGACGAAACGCGAGCGTCGTCAGCAACCGTCGGCGCCGCACCTGGGAGACCCTCGGCCTGTCGACGAGTAGATCGATGCCCAGGGCGCCCACCACCGCGCATTGCATTGGCCGCTCAGGCCGGAGACATGACGACGACGGGGATCTCCCGCTCGGTGCGCGCCTGGTAAGCGTCGTAGTCCGAGTAGATCTCATTGACCTTCGGCCAGTAGCCCGCGCGCTCCTCGGCGGAGGCCAGCCGCGCCGTCATCTTTGTGCGGCGGCCGAGGATCTCGACCTCGGCGGCGTCCATCGCGCGCAGGTTGTGGTACCAGGCCGGCGACGTCTCCCGACCCCCGGCGGAGGCGACCAGCACGACCTTGTCGCCGTCGGCCAGGTAGAGCAGCGGGGTCTCGCGCCGCTTGCCCGACTTGCGCCCGACCGTGTGGAGGATGCACACGGGCGCTTTCTGCATCCTGCCACCGAGGCGCCCGCGTGAGGCCCGGTAGGCGATGACGTTGAGCCGGGTGAAAAGATTGAGGGCGCGCAGCCGCAAAGAACCCGCGGGCGGGACGGGTGGCGGAGCCATGTTCCGGACCCTACCCTCGCGAACGAGGCACAGTAGTTCCGGGTCTCGCCTCACCGTCCGCCAGGAGGATCTGGAGTAGACGAGCTGGGCCGACCGCGCGAGCCGGGCGCGCCCTGGGACGCAGCGCCGGACAGGGCTGTCGGCAATCTGCGTTCGATCAGGCGTCCGGCGGCTCCTGAAAGGCGCGCACCTCGATGCGGCCACCCAGTGCCTTTGACGCCTGCGTCGCCCACCGGACCGCGGCATCTTGGTCTGCGGCCTCGATCACCCAGAAGCCGCCGACGTACTCCGGCGCCTCAACGAACGGTCCGTCGACCACCACGGGCTCGTCGTTGGTGGCGTCGACGGTCTTGGCCGACGACGGCGGGTGCAGCCCCCCGGCGAAGCGAAACGCCCCGGACTCGCGTAGGTCCGTGTTGAACTCCTCCACGGCGGCCAGCGCGGCCTCCAGTTCGGCCGGGTCCATCGACGCCATAGTCGGCTCCTGGGCCGCGTCGTGGGGCACGGTCAAGAAGAACTGCATCATTTTCGTCGCTCCTTCTCGCGGGTGGTACGGGCCAGGCTTTCAGCGGCCCCCCAGATCACCTAGGTTTTGTGGGCCTCCACTTGCCTGATGCCTATTTGACTGCCGCGCCGGCCGAATCTCATCGGTCGCTCTGCACTACCGGCGACGACGAGACCGAAGCGTGCACCCGCCGATGGCGCTCGACTCTTTGCGCTTCCGCGTGACAGCAACACCGAGCCCCGGTGGTGGCCGGGGAGTGAAAATCGGCTGACTCTCGACAGCTGAGCTGTCGACAGTCGGTGGACTGGCAGCGGAAACGTCACCGATAGTCAGCACAACGTCACGAGCTGTCAGTCGATGTCGCAGAGCGTCATGGACCCCGCATCGGCGTGGCGCGGCCGAGTTGGCGCATGCTGGCGCTAGGCGATTTATCGACGGGAGTTTGGATGACGATCAGCCGAGAGCCGTCCCGCCTTCAGGCGGTAGGTGCGTGTGACGCGCTCGGGTTCACCGGCGACGGTCACGTAGCGGGCGCTGGCGCGGACCGTCAGCCGGCCCTTTCGTGCCAGTCGCCGCCGGGCGGCCGCACGCACCTTCACCCTGACCCGCTTGTACTGGCCGGGTTCCAGCGAGAAGCGCCTCGAGCCCATCCGCACCAGCCGGTCACGCCCGGGATGGCCGCGGCGCTCGTGTAGCGTCAGCGTGCCCGAGCAGCCGTCGTCGGCACCCGGGGCGCAGCGCATCGGAATGCCGATCCGCTTGTCGCGGCCGAGCCGGATGCGTCGGTCAAGCAGCCGGACCGACCGCTCGACCGGCGTCACCGAGTCCGAGACGGAACCCGGAGGAGCCGGCGGCGGCAGAGGCACGATGGGCGGCGGCTGCGGGTCGATGCACGATTCGCCGACGCAGGTCTTGAGCACCTCGAGCCGGGCGTCGAGCTGTGCCAGCGTCCCTGCCAGCGCCGGGTCGTTCACGACGTTGACGAGCTCGTCCGGGTCGCTGCGCAGGTCGTAGAGCTCGCGCTCGCCGCTTGCATGCTCGACGTACTTGTGGGTGCCGGTGCGGATCGCCTGATGGAAGTTGCGGCTCGAGAGCCCTGGCACCCCGGTCTCGTTTAGAAGCGGCCGGGCGAGCGCACGCAGCGATCCGCCGGCCACCTCGCGCAGGTCGAGGCCGTCCTGGACGCGACCCGGGACGGCGCCCGCGAGGGCCGCGAGCGTCCGCGGCAGGTCGACGTTGATCGCCATGGTGGGGACCACGGCCCCAGCGGCGAAGCCGGGACCGCGGACGATCAGCGGCACCCGGATCGACGGCTCGTACACGCGGACCTTGCCCTGGACCACGCGGTGCTCGCCCTCCTGCCAACCGTTGTCGGAGGTGAAGGCGATGATCGTCTGGTCGAGCTCGCCGGCGGCGTTGAGCTCGCCGACCATGCGCGTAATCGCCTCGTCGACGGCCAGCAGCGAGGCCAACCGCCGCCGGTTGCGGGTGTCGATGCCGGCCCGCGCCTGCACGCTGATCCGCGGCAGCGCCCGGATCGACGCCGGCTTGTCGCCCACGTCCGCCTCGTCGTAGGCGGAGCCGACGTCCAGCGGCTCGTCGGCGAACGCGCCGCGGTGGCGCGGCGCGGGATCCGGCCCCTGGCCGTCGTGACCGGCGACAGCGCCGGAGGCGTGCGGCGCGAGCGGCGAGAACTTCAGGTAGAACGGCTGCGGCGAGAGCGCGCGCTCACGGATCGCAGCGACCGCGCGGTTGGCGAGCACGTCGGTCTGGTAGTCCGCCGGGGCGCTGCCGTACGGCACCAGCGTGCCGTTGTCGTTGATCGAGTAGTCGTACATCCGGTAGGTGCCGATCGCCAATCCCTGCCAGTCCGAGTAGCCGGGCGGCACGGTGGTATTGAAGCTCGGGCTCTCGTATCCGTTGAGGTACTTACCGATGTGCGTGGTGTGGTAGCCGGCGGCCTGGAGCCACACCGGCAGCGTGTTGGTTTGGTCGAGCCGTCCGAAGCCGCCGTCCGGCGGTGCGTTCGAGAGCACGCCGTTGTTGTGGTTGTACTGGCCAGTCAGGTATGTCGCGCGCGACGGGCAGCACAGCGAGTAACCGACGAACGAGTTGCCGAACGTCGTGCCCTGCTGAGCAAGCAGCCGGACGCTCGGCAGCGCCTTGAGGTCGTCCGTCTCGAGGTCGTCGGTCATGATCACGAGCAGGTTCGGCTTGACCCCCGGAGCCTGGGCGAACGCTGACGGGTCGCTGCCGGGTTCCAGGCCGGAGGCGACCAGCACAGCGAGGGCGAGCAAGAGCAGCGGGACGCGCATCATGGTGCTCGTTCCAACCCGGCCGGCGACCCAGCGCTGCGGCGCTGCTCGGGGCGAGTTCACAACCACCAGCTCGGCAATCACACCGCAGAACGGCGCACGAACGCCTAGGCACCCCCGCCGCCCCCGGCGTCCTCCCACCGCCGCGTTGCATGCTCGGCGCCGGCTCCCTCGTGGCGACGCTGATCGGCGATCCGCTGCGCTCGTTTCTCCCTCTTGCTGCGCCTCGCCTCGCGCCTGCGCTCGAGCCAGCCGGCCTTCGGCCTGGGCTCTTTCGCCATGACAGGCACACTGTACGCCCGTCAGTCCTATGACGAAAGGGCTCGAGCGAGCGCTTCGGGCGCTTCACCGAGCTCAGACCGCGCGGCGTCCCGACCGGGTCACTCGCCACCGACGTCGACGACCGCGGCCGCGTGCTCGGCTGGGTGCTCTAGGCAGGGCGCGGGCTCCTGAGCCGGGCTGCGACCGCTTGCCGCCCTACAGCTCCGGCGGCCCCGCCTCAACCCGGCGCAGCACCGGCTCGAGCCGGTCGACCTGGTCATCAATCGGCCGTCGCTCGTCCCACCAGGTGGCGCCGGCCTCGATCAAAGGGCCGAGCAGGTCGAGTGCGGCGGCGCGGTCGGCCGCACTCGGCCCGCCGAGGACGAACTCGAACGAATCGTCCGGATCGCCGTCGCGATGGCGACGGACGTAGGCGACCAGGTCGCGCACCTCGTCGAGCGGTGGGACGTGGCCGTGCGTGGCCGACTCGAACAGGGGGACGGCGCCATCCCATCGCGCGGCGCGTCGCATCGGCCGACGGGCCGGCCAGAACCCGCCGATCCAGACGGGCACCCGCGGACGCTGCACAGGTGTCGGCAGCAGGGCCACGTCGCGCGCCTGATAGTGGCGGCCCTCATGGCTCACCGGGTCCCCCGACCAGTAGCGGTCGAGCAGGTCCAGACCCTCGTCCAACTGCTCGGCGAGCAGCCGGGCATCGGTCGGCTCGCCGAAGCTGCCGTACTCGTCCTCGATCGGCCCGCCCAGCCCGGCGCCGAAGATCACCCGCCCGCCGCTCAGGTTGTCCAGCGTCGACACCTGCCGGGCGAGCTGCTGCGGCCGGCGCCGCGGCACCGGGGTGACCATCGGGCCAAGCTCGATGCGCGTCGTCGCCAGCGCGGCCGCGGTGAGGAGCATCCAGGGATCGCCGATGCGCATCCGGGCGCGCCTGTCATAGACGATGTGATCCCAGACGAACAGCGCGTCCCATCCGGACGCTTCCGTCGCGGACGCCAACTGCGCGACCACCTCGGCGTCGGCGAAGTCGCCGAAGTTCGGGATGTTGATCGAGAACCGCATCTCCCACCGCGTGTACCCGGCGCCGTTCAAACCCGCTCGTAACACACGTCGCCGGGCCGGGTACCTAGTTGACCGATGGTCAACACCACCGAAAAGCCCATCGCCGACGCGCCCCGCCAGAAGCAGTTCCTGCTCGCCCGCGTCGAAGCACGCGCGCTCGACTGGATCGCCCGCCGGCTGCCGGCCCGTGTGATGCCGGACCACATGACCGCGCTTGGCGTGCTCGCCGCGATCGGCATCGCGGCCGCCTACCTGCTCTCGAACCTGAACCCCGCCTGGCTGTGGGCCGCGAGCGCGCTGCTCGTCGTCCACTGGCTTGGCGACTCACTCGACGGCACCCTGGCCCGCGTCCGCAGGACAGAGCGGCCACGGTACGGCTACTACCTCGACCACCTCGTCGACGCGTTCGCCACCGCCCTGATCGGTCTCGGACTCGGCCTGTCGCCGTACATGCTGCTGTCCGTCGGCCTGCTGATCGTGATCGCCTACCTGATCCTGTCGATCAACACCTATCTCGAGACGCAGGCCTTCGGCGTCTTCGCGCTCGGCTATGGCGGCGTCGGCCCCACCGAGGTGCGGCTGCTGCTGATCGCCCTCAACACCGCGATCGCTCTCGGGGCGGGCCTCGGCTTCAGTGTCGGCGAACTCGGCCTGACCGTGCTCGACCTGGCCGGCCTCGCGATCGCCGGAGTCATGATCGCCGCGCTCATCAGCCGCGCCGCGCGCAACCTGCGGCGGCTCGCCGAGCTCGAGCCAGTCGGAGCCCGGCGGTCCTGAACGAAGCGCGGTATCGGCTTTAGCCCTGAAGCCCGACCGCCGCCAGAGTCTCCGCGTGCGTCGGGTAGGAGTCGATCCGGACGATCGTGCCGCCCTCGAGCGTGAAGACGACGCCGGAGTCCTCCTCGAGCTGCAGATCGCTGTCGCGTCCCACTGCGTACAGGTGGCACAGCGCGGCAACCTGGCCTCCGGCCGGTACCAGGCGCTTCACCTGCATCTCGTAGCGTGACCACGCCTCGTCGAGGTTCGCGAAGTAGCGGCGCAGGTCGGCGTGGCTGCTGTAGACGACGTTGTCGATCGCGCTGAAGCGCGACTCGAACCGCACCGACTCGGACACGTCCGCGAGGTAGGCGGTCAGGTCGCGGGCGTTGTACGCGTCCATCGTCCGCCGCACGATCTCGAGGTTCTCCTGCGACACCGGCCGCCGAGTATCCCGAACCCTGGCTGCGTTCGTCAGGGTGGCCGCGGCCAAAGTTCGTGGTCGCTCCCACGACGCCAAGCGGAGCGCCCCGGCCCACACTGGTCGCCTGATGGCGGCGCTACCCGACGCGGACGGCCGGAGGCGCGTCTGCGGCGCTGTCCAGGAAGGTCACGTCCTCAGCGGAGGGTGTGAAGACGTGGCCCGCCAAGCAGGCGGTCTTGACGTGGGGGATCGGGCCGTCCGTGCTGTAGAGCGAGAAGCGGTCGATCACCTCGGCGGGCAGGTCGCACTGGGGGCAGTGTGCGTAGTCCATCTGTGGGTCCTTCCCTTTGGGCAGTGGTCTTAGGTGAGGACCCCTGTAGTGGAGCGCCCATTCCGGCAATGCACGTGACATGGGTCACACGCGCTTTGTCCGGTGGGGCAGGCCAATGGAATAATCGGCCGTTGCCGGAGTGGTGAGCCCGAGCTCAAATCTGCTGGCCGACGGCTGGGAAGCCCTGCGCGCTCTGCGCTGGGCCGATGCCCGTACCTCGTTCGAGGGAGCGCTCGCCATCGAGGAGTCGGCCGATGCGTTCGAGGGCCTCAGCTGGGCAGCCTGGTGGCTCGACGACGGCGAGGCGGTGTTCGCCTCGCGTGAGCGCGCCTACCACCTCTACCGGGAGGGGGGCGATCCCGCGAGCGCGGCGCGGATGGCCACCTGGCTCGCGTGCGACGAGATCGACTTCAACTCGGCCATGAACGTGGCCAGCGGCTGGGTGGGGCGAGCGCATCGGCTGCTCGATCCGCTCGATCCGAGCCCCGACCACGGCTGGCTCCACTTCCACGAGGGCTATCTGGCCCGGCACCGCGGCGATATGCCGCTCGCGATCGAGCTGGGCGCCCGGGCGGCGGCGGTTGGATCCGAGTTCGGCGTGCCGGATCTCGAGATGCTCGGCCTTGCCCTGCGCGGCGCCATGCTCGTGTTCGAGACCGAGGTCGAGGAGGGCATGCGCTGCCTCGACGAGGCCGCCCTGCTGGCGCTCCAGGGGGAGGCGGTGAACCCCGCCTCAGGGACCTGGGCGCTCTGCTTCACGGTCGTGTCCTGCGCCGCGGCGCGCGACTACGAACGCGCCTTCGTGTGGTGCGACCGCGCCACGCGTATCGCGGAGGAAGGCGGAAGCCGCTACCTCGTGGGTCTCTGCCGCGCCGACTACGGCGACGTCCAGGTGTGGCGCGGAAGCTGGCCCGAGGCCGAGGCCATCCTCGAGGCCGCCATCGAGGACCTCTCCATATCGCGCCCCGGCAAGGCCGGAGCGACGATCGCCGCGCTCGCCGAGCTGAAACGCCGGCAGGGGCTCGAGGCCGAGGCCGAGGAACTGCTCGAGCGGGCCGGGCCCTCCGTTCGTGAGCAGCTCTGCCGCGCTCGGCTCGCGCTCAGCCGCGGCGAGTCCGCGCAGGCGGCGGAGCGCTGCACCCGCGTGCTCCGTCAGCTGCCCGATCCACCCTCCCTGCGCCGCGTCCCAGCGCTCGAGCTGCTGGTGCACGCCTCGATTCCTTGCGATCGGCTCGACGAGGCGGCCGGCGCACTGGCCGAGTTGCGTGCCATCGAGCGTGTGGTCGGCACGGTCCCGATGCGCGCCTGCACCGACGTGGCCGAGGCCCTGCTGGATGGCGCGCGGGGCGAGCACGAACGCGCTCGCTCGCTGCTCGAGGACGCGGTCGACCGCTTCGGGGAATGCGGCGCCCCCTACGAGACCGCGCTCGCGCGGATCGAGCTGGCCCGGGTGCTCGTCGCCCTGGGCCGGCCAAGCGACGCCGCGCGCGAGGCGACCGCGGCCCATGAGTGCCTGCTCGAACTCGGCGCCGAGACCGACGCCCGCGCCGCGCTCGACCTGGTCGGAGGGCGGCAATGGCGACGGCGATCTGCTCACCGGGGTGACTCCCCGCGAACGCCAGGTGCTGGTGCTGCTCGCCGAGGGCCTCACGAACCGGCAGATCGCAGAGCGGCTCGTGGTCAGCGAGCACACCGTCCACCGCCACGTGACGAACACGCTGCGCAAGCTCGACCTCCCGTCGCGGTCCGCCGCGGCCGCCCACGCGGTCCGCGCGGGCCTCGTGCACCAGCCACCCGCATAGCCAGAACTGGCCATCAGCGCCGCCGGCAAGATGGCTGCATCCGGCGAAGCGCGCTCAGGGCCGCACGGCCTAGCGTCGCCGTATGAAGCGGACGCTCCTCACGCTGATGGTTGTCCTGGGCTTGGCGGCGTGCGCGACGCCGGCCGCGGGCCAGAGCCTCGACCAGCTCGGTGCCCGGCTGAACGTCCTCGAGATCCAGCTCAAGAAGACGAAGACCACGGTCAAGCGCCAAGGCGTGCGCCTGGCGCGACTTCAGCGCCGGCTCGACCAGCAGGGTGGCTCGGGAGCGCCCGGCCTCGCGAGCCCCGATGGGCGCTTCGCGATCGGGTTGACGAACGAGGGCGTGCGGCTGCGCGGGCCCGGCCCGAGCGTCGTGCTGGGCGCGGGCTCGCTGACGCTCTCCTCGGGCGCGGGTGGCTCGGCGCTCCAGCTCGCCCCGGCGCGCACGACGCTGAGCTCGCCGCAGGTCTTCCTCGGTGCGGGCTCCAGCTGCCCGCCCGTGGCGCGCCTCGGAGACGGTGTGCAGGTCCAAGGAGGCGGTGAGCTCCTGCGCGGCAGCATCGTCGGCTCGGGCACCGGGGTGTTCGCTTGCTGAAGCGCCGCGCGGGTCGCCGGTCCGTGACATCGCTCCGACCGTGACCGCCCTCCGCACCGGCCGCGCTCGCCGCCGTACAAACAGGACGCCGTTCCTGGCCCCCACGGAGGTGACTCAGATGCAGCGCCTCGCCCCAACCGGACTCGACCGTTGACCGAACTCGCGCCGGTGCTCGGCATCGCCGCGGCGCTCGTCGGTATCGCCGACACCATCCCCTACGTACGCGACACGCTGCGTGGTTCGACGCGGCCCCACCGCGGCACCTGGCTCGTCTGGAGCGTCCTCGCGGTCGTCGTCTGCTTCTCGCAGGAGGCCGACGGCGCCAGCTGGAGCCTGCCGATGGCGGTCACCCAGGCGGTCCTGATCACGCTGATCTTCGCCCTCTCGATCGGCCGCGGGGTTGGTGGAGCGGGCGCTGCCGACGGCGTTATGCTCGCGATCGCGGCGGCCGGGGTGGCAGGCTGGCTCGTGGTCGGCACCCCGCTCGTGGCGACCGCGTGCGTCGTGGTGGCCGACGTGATCGCCGTCGCGATGATGGTGCCGAAGACCTACCGCGACCCATACTCGGAGACGCTGTCCACGTTCGCGCTGGCCGGGCTGAGCGGCGCGCTCGCCGTGGGCGCGGTGGGCTCGCTCGACGTGTCGCTACTTCTCTATCCGGCCTACTTCTGCCTGGTGAACGCCGGCCTCGCACTCCTGATCCGTCAGCGCCGCGCCGCGTCCAGCATCTCCCGGAGCAGCTCCTCAGGGAGCCCGAGCGGGAGCACCAGGTCGACCGAGTCGGCGCCCGCCTCGAGCCAGCGGCGCACGGTCGCCGGCGCCTCGTCGTAGCTCGCCATGAGGGTCACCTCGTCGGCGAGCCGCTCGGACTCGGCGGGCAGCGTGGGCATCCCGCCGTCCGCGTTTGCCTCGAGCAGCGCGTCGACCTCGCGGGCGAAGCCGAACTGGTCGCGCAGCATCCGCGGATACAGCGGCCCCATGCGCGTCAGGTAGGCGAGCAGCCAGCCGGCGGCGATCACGCGGGCGGTCTCCTCGTTCTCCGCGATCGCGAGCGGCACGCTCATGCCCACCCGTGTCGCCAGCGGCTCGTCGGCCGCCGCCTCGCCCTCGGCGAGCAGCGCGCGGCCGTCCGCGATCCGGCCGCGCGCCCAGAGAAACGGCAGCCATTCGTCGGCCATCTCACCCGCCAGCCGTATCGAGGCGGGCGCGAGCGCGGCGAGCACGATCGGGACCGGCGGCTCGACCGGGACGCCCAGCCGCAGCGGTCGCACGTCGGCGCGCTCGAGCGGCACGCGCCCGCCGCTGAGCAGCGCCCGCACCGCAACGAGAGTCGCGCGCAGCCGGTCGACCGGCCGCTCCCAGGTGAGCCCGTGAAGGCCCTCGACGAGCGGCGGGCTGCTCGCGCCCAGGCCGAGTGCGAAGCGCCCGCCGGAGGCGCGCTGCAGGCTCGCCGCCGCCATCGCGATCGCGCCCGGTGTCCGGCTCCAGACCGGGAGGACGCTCGTGGCCAGCCCGATGCGGTCGGTCACGCCGGCGATCTCCGTCAGCAGCACGACGGCGTCGTGAGTCCATCCCTCGGCGGTCCCGAAGCGCGCATAGCCGAGCTGCTCGGCTCTCTGGGCGAGGCGGATCGTGGCCTCGGCATCGGTGTGGAACGGAGTCACTCCGACTCCGACACTCTCGTGCGCGGCGGTCAAGGCGCTGACGAGTTCAACGCGGCCCTGAGTCCCTCCAGGTCAGCTGCTCCGAAGACCACGCGGTCGCGGGTGGCGACGTAGACGAGATCGAGGTCGACTCCGGCGCGGGCGATCTTGCGCGTCAGGTCCGCCAGCACGCCCGGCCTGTCCTCGACGTCGACCACGACGACCTCGCGCTCGCGCGTGATCGCGAGGTGCGAGATCGCGAGGAGATGCCTGACCGCCTCGGCGTGCGGGACCAGCAGATGGAGCTCGGCGCGGTCGCCTGGACCGAGGCAGGTGGCGGCGGCGATGTTGATGCCGGCGTCGCTGATCGCCGTGGCCACCCGGGCGAGTGCGCCGGGGGTGTTCTCGACGTCTATGACGAGGTCCACCATGGTCGTCAGCTGTGCTGCTCGGTGAACGCCTGATCCGGGTGGCGTATCTCACCCGCCTCGAGCTTGCGGCTGCGCTCGAGCTCGGCGTTGAGCTCGGCTCCGAGCAGTATGCAGATGTTCGTGATCCAGAGCCAGAGCAGAAACACGATCGGGCCCGCGAGCGCCCCGTAGGTCTTGTTGTAGGACGAGAAGTTCGAGACGTAGAAGGCGAACAGCACCGAGGCGATCACCCAGCCGAGGACGGCGAGCAGCGCGCCGGGCGAGAACAGCCGGAACGGCAGCTTCACGTTCGGCGCTCCCCAGTACAGCACCGCGAACAGGAAGCTCACGAGCAGCAGGAGCACGGGCCACTTCGCGAGGTTCCAGACGTCGACGGCCGTGTCGCCGATGCCGACGACGTCCCCAACCTCCTTGGCTAGCCCGCCGGTGAGCACCACCGCGAATGCGATCACGCCCGCCAGGATCATCAGCAGCACGGTGAGCCCGAGGCGCAGCGGCAGGGTCTTGGTGAGCGAACTCGCGGGGTCGACGTCGTAGATCGAGTTCGACGCGCTCATGAATCCGTTGACGTAGCCCGACGACGCCCACACGGCGGCTCCGAGGCCGATCACGAGGGCGACACCCGACGCCCCCTGTGAGCCCTGGAGGTTCGTGATCGCGTTCTCGAGGATCTCCTGGGCGGGGCCGGGAGCCACCTTCTCCAGGTTGTCGAGAAGGGCGTTCGTGGCTGAGTCGCCGATCAGGCCGAGCACGGACACCGCCACGAGCAGCGCCGGGAAGATCGCGAGGACTCCGTAATAGGTGAGCGCGGCCGCCCAGTCGGTGAGCTTGTCCTGCTTGAAGGCCACGCGCGTGCGCTTGAACGCGCCCTTCCAGGAGCCGGCTGAGAGATCGGTCAGGCCCGCGGGAGTGGCCATGCTGCACGGGCAGCGTATCGCCGCCGCCCAGCTCACGCCGGACGAGCAGCGCACGAGCGAGCGCGTCGGCCTCCGGACGCCGCAGGTCCTCGAGGAGCGCGCGCGGAGGGGGCGATGACGAGCGCCAGGTAGGCGAGCGGATCGGCGTGCTCGACGCCCTCGGCGTCGACGAGCGTGTAGGCCGCGATGAACGCCGCGATCGCGAGGCCGAATCCGACGTCTCGTCGCAACAAACCCGACTTGTGGTCGTCCAGCGACATCAAGTCGGGCCGGTAGAGGA
>CAWFBT010000017.1:0-68749 GCA_963814095.1 uncultured Thermoleophilaceae bacterium | reverse complement strand
CCCGGCGTAGGATCCGCGCCATGCGCTACGTCATCACCGGGGGCTCCGGCTACATCGGGACCCGCTTGGTCGACCTCCTCTCCCGCCGCGAGGACACCGAGCGGATCGTCATCTGCGACGTCGTGCCGCCGCGCGGGTACAAGCCGAAGACCGAGTTCGAGCGGCTCGACGTACGCGACCGGGCAGCCGTGCGCTCGCTGCTCGAGCGCAGCAAGCCGGACGCGCTCGTCCATCTGGCCTTCATCCTCAACCCCTCGCACGACGAGCACTTCATGTACGACGTCGACGTCAACGGGACCCAGAACGTGCTCGACGCGGCGGCGGAGGCGGGCACGGGGCACGTGCTCGTAACGAGTTCCGCCACCGCGTACGGCGCCTTCCCGGACAACCCGGTGCCGCTGACCGAGGAGCATCCGGTGCGCGGCGTGGCGGGCTTCCCGTACGCCCGCGACAAGACGGAGTCGGACCGGCTCTGCCAGCTGTGGGCGAAGAACCATCCCGATCGCGTGATGACGATCGTGCGCCCCTGCATCGTGTTCGGGCCGAACGTCGACAACTTCATCGTGCGGCTCTGGACCAAGCAGCCGTTCGCGGTCGACGCCGGCGAGAACCTCGAGCAGAAGATCCAGTTCGTGCACGAGGACGACGTGGTGGAGGCCGTGACGGCGTTGCTGCTGGGCCGCCACGCCGGCGCCTTCAACGTGGCGGGCGCGGGTGACATGAAGACGCGCGAGTGCGCCGAGCTGGTGGGTTCGCCGATTCGCAAGATGCCGCTGGGGGCATTCCGCGCCCTGGCTCGCGCGATGTGGGCGACGCGCCTCTCGGAGGCGCCGCCCGGCCAGATCGCGTTCGGGCTCTACCCGTGGATCGTCTCGACCGAGAAGCTCGAGCGCACCACCGGCTGGCGTCCGCTGCACACCACCCGTGAGACCTTCGAGATCACGATGCGCGCCCACGGCAAGCTGCCTCCGGCTGAGGCGCCCGTCGCGACCGCGGCCGGCAACGGGGTTTCGGCAGACACGAGGTCGGCCGTGGCTTAGGTGGGGACGCGCGTCTCCCGAGCGGCGCTGCGTTAGGGAGTGCGCGTCGCGCTCGACCGCTGCGACCGTCTCGCGTGCTCCTGCTCGCGCCGATTCCGGAACTCGCCCCGGCGACGATTGCGACTTGCATGGTCTTCCTGTCGGTCGTGTAACGATTCTGCACTCCGTGGGAAATGCGACCACTCAGGTGGCTTCAGAGGGTCTGCTTGTGAAGAGGCGTCGCCCGCGCCAGGGCAGGCTGACGGCTCGGGGTCCACAGCGATGATTGGGGCGTTTCGCGCACGGCCTGTGGCGCTGGTGGTCTTGGCAGCCGTGCTGTCCCTCGCGATCCCAGCAGCCGCGCGCGCGGCCGCCGATGCCGACGAGCTGCTGGCGCGCAAGTTCTCCCCGATCCTGATGCTGCGGGCTCAGGAGAACCCTCCGTGCGACAGCAATGAGGAGCAGTACCACCCGACCCTGGTCGACGTGGTCTTCGACAATCCGAGCGTGACGCTGGTCAGGACCAGGCCAGACGGTCACACGGAGACCACCAGGGCGCCGAGCGGCGCCGATGTCGCGGCCGCGGGCTCGCGCGCGTATCTGAATCTCCCCGGAAATCCGGTCGAGCCCGGTTGCGGCTACGCCAGGGACTTCGCCGCCCTGAATCAGGCGGGGAAGGCGCCGGCGGTCACCTATGCGCGCATCATCCGCCCGCAGGGCGGGGAGGGCCTGGTGCTCCAGTACTGGTTCTTCTACTGGTTCAACCAGTTCAACGACCTGCACGAGGCGGACTGGGAGGGAATGCAGATCGTGTTCCAGGCGGACTCCGCCCGGGAGGCCTTGAGCGTGGGCCCGGCCGAGATCGGCCTCTTTCAGCATGCCGGCGGCGAGAAGGCGGGCTGGGACGACGAGAAGGTGAAGAAGAAGGGGACCCACCCCGTCGTGCACCCGGGCGCCGGCTCGCACGCCACGTTCTACGAGTCGACGATCTTCCTCGAGAACGGGGAGAACGGCTCGGGGCTCGGCTGCGACAACACGACCGAGGAATTGCGCGAGCTGCGGCCACGAGCGCAGTTGATTCCGACCCACCCGGCGCGCGACGGCCCCTACGGCTGGGCGACCTACAGGGGAATGTGGGGAGAGCAGGAGGAGGGCTTCAACACCGGCCCGCACGGGCCGATCACGAAGACTCAGTGGCTCCGGCCCTTCGACAAGATGGGAGAGATGCGCCAGTCGAGCGCGCAGCTCCCGGGCGGCGCGCTCTTGGGCCCGGCGGTCACGACGGCTTTTTGCTCGACCGTGGCCGAGGCGTCGCGGGCAGTCGACCTCGCCACCGACGACCGGTCCGGCGCAATCGCGCTCGGACTGCTCGGCTTCCTGATCGTCGCGGTCCCGGCGGGGCTCACGAGGTGGCGGCCCGTCGAGCCGATCCCACTCCGTCGTCCCCGGGCCTTCGGCCAGCTGCTGGTCGCTTCCTTCCGGTTGTACGCCCGCCATTCGGTCACGCTCGCGCTCCTCGGACTGAGCTCGTTCCTGATCATCGGGGTCTTCGCCGGCCTGGCCTGGCTCCTGACACAGGTGATCGGCGACAGCCACGTGGTCGAGGCCGTCGGCGAGACCGGCGTGCACCTACCGCTGTCCGGCTCCGCCGTGGCGATCGGCTCGACGGTCGCGAGCGCCGTGGCCTCCGTCGCGATCATCACGTTTGCCCGGGAGCTCGAGCGGGGCCGGACCCTCGGGCCAGTCGGCACCTACCGCGCCTTACTGCCGCACTTCTGGCGCGCCCTGGCGGCCGGCGTGTTGGCGCAGGTGCTGCTCAGCCTCTTTGTCATCACGATCATCCGGATCCCGATCGCGATCCGCGATCTCGTCGACTGGCAGGTCTTCGATGAGGAGCTCGTCCTCATCGCCATCACGATGATTGGGATCCCCATAGCGATCTGGAAGGTCGTCGACTGGTGGTTCGTCCAGCAGGAGGTCGTCTTCGAGGACAGGACTGTTCACGAAAGCTTCCACGGCAGCTCGCGGCTGGTCCGCGGCCATTGGTGGCGGGCGCTGCGGATGGTGGTGTTCCTCTGGCTCATCGGGGTGATCGCGGGGCCGGTGCTCGGCTTCGCCCTCGTATTCACCACGATCCCGCCGTGGGCCATCAACTTCTTCGGGTCGCTCGTCTTCGCCCTGTTGCTGCCATATCTGGTGCTCGCACGTACGTTGCTCTACCTCGACCTGGCCGCACGGAAGGAGCAGAGCCCGAGCGTGCACGCAGTCGCGGAAGTGGTCGGATAGCCGCCGATGTTGTGAGCGTGTCGCTCGGTCTCGTTGGGTGACGGCCGTCATGGACGCGCCCCGTGGAGCGGCGGATACTGGACGGCGATGGGGCAGGAGAACATGGACATGGTTCGCCGCCTCCTGCAGGCCTTCAACGACGGCGACATAGAGGCCATCGTTGCGGAGTGCGACCCCGCCGTTGAGTGGGAGGAGCAGTCCATACCTGGGGTTGAGCCTCTCTACCTCGGACACGATGGAGTGAGGAGATGGGCAGCAGCAATCCTGGGGGTGAGGGAGGAGTTGGGCCCCCTCGAAGGGCGCTTGGAGGGAGTCACGGAGGCCGACGATATGGTGATCGCCTCCGTTCTCTTAGAGGGCGTGGGAAGGAGCAGCGGGGTGAGGGTCCCGATGCACGTCCACATGGTCGGGACCTTGCGGGACCGCAAGCTCGTGCGACGGCAAGTGTTCCTGACGCTCGCCGAAGCCCTCGAAGCCGTGGGGCTGTCGGAGTAGGCCATGTCGCAGGAGAATGTGGACCGGGCGCTGGAATTGCTCGACGCATTCAACCGCCGCGACCTGGATGCCTTCACGGCCCTGACGCACAATCACATAGAGGTGGAGTCCAGACTCGTTGCCATGGAGGGCGGCTACCACGGGCACGAGGGACTGCGTCGCTGGTGGGAGGACTTTCTCGGGGCCTTCCCCGACTACAACCTCGAGCTCGAGGAACTGCGTGACCTCGGAGACGTGACCCTTGGGCACATGCGCGGCTGGGGGCACGGCGCTGACAGCGCCACCCCGCTGGTCGATCCCTTTTGGATCCCAATGAGGTGGCGTGACGGAAAGCTCATCTGGTGGCGGAACTGTTCGACCGAGGCCGAAGCCCTTGAAGCCCTGGGGCGGTCGGAGTAGGCCGGGCGGCTGTCTTCGGCGAAAGGCGAGAGGAGCCGCTCTAGTACGGCCTGTCTCCGCTCGCGTCGAACTCGGGGATCTCCACGAGCAGCAGGTCGAGGCTGTCAGCGCCCGGTATCACCGGGGTCGGCGGCCGGGTCGGCGGGACTCCCGCAGCACGCACAGGCTCGCGCAACATGCGAGCCCTCGTGGCGACCCCCAGGCCTCGGTAAGTTGATGAGGAGATCGCGCTCGGCGGTGCTGACCCGGATCTTGACGACGTGCTCGCGCCGCATGTGGCCCTACTTTCCGGGCTTTCTTGTCCTATCTGTTTTGCCGTCTGGACAGGAGGTAGGTGAGGATCGGCCCCAGCAGGGCCGGTTCGGCCGCATTAGCATGCTCCCCGGGGATGACGCCCCGTTGGCCGCTGATTCTCGTCGTCATCGTGGCGTTCTCAACGTCGGCTCCGGCTCATGCCCGCGCGCCGGTCATCGTGGTCGTCTTTGATGAATTTCCCGTCGACTCCCTATTAAGGCCCGACGGCCGCATCGATGCCGCGCGATATCCGGCCTTCGGGCGCCTGTCACGCGTGGCGACCTGGTTTCCAAATACCTTTTCGGTCCAGGATCAGACCAGCCACGCCCTCCCGGCAATCTTGGACGGTCGATACCCGCGCCGCGGCGGCCGGCCCGTCTACAGCGATCACCCCGACAGCCTGTTCACGTTTCTGGCCAGTCGCGGCTATCGAGTCACCGCCACCGAACCCATCACCAGTATCTGTCCTCCTTCGGTCTGTCCCGAATCAATCCTTGGGGGCATTAGCCCGCAGTCGTTCTTTCTCAGCAAACGGGCCGCCCGCTTTCGGGCGATGCTGCGAGCGATTCGCCGAACCCGCCAGCCGCTGCTGATCTTCCAGCATCAGGTTCTCCCCCATCAGCCATGGGAGTTCCTGCCGTCCGGTCGTCGATACAGGGGTGACCCCGACCCATGGGAGGGCGGGCTATCGAGCCCTCGCGGTTTCCACGACGGCTTCCTGACTCACCAGAACCAGCAGCGCTTCCTGCTCCAGGTTGGCTTCGTGGACCGGGAACTCGGTCTGCTACTTGACCGCTTGGAACGCACCGCTCTCTTCGACCGGGCACTCCTCGTTCTGACGGCCGACCACGGGATTGGGTTCGATCTTGGTGTCACCGACCGTCGGGCAATCAGCGAGGCGAACATCGCCGAAGTCGCGCCGGTTCCGTTCTTCGTGAAGGCGCCGCACCAACGACGTTCGCGGGTGCGGAGGGCATACGTGCACACGGTCGACGTTCTCCCAACAATTGCGGACGTGCTCGGCCTCAAACTCCCTTGGAGTGTGGATGGGCGTTCTGCGTTTGCTCGTCGCGGGTCGCATAGGGTACGGCTACCCACCTTCGACATCAGCCACTGGGTCGACGTAGCCCCTGCTCGGCTCGAGCGTGCCAGGGCGGCCAATCGCCGACACCAGGCCCGCCTCTTCGGTGTGGGTGATCGCAGCCTGTTTCGGTTTGGCCGGTGGCGTGGCCCCCTAGGAAGACGAGTGCATGGCTTCCGCGCTCCGCCGAGGGCCCTAACCGTGAGCGGCTTAAGGACCGATCGCACCTTCCATCCGGAATCCGATCACGCGCCGGTTTGGTTCACTGGGCGCGTGCTTGGCGGAAGGCCAGGTACTACCCATCGGCTCGCGCTGGCCGTGAACGAGTCGATCGCCGCTGTCGGCCGAACCTTCTACCTTCGCGACTCTCGTTCGGAGCGGTTCTCGATGTTGATCCCGGAAACCGTACTTCGCCCAGGCTCCAACCACGCCTCCCTTTACGAGGTCCACCGCCACGCCCTCCGGCGCCTAAAGGAAGTCGGTCCGTCCACCACGAGCGCGGGGCCCCAGTGGGCGTCGCTCGCGAGGGGTCCCCAACCGAGCCATCCCGCCGTGCCGAGGGTCACGTGCTCCCTACAAGAGGATTTCGTGGGCGGCGATCGTGTTTCGCTTCAGGAACTCCGCCATGCCTCGAGCGACGGGCTCGGGACGTTGGATGGGCAGGAGATGGCCCACGCCGTCGACCTTGAGCTCCTCGACCTGTGGGATTGAGGAGCGGAGGAATTCGGCGATCTCCAGCCAGAGCGGCTGGGTCTCCGCGCCGATCACGGATAGGACCGGTCTTCGGATGGCGGCGGCCTGCTCCGGCCCGAACGTCCACTCGGTGACGGCGGGCAGTTCGATTCCGAAGAAGGTGTCGGCGTCCTTGATCGACTGCGTAACCACACCCGGGATCCGCTCCTCGAGCAATGCTCGACACGTTTCCCAATCGAGGCCGCTCGCGGCGGCCATGAACATGGCAAACGCGCCCGAGTGGTCGCCGCTGCCGTATGCCTCGAACACCGGGCCGGCGGCTCTCAAGAACGGACCGCCGAGAGGCAACGACACAAGCGTCGGCTCCAGGAGCGTGAGCGTGTGCACCTTCTCGGGATGGTCGAGGGCCAGTTGGGCTCCGATCGATGCCCCGGTGGAATGGCCCGCGATGTGCGCGCGCCGCACGCCGAGGTGGTCGAGCAAAGCCGCGGCGTCGGCGGCGTGCTCTGCGATGCTCACCGGCGGTGGAGTGTGCGTGCTGCCGACCCAGCCCCGCTTGTGGTATCGGATCAGCTGGTATCGATGTGCCAGCGCCGGCTCTGGCAGGAGCGGCACGAAGCAGTCGGCGATGAGCATGTCGATCAACAGCACCGGTTCCCCTGCTCCGCGCACCTCGTATTCCAGCTCTACGCCGTTGACCTCTGCACGGTTCATGACTCCTCCTGGCTTGGATTGGTGGCCCTAACCCAGATGCGTGAGCAAGCTCGATACGGCTGTGACCGCCACGGTTACGGCCGCGCGCGATGAGCCTCCAGCACGCGCGCACGGCAGCGACGCGCGGAGCGTGGGAGGAGGCCTACGACCTCCTCGTGAAGGCCGACTCGGAAGGGCTCATTGGTCCGGCCGATCTGCCGTTGCTCGGCGAGGTCGCTTACGCGGCCGGCCATCTCGACGTGACCATCGAGACGTGGGAGCGCGCGCACGCGCTAGGCGTACAGGCCGGCGACCCTGTTGCGGCGGCAGGCGCAGCGGTTCGGGTCGCGATGCACCTGCTGCTGGACACCGCGCTGATGGCGCCGGTGCGCGGCTGGGTCGCCCGGGCGGAACGTCTGCTCGAAGGTCAGCAGGAGGCGCCCGCACACGCGTGGCTCGCGGTGGTCCGCACGTACGAGCGGATGCTGACGGGCGACCTCCAGGAAGCTCGGCAGTGGTCCGAGCGCGCCATCGAGGTGGGCTCGCGATGCGAAGCGGCGGCGTGCGCCGTCGGACGAGTGGCGGCAGCCCGGCTGCGCATCCTGGACGGCGATGTCGCGGAAGGTCTGGAGCTGCTCGACGAAGTGGGAGTTGCGGCGGTCTCCGGAGACCTCGATCCGCTCTCGACCGGGCTCGTGTACTGCGAGCTCGTTTGCGCCCTGCAGGGACTGGCGCAGTACGACGCCGCCGAGGAGTGGACCAAGGCGATGGAGCGCTGGTGCCAGACGAACGCCATCGGCAGCCTGCACGGACGCTGCCGCGTGCACCGTGCGGAGATCCTGAGGTTGCGCGGGGAGTGCGATGAGGCGGAGCGAGAGGCGCTGGTGGCCTGCGAGGAGCTGAGCCCGTACCTGCGCCGGGAAATGGGATGGCCGCTGAGCGAGCTCGGACGCATCCGGCTGCGCAAGGGCGATGTCGACGGCGCCGAGGAGGCCCTCCTGGCCGCACATCGCGTCGGCTGGGAGCCCCAGCCGGGTCTCGCTCTGGTGCGTCTGGCGCAGGGAGACGCGGCCGCGGCGGCCATCGCCATACGAGACGCGCTAGAGCGTCCCTCGCGGGTCCCTTCCAAGGAGTTACCACCGGACACCGACCTGCAACGAGCCCCGCTGCTCGAGGCGCAGGTCGCGATCGAGATCGCTGTCGACAATCTCGGCCGAGCTCGTGCCGCAGCCGACGAGCTCGAGCGGGTGGCGGCCCGCTTCCAGAGCAAGGCGCTGATTGCCGGCGCGACCCTGGCTCGGGGCCGGGTGCAGCTCGCCGAGGGCCACGCGGCGGAGGCCGAGAGGTGTTGCTCGGACTCCGCACGACTGTGGAACCAGATCGGGGCCCCCTATGAGGCGGCGGTCGCACGAGTGGTTCTCGCGGAGGCGCTGCGCGCCGGTGGCAGCGAGGACCAAGCCGTTCTCGAGCGACAGGCGGCCGCGACGATCCTCGAGCGGATCGAAGTCGCGGCGAATCCGACGACCCACGCCAACGTCTTCCGCCGTGAGGGCGACCACTGGTCGGTGGGGTTCGAGGGCCGCACGGTGCACGTCCGCGATCTCAAGGGCATGCGGTATCTCGCGCAGCTTCTCTTCCACCCCGGCCGCGAGTTCCACGTGCTCGACATGGTCGCCTCTGAAACCGGGCAACGGACGGCACTCGGCGACGCGGGCGAGATCCTGGACGAGCGGGCCAAGACCGCCTATCGCCGCCGCCTTGACGAGATCGAAGAAGACATCCAGCAGGCACACGCCCTCGAGGACACCCATCGGGAGGCGCAAGCCGACGCCGAGCGCGACTTCCTGGTCCGAGAGCTTACGAGCGCGGTTGGTTTGGGCGGTCGCGACCGGCGAGCCGCATCCGACTCGGAACGCGCTCGATCCGGTGTGACCCGCGCGGTGCGCCACGCGATAGCTCGGATCGGCGAACACCATCCCCAGCTCGGCGAGCACCTCACCCGCTCCATACGCACCGGCACGCACTGCGCCTACGTGCTCGATCCCGGCGCTCCCGCGACGTGGACATCGTGACGTCTAGCGCCAACAGCGCATAGCGATAGCGACCGACGGCGGGTGACGCCTCCTAGCCAGGGCGGGGTTGTGATGCTCCGCGCGCTTCTCCGTGGTGTGACTGCACAACGCCTGCAAGGGGTCCCGCTACGCGACGATCTGCGAGCCGAATGGGTGGTTCCATGTCGAGAAGCTCTGACCGGCTCCGCTCACCAGATGAAGGGCCACGACACCCGCAGCCCACGACACAGGAGACCAGCATGCCGAAGTACCTGCTCCTCAAGCACTACCGCGGCGGCCCGGAGCCGCACCACCCCTTCCCCCCGATGGACCAGTGGGCCCCCGAGGACGTGGAGGCGCACTTCGCCTTCCTCAGGCACGTCGCCGAGCAGCTCAGGGAGAACGGCGAGTACGTCGACGGGCAGGCGCTCACGCCGGCGCAAACCTGGGTGCGCTACGGCGGCCCGGACGCCGCGCCGGTCACCACCGACGGCCCGCTGCCCGAGACCAGCGATCTCGTGGCGGGCTGGTACATGGTGGACGTGGAGTCGCACGAGCGCGCGGTCGAGCTCGCGGCCTACATCTCCTCCGAGCCCGGCCCAGGCGGGGGGCCCCTGTACGAGTGGATCGACGTCCGGGAGGTCATGTCCAACGCGCCGTCGGAGGACTGACCGGCGTGATCGACGAGACGACGCGACAGCTGGACGAGGGCTCGCTGCGCGCCCTCGTCCCTCGGGTGCTCGCGGGCCTGGTCCGGCGGGGCGAGGACTTCGACGCCGCCGAGGACGCGCTCCAGGAGGCGCTGCTGGAGGCGCTGCGCGTCTGGCCCGAGCACCCGCCGCGCGACCCACGCGCGTGGCTGGCGACGGTCGCGACCCGGCGGCTCGTCGACGCCCGCCGAAGCGAGGCCGCCCGCCAACGTCGCGAGGAGGTGACGTACGACGAGCCGCGGCCCGTGGCCACCGAGGAGGCCGACGACACCCTCTTCCTGCTCTTCTGCTGCTGCCACCCTGACCTCGCGCCCGCCTCCCAGGTGGCGCTGACCCTGCGCGCCGTCGGTGGGCTCACCACCCGGGAGATCGCCGACGCCTTCTACGTGCCGGAGGCGACGATGGCTCAGCGGATCAGCCGGGCCAAGCGCGCCCTGCGAGGGCGCCGCCTGGACCAGCCCGGCGACCTCGCCGTCGTGCTGCGCGTGCTGTACCTCGTCTACACGGCCGGCCACGCGGGCCGGGTGGACCTGGCCGGCGAGGCGATCCGGCTCGCCCGCCAACTCACCCTCGCCACCGAGGAACCGGAGGCGCGCGGGCTGCTCGCGCTGATGCTCCTCAACCATGCTCGCCTCCCGGCGCGCCTCGACTCGGAGGGTCGCATCGTCACGCTCGACCGGCAGGACCGTGGCCTGTGGGACACCCGCGAGATCGCCGAGGGCGTGCGCGTCCTGCAATCGGCGCTGGCAGGTCAGCGCCCCGGGCGCTACCAGATCGAGGCCGCCATCGCCGCCCTGCACGACGACGCGGCCAGCACCGAGGAGACCGACTGGCCGCAGATCCTCGCCTGGTACGACGACCTCGTCGCCCTCACCGACGATCCGGTGCGCCAGGACCCCGCCGCCGTGCTCGGCCGCGCGGTCGCGGTCGGCCACGTCCTCGGTCCCGGCGCGGGGCTGCTCGAGACCGAGCGGCTGCGCGAGGTGCTCGGCGACCGCCACCGGTGGCATGCCGTCCGCGGCCACCTGCACGAGCTCGACGGCGACCTGCCCGCTGCCGCCAGGGCGTACGTCGAGGCCGCCCGGCGCGCGACGAACGTCGCCGAGCGCGACCACCTGGTCCGTCAGGCCGCCCGCGCTCGGGCCGCCGAGCTGCAGGAAGGTCGTCTCACTGAGCGTCCTCCGCCCGGACGACGGCACCCCAGGACCCACCACCCGTAGCTCATCGACTCCAAAGAAAGGAAGGTCGTGGACCCGCAAGAGATCATCGAAGAGCTCGAGCAACCCGGTGCGGGGAACCTGCTCGCCTCCGCGACGCTGCTCCGGCTCGCCTACAACGGATCAGACGGCTTCCCGCGAGTAGTCCCGATCGGGTTCTACTGGAACGGGAACGAGATCGTCGTCTGCACGGCGGCGACCGCGCCCAAGGTGAAGGCGCTGTCATCGCGTCCTAACGTCGCGATGACGATCGATGTCGGCGACACGCCTACGGAGGCAAAGGAGCTCCTGATGCGTGGGCTCGCAAGCGTGGACATCGTCGACGGCGTTCCCGACGAGTACGTCGCGGCATCGACGAAGGTAGTGGGCGCAGACCAGCTGCCGGAGTTCGAGAGCCAGGTCAGGGCGATGTACGACCAGATGGCACGTATCTCCATCGAGCCGGTATGGGCGCGGTTCTTCGACTTCGGTGCTGGCCGCATGCCGACCTTCCTGACGAAGCTGGCGGGCGAGGCCTAGCAGGCGCTGCGCCTAGTCTCGACCGCTCGGCGCGGCCCGTATCGCCCGGCCCTTGCCGAGGACGTGCTGCTGGCCGCTCGTCACACGGACCGCGGCAGTTGACGGGTTGCGGCGAGCTTGAGACGATCGCGGCAGCACTGAGGGGCGGCAGGTCACGACGCCGCCCGCGATGCCAACCGGGGAGGTTGCTATGTCCCGTTTCGCTCGGATCGTGCTACTCGCTGGGGTGACGCTGTGCGTGGCCGCACCCGCGGCCAGCGCCGTCCCGGTGAAGAAGCTGGAGCGCAATCTCGGGACAGCGTGGACGACGGTGTTTGAGACACCGAGCGCTCAGAACCCCTTCGGCACCGGCGGTTCCGCATTCGCGTGCCTCAACCTTGGCGGTCGCACGGTTGCGCCGTTTACGCCCGAGGCCGAGGGCGTCGAGTCGTGCACCGTGAAGCCCGGCACCAAGATCTTCGTCGCAGCGGCCTCTGTCGAGTGCAGCACGTTCGAGGGGAACGGGGCCACGGAGGACGAACTGCGGGCTTGTGCGCGCGAAACCGACGTGCAGGTTGCGCCCACGGTCACCGTTGATGGAAGGTTCGTGCCGGTCGCCGAGGTCGAAACGCGACTTCTGAACGCCGTTCTCCCGGCGGACAACATCTTCGGGCTGCCGGCCGGAACGGCAGGGCTGTCCGTCGCGCACGGCTGGGTGGCGCTCCTGCACCCGCTGACGCCCGGGACGCATGCGATCGTCATACGCAACGGTGAGTCGACGATCACGACCACGATCGTCGTCAAGCCCGGCCATTAGTGCGCCGCGGGAGAACGCAGAGGCTAGGCCGTTTGGCCGATGTTCCCGGGACTGAAGGCTCGCGTCTCGCTGACGCGGATCCGCGCGCGAGCGGTCAGCGGCGGGGCACCCGGAGGACGATCGGACGTTCGATCGTCCTGGTCCCTAGCGCTCACCGGTATTGCCTGCGCGCGCGCGGCTCGCTGCGGCGGTGACGGCGGCACCGGTGGCGGGACAAAGACCAGGACACCGGCGCTCGTGGCGGTCGCGCTGCCGCCGGCATTGCGCGCGGTCACCCGGCAGGAGAGTGTCGTCCCGGCGTCGGAGCTGAGCGGGACGTAGGTGGAGGCGATGGCGCCGAAGAGCGGCGCGCCGTCGCGCAGCCAGAGGAAGTCGAACGCGTCCGCGCCTGACCACGTGCCGGGCGCGCAGGTCAGCGGCTGACCGACCGCGCCGGTGCCGCTCACCGCCGGGGGCGCCTGGTTTGAGGGCGGATCGGTCAGCAGGTAGCGCCCGGCCGAGATGCCGCCGGAAAACAGCTGTGTGGGGTCGATCTTCCGCAAGCTGGACGTGTCCTCGCGTGCCGACGTCGCTCGAGCGGTGGAGAACACCGGGCGATGCTAGATCGGCAGCTCCTCCGCGAGCGTCTCCAGGACGTGCTCGGCGGTCGGGCTGTCAGCGCGAGGTCAGCGGAACGTCAGCGGGATGTGTTGAACTTCAGCACCAGATCCAAGCGCGAGCGGCCAAGGAGAGATAGCGGCGATGTTCACCGACATGGAGGAACGTTTCGGGAGCCTTAGGGAGACCGCCCGGCGGTCGGGACGGCGCGGCCGGCGGGCCGGGGCGGCTGTGCGTGTCGCGGGGCTCATCGCGGTGGCGGTCGCCGGGCTGTTGGCGGCGGCGCCGGCGGGCGCGCAGGCGCCGCCCAGCGGCACCACGATGTTCACGCATTCCGCCAAGAGCGGCGAGCTCGGTGGCGGCAGGCTGACCTTGCACGGCGTTGGCGGGCAGGTGACCTGGGCCCACCACAGCGGGCGCTTTGGGGTGATGGCGGTAAAGCGGCTGCACCGGATCCTGTTCTCGCCGAAGACGCCGGCCGCCACCGGCACGCTGCACGTGGCGGGCCACCACGGCGGCGATGAGCTGACGCTCAAGCTGAGCCGGCCGCGCTACAACGCCGCGCGCAGGACGGTCAGCTACAAGGTCATGCGGCTGGGCAAGGGCCGCCTCCCGAGCCGCGCCGTCCAAGCGGCAGGAGCCCCACGCCCGTTCGGTGCCGCGTCGCTGTCAATCCTCGGTACCCCGCGGGTGATGGGCAGCCCCTCCGTGGATGTCCAGACCAACACCTACCCCTGCTCGAGCGGCTACGGCACCTGCTGGGGCACCATCTCGGCGTCCGGCCTACCGGCAGGCGATGTGCTCGCGGTCAGTGGGCCCCAGGTCCCCGGCAACACTGGTCAGTCTGTCGAGGTTGACATGAGGGTGGACACAAACGGGAACGTCCCCACCACACAGCTCGATCTTCTTTGCTTCAACGACTATCACGTGATCATCCCCAACATCAGTGTCGACCTGGAGACCGCAGGCGGCCAGTTCCTTACCCACCTCCAAGATAACCAGTCGCCTGGGTGCAGCTAGGGCCAAGCCGGCCGACGGCGTCCAACTTCGAGGGCGGGCGCAACATCGCGATGAAGGTGCCGCCCGACCAGCGGAAGTCGACGCTCGGAAGGCAGCTCAGCGAGATACGGGCCGCGGCGCGGCGGCCGGCTGAGGGTCAGTCCGTCCCGGTAGGACCGGGGGCGTCCGAGTGCTGGTCGGTGTCGCCCAGTGGCGTCTTTCCCTCGCCGCTGGCCTCCTCGGGGACCTTCTCCGAAAGCTCCTCAGCCTCTGCCGGCTCGGCGCTGTCGGGCTTGTCGTCGTCGCGCTTTCGCTCGTTCTCCATCCCCGGCGGGTACCCGTGGGGCGAGGCTATACTCGGCCGTTCTCCTGGGCCGTTAGCTCAGCTGGGAGAGCGCCGGCTCGACAAGCCGGAGGTCGCTGGTTCGAGCCCAGCACGGCCCATCAGGTCCCGCAGTCCGTACCGCCCCGTACTGGCCCGTAAATCCGCATCGCCAAGCGAAGCGTGCGCGGCTATGCACGGCTATGCACGGTGCATCCCAGATGCAATCCAGATGCACCGGGCGGGCAATCCAGATGCACGCCGCGTGGTGCCGCGGGCGGCGCCGCCCTGATGAGGCAATCGCGCTGCTGCGGATCGAGGTCCCGGCATGAGGCTCTGCGATTGCGGCTGCGGGACCTCTCTACAAGGGATGCGGCGGCAGGCCCGCTATCTCAATCACGCGCATCGCCAGCGTGCCTACGACCGCCAGAAAGCGTCAGAAACGGGCGACCCGACGCAAGCCCCAGGACACGCACCACTGACGGTTTCTGGCGCCTCCACGGCCGCTCAGATGACGCCCGCGCAGATGCGCCGCAGGCTCGACCAGCTGGCCCGGGAGTTCGATCGCGCGGGCTCGACTACGGCGATGCGGCAGGAGGGCCGAGCGCTCGCCAAGGCGCTCGGGTTGCCCGGGCCGTGCTGGTTGCCGTTCGACGCCTGCGGCTCGGCATGACCAGCGCCTTGCCAAGCGCCCGCGACGCTCAACAGCCGCCGCATGAGGAGGGTGTCATTGAATGGACGGCGTCGACACGCACGCGCCGCTACCAGTCCCAAATCAGTCTGATCTCGTCTCCTTGGGGTGGCTGCTCGATGGTGCGCGAGAAACACTTGCGACCGTCGACCTCTTGGAACTCGCTGGGGTCGATGTCACGGCTGGTCCGCTCGGGCCCAGATGTGATCTCGAGCCGGGCGTTCCTCGGCGGCAGATCTGGCGGCCAAGTCACCTTGAAGGCGAGAAGATCGGTTGGATCCACAACATCGACGATGATCGTTTCCTGCGCCTCGGAGAACGAGTCGCTGACTTGGCGCTCAACCACGAAGTCAAGGTCGGGGTCGCCCACCTGGTGGCGGCGTCCGAGCGAGATGAGGTCGAAGGTGCGATTGCCCTCGGCGAAGGTATCGACCTTCCTGCCAGGCGAGTAGGTGACATTGTCGATGGCGCCGTCAGCGAGGGCATAGTCCCAGAGCGAAATGACGTTGTCGTGGAGGAATCGAAGGGTCTTGACCTTCCGGCAATACGCCATCTCGCGGGTCCGCAGATCCCATGCAACGTCGTACTTCATGATGCGGTACGGCGTGCCGCTGCGAAGGCTTGAAACGGACTCCTCGATCTTGGCGACGAAACTTCGGCGAGAGTTGCGCTCGCGGAGGATCGTGAAGGCAACCAGCGTGAGCACCCCGAGCGTGGCTTCCGCGATCACATCGCCCTCCACCACGTTCAACAATCCGAGGACGCTGAAAGTGATGCCGAGGGCGAGCGCGACCAGCGCATCGACCTGATCCTTGGCCCAGCTGAACGCCCGTCGAACGCCGTTCACGCGCAAAGGGTGGCACCGCGGTCGGCGAGAACCGGACATCACGGCTGGCGGCGCCGCGATTCGGCGTGAGCCGCCGTCGGCCCACGGCATGGACATCAGGATCGGAGACATTGAGCGCGGCGGGGGGCGAATGTCTGCGTGCCGATTCTCCACCTCGGAGCGGCGTCACCTTGCCGTGCCGGGCTGCGGGCGGAGTCCTTGGAGGCCCGAGTCCCGCGCCCCGGCGATGGGAGCACTAGCTGTCGAGCGGTTCGCGCATCCTGCCGAGCGCCACGTCGAGAGCGCTGGTCGGTGTTGGATGGGGGCGACTCAAGCCGCTTGCCACCCGCCCGGGGGTCAGCCGGCTCCCTGTCTGCTGGTAAGAACGAGGGCGAGCACAAGGCTGCCCGCGAGAAAGGGCACCAGGCCGATGAACTGGAAGCCGGCCTCGTCGGCGACTACCCCACCCAGCGCCGGGCCGAGCAGGTAGCCGGCGATGCCGATCTGGGACCAGATCACCATCGCGGTCACGATCCGTTCGACGGGCACGGTTTGGACGAGCAGTCCGATCGAGCCGGTATTTCCGATCCCGATCCCGATCGCGGTCAGGAGCAGGGCGATGATCCAGAGCGGCACCTGGGCGGCGGCGCCGGCCAGGGCGATCCCGGCGGTGGCGAGCACCACGGAGGCGACGACGAGCGGTCGGGGACGCAGGTTGCCGGCGAGTGCTGCGCTGGCGGCGACGATGATTGCCGCGGCGACGTAGAGCGCAGCGATCTCGGTCTGGTCAAGTCGGTCGGCGAAGTGCAGGGGCAGCACGCCCTCGAAGACTCCGAGCGCGAGCACGGCGAACAGGATCGCGGCGGACGCGAGCTTGAAGCCGCGGGTGCGCAGTACCTCCCTGTCGGCGGTGAAGGATCGCCTGCTGGCCGGCTCGACGAGCAGCACGCACGGGATGGCGAGCAGGAGCAGCGCCAGGTAGGCGAGGAATGGTGCGTGGATGCCGCCGATCGCGCCGAGCGCGGGGCCGATCAGCCCGCCGGCGGAGTAGGCGGCGAAGATGCGGCTCATGCAGAGGTATTCCTGGCCGGGCCAGCGGGCGAGGGTGTCGAACGTGACTCCGATCCAGATCCCTCCGGATCCGAGGCCCATCAGGAAGCGGCTTGGGAAGTAGACCGCGAGCGAGTCTCCGAAGACGAACCCGAGCGTGCCGAGCGCGACTAGTCCGAGCGAGGCGGCCAGCACAACGCGGGAGCCGCCCTTGGTGACGGCCAGACCGGCGAGGGCAAACCCGGCGACCATGCCTGCCGCGAACGACGCCACCAGCAGCCCGATCACGGTCGGCCCCGCGCCGGTCTGGTCGGCGATCGCGGGCGCGACCGGGACGATCACGCTGTAGCCGGCGGCGTCGAGCGCGCCGAGGCCCAACAGCAGCGGGTAGGGCTGGATGGCCGCCCGCAGTGCCGTCACTGACTCATCTAGGAGCGGCTAGGCGGGCTTGCGTGCGCGCACGATGGCGGAGCTGGCGTACTCATGGACGCGGTGGGTCTCGTTGATCTCGACATCGACGAGGCCCTCGTCGGCGAGCATCGCCTCGAACTGGCCCCGGGTCAGCGCGCCGGCGACGCAGCCGGTCCACTGCTCCATGTCTTCGCGGGTGGCCCTGTCCATGTCGGGGTCCGCGATCACGTCCGAGACGGCGAAGCGACCGCCGGGCTTGAGGACCCGAGCGGCCTCGGCGAGCACCGTGCGCTTGTCGGCGGCAAGGTTGATGACGCAGTTCGAGATCACGACATCAACGGAGTTGTCAGGAAGTGGGATCTCCTCCATGTAGCCCTTGAGGAACTCGACGTTGTCAATGCCGGCATCGGCGGCGTTCTGGCCGGCGAGATCGAGCATCTCGTCGGTCATGTCGAGCCCGATCGCCTTACCGCTCGGTCCCACGCGGCGGGCTGAGATCAGCACGTCCGCGCCGGCGCCGGAGCCGAGGTCCAGCACTGTCTCGCCGTCATGGAGATCGGCGACTGCGGTCGGCACGCCGCAGCCGAGCGAGGCATCCACGGCGGCCTTCAGCGCGGGGTCACCGGCGTCGTCATATAGCGCCTGGCCGAAGACCTCGTTGCCGTGCTTGTCCGTCGATGCGATGTCCGGCCCGCAGCCCGCGATCGCGGCCGGAGCGCCGCAGCACCCCGAACCGGTGCTCTCGGCTACGGCGGTAGCGGCGGCGGCGTAGCGCTCGCGGACGCGCTCGCGGATGTCGGTGTCGGTGTCGGTCAGCTCAGCCATGCGGACAGTTCCTCCAAGGAGTCCGGGATCACGTAGTAGTAGGCCCATAGGCCGCGCCGCTCGCTCGCGACGAGCCCCGCTTCGCGCAGCACCTTGAGGTGGTGCGAGACGGTCGGCTGGGAGAGGTCGAAGAGCGGCACCAGCTCGCAGACGCAGACCTTGCCGGCGTGCTTGCGCAGGACATCGACGAGCTGCAACCGCACCGGGTCGGCCAGCGCCTTGGCGATCGTGGCCATGCGCTCGGCGTGTTCGCGCTCTACGTCGGGATAGACGACCGGCTCGCAACACGGCTCACCGGCGGGGCGCTTGGTCTTCGGAGCCAGCTCCAAATCGACAGCCATCTATCTACATATATCGATTGAACTGATAACTGTCAATGCTTAGACTGGCAGCCGCGATGGCCAAGCGCCCGGTTAGGAGGCCCCAGCGATGAAGTACGTGCTGTTCGTCTGCACCCACAACGCCGGCCGTTCGCAGATGGCGCAGGCGCTGTTTGAACGCTATGCGCCGCCAGAGATCCGCGCCGAGTCTGCCGGCCAGGAGCCTGCCGAGGCGGTCTGGCCCGAGGTGGTCGAGGCGATGGGAGAGATCGGTATCGACCTGTCCGGCCGGCGGCCCAAGAAGCTGACCGTCGAGATGCAGCTGCACGCCGACTGGGCGATTACGCTCGCCTGCGGAGCCCAGTGCCCGTACGTGCCGACGACCGTCGAGGATTGGGACATCCCGGACCCGGCCGGTAGGCCGATTGAGGAGGTCAGAGCGATCCGCGACGCCGTTGAGCTGCGCGTCAAGGATCTGCTCGACGAGCGCATCGACGCGATCCGCTCGGACCGCACCGCCCATCAGATGCGGCTGGCGCGACTGCTGCCCGACCTGGTCAAGGAGTTCGAGGGTGTGCGCTCGGATGGCGAGATCCGCGCCTGCGCGGACGCGATCCTGGCCGATTACGAGGACGTGCCGGTGCGTTCGTTCGTGATGACGATCGCGCACAAGCGCACGCGCGCCTGCCTGGCTGCCGAGGTCTGCGACCCGCTCGCCACGGCCACCCGCTGAGCCCGGACCCGGCAGGCAGCGCGGTCTATCGTCGGATCGGAGCAACATGAGCGACAGCGTCGCGGTCATCACCGACATCCACGCCAACCTGCCGGCCCTGGAAGCCTCCCTTGAGCGCATCGAGCAGCTCGGCATCGCGCGCATCTACTGCGGCGGCGACCTGGTTGGTTACGGCCCCCATCCCAACGAGGTTTGCGCGCTGATCGAAGAGCGCGGTATCCCGACGATCTACGGCAACTACGACTACGCCATCGGCCGCGACCTTGAAGACTGCGGTTGCGCGTACCCGACCCAGCACGAACGCGACCTCGGTCAGCAGTCGGTCGATTGGACCCTCGCCCACACCGACCAGCACGCCAAGGACTTCATGCGACAGCTGCCGTTCGACCTGAACTTCGAGGTCGGCTCGAACTCCGTACATCTGGTGCATGGCTCGCCGCGCAAGGTGAACGAGTACCTGTTCGAGGAGAAGCCGGCCTCTCTGTACGAGCGGCTCGCGCGCGCCGAACAGGCCGACACGCTCGTCTTCGGCCATACGCACAAGCCCTGGGTACGCGAGTACGACGGCGTGCTGTTCGTCAACTGCGGCTCCGTCGGCAAGCCCAAGGATGGCGACCCGCGCGCGGCCATCGCGGTCTTGCAGCCGGGCGACCGGCCCCCCGAGGTCACGATCGAGCGGGTCGCCTACGACGCCGAAGCAGTCGCACGCGAGGTCGCCGCCGCTGGCCTCCCCGAGGAATACGCCGACAAGCTCGTCGTCGCCGCCTAACCCGGACCGCCCATGAGCGACAGCTTGCAGCTCAACGATCCGCAGACGCTCTACCGGCGCTGGGAGGAGTCGCAGTGGTCGCCCTACGAGATCGACCTCGCCACCGACCAGCGGCAGTGGCCGGCCCTCTCGCCCGACCAGCAGGGGCTGATCCACTTCGTGCTCTCGTCGTTGATCGTCGCCGAGGAGCGCATCACCACCAAGTTCAGCGGCCTCGTCGGGGCGCACGGCAGCGAGGAGGAAGCGACGTTCCTCGCAACCCAGCAAGTCGATGAGGCCCGTCACATGCAGTTCTACGCGCGGTTCCAAGACGAGGTGGTCGCCGCCCCGACGGAGATCGCCGTCCACGTCCAGCGCGCACGCGAGCAGGTGTCAGACGCGTTCAGACGACTCTTCGACGTGGCGCTCGTCGAAGCGCATGAACAGCTCATCGCTGCGCCCGAGGATCCCACCGCCAAGGTCCGCTTCGTGACGCTCTATCACCAGGTCCTCGAAGGAACACTCGGGCTGACCTCCTTCAAGTTCATTACTGACTACCTCAACGTTCATCAGCTCCTGCCGGGCTTCGTGGAGGGCTACTCGAAAATCCACCATGACGAGACACGCCACATCGGCTATGGCGTCTGGTTCCTCCGCCAGGCGGTGCGTGAGCAGCCCGATCAGGCCGACACCGTCCGCGAAACCCTCCGAGAGCTGCTCCCGCATGTGGCCGACTCGCTGAAACTGCCCGGAGACGGAGACGCCTCCGCTCTGCTCGGTATCTCCGAGGAGGATTTGCGGAGGTTTGCGCTCGCCGGACTCACGCGCCGGCTCTCGATCATTGGCGTGCCGATCGAGACCCCCGACCGCTAGCGGGGGCCCGTCACTTGCGACACTTGGTGCTTATGGCCGACGACGCCAACGCGCGCCTGAACGAGGACATCCGCAAGCGCGCCGGGTACGGAACACCAGCCGAGCAGCTGCCGGACGTAAGCGCCGAGCCGCGCGGCTGGTCAGAGCGCCCGTGATCTGCCTATGCAAGCGCCGAACAGAAGGGCCGGCGTGTCACGGCGACTCATCACGGGCCCGCCTGTAGCGCTCGTAGATCACGCGCGAGCCGAACGTCCTGGTCTCGATCAGGTCCAGCGGGACGTCTTCGGTGACCGGCGGCAGGAACGGCGTGCCGCCACCGACGACGACCGGGTAGCGGAACATGCGCAGCTCGTCGACGAGGCCGAGCTCGATCGCCTGAGCGGCCAGGCCGGCGCCGCCGATCGAGACGGCCTTGTCAGTCGCGTCGAGCGCCGCGGCGATCTCCTCGGCCAGTGACGTCTCGGCGAGCCGGGCGTTGCCCTGGACGCTGACGACCGTGTGGCTGAAGACGATCTTCGGGATCGCGCACCAGACGTCTGCGAACGCGTCCCGGAGCTCGCTGTCGCGCAGGGACGGGTCCGTCTCCCACACCAGCATCGTCTCGTAGAGCCTGCGGCCGCACAGGTAACCGCCGAGCTCGCTTACCAGCGCGGTGTGGAAACGAAACAGCTCCTCGCCAGGGGCCGTCCACTCGAACGCGCCCCCGCGGTCGGCGATAAAGCCGTCCACCGAGGTGCTCATCGAGTAGATCAGCATGGCTTCAGATCGTCGCACCGGCGGGCGGCTGGAGGACGACCGAGATCAACTACGCGCGGCCTTCGGCCGGGCGCGCAGGATGCACGGCTGCTGCAGAACGTGTCTGTGCTCACGTGCTCTAGACCCCACCCAAGTCTCGAAGTCGTCGCCGCTCCGCCACCAGCGGGATCGAGCGCAGCGTGCCATACCGCGATCCCCTGACGCACATCGGGAGCCGGCGCGCGCCGGGCGTCGTGTCGGTGCACCCATATGGGAGCGAGCTCGAGCATGCGCGCGACGGTAGCCTCGGCGAGGTGTTCGACCACGTCGGCATCGCCGTCTCGGATCTCGCCGCGTCCGAGCGCTTCTACCGCACCGTGCTCTCAGTTCTCGGCGTCGAGCCCAGCCACGCGGACGCCGAGCTCGTCGAGTGGGAAGACTGGGACATCGGGCCAATGGACCGCGAGCACCCCGTGACCCGCGGGCTGCACGTCGGCTTCCGCGCGCCGTCCCGCGAGGCCGTGGACGCGTTCTGGCAGGCCGGGATCGACGCGGGCTACCGCGACGACGGCGAGCCGGGGCGGCGCACGGTCTACGGGCCCGACTACTACGGCGGCTTCCTCCTCGACCCGGACGGCAACAGCGCGGAGGCGGTGCACACCGAACGCGACGACCCGGTGCCCGACGGCAGCGTCGACCACCTCTGGATCCGCGTTCGTGACGTCGCCGCGTCCAAGCGCTTCTATACGGCGATCGCCCCGTACGCCGGGCTGAAACTGGGCTTGGACGAGCCGGACCACGTGCACTTCAAGGGCGCCGGCCACAGCTTTTCGCTCATCGACGACGAGCGGCCGCTCACGGAGCATGTCCACGTCGCCTTTCCGGCGCAGGACGACGGGACCGTGCGCGCATTCCACGCCGCCGCGCTCGCCGCGGGCTACGAGGACCACGGGGGTCCCGGCGAGCGGGCCGTCTACCACCCGGGCTACTACGGCGCCTTCGTCCTGGACCCCGACGGGCACAACGTCGAGGTGGTCAACCACAACCGCTGAGCCATGGCCATCGACGCGGCACGCCAGATATCGCCGCAGGGGCTCGCCACGCTGGAGGCGGAGCGCCGCGAGCTCGGCCGGCTGGGACACGTAGAGCGAATGACTGGCGGCAACCTCCTCAACGGTCGCGGCCGCTCGCTCGGACATCTCGCGCTGCGCCTGGGCGGCATCATCCGATCCTCGATCGCAATCCCGAAGTCCTAGCCGCTAGCCGGCTGGAACCCGCGTCATCCCGCACAGTCGGGACAAACGAGACCAGGGAGCAGACCAGGGGGGTCACGGGCGCGACACGGCAGCGCGACGGCGAACGTGAGCGGTGACCGCGCGAGTCAGCTCTGAGAGGAGATCCCTATGAGCCCGTCGCCGGCAGATCTGAAGGAGTCCATAGGCATGGAGCGCGACGACGCAACCGACGTTCGGGAGGGCTACGCCGAGGTCGGCGACGTGAGGCTCCACTACGTCGAGGCCGGCGACGGACCGCTGGTGGTCCTGCTGCACGGCTTCCCGGAGTTCTGGTACGGCTGGCGGCTGCAGATCGCGCCGCTCGCGGCGGCCGGTTTCCGCGTGGTCGCGCCCGACCTGCGCGGCTACAACCTGTCGTCGAAGCCCGACGGCGTCGCGGCTTACACCGCCGGCAAGCTGGCCTCCGACGTGCGCGATCTCATCCGCGAACGCGGCGCCGAGTCCGCGCTGCTGGTCGGCCACGACTGGGGCGGAACCGCTGCCTGGACTGCGGCGATGAACCACCCCGAGGTCGTCGACCGTCTGGCCATCCTCAACGCGGCCCATCCGCGCAAGCTCAACGAGGGACTGCGCCACCCCAGCCAGCTCGCGCGGTCCTGGTACTTCTTCTACTTCGCGCTCCCAGACCTGCCCGAGCACCACGTGCGCGCGAAGGACTGGGAGTTCTTCCAGCACTTCCTGCGCGACGCCCAGCCGCCGTACACGAAGCAGGAGACCGATCGCTATATCGAGGCGTGGTCGCAGCCAGGTCGCAGCGGCCGCGATGATCGACTACTACCGCGCCGCGGTGCGACCGCCGAAGGGCACCAAGACGGAGCTTCACCCGATCTCGGCGCCCACCCTGGTCATCTGGGGCCAGAAGGATCGCTACCTGGGCCCGGATCTCGCCGAGCCCCACCACGAGGACGTCCCCAACCTCGACCGCGTCGAGCGCCTGCCCGACGCGTCGCACTGGGTCCACCACGACGAGGCCGAGCGCGTCACACAACTGCTCATCGACTTCTTCGCCCCCGCCCGCCCAACCTGAGTCCGCCGAACGTCGACCGCGACTGGCGCGCTAGCCCCGCGGGCCCCGGCGGGGTGGAGATCGAACAGTAGAATCGCGGCCGTGCCGTTCACGCTCCGGAACCTCAAGGAGGACCTGGAGGACGTCGGAGCCAATTTCGACGGCGCGCCGGACCTGGAGTTCCGCTTGGCGACCGGGGGGCTCGAGCTCGAGCAGTCCGGCCTGAGCTACCAGCGGGTCCCGCCCGGCTATCGCTTTCCGTACGGCCACACGCACAAGACTCAGGAGGAGGTGTACGTCGTCTTGCGCGGGAGCGGGCGGATGAAGCTCGACGACGAGATCGTCGAGCTCAAGGAGTGGGATGCGGTGCGCGTCCCGCCCGGTACGTGGCGTGGCTACGAGGCCGGGCCGGAGGGCCTCGAGATCATCGTCATCGGCGCGCCCAATCTCGGCGAAGCTCCGCGCGAAGACGTCGAGGGCCAGCGCGACTGGTGGGATGACTAGCGCCAGGCAGGTGGACATGAGGCGGGAGAGGTAGCCCCTCAGCCTGAGGGCAGCGCACGCTCCCCGAAGTCCACGCTGCGCAGAGCTAGCCGCCGCGCCGCCGGCACGCCGCGACGCTCGCGAACGTGATTCCGACGAGGCCGCCCGCGGTGCCGAAGAGGATGTCCTCCGCCGAGTCGCGCTTGTTCGGGATCAGGGCCGTGTCGAACAGCCGGTCGCCGGCGTATTCGCCCAACTCCCAGACGAGGGCGAGGACGAGCACGATCGAGTAGGGCGAGGAGCGCCACCGACAGCCAGTCGCGCATCCGGTGGCGAAGCGCCTCGACGAGGGCCCATCCGGCGAGCGTCCCGCCGATTGCGTGCGCGATCGCACTCGTCTTCCGCGGGCCGGCGGGAGAGTCGATCCAGACCAGCCAGAGGACGACGGTGAGCCCGAGGGCGACCGGAAGCAGCACCCGGCCGGGCACACCGGCGATCCGCCCCCCGACGAGCCCGGCGAGACACATCGTGCACATGATCGCCGCGGCCCCGTTTCGCTCGGCGAAGAAGCCGATCGTGGGCCAGGCCACCAGTGCCAGAGCGAGCGCGAACGAGAGAAGGTCGAGCCGAGGGCGCAGCGTGTCCACGCCAAGGAACGCAGCTGGCCGCTAGCTGGCCGGAGCGATGCGCGCTTCGACCTTCACTGCCCGCCCGTCGCGCAGCGTCCAGAGATGGCCGAACGGTGCGCTCAGTGGCATGTTGCTTCTCCTGCCACGCGCCCGGATGAGGCCCGTGACGAACAGCTGCTCGGCCGAGATCTCCTCGAACTGATCCGCCTCGTAGCGGAACTCCGAGAAGTCCTCCTCGAGCCCTTCGACGAACACCGCGAACCCCTCGAGCCCGAGCAGTGTGCGATCGCCGACCTCGGGCGACACGCGCGCCTCGACGTGGGTGGCCATGACCTCTCTGGAGGCGGCCAGGCCGCGAACGCGATCGTCGACGTCCGCCCAGTTGAACCCGTAGAGGGTGCGGATCAGATCGACATTCCCCTCGGGCATGGGGTGGAAGTATCCCGCTCGTCCGCTGACGATCGTCTTCGGCGCCAGCCATAATCCCCGCCGATGGTTGCAGCGATTCATCCCCTGACACCCGGGAGCCCCGTCTACGCGGTCCTCAAGGTCAGCGCCGTCGGCGGCCTGATCGCGCTGCGGGTCGTGATGTCCCGCCGCGCCAAGCGCAACGAGGAGGTCCCCGCCGAGAGCGCCCCCGCCGCGGTCGAGGAGGCCCCTCCAGTCCGGCAGCATCCCGTCAGCAAGCGCAAGCGCAAGCGCCGCCGCCGACATCCCTGAGCCCGCTCGCGGCGCTTGCGCAGGCGCGGGATACTGGACGTGTGCCCCAAGCCGATGTGGACACGATCCGGCGCGCCTTCGAAACCTGGAACGAGGAGGGCGCCGAGGCGGTGTTCGACCGCTTCTGGACCGAGGACGCGGTCTATCGCGAGATGCCCGGCTGGCCGGACGCGGGCGTCTTCAGGGGCCGCGACGAGGTGCTCGGTCGGATGCGCAGCCTCGTCGAGTTCATGGGACCGATCGAGGTTCGCCTCGAGGACCTGATCGAGTCGGACGACGGTCGCCTCGTCGCGGTCGTGCGCATGGTCGGTCAGGCCGACGAGGGGGCGACGTCCTACACGCAGTTGTTCGCGGTCGTACACCGCATGCGCGACGGGCGCGTCGCCGAGGCCGACTACTACCTCGAGCCCGCCCATGCGCTCGACGCAACGGGCATCAGCCGCACCTGACGGAAGCGCGCTAGCGTGCGGCCGATGCTCGGCCTGCTCTACGACTTCCACGGAAACCTCAGCGCGCTCGACGCTGTGCTCGACGACTGTCCGGCGGAGCGTTTCCTGCTGGGCGGGGACTACGTGCTCGGCGGCCCCTGGCCGGCCGAGACGGTCGCCCGCCTAGACGAGCTCGACGCCGAGTGGATACGCGGCAACACCGATCGCTGGCTCGTCGACGACGCGGACGCGCCCGAGCCGGTGCAGCCGGCGCTCGAGGCCTGCCGCGAGCTGATCGGCGACGAGCTCGTGCAGCGGCTCGGCTCGCTGAACGACGAGACGATCCGCGACGGCACGCTCTTCTGCCACGCCTCGCCCGGCTCCGACATGGTGGGCTTCGAGGACGAGCCGAGCGACGAGGACTCCGAGCTCGTGCGCGACGTCGCACAGCGGCGCGTCGTCTTCGGCCACACGCACATCCAGTTCGAGCGCACCACGCCGGAGGGCATTCAACTCGTCAACCCGGGCAGCGTCGGGATGCCGTTCGACCACGATCGCCGGGCCGCGTATGCGCTGCTGCACGACGACGGGCGCGTCGAGCTGCGGCGAGTCGAGTACGACTGGCAGCCGGTCGTCGAGCTCGTGCGCGAGCGCATGGGGGAGCCGTTCGCGAGCCGGCTCGAGCAGGCCCGGTTCGACGCGAGCCCCTGATAGCTTGGGCAACAGTGCGCCTGCCGAGCGTCCTCGCACCGCGCGACCGACAGTTCTTCGACCTCTTCGAAGAGGCCGGCGGCAACATCCTGCGCGCGGCGAGCCTGCTCGAGGAGATGCTCGAGGACTTTCCCGAGCACAGCGAGCTCGCCCGCGAGATCCTCATCTGCGAGCAGGAGGGTGACCGCATCACCCACGACATCATCCAGCGCCTCAATCAGACCTTCGTCACTCCGATCGACCGCGAGGACATCCACGAGCTGTCGTCGGCGCTGGACGACGTGGTCGACTACACCGAGGAGGTCGCCGACTACCTCGGGCTCTACAAGATCGAGGCCCCGATGACGCAGGCGCAGGACCTGGCCAAGGTCCTCCACGCCGCGGCACGCCAGATCGCGGAGGCAATGCCGCAGCTGCGTGGATTCAGGGACATCAGCCACTACACGGTGGAGATCAATCGGCTCGAGAATGACGGCGACCGGATCGTGCGTGAGGCAATCGCGTCGCTGTTCGACACGGGAATCGATCCGATGGTCGTGATTCGCTGGAAGGACATCTTCGAGCGACTCGAGGAGGCGATCGATGCGACCGAGCATGTCGCCAACATCCTCGAGGGCATCGTCATCAAGAACTCGTGAGCGAAGCCCGGCCGGCGGGCAATAGGAGGTCATGGACGGCGATCTGATCGTCGTGATCGTCGTGGGGACGGCGCTCGCGTTCGACTTCACCAACGGCTTCCACGACACCGCGAACGTCGTCGCAACGTCGATCTCGACGCGCGCCATGGCGCCGCGCATCGCGGTCGGCTATGCCGCCGTCCTCAACTTCGCGGGTGCCTTCCTGTCGCTGGCGGTGGCGGCCACGATCGCTAACGACGTTGTCAATCCGGCGGCGGTGAGCCTGCTCGCCGTGTTCGGCGGGCTCGTCGGTGCGATCACCTGGAACCTGATCACCTGGTACTTCGGCCTGCCGTCGAGCTCGTCGCATGCCCTGATCGGCGGCATGGTGGGCGCCGTGCTCGTGGCGGAAGGGCCAAGCGCGATCTCGTTCGACGAGGGCATCCTCGGCAAGGTGATGATCCCGGCGATCGTCGCGCCGATTCTCGCGTTTGTCGTCGCGGGCGCGTCGATCCTCGTCCTCTACAGGATCGTGGGGCGCCTGCGGCTGCTGCCCGTGACCCGCGGCTTCCGCGGCGGGCAGGTGCTCTCGGGGGGGATGCTCGCGCTCGCCCACGGCACGAACGACGCGCAGAAGACAATGGGGGTCATCACACTCGCGCTGGTCGCCAACGGCACGATCTCCCAGAGCGACTTCCACGTCCCGAACTGGGTCGTCGTGTCTTCCGCATCCGCGATCGCGCTGGGCACCTACGCGGGCGGCTGGCGGATCATCAGGACGATGGGCAGCCGTATTCACAAGATGGATTCGGCCCAGGGCTTCGCGGCGCAGGGCGCCGGTGCCGTCGTGATCCTCGCGGCCTCCAAGGTCGGCTTCCCGCTCTCCACGACCCACACCATCTCGGGAGCCGTGATCGGGTCCGGCGCCGCCAAGCGGCTGTCGGCGGTGCGCTGGGGCGTGGCCGGCAACATCATCCTCGCGTGGGTCATGACGCTTCCCGCGGCGGCGTGCTTCGGAGCGCTCACCTACAGCGTCACCAGGATCTTCGGGACCGGCGCGGCCGGGCCGATCATCGTCTGCGCCGTGGGTCTTGGGGTCACCGCCGTGCTGCTGCTGCGCAGAGCCCAGCAGCGCGGCATCGCGTCGGTGGGCGACGCGGCGGAGGTCACCGGATGATCGCCTCGATCGTCGACACCGATGCCCTGCTCGAGGTGATCTGGGTATCGATCGCCGCGGGCATCGGGCTGACCGCGGTCTACGGCGTGGCGATCGTGGGTGCCTCGCGAGCACTCGACTCGGGCCGGCAGGGCCACACGGTCGGCGCGGTCCTCTACGGCGCCCTCGGCGTTCTGGCGCTGGCGGTGGTCTTGGTGGCGATAGTGCTCGGGATCGAGTCGCTCAGCGACAAGTAGCGGCCGCTCAGGCGGTCACCGTCTCCGTGAGGCGGTCGAGCTCCTCGTCGGTCGTCCAGCCGCCCACCGAGGCGCGCAGGTAGCTCGTGCCCGGCAGATCGCGGAGCACCAAGCCCGCCGCCTGCACGCGCTCGAGCGCCGTGGCCTGGTCGTCGACGACGAACGACACGAGCGTCGAGCGCCCGCGAGGTGCAACCTCGACGCCGCGGCCCTGGAGCCGCTCGACCAGCCCGGCCGCCAGCTCAATCGCCAGCGCCTGGACGCGCTCGATGCCGGGCTCCTCGAGGACGTCGAGCGCGGCATGGGCCCACTCGACCTGATGGTGAGCCGGGAAGCTGGTGCCGAGCCGGCGCGCGTCCGGGTGCAGCGGCGAGTCGAGCGGGTCGTGCGGGTCCTCGAGCACCTGCCAGCCCGGCCAGGGGGCACGCAGGCCCTCGATCTGGTCAGCGCGGGCGTAGAGATAGCCGATCCCGTTCGGCCCGCACAGCCATTTCTGGCCCGAGGCGGCGTAGAAGTCGCAGCCGAGCGCCTTCACGTCCACGGGCACGGCGCCGAGGCCCTGCGCCCCGTCGAGCAGCACGAGCGCCCCGCTCGCCGCGAGCGCGGCAGCATCGACGACCTTGCCGGTGATCCAGGACACGTGCGAGCAGACGACGACGCGCGTGTCGGGACCCACGGCGTCCGCAAGCTCGGCGAAGGGCGCCTGACGCACACGCATGCCGCGGGCCCGAGCGGCGGCGAGCGGCGCGAGCACGCCCGGGTGCTCCTCGTCCGAGGTGAGCAGCTCGTCGCCAGGCTCGAGGTCGAGCGCGTTCAGCGCGGCGTTGACCCCGTCGGTCGTGGATCCGGTGAGGGCCACCTCCGCCTGCTGCGCCCCGAGCAGGTCGGCGGCGCGGCCGCGCAGCTCGTCGCCGCGCTCGGTCATCTCCTCGAAGAAGTCCTTGCCGCTGCGGCCCGCCTCGAGCTGTCGGCGAAGGGAGGCCTCGGCCGCCTCGATCGCGCGCCGCGGGACCGGTCCGTTGGTGCCGGCGTTCAGGTAGGCGACCCGTTCGACGACGGGGAACTGGGAGCGGAGGTCGTGCATGAGCCGCCGGATACTAGGCTGAGCCGATCATGATCATCGAGCGCTCAATGCATCCCGACTGGCTGTCGAACACGTATCTCGTTGCCGACCGCGAGGGCGGAACGGGGGTGGTGATCGACGCGGGCGGCCCGTCGGGGCCCCTGCTCGACGCCGCCGAGCGGCTCGGGCTCGACGTCAAGCATCTGCTGCTGACCCACCACCACCACGACCACGTCGCCGAGGCCGACGCGTGGCGGCGCAGGTTCGGCGTCGAGACCTATGCCCACCCGATCGAGGCCGAGTTGATCGAGGGCGTGGACCACACGACCGAGCCCGGCGAGGTGATCCACGCGGGCGACCTCGAGATCGGCTCGCTCCTCACCCCGGGACACACCGCCGGGATGCTCAACTTCGTCGTCAACGAGAAGGACGTGTTCACCGGCGACACGCTCTTCCGCGGATCGGTCGGGGGCGTGCGCGCGCCGGGTTCGACGAGCTTCGAGGATCTGCGTCACTCGATCATGGACGTGCTGATGGCGCTGCCGAAGGACACCCAGCTGCATCCGGGGCACACCGATCCGACGACCGTGGGCGAGGAGTGGGAGCAGAACGCGTTCGTGCGCCTCTGGCGCGGGCTCGACGACGAGGGCGACGAGCCCTGCACGGTCGAGGGCGAGGAGGCGACGCTCGTGCTGTGGGGGCCCGACTACGACGGCGGGCACAAGGCCTGGGTGCGCTGGCCGGACGGCGGCGACGACATCGTGCCCGGCAGCCGGGTGAGCCGCTGATCCCGTGACGGACGCTCGCCGGGCGCTGCTCGGGGCTCTCATCGACCACGCCGCGCTGTTCCCGCCGGCGAGCATGACGATGGAGGACGCGGTGGCCGAGGACCGCGCCGCGCGCGGCGGCGCATATGGCTGGATGGTGGCGCGCTTCGTCTGCCCGGCCTCGCGCCTCGAGGAGCTGCGCGACGGCTTCGGCGGCTGGCCGGCGGCGCCGCCGCTCAGCGTCGTCCTCGACGGCGTCGGCCAGACCGACGAGGCGAGCTGGAGCGAGGCACTCGAGGCCGACGCCAACGTGATCGAGGCCGCGCTCGCCGCGGGGGCCCCGATCGAGGCCGTCGAGCTGCGGCTGCCATCGCCGCGCCCGGGCTCGGCGGCCCTGATCGCCGCTCAGGCCGTCCTGCGCCCGCTCAAGACAGAGGTCTACCTCGAGCTGCTGCCGGGCGAGAGCTGGCGCAACGACGTCCCCGCCGCGATCGGCGCAGCGTCCGCCGTCGGCGCGCGCGTGAAGGTGCGCTGCGGCGGCGAGAGCGCCGCCGCCGTCCCGCCCGTCGAGCTGCTCGCGCTCGCCCTCGCGTCCTGCCGCGATACGGGGGTGGTCCTCAAGGCCACCGCCGGCCTCCACCATCCGGTGCGTCACACCGACGAGGCCACCGGCATCACGATGCACGGCTTTCTCAACCTGCTCGCCGCCGCGGCGTTCGGCGCCGCGCACAACCTGCGTCCGAGCGGTCTCGAGCGCGTCCTCGCCGAGGAGGACGCGGCCGCCTTCGAGGTCTCGGCGGAGGAGCTCCGCCTGGACGGGCAGCGAGCCTCGGCCGACGAGATCGCAGCCGCGCGCAGACACCTGTTCATCTCGTATGGCAGCTGCAGCTGGCGCGAGCCGGTCGACGACCTGAGGGAGCTGGGGGTGCTCGAGTGACGCTCGCCTACGGCGTGCTCGCGGGCGGGGGCGTCTGCGCGCGCGTCGGGGAGCGGGTGCTCGACCTGAGCGAGCTCGACGCGCCGCTCGCGGAAGCCTCGCTGAACGCGTTCATGGCGCGCGGCCCGGAGTACCGGTCCGAGGTCGCCCGGCGGGTGGAGGAGGGGCGCCCGGTCGAGCAGCCGGAGCTCGGCATGCCCATCGAGGTCGCCGACTACGTGGACTTCTACTCGTCGCTCCAGCACGCCACGAACCTCGGGCGCATGTTCCGGCCCGGCGGCGACCCGCTGCTGCCGAACTGGCGCCACCTGCCGGTGGGCTACCACGGCCGCTCCGGCACGGTGGTCCCGACGGGCACGGTCGTCCCGAGGCCGAGCGGCCAGCATGCCGGCGGAGCCTTCGGCCCGAGCGAGCGGCTCGACATCGAGCTCGAGGCCGGCTTCGTGATCGGCACCCCGAGCCGTCGCGGCGAGCCCGTGCCTGTCGATCGCGCGATCGATCACGTCTTCGGGATGGTGCTGGTGAACGACTGGTCGGCGCGCGACATCCAGGCCTGGGAGTACCAGCCGCTCGGCCCCTTTCTCGGCAAGTCGTTCGCGACCTCGATCAGCGCCTGGGTCGTGCCGATCGAGGAGCTGCTCGAGCGGCGCGTGGTTGCCGCGCCGCAGGAGCCAGAGCCGCTGCCGTACCTGCGCGAGGAGCCGTGGGCGTTCGACATCCCGCTCGAGGTCGAGCTGAACGGCCACGTCGTGGCGCGCTCCAATACCCGCCATCTCTACTGGTCGATCAGCCAGCAGATCGCTCACCTCACGGTGAACGGTGCGAGCCTGCGCACCGGCGACCTGCTCGCGACCGGCACGATCTCGGGGCCGGAGCGCGAGGAGTACGGCAGCCTGATCGAGCTGAGTTGGAACGGCGGCGAGCCGATCGAGCTGCCGGGTGGGGAGCGGCGCAGCTTCCTGGAGGACGGCGACGAGGTGGTCCTGCGCGGCGCGCCGCTCGGTGACGTACGCGGCCGCATCGCGCCCGCCGGAGAGGCCTGAGCTTGGACCTGCAGCCGATGGCCGTGGGGGCGCGGCCCCCGGGCGACTACGCGCCGGTCGCGGGCGCCCGCGCGCTGGAGGCGCTCGCCGCGGCGGCGGAGCCACTGCGCGGAGCGCGCATTCTGCACGTGAGCCCCGCCGGCACAGCCGGGCGCGTGCCCGAGCTGCTCGGGAGCATGCTGCCGCTCGCGGCCGGCAGCGGGATCGACGTCGAGTGGCGTGTCCTCTTCGGCACGGCCGCGGAGCGCGAGCTGGCGGGCGCGCTCGGATCGGGGCTGCGCGGCGCCGAGAGCGCGATTGAGCCCGCGGCCTGGGAGAGCTTCGCCGACGGCTGCGAGCGAGCCGCGCGCGAGCTCGCGGACGGCTGGGACGTCGTCGTCCTGCACGACGCGGCGCTCGCGCTCGCGTCCGGGATCGAGAGCACCTCCGTGTGGCGCTGCCACGACGACCTGGCGGCCGCCGAGGCAGAGGCGCTCGAGCTGGTGGCGCCGCTCCACGCCCGCTGCCGGCGGATGCTCATCCCACACGAGAGCTTCGCCCCGCCGCCGCTTCGGGACGAGCGGCTCGTGGCCGCGGCGCCCGGCATCGACCCGCTCGACCCCCGCAACATCGAGCTCGAGATGCGCCTGCCCGGGCGCATCGTGCGGCCGCTCGGCGTCGACCTCGAGCGCCCCTTCTGCCTGCAGGTGCTGGAGCTCGACCGCTGGGACGACCCGCACGCGGCGATCGAGGCGTTCCGCGTGGCCCGCGCGGAGGAGCCCGAGCTGCAGCTGGTGCTCGCCGGCCTCCTCGACGCGGCCGACAGCGGCGACTGGCAGGCCGCCAAGGAGGTGTCGGACTATCTCGCGGGCGGGGACGGCGTGCTGCTGCTGACGAGCTACGAGGGCCTCGGCAGCCTCGAGCTCGGGGCGCTGCAGCTGCTCGCGCGCGTGGTTGTTGAGCGCTCCCTCGGTGAGGGCTTCGAGCTCACTCCCTGCGAGGCGCTCTGGAAGCGCACGCCGGTCGTGGGGGGCACGGCCGGCGGCCTCCCGCTGATCGTGCGCGACGGCGTCGACGGCTTCCTCACCGACGACGAAGCGCAGTCCGCGGGACGCCTGCTCGAGCTCGTGCGCGACCCCGGCCTCGCGGCCGAGATGGGGCGCGCCGGCCGCGAGCGGGTGCGCGAGCGCTTCCTCGTCACGGGTGCGCTTGAACGCGAGCTGCGAGCGCTCGCCGATAGTTTGGGTGCGGCATGAAGGTGTTCCTCCCAGACGGCACCGAGCTCGACCTCGACGAGGGAGCGAGCGGCGCCGACGCCGCCGCGGCGATCGGCGCGGGCCTGGCGCGCGCCGCGCTCGGGATCCGCGTGGACGGCGAGCTGCGTGATCTAAGCGCGCCGCTCGGCGACGGCGCGCGCATCGAGATCGTGACCGCGCGCGACGACGACGGCCTCTGGCTGCTCCGCCATGACGCAGCCCACGTGCTGGCCGCGGCGGTCACGGAGCTCTACCCCGGCGTGAAGATCTCGATCGGGCCGCCGATCGAGGACGGCTTCTACTACGACTTCGACTTCCCGGACGGCACCAAGCTGACTGAGGAGGACTTCGAGCGCGTCGAGGCCAAGATGCGCGAGCACATCAAGGCCGACGAGAGCTTCGAGCGCAGCGAGCTGCCGCCGTCCGACGCGATCGAGCGCTTCCGCGCGGAGGGACAGGACTACAAGGTCGAGCTGATCGAGGACCTCGTGAAGGCGGCCGATCCGGAACATCCGCTCGAGACGGTCTCGCTCTACCGCAACGGCCCGTTCACGGACCTCTGCCGCGGGCCGCACGGGCCGGGCACCAAGCGCATCAAGGCCTTCAAGCTCACGAGCGTGGCGGGCGCCTACTGGCGCGGGGATGCCAACCGCCAGATGCTCACGCGCGTGTACGGGACCGCCTTTCCGAGCAAGGAGGCGCTCGAGGAGCACCTGCACCGGCTCGAGGAGGCGCGCGCCCGCGACCACCGCAAGCTGGGTCGCGAGCTGGGGCTGTTCATGCTCTCCGACCTCTCGCCGGGGTCGCCGTTCTGGCTGCCCAACGGCACGCACATCTGGAACGAGCTAACCCGGCTCTGGCGGACCACCAACGTCGAGCGCGGCTACCAGGAGGTGCGCACGCCGATCCTCTACGACGTCGACCTGTGGAAGCAGTCGGGGCACTGGCACGTCTACCGGGAGCACATGTACTTCACGGACGTCGAGGACCGCAAGATGGGCCTCAAGCCCATGAACTGCCCGGCGCACGTCCAGATCTACAAGAACGAGCTGCGCTCCTACCGGGACCTCCCGATCCGCTACGCCGAGCAGGGCCTCGTCCACCGCCACGAGCCGAGTGGCACGCTGCATGGTCTGCTGCGCGTGCGCCACATCACCCAGGACGACGCGCACGTCTTCTGCACCGAGGAGCAGATCGAGGAGGAGGCGATGCGCTGCCTCGACTTCGGCTTCTACATCTACGAGCAGTTCGGCCTCAAGCCGCGCCTCGAGCTGTCGACCCGGCCGGACAAGCGCGTCGGCACCGAGCAGATGTGGGACAAGGCCGAGGCGGCGCTGCAGCGGACGCTCGAGCGCAACGGGCTCGAGTACGAGCTGAACGAGGGCGACGGCGCCTTCTACGGGCCCAAGATCGACGCGCACATCACGGACGCGATCGGCCGCTCCTGGCAGCTCGGCACGGTCCAGCTCGACTACTACATGCCCGAGCAGTTCGAGCTTGCCTACACGGGCGCCGACAACGCCGAGCACCGCCCGGTGATGATCCACCGCGCGCTCATGGGCTCGTTCGAGCGCTTCATCGGCATTCTGATCGAGCACTACGGCGGCGAGTTCCCGCTCTGGCTCGCGCCCGTGCAGGCGATCGTCCTGCCGATCTCGGACCGGCATCTCGAGTACGCGCGCTCGGTGGCGCGCGAGCTGGCCGACGCCGGCATCCGGGCGCGGGTCGACGAGCGCACCGAGTCGGTCGGCAAGAAGATCCGCGAGGCCGAGCTGCAAAAGATCCCGTACATGCTCGTCGTGGGCGATCAGGAGCAGGCCGACCAAGCCGTCTCGGTGCGCCGGCACCGCGAGGGAGACATAGGCGCACAGCCCGTTACCGAGTTCGCCAGGCAGATATCCGCCGCTATACTCGCCCGCGAATGAGAGGCAGCAAATCTTCGCGCCTTTGACGGCCAGCGGTAGCCGCATCTAGTGCCGATCCCACGCAAGTTCGATCGGCGGCCGCCGGAACGCGACGAGACTCGCATCAACGAGCGCATCCGCGTTCCTCAAGTGCGCCTGATAGGTGAGGACGGCAACCAGATCGGTGTCGTCGACACCCAGCGTGCGCTTCGCTACGCGCAGGAGCGCGACCTCGACCTCGTCGAGGTGGCCGCCGATGCGCGCCCGCCCGTGTGCCGCGTGCTCGACTACTCGAAGTACAAGTACGAGCAGGAACAGAAGGCCAAGGCGGCGCGTCGCCATCAGAAGCAGGTCAACGTCCGCGAGATCAAGCTGCGGCCGAAGATCGCGACCAACGACTACGAGACGAAGAAGAACCATGTGGTGCGCTTCCTCAAGGGGGACGACCGCGTGAAGGTCACGATCATGTTCCGCGGCCGCGAGCAGACCCACCCGGAGCGCGGCGAGATGCTGCTCATGCGGCTCGCCGAGGACGTCGCGGAGCTCGGGACGGTCGAGCAGGCGCCCCAGCAGGACGGCCGCAACATGACCATGCTGCTCGCGCCGGTCAAGCGCCGGCCGCAGGAGGGCGACGACGGCAACGGCGCCGCGGCCGAGAGCAACTCCGCGCCGCCTCAGGCCGAAGCGTCCTAAGCCGCCTCTCGGGCACCGACTGCCCGCCCCTGGTCGAGGTCGCCAAGCGGGGCAAGCTGTTTCTCGGCGGTCGTGTCCCCGTGGCCACACAGGCGATCACGTTCACGCACCCCGTGTCCGTGAGCCTGCGGCTCATGCGAATCCTCTCTGGGCCTGATCAGGTGCTCGGTCGCCTCAAGACGGTTCGTGCCCCGGCGGGCACAAGCGCGTTCGCCCTGCGGCTTACCAAGGCAGCGATCCGTCGCCTCAAGGACCTGAAGCCCGAGAGATTGCGCGTGATCGCCTACACCACGGGCCGCGGGGGTGACGTGGTGCCCTACAGGAGCAACGTCGGCGGCGGCATCCCGGGCCCGTTCTTCCCGATTGCGAAGACCGCAGGCCCGGCGCCCGGGGTTTGGCCGGGACGAGCTCGCTGCGGCGGATGACCGGGCTGGCGGCCGTCATCCCGCGTGCAGCCTGATTCGCGTCTGCTTCAATAGACCGTCGACATGCCGAAGATGAAGTCCCACTCCGGCGCCAAGAAGCGCTTCCGCAAGACGGCCAAGGGCAAGCTGCGCGCGCGGCACTCCTTCACCAGCCACTACCTCGGTCACAAGAACGCGAAGCGCAAGCGTCACCTGGGCCGGCCGGTCGAGGTCTCCAAGGCAGATCACTCGCGCGTGATGGAGCTGCTGCACAAGTGAGCCGCGTCAAGCGCTCAGTTCACGCGCGCAAGAAGCGCCGGGCCACCCTCGAGCGGACGAAGGGCTACCGCGGGCAGGCCAAGTCGAGCTACAAGCGCGCCAAGGAGGCGCTGCTCAAGGCCGACTCGTACGCATACCGCGACCGGCGGAACCGCAAGCGCGATTTCCGGCGCCTCTGGATCACCCGCATCAACGCCGCCGCGCGCCGCGAGGGCATGTCCTACAGCCAGTTCATGCACGGTCTCAAGGAGGCCGGCATCGAGGTCGACCGCAAGGTGCTCGCGGACATCGCCGTCCGCGACCCGGAGACGTTTCGACGTTTTGCCGAGCGAGCCCGGGAGGCCGTGGCCGCCTAGAGCGAACCACGGAACCGACTCTTCCCGGGCGCCCTGTGAGGCGCCCTTTTTCGTTCCATGATCACGTCACCCGACAACGACAAGCTCAAGACGATCAGGAAGCTCCAGCAGAAGCGCTGGCGGACGAAGCTCGGGCTGTTCGCCGCCGAGGGCGAGGACCTGGTCGCGGCGGGCGGGGACGCCGAGTTCGTGCTGCGCTCCGGGGCGGACGTGGAGCCCGAGTTGCTCGACGCGGTGAGCACGCTGGGGTCCGGGTCCCGTGTGATCGGCGTCTACAGGCAGCGCTGGGCGGAGCCCGACGGCGACCTGCTCGTGTACCTGCACCGGGTGGAGGACCCGGGCAACGTCGGCACCATCATCCGCTCCGCGCACGCGCTGGCGGATGCGACGGTCGTGCTCGGACCGGGCTGCGCGGACCCCTACTCACCGAAGGCGGTGCGGGCTTCGATGGGGTCGATATTCGCGAAGCCGCCGGCCCGAGCCGAGCTCGCTGCGATTCGCGCGCGGGCGCTCGCGCTCGACCCGCAGGCGGAGCGCGACCTCGCCGGCGTCGAGGTGGCGGCGCCGCTAGTGCTCGTCCTCGGATCCGAGCGGGGCGAGCTCCCGGATGGGGTGGAGGCGGCGCGGATCCCGGTGCATGCCGACTCGCTCAACGTCGCTATGGCGGCGACGATCGCCGTCCACGACGTCGCGCGTAGGATGGCCGCCCATGCCTGACCTGGTCCAGCTCCGCGCCGACGGCGAGGCGGCGATCGCCGCGGCCGCGACCGCGGCCGAGCTGGAGGAGCTGCGCGTGCGGCTGCTCGGTCGCAAGTCCGAGCTGACTGCGACGCTGCGCTCGATCGGCGAGCTGCCGCCCGAGGAGCGCGGCCCGGTAGGCAAGCAGGCAAACGAGGTCAGGCAGGCGCTCGAGCGCCAGCTCGCCGAGCGCACCGAGGAGCTCGAGGCGACCGAGCTCGACCGGCGCCTCTCGGAGGACCGGATCGACGTGACGCTGCCGGGCGACCCGCCGCTTCCGTCCGGCCACCTGCACCTGGTCACGCAGATCCGCCGGCGCATGGAGGACATCTTCGTCGGGCTCGGCTTCTCGATCCTCGAGGGCCCCGAGATCGAGTACGACTACTACAACTTCACCGCGCTCAACCACCCCCCGGAGCACCCGGCGCGGCTGCCGCAGGACACCTTCTACCTGGCTGAGAGCGTGCTGCTCCGCACGCACACCTCGCCGATGCAGGTGCGCGCGATGGAGGCGCAGGAGCCGCCCATCTACATCGTGGTGCCGGGCCGCGTGTACCGCCCCGACACCCCGGACGCCACGCACGTGCCGATGTTCTGGCAGCTGGAGGGGCTGGCGATCGACGAGGACATCACGCTCGCCGACCTCCAGGGAGTGCTGCTCCAGTTCGCCCGCCAGATGTTCGGCGAGGAAACGCGCGTGCGCCTGCGGCCGGGCTACTTCCCCTTCACGGAGCCGAGCGTCGAGGTCGACGTCTCCTGCTTTCGCTGCGGTGGCACCGGCTGGGAGGGCTCTCAGCGCTGCGGCACCTGCAAGGGCGAGGCATGGATCGAGATCCTCGGCTCCGGAATGGTCGACCCGAACGTGCTCGACTACGTCAAGGGCAGCGGCTACGACAACGAGCGCGTGCAGGGCTTCGCCTTCGGCATGGGCATCGAGCGCATCGCGAGCATCGTGCACCGGGTACCGGATCTGCGCATGCTCTACGAGAACGACCTGCGCCTGCTCGAGCAGTTCGGGGCCGGCGTATGAGGGTCCCGGTCGCCTGGCTGCGCTCGTACTGCGACCCCGGCACGCCCGCTGAGGAGATCGCCGACGCGCTGACGATGGCGGGCGACAAGCTCGAGCGCCTGCACCGCACGGGGGTGGGCGACACCGGGGCCTTCCTGACGGGCCGCGTGCTCGAATCGGAGCGGCACCCGAACGCGGACCGCCTGAGCGTCTGCGTCGTCGACGTCGGGCGGGGCGAGCCGCAGACGATCGTCTGCGGCGCCCCGAACGTCGCCGCCGGTCAGACCGTGGCGGTCGCGCTGCCGGGCGCCGTGATGCCGGACGGCAGCACGCTCGGGGAGGCGAAGCTCCGCGGCGTCGCCTCGAGCGGGATGATCCTGGCCGAGGACGAGGTCGGGATCGGCGAGGACCACAACGGCATCATGGTGCTCTCCGAAGAGCTGCCGGTGGGCGCCCCGCTCGCCGAGCACCTGCCGATCGCGGACGAGGTGCTCGAGCTCGAGGTCACCCCGAACCGGCCCGACCTGCTGTCCGTCTACGGGGTCGCGCGCGACCTGCACGCCGTGACCGGCGCGCCGCTAGCCGAGGATCCGACCGCACCCGACGCCCAGCCCGCGGGAGACGACTCGGCGGACGATCACGCGTCGGTCGAGATCGACCCGGAGATCTGCCTGCGCTTCACCGCGCGCGTCTTCGAGGACGTGAAGCTCGGCCCCTCACCGCTGTGGCTCAAGCAGCGGCTGATGGCGGCGGGCCAGCGGCCGATCTCGAACGTCGTCGACATCACCAACTACGTGATGCTCGCGACCGGCCAGCCGCTGCACGCGTTCGATCTCGACGAGGTGCGCGGCCGCCAGGTCATCGTCCGGCGGGCGCACGAGGGCGAGAGGATGACGACGCTCGACGACGTCGAGCGGAGCTTCAGCTCGGAGGCGGCGCTCGTCTGCGATGCGGAGGGCCCGGGCGGGATCGGCGGGATCATGGGCGGCCAGATCTCCGAGGTCTCGGACGAGACGACGCGTGTGCTGATGGAGGCGGCCACCTGGGTCGGCCCGAACATCATGCGGACCTCGAAGGCGCTCGGGCTGCGCACGGAGGCCTCGGCGCGCTTCGAGAAGCAGCTTCACCCCGAGCAGGCGATCGCGGCGCAGCGGCTCGCCGCTCGGCTGATGGTCGACCTGTGCGGCGCTCGCTTCGTGCCCGGCACGATCGACGTCTACCCGAACCCGGCGCAGCCGCGCGCGGTCGGGCTGCGTGAGGAGCGCATGGAGCGGCTGCTCGGCGAGAGCATCCCGTCGCAGCGCGTGACGGAGATCCTCGAGCGGCTCGGCTTCGAACACGCGGGAGACAGCTGGCGCGTACCACCCTGGCGCGACGCCGACGTCCAGCGGGAGGCGGACCTGATCGAGGAGGTCGCCCGCATTCACGGACTCGACAAGCTGCCGACGACGCTCCCGGCGCGTGAGGGCGCCGTGGGCCAGCTATCGGAGGGCCAACGCCTGCGGCGCCGGCTCGAGGACCTGCTGCGCGACCGCGGCCTCAACGAGGCAATCGCGTACGCCTTCACCTCGCCCGCGGCCCTCCGCCGCCTGCGTCTCGGCGACGAGCCCGTGCTGCGGATCGACAACCCGCTCAGCGAGGACCACAGCGTGATGCGCCCGCTGCTCCTGCCCGGGCTGCTCGACGCCGCGCGCCACAACGCCGCGCACGGACGCGCCGGCGTGGCGCTGTTCGAGGCCGCGCACGTCTACCTGCCCACCGGACCGCTCGAGCCGCCGCCGGAGGGCTCACCGCGCGGCGCGCTGCCCGCCGCCGAGCCGCTCCACCTGTCCGTGCTGGTCACCGAGGCGGCGCCGGGCGGATGGCGCAGCCCGGCGCGGCCCGCGGACTTCTATGCCGTACGAGCGCTGCTCGAGGCGCTGCTTGGCGTGGCCGGGATCGAATGGAGCGCGGAGCCCGAGGCCCATCCGTTCCTGCACCCGGGCCGCTCCGCGGCGGTCCGGGCCGGTGACGGCCGCGAGCTCGGCTGGGTCGGCGAGCTCCACCCGCTCGTACTGCGCGAGTGGGACATCGAGGGCCCGGCCGCGGCATTCGAGCTCGACCTGGACGCCATCGTCGGGCTGAGCGCGGGCCGGCTCGAGGTCTACGGCGACGTCACGAGCTTCCCGGCGGTGCTGCAGGACATCGCCGTGATCGTGCCCGACGACGTGCCGGCGAGCCGCGTCGAGGAGACGGTGAGCGCGGGCGGCGGCGAGCTGCTCGGAGCGCTCGCCGTGTTCGACCTCTACCGGGGCGAGCAGGTGGGGGAGGGCAACAAGTCGCTGGCGCTGCGACTCGAGTTCCGCGCGCCTGACCGCACGCTCACCGACGAGGAGGTCGCGCAGCGCCGGACGGCGATCGAGCGCGAGCTCGAGGCCATCGGAGGGCGGCTGCGTGCCTAGGGCGGCCGTGCTCGGTGCGGCGGGCTACGGCGGCGCGGTGGCGGCGGCGATCCTGCAGCGGCATCCCTCGATCGAGCTGACGACGCTCACGGCGCGTTCCGATGCGGGCCGGCGCCACGACGAGCTCTACCCCGCCTACCGCGTGCCGCTGACGATGGAGGCCCCCGACCCCGACGCGATCGCCGAGCGCGCCGACGCCGCCGTCGTCGCCTATCCGCACAAGGCCGCCGCCCAGGCCGTCGCGCAGCTGCGTGAGCGCGGGCTCAAGGTCGTCGACCTGTCCGCGGACTTCCGCCTCGAGCAGGACGCCTACGAGCGCTGGTACCAGCCGCACGAGGCGCCCGAGCTCCTCGCCGAGTCCGTCTACGGCCTGCCCGAGGCGCACCGCGAGGAGATCCGCGGCGCCGACCTGGTCGCCGGCCCGGGCTGCAACTCGACCGCCGCGCTGCTCGCGCTGCTGCCGCTGCGCGGGCGCATCGCGGACGCGGTGGTGGACATCAAGGCGGGCGTCTCCGGCGCCGGCCGCGAGGCCACCGAGGAGACGCACTACGTCTCCGCCGTCGACAACGTGAACGCCTACAAGATCGACGGCCACCGCCACAGCGCCGAGATGGAGCAGGAGCTGCCGGGCGCCCGCTTCTCGTTCCTGACCCACCTGATGCCGGTCGACCAGGGGATCTTCGCCTCCTGCTACGCCACGCTCGAGGAACCGCTCTCGCGCGACGAGGTGCGCGCTCTCTACGAGGAGCGCTACGCCGCTGAGCCGTTCATCGACCTGCTCACGGGCTCGCCGCGCACGCAGAACGTGCGGGGCACGAACCGCGCGCAGGTACACGCGACGGTGGTCGGCGAGCGCGTGATCGCTCTCTGCGCGATCGACAACCTATGGAAGGGCGCCGCGGGGCAGGGCGTGCAGGACCTGAACCTGATGCTCGGGCTGCCCGAGACGGAGGGGCTCGAGTGAGCTTCTTCTCCTCGCGCTGGGTGGAACTGCCCGTGAACGCCGGCGAGGCAAGCGACACGGAGCTGCCGACAGGCTTCCGGGCCGCCGGGGTGGCGGCGGGCATCAAGCCGAGCGGGCTCGACGTGGGCGTGCTCGTCTCCGACGCCCCCGAGACCGTCTCGGCGGCGCGCTTCACGACGAACGCACGGGTCGGCGCGCCGGTGCTGGTGTCGAAGCAGGCCGAGCTCAGCCGCCTGCGCGCCGTGGTCGCGAACTCCGGCTGCGCGAACGTCGGCGACGGCCAGCGCGGGCTCGACACCGCCGCGGCGATGCAGGAGGCGGCCGCGCGCCGAATCGGCGTCGACCCGGCGCAGGTCGGGGTGGCCTCGACGGGCGTGATCGGAATCGAGCTGCCGCGCGACAGGGTCGTGGCGGGCGTGGGCAGCGCCTGCGACGAGCTCGGCCTCGACGCGGAGAGCTTCTCGGGGGCGATCCTCACGAGCGACAGCGGACCCAAGCGCGCCTGCCTCGACGTGCACCTGAGCAGCGGAGCGGTCAAGCTCGCGGCCCAGGCCAAGGGCGCCGGCATGATCGAGCCGCGCTACGCGACGATGTTCTGCTTCGTCCAGACGGACGCAAGGATGAGCCAGGAGACGCTCGACCTGCTCACGGGCGTGTGCGTAAAGCGCTCCTTCGACCGCATCTCGGTCGACGGTCAGCTCTCCACCAGCGACACCGTGTTCGCGCTCGCGAACGGCGGCTCGGGCGTCACCATCGAGCCCGAGACGGACGACGAGCGGCGCTTCGGCGAGGCGCTCGACGCACTGCTCCGGCAGCTCGCCCTGATGATCGTCGCGGACGGCGAGGGCGCGCGCCGGGTGGGCCGGATCGTGGTCAACGGCCGTTCCGACGCCGTCGAGCCGGTCGCGCGGCACGTCGCGAACTCGCCGCTCGTGAAGACCGCGCTGCACGGCGGCGACCCGAACTTCGGGCGCATCCTGCAGGCCGCCGGGCAGGCCTGGCCGGCGGGCGAGCCGTTCGTCGCCGACCTCGCGATCGAGGGCCACATGGTGGTGTCGGCGGGCGACGCGATCGAGTTCGACGCCGCCGCTCTGCGCGAGCTGGTCCAGGGCGAGGAGATCGAGTACGAGCTCACGCTGCCCGGTGAGGGCGGCGAGACGGAGGTCTTCTTCAGCGACCTGTCGCCCGAGTACGTGGCCTACAACGCGGACTACACCTCATGAGAGACGTCGCCACGCTCCTCGAGGCGCTCCCGTACATCCGGGAGTACTACGGCAAGACGGTGGTCATCAAGTACGGCGGCGCCGCGATGACCGACCCGGAGCTGAAGGAGGAGTTCGCCCGCGACGTCGTGCTGCTCAAGTACGTGGGCCTCAACCCGATCGTGGTGCACGGCGGCGGCCCCGACATCACGCGCTACATGGAGCGGCTCGGCATGGAGGTCAAGTTCGTCGACGGCCTGCGCGTGTCGGACGCCGACACCGTCGAGATCGCGAAGATGGTGCTCGTCGGCAAGCAGAACAAGGACATCGTGCTGCGCCTCGGGCGCCACGGCCAGCCGGCGGTTGGCCTGTGCGGCGACGACGGCCTGCTGTTCACCGTCAAGAAGCGGTTCGCGGGGGAGACGGACGTGGGCTTCGTCGGCGACATCGAGCGGATCGACGTGGACGTCCTCAACCACATCGCCGCGGACTACATACCCGTGATCGCGTCGGTCGGCGCCGACACCGAGGGGAACTCCTACAACGTCAACGCCGACGCCGCCGCGGCGGCGGTCGCGGAGGCGCTCGGAGCCTTCAAGATCGTGTTCCTGACGGACGTCAACGGCTGGCGCGAAGACCCCGCGGACCCGGCCAGCCGCATCTCGGAGGCGACCGCGTCCGACCTGCGCGCGCGCCTGGCCGATGTGAGCGGCGGCATGCGGCCCAAGCTCGAGGCGTGCCTGCACGCCCTCGAGGCGGGCGTCGGGAACGCCTACATCGTGGACGGCCGCCAGCCGCACTCGCTGCTGCTCGGAGCTGTTCACCGACGAAGGGATCGGAACGAAGCTGTGGCCCTGAGCGAGCTGCAATCGCTGGAGCGCCAGGCCGTGATGACGACCTATGCGCGCAACCCCGTCGAGTTCGTGCGCGGCGAGGGCACGCGCCTGTGGGACGACGAGGACAACGAGTATCTCGACTTCCTCACCGGGATCAGCGTCGCCCAGCTGGGCCACTGCCACCCGGCGGTCGTGGACGCGGTGCGCGAGCAGGCCGGCCGCCTGATGCACGTGGGGAACCTCTTCTACACGGAGCCGTCGATGCGGCTCGCGAAGCACCTGTCCGATGCGTCGCTCGGCGGACGGGTCTTCTTCACGAACTCCGGCACCGAGGCGATCGAGTGCGCGCTCAAGCTCGCGCGCAAGCGCCGCACCGGCGGGGACTTCGTCGTGCTCGAGGGTGCCTTCCACGGGCGCACGATGGGATCGCTGTCGGCGACGCCGCAGGAGCCCAAGCAGGCTCCGTTCGCGCCGCTCGTGCCGGGCTTCAAGGTCGTTCCGCGCGGTGACGCGAAGACGCTCGCGGCAGCCGTCGACCGGAACACCGCCGCCGTTTTGATCGAGCCGATCCAGGGCGAGTCGGGCATCCATCCGGTCGATTCCGCGGTGCTGCAGGCCGCTCGTGATGCCTGCGACACCCACGGCGCGCTGCTGATCTTCGACGAGATCCAGTGCGGCATGGGCCGCACCGGGACGCTCTGGGCCCACGAGCAGCTCGGCGTGAAGCCGAACGTCATGACGGTCGCCAAGGGCCTCGGCGGCGGCCTGCCGATCGGGGCCTGCATCGCCGACCAGACCTGCGCAGGGATCTTCGACCTCGGGGACCACGGCTCCACCTTCGCGGGCGGCCCGGTGATCTCAGCGGCCGCGAACGCCGTGCTCGACACGATCGACGACGACGCGTTCCTCGCCACCGTCCGCGAGCGCGGCGAGCAGCTCGCCGCCGGCCTGCGCGAGCTGCGCCTCGAGCCGCGCGGGCTTGGCCTGATGGTCGGCATGCACATGCCGAGGGCGCCCGAGGTGGCCCGCCGGCTGCTGCTCGAGCAGCGCCTCGTCGTCAACGCGACCGGGCCGGCCACGATCCGCCTGCTGCCGCCGCTGACTGTCAGCGCGGAGGAGATCGACGAGGCGCTGAGCCGCATCGGGGCGCTGCTAGCTTCCGCCGCCCGATGAAACCATCGGTTCGCACCCGGCCGAGCCGGGCGCTCCCGCAATGAGCGTCGAGCGCCGCACGCTGTCGAAGACCGCCTCCTACGAGGCCGAGCCCGGCGAGGTCGGGCGCGTGCTGCTGCTCTACTCGGGCGGGCTCGACACGAGCGTGATGCTCAAGTGGATCCAGGACGAGTACGAGGCCGAGGTCGTCGCGTTGACCGTCAACCTGGGCCAGCCGGGCGAGGACTACGAGGTCGTGCAGGGCAAGGCGATGCAGCTCGGCGCGCTCGACTGCCACGTGGTCGACGCGCGCGAGGAGTTCGCGCGCGACTACGTGCTGCCGGCCATCAAGGCGAACGGCCTGTACGGCGGCGGCTACCCGCTCTTCACAGCGCTCGGGCGGCCGCTGATCGCAAAGCTGGCGGTCGAGTACGCGCGCAGGAGCGGCTGCGACACGATCGCCCACGGCTGCACCGGCAAGGGCAACGACCAGGTCCGGATCGAGTCGACGGTGATCGCGCTCGACCCGGAGATGAAGATCATCGCGCCGGTGCGCGGCTGGCAGATGGGCCGCGAGGAGGAGATCGCCTACGCGCGCGAGCACGGCATCCCCGTCAAGGGCGGCACCGAGACGCCGCCCTACTCGATCGACGACAACCTCTGGGGCCGCTCCTCGGAGGGCGGGCCGATCGAGGATCTGGACGAGCCGCCGCGCGACGATGTCTTCCAGCTCGTCACGCGCCCGGAGGAGGCGCCGGATGAGGCGGAGGACGTCGTCGTCGGGTTCGAGCGCGGTGTCCCCGTGTCCCTGAACGGCGAGCCGCTCGGGCTCGTCGAGCTGCTCGAGCGGGCCGGCGAGATCGGCGCGCGGCACGGGATCGGCATCGTCGATCACATCGAGGACCGGATCGTCGGCCTCAAGGTGCGTGACCTGTACGAGGTGCCCGCGGCCGCGCTCATCCTCACAGCCCACAAGGAGCTCGAGAAGCTGGTGGGCACGATCCACCAGAACAACTTCAAGCCCCAGCTCGACTCCCACTGGGCCTACCTCGTGTACGCGGGCCTCTGGTACGAGCCGCTGCTCTCCGACCTGAACGCCTTCATGGACGCGGTCAACGAGCAGGTCACAGGCGAGATCACCATGCGGCTCTTCAAGGGCAGCGCCCGAGCGGTGGCGCGCCGCTCGCCGAACGCTCTCTACGACCCGGCCCTGGCCGGCTTCGGCGAATCGGGCGGGCTCTTCTCGCAACAGGCGAGCCCGGGCTTCATCGAGCTCTGGTCGCTGCAGTCGCGGATGGCGTACAAAGTGCGCAATCGGGAAAGTGAAGACGGATGAAGACGAGGGCTTACACGATGCTGGGCTGGATGGCCTGGCAGGGCTTCCTGCTCATTGCGCGCCGCAAGCTGGGCGCGAACAAGGTCAAGCTCGGCGCCGCCGCGACGGTCGTGGGCGTGCTGGTGGCGGGAGTGGCGGCCGCAAAGGCCACCACAGGCGACGAGTAGCCCAGGCCGGCAGCAGCCGGCAGCCGCTCGGGCCTTGACGCGGGCGATGTCCGCAACGTGCGGGGCCCCGGCGGCGCCCGGGCGGAGCCGTCGGGCCGCGACCGTATATTCGGAGCCCGGATGAGCTTCGCCCATCTCCACGTGCACTCCGAGTACTCGGTGCTCGACGGCGCCTGCCGGATCGACTCGCTCGCAGAGCGGGCGGCCGCGTACGGCCAGCCCGCGCTCGGGCTCACCGACCACGGGGTCATGAACGGGGCGGTCGAGCACTACAAGGCGTGCCGCAAGCACGGCATCAAGCCGATCCTCGGACTCGAGGCCTACTTCGTCGACGACTGCCGCACCGAGGCGGTTCGCTACGAGCGCAACCACCTGACGCTGCTCGCGGCCAGCGACGAGGGCTTTCGCAACCTCGTCAAGCTGAGCTCGGCGGGCTACCTCGAGGGCTACCGGCGCGGCAAGGCCAACGTCGACCTCGACCTGCTCTCCCGCCACGCAGGCGGCATCATCGCGCTGACGGGCTGCCTGCAGTCGCGCTTCTGCCGCCGGCTCGTGGACGGCTCGCCACACGAGGCGCGCACCCACGCCGACGCGCTCATGCAGGTCTTCGGCCGCGACAACCTCTACTTCGAGGTCCAGAAGAACGGCATCTCGGACCAGGAGCGCGCGAACACGGGCATCGTCGAGATCGCCCGCGAGCTCGGCCGGCCGCTCGTCGCAACCGGTGACGTCCACTACCTGCGCCGCGAGGACTACGACAATCACCGCGCGCTGCTGTGCGTCCAGACGAAGTCGACGCTCGCCCAGCCCAAGCTCTCCTTCGACACGAACGAGTTCTTCCTGAAGAGCTCGGACGAGATGGCGAGCGACTTCGCCGAGTGGCCCGAGTCGCTCGCCGCGACGCTCGAGATCGCAGAGCGCTGCTCGGTGGACATCGAGCTCGGCAAGATGCTGATCCCGCGCTTCCCGACGCCGGACGGCGCGCCCGAGCCCGAGTACCTGCGCCGGATGGCGCACGCCGGACTGCGGCTGCGCTACGGCGATCCGCCGCCGGCCGAGGCGGTCGAGCGGCTCGAGATGGAGCTCGGGGTGATCGAGAAGATGGGCTTCTCGGCCTACTTCCTGATCGTCTGGGACTTCGTCAAGTACGCGAAGGACCAGGGGATCGCGGTCGGCCCGGGGCGCGGCTCGGCGGCCGGCTCGCTCGTCTCCTACTGCCTCAACATCACCGAGGTGGACCCGCTCGCCTACGGCCTCCTGTTCGAGCGCTTCCTCAACCCCGAGCGCGTGTCGATGCCGGACATCGACATCGACTTCTCGGTCAAGGGCCGCGCGCAGGTGATGCGCTACGTCGAGGAGAAGTACGGCAAGGAGTCCGTCGCGCAGATCGTGACCTTCGGCAAGATGCTGCCGCGCAACGCCACGCGCGACGCCGCGCGCGTGCTCGGGCTCGACTACGGCGCCGGGGACCGGCTCGCGAAGCTGATCCCGGAGCCGATCATGGGGCGCTCGAAGACCTTCGAGGAGTACCTCGGCGAGGAGCCCGACCTGCGCCGCGCCTATGACTCCGAGCCGGAGGCGCGCCAGATCATCGACACCGCCCGCGGGCTCGAGGGGATCGTGCGGCACGCCGGCATCCACGCCGCTGCCGTGGTGATCGCGGACCGCCCGCTCACCGACATCGTTCCGGTTCAGCTGATGGAGGACCGCGGCGCGCCGGGCCCCTCGGGCGAGCGCTCCTACAAGGTCGTCACGCAGTACTCGATGAAGCCGATCGAGGAGATCGGCCTGCTCAAGATGGACTTCCTCGGGCTGCGCAACCTCGACGTGATCGAGGACTGCCTGTCGATCATCGAGGAGTCCACGGGCGAGCGGCCCGACATGGCGACGCTCCCGCTCGACGACCCGAGGACCTTCGAGATGATGGCCCGCGGCGAGTCGATCGGCGTGTTCCAGTTCGAGTCCGAGGGCATGCGCGACGCCCTGCGCAAGGTCAAGCCGACCGAGTTCGAGGACCTGGTCGCGCTCAACGCTCTCTACCGGCCCGGCGCCATGCGCCACATCGACACCTACGCGCGCAACAAGCGCAACCCGGAGATCGTCAGCTACATCGACGAGCGCCTGCGCCCGATCACCGAGGCCACCTACTCGGTGATCCTCTACCAGGAGCAGTCGATGCAGATCGCCAAGGCGATCGCCGGCTTCTCGGGCGCGGAGGCGGACGACCTGCGCAAGGCGATCGGCAAGAAGAACCGCGAGGCGATGGCAGCCCTGCGCCAGCGCTTCTTCGAGGGCGCCCGCGCGAGCGGCACGCAGGAGAACGTGATCGAGGAGCTGTGGGCGGTCAACGAGGCCGCGGCCGACTACTCCTTCAACCGCTCGCACGCCGCCTGCTACGGGCTTGTGGGCTACCGCACCGCCTGGCTCAAGGCGAACTACCCGGCCGAGTACATGGCGGCGCTGATCTCCTCGGTGATGTCGACGAAGGACAAGGTGCCCTTCTTCGTCGCTCAGTGCGAGGACATGGGCATCGAGGTGCTGCCCCCCGACGTGAACCTCTCCGGGCACGACTTCAAGGTCGTCGAGGGCAACATCCGCTTCGGCCTCGACGCGGTCAAGGGGCTCGGCTATCAGGCGGTCGAGGCGATCATCCGGGCGCGCGAGGAGGACGGTCCGTTCACCTCGATTTGGGACTTCTGCCGGCGGGTGGACTGCCAGGCCGTCAACAAGCGCGGGGTGGAATCGCTCGTCAAGTGCGGCGCGATGGACTCGCTGCCGGGCACGCGCACCGGCATGATGCGGATCCTCCCGAACGCGCAGGCCTCGGGCGCACAGATGCAGCAGGACGCGCAGCGCGGCCAGGGCTCCTTCTTCGACCTCGACGACGGCCCGGGGGCCGTGGCCGAGCCCGATCTGCCCGTGCCCGAGCTGCCGGACGAGCGCGAGCAGCTGAACGAGTGGGAGAAGGAGACGCTCGGGCTGTTCCTCTCGAGCCACCCGCTCAAGGAGGTGCGGCCGGCGCTGCGCAAGCGGGTCGACTGCTCGGTGTACGAGCTCGCCTCGAAGAAGGACGGCGAGTGCGTCACCGTCGGCGGCATGATCTCCGAGTGCAAGCGGATCCGCACGAAGAAGGGCGACCCGATGATGTTCGCCACGCTCGACGACCTCGAGGGTCAGGTCGAGATGCTGGTCTTCAACTCGGCCTACGCGCAGAACGCGGACAAGGTGGACGTCGACCGGATAGTGCTCGTGCGCGGGCGCGTCGACCACAAGGATGCGGGCGAGACCAAGCTGATCGCCCAGGAGGTCGAGCTCTTCGAGCCGTCCCCGGAGGAGGTGCTGCGCGCCGCCGAGGAGGCGGCGACCGAGCCGGTCGTCCACCGGCTCACGCTGCACGTCTCGCCGGGCGTGCCCGACAGCTTCCTCGAGGAGCTCAAGGAGGTCGTGGGCCACCACCGCGGTGACCACGAGATCCTGCTGGCGGTGGGCGAGCGGCGGCTGGTGCTCGGGAACGACTGGCGCGTGTCGGCGGACAGCGCGTGCCGCGCCGAGCTGTCCGGGCTCGCGGGCGCGGCCCGCCTCATCGTGTAGCGCGCGAGCACACGCTCCGCCGCCGCTGACCTACACTTGCCGGGTGCAACCCCTTCCCGCGCAGACCGCAACCGAGCTGCATGAGTGCAGGCGCTGCTGCTCGTTCTGCGATCGCGTCGTTCACCCCGCGGGCTGCATAGCTTCGGGTTGCCAGTTCCTCTACCTGTACGACGACGAGCAGACCGGCCGGCGCTTCATGGGCTGCATGAACAAGGTCTTCCGCGGCGAGATCGACGTGGAGCTCTTCGAGCAGGCCGAGCACACGCGCCAGGGCTTCGGCGGCGTCAAGATGAGCGGCCTGCCGCTGCCGCAGTGCCGCTCGAGCGTCGAACGCGCTTACGACGGCTACAGCGAGGCGTTCCAGTGCAAGAACCCGCAGTTCTTCACGAAGCCGTCGCCGGAAGACCTCGACGCCGCGTTCGATCTGCGCGACGAGCTCTAGCACCGCGGTTCAAGCCCACAAACCCGACTTTCTGTCGTCTGGCGACCACAAGTCGGGTCGGTGCCGCCCGGGACGAGCTCTAGAGCGAGCCGACCAGGGCCGCGCAGCCCGCCAGCATCAGCGCGGACCAGAGGCTCACGACGATCCCCATCACCTCACCCGCGCGGGCGATCCCTCTGCTGCGCAGCGCGCCGTTGCGGCGTGCATCCCTGCCGAGCGCCCAGGCGCTGATCCCGAGCGGCAGGCCGAGCGGGAACAGAAGCCCGAGCGTGAAGACCATGAGGCAGATCCCCGCCAGGCCGAGGACGAGCGCCGTGACCGCAGTACCGCTGCTCTCACGGCGGATCGGGGGCGTCCTGTCCACCGGCAGGAAGCGGAGCGCCTGCCAGAGCTCCTGCGAGTAGCGGGCCCGCCAGGCCTCGCCGACGCGCTGCTCGAACTCCTCTGCGGTCAAACGGCCGCTGAGCAGGTGCCTGCGCAGCAGCCCGACTGTGTATTCGCGCTCGTGGTCTGAAACGAGGAGCGTCGCCACCGCGCGGATGGTAGTGAGGTCAGTTGCGCCGCTTGCGCGATCGCAGGCCGTTGCCGCGCAGCTCGCGCATGCGGTCGATGTCCTCCTTGGCGACCGCCTTGCCGGCCTTTCCCGGGCCCTCGAACAGCACCGGCAGCTTTTCGAAGCGCGGCTCGGACAGGAACGCGGCGCAGCCGCGCGCGCCGATCTCGCCGTCGCCGGGCGGCGCGTGGCGGTCGCGATTGGAGCCGAGCTTCGTCTGGGAGTCGTTCATGTGCAGGCAGCGCAAGCGGCGCTTGCCGACGGTCTTGAGGCCATGGTCGAGCACGTCGCTGAGCTTGTCGGCCGTGGCGATGTCGAACCCGCTCGCGAACATGTGGCAGGAGTCGAGGCAGATGCCGATGCGCTTGTCGCCACCGGCGTGGTCGAGGATCTCGCGCAGCTCCTCGAAGGAGCGACCGATCGTGTTGCCCGCGCCGGCCGTGTTCTCGAGCAGGAGACGGCAGTTCTCCGACTCGGAGAGCGCGTGCTTCACCATCTCGCCGACCCGCGGCAGCGCCTCGTCCAGCGGCTCGCCAACCGACGAGCCGGGATGGACGACCACCCCGTCGGCCTTGATCTCGTCGCCCATGCGCAGTGCGTGGATGAGCGACGCCGCGGACTTCTTGCGCATCTCCCGGTCCTTGGTGGCGGGATTGATCAGATAGACGGCGTGGATCGTGGCCGACTCGATCGGCCCCGTGCGCATCAGCTCGAGGAACTCGGCGACGTCGTCGTCCTTCCAGCGGGTCGGCCGCCACTGGCGCGGGGACTGGTTGAAGACCTGAATTGCGTCGCAGTCACGCTCGACGCCGCGCTGGTGCGCCTGCACCAGGCCGCCTGCCGTGGAAACATGGGCGCCGATGAGCATGAGAGTCAGATTCGCACCCAGCCCGACGGGCGTCCTCCACATCGGCGGCGCGCGAACGGCACTGTACAACTGGCTTCTCGCGCGCGGATCGGATGGCACCTTCGTGCTGCGCATCGAGGACACCGACCGCGAGCGCTCCACTCCTGAGAACGTCGAGCAGATCCTCGACGCGCTGCGCTGGCTCGAGCTCGACTGGGACGAGGGCCCGATCTCGCAGGCGGAGCGGCGGCCCGAGCACAGCGCCGCGATCGAGCGGCTGGTCGAGGCGGGCGACGCCTACGAGGACGAGGGCGCGATCCGGCTGCGCGTGCCCGACACCGGGGAGACGGTCGTCCACGACCTGATCCGCGGCGACATCACCTTCCCGCACTCGGCGATCGACGACTTCGTGATCCGGCGCTCGGACGGCAGCCCGCTCTACAACCTGGCTGTGGCGGTCGACGACCGCGACATGGGCATCACGCACGTCGTGCGCGGCGACGACCACATCTCGAACACGCCGCGCCAGGTGATGATCCTGCGCGCGCTCGGCGCCGACCCGCCGCTGTTCGCGCACCTGCCGCTGCTGCACGGACCCGACGGCAAGAAGCTCTCGAAGCGTCACGGCGCGGCGAGCGTGCAGGAGCTGCGCGACGCCGGCTACCTGCCCGAGGCCGTTCGCAACTACGTCTCGCTGCTCGGCTGGGGCTACGACGAGTCGACCACGTTCATGTCGACCGACGAGCTGATCCAGCGCTTCGACCTCACGCGGGTGTCGAAGAACCCTGCTGTGTTCGACGAGCAGAAGCTGCGCTGGATGAACGGCCGCTACCTGCGGGACCTCACACCCGAGGACCTGCGCGCACGGCTCGAGACGCTGAGCGGGCGTGAGGTGCCGCCGGAGGCCGTGACGATCAGCCAGGAGAAGCTGCAGACGCTCACCGACTTCTGGCCGCTCGTCGGCTTTCTCGTCGAGCGCCCGGCGGAGTACGACGAGAAGGCCTGGTCGAGGGTGATGGCCGACGGCGCACCCGAGCGGCTGCGCTCGGCGCGCAGCGCGCTCGAGGCCGCTGCCGAGCCGTTCGGGACCGAGCAGGTCGAGGAGGCGCTGCGCGGCGTGGTGGACCGGCTCGAGGTCAAGCCACGCGAAGTCTTCCAGCCGATTCGGGTGGCGATCACCGGCACGACCGTGTCGCCGGGGATCTTCGAGTCGGTGGCCGCGCTCGGCCGCGAGGAGACGCTGGCGCGCATCGACGCGGCGCTCGGCCGCGCGGGCGACGCGGCCAGTTAGAAATCCACTCTCAACATTTGCCCGAGCCGTGCCGATAGCGCTTTTGACGCAGCCCGACCTCCTATGGAAGCCGCTATCTCTCAGCCCGCCGCCGGTCGCTCTCTCCAGGCCGCGCCGCGCCACAACGAAGGCCACGGTCGCCGTCTGACCGTTGCGTTCGAGGCGCTCGAGGCGTTCCCGGCTCTGGCGGAGTCGCGCAACCGCGTCTTGCGGGTCGTGCGCGAGGACCGTGCCTCGGTCGGCGAGGTGGTCGCGGCGGTCGAGTCCGACGTCGCGCTCGTGATCACGGTGCTGCGGATCGCGAACCGGACCGCCCAGCGCAAGAAGGGCAAGATCGCGAGCATCCCCGAGGCCGTCGAGATCCTCTCGCCGGAGGGCGTCGAGACGCTCGCCGCGCGCACCGCCACCTTCGACTTCTTCGAGCGCACACCGGGCTGGGACCTGATGCCCGAGCGCTTCCGCCTGCACGCGGTGGCCACGCAATCCGCCGCCGACCGGCTCGCCCGCGAGCTCGAGTGCGACGACCGCGACGAGCTGCTCTGCTCCGCGCTCCTGCACGACGTCGGCAAGCTCGTCCTGACGCACGCCTATCCGGGCTATCCGGGCCAGGTCCACCAGAACGCGCGCACGCCCGAGGAGCGGCTCCACCGCGAGCGGCTCGAGCTCGGCGTCGACCACGCGCTCGTCGGCGGCGTGCTGGCGCGCCGCTGGGGCCTGCCCAACCGACTCGCCACTGCGATCGAGCGACACCACGCGGACGACGCCGAGGGCGAGGCCGCGATCGTGCGGCTCGCCGACATGCTCGCCCACTACGGTCACGGCCTGCCCGTCAACCCCAAGCAGCTTCTGCACGCCGCGCGCGCTGTCGGGCTCTCGACCGAGCAGCTGCGCTCGGTCATGTACGAGCTGCCGCAGGGGAACGGCAACGTCAAGCGGAACGTCGACCCATGCCCGCTCTCGACGCGCGAGGTCGAGGTGCTGCGGCGACTCGCCGAGGGCAAGGTCTACAAGCAGATCGCCCACGAGCTCGAGCTCTCCACGAGCACGGTGCGCACGCACCTGCACAACACCTACGCGAAGCTCGGTGCGGTCGACCGCGCCCAGGCTGTACTGATCGCGACCGAGCGCGGCTGGATCTAGACGGCGATTGGGGTCGCGACCCCATGGCGTGCGGACGCCCGCATGCCGAAAATCGACCCATGCTTCGCTACAAGTGCCGCCGCTGCCACGAGGTCACCCAGCGCGAGGCGCCGACCTCCCACTGCGGAATCTGCTTCGCCCCACTCGTCGACGAGGACCTCCTGCCGGCCGAGCCGGCCACCGGGTCTAGCTCGCTCGCCGACCTGCTGAACGCCCGCGACGCGGCGCGCGACGCCGCCCGGGCCGCCTACTCGCTTCCCGGCTAGGAAGACGGTACGGTCGGGGCGTGGCCCCCGAGCGGAAGGCGACGTTCTGCCGGATCTGCGAGCCGCTCTGCGGCATGGTGGCCACGGTCGAGGACGGGAAGATCGTGCAGCTGCGGCCCGACGCCGAGCACCCGTTGTCGCGCGGCTATGCGTGTCCGAAGGGGATCGCGATGGCCGAGGTGCAGAACGACCCCGACCGCGTCCTGCACCCGCTCAAGCGCACGCCCGGCGGCGACTTCGAGCGCGTGTCCTGGGAGCAGGCGCTGAGCGACATCGCGGCGCGTCTGCGTGCGCTGCCGCGCGACGGCATCGCCTGGTACATGGGCAACCCCGGCGCCTTCTCGTACTCGCACACGCTCTGGGTCAAGGGCTTCCTCGACGCGCTCGGCTCGCCCCACTACTACTCGGCCGGCTCGCAGGACGTGAACAACCGCTTCGCGGCCAGCGCGCTCATGTACGGCTCGCCGCTCGTGATCCCGATTCCCGACCTGCGCCGCACGTCCTTTCTGTTCATGGTGGGCGCGAATCCGCTCGTGTCGCACGGCTCGGTGCTGTCGGCGCCGCGTATCCGCGAGCAGCTGCTCGAGGTCGAGCGGGTTGTGGTGGTCGACCCACGCCGCACGGAGACGGCGCGCCAGTTCGAGCATCTCCCGATCCGCCCGGACACGGACGCCCAGCTGCTGCTCTCGATGCTCGCGGTGATCTTCGAGGAGGGGCTCACCGACCGCCTCTTCCTCGAACGCCTGGGCGACGGCGCGGCAGTGCTCCAGCGGCTCGCCAGTGAGCATCCGCCCGAGCGAACCGAGGATGCGACCACGATTCCCGCCGAGCGCGTGCGCGAGCTCGCGCGTGATTTCGCCGAGGCCGACGGCGCGGCCGCATACGGACGCACCGGCTCGTGCCTAGGCCGCCACGGCACGCTCGTCGCGTTCCTGCTGGACGCGCTCAACGCGGTTACCGGCAACCTCGACCGGCCCGGCGGCGCCGTGTTCGGGCGGCCGCCGGTGGCGCTCGACGACGTTGGCGAGCAGGTCGGGCTCGACAGCTACGGCGAGCGGCACTCGCGCGTGGGCGGCTTCCCCGACGTGATCGGCAACATGCCGGCGTCGCTGCTGCCGCTCGAGATCGAGACTCCGGGCGACGGACAGATCCGGGCCCTTTTCGTCTCGGCGGGCAACCCGGTGCTGTCGGTGCCCGACGGCGAGGCGCTCGAGCGCGCCCTCGGACAGCTCGACCTGTGCGTGTCGATCGACCTCTACGTGAACGAGACGAACCGGCACGCGGACTACGTCCTGCCGGCCACCACCTTCTACGAGCGCGAGGACCTTCCGCTCGCCTTCCTCGGCTTCTTCAGCACGCCCTTCATCCAGTTCAGCGACCCGGTCGTCGAGCCGCCGGGGGAGTGCCGCCAGGAGTGGGAGGTGGTGGAGGAGCTCTCGCGCCGGCTCGGCCTCGCTCCCTACAGCGCGAAGCCGCTGCGCCGGCTCGCCCGGCTCGGGGTGCGGCTGCGGCCCGAGCAAGTGGCCGACCTGTTGCTTCGGACCGGCCCGAGCGGCGACCTTTTCGGCCTGCGTCGCGGCGGGCTCAGCCTGAAGCGCTTGCGCGAGCACCCTCATGGGCTGGTGCTCGCCGACGAGATCGCCACCGGCGTGCTTCCCGGCAAGCTGCGCACATCCGGCAAGCGCGTGCGCCTCGCGCCACCCGAGATCGTGGCCGAGGTCGAGCGGCTCGCCTCCGCGAACGGCGACGACCCGCGCTTCCCGCTGCGCATGATCGGCATGCGCGAGCTGCGCTCGCACAACTCGTGGATGCACAACGCGCCGCTCCTGATGCGCGGCGGGCGCGTGCAGGCCCTGCGGGTGCATCCCGACGACGCCCTGGCGTACGGGGTCGAGGATGGCGGCGACGCGCTGCTCGAGTCGAAGGACGGCTCGCTGACCGTTCCGGTCGTCGTCACCGACGAGATGACGCCGGGAACGGTGGCGCTGCCGCACGGCTGGGGCCACCGCGGCGGCTGGCAGCTCGCCAACCGGCACGCCGGAGCGAACGTGAACCTGCTCGCGGGCGGCCGGCCGGGCGACCTCGAGCGGCTCGCAGGGATGGCGCACCTGAACGGCATTCCGGTGCGCGTGTCGCCGCTGGCGGCCCTCCCCGGCGCGGCCGAGGACGCTCGGCCCGAGCCGGCCGGCGTCTAGGAGAGCCGCACGCGGCGCTGCTCTGACGAGCGGTTGCCCGCGACGTCGGTCGCGCGCACGCTGACCTGCGCGCGCGTGCGCCGCCCGACCGCGCGCCGCTTGGCGAGCGCGCCACGCAGCCGGCGGCCGAAGCGCATGGTGAGCGTCGCCCGCTCGCCTGCCGCGAGCGACCGCGGCGCGGAGCGCAGCCGGTAGACGCGCGCCGCTCCCGGCAGCGCGATGCGCGCGCCGGCCGCGACCGTGCAGCCCTCGACCGGACAGCCCACCGCGACCGCCAGACCCTTGAGGCGCTTGAGCGCGCGGGGCCGGGCGAGGTCGAGCTCGGGCGGCGTCGCGTCGGTGGTCTCACCGGGCGGCGGCGGTCCCGGCGCACCGTCCGGGATGCAGCCTGCTCCGATCAGCGCCCGCGCGTCCCCGAGTCGCGGCTGGTAGCGGCCTCGGAACTGCTCCGCGGGGCGCTCGACGTCCGCGATCCACTCGCCCCAGCGGGCCTCGGTCGCGCCATAGCCCGGGTCGGTAGCGCGCTTGCTCGCGAGCACCTGGAGCGCGGTGTCGGCGAACCAGTTGAGCTGCAGCTGCGGGTTCGCCGGGTAGCCGGCGTACGCGCCCTGGTTCCAGATGTCCAGTCGCATCTGGAAGTAGCCCGCGTAGCCCGCGTCGCTCGGCGGGAGGTTCGTCATGTTGGACTCGACGAGCGCAGCCATCACCGGCAGCTCGCCGGGGACCCCGCGCGCACTCGCGCCGTAGGCCATCCAGCCGGCGAGCGTCGCCTTGGGCGCCTCGTCACCCGGGTAGGTCAGGCAGTCCGCGGCGTTCGCTGAGGCTGGTCCGGCCAGCGCCGCGGCGGCCACGGCGATCGCGAGCGCACGTCGCACGGCGCCAGTATCGCCGCTCAGCCGGCGACCAGCGAGCGCAGGGGCACCCTCACGAGCACGCGTGTGCCTCGATCCGAGCTCGCGATGTCCAGCACGCCGTCGAGCAGCTCGGCGCGTTCGCGCATGCTGGCGAGTCCGAGGTGACCGGGATCCGCTGCGCGCTGCGGCGCGCCGACGTCGAAGCCGTGGCCGTTGTCCATCACGCGGAGCTCGACGTGCGTGTTGGTCCTGCGCAGGTTGATCGAAACCGCCTCGGCCTCGGCGTGACGGCCGGCGTTGACGACGGCCTCCTGTACGACCCGGAACAGGTCGCCTGCCATCTCCGCCGGCATGTCGATGCGCTCAATCGTCGCCATGACCTCGAACCCGTAGCGCCTGCGCCAGACCGGCATGCAGTTCTCCACGGCCTGGTCGAAGCTGAGCTCGTGGAAGGCGTACGGGCCGAGGTCGACGATCTCGTCGCGCAGCGCGCGGATGTTGCGGGTGGCGAGCCCGCGCGCCTCTTCGATCAGCTTCGCCGCTTCCTCCGCCCGCCCGCCCTCGGCCGCCTGGTTCGCGGCCGACAGGATCATGTCGAGGCCGATCAGCTCCTGAACGGGACCGTCGTGGATCGCCTCGGCCACGCGGCGCCGCACCTGGCCCTCCGCCTGGAGCGTCCGCCGGGACAGGCCCTGGGCGCGCAGCCGCGAGGCCGACTCGGACGTCCGCAGCGCGCCGACCACAAGTCCCGTGGCGAGCGCCGCGACCACGAAGACGAACTCGTAGTACGCCCAGACCTCACCGTCCACGGGCTCGTCGCCGCGGATCGCCGTCGCAATCACGAGCGCCGCCGAGCCCAGCGCCGCGACCGCCATGCCGCGTCGCTCGCCCTGGAAGTGGGCGTGTGACGCGACGAGGAAGAGCGCCGCCACGCGCACCGCGCCGACCGTCTCAGGCGCGACCACCTCGAGCAGGACGAGCAGCGAGAAGTCGACGATCGGCACGACCGGATTGAGCGCGAAGCCCGGCTCGCGCCGGGTCACGAAGAGGACGAGCAGGGTCCAGGGGAGCGCCACCGCGCCGACGAGCAGCGCGGCTGTCGTGTGGTCCGGGAGCCCGAAGATGATGATGCCGAGGACGGCGAGCGCGGTGGCGGCGACGCGCGTGGCCGCGAAGACGACGACCGGACCCGCCGACTCGATCGGAAGCCGCTGCAGCATCAGGCCGCGCTGCGCCGTGGCACGCCGGAGCGGAGCAGGATCGCCATGAGGCCGGCGCCGGCGCTGTCGATCAACCAGTCGACAGGGTTCCCGTTGCGATCCTCGACGAACGTCTGATGGAGCTCGTCGGTCGCGGCGTAGCCGCTCGAGATGAGAAAGCCGACGAGCGCCGCCCGCCGCGGTCCGAGCCCTGGCTCGAATGCGCGCCACCAGAGCAGCGACAGCAGCGCGTACTCGCCGAAATGGACGAGCTTGCGCAGCACGAACTCGGGCGTGCCAAGCCCCACCTCGAGGCTCGGCTGAGCCGAGAAGAGGAAGATCAGCACCATCAGGGCAAGCGGTGGGAGCCAGAGATCAGGACGCCTTAGCGGCGGCATGTACATACCGTAGAGTCACAGCCTTGCTGGTCATAACGACGAAATCCCCCTACGCCGTGCGCGCGCTCACCGAGCTGGCGCGCCGGGGGGCCCCCGCGCCGGTGCCGATCGGCGAGATAGCAAGGGCGCGCGACATCCCGGTCCAGTTCCTCGAAGGCCTCTTCGCGACGTTGCGCCGGGCCGGCATCCTCCAGTCCCAGCGCGGCGTCAAGGGCGGCTACTCATTCGCTCGCCCGCCCGAGGACGTGACCGTGCTCGAGGTGGTCGAGCTCCTCGAAGGCGAGCTCGGCACCGACGCCGCGGCCTCCGGCCCGGTCTGGACCGAGGCGGTCGACGCCGTCAAGAACGTGCTCGGCGGGAGCGACGATCGCGGCTGTGGCGGAGCGCGAGGCGCAGTCGGCGTCGGCGCCGATGTACTACATCTAGAAGCGACGAAGGGCCTCGACCACTACGAGCGGGCCCGCCGTAGCTCGCTGCTCGGCCAGGACCCAACCCGGGGACCTGTCACTGGGCGCGAAGGCTGCGACGAGCGACGGGTTCATGGACCTGGCAGCCAAGGCAGCGAAGCCCTCTTATCCGCCCCGAGCCGGGGAACCCTCAAAAGGCGGCCCGAGGCGGATGGGAGATGAGGGGGAACGTGAGGCTCGCCGTAGCGATCCTCAATCCGACACGGCTCATTCCCCGCGACAGAGGGGCGAAACCACCGGCGCCGCTTCCGAATGCGGGGTGCAGCACTGAATTCGCGGAGAAGCGGTGCGCGAACTGCGGCGACACCAAGCCCCTCGAGGGGTTCCCGGTCAGGGGAGTCTGCGACCGGCCGTAGCCAGCGGTGCCGCGACTGCCACGCAGTGGCGAAGCGGGAGTACCGGGCGCGTCATGGCGCGCGCTTGAACGCCGCCCGCCGTCGCGACCCGATTCCCGAACGAACGTGCCGCACGTGCGGTCAGACGTTCATGCCGGTCCGCATGGATCAGAACCACTGCCGGCCGGCGCCACTCGGGCAGCCCCACCAGCTACTAGATGAGCTTCGTTCAGTACCACTTGCCCCGTGCGAAACCGCCGAAGGCGATCAGCCCGATCAAGACGATGATCAGCCCGATCCAAAGGCTCCACACGAACATCAGGATGATCCCGACGATCACGATGATGCCGCCGAGCGAGATGCCTGCGATTCCACGCCGATCATCCGATCCAGCCACGAGTTCCCTCCTCCGGGTCACCTTCCTGTCGCACCGCGTCTCTACTACCCCGCGTGCGCCTGGCACAACCTTGGGAACCGGCGTCAGCGTTTCATCGTCTGCCCGCTCCCGGGCGGCGCCCTACGTGCCGAAGCGTTCGGACGCCTCGCCGTCAACTTCGAGCGCCCAGGCGTCTCCGCTGGCCGAGGCACCCGGCGGCACTTAGGTCCGGAAGAGTCCCATCAGGCCCTCCACGCGCCGCATCATCGGGATGCTTGGATGCTCGTCTTCCCCGATTCGCTCCATCAGGTGCTCGATGTACTCGACCAGTACGCGCGGCGTGGCGACCTGTTCGAGCATGGTCATGTAGGTGGCGCTTGGATATTTGTCGGCGCGGATGCGGTCCAACAGCATCTCCGCGTAACGCTCCTGCAAAGCGTTCGCCATAGTGCCTCCTTTGGTTGCGGAGTGTCCGGCTACCCGCTCAGCGCCGGCCCCACACACTGGCCCCGCACAGGCCAGCCCTCGAGGCGCGGCCTCGACCAATTGCAGCGACTCTTGCCGGGATGAGCGGGCCGGTCGGTCTCCCGGTATGCGGTTCCCTCCAGTACAAGACCAGCGCGCGCGGCGAGGCTTCTGAGGACGATCAGCCGCGCAGCACGAGCCGTAGCGGCGGCCAGGTAGCGGGGACGCGACACAGAACAGAGACCCCTCTCATCCACCCCAGGCCGGGGAACCCGTATTGGCGGCCCGAGGTGGATGGTCCAGTAGAGGGGGAACGAGGCTCCCGCTCATCCCAGTGCCCGTCCCGATGTCCGCTCGTCCCCCCGGAGACCCGACCGCAAACGCACCGGCGCCGCTTCCGAATACGGATGGGTCGGGATCCGATTAGCCCCTGAACCTTCGGCAAGTAGGAGCGTTGAAGCATCGAGAGGACACGCCAACCATCGGGGAGGACTGCGGATGGACTCGTCAGGCAACGGCGATGGCCAGCGCGAGCTGGATCTCGAAATCGAGCGCTACAGGGAGGCCAGCGACTCAGCCCTGGGCCAACTCGAATGGGTCGTGGAATACCTCTACAAGATCCGGAAGCCGCAGATCGCCAGGGTGCTCGACCGCAACCGGGAACAGATCCTCCAACGCGTCCAGGCCGGCGACAGCTGAGGGATGTCCAGGCGGCCGCGTAACCGCGTAGCTCGGGACCTCGCGGAGCGCTTCATCACGCGTCGCTTGGTGCGCCGATTGATGATCGAGTACGAGTACCTCTCGGGACTGGCCAACCGCCCGAGGTGCTGGCTGTTCGGACATCAAGGCCCGATGCGCGCCGAGTTCATCCTCTGCGAACACTGCGGGCAGAAGGTGCGCGCCTGAGGATGAGCGCCGACTAACGTGGCGCTTTCCCCCGGGCGCTTCTCGAAGCGGACACCGTCGAAGATCTCCCGGGGAGAGGTCGTTTCCCGTCACCACCTCGCGGGCGACGCAAGAGCTGATGGCGCGGCTTCAACAGAACACCGCCAGGGAGAAGCTGTTCGATGTGAGGTTCGGGGCGGTTGCGCCGGGCTCATAGATCCTGACGGCCACGCTCTGGGCATCGGGTGCGCCGAGATTGGCATGGAGGATGCTGCCGGGGGTGACGAACCCCCCGGGCCCGCCGCCGAGTCCGACCGTTCCGATCGCGGCGCAGTTCTCGACCGAGCGGTCGAAGGTCACCGTGAAGGTCCCATCGGGGACACGGGCGGATTCGGTTACGCCGCTGCCGGACACGAGCTCGCCGTCGTCGCGGACGGACGCGAAGAGCCGTGTGGCCGGTAGGCCTGGAGCGCCCGGCGGGCCTGCCGCGCCCTGCGGCCCCTGCGCGCCTGCGGGCCCCGGCGTGCCGGCAGTCCCTTGCGGCCCTGCCGGGCCGCGCAGCCGGGCGCGCGCGGAGGCCCTGAAGTCACTCACTACCAGCGAGCCGGGCTTCACCTTCGGTGATGTAACGGCATTGCGCTTGAGCTGCTTCGTGCCCACGGAGCCGCCCGGCAGCTTGAGCGCGGCATAGGAGCTGCCGCCGAGCGCCAGGAACAGCGCGAGCGTCGCGATCACGTTCGCGTAGGTCAGTCGATTACGTACTCGAGCGAGCATTCGTGCGTCTCCCAGGTCGCGTGCGCAAAATCGATCCGAAGCAGAGCGAAGCACGCTGACGTTCCGCTGACGTTCCGCTGACCAACGCGTGCGATCCGTTCTCGCCGGGCGATCGCCTTTGAATGGAAAGCAGCGGTTAGGGCGTTCGATGCCGACCATGTGGGACGATCGTCGTTGCAGCGCGGAGAGTCGGCGCTGATGTCCGGAGGGAGGCGCCACGGCGTCGGATCGGCCCGAGCTTTCGAGCATGGCGGACGACTACGCGCGGTACGCGCTCTCGCAGCGTGCCGCGTTCGAGGCGACCCGCCCGGACGTGCTCGCGGCCGCGCGGCTGTTTGCGGAGGAGCCGGTGCTCCGCGTGGTCGATCTCGGCGCCGCGGACGGGGTCAACTCCCACGGCCTCATCCGCGATCTCGCGGATGAGCTCGCCGGCCGCCCGCTGATATACGCGCTCGTCGATCTTCCAACGAACGCATGGGGGGTCGCCGCCGACCACGTGCGCGACGCCTTCGGGGAAGCGGCGGACGCGCCCGGGGTGAATGTCATCCCCGGGTCGGATGACACCGGCCCGGGGGTCGCCGATGTCGGCACTGGGGCCCACTACGCCTCGCCGGAGGCCCACGGCCAGGCCTGCCGCCGAGCGGTCGAGCAGAGCCCGCCCCCGGCGACGGTGATCAGCATGGCGGGCATCCCCCTCCAGCAAGCGCCCTGCCTGCCGCCGGGCAGCGTCCACGTCGCGGTCAGCGGGACGGCGATGCACTGGGTCGCCGACGCGGCCGGCCTGGCTTCGACCGGGTCGGTCTTCCCGGGCTACACGGACCACACAGACGAGGCCGAGCGGCGAGCCTGGCGCGTGACCGCGGCGCGACAGTGGGAGCGGCTGCTGGAAATGCGCGCCATAGAGCTCGCGCCGGGCGGCTGGTTCATCGCCGCGATCCCGGCGTCCCCCGTGCCGTGCCCGGAGAGGACGGGGCTCTACGCGGAGATCGTCGGGGACATGAACCGGCTGCTCGCCGACTGGCGCCGCGCCGGGCGGATCGGCGCCGCCACCGTGGCCGCGGTCGTCGTTCCGGTCTGGATGCGCACGCTCGACGAGATCCGGGGCCCCTTCGAGGCGGGCGGGGGGCACGTCGCCGGCCTGGAGCTCGAGAGTGCCGAACTCTTCCATCTCGACAATCCGTATTGGCACGACGATCCCGCGGAGTTCGCGCGCGGCTACGTGCGGAGCGTGACTGCCTGGGGCGGGCCGCTCCTCCTCCGCGCCTTCGGGCGTGAGGGCGAGGACCGTGCCCCCGGTCTCCTGGCCGACTTCCTCGCAGAGCTCGAGCAGCGCGTCGCGGATGCCCCCGACCGTTACCGCTGGGACTACGTCGAGGCTCTCGTCACCTGCCGGAAGGCGGACGGCGCCGGGCGCGACCGGACGCGCGCATGACCTGACCAGCGGCTTGCCGAACCCGCACGCGCTCCGGGTGGACCTACAGCAGCTGACGTTCTCGCAGCGCCGTCCGAACGCGACGGTGGCGCCAGGGCCTGGCTTCGGCAAGCTGCCTGAGTGCCTGGCTTGCGTCCTGATGGCGCTGTGTGCAGCTTCTGAGCGCCACCATGATGAACCTCCGAAGCGTCAAAGGGATGGCCGATCATTCGATCGCGGTCCTGGCGATCGCCCGCGGCTCGCGGCCGGCGAGGAGCCAGCCGGCCGCGGTGGCCGCCAGCGGGACGCCCACGACGATCAGCACGACGGGGAGCACCGGGATCCGGCCGAGATAGCCGGAGTCGTCGAGGTAGGTCGCCACCAGCGCGACGTAGGCGCCGGCGACGCCGAGGAGCGCGCCGAGGAGGGCGAGCGCGCCGGCGGTGGCGCCCGTCAGCGTGCGGCGCATCCGGCTCGTCGCGCCGGTCGCGGTCAGGGTGCGAAGGTCGCCGGCGGTCTCGCTGCGGATCAGCCCCACGGTCATGGCGAGGATGCCGAGGGCCAGTAGGGCGCCCGCGGCGGTGGCGATTGCGATGAGCTTCGCCTGGGAGGTCGCCTCGCGCTGTGCCTCGATCGTTAGGCCGGCGTCGACCGCGGACTCGCGGGCATCGGCGATCTGCTCGCTCGTCAACGGCCGGCTCGACTCGACGAGCCAGCCGGACGGGACCTGTTTCCAGCCGCGGCGGCGTAGCCCGTCGAGCGTGATGAACGAGGCCGGCGCAAGGCCGTTTTCCACCTCCGGAGAGCCGAACAGCTTCCGGCTGTCGATCCTTTGCACGTTCGTGACGGCACGTTCGGCCGGCTTCGGTTCTCTGCCCCGCGCGGTGGGCTGCTCACTGGTGGTGACGAGCTCGTGGGTCGGGACGGACCGGTCGGCCAGGAAGTCCGTTCTCGGATCGACGGCGGTGGGCTCGATTCCGACGTACCTGAGCAGGGCGGGCGTGGCGACGTAGAGGCGCGATTCGTGGACGTAGCAGCCCGCCGGCCCCCAGCAGGACATTGCCCTCCCCGACCAGCGGCTGCTGTCGGGGTCATCGACCTTCCGTTTGAGCACCTCGGTGGCAAGGCCTTGGGTGCCGTCGACGGCTCCTGGCTGCGCGGCCGTTTGGTAGGCGCTGTGGAGCGGGGTCACGGCCGCGTCGCCGAGAGCCGCCGCGAGGTCGCGGACGCGAGCAGCCATACGTTCGAGCTCGGCGGGCGATTGGGTCGGGACGAAATCCGGAAACGGCGTTGCACCGGTGTACACGCGGATCTGGCGGTCGGACAGGTTGGGAGGTTGGTCGGCTGCCTTCTTCTCCTCGGCCGCCGCGACGACGACGACGGCCGCGGCGATGCCGAGCGCGAGCGTGATCGCGGCGAGCGCCGCGCCGGAGCGGGCCTGGTAGCGGGCCAGGTCTCGCAGCGCCAGGCGCGTGGCGATCGGGGCGTGCCCGGCTGCCCGGGCGAAGATGCGGATTGCCAGTGGACCCAGGAGCAGAGTGCCGAGGATTGTCGCCAGGATCCCGGCGATGATCAGAGGCTCGCTGTCTCGGTTGGAGAGCGCGAGGCTGCCGATTCCCGCCGCGATCAAGAGCGCAGCGACGATCGTCGAGTGGTGTGTGGGCCTCGGTCTGGGCGGGCGCGCTGAGAGGGCGAGCGTGACGGGGACGCGGGCGACCATTCGCCCCGGCCACCAGGCGGCAGCGCTCGCGCCGAGGACTGCGACGAAGACGGTCGCCACCAGCAGGGTCCACGGCACGCTCAGCGGGTCGATGCGATGGCCAGCCGCGGGCTCGATCGTGGGGACGATCGCGAGCCAAAGCGCGAGACCCACGATCGCGCCGATCAGCGCGCCGATTGCGCCGACGACCATGCCGTTCGTCAACAGCACGAGGCGGAGGTGCTTCTCGGTCGCGCCGATCGCCGCGAGCGTGCCAAGCTGGCGAAGCCGTCGCTGCGCGATGACTGCGAAGCCTGCGGACGCAACCAGGGTGGCCAGGAGCAGGAAGACGGTCGCCACGGAGAACATCGCCAGCGCGTTCGCCGCCTGGTCGTTGGGTCGAGACTCGGTGCCTGCAAACGCGGACCGGTCGTCCTCGGCCCCGCCGGCCTGCGATCGCGAGAAGGCGTCGACCGCGCCGGCGCTCGCGTCAACCAAGACCGTGACGTGGTCCGGGGCGCCAGCGGACGAGGAGGAGACGAGGGCGAACTCGTCGCTCAGTTCACGTGGGTTCTCGACGATGCCGGCGACGGTCCGGCGACGGCCGTCGAGGGCCAGCGTCTCCCCGATCTCGAGTCCGAGGAGCGTCGCGACGCCGTCGGTGACCGCGACCTGGCCGGGACGGGTCGGATAGCTGCCCTCGCGGAGCGCAAGGCGTGCGTGCCCGAATGCTCCGCGCGGGTCTTGGGAGCGGAACTCGACCGGGTCCACGCTGCCCGGGACAGGCAGTGAGCGGTGGCCGATGACGTCGATCGTGCCGAACCGTTCCCGGGCGGCCGCCAGACTCGCCTCGAGCCGGCCCGGATCGGCGCCGTCGAACCGGAGCAGATGATTGGCCGAGCCGAACTCGGCGTCGTCCGCGGAACCCGAGTTGTAGGCGATCGTGACGCTGGCGATCGCGGCCGCGACGGCGACGGTCAGGAGAGCGGTCACCAAGATCTGCTGACGCCACTCGCGGCGGAACATGCGCCAGGCCCAGCGGATCAGAGGACGGCGTGCGGCAAGCCCGCCGGTGCTCGGTCCTCGCAACGTCGAGCGGTGCGCGAGTGTGGTCATCGCCGATCGCCGACGGTGAGGAGCGACTCCGGCCCGGGCGGCGCGACCGTCTGGTCGACGACATGGCCGTCGCGCAGGAAAACGACGCGGTCGGCCCAGGAAGCCAGGTGCGCTTCGTGGGTCACGACGACACCCGCCACCCCCTTCCGGGTCGCGGCCCGCAATAGCCGCATGACCGCCTCGCCGTTCACGGAGTCGAGGGCGCCGGTGGGCTCGTCCGCGAGCAGCAATCGGCGCTCGCCGACGATCGCCCGGGCAATCGCTACCCGCTGGCGCTCGCCGCCCGACAGCTCGTCGCCGTAGCGGTCGGCATGGTCTGCGACGTCGAGCTCCCCCATCGCCTCGAGGCCCGCCTCACGTGCGGCCTTGGCGTGAGTGCCGTCGAGCTCGAGGGGCAGGGTGACGTTCTCGACCGCCGTCAGCCCCGGGAGCAGGTTGAAGTCCTGGAAGACGTAGCCGATCGACCGGCGTCGCATCTGCGCCCGAGCGGAGCGCGAGACGGTCGCGAGGTCGACGCCGTCGACGAGCACTTCGCCGCTGGTCGCCTCCTCGAGGCTGCCGGCGATCGTCAGCAGCGTGCTCTTGCCCGAGCCGCTCGGCCCCATGATCGCGACCAGCTCGCCCCGCTCGACGGACAGATCGACGTCGCACAGCGCGCGTACCTCGGTCGGTCCGGAGCCGTAGATCTTCGACACCTGGCGCAGTTCGAGTGCGCTGGTCATTGCGGGACCTCCATCGAGCTACTTGGTTCGTGGGCCACGTCGGCCACCGCGGCCGGTGCGGGGGTCGGTCGCTGCTTCAAGCGGACGTCGGCGGCATCGAGCCAGCGGACGATCGCCTCGAGCCGGAACAGCTCGGCGTCGGCGACCAGCGCCAGCGCCGTGTCGTCCTCCGCGGCCGCCGCCTTGACCTGCGTGTAGCGCTGCATGACCTCGATCACGTGCCGGCGATGCACCTGCATGAGCTCGTGCACGTCGGTCCCGGGGACCTGCAGCGCGACCAGCACCTTGATCACGAGCTCGTCGCGCGGCGGAGGCACGAGCTCGGTCGGAGTACGCAGCCACTCGGCCAGCTCGCGATCGCCCCTGGATGTGATTCGGTAGCGCTTCCGCGAACGCTCGCTCACCCCGTCGTCGGTCTCCACGAGACCGTCCCGTTCGAGGCGCTGGAGTGTCGTGTAGACCTGCCCGACGTTGAGCGGCCAGACCTCGCCGGTCCGCGCCTCGAACTCGTT
>CAWFBT010000016.1:0-176552 GCA_963814095.1 uncultured Thermoleophilaceae bacterium | reverse complement strand
CGCAGGGAGCAGTCTCGACCGTCTCCAAGAAGCGCGGCGCAGTCAAACCTCGGCCGATCACGACCGCCGCTCCCAGTACTCAGCGAAGCGGCCTCCTGGGAACTTCGGGCCGGCTCGCGGCAGACGGTCCTATGCAATTTGCAGGGATTTTGATGGAGCTAGCCGGACTCGAACCGGCGGCCTCCTGGGTGCGATTCGAGCGCGCGCCGCCCTCGAATTATGCCGATTTGCAGGGGCTTTCGGCGCCCATCGCACAGATCGGGCCTGCCGGAATGTCCACCGATTAGCGGCGATTACCGGGAGTTTGCCCCCCAGAATCGCGCTTCGGGGGCAAACGCCCCGCCGATGGAGGCTCCACAGCCGGCCGCCGAGACTGACCTGGTCGCGCACAGGGACATCCTCGGCGTCATTCCTCATGGTCACGGCGGATCCAGCCCTGGCCCCTACACGGGGAACGGCGGCGTTGCTGCTCCTCCACAAGGGGAGCACTGACGCCGGCGCCGATCGCGTCCTGGACCGCTCCTGCTAATCGTCCGGAGCAGGCGCGCCCCCGACCGTCATTAGGGCGTTCGCACTCGGGCGAAAGCGGGCGCATGGCGCCCTGCTTTCCGCGCAAGGTAGGGGCGCCGAGACCGCTGCTCGGGTTGCTCAGCCCGCGGACGCTGACCGCGCTGATCGCCGGGGTGATCTCCTTCTACGCCTCTGCGCGCAGCCTCCAAATCGGCGAGGGCGTCGAGGTCATCGCGCTCACCTCTGTGGCCGCTTGTCGTAGCGGTTGGTCGGAAGTCCTCGACCGTGCGTCGAGCCGCGCGATCGGAGCGCGCGCCGCCGTAGCTACGTTGAACGAAGTTCGAGGCCCTGCGCAGGTAGTCGGCGGTGTAGTCGGGCCCAGGTAGGCGCCGTGGCACCGAGCCGTACTCCATGAGGCCGTTGTTGAGGAAGACTTCCTGCCACGCTCGACATCACGCTCGGTGTAGATCAGCCGGCCCGCTCCGCAATGGGCGGCTTGGCCTGATAGGTCCGGTAGGCCAGCAATCCGAGCACGAAGAACCCGAAGAGCAGTACGAGAACAACAGCCTGGACCCACCCTTCGACACGAGCAGATCTCTGCGACTTGCCGCCAAGCACCGGATCTAGGACGCAACCTGCGGCGGCGACGGGCCTGGCTGCGCTCGTGGCGGCGCGGGTAGCGGCACTGGTCGGCCAGCCGTCGAGACCACATTCTGAGCCGCTGGCGGCGCGGGTCGCGGTAACCTCTTGAGGTGACCGCCTCAGAGTCCGGCGAGCGCCCCGCATCGGCCGAGCGTTCTCCGACCGGGCACGAGCCCGAACTCAGTCCGCGAGAGGATCGCCAGCGCGAGCGCGAGTCTCGGCGGCGCGAGCGGCCCCAGGGCATGGTGCCCGGCCGAGAGCGGCGCCGCACGAAGCTGGAGCGCGGCTCGATGCGCTTGGTCGCGACCGGCGGCATCATCGGCATCGCCGTGCTTCTGGGCGCGGTGCTCGTGGGCCAGGACGTCTCCGGCTGGATCGTCGGGCTGGTAGTTGGGCTGACCTCGGTGATCCTGGCTGCGCTGCTCTGGTCGTCGCGGCAGCTCTAGCGGCAGACCAACTAGAGACTGTTCGGATCGTCTGCGCCCGCGTGCCGGATGTGCGCGTGGGCGGGTCGGGGCGTACTGTCACCGCCATGAGCGAATTTCGGGTGGTGGTGTGCGGCGGCGGCATCGCCGCTCTCGAAGGCCTGCTGCGGCTACGCCGGCTGCTGGGCAGCTCCGTCGACATCGACGTCGTCGCGCCGAACGATGAGCTGGTCATGCGCCCGCTTGCGGTTCGCCAGCCGTTCGCGTTCGGGCCTCCGAGCCGGTACGAGCTCGGGCGGATCCTGGCCGACAGCGGCGCGAACTGGCTCAAGGACACGCTCGCCTGGGTGGACCGCGAGGCGCAGGTCGTGCACACCGGCGACGGGGAGACCCTCCGCTACGACGCGCTCTTGATTGCAGTGGGCGGGCGGCAGATCGACGCGTTCGAGCACGTGACCACGTTCCGCGACGCGGAAGCCGACGAGACGTATCAGGGTGTCGTCCAGGACGTCGAGGGGGGCTACTCGAAGAGCGTCGCTTTTTTACTTCCCGATGGGCCGGTCTGGCCGCTCCCGCTCTATGAGCTCGCGCTGATGACCGCAGAGCGGGCGTACAGCATGGGCATCGAGAAGCTCGAGCTGTCTCTCGTGACCCCGGAGGTGAGCCCGATGGCGATCTTTGGGCGTGCCGCCGCTAACGCTGTGGCGGGATTGCTAGAGCGCGCCGGGATCACCGTCTACTTGTCAGCGGTGGCGCAGGTCCCCGGCGCCGGGCACGTGATCGTGCAGCCCCAGGGGGTCGAGCTGCACCCGGGCAGGATGATCGCGACTCCTCGCATCGCCGGCCCTGGGATCCGGGGCCTTGCGGGCGGCGCCGCGCACGGGTTCATCCCGATCGACTCGGCCTGCCGGGTGCCGGGTGCGGACGCGCGCGTTCACGCGGCCGGCGACGCCGCCGCCTATCCGGTTAAGCACGGGGGACTCGGAGCCCAGATGGCCGACACCGCAGCAGCGTCGATCGCACAGCTAGCCGGAGCAGAGGTCGATTCCGAGCCATTCCTGCCGATCATCCGGGCCAAGCTGCTGACCGGCGGGGCGCCGCTCTACATCAGCGCACGCCTCATCGGCCCGCGCGGCTTCGAGTCCGAGGTCCACGACACACCGCCGTGGCCGCAGGACCAGAAGGTGGTCGCCGAAGAACTCGGCCCATACCTCGCCGCGGTTGAAGCGCGGGAATGAGACAGCGCGGACTGCTGATTTTCAAGCGCTGGATGCCCCTCACGGCCGAAACCGACCGGTCGTGGGTCGTGGTCGCTCGCCGGATGCTCCTAACGCTCAGCGGCTCGTCTGAGCCACGACCGCTGCGAACTCCCGGCCGAAACGCTCGACCGCGTCCCGGTCGGTGTAGTCGTAGTCCGGCGAGGTAGCGGTTGGATGCCCGCCACGGCGCATCATCAGTCGCACCAGCGTCCGGGTGAAAAGTTGTACTCGCGGTACTGCAGCGCCCCGGCGATGGCGACCGAGCGGACCGGTATCCACTCCGTCTCGGCGAGAAAGTCGTCGATGCACCGCTGCGTCGCCTCGTGCGCTTCATCCGAGTCGTCAGCCGCAGTCAGGGAGACGGAGAAGAAAGCCGACGGACGATCAGCAAGAGCGGCGCGATGAGACCTGACCCAGTCGAGAAGCTCCCCCTGGTGGTGGCCGACGTGCAGCGAGCCCCGGCGACCACCACGTCGTACGCGCCAGGATCGAGGGTGCCGGCATCTGCGGCGACCTCCCGCACGTCGACCTCGTCGACTCCCTCCGCGCGTAGCCCATCGGCGATGCGCGCCGCGACCTTCGCGGTGTGACTGTGCGTGCTCGCGAGAGAACCAGGACGTCGGCCATGTTGGCGGTTCAATCTGGCGGTGCCCGCGGACTGCCATGCCCCGGCTCGGCGAGCCAGTCGGTCGCCTCGTCCACGCGGTCAATCGACCAGGGTGACCACAGCCGCCAGGTAGACGGCGATGGACAGGAGATCCTGCAGGACGGTCGCCAGCGGTCCGGAGCCGAAGGCGGGGTCGGCGCCGAAACGCTGGAACGCGGCCGGCAGGGCCATGGCGACGAGCGTGGCGATCGAGCAGCTTGCCAAGAGTGCGAGCGCCACCGCCAGCGCCACCTGCTCGTCCCCCCAGCCGACCACCGCGAACCCGAAGAACACCCCGCCGACCACAACGCCCATCACGAGGCCGGTGACCAGTTCCCGGGCGAAGATCGCCCGTGTGCTGACGCCTGCGGCAAGTGCGCGGATGAGCACCGTCTCGGTCTGAGTTCCGACGGCGTCTGCCATGTAGACGACCGCCGGAACGAATAAGGCAATCAGGACGTTTGCCTCCAGCCGCTCCTCGAAGGCGCCGATCAGGACGGCGGAGCCCATCGCGCCGAGCAGGCCGAGCAGCAGCCACGGCAGACGGTGCCAGAGCCGCCAGCCGACAGACTCCTCCGCGGCTCCCCTCGCTTGGCGAGCGCCTCTGAGGTATCCGCCGAGCCGGGCCAGATCGCGCTCGTGGGCAGAGAGCAGGACCGGCAGCATCCGCGACGGGGGCACGAGGCCGCAGAAGCGACCAGCGGGATCGACGACCACGAGGCTGCTCTCGTGCCGCCCAATCAGCCGGAGTGCTGCGAGCACCTCATCGGCATCGGGCGTGATCGTCACCGGATCGGCAATCATCAGCTCGCGGACGGGAAGGTCGGCGGGGGCGGCGAGCAGACGCTCGACGGGAAGGATCCCCACGACCGAGCCGCCCTCCAGCACGATCACGTCCTCGGCGGACTCGAACCGGTCGCCCACGAGCCCGCCACGGACATCGCCAGCAAGTTCGTGCGGGGCCGCCGACGGCACGGCGGCCGTGGCGTGCCCGGCAATGCGGGAGGCTGCGCCCGATGCCGGAAGCGGTTCGGCTGACTCAGGCACGTACGCATTCTTATGGCCACGGCGGTCGAGCCCGCATCCGGGTCCCAGCTACCGAGCGGCGGGGCGCCGCTCTACATCAGCGCACGCCTCATCGGCCCGCGGCTTCGAGTGCGAGGTCTACGCCACACCGCCGTGGCCGGAGGACCGGAAGGTGGTCGCCGAAGAACTCGGCCCCCTACCTTGCCGGGGTTGAAGCGGGGGATGAGACAGCTACCTGAGACGACGGTGGGGTTGACGAGCTCGGGGTTACGAAAGCCGTATCTCCACGGCCATTCCACTCTGCTCGGTTTCGACCGTGCGGGCTACGCCAGTTCGCGAACGACCCCGCAGCCGGATGCTGACCGGCGCTTCCTCTTGCAGATTGCGCCACCAGCGTTTGCGCTCGGCCGCTTCGACCGTCACCTTCAGACGATTCGCGCCGACTTCCTCGTAGCCGACGGGGATGGTGATGCGGCGTCCGCTGCGCCGCGCCCGGATGGTGAGTAGAAGCAGATGACTGCTCGCGACACCGTGGAGGGGCGAGCGGAGCACCCCCGCGATCACCGGGTTGATGACGTGGTTCATAACAACGAAGACACCCTGTCCGCGCATTGGCTGGCGAGCCTAGTCTGCGGTGATCACTAGACGGCGTAGAGGAAGGTGTAGTCCGCTGTCATCCCCTCCTGGTTCCACTCCGAGAGGCAGTAGCGCAAGGTGCCGTCGTGCTCGTCCTCGAGGTCGATCGTCTTCGGCGGCCGCCCCTCCACCGGCTCCACCTCGACGGGCTTGCCTTTATGCGGCCCGTCGGTCAAGAGCGCCTGGACAAGTGTTCGGGGGGGTCGTGCGGCCGTCACGGTCCCGAGTCCTCGGCGAGCAGTTCGAACGGCCCCGCGTTGAGTCCGCGATAGCCGTCGTCGTCAACCCACCGAAGCCAAGCATCGCGCGCGGCGAGCTGCTCCTCAGCTGCCTGCAGCTCGACGAACGCGGATAGCTCGTCAGGCGAGCCGCTCGCCGTGGTGTACTGCCCGGCGCGCCGGTCGCGCTCCTCACGCGCCGCCTCGAACCGCTCCACATCAGCCGAAATGGCTCTCGCTCGTTCCATCACGTCCTCACGTCCCCTCGTTCTAGGTCCGCGCGAAAGGAAAGGGGATCACCCAGCGAGCGAAGTGCGCCTCCGACGATAGCGCCCCCACCCGCGCCGGGGCCTGCCTTCCAGATCGCTCGGGCGCTCGCGGCGGCGTTCGACGGCGGTGGGTGCCCGGCAAGATGGCCGCGCGCGAGCCTGGACATCGGCCGCCTCGAGAGCCCCTGCGCCGCGGGAGTACGTGCCCGCCGACCTCGCTGAGGCGTTCGAGGCGGCCGCGTGACGGGCGGGCGACGCTCCTCGCTGCATGTGCTGCCGCGGCCATCGTGTCGCCGTCCTCGACGGTCAGGTTCCTCTCGGGGGTTCTGATCGCCCGCTCGCGCCGGTGCCGACGGCGTAGGACGGCCGCCCCGGAGCGGCGCACCACGAGGAGTATGTTCACTGCTGACGCCATGCCCTGGCTCGCCGACACGGACGTGGACGCAGCGCACGGGCTCGCCCGGTCGCTCGTTGAGGCCTGGACGGAGGCCGAATTGAGTGGTCGCGCGCTCCAGGCGCTCGCCGAGCTCGTTCCCGCCGACGTGCTGACCTGGGACCGGGTCGAGCTTGCCACGGGCGTCGTCCGGCACGTGGCGGTCCCGGCCGGAGCCGAGCCGCCCGGTGCCTTTGAGGCAGTCGTGGGCGAGGCGGCGGGTCACCCGTTGCTGGTCGCGCATGCCGCCCGCCGGCGTCCGGCGCTGCGCCTCTCCGAGGCCGTCGAGCCCCGCCGCCTGTCCCGCAGCGAGCTGTACGGCGAACTGCTGCACCGGTCCGGCGTCGAGTACGCGATCGCGATCGGCATGCGCACCAGTCGCGGCGAGGCCGTGGTCGCCGGGCTCGGGCGCACCGAGCGCGAGTTCTCCGAGCGCGACCGCGACGTGCTCGACATCGTGCGCCCCCGCCTCGAGGCCACGTTGCGGGCCGCGGAGGCGCGCGGGCGCCTCGTCCGCGCTCTCGCGGCCGAGCCGCCCCCGGGCACCGCCGTCGTGCTGTTAGACGGCTACGGCGAGATCGAGCTCTCGAGCGTCGACGCCGAACGTTGGCTCGCCGAGCATTTTGGGGCGGCCGAGCATCCGGGCTGGCTTCCGGGGCCGGTCGCCTGGTGGCTCGCGCTGCCGCCGCGCCCGCCGCTGGTCAGCGAGCGCGACGGCCGGCGCCTGACCGTCCGCCTCTTGCCCGGCGATCCGAACGCGCTGCTTCTCGAGGAGGAGATCGCCAGCTTCCGCCCGGACGCGCTCGAGCGCCTCGGGCTGACCCGGCGCGAGACCGAGGTGCTGCGCGCGGCGGCGGCGATTGAGGACGAGGCCGAGATCGCTTGCGAGCTTTTCCTCAGCCTGCACGCGGTCCGCGAGCGGCTAGAGCGTTTGGAGGCCAAGCTCGGCGTGCGCACGGCCGCAGACGCCGTCGCCCGGGCGCGCCGCGAGAGCGCGTAGCTACCGCGCGTGCCGGCGCGCGTGTGGTAAGGCTCAGGTGGGTAGGTGAGTCGGCGTGGCTGCTGCCTCTGCCCGGCGAAGACGTGCAGCGGCACCGTCGGAGGCCCGTTGGAGCTCCCTCAGTTTGCCCTGGCTGGCCGCTCGCCCGCCGTAGAGCCGTGCCCGATAGAGCTCGAGGCGCTCGCGACGGTAGCGCGCTTCGTCACGCAGCCGCTCTCGCTCGTTTCGCTCGTCGCGCGCTGCGTCCACGCGGTCTAAGGGGCTGTGATGAGTGTTGGTCTTCAGCACCGGCGGGTGGTCGACGTCCGTTCGTGTGGCGGGCGGATCGGACCGGATGCCTGCTTTGACGAGCGCGGCGGCGTTCGGAGCACCTAGCTGCGGTAGCGCCGCCGGCTCTGGATGAGCGCGTGGTTCAGGATCGCCTCGTCGTCGTCCTCGCGAGCGACCACCACGATCTTGTTCCAGGCGCCCGGGTGGACGACTCGCTCGCTGTAGATCTGGGTTCGAAAGCGATTGACGTAGACGGCCGGAAGGGCGTCACCGACGCCATACATGCGTCGCCCTCCGTCGCTGCCACGGATGACTGCGACCAGCTCGCGGGTCTGCTCGTAGTCGTCGGCCGCAATGAACTCGACCAGCGGCTGCTGGGGGGATCCCGAGCTCAGGAAGGCCACAACGTACTTTCGGTCGCGGCCCCACTTGTTCTTGCGCACGGTCTCGCCAAGCCCGATCTGGACCGCCCCCTCGGCGCGCGTCGTGCCGATGAACACGCGGTATGGCTTGTATCGGTCGCGCCCGCTCGGCCACCGGTATGACTCGCCCTCGCGCTCCCGCACGAGGCGCCAATCCTCCGGCAGGTCCAGGGGACGTCCGCCAGTGCGGGTGGTCGCCGCACCGGCGGCACCGTCGAGGTCGACGTGGTTGATAGTCGGATTGTCGAAGCCCGCCTCAGCGAGCCGAGTCAGAAGCGGCCCGAGCTCGCGATCCGGAACGTGCTCGACGGTCACCGAGAATGGGCACATCGCCAACCTCCTGCAGGATAACGTAGCGAAACATACCTACGTAAGACACCGTTGTCCCAAAGCTGATAGGGTACATCTTTGCGCCACGACCCACCGCCGACGTCGTCGAGCTGGCGAAGCTCCTTCGACAGTCACCCTGGGCTCGAGTGCATCAGGAGGCCTCAACCGAGTTCTCCACCCCAGAGAAGAGAGTTGGACCATTCATGTTTGCCACCATTCGACGCTACGAGTCGATCGACCAGGCCCGCGCCAGCGAGCTCGTCAAGAAGGCCGACGAGACCCTCCTGCCGAGCCTGACCGAGCTACCGGGCTTTAGTGGCTATTCCCTCATCGAGGCCGGCGACGGCGTCATGAGCTCGATCAGCTTCTTCGACACCTCGGCGCACGCCGACGAGTCGACCCGTCTCGTCTCCAACTGGGTGCGCGAGCAGAAGCTGGAGACCGCGCTCCCGAACGCGCCGAAGATCACGAGCGGCGAGGTCGTCGTGCACAAGACGAGCGAGCTCGTCCAGGCGTAAGTCTCGAAGCCGCTCGCTGTCGGAGAGAAGGCCCGCATCGTGCGGGCCTTTTTCTGTCCTGACCCGACTCGACGGGTGCAAGCCGCGCTCAGAGGCCGCGCTCGCGGGCGTCACGGCTCAGGGCGCGGGAAAGCTCCGACGGCTCGCTTTGCTTCTCCAGAGCGCCGATCCGCTCACCCTCGCGGACGGACTGGCGATGGACCGCGTCCTGCAGCCCCTCGAGGAGCGCTTCAAGCTGGTCGGTTCGTCCCTCCAGGGCCTGGATGCGCCGCTCGTGCCCCGCATCAGGCGCCTGGGGAGCCGCGTCCGAGGCCCGCCTGCCGCCACGCAGTTGAACAACGCGTCCGAGGATCGCCAGACGCCGCACCGGCCGCCCACTTGGATTGCCGGAACTCGCCATGGTCAAGAACCTCCGGCTGCCTCTTTCTCGGAAGCCGCGCGAGGGGAGGAGGAGCAAGACCCAACGAGCGGTACAGGCCGCACCGGCCTCGTCTCCAAGATTACTCGTCAGCCAACGGCCCGTCCTCAAGCAATCACGGACCATCCGCAAGGGGGGTGGTCGTCAACATGAGAACTGGCCCCGCAGTCGATCCCGTTCGCCTCAATAGTGGGTTGCCTCGTCGCGCTGGGTCGCGCGCCTGGGCGTGTTACCGCTGCTTCGGCCGGAATTGTTGGCCACAGGGCCAGCTAAAGAAAGGGTACTCCTCGGGCTGGGTCCCTGCCGTCTCCTTTGACCGGCGGCGACATCACACTCCTCAGGCGCTTAGCGGTAGCCGTCGGCCCCGCACTTGAGTCACGTGCCGACTGGATATTCCCGCCACGTGATGAAATTCACCGGCCGGCCGCCGCCGCGCTCCTCAAAGGCGCAAACCCAGTAGTGATGCGGGGTCCCGTCAATGGAGCTACCCGGACTCGAACCGGCGGCCTCCTGGGTGCGATCCAGGCGCTCGCTAGCCCTGATCTTGGCTTGTTTGCAGGGATTTCGCGGCGGTGGAGGCCCGGGCTAGGCTCGCATTTTCGGCCAGTTTCCGGCCATTTCGGCTGGGATTGGGCCAAGAATCGTGTCTTTGGCCCGATCTCCCATCTGCCGCGCCTCGCCGGGTCGGTGCCCTCTCCACAGTCCGGCGGTGACAAACGGCACCGTTCGGGCCGCGCGCACACCTCTGCTCGTCTAACTCGAGAGCCTTGGGTCAAGCGTCGAGGCGGCCGCTTCCCAGGCAATGCGACAGCTCTCTCGTGGGAACATGGGCGGCGATGGGTACGGCGACGGCTGACGAGCTCTTACGCCTCGGGCGCGAGGCGCTCGCGACAGCGGACTGGGAGCGCGCCAGCGGCTTCTTCGAGCAGGCCGCGGAGTTCGGCGAAACCGCGGAGATTCTCGACGGCCTCGGAGAGGCGTTGCAGTTCGGGGGCGAGCATGCGCGGGCGATCGACGTGAAGGAGCGCGCGTTTGCCGAATACGAGCGGCAGGGCCTGCGGGCGGAGGCAGCTGAGCTGGCGCGCTGGCTGGCGTTCCTGCACGTGTCGGTGCACGGCAACGTGCCCGCGGCCAATGGGTGGATGGCGCGGGCGGAGAGCGTCCTGGAGGGGGTCGAGGAGTCTGCCGCGCACGGCTGGCTCATGCTCGACCGAGCTCCCTGGACCTCCGATACGTCAGAGCGTGAGAAGTCCGCGACGGCAGCGATCGCGATCGCCAGGCGCTACGGCGACCGGGACCTCGAGTTCGATGCGATGGCGCTGCTCGGCGAGGCGTACGTCGCTGCGGGGCGCGTTACCGAAGGGATGGTGCTGCTCGACCAGGCGATGGCCGCGGTCGCCTCGAGAGAGGTGGTCGGTGTCGGCCCGGCTGGCGAGATCTACTGCAGGTTGTTGAGCGCTTGCGAACGGGCGACCGACGTCAGACGTGCCGAGCAGTGGCTCGCCGCTGCGACTCGCTTCGAAGCGTGGGGCGATTTCGTGCCACCGACCTGCCGGACGCACTACGGCGGGATTCTGATCGCTCTCGGCCGCTGGGAGGAGGCCGAACGCGAGCTGCTGACTGCGATCCGGATCTTCGAGACGGGCTACTGGGCGTCCCAGCTGTTCGCGCTGCTTCGGCTCGCGGACCTGCGGGTTCGGCAGGGACGATTCGAGGAGGCCGAACGTCTGCTGGCCGGCATCGACTGGCATGCGAGCGCCAAGCGCTCGCTGGCGAGGATCGCGTTGGCGCGCGGCGACCTCGCTCTGGCAGGGGATCTCGCCCGGTTGTGCCTTGAGAGCACCCCGCCGGGGGACCCGGATTGCGCGCCCGGGCTCGCCTTGCTCGTCGAGGTGGCGCTCGCACGCGGCGACCTCGCCGCCGCGGAGGAGACGCTTGACCAACTGACGGCTCTCGCAGGCGAGCGCAACGACGACCGGACGCGCGCCGTCGCCAAGCTCATCGAGGGAAGAGTCCGCGCGGCCGGCGGCGACCAGCAAGCGCGGGCAGACTTCCAAGCGGCCCTGGAGTTGTTCTCGGCGCTCGGTCTTGCCCTCGAAGCCGCGCAGGCCCGGGTCGCGCTCGCACGGGCGCTCGCCTCGCACGCACCGGCGGCAGCGGTCGAAGAGGCACGGCGCGCCTTGGACACATTCGAGCGTCTCGGCGCACCCCGGGACGCCGATGCCGCTGCGGCGGTACTCCGCGAGCTCGGAGGCCCGGCGCGGGCGTTCCCGAAGGGGCACGGGCCGCTGACAAAGCGCGAGACGGAGGTCTTGTCGCTGCTGGCCGAGGGATGCTCGAACGCCGACATCGCGCAACGGCTCTACATCAGCCGGCGAACCGCCGAGCACCACGTCGCGCGGATCCTGTCCAAGCTCGGCTTGCGGAACCGAGCCGAGGTGGCCGCGTACGCGCTACGCGAGCAGACCCACAAATCCGTAGTGAGATAGGCATTTCCACCGATGCTGCGCGCCGCGCACCCGGCGATCCTCAGCTCTCATGGAAACAGAGCTGGATCGAGAGCTCGAGAAGGCGCAGGCCGCGCTGCTCGCCCGGTTCGCACCGGACACGCGCGTGCGCAGGATTCGCTGGTCGCAGGGCGAGACCCAGCTGTTCGAGCTCGGCACGGGTCCGCCGCTTTTGTACGTCCACGGCGGGTTGGGCGGCGCCTACGAGATGGTGCCGATCCTCACGGCGCTCGCGAAGACCTACCGCGTGCTTGCAGTCGACCGGCCAGGTCACGGGCTCGCCGATCCATTCGACTACCACGGCGTTGACCTGCTCGAGCACGCCCGAACGTTTCTGGGCGACATCCTCGACGCGCTCGAGCTCCCGACCGTCTACATGGTCGCCAACTCAATGGGCGCGTTCTGGTCCGTCGCGTTCGGGATCGACGCCCCCAGCCGTGTGTCGCGGCTTGCGCTCGTCGGCGCGCCGTTCGGGATCGCGCGCAGGCCGCCCCTTCTGATGCTTCCGTTTGGACTCCCTCTCGTCGGACCAAGACTTGGGAGATACGTGCTCTCGAACGCGACGCGCGACGGGAGCCGCAAGTTCTGGGACCAGCTCTTTGTCGAGCATCCTGAGAGACTGGACGATCTGCTGCTCGACGTCGACGTAGCGCACACGCGACGGAACGTCGCGAGCATGCTCGGCTTGATTGCGTGTGTCGCCGATTGGCGCCGCCTTGGCTACCGACGCGAGCTGATCCTCGGCGACCGCTGGCGAGCGCTCACCATGCCGACGCTTCTGCTCTGGCCCGAGCACGACGCCTTCGGCCCACCACAGAAAGCGGAGGCTCTCCTCGAGACGAATCCGAACCTTCGCCTCGTTCCACTTCCCGGGGCAGGCCACCTTCCGTGGATCGACGACCCAGACGCCGTCGTCGGCGAGATCGAGCGCTTCCTCAAGACTGAGCGACGGAGCGGGGTGGACACCGCTGCCTAGTCACGAGCGCATCGACGCCACCGATCGCGACGTCGTCGCGACAGCCGCGCCCAGCTGCGGCCCCGCATCGTGCGCCAGCGCGAGCGTGCGCCGCGCCCTCGAAGGCGTGCCCGCTCGCGACGACCTGCGACAACGCCGGCAAGGCGTCCGCCCGATCTGGGCGCCGGAACACGAGGGTTCGCTGCGCGGCTTCCGCTTGGCGGCGGATACGAGCATCTCACCGGTGGCCGGCCCGGCTCTCGCAAGGGAAGAAAAGCGGAAGCCGCTTAGGCGCCGACCTCAGTGTCCCCTCGCGCGAAACGCCGCGCGCCATGCGCTCGGACATGTGAGGGGTGCAAGCCCAACCCTTGTTTGTTTTCCGCTTTGAAGGGCCGCCGCTCGGCGCTCCTTTCACTCGAGACCAGTGGTCACTACCAACCAGCGAGCGCTGTCGCATCACATTGAAACCAGGAGTCCGCTCTGAGCAGTCCGGATCGCGCTCTCAGGCGAAAGCAGCAGTCAGGGCGGGCCGGGCATCTCGTGCTCGGCCGTGCCGGCGCCGTAGAGGACCGCTTCGCGGCGCCTCTACGCCACGTTGTTGCTGCGTTAGGCTTTTCGGCGGATGAGACGCGTTGCGCTCGCCCTGGTGATCCTGGCGCTTACGGCCTCTAGCGCAGCGGCTCAGGCGCCGAACGGTTCATCGACGGGTGACCGTGTGGTGATCACCGGTCCGGTGACGATCGACCGCGGCGAGACCGCCGACGATGTGGTGGTGATCGACGGTGACGTGTCAGTGGCGGGCAGGGTCCGCGGGGACCTTGTCGTGGTGAGCGGCAATCTGAGGATCTCTGGGACAGTGGACGGAGACGCGGTAGCCGTCGCCGACCGTGCGACGCTCGCGCCCGGCGCCCGCGTCGGAGGGGACCTCGTCTACGGCGACGAGCGGCCGGTGGTGCCCGCCGGAGCGACGGTCGAAGGCGATATCGACCGCGTGAGCGTCGACGAGATCACCGACCCAGGCGGCTTTATCGGAGCGGCCGCGCTGTGGGTCGCCGTCTCCGTGTCCGCGCTGATTCTCGGGCTGCTGCTCCTGTGGCTGGCGCCGCGGGCGCTGGAAGCCGCCTTCGCGGCGGCGAGCTCAAGTCCCGGAGCGACGATCGGTTGGGGTCTCCTGTTGTTCTTCGGCCTGCCGATTCTCGCCGTGATCGCCCTCGTGACGCTCGTGGGAATTCCGCTAGGGGTGGCGTTGCTGCTCGCGCTGCTACCGCTGTACGCAATCGGATACACCACGAGCGCTTGGCTTCTCGGCCGGCGCCTCCTCGGCCCGCCGCGCGGACGTGTGCTCGCCTTTCTCGCCGGGCTAGCCATCCTGCGTCTGCTGGCGATCATCCCCATCGTCGGCGGAATCGTGTGGTTCGCCGCCACGGTGGTCGGCCTCGGTGCACTGCTCGTCGCCACCTGGCGAGCGCGGCGCGACTACCCCGAGCGAGCCCGCCCCGCGCCCGCCTGAACGGCCTTCTCGGGAGCGAAGCGCCTCGAAGCGGTTTCCGCGGGCACGTAGGCCGGACGAAGTCCAGCGAATCTTGAAGGGCACCGCTAGCAAGCGTCGCCCTCGGGTCCCGAACGAGCCTGGCCGGAGGACAGAGCAGGGATCTGATCGGACCGCGCCTCGCTTCTGCATCTCGCGCAAAGCCCCAGCGTCGCCACAACGAGCGGGCTCCTCAAGGCGGTCACGTGCGCTGGAGGCGGGGCGGCGAACGCGGATAGGGTGGCCACTGAAACGCTCAAACTTCGAAGGACCGGTGAGCGCAGACCCTAGGAAGGTTGTCTCTGAGGACGGGACCCCGATCGCCGTGGGGCGAAGCGGCGAGGGGCCGCCGCTCGTGTTGATCCACGGTGCCGCGGCCGATCACAACCGCTGGGACGCCGGTGCTTCCGGCGCTGGAGGAGCGCTTCACCGTGTTCGCGGTTGACCGTCGCGGCCGCGGGCGGAGCGGCGACCTGACTGACTATGCGCTGGAGCGCGAGTACGAGGATGTAGTCGCGGTTGTCGAGTCGGCGGGTGCAGGGGTGAACGTGCTAGGGCACTCCTACGGCGGCATTTGCGCGCTCGAGGCGGCGTTGCTGACCGACGGGATCCGCAAGCTCGTCCTATACGAGCCGCCGATGGGGTTTCTGCAATCCTCGCCCCATGTCGTCGACAGGCTCCACACACTGCTCGAGGAAGGAAGGCGCAACGAGCTGCTGGGCTACTTCATGCAGGAGGTCGCCGGGCTTCCGCCAGATCAGGTCGAGTTGTTGCGGTCCCTGCCGGCCTGGGAGGCGCGGCTCGACGCAGCCGACGCGATCCCGCGGGAGGAGCGCGCGAGCAGGGAATACCTCTTTGATCCGGCTCGCTTCCGCGACCTCGAGGTGCCAACGCTATATCTCCAAGGCGGCGACAGCAGCGAACCCTTCAAGGCGACCGGCGAGGCGCTACGAGGGGCTCTGCCCGACTGCCCCGTCGTGATCATGCCGGGGCAGCGACACGCCGCAATGGACACCGCCACCGACCTGTTCACCGCCGAGTTGCTGAGCTTTCCGGAGGAGCCGGGGCGGGCTGTCTGAGCTCGGTCACGCCGCCCCGACGCACCGCCGCGCAGACGAGACAACGGGATCGGCGTTCGCCGCGCTATCGCAAATGACCACAAGCGATAGCGGATTACTGGCGGGCGAAGGTCGCAGGAGCGGTCCCAGGCTACTTCGGCGGGGCGCGAGGGTAGCGACCGTCTCGACGGCTCCCCGCAGCCCGCCACGGCGCTGCGCAACAACGACCCGGGGCCCGAGACGGCTACGGAAGGTGACTTGCCAGTAGCGCTTGGAACTGCGAGAGGGGCATGTCCGCGGGGATGACACCCGTACCGCCACACGGAAGGCATTCCTCCGACGTGTCGCGTGTGATGCGGCCTACCTCGGTTACCGTCTCGACGTAGCCCCGACCGCCGCACTCCTGGCACGGCACTTTGACGGAAACCGTTAGTTCGACTGAGGAGTGCTCACCGCCTTCCATCTCCCGAGCACTCTACTGCGCAGACCTCGAGGCGGATCGTGCCGCCCTCACGGGATGGTCGTCGAACAGAAGAACTGGCCCTGCAGTCGATCTACGATCCCGTTCGCCTCAATAGTGGGTTGCCTCGGCGCGCTAGATCACGCGAGTCGGCGTAATACCGCTTCTTCGGCCGGAAACCGCTGGCCACAGGGCCAGCCAACGGATGGTACTCCTCCAAGTGCGGCTCTTCGACCTCTCGCTGCTTGCAGGGACCTATCAAGGACGGCGCTGGTCGGCCTCTTGCTTTGCATGGAAATCAGCAGTGTCCGGCGAGATACTGGGCGGGCGATGTCGGAGGAGCGGCTCGAAGATTTCATCCGCTGGCCCTTCATTGCCGGGCCGGCCCATGCTCAGACGGCGCCTACTTGATGTGGGCCGCCGGTATCAGCGAGTTCGGCGGCGCTGTCGGGCGGATCGACCTCCCAGATCCGCGCCCCCTCGCGGACGACGAGGTCCTGATCGAAATCGGGGGCGCGGGCGTCGGTAACTGGGAGGAGTTCGTCCGGACGGGCCAGTGGGACGTCGGCCGCGCCCCTCCGATGGCGCTCGGCGTCGAGGCCGCCGGGATCATCACGGCGATCGGAGATTCCGTCGAGGACTGGGAGCCGGGCGATGAGGTGCTCAGCCACCCCCTTCCGCTGCGGGATCAAGGCGCCTGGGCGCCCTTGCTGATCGCCTCGGCGACGATGCTCGCGCGCAAGCCTGCCGCCCTCTCGTGGGAGGCCGCTGCTGCGTTCCCCGTTCCGGCCCTGACCGCCACGCAGGTGGTCGACGGAGCCCTGGCGGTGCGCCCTGACGACCTGGTCCTCGTCCATGGTGGGAGCGGGGTGACCGGCACGCTGCTCGTTGGGCTGGCCGCGGCGCGCGGCGCCGAGGTGATCGCGACCGCAGGACCGGCCAGCCATGAGCGCCTGCGCCGGCTGGGAGCGGCCCACGTGCTCGACTATCACGACCCCGACTGGCCGGAGCAGGCGCGCGCCATTGGCGGCGGCTTGGGCGTGACGGCCGTCGCGAACGCGGTGCCTAATGGCTCAGCAGTCGCGATCGGCACCGTCTGCGACGGCGGCCACCTTGCGACGATCACCCTGGACCCACCGGACGAGCAGCGGGGCATCGAGATCTCGTCGGTGATCGTGCAGCCCGACGGCCGCGCGCTCGGCGAGCTCGCCGAGCTGCTCGCGGCCGGGAAGCTCGAGGTCTCGGTCGCCGCGACGTTCCCGCTCGAGGAAGCCGCCGCGGCCCTCGCGGCAGCAACCGGGGGCGGCGCCGGCGGAGCGGTCGTGCTTCGCCCCTGACAGGGGGCGAGGATCTAGCTCGCCCAGGGATTGAGTGGCGACCCCGCTGGTCAACGACGGGTCCGTTGACCGTCCTGCCCGAAGTTTGGCGAACTAGTCGCTCTGGACTGCGATGAAAGAGGGCCTCTTCGGTGACACGCTCCGGAGTGTGATCGAGGAACGAGCACAAGGAGGCCCGTTTTCATGTTGCACGCTGGATTGGATCTCAGTCGTCGAGGCTCGACGTTTGCCTTTTGTCGGGCAGTGGCGAGCCCATCGCGGAGTTTGCGACGCCGGCGGATGCCGACGGCTTGCGTGCGCTGGCGCGACGCGTTAGCGGCCAGCGCGTGCGCGCCGTGATCGAGTCGATGAATGGCGCCCGGTTCGTGCATGACACGCCCGAGCAGGCGGGCTGGGAGGTGTTGGTCGCCGACGCCAAGAAGGTCAAGGGGCTGGCGCCGTTGGCATGCAAGACCGACAAGATCGACGCGCGCGTGCTGGCCGAGTTGTCGTGGCGCGATCTGGTGCCGGCGATCTGGCTCCCGGATCCGACGATCCGCCGTGAGCGTGAGCTGGCGCGGTTCAGGCTGCACCTGGTCCGGCACCGCACGACGCTGAAGAACCGCATTCACGCGACGCTGATCACCTTCGGCCACCCATGCCCGGTCAGCGATCTCTTCGGGCTCGCGGGGCGCGAGCTGCTCGACCGCCTGGCACAACGGACCGGCGCGGGCCGATCTCAAAGCACGGGCCGCGCTACCTGCGCTGGGGGCTGTTCGAGGCCGCCATGAACGCCTGCAAGCATCCGCTCTACGCCGAGCGCTACCAACGCACCAAGCGCCGCCTCGGCCGCCAACGCGGACCCAAGGTCGCCCAGATCGAGCTCTCCCGCAAGCTCACCGAGGCGATCTGGCACATGCTCACCCGCAACCAACCCTTCGCCCCGGTGATTACTGACGATCGCCCCCACAGGAGCAGGGCGATCCGGTTAATGAGCTACGGCGCTCGCGTCCGTAGTAGGCCGCAGCGGCCGGGGTGGGCCGCACGGATGCCCCTGACGGGCGGCCCGGCTTCCATCTAGGGCAGATGGCTACGCCCCGCGCCCGCTTCGCCCCTGCTCGCACGTTTCGTGGCGTCCGCGCGCTCGCCGCCCGGCCGTATGTCCCGCTCCTCGCAGCCGGAGTCCTCGTCGTGATCGCCGTGCTGATGACATGGTCGCAGCAGCGGGTGCCGGCGCCGGAGCCGGCCTCGGCCGCGCCCACGTCGTTCTCGGCCGAGCGCGCGATGCGCCATCTGGAGGCGATCGCGACCGAGACGCGTTTCGCGGGCTCGCCGAACCACGCGCGCACGCGCGAGTACATACAAGCTGAGCTACGGGACCTCGGGCTCGAGCCGCAGCTGCAGCGGACGGCGGTGGTGAACCGGTTTAGCGAGGATGCCGATCCCGAGGCCGGCACGGTCACGAACATCGTCGCCCGCATCGCCGGAACGGACCCGAGCGGCGCGATCGCGCTGAACGCGCACTACGACAGCGGGCCGGGCGGGCCGGGCGCGAGCGACTGCGGCTCGTGCGTCGCGGCCGTGCTCGAGGTCGCCAGGGCCGTGCGCGCGGGCGAGCCGCTCCGGAACGACGTGCTGCTCGTCTTCAGCGACGCCGAGGAGAACGGCGATCTCGGCGCGGCCGCCTTCGCGGAGCAGAGCCCGCTGATGCGCGACATCGACGTCGTGCTCAACTGGGAAACCGCGGGCAGCCACGGGCCCTCGATGCTGCTGGGCTCAAACAGCTCCTGGCTGGTCGACGAGGTGCTCGCCGGCGCGCCTCATGCGCGCACCTACTCGGTGCTGCCGTCGCTGTTCCGCGGGCTCTTCAAGGCGCAGCAGCTGAACACGGACACGCAGGAGTACATGGACCGCCGCGCGGCGGGCGTGCAGTTCGTCTACCTGCGCGGGCAGACCGACTACCACACCGCGCTCGACAACATCGAGCGGCTAGGACGGGGCAGCCTTCAGATGCACGGCGGCTATGCGGTCGGGCTGATCCGCGACGTCGGCGACGCGGAGCTGACGCGCCGCACGGGCGACCGCTCGACCTACTTCAACGTGACCGGCGGCGTGATCGTGCAGTACGGGCCGGCGGTCGCTGGGCTGTTGGCGCTCGCCGCGCTGGGGCTGCTCGTGGCTGCGGTGGCGGCCGGGCTCGGCCGCGGCGCGCTCACCGTGAGCGGGCTGATCGGCGGCGTCCTCGCCTTCCCGCTCGCGACGCTGCTCACGACCGCGGTTGCCTTTCTCGCTTGGTTTGGGCTCAAGGCGGCGGTGCCAGACCTCGGCGTCTTCACGCTCGGCACGGACCAGAACGCGTTCTTCGTTTTTGGCCTCGTGGCGTTCGCGCTCGCGGTGTTTGCCGCGCTCTACGCGCCGCTGGTTCGCCGGGCGCGTACGGAGAACCTTGCGCTCGGTGCGCTCGCCTGGTGGGTGGTCCTGTCTGTGGGGTTCGCGCTGGCCGCGCCGAGCGCGGCGTACCTGTGGACGCTGCCAGGGCTCGCGGCGGCCGGCGTGGCGCTCTGGCGCATCTCGGGCGAGCGGTCCGGCGCGTGGCGGTGGGCCGCAGGTATCGGCGCTCCGCTAGCCGTGCTGATCGTGATCTACGCGCCGGTCATGCTGATCTTCACGGTCCTGGCCTTCCGCCTCGACGGCATGGGCCTCCCGGCCGTGGGGATCATGGGCTTGTTCACCGCGCTCGCGGCCGGCCTGCTCGTCCCGCACCTCGCGCCGCGGTTCGCCGGGCGGCGCGCGCTGCTCGGCAGCCGCTGGCTCGCGCCGGTCGCCGCCGCGGCGCTCGCGGCGGTGCTTGTCGCGGTCGGAGTGGCGCGGCTCAGCTATGACGAGGCCTACCCGCGCCCGGACTTCGTGAGCTACGTCCTGGACGCCGACAGCGGACGCGCGGCGTGGGAGGCCGGCGACCGCGAGTCCTGGACCGAGCCGCTCCTGCAGAACGCGCGAGAGGCGGACATCGAGCTCGCCCCGTTCAGCACCTTCTCCGGCTGGCGGGCGCCCGCACCCGCGGTGGACCTCCCCGGACCTGCGCTCGAGCGCATAGGCGCGCGCTCGGACGGCGACACGGTGTCGGTGCGGCTGCGGCTGCGGTCGGCACGGGGTGCCGACAACCTCGCCACCGAGTTCCGCGCATCGGGACCGATCCTCGCCGCGAGCGTCGAGGGGCGCGACCTCCCACGCACTACGGACATGCGCGACGGCGTCCTGAAGCTTCCTTACGTGGGCCTCCCCGACCGTGGGATCACGGTGGTGCTCGAGCTCCGCGGCACCGGAACGCTGCGAGCGACGATGAGCGACTGGACGCAGGGCCTGCCCGACCAGCTTGACATCCGCGACCGCCCGGCTGACACGATGCCGGCCCCGCTGAGCTTCCGGGCCGACCCCACGGTCGTAGTCAGTGAAGCGACGCTGCGCTACGGCAACTGAGAGGAATCGCAGATGGACTATGCAGAGACAATCGCCAAGGCGCAGGACGCGGTTACCGTGCGGCGCGTCTACGGCGAGCCCTACGAGCGAAACGGCGTGACGGAGCTCCCGGCGGCGCAGGTCGCCGGGGGCGGCGGCGCCGGCGGCGGCGAGGACCCCAACGGCGGCGGCTCCGGCGGCGGCGGGTTCGGCATAGCCGCCCGTTCTGTGCGCGCATACGTAATCAGGGGCGACGAGGTCAAATGGCGGCCCGCCGTCGACCTGAGCCGAGTGCTGGCACAGCTGACCCTGGCCGTACTGGGCCTGGCGCTACTGCTACGCCGTGCGCGCGACTGAGTCACGCCACGACAGGCTGCCTTTACCTCCATGCGGCTGGGCCCCGGACCGCCGAGAGTTGGCGCTTCACCCGGCGAGCTCTTCTCCGCGCAGCGACCCGTCGCCCGGTACTGCTGATGCTGGAACCCGCGAGTAAGATCGTCCTCGGCGCCTGGGCTACGCCGCGCTCTCCATGCCGGATCGCGACCGATCGCGGCCCCAGTGGGCGATCAGAGCAAGCAGAGGGCGAGAACGCTTACGTCGTCGGCCGTCTATCGACGCGCAACCACAAGTCCGGCTTGCCAGCCAGGCGCGCGTCCGCCTGCCGGGGGCTGAATTGACTCGGTGTCTATCCCGCTTCGCGCGAGCGTCCACGCGATCACCGAGTTCGAGTTCCACATTTCACCCGTGGCTAGCTCGTCGCGGCCCCAGACGGGAGTCGGGACTTGGTGGACGGCGTCGAGTACGCGGCGCGCGCGCGGTTCGTCGTTGGTCAGTGGCCGCGGGCTGTCCACGGCCTCCGCGACGTCGGGGATGTGCCCGCCGCGCCAGAGACGGATCTCGTAGCGGAAGATTCTGAAGCGGCCCGCCCACAGAGTGCCGACGGCGCCTTCTGCGACGACTCCCCGGTCCTTGCCGCTCCAGTCGTGTACCGGCGCCTGCTCGATCACGAACGTTCCCTCTGGGAGTTCGACTTGCAGCGCGGAGTGGTAGAGGTCGTACGCGCGGCGGCGTTGCAGGCGGGCCGCCAGTGCCTCGTACAGACGGCCGTTGAGCCTGACGAAGTGCCCGCCCGCGCCGAGCGGCAACCAGTACAGGTCGACCGTCGCCATCCCGGCAGCGTACGCTGCCCTGCGAGGATGGCCGACTTCGAGCTCGCCGACGACTTCCTGCCCATCTACGACGTCTCCGATGCCGTCGCGACGGTGGCCGACGCCGATCGGGAGACGGCCTGGCGAGCGCTGCTCGACGTCGACCTGCTGAAGCTGGGGCGGGAGGCCCCGGTGGTGGGGATGCTCGGCGCGCTGCGGATGCTGCCGGAGGTCATCGGCCACCTCCTCCACGGCGAGCGGCCGGCGAAGCCGCCGGAGTCGATGCGGCTCCGGGATCTGCCCTCGATCCCGATGTACGAGGGCGGCTGGATCTTGCTCGGCGATCGCCCGGGCGAGGAGATCGCATTGGGGCTCGTCGGCAAGTTCTGGCGGCCGGCGATCGAGTTCGCGCGGATCACAAGCGCGGACCAGTTCCGCGAGTTCGACGAGCCCGGGTTCGCCAAGACGGTCTACAACCTCTCGGCCCGCGAGCTCGATGCGAACAAGACGCTGCTCTCCGGCCTTATGCGCACCGCGACCACCGACGAGCAAGCGCGCCGCTCGTTCCGCCGCTACTGGACGTTCGGCGTCGGCTCGGGAGCGCACATCCTCGTCGGCGCCCTGCTCAACTCGGCACGGCACGCGGCCGAGGGCGACCGGGACGCGTAGCCGAGGCGTGCATGGAAGGCGGTCTCGTCAAGACCCGCCCCCTACGGCCGCTGGAGGCTATGCGGGCCTTCGGCGTGATGCTCGGCGGGTCGATCGCTCTCGCCGCCGCCGCCGCGGCGAGCACTGTTGCCGTCGCCCGCGCCGTCGTGTCCCTCCGCCGGCCCCCGCCGCTGGCGCTGTTCGGCACGGCCGCGACGGCGCTGTATGCGCTTGTGATCAGGCCGTGGCACCTGCGTTGGGGCACCGAACCGGAGGACGAGAAGCGCCCGCTGCCGGGCGATGAGCTGCTTCCCAAGGACGGGACCCGGATCCTCCACGCAGTGACAATCGAGGCACCGGTAGAGGAGGTGTGGCCCTGGCTCGCCCAGCTCGGCCAGGATCGCGGTGGCTTCTACAGCTACGAGTGGCTCGAGAACCTCGCCGGCTGCCAGATGCAGAACGCCGATCGCATCCATCCGGAGTGGCAGCATCGCGGGCTGGGCGAAACCGTCCAACTGCATCCGGCGGGCGGGCTGAGGGTGAGCATGTTCGAACCCAAACGCGCGCTTGCGCTCGAGGGCTGGGGTACGTTCGCCCTGGCGCCTCTTGGGAGGGACCGAACCCGCCTGATCGCCCGCGGCGGCGTCCCGCGCGGCGTGGGTGCCGTGGCATACGGGCTGCTGATGGAGATACCGCACTTCCTGATGGAACGGCGGATGCTGCTCGGGATCAAGGAGCGCGCCGAGCAAGCCGAGGGTGACCGCGGGTCACCCGCGTCTCGTGCCCCGCTGCGGACGGTGCAGGCACAGTAGCCTCGGCCGGTGGCGACCGGACACAGCGGCTTCGCCATCCTGAACCGCGCCATTAATCCACTCCTCAGGTTCTGATCCGCTCGCCGCTGCACTGGCTGGCGAGTCGGCGGCTCGCCCTGATCACCTACACCGGCCGGCGCAGCGGCCGTCGCTACACGATCCCGGTCGGCTACGAGATGGTCGATCTTCGGGTGACGATCACCGTCGGCTCGCCCGACCGCAAGGTGTGGTGGCGAAGCCTTACGGGCAGGGCGCGCCGGTCGAGCTGATTGTTTCGCGGGCGCCGGCGAACCGGTCATGCCGTCGCGACGCGCACGGGAAATCAGGCGCTCGTTCGTGTCGCGCTCGACCGATGACGGACAAGGCCGGAGGACGCTCTTCCGCGAACTTGCCGTTCGACTGGCGGTAGATGCCGCGCTCGACGCGAACGCGGCCGGGGGCGCTCGATCCCATCGCAATCCTCCTTGCCTGGGATCGCGACCCTCGCCGCGAGCGGTGCCTCCGGACATGAAGTTGACCGAGAGTTGACTAGCCGCACGCGGCCAGCCGTAGCGCCGCCGCCAGCGCGAAGAAGCAGCCGCGTTGCAGGGACTTCTGATGGAGCTAGCCGGACTCGAACCGGCGACCTCCTGGTGCGATCTCCACAGAGCAGCGCCTGCCGCTCTATGTCGCGTTAGGGCGAAGCGCCGATAGGCGGGGATCACCGCCGATTAGTTCGATTTGGGCAGCAGAAGCGGCCTCGTGCCCAGATCTCGGCCCGACGCATCCTTCGTGCCAGACGTGCGACTCGGCTTCTGCTCTTCGCGCATTGCGAGAGTGAGACGACGCCGGGGAGCCGCGCTCGCATTGGCCAAACCAGGCGCGCTACGGGCAGCGAGCGGCGCGCTCTAGTTGTGTCCTAGCGAAGTGGCGGCCGTCCCGTTAGGGGATCCGCTGGATGAACGGCAGCTTGGCGTGCCACACATCGTGCGCAATTTGCAAGAGTTTTCGAGAGTTCTCGCACGTGGCGGCGTCCGCGTGCAAAGCTCCCACGCGGCATCGACACTCCCCGCGTCACGTTCTCTGGTTGGGAGACTAGGAAGAGCTGGCGATCACCGCGTACGAGGGCCATGGCCACGGCGTGGGTCGGCAGGATTTCGAGCTGGCACCAGAACGCGCTCCAGTTCAGCGGTCGGCGCCAGACTGGCGTTTGCCATCCTCGCCCTCATGGAGACTGACACAGCGCCGCGCGGCCGATCCACCCCGACCGCGCGACGCGGCCCCGCGGGGCGCCGTGCCACTGCAGAACGCCGGTGACGTCGCCAACCACCGACAGCAAACGAGTGCGCGATGCTTGACGTGACGATCACCGGGTGGGGGCTAACGGGCGGGCTCGTGCTCGTGCTGCTCGCGATCGACCTCACGCTCGCCATCACCCGACCCCACCAGGTGGGCTTCCGCGAGGCGGTCATTTGGTCGATCTTCTACATCGCCGTCGCGATCGCCTTCGGGCTCGTGTTCGCCTCGATCGCCGGGTGGGGCCTCGGCGGCGAGTACTTCGCCGGCTACATCGTCGAGAAGAGCCTGTCGGTCGACAACCTCTTCGTCTTCGTGGTCATCATGACCACCTTCGCCGTCCCAGCCGAGCACCAACAGAAGGTGCTGATCGTCGGCATCGTGCTCGCGCTCGTGCTGCGCGTGATCTTCATCGCCCTCGGCGCCGCGCTGCTGGCCGCGTTCTCGTTCATGTTCCTCATCTTCGGGCTGCTGCTCATCGGCACCGCCATTCAGCTGTTCCGCCACCGCGACCAAGACCCCTCCGTCGACGACAACGCGCTCGTGACCTTCGCCCGCAAGCGCCTGCCGCTCACCGACGACTACCACAGCGGCAAGCTGCTCGCCCGGATCGAAGGCCGGCGCATGTTCACGCCGCTGTTCCTCGTGCTCATCGCGATCGGCTCAACCGACCTGCTGTTCGCGCTGGACTCGATCCCTGCCGTCTTCGGCGTCACCGACGAGACCTTCATCGTCTTCGCCGCCAACGCCTTCGCCCTGCTCGGCCTGCGCGCCCTGTACTTCCTCGTCACCGGCCTGCTCGACCGGCTCGTCTACCTCTCCACCGGCCTGTCGATCATCCTCGCCTTCATCGGCATCAAGCTCGTCCTGCACTGGGGCCACCTCCAAGACGACGGCGTGCCCGAGATCGCCACCACCACCTCGCTCGCCGTGATCGCTGTCGTGCTCTTCATCACCACCGTGGCCAGCGTCATCAAGGCCCGCAGCGACCCCAGCGCCAGAGCCCATGCCGGCTCGCTGCGCGCCCACCCCGAGCGCGACCCGGAACGGGCGACAGCACGATGAGCGTGGCGGCCGTCAACGAGCATCCGCGCGCGGCGCCCGCACCGTATGCCTGACATGTCGCATCCGCTCGGCCGCTCGACACCCCCGCCGCGGCGAGGCTGCGCCGTCTGAACCTGCTCGTCGGCGGCGCGCACGCCGTGCAGGCGCTCGCTCTGCTCGCGTTCGCCGCCGACGTCTCGTTGCCTGTCACCGCAACGTTTCTGACCGGGTCGCCCGGCGCAGGCGGATACGACAGCGCCAGCCTCGGCAGCCTACGGATCGACTGGCTGGTCGCCGCGTTCCTGCTGCTCGCCGCGATCGACCTCCTGACCCTGAGCGCCGGACGGCCGCGCCGCTGGTACGAGGCCAACGTCGCTCGCGGGATCAATCCGGCGCGCTGGTGGGAGTACTCGCTCAGCGCATCACTGATGGTCGTGCTCATCAGCATGCTCGCCGGCGTCACCGAGCTCGTCGCTGCGACGATCGCTGCTGCGGAAGCGCTCGAAGCGGCCCATGTAAGAGCCCCCGGGCGCCGTGATGCGCCCGGGGGCCGGTTTTGCGAGGAGGCCGCGCCTACTGCTGCGGCGGGATGAGGACGCGATTGATCGCGTGGATCACTCCGTTTGAGGCGCGCACGTCCGCCTGAACGACCCGGGCGCCACCCACGCGGACGGTGCCCTTGCGGACGCTGACCTTCAGGCGCGGGCCCGCCAGCGTCTCGATCGAGTTCTGCTTGACGACCCGCTTCGCCGGATAGCGGCCCGCGGCCACGTGGTAGAGGAGCACGTTCCGCAGAGCGGCGCGGTCCTGCCCCAGCGCCTCGAGCGTGCTCGCGGGGACCTTCTTGAACGCCGCGTCGGTCGGCGCGAAGACCGTGAACGGTCCCTTGCCCGACAGCGTCTTGGCGAGCCCGGCGCTCTTGACGAGCGACACGAGCGTGTCGAAGTCGCCCGCCGCAACGGCGGTCCGGACGATATTCTTCTTGGCGGCCGGCTCGGCCGTCGTTTGGGAGTCGTTACCGCCGAGGGCGACGGCCGCCGTCGCAAGCGCGACGACGAGGACGACGATGGGGAGTATCAGCTTTCGCATTGGAGTTCCTTTCATCCCTGGGTTGAGGCGGAGCGAGCTCCGCCGATGCTGGTCTCGCGACTCGCGAGCTGCGTGATGCCGTATACGGCGGCGAGTCCGACGAGCCCGTAGACGATGCGGCTGGCGGCGTTGGTCTCGCCGAAGTCCAGTCCGACGAGCCATGCGACCAGGTCGAACTCGGCGAGCGCGACGAGGCCCCAGTTGAGCCCGCCGACGATCACAAGTGCGACCGCGAGCGCGTTGAGCGCCTTCACGTGCTTCCTCCTATTGGGTCTGTATCGAACATGCACAGCAACTGTACAGAACATGTATAGCTCTTGTCAAGGTAGAGCGGTCCCGCGCCCGAAAACAGGCGCGGCGCCGCGCTGCTACGAGGCAGCAAGGACCCGGTCGGCACAGGACCGAGGGCGCTGTCTGCGAACGGAACGGGCTTCTAGAGGGCGCCGGCGGCGACGACCGGGTCGCCCTGAAGCAGCGAGGAGCCGAGCGACTCCGCGAGTCTCTCGGTGGCCCCGGCGCCGGCGATGACCAACCGGTGCTCGCGCGCGAGCGCCGCGAATGCGTCGGCCTCTCGCCGGAAGCCGCGCGGGGTGACAGAGCTCACCACCACGAGGGCCGGGCGCAGCCGTTCGGCGGTCTCGGCGATGCTGGCCGCGGGCGAGTCCGCGCCGAGGAACACGATCCTCCAGCCGCGGCTCCGCAGCGCCAGTCCGAAGGCGATCAGCGGCAGGTCGTGCTGTTCCCCCGGCGCGCACGCCAACAGGGCGATGCGGCCCTCTCCGCGCTCCCAGCCACGGGCCAGTGCGAGCAGGCGCGCGCGAAGCAGGTTGCTGGCGAAGTGCTCCTGGGCGACGGAGGCCTCACCCCGCTGCCAGCGCTCGCCGAGCTCGCGCAGGTAGGGGAGCACGACGCCCGCCAGGACCGTGTCGAGCGTGAACGAGGCGACCAGGCCGTCTAGGACGGCGTGCGCCGCGTCGGCGTCAATGGCGTCCAGCGCCTCGCGCAACTCCCTAACCCCGCGCTGGATGGCATCGCCTTGGTCGACGCCGCCGGTGGCGCTCTCGCCGGCGGAGACCAGCCGAGCCGCCTCGGCGGCCGACAGCCCGCTCTCCACATGCGCCTGCATGGCCCGCACGCGCCGCTCGTCCTCGGCGGAGTAGAGACGCAGCCCACCAGCGGTTCGCGCCGGATGAAGCAGGCCGTAGCGGCGCTCCCACGCACGCAGCAACTCGGGGCTCACGCCCACGCGCCGGCTGAGCTCGCCGATACGCAGGTTGTGCTGCGCGTCATCCGTCATGACGAGGACTGTACAGCACTTAGTCCCTACATAAACAAGAGCTTGACGCACGCGAGGGAATCGCGGGCGAGCTGGTGAACGGCCGGTCTCTGCAGGGCGCGTTGCGGTGTCAGCAGGGGACGTCCGAGTGCAGCTTATTGGCGCGGCCAGCTCGAGGAGGCAGCGGCCGCGACCGTCGAACGGCGCCGGCGCGCCCGCGCCGCGCACGTCGCCTGCGACTGCCCGCCATCGCCTGGATCCCCTGGCGCTGGTTCCCTGGCACCACCGTCAGGTCGTCAATCGCCCAGGTGACCCTCGCAGGCATCGTCGTGTTCGCCGTCGGGATCGTGTTCGGCGGCGCCTAGCGCCCGCCCAACCAGCGACCCCCTCGCGCGGCGCCGCGCCGAGACTCAAAGCAGCAGGCCTTCGGGCTATGAACCCGTCTGGCGTTCTGCCCAGTCGCGTTTGGCTTCCTCTTCCATCTGCTCGAGACGCTCGTAGTAGTCCGGAAACTCCTTCATGTGCGCCAGGGCGATCTTGCCGGTGATGATCGGGTCGTCGCCCGTCACATCCGTCTGTGGATCGTGCGAGCCATGCTCGTACTCGACGTCCATCCCGGCGCGGAACTGCTCAAGGTCGAACCGCTCCCACTCGACACCGATGGCGTCGCCCACGCCGCGGGCCTCTTCCGGTGTCGTGCGTCTGTGCTCCGTCACGTGCATTCTCCTGTGTCGCTTTGGCAACCACAGACTGTACGGTCAGTGGGAGTCGTCCGTACTGCCGATCGCCCGCGATCCAGTCGCACTCGCAAGTCGGGGGCTCATGACGTTCACCGTGGCAACGAAATGGTGTTCTCGTTGGAGCCGCGCTGCCAGCGGGCGTGCGGGTCGCGGGAAGGAGACGTTGGTGCCGGCGTCGACGCTAGAAAGCGCTTCCGGCGTTGATGGGCGATCTTCTCCCCAGGGATCTCATGATCAGGATCGCTGCTGCGATTGGTGGGACACAAGGTCCGGCATCGGTTTAGCCCTCGACGACTGTCTACGGCCTCGCGCGCTCGCGTCAATCGTCGGCGCTCACCCAGATGATCCCTCAGCGTCTTTCGGTCTAGCCGAACGCGGCCAGCCGCAGCGCCGCCGCGACGCGAAGAAGCAGTCGCGTTTGCAGGGACTTCCGATGGAGCTAGCCGGACTCGAACCGGCGGCCTCCTGGGTGCGATCCAGGCGCTCTCCCAACTGAGCTATAGCCCCGAGGGTCGACTCATGGTAGCGGCGAGGGTCCGCCGCATCGGCGCCGAAGCGCTCAGCGCTCGATCACGAGGTGCTGTACGTCGGCGCCGTCAAATCGTTTGCGGATCTCGTCCACGAGACCCCTCCTCGGCCCAGTTGCCTTGGCCGCCCGGATGCGTGAAGACGACGATCTGGTCGGCGGGAAACGTCTGCAGGACATCCGCGACGGCAAGGAGCGGGTCGGACTCGTCGGTGCCGTCTACGTCCGGCAGCTCAGGCACGCACGCCCGCCGGGGGCGCTTCGCTGCGCCGAAGCTCGTCCGAGAGCTGCGCGATCACCGCATCGAGCTCGGGGGACTCGGGCTGCCAGTCCGCGACGAGCTCGTGCAGGCGGCGCTCGCGGGCGACCAGCAGGTCATTGCGAACAATGGTGCCACTCTCCGTGAGCTGTAGCGAGCTGGCGTCGATCGGCCTGACGAGCCCGCGCTGCTCGAGCCGGGCCAGACCGGCGGCGAGCTGCTCGCGGTCGCCGGCGTTGCCCGTCTCGGCGGTGGCGCGCGGCAGCGCGCCGTTCTCCACCCGCCCGAGCAGCCACGCCTCGGGCGGCGTGACGTCCACGTGCGCGTCCTCGATCACGGCCGAGATGAAGCGGCGCGTGCGCGCGCGCCCGACCAGGCGGCTCAGCTTGCGGATCAGCTCGCGCAGAGAGTCGGCGTCGCAGGGTGCGGCGAAGGCCTCGCCCAGATCGGCGTCCTCGATGGTCACGCGCAGCGGCCGCTCCTCGAGGAGCCACGAGAGCACGAATGCCGCCGCCACGACCGCCGCCGCAATCAGGAACACGAGCGAGAGCGAATCGGTGAACGAGGCGATGTAGCCATCGCGCACGGCGGCCGGCAGGGCCTGCAGCTGCGCGGGATTGATCTGGCCGGAGCTGAGGCCCTCGGCGCTCGGCGACGACGGCAGTGCCGCGGCGAGCTCGTTGGCGAGCCGGTTGGAGAAGATCGCGCCCAGGATCGCGGTGCCGAGCGACCCGCCGATCGAGCGGAACAGCGTGGCGGATGAGGTGGCCACGCCGAGCTGGGCGTACGGCACGGCGTTCTGCACCGCCAGCACCAGCACCTGCATGACGAGCCCCAGGCCGAAGCCGAGAATCAGCATGAACAGGCCGGCCTCCACGGTGCCCGTGTCCCGCTGGAGACCGGAGAGCAGCAGCAGCCCGATCGACGCCACCGCCGTGCCGATGATCGGAAAGTGCTTGTAGCGCCCGGTCCGCGTGATCAGCTGACCGGAGCCGATCGAGGCGGTCAGCACGCCCACCATCAGCGGGATCAGCTGCAGGCCCGACTCGGTCGGGCTGAGACCGCGAACGACCTGCTGGAACAGCGGCAGGTAGGTGAGCGCGCCGAACAGCGCGAAGCCGACCACGAAGCCCATCGCGCTCGTGACGAGGAAGACCCGATTCGAGAAGAGGGCCGGCGGCAGGATCGGCTCCGGGACGGTCCGCTCGACGATCACGAATCCGGCGAGAGCGAGCGCGGAGAGCACGCCAAGGCCGACGATGAAGGCGGAGCCCCAGTCGTAGCTCGTGCCGCCGAGCGTCGTCAGCAGGACGAGTGACGCGAGCGACACGCCGAGCAGCACGGTCCCGAGGTAGTCGATCCGGTGCTGGCGCCGCTCGGTCACCGACGGCAGCGCTATCGCGAGCACCACGAGCGCCGCCAGCCCGAGCGGGATGTTGATGTAGAAGATCCAGCGCCAGCTCGCATGGCTTGTGAAGAAGCCGCCGATCAGCGGGCCGGCGACGCTCGCCACGCCGAAGACGGCGCCGAACAGCCCCAGGTAGCGCCCGCGGTCGCGCGGCGACACGACGTCGCCGATCGTCGCCTGCGCACTCACCAGCAGGCCGCCGCCGCCGAGCCCCTGGATCGCCCGGAACGCGATCAGCTCGGTCATGCCCTGCGCGAGGCCGCAGAGGGCCGAGCCGATCAGGAAGAGCACGAGCGCGCCCTGCAGCACGACCTTGCGCCCATAGAGGTCGCCGAGCTTCCCGTACAGCGGCGTCACGATCGTGATCGCCAGCAGGTAGGACGTCACGACCCACGAGATGTGATTGAGCCCGCCGAGGTCGCCGACGATGGTGGGGAGCGCGGTCGAGACGATCGTCTGGTCGAGCGCCGCGAGCAGCATCGTGAGCATGAGCGCGGCGATCACGACGAGCACGCGCCGCCGCTGCGGCGTGTCCGTAGACGCGGCCCGGGTGGCCTCCATGATCGTCGGCAGGCTACTCCCGGTTCGGTGCGCCGACCCGGGTTGGGGACCCGCGCATGTAGCCTGGCCGCAGGTCGCCACCGATGAGTTTCCGCGGACGCCTCTGGCTGTTCTTCGCCTTGATCGTGATCGTGCCGATGATCGCGCTGGCGATCGTGCTGTTCTCGCTGACCGCGAACAGCGAGACCGGCAAGGCCGATGCCGCCATTGCGCAGGCCGTGCGCACCGCCTTCGTCGTCCACAACGCCGAGACGCGGCGCGTCCGCGACGAGGCCCGCGGCGTCGCGGCCGATCCGGTACTGCGACGCGCGCTCGTCGAGAACCGCATTGCCGACGCCCGCGCGCGTATCGGCGAGCTCCTCGGCGGGGACGTCGAGGCGATCGAGATCCGCTCACCCGCCGGCCGGTTGCTCGGGCGAGCGGGACCCGCGAGCACCGTGGCGCCCCAGGGCGTGACGATCGAGCGGGAGGACGGCGAGCCGGTGGCGACCCTGCGCGTATTCGGCACGCGGGCGTCGGAGCTGAACGACCGCATCAGCTCGCTCTCCGGTCTCGAGGGGACGCTCTTCCGCCGCGGCCGCACGCTCGACAGCACGCTCAGCGATTCCCCCGCGCGCTCCACCCTCGGCACGCTCAGCGAGCCGGCTGCGGTGGAATCCGACAACGGCACCGAGTACCGATCGCGAATCGAGCGGATCGAGGAGCCCGGCGGTCCGCCGCTCGAGCTGGCCGTCCTACAGCCGGCGGACGCGCTCAGCGACCGCATCAGGCGCAACCGGATCATCATCGGGGCCCTGCTCGTCGGGTTCCTCGCGCTGGCCCTTGCTGCGGCGTGGGTGATCGGCAAGTCACTGACCGACGAGATCGACGGGTTCCTTGCCGCGGCCAAGCGGCTCGCGCGCGGTGATTTCAGGCAACCCGTGCCGACCACCGGCAACGACGAGTTCGCGCAGCTGGGCCACGAGTTCAACAGCATGTCCGAGCAGCTCGCGGGCAAGATGGAGGAGGTCGAGCGAAAGCGCGGCGAGCTCGAGGAGACGATCCGGCGGGTCGGCGAGGCGCTCGCGACGGGGCTCGATCGCCAGGGCGTGATGGAGCTCGCCGTCAAGCAGGCGGTCGACGCCTGCGAGGCCGAGGCGGGGCGCGCGTTGACGCTCGACACGGCCATCTTCAACGGCTACGAGGCCGGCGCCGAGCGTCCCGACCTCGAGGAGGCCCTCGAGGCCGCGGAGCGGGCGGCGTTCGCGATCAGCCCGGAGGTCGGCGCAGAGCTGCTCGACGCCCTCGACGGCGAGTCCACCACGCCCACGCCCGAGCGCCGCCGGGCGGTGGCGAGCGAGGCGCGCGACAGCCACGCGCTGACCGTCGTGCTGCGGCACGTGGTCGGCCCTCCGGAGTACCTCGGAGCGCTCTCGATCGCCCGCCGCGGGCGGCCCTTCGACCGCGTCGAGGCCGAGTTGCTCGAGTACCTGGCGGGCCAGGCGGTGGTGTCGATCGAGAACGCGAACCTCCACGAGACCGTCGAGCGCCAGGCGGTGACCGACGAGCTGACCGGGCTCGCGAACGTGCGCGCCTTTTGGACGATCCTCGAGCGCGAGCTCGAGCGCAGCCGTCGCTTTGGCAGCCCACTCGGGCTGGTGATGCTCGACATCGACGACTTCAAGCAGGTCAACGATCGCCACGGCCACCAGCAGGGCGACGAGGTCCTCGCTCAGGTGGCGGAGGTGCTGCGCAGGCTCTCGCGCGACATCGACGCCCCTGCGCGCTACGGGGGCGAGGAGCTGGCGGTGATCCTTCCGGAGACCGACCTCGACGGCGCGGCCCTACTGGCCGAGCGCATGCGCGAGGCGGTCGAGAGCCTGCAGGTGGCGGGGGCGCGCGGCAGCGGCTCCCTGCAGGTCACGGCGAGCTTCGGAGTTGCCGCGGCGTCCGATGGCGCGCTTCCAGGCGAGGCGCTGGTGGCGGCTGCCGACGCCGCGCTCTACCGCGCCAAGCGAGCCGGCAAGAACCGCGTCGAGGCCGCGTTGCCCGCCGGAGAGCCGGGCGGGTTGGCCGAGCCGGAGCCGTCCACGCGGCCTCGGTAAGGTTCCGCCCCGATGGGCCTACTCGATGATGCGATCAAGGAGCATCTCGAGCTGAAGCGCAAGCACGGAGCGCCCGAGGAGGAGGTCCAGCGCCAGCAGGATGAGGCGCTAGGCCCCGTCCGGCGCGAGGCCGCGCCGCAGCCCGAGAGCGTGGAAGCGGAAACGGCAGCCACCGACGGCGACGCGGTGGCGCCCGAGCTCGGCGCCGACGAGGCGGTCGAGGGCGGAGCGGTCGCGGAGGAGCCCGAGCCGGGCGATGGGGATCAGCTCTTCGACGGCGAATCGCTGTCAGCCGACCGGCCCGCTCCCGTCGACGAGGTGGCTCCGCCAGAGGAATCCGTGCAGGAGGCGGCACCGGTGGAAGATGCGCCGCCGCTGGAAGAGGCGCCCGTAGCCGAGGAGGCTTCCGTGCCCGAGCAGCCCGCGGCGCCGGAGCCCGTGACCGAGGAGCCCCTGCTCGACGCCGATCCCGAGGCCCCCGAGCCTGCCGCCGGCCACGGCGACACGCCGCCGCGCGGGCTCGAGCCGGTGGAGGAGCCGGCGAGCAGCCCGGATCCCGGCGCCACCATCGAGTACGACCCGTTCGCAGACGAGGAGCCCGAGCAGGAGGAGCGCACGGCGTCCGGCGACGAGGAGGACGAGGGCGACGAGGGCGACGTCCTCGAGGACACGCCCGACTTCCTGCAAGAGACGCCGGAGCACGACCGGCTCTGGTTCGAGCAGAAGCCGCCACGCGACTTCGACTTCGAGTAGGGGGAGTTGCGGCGGGGGTCACCCGCCCCGGCGACCCCCGCCTGATGCAACTCAGCGGCGTCCCGTGCCGCTAACACGACGGAACCCTCCATGCCGTCGTAACCCGTTTTTCGGCTGCAGCACCGCGTTTTGTGAAGGATCGCGCCCCGGGCTCGACACATACACGGCGCCCCACCGGCCCTACAATCGACCCGCGGGGCCATAGCTCAGCTGGAAGAGCACCTGCTTTGCAAGCAGGAGGTCGCCGGTTCGAGCCCGGCTGGCTCCACCTCTCCTCAGGCCTCCGTCAGATACCGGTCGCTCACGGGTTGGCGCCGGTCCGACTCGCCCAGGAAGCACTCCGAGATCTCGGCGCGGTAGAGGCGCAGCTCGGCGCCACTAGTCACGTCCTCGAGGCTCCACGCCGAGGCTCCGTCCGCGAGCGACTCCCGCGAGAACACGTTGATGCCCTGTTCGAGCTCCGTGTCGGCGAGCTCCTTCGCCGAGCCCGACATGTAGACCGCCACCCCGGTTCCGATCGACACGGTCGAGTCGAAGATCACCGCGCTGATCTCAGGGCGCTCGGCCAGGTTGAGTGAGTGCCGGGCGCCGGGGCGCGAGGCCCACAGGAACGCGCCGTACCCGTCCTTCGCGTACCAGACCGGTGAGACCCAGGGCCGGCCGCTCGCGTCAGCCGTGCCGAGCGTCACGTAGCGGTTGGTGTCGACGATGCGACGGGCCGCAACGTCGATGTCGTCGGTCATGACGATGGACATGCCCACTATCGCCCGGCGGTACGCTGACGCGGATGGCGAAGACGGAGACTGGCCCGCGCACGTTGTCCAAGAAGGAGTACGAGCGCGAGCTGGTGCGCCTCCAGGAGGAGCTGGTCCGGCTGCAGGAGTGGATCGTGCGGGCCGGGCTGAAGGTCGTGGTCCTGTTCGAGGGGCGTGACACGGCCGGCAAGGGCGGCGCCATCAAGCGCATCACCGAGCGGACTAGCCCGCGCGTGATCCGCACCGTGGCGCTCGGCACTCCGACTGAGCGCGAGCGGACGCAGTGGTACTTCCAGCGCTACGTAGCGCACCTGCCCGCGGGCGGTGAGATGGTCCTGTTCGACCGCAGCTGGTACAACCGCGCGGGCGTCGAGCGGGTCATGGGCTTCTGCACGGACGAGGAGTACCAGGAGTTCATGCGCAGCTGCCCGCGCTTCGAGCGCATGCTCCAGCGCTCCGGGATCATCCTCATCAAGTACTGGCTGTCCGTCTCAGACGAGGAGCAGGAGCGGCGCTTCAAGGCCCGCCTCAAGAACCCGTCCAAGCAGTGGAAGCTGAGCCCGATGGACCTGGAGGCGCGGGCGCGCTGGGTCGACTACGCCGAGGCGAAGGACGACATGTTCGCCTATACCGACACCAAGGACTCACCCTGGTTCGTCGTTGAGGCGGACGACAAGCGGACCGCCCGCCTGAACCTGATCAGCCACCTGCTGGAGCAGATTCCCTACGAGAACGTGCGTCCCGAGAAGATCGAGCTCCCGCCGCGCCAGGAGCGCGCCTACGTGCGGCCGCCGGAAGATAGTCAGACCTTCGTGCCGCTCCGCTACGTAGTCGAGTAGCGCGCAGCGGCCGCACGGGCTCGGTTGCCGTCTGGGGAAGCCAGGCGCCGCAGGCGGTGCAGCTGCCTCCGCCGGGCACCCGCGCCGCACTCCAGAGGCGCGTCTCGCACTCGTGGCAGATCCAGGTGAGCATCACCCCTTTCTGCGGGCGCGGGGCAGAAGCGGATCAGGGGTCCCACCCTGGCGAGGCGGGACCGGCGCGCGAGCTCGCCCGCGCGCCGGTCGCCCGCCTCACTTCCTCAGGCCGTCCGCGGGCGTCGCGGCCCGCGCGCAGAGCCGGCGATCAGCAGACCGCGGCCGGCGAGGAGGAACAGCAACCCCGCCAGGGCGAGCGCGAGTGTGGCCAGGCCGGTGAACGGGAGCCCGCCATCGAGCTCCGCCGTCCGGGCAGCCACACCCCGCACCGCGGCGATCGGGTCGACGCCCGTGTCGTCGGTCAGGACGTCCACGGCCGGTGTCGTCGACCCGGGCCGGATCCCACCGCCGGACCCGTCGCCACCATCGGAGCCGGTCGGCGAGCTGCCGCCGGCGTCGATCGGAGTCGTCGGCGCGGGCCTGTCGCCGCCCGCTGCCGGGCTCTCGCCTGGCTCATCGCTGTCACTCGCGACGGCCACCGGCGCGTCGACCTGAACGGTGCCCAGCTCGATCCCGCCGATCGTGTCGGTGATCGTCTGACCACCGGCAGCGGGTGCGCCGCCTGACCCAGCGTCCTCGCTCGCCGCGACGTCATCGCCGTCGCTGAGCACTCGGATCGGGGCCCACAGCTGGACCCAGGGGATCTGCACGGCGACGATCGAGCGGCTGATCGACTGCGCTGCCGCCGCGCTGGTGCCGCCACCGCCCTGACGGGGGTTGTCGCCGTCGCTCAGGACGCGCACGGGCGCATGGGCCCGTACGTGACCGACCTGCGCGGCGCCGATCGAGTGGGTCGCGGACTGCGCTCCCCCGGCACCCGTGCCGGGCTGAGCCGGGTCGGGGTTGTCGCCGTCGCTCAGGACGCGCACGGGCGCGTCGACCTGCGCCTGTCCGACCTGCGCGGCGCCGATCGAGCGCGTCGCGGACTGCGCTCCCCCGCCGCCCGCGCCCGGCGTGCTCTGAGCGGCGTTGTCGCCGTCGCTCAGGACCCGCACGGGCGCGTTCACCTGTGCGGGTCCGGTCTGGACGACCCCGACCGAGCGCGACGCCGCCTGCGCGCCCGCCGCCACGGGGGTCGCGGGCCCCTGGTCATCGCCATCGCTCAACACCCTCACCGGGGCGCCCACCTGGACTGCGGTTGCCTGCACGGCAGCGACCGATTCCTGCACCAGCTGAGGTGCGGCCGCCGCACTGCCGGCTGGGAACGCCAACGCGATCACGCCGGCTCCCAGCGCCATTGCACTGCGATTCATTGTCTGTCTCCTTCGTAGTTGCTCAAGCGCGACCGGGCGTAGGCCGGTCGCGAAACGACCCCGGGCGGCGCTAGCCGGGGCGCTCGAGCGCGGAGACGAGGAGGGCCGGCCGCATGTCGGCCGGCAGGGACAGAAGATCTCGGACGACCCGCGGGGCCGTCAGGCAGAACGCGCTGGCGAGCAGAGCCAGGCCGCCGAGACCGAAACCGGTCGATGGCGCCGAAGCAGAGCCGCCGCCGAGCGCCGGAACGTCATGCGCTGGAGGGCTCGACTCGGCCGCGGGCCTGCCTTCGCCCGCCTGCGCGCGCTCACCCGGCGAGACCGGCTTCGCCAGCGGCGGCTGGGCCGGCGCGACGCGCTCGACGCCGTCGGCGACCGGGCCGGTACGCACTTCCGCGGGCCGATGGCCGGCGGATGGCCCGGGCGCTTGCTTCGGCTCGGCGGGAGCGGCGTTGTCGCGACGCGCCGCAGGTTGCGGATCGCCACTGGGAGCAGGAGCGGGTGGCGTCGCCGGGTGCGCGGCTGGAGGCGCTGCCACGGTGGCCTCGTTGGCGCCACGGGACGTGAGCGCGTGTACCGCGCCGGTCGTCTTCTCCACCACGGCCGGTGCCGTCGGCGTGCGCTCCTCGACGGCGGTCGTGACGTGTCGCGTCAGCTCGGTCGTGGTCTCCTGGACCGCGGTCGCGACCGGCTGCGCCACGGGCGCTGCGCTTCCCACCGCCGTCGTGACCTGGCCGGTTACGCCCGAGACGGTTCCGACGGTCTGCTCGACCGTCGACGTGACCGAGGCCAGCGGCTCCTCCGGCAGGGCCGCGTGGGCGCTCGGCGACAGGACCAATGCCGCGATCGTCACTGACAGCGTCGTCATTCGAAGTCGCCGAAGCGAGCGCGCCTCCACGGGGCGGAGTGTTCCCCCGTTTGTGGCATCAGTCACAGCCCGCACGGGCTTTGCTCAGCTGCGTACGCAGAAGCGGTGCGAAACCGGCTTGCGTACCAGGCGGAAGGTCGTACGTTCGTCCAGTCGCGAGGGCCGGATCAGCGCGCGGCCGCGAACGCCGCGTCCAGCAGCTTGGGCGCCTGCACCGCGGGGTCGCGTGAGTTCAACAGCACGACTGCGAGCGTTCGCCCGCCGCGCCGGACGACCCCGACGAAGCAGCGGCCGGCGGCGTCGGTGTAGCCCGTCTTGAGGCCGATCGCACCGGGATATCCGAGCCGCATCAGCGGGTTGTGGCCCGACAGGTAGAGCTTGCCGCCCTTGATCGGGAAGCGCAGCTCCGCGTACTCGGTGCGTGCGACGCGCCGGATCCGCCCGCGGCGCATGGCGAGCCTCGTGAGGACCGCGAGGTCGCGCGCACAGGAGCGGTTGCCGTCCTCGAGCCCGTGCGAGGAGGCGAACCGCGTGCAGGTGAGACCGAGCTCGGCGGCGCGCTGGTTCATCATGCGGACGAAGCGCGCCTCGCTTCCCGCCATGTGGACCGCCAGCGCGATCGCCGCGTCGTTGCCGGACACGATCAGGAGGCCGTTCAAGAGCGTCTCGAGCCGGACGTGCCGGCCCTTCGGCAGCAGCCCGACCCCGGAGCCCGAGTAGTCGAGCGCCGCCTGCGTGATCAGCACGCGCTCGTTCGGACGCGTGCGCTCGGCCACGAGCAGGGCGGTCATGATCTTGGTCAGGCTTGCGATCGGCAGCTTGCGACGCGGGTGCAGGCGCCAGAGGACATCACCGCTCCCCAGGTCGAGCACGAGGCCGGCACGCGGCGGATGCTTGAGGAACAGGTGGAAGGCGTCGACGCCTGCGAGCGACACGTCGAGGCCGACCCGCCTGTCGGCCGCGTCCGATGCCGCCGGCTCGGGCGTCGTGCGAGCCGCCGCCTGGGCGGGTGCGGACAGTCCCGGCGTGTGGCCGCGCACCTCCTCGTCGTGCACGAAGGTCAGCCACGCCGCCGCCACCACCGCCAGCGGTGCGAGCAGCGTCAGCAGGGCGGCGAGCCGCCTATTCATCCGGAGGCCCGGACGACAACGCGCCGAGGATGCCGAAGCCCAACAGCGCCAGGATGATCACGGAGAGCACAACGAGCACGTCTACTCCCTCACGTACCGCCACCGAGATGGTCAGGAACGCCAGCAGGCAGATGATTGCGAGGCTGGCGGCCAGCACGAAGTTGCGCGCCATCAGTACACGGGGATGCGGCCTTCGGACTCGTAGTCCTTGTGGACGTTGTTGGCGAACAGCTTGATCGCGAGCAGGCCGAAGAGGAAACCGCCCAGGTGCGCGAAGTAGGCAACGCCGCCGCCCGGCTCACCACCCACCGGCTGGGCGATGTCGTTGATCCCGTAGAGGAGCTGCAACGCGAACCAGAAGCCGAGCACGAGCAGGGCCGGCAGCTCGATCGCCGTGAAGAAGATGACGATGAAGATGAGCGTGATCACACGCGCGCGCGGATAGAGGAGCGCATAGCCGCCCAGCACCGCGGCTATCGCCCCGCTCGCGCCGACCGTCGGGATGGTCGCGTCCAGGTCCGTGAGTATCTGCCCGCCCAGCGCCGCCACTCCGCCGAGCAGGTAGAAGGCGACAAAGCGGCTGCGCCCCATCGAGTCCTCGATGTTGTTGCCGAAGATCCAGAGGAACAGCATGTTCCCGGCCAGGTGCAGGAAGCTGCCGTGCATGAACATCGACGTGAAGATCGTGACCCACCAGGGAGCCTGGTCGGGCGCCGTGCCCGACACGCCCGGCTGGCCCTCGCACACGATCTGGGTGCCGGTCGCGTCGACTCCGCAGTAGTCGCCCGGGTTGGTGATCTCGTAGGGGATCGCGCCGTACTCGATCACGCGCTCCTGGCCGGTCTCGCTGATGTTCCAGAAGCTCGCCTCGAACACGAACCAGACCACCGTGCAGATCGCGATGAGCACGACCGTGACCACGGGGAAGCGCCGGGTCGGGATGTTGTCCTTGATTGGGAACACGGAGGCGGTCCGCGGCGGGGCTAGCGGACGTCGAGCGCTTCGATCGCGTTCGAGAAGGAGAAGCCCGGCTCCACTCCACCCTGGATCGCGTAGACCCGGTTGCGGAGCGACGCACCGCCGAGTCCGTGCCGCGGCGTGCGCATGGACGGCAGGCTGCGCCACCTGCGCGTGCGCGGGTTGAAGAGCTCCACGGCCGCGATCGTGGTGCCGCCCGGAGTGAGGTTCTCACCGCCGAAGACGACGATGCGGCCGTCGCGGAGCCGGGCGGAGGCGATCCCGCCGCGCGGCGTGCGCAGGTCCGGGACGTCCTCCCAAACGCGGCGGCGCGGGTTGTAGCGCTCGACCGCCGTGTAGTTCTCGGCGTCGCGTCCGGCGATCACGTAGAAGCGCCCGCCCGAGGCGATCCCCGTCGTGTGGTTGCGCGCCGGGCCGAACGGGAAGCTCGGCCCGCTCGTCCAGCGGCGCCGCTTGAAGTCATAGATCTCGAGCGAGCGCAGTGAGCCGCCGTCGTTCGCTCCGCCCGCTGCATAGAGCCGGTCGCCGAGCACGGCGAGCGCGTGCGCGGCCCGCGGCGTCGGCGCGGGCGGCAGCCGGCGCCAGCGACCCAGCTCGGGGTCGTAGCGGAGCAGCGCGCCGGTCGGGACGCTCAGGTCGTTCGCGCCCGTGTAGCCGCCGTGCACATACAGGTCGCCCTTGTAAGTCGTGGCGGTCGCATGGTTGAGCGCGAGCGGCATCGCGGGCACGCGCGACCAGCGGTTGCGGCGAATGTCGTAGCGCTCGACGGCGGCGCTCGTCGTACCGCTCGCGCGCTCGAAGCCGCCCACCACGTAGATCGAGCGGCCGATGCGCGCGGCGGCGACCTCCGTGCGCTCGAGCGGCGCCGGTGCGAGCGCGGACCAGCGGTCGGTGGCGGCCGGCTCGGCGTCGCGGGTCGCCGCGAGCACCACGGCGCCGCCGCCAGCGGCGAGGGCCACCGCCGCGCCTGTCGCGAGGCGCGCAGCTCCTCTCACGACGAGGCGGCCTGCGCCAGTGTCTGTTCAGCGTGGTAGCTCGAGCGGACGAGCGGACCGGCGGCGACGGACTCGAAGCCCATCGCGTAGGCCTCGCGCTCGAGCTCGGCGAACTCGTCCGGGTGCCAGTAGCGCACCACTGGGAGGTGGTCGCGGGTGGGGCGCAGGTACTGACCGACCGTCAGGACCTGCACGCCGTGCTCGCGCAGCGTCCCGAACGCGTCGAGCAGCTCCTCCTTCGACTCGCCGAGTCCGGTCATGAAGCCGGACTTCGTGACGACCTGGTCGCCGCCCATCTCCTTGGCGTTCCGCAGCACCCGGCAGGAGCGCAGGAAGCGCGAGCCGCGGCGGGCCAGCGGGTAGAGGCGCGGCACCGTCTCGACGTTGTGGTTGAAGACGTCGGGCCGCTCCGCGATCACGCGCGCCAGCGGCATCTCCTCGCCGCGGAAGTCGGGGGTGAGCACCTCGACCTTGCAGCCGGGCGCCATCCGCCGGATCGAGCGAATCACGCCGACGAATGCGGACGCGCCGAGGTCTGGCAGGTCGTCACGGTCGACGCTCGTGATCACGGCGTGGCGCAGGCCCATGCGCCGCACCGACTGGGCGACCCGCAGCGGCTCGAGCGGGTCGTTGTGGGTCGGCTTGCCGGTCTTGACGTTGCAGAACCCGCAGCGCCGGGTGCAGGTGTCGCCGAGGATCATGAACGTCGCGGTGCCCCGCTCCCAGCACTCGCCGATGTTCGGGCAGGCGGCCTCTTGGCAGACGGTGTGCAGGCCCTGGTCCTCGATCAGCCCACGCAGCTCGCGGTAGTGCGGTCCACCCGGGGCGGGGCGCTTGAACCAGGCCGGCTTGCGCTCGCGGAACGGGCGGACCTCGCCCATGTCGAGGACGCGCGCGCCGCCCGGGTTGGAGCGTGAGCGGGTGCTCATGCGGGCACCGGCACCCGCTGCAGGAGGCGCCGCTCCGACACGAGCCGCTGGCGGCGCCCGAACGCCTCGGCGAAATGCCAGGCCAGCCGCTTGCGGAAGCACGGCAGCGAGCGCGACCGGCCGGTCTCGTGCGCGATCGAGGTCATGCGCACGTGGTCGATCCCGCAGGGCACGATCCACTCGAAGGGGGTGAGGTCGTTGTCGACGTTCACGGCGAGTCCGTGTGTTGAGACACCGCCCGACACGCGCACTCCGATCGAGGCGATCTTCGCGTCGCCCGCCCAGATGCCCGTGTGCGGATGCTCGCGCGGCTCGGACTCGACGCCCTCGTCGCGCAGCGCGGCGACGATCGCGGCCTCCATCGTGTGCACGAAGTCGGCGACACGCTCGACCTCCATCACCGGGTAGGCCACGAGCTGGCCGGGCCCGTGGTAGGTCACGCGGCCGCCGCGATCCGTCTCGCAGACCTCGATTCCACGCTCGGCGTACCAGTCGTCGCCCATCGGCAGGTCGGCCGGCTCGGTGCGCCTGCCCTTCGTGTAGACGGGCGGGTGCTCGAGCACGAGCAGCAGGTCGGGCAGCTCGCCCGCGCGCCGGAGCTCGCGCAGCTCGTCCTGGAGGGCGAAGCCCTCCGAGTAGGGCACCGATCCAAGCTGCGTGACCCAGAGCTCAGGCACTGCCTGAAGGCTACCCTGCGATCGGTGAACCGAGAGGAGCGCTTCTGGCCCGCCAGGATCCGCTGGCGGTTGCGTGGGGCGACCATGTGGCCTGCCTTCATCGCGGTCACGCTGATCGACGGGCTGATCCTCCACCTGCTGCCGCCGATCGGCACGGGCGTGGACCTGATCCCGGCGATCCTGCTCGCGACCTTCGGCAACCTGGTCCTGATCGGAGCACTGGCGCCGTGGCTCGCGAGGCGCGCATGGGCGCGCCGCGCGGCGGCCGAGCCGGGAGCGCCGCCGCGCGCCCAGCGTGAGGTGCTGACCGACCGCATCGGGACAGGGCTCCTGCTGGCCAGCATCGTGGGCGTGATCGCCGCCGGGCTCGCGGCGCGCCCGACCGTGGTCTCGGAGACCGAGGACACCCAGCGCAACGCCGAGGCCTTCAGGAACCTCGTGCTCCACACCGGCGACGCCGAGCTGATCCGCAACCTCGAGACCGCCAACACCGTGCGGCTCCGCGAGGACTACTTCCGGACCTGCATCGCCCGCGACGACCGGCGGCGCTACTTCTGCGCCTTCGTCGACACCGGCGCGGACCCGGCGCAGGTAACCCCGGACAGCAGCGCGGAGCCGAACTCGATCTACCGGCCGGCCCCGTGATTGCCGCCGAGCGGCACGAAGCTGCGGCCGCCGTCCACGACCTCGAGCACCTCCACGTGGTTGCGCCCGCGGCGGAGGGCGTGCTCGGGGAAGACGAACGAGAAGAACTCCGTCGGCCGGCGGCCCAGGTGGAAGCTGCGTCCGACCGAGCGGATGCGGCCGTTGACGACGAGCGCCAGCTCGCGATTCTCCTCGGCTGAGCCGTTCACGAGCCGGCCGGCCACGCGCGTCGGCCGGATTGGCGCGTCGGGCGTGACGTGGTCGAGCAGGACGGCGTTCGCGATCCGCGCTCGCACGCGGCGGCCGCCATCAGCGCTGTGCGTTGCGTGCAGCGCCGTGGAGACGGAGGCGCCCAGGTCGACTCGGGCGAGCCGCCGGCCGAGCACCCGCTTGTTCGGGCCGACGCGGTAGATGCTCGCCCACGGGTCGCCGAAGGCCCGCTCGCTGTACGCGCTCGTGCCGAACAGGCGCCCCCAGCGCGCCCGGTTCTCCGCGCGCCGCTCGGCGAGCTCGTCCGCGCCGATCCTGATCTCGCGCTTGAAGTCGCGGGTCGTGATGACGAGTTCGTCGCGGTCCTTGGAGGCCGGTGAGAAGACCGATTCGCCGTCGTGCGGCCACCAGATGCTCCTCCCGAGCATGTCGCCGATGGTGGGGACCACGTCGATGTTGCGCACCATGCTTTCGTCGACCCGCCCGCGCATCTGGCCGGGTGCCTTGATGAAGAGCGGCACCGGCCCGACCTCGTCCACGTTCGAGTCGCTGACGAAGCGCCGGCTCGGCACGCCGATGTCGTAGGCGTAGCCGTGGTCTGCCACCACCACGAGCAGCGAGCGCTTGAGCATTCCCGTGCGGCGCAGTCGCGCGAGCAGCCGGCCGAGCTCGTGGTCGGTGTAGCCGACCTGCAGCAGATGGCGCATGTGGTTGTGCTGCGAGAGGTCGGTGTCGGCGAAGCTCGACTTGGTGTTGATGCCCTCGATCGGGTCCTCGCCGTAGGGGCGGTTCGGAAGGCCCGAGGGGAGGTAGATCCAGGGCTCGTGCGGCAGCAGGGCGTGATGGAGGTAGAAGCCGGGCCGCTCGCGGTGCCTGATCGCCCCGATCCACCTGTGCAGGCGCGCCGGCCGCCCGCCGCCCTTGAGGCGGTCGAGCACGCTCGGCCGGCGGGGGCGCGAGCCCTTGCAGATCCGCGGTGGGCACACGGCCGACGCCGACTCGACCTTGTGGATCTCGTAGCCGAGCCGGTGCATCAGGTGGTAGACGCTCGGCTGGTGGCTGCGCACGTCGGGCGTGCTGCCGCGCCGCGGCAGGCGCGCGTCGAGGATCGCCGGCACCGCCTTGAAGGTCGAGTCGTAGACGGTGAACGCGTTCGGGAACCAGGTCGAGATCCTTGCCAGTCGCGCGAAGTTCGGGAAGCGCCGCACGTCGATGCCTCCGTCGGGACGGAGCAGGTCGTCTGTGGGGAACTCGTCGAGGATCAGAACCACCACCGGCGGCCGCCCCTTGGCGTCGGGCGCGTAGCCGGCGGTGGCCTCGTTGTCGCCGCCGCGCCAGACGCCGGCCAGCGCCAGCGCACCCGCGACGAGCGCCGCGGCGCCGAGCACGAGCGCCGTCATCACCGGGCCCCGATGTCTCACCAGGGTGCACGTTAATAACTTGTTGCTGAGTTGTGGTTAGGCGCGTGCCAGCGCCCGCAGCCCGCCGCGGGTGATCTCGAACACCTCGACGACGTTGCGGCCGTTGGCGAGCGCCGCCTCGGGCACGTTCACGGCGAAGTGCTCGCCCGGTCGTCCGAGGAGCTGAAAGGTCCGGCCGACGCCCTCGATGCGGCCGTTCACCGCGACGGCGATAGCGCGGCCCGGCCCCGGCGTGCCCGCCCCGTCGAGGCTGCCGGCGACCTGGGCGGGCACGATCCCGCCCGGACGCTGCACATGGTCGTAGCTCGCCGCCTGGGCGATGCTGGCGCGCACGCCCTTCGCAGCGGCGCGCGCGAGGCCGGCCACACGTCGCCCGACCAGCTCGCGGTGCGGGCCGATTCCCGTGTAGAGGCTGGTCCAGTCGCCCGAGCCGAGCTGGCGCAGGCGGCGCCGGACCACGGCCCGGCGGCGTGCCTCCCAGCGCCTCCCGGAGATGCGCACGATGCCGCTGAACTCGCGCGTCGTCACGGCAACGCCACGACGGCGGCGCACGGCGCGAGAGAAGGCCGAGCGACCCTGGGTGCGGTATCCGAGCCGCACGCCGAGTACGTCCGCGATCGTCGGGGTCACGTCGAGCGTCTGCGCGTACGCCCTGCTCACGCGCCCCGCTCGCTGGCCGGGGGCCTTGACGAAGAACGGCACCGGCGTGAGCTCGTGCACGTTCGATGGGCTGACGCTGCGGCGCGTGCTCACGCCCACCTGCCAGGCGTAGCCGTGGTCGGCCGTCACGACGATCAGCGTGTCGTCGTAGACGCCCTGCGCCTTCAGGCGCCCGATCAGGCGCCCCAGCAGGTGGTCGACGAAGCCGAGCTGGAGCAGGTAGCGCTGCTCGTTGTGGCGGGTGAGGAACGCGTCGTGGAAGGCGAGCTCGCTGTTCATCTCGGGGATGAGATCGGTGGCGCCGGCACGCGTCTTGGCCCCCGAGGGCAGGTACTGGTAGGGGCCGTGCGGCAGCAGGACGTGCTTCATCCAGAGCGTCGGCCGGCGGCTCGGGCGGATCGAGCGCACGAACCGCCTGAACCGCTCGGGCCGGCCGTGGCGGAGCCTCGGCATGATCGCCGGCCTGCTCACGTGCGCGCCGCGGCAGAGGCGCGGCGGACACAGGGCGGTTGCCTCCTCGGCCGCGACGATTCGGTAGCCGCGCGCCCCGAGCGCGGTGAATATCGAGCGCGGATGCCAGCTCCGCTCGGGCTCGGAGTCCGCGACCGGGCGCATCCCGTCGAGGATCAGCGGCACCGCCTTCGTGGTCGAGTCGTAGGTCGAGTAGGCGTTCCGGAACCAGGTCGAGTCCGACGCGAGCGCCGCGAAGTTCGGGTAGCGCCCGGCGTCGATCCGCACCGCTGCGGTCGAGCAGGGAGTCACCCGGCAGCTCGTCGAGCACGAGCAGGACGGCGTGGGGGCGGTGCGGGATCTGGTTCGCGGGCTGCTCGCCCGGCGAGATCCCGCCCACTGGGCTGAGTGCGAACACCGCCGCGGTGATAAGGCCGGCCAGCGAGTGCATGGACATCGTGTAGCGCGGCGCGCAGACGTTTCACCGCGGGGTAACGAGACAGCCGCAGGCCTGTAACAGAAAGCCGGCTTCTTCCCGGGATCTTCCCCGGGCGATTACTTGCGCTTCACGGGTGCGAACGTGCCCGGTTCCGTAGGATCTGCTGGACAGATCGATAGATCGCCGGGCGCCTGGGAGGGTGAACGGCGGCCGAGATGTAAAGGGCGTTTGGCCCGTGGGCGGATTCGATATTGATGAGTTGATGGCGCGCACCGACTTCGTCGAGCGGTCGCCCGTGACACGGGACGCCCTGGCCTTTGCCGCGGACCGGCACGCCGGCCAGACCCGTGATGACGACGCGGTGCCCTTTGTGACGCATCCGGTCGAGGTCGCCTGCCTGTTGAACGAGGCGGGCTACTCCGACGATGTCGTTGCGGCCGGTGTTCTCCACGAGCTGCTCGAGGACACGGACGTCGAACGGCCGGAGCTCGCAAGTCGCTTCGGTGAGCGCGTCGCGGCGCTGGTCACGGCGGTCAGCGACGATCCGTCGATCGAGGATGAGGCCGAGCGCAAGGCCGCCCTGCGGCGGCAGGTCGCCGCGGCCGGTCAGGAGGCGGGCGCCATCTTCGCCGCCGACAAGGTCTCGAAGGCGCGTGAGCTGCGCGAGCGCATCAACCGCGGCGAGGCGGGCGAGGGCGACCACCTGAAGCTCGATCACTACCGCGCCAGCCTCGACATGCTGGACGGGCTGATGCCCGGGCTCGACCTGGTCGAGCAGTTGCGCTTGGAGCTCGCCGACTTCGGGTCAGGTGCTCGCGAGCAGCGGCGCCCCGAGCTCGCGGGCTAGCCCCTCCCCGCCCCAGCGCATCACCAGGTCGTGGTTCCAGTCGAAGACGGGCCGCGCCAGCGGGGCGACCAGGTTCATCCAGGGCCTCGTCGTCTCGACGTTCCACTCGTAGAGCACGGCCGTCACGCCGCCGTCCTCCAACAGGCGCCAGCGGCCGTGCCCCTCGAGGTCGCCCTCGGCGCGTCCCGACATCAGCCCCGGCTCGTCGACCTCCTCGACCGTGAAGTCGAACTCGATCGAGTAGGGGATGCGGCTGCGCCACTCGACCCGATAGCAGCTGCCCACCTGGCACTGGTCACCTGGGCCGCGCTCCTCGACGCGCACGACGCCGCGCCACCAGCGCGGCCATTCGAGCGGGCGCTCGAGCAGCTCCCAGGCGCGCTCGCGCGGCGCGCCCAGGAGCCAGGTCGTGAGAAAGCGGTACTCGGCCATGGCCGCTGCCCCTGGAGGTCCTCAACAGCCAGCTTGTGAGGAACCTGTAGGTCAGCCGATTCGGATGAGCTTCTTGTTGACGAACTCATCCGCGCCGAGATTGCCCAGCTCGCGGCCGAAGCCCGATCGCTTCGTCCCGCCGAACGGGAGCTCCGCGGAGTCGGCCCCCACGATGTTCACATAGACCATCCCGGCGTCGATCTGGTTCGCGACGCGCTCCGCCTGCTCTTCGTCCGTCGTCATCAGGAAGGAGCCGAGCCCGAACGGCGTGTCGTTCGCGAGCTTCACGGCCTCCTCCTCGGACGACACCCGATACACCTGCGCCACGGGGCCGAAGAGCTCCTCGTGGTAGGCGTCGTTGCCGGGCTCGATGTCGGTCAAGACAGTCGGCTCGAAGAAGTTGCCGTCGCGGCTCCCGCCCACGGCGACCTGCGCGCCCTGGTCGATCGCCCGCTTGACCTGGTCCTCGAGGCGGTCGGCCGCGGTCTTCGAGGAGAGCGGCCCGATCTCTGTGTCCTCGGACGTCGGGTCACCCGGCTTGGTCGCCGCCATCGCGGCGCTGAACTTCTCGAGGAACGGCTCGTACAGATCGTCGGCAACGATGAAGCGCTTGGCCGCGTTGCACGACTGGCCCGTGTTGTCGAGCCGGGCGGCCACTGCGTCCTCGACGGTCTTGTCCAGGTCGTCCGTGCCCAGCACGATGAACGGGTCGGACCCGCCCATCTCGAGCACGACCTTCTTGAGATTTCGTCCGGCGATCTCCGCGACGGCGGCACCGGCGCGCTCGGAGCCCGTGACGGAGACCCCGCGAATCCGCGGGTCGGCGATCACCCACTCGATCTGCTCGTTCGTCGCGTAGATGTTCTCGTACGCGCCGTCGGGGAAGCCGGCGTCGTCGTAGATCTGCTGGATCGCGGCGGCCGACTCGGGACACTGCGGCGCGTGCTTGAGCACGATCGTGTTGCCGATCACGAGGTTCGGCCCGGCGAAACGCGCCACCTGGTAGTAGGGGAAGTTCCAAGGCATGATCCCGAGCAACACGCCCAGAGAGCTCTTGCGCACCACGGCCGACCCGTCGCCGCCGGCCAACTTGATGGGCTCGTCGGCCAGCAGCTCCTCGGCGTTGTCGGCATAGAAGCCGTAGATGTCGCCGCAGAAGTCGACCTCGCCGAGCGCCTGCTCGATCGGCTTGCCCATCTCTCGCACGATGATCTTGGCCAGCTCGTCGCGCCGCTCGAGGTGCAGCTCGCCCACGCGCCGGACCAACGCCGCGCGGTCGGCCACGCTCGCGGGCGCGGACCAGTTGCGATGAGCCTGGTCTGCGCGCCCGATCGCGGCGCGCAGCTCGTCGTCGGTGATCGTCGTGTATTCCTCGACGGTCTCGCCCGTCGCCGGGTCGATAACTGCATAGTCGCTCATTCGATCTCCTCCTAGGCGGTGACGGTCAGCACTTCTTCAACGGGGGTGTACTCCATGCCGACGCCCTCGGCGACGGCGGGATGCGTGACCTTGCCCTGGGCAACGTTCACGCCCGGCTTGAGGCCGGGAAGCTTCTCGAGCGCGCCGACCAGCCCCTCGTCGGCCAGCGCGAGCACGTACGGCAGCGTGGCGTTGGTGAGCGCGAACGTCGATGTGACGGGCACGGCGCCCGGCATGTTCGCCACGCAGTAGTGGGTGACCCCGTCGACCTCGTAGACGGGGTCCGAGTGGGTCGTGGCGTGTGAGGTCTCGAAGCAGCCGCCCTGGTCGATCGAGACGTCGACGAGCACGGCGCGCTTCTTCATCAGCGCGAGCTGGCTGCGGCGCACGACGAAGGGCGCCTTGGCGCCGTGGATCAGGACGGCGCCGATCACGAGATCGGCGCGCGGCAGCATTTCCTCGATCGAGAGCGTCGACGAGTACACCGTCGAGGCGCGCCCCCCGAACGCGGTGTCGAGCTCGCGCAGGCGGTCGATGTTGCGGTCGTACACGTAGACCTCGGCCTCCATGCCGATCGCGATGAAGGCCGCGTGCTGGCCGACGACGCCGCCGCCGATGACCATCACGGTGGCGGCGGCCACGCCGGGCACGCCGCCGAGCAGCACGCCGCGACCGCCGAGTGGACGCTCGAGGAAGAAGGCGCCGGCCTGGGTGGCGATCTTCCCGGCCACCTCGCTCATCGGCGCCAGCAGCGGCAGCCGGCCGTGCTCGTCCACGACGGTCTCGTACGCCACGCAGGTGGCGCCCGACTCGCAGAGCCCGCGCGTGAGCTCCGGATCCGGGGCCAGGTGGAGGTAGGTGAAGAGCAGATGGTCCGGCCGCAGCATCTGAACCTCGACCGGCTGCGGCTCCTTGACGCCGAGGATCATCTCGGCCTCGTCGAAGACCGCCTTCGCGTCGGGCAGCATGCGCGCGCCCTGGGCCTCGAACTCGCTGTCGGGGATCGTGCTGCCGACTCCCGCGTCGGCCTGGATGAAGACCTCGTGACCGTGCTCGGTCAGCTCGCGCACCCCGGCGGGCGTAATCGCGACCCGGTACTCGTCGGTCTTGATCTCGGTCGGAACTCCGACCTTCATTCGCTCTCCTCCTTAGTGCACGAGTTCCCGCGCGCGGAGCGCGAGCCAGAACTCGATGCGGTCACGGGCGCTCGACAGGTCCCTGCCGGTCAGCTCCTCCACTCTGCGTATCCGGTAGCGCAGCGTATGACGATGGCAGTACAGCTCGCGTGCCGCCTTCTCCCACTGCCCGTTGTGCTCGATGAAGGCCTCCAGCGAGCGAAGCAGCTCGTCGCCGTACTCGCCGCTGCCGTCCTCGAGCGGGCCGAGCACGCTGTCGCAGTAGAGCCGCAGCGCGTCGTCGTCCTGAAGCGACAGCAGGAGCTGGAAGGCGCCGAGGTCGCGGTAGGAGGCGACCGGCGGCGCCGCGCCGTTCGCGAGCCCGGCCGCCTCGAGCGCGCAGCGCGCCTCATGGAAGGTGCGCCGCAGCGAGCCGACCGGCGCCGGCCGCGACGCCGCCGCGCGCAGCTCGCCGTGCTCCGCGACGAGCGCCTCGCGCGCGCGGCCGGCGAGCGCGACCATGTCGGTCTCCTCGGACGCGTCGACCACCGCGCACAGCAGCCGCTCGCGCGCCGCCACGAGCGCGCCGACGCCCGCGTCGGCGAGGAAGCGATCGAGGTCGCCCTCGGCCTGCGCGGGCGGCGCGCCGTCCTGGCCGGCGAACACGAGCACGGCGGCCTCGGCACCGACGCCGAACGGCCGCAGCCGCACCGCCAGCTCGTTCGCCGACGGGCGCCCGGTGAGCGCCTCGGCGAGCACGTCGCCGGCGAGCCGTCGCTCCGTGTCGCGCATCGCGCGCTGGCGCATCAGCTCGAGCGCCACCACGGTCACGGCCTGCTGCAGGATGAGCCGCTCGAAGTCTCCGAGGCCGCCGGCGTCGCGCGCGGCCACGAGCCAGGCCTGGGGCGCCCCCTTACCGCGGATCGAGATCGGGAGCACGAGCGTGCGGCCGGCCATCTCCGGATGGTCGGGGGAGAACTCGCTCGAGCGGCGCCGCACCTCGGCGCGGATCTCCTCCATCGCCGCGGCCGGGACCTGGCGCCGGAAGGTCTTGCTCGCGATCGGCTCGCCGCGCGCGGACAGCACGGAGACCGCGCCGCCGATCGCAGCGGCGAGCGCGCGCACCACCTCGTCGAGGCCGCTCTCCTCGAGCACGAGCCGCTCGAGGCGCTTATGAATCGCGATGCCTCGCTGGAGCACCTCGTACTGCTCGTTCACGAGCCGCGTGAAGGCCTTCTCCGTCAACGCGATGAAGGGCAGCTCGTAGGGCACTTCGAAGACGGGGAAGCCGAGGGCGGCCGCCTCCTCGACGAGCGCGGGCGGCAGCTCATCGTGGTTGAAGCCGGTGCCGAAGCCGAGTCCCGCGAGGTGGCAGCCCGACAGGAGCCGGACGAACTCGCGCTGGCGCGCGTCGCTCTCCAGCTGGATGCCCGTCGTCAGCAGCAGCTCGCCGCCCGACAGCCACGGCGTCGGGTCGGGGAGCTCCGAGATGTGCACCCAGCGAACCGGGGCGTCCGCGCCGTCGCTGCCCACCGCCAGCTCGAGGCCCATCTCGGCGACGAGTCCTCGAACGGTGAGCATCCCAGCACCCGGGCGGCGCCCCGAGGCACCCCTAGTGGTGGTGGACGATCCGATCCCACGCCTCGGTGAGTACCTGGCGCAGGACCTTGTCGATCAGCTCGAACTCCTCGCTGTCCGCGATCAGCGGCGGCGAGAGCTGGATGACGGGGTCGCCGCGGTCGTCCGCGCGGCAGATCAGCCCGTGCTTGTAGAGCTCGCCTGACATGAAGCCGCGCAGCAGCTCCTCGCCCTCCGCGTCGCTGAAGCTCTCCTTGGTGTCCTTGTCCTTGACGAGCTCGAGCGCGTGGAAGTAGCCCGCGCCGCGCACGTCGCCGACGATCGGCAGGTCCTCATGGAGCTTGTCGAGCATGCCGCGAAACTCCGGCTCCTTCTCGCGCACGCGCCCGCAGAGGTCCTCGCGCTCGAAGATGTCGAGGTTCGCGAGCGCCATCGCCGCGGAGACCGGATGGCCACCGAAGGTGATGCCGTGCGTGAAGTTCTGCTTGTCGCTCATGAACGGCTCGGAGACACGGTCCGAGACGATCACGCCGCCCATCGCCGCGTAGGCCGAGGTCAGGCCCTTCGCGGTGGTGATCATGTCCGGCTGGACCCCGAAGCGCTCGACGCCGAAGTAGTGGCCGAGCCGCCCCCAGGAGCAGATGACCTCGTCCGAGATCAGCAGCACCTCGTGCTTGTCGCAGATCTCGCGCACGCGCTGCCAGTAGCCGTCCTGCGGCACGAAGCAGCCACCGGAGTTCTGGACCGGCTCGAGGATCACCGCGGCGACCGTCTCCGGGCCCTGGAACTCGATCATCTCCTCGATCGCGTTCGCGGCCCATAGCGGGTCGCGCTCCTCGGGCCAGCGGTACTCGTTCGTGTTGGGCACGTGATGGGCGCCCGGGACGAGCGGCTCGAACGCCGTCCGCAGCGGCGTGATGCCCGTGATCGAGAGCGCGCCGAAGGTGGTGCCGTGGTAGGCCGTCTCGCGCGAGATGATCTTCGTCTTCAGCGGGTTGCCCGTGAGCTTGTGGAACTGGCGGGAGAGCTTCCAGGCCGACTCGACCGCCTCGGAGCCGCCCGAGGTGAAGAAGACGCGGTTGAGGTCGCCCGGCGCCAGCGCCGCGATCCGCGCGGCGAGCTCGATCGCCTTCGGATGCGCGTAGCTCCAGTTCGTGTAGAAGCCGAGCTCCTTGACCTGGGCCGCGGCCGCCTCGCCGATCTCGGTCCGGCCGTGGCCCGCGTTTACGCAGAAGAGCGCGGACAGCCCGTCGAGATAACGCTTGCCGTGCTCGTCGTAGACGTAGCTGCCCTCGCCGCGCGTGATGATCGGGATCTCATGCGCTTCGTCGTACGCGCCCATGCGCGTGAAGTGCATCCACAGGTGCTTGCGCGCCTTCTCTTGCAACTCGGTGACCGGGCCGGTCTCGTAGACGGTCTGCGGGGTGGTCGCCACTCTCTCTCCTCAACTAGACGCCATGGACAACGCTATCGGCGTAATCGGCGCATCACAAGGGGGTCGATGGCGAAACGGGGGCGCATGTCTTTGTGCATTCCGTCCAATTAAGACGCTGTGTTTTCGGCAAATCGCCACTTGCAAGGGCTCCGTTTCGGACATAGGTTGCCGATAGGGATGAGCCGTGTGGGCGAAGGAGGGGGTAGCCCGCCGGCGGAGGCACCGAGCGTCCGCCTGCAGGGGGTCACGAAGCGCTTCGGCGACTTCACCGCTGTGCGCGGGATGGACCTCGACATCCCGCACGGCCAGTTCTTCACGATGCTGGGCCCGTCGGGATGCGGCAAGACCACGACGCTGCGCATGATCGCCGGCTTCGAGGAGCCCACCGAGGGCGTCGTCTGGCTCGACGGCGAGGAGGTCACCGATCTGCCCGCCTTCAAGCGCGCCACCAACACCGTCTTCCAGAGCTACGCGCTGTTCCCCCACATGAGCGTCGAGAAAAACGTGGCGTTCGGGCTCCAGCGCAAGGGCCTCGCGAAGGATGAGGTGCGCCGGCGCGTGGGCGAGGAGCTCGAGCGGGTTGGCCTGGCTGCCGAGGCCAAGCGCAGGCCTCGCCAGCTCTCGGGCGGCCAGCAGCAGCGCGTCGCGCTCGCCCGCGCGCTCGTCAACCGCCCTGCCGTGCTGCTGCTCGACGAGCCGCTCGGCGCTCTCGACCTCAAGCTGCGCAAGCAGCTGCAGGTGGAGCTCAAGCGCATCCAGCAGGACGTCGGCATCACGTTCGTCTACGTGACGCACGACCAGGAGGAAGCGCTCACGATGTCCGACCGCATCGCGGTCATAAACCGCGGCGTGATCGAGCAGCTCGACGAACCCGAGGAGATCTACGAGCGTCCGAGTACCACGTTCGTCGCCGGTTTCATCGGCGTGTCGAACCTGATGCCCGGCGAGGTCGTCTCCACCAACGGCAGAAGCGTCGAGCTGCGCCTCGACGCCGGACCGACGGTCCGGGCGGGCGCCGGAGAGGCCACCCTCGGCGAGCGCGCGCACGCCGTGGTGCGCCCGGAGAAGCTGCAGCTGCACGCGGCGAGCAACGGGGATGGCGCCGCCGGGCGCGCGAGCGTCGATGGCCAGGTCGAGAGCTCGCTGTACCTGGGTACGGCCACGCAGGTGGTCGTGGCGCTCGGCGACGGGACCCGCCTGACCGTGCTCGTGCCGAACGCCGACGAGGAGGAGCGCCGCCGTCTGCCCGCGGCGGGTGACGGAGCGCGGCTGACCTGGTCCGACGAGAACATCCACATGGTGAGGGAGACGGCGTGACGCCGAACGACGACCTGGAGCGGCAGTTCGAGCGCTCCCTGCGCGACCCGCTCACCCGCCGCCGGCTGATGAAGCGCGGCGCCGCGGGGGCGCTCAGCGTGTCAGCCCTGTCCTACCTGGCCGCGTGCGGCACCCGCACCGGCGGCGTCGCCCAGTCGAACGAGGGCGAGTCCGACATGATCGAGAAGGCCAAGATCTCGGATTCGCTGACGTTCTCCAACTGGCCGCTGTACATCGAGGAGGACCGCGGGACGCTCAAGGAGTTCCAGAAGGAGTACGGCACCGAGGTCAAGTACGTCGAGGAGATCAACGACAACACCGAGTTCTTCGGCAAGGTACGCCAGCAGTACGAGCGCGGCGACTCGGGTGGGCGCGACATCCACGTGGTGACCGACTGGATGGCCGCGCGCATGATCAGGCTCGGCTACGTGCAGAAGTTCGACCCGGCGGCGATCACGACCGCACAGCAGAACCTGATCGACCGGCTGCGCACGCCGTCCTTCGATCCCGGGCGCGACTACTCGATGCCCTGGCAGTCGGGCTTCGGCGGGATCATCTACCGCAAGGACAAGGTCAAGCGCGAGCCCAAATCGGTGGACGACCTGTTCGACCCGGACTACAAGGGCAAGGTCACGATGCTCACCGAGATGCGCGACACGGTTGGCGTCGTCGCCGCCGGCATGGGCTTCGACCCCGAGACCGCCTCGAAGGACGACTTCCTGGAGGCGATCGCGCGCATCGGCGAGGCCTCGGACTCCGGGCAGATCCGCGGCTTCACCGGCAACGAGTACACGAAGGACATCACCAAGGGCGACTCCTGGGTGATCATCGGCTGGTCGGGGGATGCCGTGCAGCTCGAGGCCGACAACCCGAACATCAAGTTCATATCGCCCGAGACGGGCGTGCACCTGTGGACCGACAACATGCAGATCCCAGTCGGTGCGCCGAACGCGTACACCGCGGAGAAGATGATCGACTTCGTCTATCGGCCCGAGGTGCAGGCGGACATCGCCGAGTACGTGAACTACATCTGCCCCGTCGAGGGCGTCCAGGAGATCCTCGCCAAGCGCGCCCCCGAGCTGGCCAACAACCAGCTGATCTTTCCCGACGACAAGACGCTCTCCAACGCGTTCATCTTCCGCCAGCTCAAGCCCGACGAGGAACGCGAGCTCGACGAGGCGTTCCAGAAGGTGATCGGCGCCTAGGTAGATGGCTGACTCCAAACCCCCGCACCTCCGGATGACGCGCCATACCTGCGCTGGATCGCCACCCACGTCCTCGCCGATAGTTCTTCAACTATCGGCTTCGTCCGCGGTCGGCGCCCAGCTTGGTCTGGCCCGCCCCCGGAGGCACGCGGCTTCGGAGTCAGCCATCTAGCGTGTCCGCGCGTTTCCGGAAGGCCGGGCTGCCCTACCTGCTCCTCCTTCCGGGGCTCGGCTGGCTGGCGGTCTTCTTCCTCATACCGCTCGGCTACATGGCCTTCGAGTCGCTCAAGGAGGGCACGCTCGACACCGGCTTCATCTTCAGCTGGGAGTTCTCGAACTACACCGACGCGATCTCGGACTACAACGAGCAGTTCCTGCGCTCGTTCGAGTACGCGGCGCTGGCCACGATCGCGGCGCTGCTGATCGGCTACCCACTCGCCTACTTCATCGCCTTCCGTGGCGGCAAGTGGCGCAACGCGATGCTGCTCGCCGTCATCGCCCCGTTCTTCGTGACCTACCTGATCCGCACGCTCTCGTGGGAGACGATCCTGTCCGACTCCGGCTTCGTGGTCAGCACGCTGAAGACGGTGGGGATCCTGGGCGAGGACGGCCGCCTGCTCGATACGACGTTCTCGGTGGTGGCGGGCATCACCTACAACTTCCTGCCGTTCATGATCCTGCCGCTCTACGCCTCGCTGGAGCGGATCGACCACCGCCTGCTGGAGGCGGGCTACGACCTCTACGGCCGCCGGCGCGACGTCTTCCTGCGCGTCACGCTGCCGCTGTCGATGCCGGGGGTCGTGGCGGGTTCGCTGCTCACGTTCATCCCGTCGGCCGGCGACTTCATCAACGCCGAGCTGCTCGGCACGCCGAACCAGTACATGATCGGCAACGTCATCCAGAGCCGCTACCTCGAGATCGGCGACTACCCGACCGCCGCGGCGCTGTCCTTCATCCTGATGGCGCTGATGCTGGCGATCGTGCTGATCTGGGCGCGCATCGCGGGCACCGAGGCGCTTCTCGGCGCAGAGGGGGAGCGAGCCTAGGTGGAGGCCGGCACCGCCGCCGCACCGACCGCCGCGCGCACCCGCGAGGGCCGCCGGCCGGGCGGCCGCCGCCGCGGCGGCAAGCTGCTCGATTGGGGGCTGAACCTCTACGCGCTGCTCGCGCTTCTGTACCTGCTGGTGCCGATCCTGGTCATCCTCGTCTTCTCGTTCAACAACCCGGTCGGGCGCTTCAACTTCATCTGGCAGGAGTTCTCCTTCGAGGCCTGGACCGACCCGTTCGGGGTCCCCGGCATCGGCGACGCGCTGCTCACGTCGGTCGAGATCGCCGCCCTCTCCACGTTGGCCGCAACCGCCCTCGGGACGATCACCGCGCTGGCGCTCGTGCGCTACGAGTTCAGGGGCCGCGCGCCGATCAACTTCTTCATCTTCATCCCGCTCGCCACCCCGGAGGTCGTACTGGGTGCGGCTCTGCTGTCGATGTTCCTCAACTTCCTGGTAGCGACCGGCTTCGGGACGATCCTGATCGCGCACATCATGTTCAACCTGTCGTTCGTGATCATCACCGTGCGCTCGCGCCTGATCGGCTTCGACAGGTCGCTCGAGGAGGCCGCGCAGGACCTCGGCGCCACGGCCTGGCAGACCTTCCGGCTGATAACGCTGCCGCTGATCATGCCCGGCGTGGTCGCCGCCGCCCTGCTGGCCTTTGCGCTGTCGATCGACGACTTCGTGATCACGAACTTCAACGCCGGCTCGACGATCACCTTCCCGCTGTTCATCTGGGGCGCGGCGCGGGTGGCGGTGCCGCCGCAGATCTACGTGATCGCCTCGATGATCTTCCTGGTCACGCTCTTGTTGATGCTGCTCACCGTGTGGCAGCAGCGCCGGGCTGAGAAGATGGCGGCCGTCCGCACCGAGCCCGAGGAGACATAGTGGAGGCACAGGCGCCCGCCGCAGAGCGCAGCGAGCACGGGCTCAAGAAGGACGCGATCGGCTTCGTCGACGGCCTGATCATCGGCATAGCGTCGACGGCTCCCGCCTATTCGCTGGCGGCTGTCCTCGCGATCGTGGTGGTGCTCGTGGGCGTCCAGGCGCCGGCCGTGCTGCTCGCCTCGTTCGTCCCGATGTTCCTGATCGCGTCGGCCTTCTACTACATGAACCGCGCCGATCCGGACTGCGGCACGACCTTCTCGTGGGTCACGCGCGCGATGGGTCCCACGCTCGGCTGGGTCGGCGGCTGGGCGATCACGACCACCGGAGTCCTCGTGGTCGGCTCGCTCGCCCAGGTGGCCGCCTTCTACACCTTCGACCTCTTCGGGCTCGACGGGCTGCGTGACTCGATCGCCGCCAACGTGGTCTTCACGCTCCTGATCATCGGCGTGATGACCACGATCTGCGTGCTCGGCACGGAGCTGTCTGCAGCCCTCCAGCGGTTCCTGATCTTCCTGCAGGTCGGAGCGCTGCTGCTGTTCGCGGTCGTGGCGCTCGTGAAGGGCGGGCCATTGACGCCGGAGCTGTCCTGGTTCTCGCCCTTCGCGATCGACAGCACGGGGATCCTCACACTCGGGCTGCTGACGGGGGTGTTCATCTACTGGGGCTGGGAGAGCGCGGTCAACCTGAACGAGGAGACGGAGGGCTCAGCCACCGCGCCCGGCCTGGCCGCGGTTCTCTCCACGGTGATCCTGCTCGTGACCTACGTGCTGACGACCACGGCGGTCGTGGCCTTCGCCGGGATCGGCCGCGTCGAGGAGTTCGAGGACGACGCGGGCATCTTCGGCGCCCTTGCCGGCGACGTGCTCGGCTCCCCGCTCGACAAGCTCGTGGTGATCGCGGTCATCGTCTCCGCGCTCGCGTCAACGCAGACCACGATCCTGCCGGCATCGCGCACGACGCTGTCGATGGCCCGCCAGGGCGCCTTCCCGGAGGCCTTCGGCCGCATCCACCCGCGCTACCTGACTCCGCACGTCTCGACGATCGCCATCGGCGTGATCGCGGCCGTCTGGTTCGGCGTCCTGTTCCCGCTCTCCGAGAACTTCGTCTACGACTCGCTCACGGCGCTGTCGCTGATGATCGCGTTCTACTACGCGCTCACCGGGTTCGCCTGCGCGATCTACTACCGGCGTGAGCTCACCAAGTCGGTGAAGAACTTCCTCTTCATCGGCGTCGGGCCCGTGATCGGCGCGATCATCCTCACCTACCTGTTCTTCAAGGCCATCGACGAGTACCGCGATGTCGGCCAGTCCTACAGCGGCAGCGAGGTGTTCGGCGTGGCGGTGCCGGTCGTACTCGGCCTCGGCCTGTTGCTGCTTGGGGTGATCCTGATGCTGATCTGGCGTGCCATGGGCCATCGCGACTACTTCGGCCGCAGCCGCGAGACCGTGGATCCGGACGTTGCGGCGGGCCGCAAAGAGGGCGTTGCGGCGGTCCCGGAGGAGGCGGTCTGATGGCGGCCTCGGTCGTGGTCGGCTACGACGGCTCGGCCGGCTCGCGGGCCGCGCTGGACACGGCCATGGAGCTGGCGAGCCGCTTCGGCGACCGGCTCCTGATCGTGTTCGGCGCCGGTCCGCCCGGCGGCGTGGGCGACGAGGCCCGCGCCCATCGCGCGGCGATCGAGGAGCGCGGTGAGCAGGTCACGAGCGAGGCGGTCGAGCGCGCGCGTAGCGGCGGCGCCGAGGTGGAGCTCGTCATCTCCCACGATCGCCCGGTTGAGGCGCTGCGCAGCGTGGCGGCCGAGCGCGACGCGCGCTTCATCGTCGTCGGTTCCCGCGGTGAGCGTCCCCTCAAGCGGGCGCTCACGGGATCGGTGCCGCACAAGCTGCTCGAGAGCTCGGACGTGCCTGTCGTAGTGGTGCGCGGTTGAGCGTCGACCGCGAGCGCCTCGCAACGCTGATCGAGCACGAGCGCGAGCGCTTCGCGGAGACCCACCCGCACTCACGCGAGCTGCACGAGCGGGCGCGCGGCAGCCTGCTGGAGGGCGTCCCGATGCCATGGATGGCGATGTGGCGGGGCGGCTCGCCCGTCTACCTCGCCGCGGCCCGCGGCGCGCGCGTGACCGACGTCGACGGCAACGAGTACGCCGACTTCTGCCTCGGCGACACGGGCGCTATGGCGGGCCACTCGCCCGAGCCGGCGATGGCGGCGCTGCGCGAGCGCGCCGGCATCACGGTGATGCTGCCGACCGACGACGCCGAGTGGGTCGGCTCCGAGCTGGCGCGGCGCTTCGGCGTGGCCTACTGGCAGTTCTCGCTCACGGCGACCGACGCCAACCGCTGGGTGCTGCGCATGATGCGCCAGATCACCGGGCGGCCGCGCGTGCTCGTCTTCAACTGGTGCTACCACGGCAGCGTCGACGAGGCGTTCGTCACGCTCGGCGCCGACGGGCGCGAGCATTCGCGCGAGGGCAACGTCGGCCCGATGGTCGACCCCGCCGAGACGACGCGCGTGGCCGAGTTCAACGAGCTCGACACGGTCGAGGCGGCGCTCGCGCACGGCGACGTCGCCTGCGTCCTGATGGAGCCGGCGCTCACGAACATCGGCATCGTGCTGCCCGAGCCGGGCTTCCTCGCCGGCGTGCGCGAGGCATGCACGCGCGCAGGTGCGCTGCTCGTGATCGACGAGACGCACACGCTGAGCGCCGGCCCCGGCGGCTGCACGGCGGCCTGGGGGCTCGAGCCGGACGTGGTCACGCTCGGCAAGTCGATCGGAGGCGGCATCCCGATAGGGGCCTACGGCGTCAGCGCCGAGGTTGCGGAGCGGATCGCGGCGCAGGAGGACGCCGACTACGAGGACACCGGTGGCGTGGGCGGCACGCTCGCCGGCAACGCGCTGTCGCTCGCGGCCGCGCGCGCGACGCTGGGCGAGGTCCTCACCGAGGACGCCTTCGCGGGCATGGTCGCGCTGCGCGAGCGCTTCGTCGCAGGCGTGGAGGACACGCTCGCCCGCCACGGCGCTCCCTGGTCGATCGTCAGCCTCGGCGCGCGCGCCGAGTACCGCTTCACCTCGCCGCCGCCCCGCACCGGAGCGGAGTCGGCGGCGGCCGCCGACGCGGAGCTCGACGAGTACCTGCATCTGCACCTGCTGAACCGCGGGGTGATGATCACGCCCTTCCACAACATGGCGCTGATGTGCCCCGCGACAACGGAGAGCGACGTCGACCGCCACTCGGAGGCATTCGAGCAGGCGGTGGCGGCATTGTTCTCCGCATGATCAAGGAATTCCGCGACTTCATCCTGCGCGGCAACCTCGTCGAGCTGGCGGTCGCCGTCGTCATCGGCACGGCCTTCGCGGCGGTGGTGGCAGCGCTGGTGGCCGACCTGGTCACGCCGCTGATCGCGGCGATCGGCGGCGAGCAAGACTTCTCCGGGCTCACCTTCACGATCAACGGCAGCGAGTTCAGGTATGGGCACTTCCTGAACGCGCTGATCGCGTTCCTGATCATCGCGGCGGTCGTCTTCTTCCTCGTGATCAAGCCGGTCAACGCCCTGATGGCGAGACGCCAGACCGAGACCCCCGTCGACGAGCAGACGCGGGCATGCCCCGAATGCCACAGCGACATCCCCGTGCCGGCGCGCCGCTGCGCCTTCTGCACCGCCGAGGTCGGGCCGGGCGAAGCGGCTGGATAGTCTCGGCCTTCCATGGCGACCTATGACCTGATTGCAGACCTCCCGCTCCGGATCGACTCGCTCGTGCTCGAGGGGCGCGAGCTCCAGTTGTCCGAGGAGTTCGTCCGCAAGACGACCCTCATCCACCTCGAGGGCGGCGGCGAGCGCGGCACCGGCGAGGACGTCGTCTATGACACCGAGGACCACGACATCCTGCAGGCCGCCGGGGGCGACTCGATCGACCTCGCCGGCGACTGGACGATCGACTCCTTCTCGAAGCGGCTCGAGGAGGTGTCCGTCTGGCCCCAGGAGCCGGCGCGCGGCGACGTCTCGCGCGACTACCGGCGCTGGGCCTTCGAGTCGGCGGCGCTCGACCTGGCGCTGCGCCAGGCCGGCCGCTCGCTTGCGGACGCGGTCGGGCGCGAGCCCCGCCCGCTCACCTACGTGGTGTCGATGCGGCTCACCGCGCCCGACGGCGGCGTGGAGACGGCCCAGCGCGCCATCGACCTGCTCGCGAAGTACCCCGGCACCGGCCTGAAGCTCGACCCCACCAACACCTGGACCGACGAGCTCATCGACGAGCTCGCGACGCTCGGCGCGGTCAACTCGCTCGACTTCAAGAGCTTCTACAAGGGCACGCCGGTCGACCTCGTCACCGACATCGACCTCTACCGCACGTGCATCGAGGCGTTCCCCGACGCGTGGTACGAGGACGCGGACGTGACCGACGAGACGCGCCCGCTGCTCGAGCCCGTAGCCGGCCAGCTCACCTGGGACGCGCCGATCCACTCCGTGGCCGACGTGCTCGAGCGGCCCTGGAAGCCGCGCATGGTCAACATCAAGCCGTCGCGCTTCGGCCCGCTTTCGCGGCTTTTCGAGATGTACGACTGGTGCGAGAGCGAGGGCGTTGGCGCCTACGGCGGCGGCCAGACGGAGCTCGGCGTGGGCCGCGGCCACATCCAGTACCTGGCCTCGCTCTTCCATCCGGACACTCCGAACGACACGGCGCCGGGCGGCTTCAACAGCCCGGTGCTGCCGGACGGCCTGCCGCGCAGCCCGCTCGAGCCGCAGATCGACGCTACGGGCTTTCGCTGGGTGTGAGCCTGTCGGCCGGCGCCCGCGCGGCCCCGACCACCTCACGCACGAGCGTCGCGAGATGCTCGGTGCGCGTCTCGGGATGCAGGATGCAGGCCCGTAGCGTCTCGCGACCGTCGAACACGGTTCCCGTGATGAAGGCGCGGCCGCGAGCCTGAACCGCCTCGGGCAGCGCGCGGTTGAGGTCGTCGAGCCTGGCGGCCGGACAGTCCGCGGGGCGTGCCCTGAAGGCGACGATTGAGGTCTCGGGAGCGGCTGCCAGCTCGAGCTCGGGCTCCGCATCGACCATCGCCGCGAGCTCGCGCGCGAGCGCGTTTGCGCGCTGTACCTGCGCGGCTATGCCGGCGCGCCCGCGCGCCGCGATGGTCGCCCACGTCTTGAGCGCACGGAACGGTCGCGTCTGCTCGACCCCGTACTCGGCGAACGTGCCGACGGCCCCGTCCGTGCCCTGGCGCAGGTATGGCGGTATCAGGCTGAAGGCGTCGCGGAGATCGTCGCCGCGCCGTACGAGCGCACAACCGGCGTCGACGGGCACGCCGAGCCACTTGTGCGGGTCCAGGGTGAGCGAGTCGGCGCGCGCCATGCCGTCGAAGCGCGCAGCGATCGACGGATCGAGCACGCCGAACGCACCGTACGCGCCGTCGACGTGGAACCAGATCCCCTCTTCGGCCGCGAGCTCGGCCAGCGCGTCCAGCGGGTCGATCGCGCCGGTGTTCACCGTTCCGGCCGAGCCAACGAGCAGGGCCGGAACGAAGCCGTGGGCCCGATCGGCGGCGATCGAGGCGCGCAGCGCGGTCGCGTCTACCCGGCCTCGGTGGATCGGCACGTCGCGCATGGAGCCGCTACCGAGGCCAAGCAGCTCCAGCGCACGCCGGACGCAGCTATGGGCCTCGCTCGGCACGTAGGCCACCAGCCGCGGGGCGTCCGTGAGGCCGTCGGCGCGCACGTCGCGGCCTCCCGCCGACAGCGCGCGCCCGCGCGCACCCGCGAGACAGACGATCGTCGCGACGGACGCGCCGCTCGTGAGCAGCCCGGCGCCCGGCTCGTGCGGAAAGCCGACGAGCTCGGCCAGCCAGCGCACGACCGCACGTTCGAGGTAGACGTCGGCATGCTCGCCGGCTACGACGCTCGGGTTCATCGCGGCGCCCGCCAGCGAAGCGGCGACGCCGGCGACAGAGGGGGGCGGGTTGACCCAGCCGAAGAAGGCCGGGTGGCCGTTGCCCATGGCGTGTGGCAGGACCTCGCGCAGCATCGTCGCGACCAGCTCGTCGAGCGGGGCGGCCTCCTCCGGCAGGGCGAGGCCGAGCAGCCGGTCCCGCAGCGCCTCCGGTGGTGGTTGCCAGACCGGGCGCGACGGCACGGAGGTGAGATAGTCGGCCACGCCGTCTGTCAGCGCGTGGCTCGCCTGACGGAATCCGTCCAGCTCGGTATCGCGCGCGCCCGCCGCATCGCTGTCCAAGCGCAGCTCGAGCTCGAGCTCGTGACGGATTGGGATGCCGTCTAGGCCGGTCTCCGGGATCTCCGGCTTGAGCCGGCGCGACTCGGCGATGGCGTCGCGGCGCAGCGCGGCGAGCGTCATGCCGCAGCGCTGGTAGAACCTCAGCGCCGCCGTGTTGTCGTTGGTCGTGATCAGCCAGAGCCGGCGGCAGCCGAGCCGGCGCGCCTCGGTCGCCGCGGCCCCGATGAGTGCGCGGCCCGCGCCGGCGCCCTCGACGAAGGCGTCAACGGTCACAGCCTCCATCTCGTCGTCGCGGACGTCGTAGGTGAGCGCGCCGGTGATCCGGCCATCCGGGCTGATCGCGACCAGCATCGGGTAGCCCATCGGCTCGTGCACGCGGCCGCGGCTCACGACTCGCTGAAATCCCCAGCGCTCGGTCCACAGCTTCGCCACCTCGCGCCGCTCCTCTGGTCGGGCCAGCCGCACATCCATGGCCCTGAATTCTGCCCTGCGCTAGCGTCGCGCCGCGTGATCGACCTGCACACCCTGAACCCTGAGCGGCAGACCGCCGTCGAGATGGCCCGGCGCGTGGCGGACTTCCTCGGCGAGGCGCGCGAGTCGCTCGACCTCGCCCTCTACGACGTGCGCCTGCCGGGCGAGCCCGGGGACATCGTGGCCGGCGCCCTGCGCGACGCCGCCGCGCGCGGCGTGCGCGTGCGCATTGCCTACAACGCCGACCACGACGAGCGCCAGTTCCCGCCGCCGCCTCAGACGAAGCCCGAGCTGATCGAGACGCTGCCGTTCGACACGCGCGGGGTGCCGGGCATCCCCGACCTCATGCACCACAAGTACGTGGTGCGCGACGGCGACAGCGTCTGGACGGGCTCGACGAACTGGACGACGGACTCGTGGACGATCCAGGAGAACCTGGTGCTCGTTGCGCGAGCGCCTGAGCTCGCCGCCGAGTTCGCGCAGAACTTCGACGAGCTATGGCAGTCGGGAGACGTCTCGGACTCGGGGCACCGCGACCCGCGCCGGCTCGAGCTCGGCGGCCATGAGCTGCGCGCCTGGTTCACCCCCGGCCACGGAGAGGAGCTCTCGCACCGGATCGCCAGCGCGATCGGAGCGGCGCAACGGCGCGTCCGGATCGCGTCGCCGGTGATCACGGCGGGGCCGGTGCTCGGCACGCTGGCGGAGGTCGCGGCCGAGGCGCGCGTCGACCTGCGCGGGGTCGTGGACCGCACGCAGATGGACGGCGTCGTCTACCAGTGGCGCACGAACGGCCGCTCGGCCTGGAAGATCCCGATCCTCGGATCGGTGTTCGAGCACGCCGAGTTCAGCGGCAAGCTGTCCGTCCCCTGGACGCCGGAGTCCATCCACGACTTCATGCACGCGAAGGTCACCGTCTGCGACGACGTCGTCTTTGCCGGCTCGTTCAACCTCTCGCGCTCCGGCGAGCAGAACGCCGAGAACGTCCTCGAGCTGCACGATCCCGAGCTGGCCGAGCGGCTCGCCGGCTTCATCGACGAGGTCAGAGCCCGCTATCCGCGGATGCCCGTGCCTGACGGTGGACAGCGGCGCTGAGGACGTTCCGCACCTCGAGCGGGTCATCCGTCAGCGTGAACAGGCGCTCGTCGCCGGGCGAGATCTTCCCCTCGGCGAGCAGGCTGTCGCAGATCCACTCGACCATGCCTTGCCAGTAGTCCGTGCCGACCAGGATCACGGGGAACTCGCGGATCTTGTCGGTCTGGATCAGGGTCAGGGACTCGAACAGCTCGTCGAGCGTCCCGAAGCCGCCGGGGAAGACGACGAAGCCGCTCGCATAGCGGACGAACATGATCTTGCGCACGAAGAAGTAGTGGAAGACAAGCTCGATGTCGCAATACGGGTTGACACCCTGCTCGAAGGGCAGCTCGATGTTGAGGCCGATCGACTGCGCTCCGGCGTCACGTGCGCCGCGGTTCGCAGCCTCCATCGCGCCCGGGCCGCCGCCGGTGATGATCGCCATGCCGGACTCGCCGACGACTCGGGCGGTCTCGCGCGCCAACTGGTACTGGGGATGGTCCGGCGGCGTGCGCGCCGAGCCGAAGAAGGACGCCGCGGAGCCGACGTGAGCGAGCGTCGTGAAGCCCAGGCGCAGCTCGGCCGCGATGCGCCGGATCCGGTCCTCATCGCTGAGCGTCGAAAGGACCGCCCGTTCCTCCGCGCCGAGGATCTCCTCGTCGAGCGTCTGAGGAATGCGAGGCCCGGGGTCATGGCTGTCCTCCGCCATGGCCCCGAGCCTAGTGTCCCCTCCCCCAGAGGACTCTGAGAACAGCCGCCAGGCGGTCCTCGGAGAAGCTGGCCGTCAAGTACCCAATAACCGTCTTTCGAATGCCTAGAGCGCGAGCGACAGCGGCTGCTCGAGCAGCTCCTTGACGCGCGCGAGGAACTTCGCACCGTCCGCCCCGTACAGGATGCGGTGATCGCAGACGAGGCTGAGCGTCATCTGATCGCGCGCGACGATGCGCCCGGCGTCGTCGACAGCCGGCCGCTTCTCGAGCTTGCCGACCGTCAGGATCGAGGCCTGCGGCGGGTTGATGATCGCCGTAAAGAACTCGATCCCGAACATGCCGAGGTTCGAGACCGTGAAGGTCCCGCCCGAAAGCTCCGGCGGCGTGACAGTCTTGTCGCGCACCTTCTCGATCACGGCGCGCGCGTCCTTCGAGATCTGGCCGAGCGACTTCTGATCCGCGTTGAAGACCGTCGGCACCACGAGCGCGTCCTGCGCCGCGACCGCCACGCCGATGTTGACGTTCTCGTAGAGCTCGAACTTGCCGTCCCGGTAGGCGCCGTTCACGCGCGGATGCTCCTTGAGCGCCGTGGCGGCCGCCTTCACGACCATGTCGTTGAACGACGGCGCCGGATCGGAGACCTCCTTGAGCCGGCTGCGCAGCTCGACCGCCTGGGTCATGTCGACGGTCAGGCTGATCGAGAAGTCCGGCGCGGTCGCCTTCGACTCCGCCATGCGGCGCGACACGGTCTGCTGCAGGCGCGTCAGCTCGTGGATATCCGCCTCGCCCTTGGGTCCGGCCTCGACGCGCTGCGGCTCAGGCGCGGCGGCCTTCTCCTCCTCCTCCTTCTCCGCGGGCTCCGCCTTGCCCTTCGCAGGCGCCTCCTCTGCCTGTGCGCCGCCGTTCTCCGCAGCCGCCTCGACGTCCGCCTTGACGATCCGGCCACCGGGGCCGCTGCCCTCCATGCCGCCCAGCTCGACCCCGAGCTCGCGTGCCATGCGACGCGCAACCGGTGAGGCCTTGACGCGCTCGCCGCCGTTGCCGTCGCCCGAGGGCGCGCGCTCGCGGGTGGCGGTGCCGCCGCCGTCGCCCCCCGGCTGCGTCTCGCCGCCGCCGTCATCGCTCCCGGCGGCGCCGCGGGCCTCGCCGGCGTCGGCGGCCTCTGCTGCGACCTCCTCCTCGTCGCCGGCCTCCTCGTCCTCGTCCTCCGGCTCTTCCTCGTCCTGCTCGGCGGCCTCTTCCTCGTCGCCGGCCTCCTCTTCCGCCGGCTCGTCCTCGTCCTTCTCGGCGGCCTCGTCCTCCGGTTGCTCGTCCTCTTCCTCGACCTTCTCCTCGGCCGCCGGCTTGCCGTTCGACTTGGCCTCGCCGGCCTCACCGATGCGGGCGATCACCTCGCCGATCGCGAGCGTGTCGCCCTCCTGCGCCACGATCTCGATCAGCGTGCCGTCCGCGTCGGCGTCGTAGGTCATGTTCGCCTTGTCGGTCTCGATCTCGACGAGCGGCTCGCCGCGCTTGACCTCGGCGCCCTCGTCCACGAGCCACTTGAGGACGGTGCCCTCCTCCATCGAGTCGGACAGGCGGGGCATCGTGACGTCACTGGCCATACAGGGCTCTCCTATAGGTCTCTGAACGTTGCAAGCGCGGCCTGCACGACGTGCTCCTCGTGCGGGAAGGCCGCCTGCTCGAGTGGCTTCGAGTAAGGCATCGGGACATCGGCCCCGGTCACCCGCTGCACGGGCGCGTCGAGGTAGTCGAAGGCCTGCTCCTGGATCAGCGCTGCCAGGTTGGCGCCGACTCCGCCGTGGGGCCAGCCCTCCTCGACGATCACGGCGCGGTTCGTCTTCTCGACGGACTCGAGGATCGTGTCGAGGTCGAGCGGTCGCAGCGTGCGCGGATCGATCACCTCGGCCTCGATCTCGTGCTCCTCCGCGAGCACGTCGGCCGCCTTCTGGGCGGTGAGAGCCATGCGCGAGATGCCGATTACCGTCACGTCCTCGCCCTCACGCCGGATCGCGGCCTCGCCGAAGCGCATCGGGCCACCGTTCTCCGGCACTTCGCCACGCTGGCCGTAGAGCGTCTCGTGCTCGATGAAGACGACGGGGTTGTCGTCCCTGATCGCGGCCTTGAGCAGGCCCTTGGCGTCCGCCGGCGTCGACGGCACCGCTACCAGCAGGCCCGGCACGTGCAGGTAGAAGGCTTCGAAGCAGTGCGAGTGGGTGGGGCCGAGCTGGTGGCCGGCACCCTGCGGCATGCGCACGACGAGCGGCACCTTGACCTGGCCGCCGAACATGTAGTGGATCGCGGCGGCGTGGTTGACGATCTGGTCCATCGCGAGCAGCGAGAAGTTGACCGTCATCAGCTCGACGACCGGCCGCAACCCGATCATCGCCGAGCCGACGCCCATGCCGACAATCGTGTTCTCCGAGATCGGCGTGTCGCGCACACGCTTCTCGCCGAACTCCTCGAGCAGGCCCGCGGTCACCTTGAAGGCGCCCTGAAAGACGCCGATGTCCTCGCCCATGACGAAGACGTTCTCGTCGGCCTTCATCTCCTCGCGAAGCGCCTGATTGAGCGCCTCGCGGTAGCGAATCACGCCCATCAGCCGCCGCCGCCCGTCTCGTCGCGCTCGTCGGCCTCGGGCTCGCCGGTGCCGGAGGCCTCGGCGCCGGCGTCGTTGTCTTCCTCGTCGGCGTCCTCGCCATCGTCGTCGGCGCTGGCCTCGGCGTCCTCGCCTTGGTCGTCGGCGCTGGCCTCGGGTCGTCGCCGTCGTCGGCGCTGGCCTCGGCGTCCTCGCCGTCGTGCTCGGCCTCCCGCCTTCGTCCTCGGCATCCTCGCCTTCGGCGTCCTGGCCTTCGTCCTCGGCACTCGCCTCGGCCCCGTCGCCTTGGTCTTCCGCACTGCCCTCGTCTTCGTCCTCCTCGCCAGGACCCTGCTGCTCGCCCTCCTCGTCCTGGTCCTTCGGCGCCCGGCGCTTCCGCTGGGCGTGGTCGCCGACGCCCGCGTATGCAGCGCCCTTCTCGGCGAGCTCGTGCGGCAGGTCGCCGGCCTCGCGCTCGCGCTCACCGCGGTGCACCTCGGGTGAGCGCTCGTCGACCGTCCACCAGGCGGGCACGTCGTCGGAGAACACGTAGACGTCGTCGTAGAGCGAGTCCAGGTCGGGGAAGGGCGACTCGTCGGCGAAGCGCTGGGCGTCGTCGACGATCTCGATCGCCTCCGCGTCCATCTTCTCGACCTCGTCCTGGCTGAGCACGTCCTCGTCCACAAGCCGCTTGGCGAACGCCTGGATCGGGTCGCGCTCGCGCCACTCCTCGACCTCCTCCTTGGAGCGGTACTCCTCGGGGTCGGCCATCGAGTGGCCGCGGTAGCGGTAGGTCACGGCCTCGACGAGCTGCGGCTTGCGCTCATCGCGCGCGCACTTGAGCGCCTCGGTCACGACCGCGTGCACGTCGAGCACGTCCATGCCGTCGCAGCGCGTGCCGGGCACGCCGAAGCCCTCGGACTTGAGCGACAGGTCGGTCACCGCCGAATGACGGTGCAGCGCCGTGCCCATCCCGAACTGGTTGTTGATGATCAGGAAGACGACCGGCAGCTTCCAGAGCGCGGCCAGGTTCATCGTCTCGCCGAAGGTGCCCTGGTTGGTGGCGCCGTCGCCCATCATCGAGAGGATCGCGTCGTCGGTCTCGAGGTAGTCGCAGGCGAGCGCGACGCCGGCCGACAGCGGCAGGCTGCCGCCGACGATGCCGTAGCCGCCGAGGAAGCGCCGCTCCCAGTCGAACAGGTGCATCGAGCCGCCGCGGCCCTTCGAGCAGCCGTCGACGCGCCCGAACAGCTCCGCCATGACGGCGTTCGGATGAGTTCCCCGCGCGAGCGCCTGGCCGTGCTCGCGGTAGGTCGACATCAGGTAGTCGGTCTCGGTGAGCGCCTGCGTGCCCCCCACGACCGTCGCCTCCTCGCCGATGCAGAGGTGCAGGAAGCCGCCGATCTTCGCCTTCGCGTACATCTCGCCCGCGCGCTCCTCGAAGCGGCGGATGAGCATCATCTTCGAGAGGACGGTGCGGCAGGTGTCGGCATCGGGCAGGCCGTGCTTGACCTCTCCGAGCCCGATCTCCTCGCCGCCGGGTACCTCAGCCTGAGCGTCCTTTTCCTTGCTCGTGGCGTCCTGGGTGGCCATCGCTGCGGACTGTACCCGGTGATGCCGGGCTTCAAGACCAAGGCCTTGCAGAAGGTTCGGGCCTTGACTGTTCGGGCCCGTTGCGGGACTCTCGTGGAGGTGCCCGGCTGACGCTGACAGTTCCCGTTCGACCTGTACCCGAGGCCACCGCCTGGGATTGCACCTTGCGCTAAACCGAGCGCCGGCCGACGCTCGCACGCCGGCCGGCACTGATCGGTTACAGCTGGGTCGGGTCCTGCTGGCTTTGCCCGTCCTTCTCGGGACAGTCCCCGCGGTCACCCTGACCGCGGTCCTGCTGCCCTTGGTCGGGCGTCGTCGATTGCACGGGCAGCGTGCCCGCGCCCGACGAGTTGCCGTCGCCGGAGCTCGACCCGCCAGAGTCGCCCGCCAACGCGACGCCCGCGGGCACCGCGGCCAGCACGCCGGCCACCATCAGGGCGGTGACGATGCGGCGTCCTCCCAGGCGGGTTGTCTGGTTCTCCTGGGGCGTTTGATCTGTCGATCGTTCGTCCATGAAGAGGACCGTAGGAAGGGGTTTGTCAAGTGGAGATAACGGCTCTTAGGTTGGACTTACGCGGGGGATGCTCCGAAGCCCCGGGGGGGATTCCTGCACTTGTCAACTCCCGGTTGACCAACTTCAGGAACCCCCTCGCCGGCTCATCGCAGCAGCCGCCTCCTCGAGGCGGTCGTCGCCCCAGAAGAGCTCATCTCCGACCGCGATGGTCGGCACGCCTCGCACTCCGCGTTCGTAGGCCGCACTCGTGACCTCGCGCAGCCGGTCCTTCACCGACTGCGTCTCGATCGCCTTGAGCACGGCGTTCGGATGCAGCTCGCACGCGGCGGCCGCCATGAGCACGTAGTCGACGTCGGAGAGGTCCTTGCCGCCGGCGAACGCCTGGCGAAAGGCCGCGAGCGAAAACGCGACGGTGCGGCCGATCTGCTGCGCCCAGACCGCGACGCGCATCGCCTTGAGCGTGTTGTTGGGCCAGCCCTCGGGCCAGCGGATCGGCATGAGGTCGTACTCGGCAGCACGCCGCTCGACCTCGGCCATGCCCTCGTCGCGGGCATCGGTGACCGCCCACGATTGCCCGCCGGTCTCCCTCCAAATCCCGCCGAGCAGGATCGGCTGCCAGACCGGCACCTCCGGGAGCACCCGCGTGAGGCGCTCGGCGGCGAGGTATGCGTATGGCGAGCCGAGGTCGTAGTAGAAGACGGGACGGTCGGCCACGCGCTGAAGCGTACGGCCGCTCAGCGCAGCCTGAGTTGCTGACCGACCTCGATCAGGTCTGGGTCGCCGCTTGGGATGCGATCGCGGTTGAGCTCCCAGAGCCGCGCAACCTCGGCGGCGATGTTGGTGGCGGAGGCGTGATCAGCGAGGAGACCCTCGGCAATGATCCAGAGCGACTCGCCGGGGCGGACGACGTGGATACGGCCGCCGCCTGCCTGCCGTTGGACCGACGCGACGTTTCGGCGCGCGGGCAGCGTTGTCCCGGCGCTGCTGGCGGCCTCGACGTCGGCGTTCGCGCCCCGGTCAGCGCCGGGCGCTATCTCGACGCGCTTGCCCTGCGGCTGGTCGGCTGGCATCACCATCGTCCAGGTCTGTCGCCGAGCTCTGGCCGCTGAACCTGGCTCGGCGCCCAGGTGCTGCGGTGGTGTGGTCAACGACGGCGGGGCATTGGGTGCGCTCGATGGAGGCTCGATCCTCGGTGCGGGGGCGACCGGCGACGGCTCCTCGAGCGGCCTCGCCGGTGTCTGCTCCGGGCCGCTGGGAGCGGGCGTCTGCGGCTCAGCGAAAGGAGCGGTGCGGCCCTCCGGATCGTCGACGGGCTCGCTCTCGAGCGGAGCCGCATCCGGTGACCCGTCCGCTGACCCCGGACCGGTGTCGTAGGGCAGATCGGTCTCGCCGCCCGGATCGAAGGTCGGGCTGTCGGAGTCCTGGTCCAGCACCTGCCCCGACGGCCCTCCACCCTCCTGCGAAGTGTCAGGCTCAGCCGCGATGCTCGCCGCCGGCGCAACGGCGGTGATGGCGAGGAATGCAGTGGTGAGCGCCGACCGCGTCCACCTCACCGGCGCGATGCCGACCGACCGAAGCGGATGCAGCTCGTCGCTCGGCATGGTCCGGGGTCTCCACGCGCTCCTAGTTGAGTGGATCGGTCACGCAGCGGAACGCCTTGGCGCCGGCGGCGGTGTTGGGCGTGATCGCGACGCTGCCGACGTCATCGGTCACGTAGAGGACGTCCACTCGCCCATTCGGCGGCGGGATAGACATTGCGTGTCAGCTCGCCTCCCGGAGCCAGGCTGACCCCGGGCTCACCGATCGCGGTCATGAGCTCGTCGTGGCTTGGCAGAGCGTCGGCCAGGTGTCTTGTCGCGATCGACGCCCTCGCACGCAACCGCCGCGGCGGTATAGGGCAGTGGGCCCCGAGCGGCGGTCTCGACGCACGCGTCAGAGACCGGCACCGTGGCCTCAGGGCACCGCACAAGCAGACGCGCCGCCGTGACGCCGTTGAGTCGATCGGCATTTCTCGCCCTGGGAACCTTTCCCAAGACGCGACTCCTTGATCCGGCTTCCGTCGAGAGTGTTCTTCCTCAGGTCGCGCTTGGTCAGCGAGCCGTTGCGCACGTCCGCGCCGGTGATCGTCAGCGCCGCGTACGACGAGCCACCGAGAGCGATGAAGACGGCGACCGTCGCCATCACGTTCGCATAGCTCAGATGCCGTCTCACGTTCTCGCCTCACGTCGTCCTCCCTTCCATCGGCCACCACCCGCGTTAACCCGCTCTGGTCGGCAGTTGTAGCGGAGCTCCGGTCAAGCGAGATTCTCATCGGCATCGGGGTCCGCGCACCGTCACGGTGAGGCGTCTTCGTCGTAGCCGGTCTGGAAGGCGTAGCCGGCCTCGGCGGGAAGTTGCGCACGGAACCGGTAGCGCAGAAGACCGCACGTACGGCGGAAGGCGTAACGGATGGCCCATGATCCGTCCGCTCTGCGTGCGCGTGGTACGAAAGGTCTGCCAGCGCCCCGAGAGCACAACTTGCAACTCGACGAGCTTGCCGGCGGGTGGCAGCCGGAAGCGCGCGAAGCCTGCCCGGAGAAGCGGACGCTCTGGCCGTTCCTGAGTCGTCGAGGGCTGGCCCGGATGGTCGACGCCGCCGAGGTCAAGAGGCTCACGGCTCGTCTCCGCCGGAAGCGTCACGTGAGCTTCCCGAGTAAACGAATCGCAATGTGCGGCTCGCGTCCGCCAGGGCCCGATACGAGAAGCGCCCCGCGCATCGGTCGTCACGCACGCCGACGAGCTGTCCGACGATCGGTGGCGTTCGCCGGCAAAGACCTGCACCTGAGCCCCGGCAACGGGATGCCCGTCCCGATTCTCCAAGGCTGCCCGGTGATGGACACGCGCTCGCCGTAGCGCACCTCTGCGCGAGGTCGGAGCTCGACCACCGCTTCGTGTCACCGTTCGGCGCTTTCCGCGTCGCTTTGCTGGTTCGGCGGACCGTGCGCTCAGTCCGATGCCGGCCCGTAGAACGGTCGGCACGCGAAGCGGCAGCGTCAGCAGTCATCGGCTCCCCGTTCGCGCGCCGTCCGGTGCTGTTCTGGTTCGACGGCTTGATCCCAGGCAGTGGCGCGCAGCGAGTAGACGCCGGCCGGGAGAAGCGAATCGTCGATCCGAGCGAGAAGGCGGTCGCCTCTGGCCTGGTGGTCGGAGTGCTTGCCAGGTGCCTGTGCCTTGGCGGCTGAGTTCGATCTGACCGGAGCGCGAGTCCTGATACGCGATCGGTGACCGCCACCGAGATCAGCGTGGGATCGGCCGACGGACGTCGGCTCAAACGCGAGCTCCGGCGGCTCCGGGTCGAATCGGAGCGGAACAGGGCACGGACGCGTTCGACGGCTCGTGATTTCCCGCGGCGTCCTCGCGCCAGACGCGAAGCTGCCATTCGCCAGGTCCCGGCACGGCGAGATCGGCCAGCGCGGAGACGCCCACCCCGGCTCGCCTGGTCCTCGGTGCACTCCGCCGTCACTTCGGACGCAGATCTGGTAGCGCGCGGCTGCGATCGGAGCGCGGTCGCGTCTCGGCGGGTTCGTCCAAGCGACGTCGAAGTCGTTTCGGTTGCGCCACGTTGGCCCGCCGGCGAGGTCGAGGGCCACGGCCCCTGGTGCAGTGTTGTCGACCCGAACCGTGACCGGAGCTTGAGACGCCAGGATTGTCAGCTGCGTCGAGAGCATCGACGGTAAGCGGCTGGGATCCGTCGCGCAGGACGCTCGGTGTCAAACGCTGATGGCTCCCGAACCGTTGAGGCACGGGACTGTGGCGGCGTAGTTGCATGCCGCGCTGGTGCTCCGCCCAGGCCGCTCCGGCGACAATCGCCCGCGCCACCTTCACCCCCACGTTGTCACTCGCCACGTAATTCACCGTCTGCCGCCCGCTCACCCACTGCCCCTGCGTGAACGGGTTGTCCTGCAGCACGCTCACCGCCGGTGGGCTCACGTCCACCACCGTCGCCTGCGCCTTGAACGTCCGGATGTAGTTCAGGCCGCGGGATGAGCAGTGCGGCTCCTTCTTCTCGCCCACGCAGACGACGCGTTGGACGATCTTCGTCGCGCCCGCGATGTCATAGGTGTGTGGGCGCGGCCAGCCTGCGGCCTGGGCGTATCCGCGACGCGGGCAGCGGGTGTTCGCGCGGACGTTCTTGATCGGGGTCGGGGCTCCGTCGGGGCGGCTTGCCCAGAGCTGGAGCGCGTAGCGGCAGTCACGACGGCGTGCCTGACCGGACCAGGTGAAGCGCGCGAAGCGGGTGCCCTCCGGCGCGTTCATCACGAAGTAGGAGCGCGAGCCGCGCGGCACGCGGCCTGCGCGCGGGACGTTCGACGTGACGAGGCCGCGGAGACCGGGTCCCTCGGGGTCGCACGCGCGTTTCCACATCATGCCTCGGGTCGCGAAGTCGTCGAACGCCTGGGTCGAGTAGTTCGCGCGGTCGGCCTGGCACGCGTTGATCGCGAACTCGCTTGCGGCCGCCGGCCGGCTCATCAGCACGATCACGCCGGCGGCGACGAAAGCCGCGCGAACGAGACGAGCGGTGGTGCGGAGCGTCATGGCCGTTGAAGACCGCCGGCGGGGAAGTTCGCCCCCCGGGCGACCGAATTTTTCGCGCCGCAGCCTATTCCCGCGGGCCCGGCGCACATATGGGGCAACCGACGGGAATTCCCGCTACGAGCGAGAAAGCCGGCTAGCCGTGAATCAGCCAGCCATCCGTCGCCCGAGCCGCCTCCATGACGGTCTCGGCGAACGCCGGATGGGGGTGAATGATCCGAGCCACCTCGGGATAGCCGCCCTCGAGCTCGCGCGCGTTGACGAGCTCCTGGATCAGGTCGGCCGCCTTCACGGAGACGATGTGGCCGCCGAGGATCTCGCCGTACTTCTTGTCGCCGACGATCTTCACCATGCCGCCGCGGTCGCCGTAGACGGTCGGGGCGCCGACGGCGCCCATCGGGATCTTCCCGACGACGACGTCGTAGCCGGCCTCGCGGGCCGCCTTCTCGGTCAGCCCGAACGACGCGACCTGCGGATAGCAGAACGTCACGGCCGGGATGTACGTGTAGTCGATCTCGTGGACCTCGTTGCCGGCGGCGTCCTCCACAGCGATGATGCCCTCATCGGAAGCCTTGTGGGCGAGCGCCGGCCCGGGGACCATGTCGCCGATCGCCCAGACGCCCGGGCGCGAGGTGCGCAGCCGCCCGTCGACCTTCACCAGACCGCGCTCGTCGCGCTCGATGCCCGCCTCGTCCAGTCCGAGCCCCTCGACGTCAGGAGCGCGGCCGGCGGCGATCACCAGGTAATCGAACTCCTCGGTCTCGCCGTTGAACGACACGCGCACCGAGGAGTCAGACGCCTCGGCGCCCTCGACCTTCGCCTCGGTCTCGATGCGCACGTTCTGCTTCCGGATCTCCCGCGCGGCGGCCTTGGCGATCTCCTCGTCCTCCAGCGGCAGGATCTGCGGGAGCGCCTCCAAGGTCAGCACTTCGGTGCCCATCCGCCCGAATGCCGACGCGATCTCGATCCCGGATGCCCCGCACCCGACGATGCACAGCCGCGACGGCTGCTCGTTCAGGAGCCACATGCCGGCCGTGTCGAGGATGCGCTTGCCGAACTTGAGGTCGAGGATCGGCTTGGCCACTGATCCGGTTGCCAGGATCACGCGATCGGTCTCGATCTCGGTGCCGTCGAACTGGCCGCCGATCTTGACGTTGCCGTCGTCTGTGACCGAGCCGAAGCCCTCGATCAGGTCGATCTTGTTCTTGTCGAAGAGCATCCCGACGCCGCTCGTGAGCGTCTTGACGACCTTGTCGCGGTGCTTGGTCGCGCCGGAGTAGTCGACCGAGGCGCCGTCGACCTTCACGCCGAACGAGCCGGCGTGCTGGACCTCCTGGAAGACCTCGGCCACGCGCAGGATCGCCTTCGCGGGGATGCAGGCCTCGTTCAGGCAGCGACCACCCGTGTTGTTCTTCTCGACAACGGCGGTCTTCAGGCCGAGCTGGGCAGCCCGGATCGCGGCCACGTAGCCGCCGGGGCCCGAGCCGATCACGATGCAGTCGTACTTGCTCTCCGGCATGGCCGATAAACCTACCTACCGTCGCGAGGCACCCGGCCGCTCGGGCATCTGGATGCGCGCCATCGCCTTGACGAGGAACCAGAAGAGCGTGCCGGCGCCGACCAGCATGACGAAGAGGATCAGCGCCGCCACTATGCCCGTCACCGAGATGAGCGCGAGCGAGCAGATGACGATCGTGATCGCGAGCAGCGTCTGCATGCCGAGCACGGCCCAGTACTTGGCTCGCCACATGCCGACGGCGACGAGGCAGACGACGGCGGTCACGAGCAGGCTGCCGGCGAGCGCCTGGCCGGCGTCGGCGTCGGTGCCGCTGTCCCAGCCGAGGATCACTGCCACCAGGTTTGCCAGGGCGAGCAGCGCGGCGGCGATCGCCCCGACCGTCACGGCGGTGGGACGCTCCCCGGGGGCGAGCGGCTTCAGCGCCCGGCGCGCCGCCTCGTCCTTCTGCCGGCTTCGTTCATAGCGGCTCGGCCGCGGCGCTGCGGTCGCAGCCGCGGGCGGTGTGGCGCGAGGCTTGCGCCGCTTTCGCTTGGTCGCCATCGGGGCCGCGGACGTTAGCGGGGTATGGCGTTCTCTAAGGTCCGGCGCTGATGCGGGTGCGCCTTGTGATGACCGCCGCCGTGCTGGCGGCGGCAACGCTGTTCACGCCTGCGCTCGCGGACGCGAAGCGCAGCGCCCCGCAGCGCTTCTACGGAGTCATGTGGGACCGCGCCACCGTCAACGCCACGGAGGCCGAGCAGGCCGCTCAGTTCGACCTGATGGCGGGCTCGGGCGTCGAGACGATTCGCACGGTCTTCCCCTGGTGGAAGATGGAGGCCGACCCAGGTCAGCCACCCGACTTCAGCGACACCGACCGGCTCGTGGCCCTGGCGAGCACGCACGACATCAGGGTGCTGCCGGTCGTCGCCTACACGCCCAGCTGGGCGGCGATCGATCCGGGGCGCTTCGCGTCGCCGCCGCGCGATGTCGACGACTACACGGCCTTCCTCGAGAACCTGATCACGCGCTACGGCCCGTCTGGCACCTTCTGGGACGAGCGCCCCGACCTGCCGCGGCGGCCGCTGCGCGAGTGGCAGATCTGGAACGAGCCCCATCTCCAGAACTACTGGGACACGAACGGCCGCGGCAAGAACGCCTGGGCGCGCGAGTACGCGGCGCTGCTCAAGGCCGTCGAGTCGCCGCATCCAGGACCTCGATCCCGGCGCCACGGTCGTGCTCGCCGGCCTCGCCGACTTCGCCTGGCGCCACTACGACCGGCTCGCTCGCTTCAAGATCGCGCGCCACTACGACGTCGCCGCGCTCAACTTCTTCACGTCGACCTCGCACAAGGTGCTGAAGGGCGTGCGCTACTTCCGCGCCGCGCTGCGCCGCGGCCATGCGCCGCGCCGGCCGATCTGGCTGACCGAGGTGACCTGGCCCGCGGGCAAGGGCCGCGTGCCGCGCCCGAAGCCGCTCTGGCAGCGCCGGTGGTGGGTGACCGACAGCGGCATGGCCACCCGCCTGCGCGAGCTCTACTCGCTCGCCGCGCGGGCAAGCCGCCAGCAGCGCCTGCGGCGCGTCTACTGGTACACGTGGTCGTCCGGCTACGAGAGCGGCGACCTGTTCGACTACACGGGCCTGAACCGCTACCAGGGCCAGACCTACGAGCAGATGCCGGCGCTCAGGGCCTACGCGGCGAGCGCCCGCCGCTAGCCGGGCAACGCTGCGCGAAGAGCGGCGGCCGCCGCCTCCGGATCGTCCGCGTCACGGATCGCGCGCAGCACGACGACGCGGCGGGCGCCCGCGGCCACCACGTCGCCGACGTTGCCGAGGTCGATGCCGCCGATCGCGAACCAGGGCCGCTCGCCGGCCACCTGGGCGGCGTGGCTCACGTAGGAGAGTCCGGCTGCGGCTCGGCCGAGCTTCGTAGGCGTCTCCCACACGGGCCCGACGCTGAGCTGGTCCGCCCCGGAGTGGAGCGCAGCGTCGAGCTGGGCGGGGCTGTGGGTCGAGAGCCCGATCAGCATCCGGTCGCCGACCTGCTCGCGCACCTCGTCGACCGAGATGTCGTCCTGCCCGACGTGCACCCCGTCGGCGCCCGCCTCGAGCGCCAGGTCGGGGCGGTCGTTCAGCCAGAAGAGGGCGCCGTGCTCGTCGCACAGGGAACGGAAGCGCGCGGCCGCCGCGAGCACCTCGTCGTCCGACGCGCCCTTGGCGCGCAGCTGGACCATGTCGGCTCCGCCGCGGAGCGCCGCCCGGACGATCTCGTCCGGTACGGCGTCCACGACGAAGTAAAGGCGGGCCCGGCTGAGTGCCTCAGCCGGACGCAATGATCAGCCAGTCGGATTGGCCGGAGCGTCGGGCAGGTTGATGGCCGCCACCCGGCCGCTTGACCTTGCCGCGATTCGCGCCGTACCAGCGCTTCAGCGCGTTGTACTGCGGCAGGCGCTTGCCGTCCTGCTTCACGATCCCGGTGTTGAACGTCGAGCCCGCGCCGCTTGGGCAGCGTCGGCAGCAGGTACTGGAGCTGGCTCCTCACGCGCCCGTTCTTCAGTGCGATCGAATACGCCTGCTGCAGGTAGCGCGCTGTCGTCTTGGCCGGCAGCGCACGCTTGCCGGAGGCGAAGTAGCCGTACTCCGTCAGGTAGACGGGCATCTGCCGCCGCCGTTCTTGCGCAACACGCCCGCGCGGCTCAGCTTGTCGAGGGCCTTCGTCAACCGCGACAGCGTCCCGATCGTCACGTTGTCCTCGCCGGGAAACACGAACGCCGGCGCGTGCCTGAAGTCGTACGGGTGGTGGGCGTAGCCGTCGGCCTTCAGCTTCGTGCAGTTGCGCGCGCGCTTGTACTTCTTGTTCACGCAGGTCACGGCGCGCAGGAACGCGAGCGGGGCGGTCGACATGCCGGACCGGCCGTACGGGCTCGTCTCGCCGATCAGCACCTTGGCGCGCGAATCGGCCTTCTTGATCGCGTCGTAGCCGCGCGAGTAGAGCGAGCGGTAGAGCGCCGGCCCGTTCGAGAGCGGGCCGAGCCAGGTCTTCCAGTTCGGCTCGTTCCAGATGCTGTAGCGATCGACACGGCCGCGGAAGTGCCCGGCCACGACGCCCGCCCACTTGCCGAACTCGGTCGCGTTCGGCTTGTACCAGGCGCCGCTCTGCGGCTGCTTCTTGCGCGAGTTGGCCCAGCGCGGCGCCGGCCCGGTGAGCGACAGGTGGATGCGCATGCCGTGCTCGGCAGCCCTGTTCACGAGCGCGTCGACGTTGCTGAAGTCGTACTGGATGGTCTTCGGCCGGTTGCGGGTGCTGTACTGCGCCGGGTACATCGTGTAGGCCCAGGCGAGGTTGACGCGGATGCGCGTGACGCCCAGCGCCCTGGCGTAGTTGAACGGCTTGTCACCCTGCCAGCGCTTGTTGCCGCGACGAAGACACCCTCGTCCTGGATCGCGAGCTCCATGCCCCGTGCGGCCTGGGAGCTCGGCGCGGCGGCCAGTGACACCACCAGCGCGGCGACGGTCGTGAGGAGGGCGATTCCCATGCGGATGAGGCGGGGTCCGGCGATAGTCACGGTTGGTGATCTCCTTGAGGGTGTCGAGTCAGCGGGGCCTAGAGCTGCTTGGCGCGTGAGTTCTCGCCAAGCGTGACCCGGAACGTGGCTCCCGAGAACGCCTTGACGCGGAACGTCCGCCGGAAGTAACCGACGCCGTTCACTGGAACTGAGCCGAGGGAACGGTAGCTAGCGCGCCGGGTGGCCTTGAATTCCACCTCGACGTCACCACTCGAGGCCGCGCGCACGGCCCCGAACACCTCGACGCGGCCGCCGCTCTTGCGCTGCAGGTGCAGCGGCAGAGCGAAGGCGTCGTACACGCCCGGCTTCTTGCGCCCGTTTGCGAAGCGCAGGCCGGCCTGCCAGGTCGGCGCGTCGCGCAGCGTGTACTGCGAGTAGCTCCTGACGCGTGAGTTCCGGTAGGCGATCCACTCGCTCTCGTCCATCAGGTTCGGCGCTCGCTTGAGCGGCGTGGCGAACGGATCGGGCGGCTTGGTCTGGTAGCCGAACTCGGTGATCCAGATCGGCGTGCGCCGCGGCAGCTTGCCGCGCCTGGCGAGCGCGTCGAGCGTGCGCGTGACGCGGCTCAGCTGGCCGATCGCTGCGTCGCCGGCGACGGGCTCCTTGACGCTCGGGCCGTTGGCGAGCGTGTACGGGTGGTAGGCGAGGCCCGACGTCGGGATGCGCCCGACCCGCTTGCAGCCGCGCTTGCGCGCCGCTGCGCCGCGATACTGGCGGTAGTTCTTGTCGAGGCAGGCCATCTCGCGCAGGAAGTCGAGCGGCGGGACCTTCTTGCTTGACGTGCCGCCGCGGGGCATCAGCTCGCCCAGCAGGATGGTGTCGCCGTCATGGCCCGAGCGCCCGAGCCCGGCGTGGCCGGCCAGGTAGAGGTTGCGGTACAGCGAGGGCGAGATCGGCGTGCCGCCGCGGCGCTGCGGGCTAAGCCAGCTGTAGAGGTTCGGCTCGTTCCAGAGCGACCACAGGTCGACGTTCGGGAACTGCTTGCCGACCGCCTCGGCGAACAGCCCGTACTCCTTGCTGCTCGGGCGGTTGGTGCCGCGCCGGCCGCCACGCTTGGAGGCCCAGTCGGGCGCCAGGCCGACGATGCTCACGTAGGCGCGCATCCCGCGCGCGCTGATCGCGTCGATCACCTGCGGGTAGTTGCCCCACTGGTAGCCGGCGGGATCGCCGGCGTCGAAGCCGGACGGCTTGCGCCGGCCGTCGGGCGCCACCTCCTCCCAGGAAAGGCCGATCTTGACGACGTCGGCGCCCAGCGCCGCGAACTCGTCGAGAGTCGCAGCGGTGTTGTGACGCAGATGAACGTCGTCCTGCAGGATGGTCACCTGCTTGGTCGAGGCCTCGGCCGCGGGCACGGCCAGCAGGGCGAGAAGCACGGCAGTGACGATTGTCAGTCGTTTCATGAAAGTGGGCGGGTCGGGTTCGAACGGGCGAACGTGGGGAAACAGGGAAACGTGCCGCGGAGCGGCCCCCTGCCTTCCCCTCTCTCCAACAAGGCCGGACGCGCTCGGTTGCGGTCTGCCGCCCCTGGTAGCGTCCGCCAAGCAGCCTTAAGAGCTATCAGATATGAGCATCGGCTTCTCCATATTCCTCATCGCCGTGGGCGCGATCCTGCGTTACGCGGTCACCGCGTCGGTTTCCGGAGTCGAGCTCGAGACCGTCGGTCTGATCCTGATGATCGCCGGCATCATCGGGCTCGTGATCTCGCTGGCGATCATCTTCCTGCGCGACGACGGGCGGACCCCGCCGCCGCGGGATGACTATCCGACGCGCGGCGTCTGAGTACCATCTGACGCGAACACGGGAGCTCGGGGGAAACCGGGCTGAGAGGGTGGCTGCGGCGCCGCCGACCGTCGAACCTGACCCGGGTAATGCCGGTGGAGGAAGGTGAGATGCAAGAGCCGCGGAGAAGCAGAGGACAGCGCTACGACGCGGTAGTCGTGGGCGCGGGCCTGATCGGCCTCGCATGCGCATGGCGCGCGCAGCGACGCGGCATGTCCGTTCTCGTTGTCGATCGTGCAACCGAGCCCGGTGCGGCCGCCTCGAGGGTCGCGGCCGGGATGCTCGCCCCGATCACCGAGGCCGACTTCGGCGAACTCGGGCCGCTGCGCGTGAACCTCGCCGGGCGCGAGCGCTGGAGCGCTTTCGCCGCCGAGCTCGAGGAGCTCACGGGGATGCCCACCGGCTATCGGGAGAGCGGCGCGCTCGTGATCGCCGCCGACGCGGACGACGCCGGCGAGCTGCGCCGTCTGCACGAGTTCCAGCGCGAGCTGGGCCTCGACGCCGAGTGGCTCACGCCCTCGCGCTGCCGCGAGCTCGAGCCGGGGCTCTCGCCGCGCATCGCGGGCGGCATCCTGGCGCCCCAGGACGGCCAGGCCGAGCCGCGCGCCGTGACGCGCGCGCTGGCGGCCGCGGTGGACGAGCTCGCGCTGGGTGTCGAGGTCGAGTCGCTCGAGCATGAGGGCGGGCGCGTGAACGGCCTGCGCACCAGCGACGGGACGATCGCCTGCGACCAGGTCGTGCTCGCCTGCGGCGCCTGGAGCGCCGAGCTCGCGCCGGACGGGCACGGGCCGCCGGTACGGCCGGTCAAGGGCCAGATCATCGAGCTGCGTGCCCGCGGCGCGGTTGCCGAGCCGTTCAGGCGCGTGCTACGCACGCCGCGCTGCTACCTCGTCGGCCGCGGCGACGGCCGCGCGGTGCTCGGCGCCACGATGGAGGAGCAGGGCTTCGACACGACGGTCACGGCGGACGGTGTCTTCCGGCTGCTCGAGGCGGCCTACGAGGTGCTGCCCGACGTGGGCGAGCTCGAGCTCGTCGGCGCGCGCGCCGGGCTGCGCCCGGGCACGCCGGACAACACGCCTGTAGTCGGTCGCGGCGAGCTCGAGGGGCTCGTCTGGGCGACCGGCCATTGGCGCAACGGCGTCCTGCTGGCGCCGCTGACGGGCGAAGCCGTGGCCGGCCTCCTCGCCGGCGAGGAGCTGCCCCCGGAGCTGAGCGCGCTCAGCCCCGACCGCTTCGGCACGAGGGCGCGCGCATGACGCTTGTGGTTCTGAACGGCGAGCGCCAGGAGCTCCCCGACGGAGCGACCGTCGAGTCCGCCGTGATCGCCACCGGCGCACCGGCCGACGGCCGCGGCGTGGCCGCGGCGCTCGACGGCGAGGTCGTGCCGCGCGGCGAGTGGTCGACCACCGCGGTCCGCGAGGGCCAGCAGGTCGAGGTGCTGCACGCGGTGCAGGGAGGCTCCTGATGTTCACGATCGCGGGCCGAGAGCTCGAGTCGCGCCTCATCCTCGGAACCGGCGGCTTTCGCAACCTGTCCGTGATGGCCGAGGCGGCCGAGGAGTCGGGCGCCGAGCTCGCGACGGTGGCGATGCGCCGCGTAGATCCGAGCGCGCGTGGCTCGATCGTCGAGGTCCTGTCGGAGGCCGGGCTCGAGGTGCTGCCCAACACGGCCGGCTGCTTCACGGCGCGCGACGCTGTCGCCACCGCCAAGCTCGCCCGCGAGGCTCTCGAGACCCACTGGGTGAAGCTCGAGGTGATCGGGGACGACCGCACGCTCCTTCCCGACCCGGTCGAGCTGCTGCGCGCCGCCGAGGAGCTCGTGGCGGACGGCTTCACCGTCCTGCCCTACACGAACGACGATCCGATCCTGGCGCGCCGGCTCGAGGACGCCGGCTGCGCCGCCGTCATGCCGCTCGGCTCGCCGATCGGCAGCGGCATGGGAATCAACAACGCCTACAACCTTCGCCTGATCGTCGAGGCCGCCGGCGTGCCGGTGATTCTCGACGCCGGCATCGGCACGGCCTCGGACGCCGCCCTCGCGATGGAGTCGGGCTGCGACGGCGTGCTGCTCGCCAGCGCGATCTCGCGCGCGGCCGACCCGGTGCGGATGGCGCAGGCCATGCGCAAGGCCGTCGAGGCGGGCTACGAGGCGCGCGTGGCCGGCCGGATCCCGCAGCGCACGTTCGCGCAGGCCTCCTCACCCGAGGAGGGGCTCGCGGAGCTCACACCGGTGGCCGACCCCGCCGAGCACGGCCGCGGTCGGTGAGCACCGAGCTCGAACGCAGCGCGGCCGACGCCCTGGCCGATAGCTGGCGCGGCGCGTGGCAGGGGAGCGGCTTCGAGGCGTGTTGCACGCCCGACGTCTCCTACGAGGATCCGGTGGCGGTCGAGCCGCTGCGCGGCGTCGACGCGCTCGAGCGCCACGCGCTGGCGCTCCGCTCCGCCTTCCCCGACCTGCGCATCGAGACGACTGCGCCGCCACTCGCACGCGGGACGCACCTGTGCATCGCCTGGCGCGCGCTCGGCACGCAGGGCGGTGACCTCGGCGAGATGCTGCCCGCGAGCGACCGCTACGTGGCGCTCCACGGCGTCCACTTCATCGAGCTGTCCGACGGCGCTGTGCGCCGCGCGCGCGGCTTCTTCGACCTCTACGACGCAGCCACCCAGCTCGGGCTGCTGCCCGCCCGCGGCGGGCTGGGCGAGACGGCGCTGCTCCTGCTGCGCGGCTTCGGGCTGCGGCGCCGCTGACGCCCTGCAGGGGCCGGCCAGGTGGGACGGGAGCCCGGGGGCGAGCCCCGGCTGGTCCCTGTTATTCGGTGACTTCGATCGTCCCGGCCATGCCGGGCGCGTGCACGCGGCAGACGTACTCGTAGGTGCCCGCCTGGTCGAAGCTCTGCTCGAACTTGTCGCCCTCCATCATCCCGCCCTCGGGGCCGGAGCTGAACTGGGGGCCGGGGCCACTCGTCTTGTCGACGTCGTGCGCGACGGCTTCGTCGTTCGTCCAGGTGACCGTCTCACCGGCCTTGATCGTCACGTCCGAGGGGTCGAACTGGATGTTCTGCATGGAGACCTCGGCGCCACCGCCACCGCCTCCGCCACCCGTGTCGCCACCGCCGCCTGTGTCCGCGGGCTGCTCGGTATTGGCTCCGCCGCCTCCCCCGTTGCCGGAGTCGTCGTCATCGTCGCCGCAGCCGGCAACGACCAGGGCGAGCACTGTGCACGCGATGAGAAGTACGAGCAGCCTCTTCATGGGCGAAACACTAGCCCTGGAGGGGTGTGCGGCGCTCTGGCTTAACGCGCCAAGAGCAATTCGAGCAGCGCCTTCTGCGCGTGCAGGCGGTTCTCTGCCTGGTCCCACACGGCCGAGCGCTCGCCATAGAGCACGTCGGCTGCGATCTCCTCGCCCGGGTGGGCCGGCAGACAGTGGAGGACGATCGCGTCGTCACGTGCCTGCGCCAAGAGCTCGGCATCGATGCGATAGGGCGCGAGCAGTGAGCGGCGCCGCTCCGCGTCCTCCTCGTCGCCCATGCTCACCCAGACGTCGGTGTAGATCGCGTGCGCCCCGCGGACCGCTTCGGCGGGGTCGATGCCCGGGGCCTCGGGGAGCGAGAGCTCCGGCGGTGTCGCCACGGCCACTTCGACGCCCGCGATCGCGCCGCCGAGCAGCAGCGAGCGCGTCATGTTGTTGCCGTCTCCTACGTAGGCGAGCTTCAGGCCCTCGAGCGTGCCGAAGCGCTCGAGCAAAGTCATCAGGTCGGCGAGCACCTGGCAGGGGTGATGCTCGTGGGTGAGCATGTTGATCACCGGCACACCCGACCAGCGCGCCAGCTCCTCGACCGTCTCGTGCGGCCCGGTCCGTATCCCGATCGCGTGCACCATCCGCTCGAGCACGAGCGCGGTGTCGCGCGCCGACTCGCCGCGGGCGAGCTGCAGCTCGCCCTCGCGCAGGATCAGCGGATGGCCGCCGAGCTCGAACACGCCGGTCTCGAACGACACGCGCGTGCGCGTCGAGGGCTTGTCGAAGACGAGCGCCACGCTCCTGCCTGCGAGCGCGCGTGAGCCGAGCCGATCGCCCTTGAGCTCGATCGCGCGCTCGAGCAGCCGCAGCTGCTCGTCCGCGCTCAGCTCCTCACCTGTTAGGAAGTGGCGTGCCATGCGAGTCCTCAGCTGGAACCTCTACCACGGTCGTGACTTCCCCCCGGCTCCGGCCCTCTTCACGTGGCGGAGCCGGCTGTTGAAGAAGACCGAGCGAAACGCGACCCACGCGCAGGTGAACCGCTCGCTGCTCGACGAGTTCGCAAGCGTGCTCGACGAGCTCGAGTGGGACGTCGCGCTCCTGCAGGAGGCGCCTCCGCGCTGGTTTCGCGAGCTGGGCATACGCACGCGCTCGCACGGCGCGCTCGTGAGGACCTCGCGCAACTGGTGCCCGCCGCTTCAGCGACGGCTCGCCGACTGGAACCCGGACCTGCTCGCGTCGTTCGAGGGCGGCTCGAATCAGATCCTCGTGCGCGACCCCGGGCGCATCCTCGCGCGGCGCAGCCTGGCATTGGCCCACCGGCCCGAGCAGCGGCGCATGCAGTGGACGCGCCTCGTGCTCCCCGAGGGCCGCGTGTGCGTGGCGAACCTGCACGCCTCCGCCGGCCTCCCCGAGCGGGCCGCGGCCGAGGTCGTGCGCGCGGCCGAGCACGCCGTCGCCTGGTCGGATGAGGACCCGCTCGTCTTCGGCGGTGACCTGAACCTGCGCCCGGCACGCGATCCCGGAGCCCTTCGAAGAGCTGCGCGAGCGGATGCAGCTCGCCGCGCCCACCGCGCCGGATGCGATCGACCACCTGCTGGTGCGCGGGCTCGATGTGAGCGAGCGACCGCGCCGGCTGGCCGCGGAGCGGCGCGAGCTGACCGATGCCGACGGCCTCCGGATCCGGCTGTCGGACCACGCTCCGGTCAGCGGCGCGTTCGCCCTGTCGAGGTGAGATAGTGCGCCCGCAGCGACCACGGCCGAGGAAAGGTGTGCGATGAGCAGGGCGAGCGGAGGATCGAGGCGGGCATCGAGCAGCAAGCGCAGCGCCGCGGCGAAGAAGGGCGGTGCCGCCCGCGGCCGCCAGCAGAAGGCCCAGAAGTCCGCGAAGAGCGCGTCGCGCACGGCGACGAAGCCGGCGGGCGTCGAGGCGAAGACGGTCGCCGAGTTCCGCGAGGCCCTGCGCAAGAACCTGATCAAGCCGACCGGGATGGTGCTGCTCACCCGCGACCGCATCGAGGAGGCGCTCCAGAAGAGCGGGAAGCTCTCCGCGAAGGACGCGCGCGGAATTGCCGGCGATCTCGTCAAGCGCGGGCGCAAGGAGACGGACGACGTCCTCAAGGATCTCGAGAGCCTGATGGACAAGGGCCGCCGTGACGTCACGAAGCGCGCAGGCAAGGCGCGCGACCGCGCCGTCCATGCGGCGTCCCCCGCCATCGCCCAGGCAGACAAGGCCCGCCGCGCCGCCGGGGTCGGGTCGAAGTTCCCGATCAGCCTCTACGACGAGCTCAAGGTCGGCGAGATCAAGACCCGCCTCGGCGACCTCAGCGCCCCCCAGCTCCGCAAGGTCCGTGACTACGAGCGCCGCAACGCCAACCGCAAGGGCGTGCTGAGCGCGATCGAGTCGAAGCTGAAGTAGGGCTGCGACCATAGGGCGTCGTGGAAGGCGCCCCTGCAACGACATCCAGGCCCCGCAAGGGCGACGAGCTGGAGCTGCGCATCGACCGGCTCGCCCATGGCGGCGCCGGCGTGGCCCGCAGCGACGGCTACGTCGTGTTCGTCCGCGGCGCCGTTCCCGGCGACCTCGTGCGCGCTCGCATCACGCGCTCGAAGCGCTCGTTCGGCGATGCCGACGTGGTCGAGCTCGTAGAAGCGAGCCCCGAGCGCGTCGAGCCGCGCGCTCCTCATCCGGGTGCGCCCTGGCAGGTGCTCCCGTACGAGCGCCAGCTCGAGGAGAAGCAGCTGCAGGTGGCCGATGCGCTCGCTCGCATCGGTCGCTTCGAGGCGCCGCCGGTCGAGCCGATCGTGCCGGCCGTCGAGGAGTTCAACTACCGCAACAAGCTCGAGTACTCCTTCGGGGAGGACGAGGAGAGCGGAGAGCTCGTGCTCGGCTTCCATCGCCCCGGCCGCTTCGACGTGATCGACGACGTCGAGCGCGACATCCTCGCCTCCGAGCGGGTCGGCGAGCTGCGCGAGGCCGTCAAGGCGTGGTGCCGCGATCAGGGGCTGAGCGCGTGGGACCGCCGCGGCCAGCAGGGGCTGCTGCGCAACCTCGTCGCGCGCGAGGGGCGTCGCACCGGCCAGCTGCAGGCGCGCATCGTCACGAGCCCTGGGAGCAGCTTCGACGTCGACGCGCTCGCGGCCGCGGTGCCGGCCGACTCGTTCCTATGGACGCGCGCCGCCGGCGTCGCGGAGACCACCCGCGATGGCGACACGCAGATCGTCAAGGGCTCGGCCGTGCTCGAGGAGGAGCTGTCCGGCCTGCGCTTCCGGATCTCCCCGGACGCCTTCTTCCAGACGAACACGGAGATGGCCGAGCGCCTCTACGGAAACGCCGTCGACCTGGCGGGGTTGAGCGGTCGCGAGAAGGTCCTCGACCTGTTCTGCGGCATCGGCACGATCGCCCTCGTGCTGGCGCTCGACGCCGGCGAGGTATGGGGCGTCGAGATCGTCGAGGAGGCGGTTGCCGACGCCATCGAGAACGCGCGGCTGAACGGCATCGACAACACGAACTTCTTCGCCGGCGACGTGCGCCTCGCGATGCGGCCGCTGCTCGAGCAGAGCGGCTCGCCCGACGTCGTCGTGGTCGACCCGCCGCGCGCCGGCCTCTCGCAGAAGGTCGTGCGCCGCGTGCTCGAGGCCGAGGCCCGCAGGATCGTCTACGTCTCCTGCAACCCGACGACGCTCGCGCCGAACGCCCGCCAGCTGGCGGACGCCGGCTACGAGCTGAAGACGGTGCGGCCCGTCGACATGTTCCCGCAGACCCCGCACATCGAGTGCGTGGCGCTGCTCGAGCGCGGCTAGCCCTCGGCAACAGTCACTTGGCGAGCAGGGACTCGGGTGCGGGGCTGGTCACCCTCGCGCGGCGCGGCGCCCGCAGGGCGACGATCAGAGCACCGGCGATCAAGACGGCCGCTCCGACCACGAGTGCAGCGCTGAACCCGTCGACGAAGGACGCCGGGTCCATGCCGGGGCCGAGCTCTCCGACGTGGTCGGCGAGCACGCTGCCGAGGACCGCGATGCCGAGCGCCCCGCCGACCTCGCGCGACGCGTCGTTGACCGCCGAGGCGACGCCCTGCTTCTCGTCGGGCAGCGACTCCACGATCGCCGTCGTCGCGGGTGTCGTCGCGAGCGCCATGCCCAGGCCGAGCACGAGGCCGCCGGCCAGCAGGTGCCAGTAGGACGAGCCGGCATCCATGGTGGAGAGGACGAAGAGGCCAAGCGCCATCAGCGCCAGTCCCGTCGGTCCGACCGGCCGGACGCCGACGCGCTCGACGAGACGCGGCACGCGCGGGGCGACGACGATCATCACGAGCGCCATCGGCGCCAGCGCCGCGCCGGCCTCGAGCGGCGAGTAGCCGAGCACCAGCTGGAGGAACTGCAGCAGGACGAAGATCAGGCCGAAGGCCGCGAAGAACTGCACGAAGATCGACAGCGAGCCGCTCGTGAAGCCACGCACCTTGAAGAGGCGCGGGTCGAGCATGGGCTCCGAGCGACGCAGCTCCCAGATGACGAAGGCGACGCCGAGCAGCACAGCGCCGGCGAAGCCACCGACCACGAGCGAGTCGCCCCAGCCGCGCTGCGGGCCCTCGATGAAGGCCCACACGAGCGCCGACAGGGAGACCGCCGACAGCGCGCCGCCGACCGGGTCGAGTGCCTTCGGCGCGTGCACGTCATGCCCCGGCACCACGCGAATCGAGCCGGCGAAGGCGATCAGCGCGAGCACGACGCTCAGGCCGAAGACCCAGGACCAGCTTGCGACCTCGAGGATCGCGCCCGAGACAAGCAGCCCGAGCAGGGCGCTGCCGCCGGCGACGCCCGCCCAGGCGCCGACGGCGCGGTCGCGCTCGCCGGCCGGGAAGTTCGAGGTGATGATCGAGAGCGTGGTCGGCATGATCAGCGCCGCGCCGAGGCCCATGAAGGCGCGGATCGCGATCAGGGTCGAAGGGTCGCTCACCGTCGTCGCGATCGCCGCGCCGATGCCGAAGATCGCGAGGCCGGCCAGCAGCACCCGCCGCCGCCCGAGCCGGTCGCCCAGAGCACCGGCGGGGAGCAGCAGCCCGGCGAAGACGAGCGCGTACGCGTCGACGATCCATTGAAGCTCCGTTGGAGTCGCGCCCGTGTCCCGAGCGAGGTCGGGGAGGGCGACGTTGAGGGAGGAGACCGCGCTCACCACGGTCGCGAGCGCGAAGCACATCATCACGAGGATCTTGCGGCGGTCAGCTGACATCTCAGGCTCCTGACGCGAGTAGTTTCATCAACTGCTGAAACACTCTTGCACAGCTTGCGCTAGATTTCAACATCTGATGAAACCAACAGCGGAGAGGAAGCGCGGACCGCGCCAGGACGGAGTGCAGGCCCGCGAGGCGATCCTCGCTGCCGCGCGCGGGCATTTCGCCGAGCACGGCTACGAGGGGGCGACGATGCGGGCGATCGCCCGCGACGCCGGCGTGGACCCGGCGCTCGTCTCGTACTACTTCGGCTCGAAGAGCGGCCTCTTCGTGGAGTCACTGCGCCTGCCCGTGAACCCGGCGGCGGCAATCGATGCCGTGCTGGCCGAGGGCACCGCCGACCTCGGCGAGCGGCTCGCCACTCGCTTCCTGCAGGTCTGGGACAACCCGGCGAGCGGCGAGCCGATCATCAGGGTGCTGCGCTCGGCCGCCAGTCGGCCCGAGCTGCTGCGCGAGTTCGTCGAGCGCCAGATCGTCCCGCGGATCGCCGCCGCCCTCGAAGGCCCGGACGCGAAGCTCCGCGCGTCGGCGGTCGGCTCGCAGATGCTCGGCCTCGCGATGGTGCGTTACGTGCTGCGCGTCGAGCCGCTCGCGTCGGCCGAGCCCGAGCAGGTGGTGGCGCTGATCGCGCCGACCCTGCAGCGATACGTCGACGGCTAGGCGGTCACCTAGCCCGCTGCGTCCTCCTCGACCGCGACCTCCTCGTTGGCGTGCACCGTGCACAGGAAGGGGCCGTTCGTCTCGATGGCGGCCTTGATCTCCTGCTCGGTCAGCTTGGTGCCGCACTCGGCGCAGCGCCGCTCGATGACCGGGTCGACTCCCTCGCGCTCCTCGAGCTCCATCAGGCCTCGCTCCCGACGACGTGCGTGACCGGCAGCCCCGTTGCGGCCTTCGCCTTGCTGGGAAGGTCGAGCTTCAGCCATTTCGACACGTGCAGCGGCAGCGTCGAGACGATCACCTCGTCGTACTCGTTGAAATTGCATTCGTCCTGTATGGCCGCGAGAGCATCGGGATCACCGACCCGCGCGCCGGCCATGTCCAACCCTTCCCGGCGCAGCTCCTCCACGAACCCGTGGCGATGCTCCTCGGCCTCCTCGCCACCGGCGTGCATGTCCGCGGCCCAGGCGAGACCGTGCGGAGTCGAGGGGACGAGGAGCGTGAACTCACAGGGGCCCTGTACCGTCCGGGCGCGGAGCGCCTCGAGGAGCTCGGGGGACTCGGCCGTGCGGTTCGCGACCACAAGGACACGCGCCTTGCTGGTCATGCGCCTGAGCCTATCGCGGCAGGGCGGGCCCCGCCGGCCGCCTTATGCGGCCTGGCGGAGCTCCTGCAGGTCGCCGCTCTCGGCCAGCCGGCGAAGCGCCTGCTCCTCGAGCCGCTTGGCGTCCCTGGCCGTCAGCCCGAGACGCGTCCCTGCCTCGCGCGTGGAGGCCGGCTCGTCGCCGAGCAGCCCGAAGCGCAGCGTGATCACGTCGCGCTCGTCCTCGGGAAGGCGGCCGACGACCTCGCGGACTCGCCTGTCGCCCAGGGCGGTCACGACCTCCTCCTCCGGCTCAGGGCGCTCGCTCGGCAGCAGATCGCCGAGTGCGGTTTCGCCGTCCTCGCCAACGCCCTGGTCGAGGCTCGCGAGGTGCTTCGTCAGCTCGAGCGACTCGCGCACCTGGTCCTCCGGCAGCCCGGTGGACTCGACGAGCTCGTCGACTGTCGGCTGGCGCCCGAGCTGCACGGCCAGCTCGCGCTCGTGCTTCTTCACCTTGCGCTCACGCTGCCCGATGTGCACCGGGATCCTGATCGTGCTGCCGGAGTTCGCGAGACCGCGCCCGATCGACTGCTTGATCCAGAGGACCGCGTAGGTCGAGAACTTGAAGCCCTTGCGCCAGTCGAACTTCTCGACTGCGCGAATCAGGCCCAGCATGCCCTCCTGGACGAGGTCGCCCATCGGCAGGCCCTGGCCCTGGAAGCGACGTGCCTGCGCGACCACGAGCCGCAGGTTCGCGTTGATCATGCGCTCCTTGGCCTCGAGGTCGCCGCGCTCGATCCGCTTGGCGAGCTCGACCTCTTCCTCGGCGGTGAGCAGCTTGTACTTCGATGCCTGCTTGAAGAACTGCCCCAGCGCGTCCGCGCTGATGTCGGCCACCTTGGCCTCGGTGGCGTGCACCTCGCGGCGCTTGCGCTGGCGCTTTGTCTCTGTGCCCTCAGGGGCGGCATTGGCGGCCCTGCGGGTCACGTTACGTGTGGTGGTACTCAACGCTGCTAACGTACCTTTCGATCGTTCGCTTACGATCGAAATTATAGCTCAGAAGTGCCGGTGCGTCCACCCCTGGGCGCACTCGCGCGTGCTTGATCCACCCCCATTGAAGACTTGCTGGGCCAATGGCCCCCACAACTCTTCAATCGATCATCTGGGAGGGGTGAGCCCCGCGCGGATCAGTACGGAGGCAGGTCGTCGTACCACTCGCCGAGCGAGCGGAACGCGCCCCAGAACTCGCGCTTCGCAACCTCGTCGTCAAGCGAGCGGTCGATGTCCGGCACGGCCAGCGCGTCGCAGGTGGGCGTGAGCCGCTGAATCTCGCCGGGCGTCCAGTCGAGCGGACGCGCGAGCGGCACGTGCAGCATGTTGAGCTCCTCGACGGCGTCCTCGCCCATCACCACGACGATGCGCGGCTGGACGATCGCCAGCTCGTCGAGGACGCGCGCGCGACACTCCGGCGCGGAGTCGTCGGTGTCATGCACCGGGCACTTGACGAACACCGTTCCGTAGACCGCGAGCGGGTCGATGCCGAGTCGCTTGAAGCTCTTCATGAGCGCGGAGCCGGCGCGGCCGTAGAAGGCGACGCCCTCCTCGATCTCCGAGGGCATCGGCACGTACTTGAGCAGCACGATGTCGGCCTGCGGGTGGCCCGACCCGAGCACAGGCATGAGGTTGCCGCGCGGGCAGTGCTCGCAGTCCTGGATCTCGCGGGTAAGGCCGTTCAGCTCCCTGATCGCCCGCTCGAGGTACTTCTCGCGGATCTCGTCGTCGGTAGCGGGCATCTGATCCGATGGATTTGACGGATCCACGGGTGCTCCTCTCCGGCGCATCACTTCTTGCCGCGCGTCTGGATGAACTTGAGCGCCTGGACGTACAGGAGCGACTGCTTCTTGCGCACGATGTCGGCGTCGCGCAGCGATGCGAGGAACTCCTCCGGCCCGTCGAAGTCGCGCATCCGGATCTTCACCGAGCCGAGCCCCTGAGCCACGTGGCTGTCCGACCCGGCGCCCGCGACGATCCGGTACTTGGCGGCGAAGCGGGCCGCCTCCTCGTTGAAGGCCGAGAAGGCAACGCGCGGGTTGAAGACCTCCATCGCGTCGATGTCCTCGACCACGTCGAGCAGGTGCTCGTAGTCGGGCACGGAGTGCATGCGGTCGAACGGATGCGGCACGTAGACGAGCCCGCCCTGCCTGCGGATCTCGGCGATCGTCTCCTGCAGCGTCATGCCGCGCGGGATCTTCTCCTCGATGAAGAGCCCGATCACCTCGCCCTGGTCGGCGGTCTTGACCTCCTCCGCGACGATCACCTTGATCCCGTCCGCGCGCTCGCGCGCCTCCAGCGCGCCCGAGACCTCGTTGTGGTCGGTGATCGCGATCGCGCCGAGCCCGACCTTCTTGGCGGTGTCGAGCAGCGTGTCGACGGGCGTCGCGCAGTCGGGCGAGTGGTCCGTGTGCATGTGCAGGTCGACGTGGATGAAGTCGCGGCTCTCGAGCCGCTTGCGGATCGCGGGCTGCCCGTCCGTGGAGTGGCGACGCGCTGCGACGCGCTCGTAGACGGCCTCGTAGTCGTCGGCCACGCGCGACCACTCGAGCTCCGGGTGCACGCGCTGGATCCGCGTCGCGTACTCGCTCACGAGCTCAGGCTGGACGAGCAGCCGCTCGAGCTGGGCGGCCAGCGTGAGCGCGTCACGCGGCTCGAACAGCGGGCCGAGCTCGCCATCGCGCACGAGCTCCTCGTACTGGGGCAGCCGCGACACCACGGGCACTGCCCCGCCCGCCAGCGCCCGCAGGACGAGCTGCGGTGCCGGCGCCGCGCCGCTCGAGGCGGCGACGGCGATCGTCGCGCGCGACAGGTGCTGGGCCTCGGAGCCGTCGGCGGGCCCTGCCATCGCTCACCCGGTCACGGATCCGGCGCGGCAGCGTCACCGCCGGGCCCGAGGCGGGATCGCGCAGCCAGATCGTCGCCTGCCAGTCGGGCTCGACGGGGAGGCGCCGCAGAGCGCGCAGAAAGAGGCGCAGCGCGCCGCGCTCCTCCTCACCCGAGAACACGATGCGAGGTGGCTCGCCCGACGGCTCGGGACGCTGGAGCAGGTCGGCGCCCGGGTGGATGACCTCGTAGCTGCCGGGGAAGTAGCGCTCGATCAGATCGCGGGTGGCGATGTAGCTCGCGGTGCGCCCGTCGAGGCGGCCGAAGAGCAGCTCGACGACCTTGCGCGCGACCTGCGTCGAGACGAAGCGCTCGGTGGTCGAGTGGAAGGTGCCGACGTTGAGCGCTTGCGAGTGGCGCAGCGCGGCGGACGACGCGCTCGGCGCGAACGGCTCGTGCACGTGCACGAAGTCGAGCTCGGCGCGGTCGAGCAGGTCCTCGAGCGTGCGCGAGACGTCGATCGGCAGCGACACGGAGCCGCCGCGCTTGAACGGCAGCGACTGGCCCACGGCGACGACCGAGGCACAGCCCGGATCGGCGAAGAGCGCGTCGGGGTCGTCGCGCAGCGCATCGACCTTCTCCCTGCCCTCGTGGACGAGCTCGCGTGAGTCGGACGGGGCGATCACGACGACGCGGTGGCCGCGCGCGCACAACTCGTTCGAGAGGTTCTCGACGAAGCGGTTGACCTCGTGATGCTTCTCCCATGGCCACGGGGTGACCTGTGCGATCGTGAACGGCACGCGACGGGAGGATATGGAGAAGCTGCGCACCCGGCCGAGCCGGGTGCTCCGCCGGAGGATGGAGAAGCTGCGCACCCGGCCGAGCCGGGTGCTCCGCCGATACGATCGCGGATGCGATGACGGAGTTCCCGACTGTCCGGGTGGCCGCCATCCAGGCCACCCCGGTGATCCTCGACGCCGACGCCACCGTCGACAAGACGATCGGCCTCCTCGGCGACGCGGCCGCCGCCGGCGCCCGGCTGGCGGTGCTGCCGGAAACCTTCATCTCTCTCTATCCCTCGAACGCGTGGGCGCACCAGGCGGCGACCTTCGGCGGCAGCGACGAGCTCTGGGAGCGCATGTGGGAGAGCTCGGTCGAGGTCCCGGGGCCGGTGGTCGAGCGCCTGGCGCAGGCTTGCCGCGAGCACGATCTGCATTGCGCGATCGGTGTCAACGAGCGCGAGCCGGAGCGGCCCGGGACGCTCTACAACGCGCTGCTCCTGATCGGTCCGGACGGGCTCCTGTGGAAGCACCGCAAGCTGATGCCGACCCATCAGGAGCGCCTGTTCCACGGCATCGGCCCCGGCGACGACCTGGCCGTGACGGAGACCCCGGTCGGCCGGATCGGCGGGCTCATCTGCTGGGAGAACCGCATGCCCCTGGCGCGCTGGGCCGTCTACCAGGGCGGGCCGCAGATCTGGCTCGCCCCCACGGCCGACGATTCGGATGGCTGGCAGGCGAGCATGCGCCACATCGCGATCGAGTCAGGAGCGTTCGTGGTGTCGGCACCGCAGTACATCCCGCGCTCCGCCTTCCCGGGCGACTTCCCGCTGGAGCTTCCCGACCGGGAGAGCTTCGGCGACGGCGGCGCCGTGATCGTCGACCCCGAGTGGGGCGAGGTGATCGCAGGCCCGCTGTACGGCGAGGAGGGCATGCTCGTCGCCGACTGCGACCTCCGCCGCGGCCTGCACGCGAAGCGCTGGTTCGACGCGGTCGGCCACTACCAAGTGCCCTACTTCACGCGCGGCCTGGACGCCGAGGCGGTCTAGCCGCCCCGGCGTCCTGACCAGGGTCAGCGCAGCCGCAGCGTGGTGACCGCGCCGGCGTGGTCCGACGGCCACAGGCCGTTCGGCGCCCGGTCGGAGAGCTGGGCTCCCACGACCGTGCCGCGCAGGGTGCGCAGCTTCGGCTTCGCGAGGATCAGGTCGATCCGATGGTCGAAGCCGTTCGTGTTCGTGTCGCGGGCATTCGACTGCTCGAGGCAGCAGGTGAAGCCCGGGCCGAGGCGGCTCGCCCACGTGTCCACGAGACCGCCGCCGGCGAGGATGTCGAACGCGGCCGCCGGGGACTCGCGGCCCTCGGGGTCGGAGTTCATGTCACCGGTCACGATCACCTGGCGCTTCGTGCGCAGCGGTCCGCCCGCGCCGACGAACTCGCGCGCCTGGGCCTCGCGGGTCGAGTCGAGGAACGCCTCCAGGTGGGTGTTTACGAAGCGCAGCTTCTTGCCCTTGAAGGTCAGGTCGATCGCCGTCCAGCCGCGCGTGCTCGTGAGCGTCCCGCCCGGCGTCGGCACGGGGATCCTGTCGGCGTAGTTCTTGCCGAAGCGCTTCTTCACCTTCAGGTCGGCGCGCTTCTTCACGAGGATCACGTCGAACATCGTCAGGCGCACGTCATAGCCGGCGTCGATGGGCGCTTCGATGTTGGTCTCCTGCTGCTTCGAGGCGACGCTGTACTTGAGCCCGAGCCGCTTCAGGTCGCGCCGCAGCGTCGCGAGGAAGTCGTAGACGACCTGGGTCGCGGGTGTGGTCGCGCCGTCCTTCAGCCCGTCGGGACCGCGCCGCCAGATGGCGACCTCCTGCATCCCGATCAGGTCCGGCTTGGTCTGCTTGATCTCGCGAGCGAGCAGCTTGGAACGGACCGGGAAGTCGGTGCTCTGGACCTCGGCCCAGAGCTCACCGGCACGCCGCTCGAAGTCGGCGAGGTCGGGGGCCCCGATCGGCCCGAAGATGTTGCCGCCCAGGTAGATGTTCCGCGTCATGACCTTGAGGTCGGCCGGCTGCTTCTTCGGCTTGGCCGCTTGGGCAAGGCCCGCGGGAACGAGGGCGAGGGTCAGCGTAAGCGCGCATGCGAAAGCGCGTCGAGTCCAATCGATCATGAACTTGTAAACGAGCGCGGGCCGCGGAAGTTGCGCGGCCCGCGATCGCTGAGTTCGTAGGAAGGCGCTAGGCCTTCTGCTTCTGCTTGCCCTTGACCTTCGGCTTGCCGGGCAGCTTCGGGGCGCCGCCGTAGGTCTTGATGAAGTCCTCGACCATCTCGCGGGCCACGTCGTCCGGGTGCTGCTCCGGCGGCGACTTCATCAGGTAGGCGGACGCCCCCGCGATCGGGCCGCCGAGGCCGTGGTTCATGGCGAGCTTGCAGCAGCGCACGGCGTCGGTGACGATGCCGGCCGAGTTCGGCGAGTCCCAGACCTCGAGCTTCAGCTCGGCGATCAGCGGCACGTCGCCGAAGGCCTCGCCCTCGAGCCGGATGTGCGCCCACTTGCGGTCGGTCAGCCACGGCACGTAGTCCGAGGGCCCGACGTGCACGTCGTCCGCGGGCAGCTCGTGGCCCATGATCGACGTGACCGCCTGGGTCTTCGAGATCTTCTTCGACTCGAGCCGCTCGCGCTCGAGCATGTTGAAGAAGTCCATGTTGCCGCCGACGTTCAGCTGCGAGGTTCGCTTGAGCTGGACGCCGCGGTCATGGAAGAGCCGCGCCAGCGCGCGGTGGGTGATCGTGGCGCCGACCTGCGACTTGATGTCGTCGCCGACGATCGGCAGGCCCGCCTTCTCGAAACGGGTGGCCCAGTAGTGCTCGCCCGCGATGAAGACCGGGATGCAGTTCACGAAGCCACAGCCGGCTTCGAGGATCTGCTCGACGTACCACTTGGTCGCCTGCTCGGAGCCGACCGGCAGGTACGAGACGACCACGTCGGTCTTGGTCTCCTTGAGGATGCCGACGATGTCGTCGGTCTCGCCGGGCGCCTTGGTGATGCGCTCCTTCAGGTACTTGCCGAGACCGTCGTGCGTCATGCCGCGGTGGACCTTCACGCCCAGGTCCGGCACGTCGGCGAACTTGATGGTGTTGTTCTGGCCCGACCAGATCGCCTCTGACAGGTCCTTGCCGACCTTCTCGGCGTCGATGTCGAAGGCCGCGGTGAACTCGATGTCACGCACGTGGTAGCCACCGAGGTCGACGTGCATCAGGCCGGGAACTCGCTCGTTCGGGTCGGCGTCCTTGTAGTACTCGACGCCCTGCACGAAGGACGAGGCGCAGTTGCCCACGCCGATGATGGCCACGCGCACCTTGTCGCTCTGGTAGCGCGAAGCGCCGTTTGAAGAGATGTCAGTCATTGGGGGGAAGTCCTCCTGAAATGGGTCTCACGGGTGGCACGGGCTCGCGCGCATGGACCACCGGGAGAGGAACCCGGCGAGCCCGCGCGGGTTACACCGCGTCAGCTCCGTCCGCCACCCGCCGGAGCTGCGTGCGGACGTGAAATACCCGCTGGAAGGTAGTGAAAATGGTGAGCGCCGCCATCGCGTATATCGCGGGCTCCAGCAGGTCGAGGCCCGGCACGAGCTCGTCCGCAGCGAACACGAGGCCGATCGAGAGGATCACGACGCGCACCGGGCGCGAGGCGATTCCGACCTTGCATTCGACCCCGAGCGCCTCGGCGCGGGCCCGGGTGTAGCTGACCGAGAACGAGCCGACCACCGCCAGCACGGTCGCGAGCGTGGCCCAGTCGTCCTGCTGCTGGGCGAAGTAGGCCGCCACGGCCGCGAGCACGATGCCCTCGGACACGCGGTCAAGCGTCGAGTCGAGGAAGGCGCCGAACGGGCTGCCCTTGCCGGACATGCGCGAGTAGCGGCCGTCGAACATGTCGCAGACGGAGCCGAGGATGAAGGCGACGCCCGCCAGCACGAAATGGTTCTCGAAGATCAGGACGGCCGCGACGATGTTGCCGATCAGCCCGGTGATCGAGATCGCGTTCGGCGTGAGCCGCGACTCGATCAGGCGGTCGCGGGCGAGCTCGCGGATCTCGGTGGCGCTGAGCGGTCCGCCGCCGTTCGCTCGGCGGGTCGAGCGGCGCTCGCGAACCGGATCGCTCACGCCGGCGCCTTGGCGGCGCCGTTGCGCCAGCTCCAGGCCTCAGGCCGCAGCCGCGCGAAGCCCGCCGAGGCCGTGTAGGCGGACACCGCGGCGACGAGCGCGCCGAGCGCAGCGTCCAGCCAGTAGTGGTTCGCGGTGACCATCACCACGAACGTCACGACGAGCGGGTAGATCAGCCAGAGCGCCTTCAGCACGCGGTTCCTGACCAGCATGAAAGCGGGGATGCCGATCATCAGGGCGAACGCCACGTGCATGCTGGGCACGGCGGCGAACGGGTTGTAGAGCACGTTGGCGCTGTTCTCGGCCGCCTCGCCGACGAAGTTCGCGACGGTGTCCGTGAAGCCCCACTCGGGCAGGAAGCGCGGCGGTGCCGTGGGGAAGACGGTGTAGCCCACGAGGGCGAGAGCCATCGCCACGAGGAACATGTTGCGCACGAAGTAGTAGGCGTGGTTGCGCGCGAGGTAGAGCCAGATCAGGAAGGTCGTGGTTACGACGAAGTGCGAGTTCACGTACATCCAGTTGGCGAACAGGAGGATCCACTCCTGACCCTTCGCCCACGCCTGAAGGCTCGGCTCGAAGAAGAGTCCGAGCGAGCGCTCGATGTCAACGAGGGCGCGCGCGTTCTCGAAGGCGAGGCCGGCCTGGCCGTCGATGAAGCCGCGGACTATTCGGTAGAGGTAGTAGGCCCCGGCGAAGAGGGCGAGCTGGCGGATCGCGTCGAGCCAGCCGCCGGGCAGCCAGCGCCCTGTCTGCCTCCAAACGCGGAACAGCTGCTTGTACAGCGGATGGGTACGCGGCACAACGACAGAGCCTAGCCGGTCACAGAGTCGTCACATCTGCGACCGCGCTGGAACAGGCGCTCAGGGGCGAAGCGGGTCGACAGGCGGACGAAGCCAGTCCGCTCGGCGATCACCTTGGTCCAGTCGCCGTAGGGCTCCACGCAGGCGTTCGAGGCGAACCAGTACGGCGTCCAGCGGACCTTGACGATCGCCTCGCCGGGCCGCTTGACGTCGAGCAGCAGCTCGTCCGACTGCATCTGCTCGAGCACCACGTTGGCGTCCTTCTGCGGGATCACGAGCGGCGTGGGCAGCAGCACCTCGTAGACGCGCCAGTCCGCCGACTTCCATCGGAGGCGCAGGTAGGGCAGCCCCTTCTCGATCAGCGCGCGCTCGCCGTACGAGCTCTTGTCCGGCTTCGCGCTCGGCAGCGCCACGTAGCGGACCGCGTTGTCCGCGAGCCAGCTCGCGTACGTCAGCCGGTTGATGCCCTCGCGGTAGAAGATCGGATGGAGACCGGTGTCGAGCTGACGCAGCCAGCCGCGCGCAAGCGGCTGCTCCATCGCCACCTCGGCGCCCTCCCAGTGGCTGCGCGTGAACGGGATCTCGATGCGGCGCTGGTCGGGAAGCGTGAAGAGGAACTGGCGCAGCGGCTCGAAGTAGTCCGACTTCGCGGCCGGGTCCTCGATGTACTTGATGACGTCGCGCACGGCGGGCGACCACTGCCAGAAGGCGAGCAGCGCGAAGCCCACCGCGATCAGCGGCCAGACGATCAGACCGTGCCGGAAACGCCGGCCCCAGAGGGCGCACAGGAGGATGGGCCCGCCGAACAGCGCGCCCAGGCGCACGGCGTTGCCGCCCATCGGCGTCTCGACCGCGAGTGCGGCCGTGGCGCCCAGGCCGTACAGCACCGCGCCCCAGCGGAGAGCCGCCTCCTCGCGCGGGAGCACGATCAGGACGGCGAGCGCGAACAGCGGGATCGGGACGTAGGCCGAAGTGGGGAACGGCGCCCAGCCGCCCTCGGGGAAGGCCCAGGACAGGAAGAGGGGCGGGATGAGCGCCGCTGCCGCGATCGCCAGGCCCTCGAGCCGGTTGACGCGGTTGCGGCGCTCGGCGATGGCGTAGGCGATTCCCGCCATGGCGAGGAACAGGCCCGCCACCGGGCTGCCGAGCGGGCAGAGGACGGCGAGCACGATCGCGAGCCCGTAGCGGTGGCGCTGCAGCGCCAGCAGCGCCGCGAGACCGAAGGCAACGCCGATCGCGAACGGCAGGCGGCTCGTGAACAGCAGCGTGGCGGTGGCGGCGCCGAACCAGATGGAGCCCCAGCGGGCGCGCTCCGCGCCGAAGTGGCCGCGCGCCAGCGGCGGGAACAGCGCGGCGCAGGCCACCGCCCCGCACGCGAGTGCGACCGGAGGACTGAGCAGCCAGGCGAGCGGCGGCGAGATGATCGAGTAGGCGGGCGTGTGGTGGCCGCCGTACCACTGGCCGTTCCAGATCGTGAAGCCCTCCTCGCCGAACAGCTCGGCGCGGAAGGTGTGCGCCGCGAGATCGACCGTGCGCGGCTGCCAGATCAGGTACGCGACCGCGAACAGCAGCGCGACCAGGACCGGAGCAACCTGCCACCAGTCGATCCGCCTATACCAGAGCTGCACGGACATACCCCGTCGGAAGCGGCGGTCGGGCGCCTCCGCGGGCTCCGTTGCCGGGGCTCTGGGTGGCGCTGTGACGGCGGAGATCACGGCGCGCAGCACGGCGTTGGTGAGGCTAGTGGAAGCCGAGAAACGAGGCCGTTCGCTCGACCAGCTCCGGCCGCTCGTGCCAGGTCCAGTGGCCGGCGCTGACGAGCTCGAGCTCGGCATCGCCGCCGAGCGCGTCCTTGTAGCGCTGGCCGAACTCCGCGCCGATGTAGGGGTCGGCGGTGGGCCAGAGGATGAGCGCTGGACAGCGGAGCTCGCCGAGTCGCGCCCCGGAGCGCTCGAGCAGCTCCGGCGGGGCGGACCGGTAGAGCCTGAGGATCGCGCGCTGTGTCCCCTGGTCGAAGTGCTCCCAGGCGCGGTCGGCAAGGTCGCGCGGCAGCTCGCGCCGCAGACCCCAGCGAGTCGTGAAGCCCATCATCAGCTCGCCGATGACGGGGGTGCGCCAGCCGCGCGCGATGCGGTGCCAGCGGTAGCCGGGAAGCAGCGGCAGGCAGGTGAACAGCACGAGCTTCTCGATCCGCTCCGGGAAGCGCTGGGCGAAGGCAAGGCCGACGCCGCCGAAGTCGTGAACGACGAGCGAGAAGCGCTCCAGCCCCGTGTGCGCGGTGAACGCCTCGAGGAAGCGGTCGTACCCGGCGATCGAGTACTCGAAGTCGCCCGGCTTCGCCGAGCGGCCGAAGCCGGGCAGGTCCGGGGCCACCCCGCCGATGCGCTCGAGGAACGGAATCCAGTCGAACGAGCCGGTCGGTGCACCGTGCACATAGAGGACCGGCGCGTCGCCGGCGCGCAGCCAGTGGATGCCGAGGCCGGCGACCTCGGCCTGCTCGTCGCTGATCTCCATGGGCGCGGGTTCATAGCATCACGCCCTCGATGGCCGACCGGCGCAGGCTCCGCAGGATCCTCGACAAGCTCCGCAGGGAGTACGGCCGACCGCTGCTGCGTCCACATCACAAGCCGATCGACGAGCTGATCCTGACCGTGCTCTCGCAGAACACGAACGACCGCAACCGCGACGTCGCCTATGACCGCCTGCGCGAGCGCTTCCCGTCCTGGGACTCCGTGCGCGACGCGCCGGTGGCCGAGATCGAGGACGCGATCCGGCCCGGCGGCCTCGCTCCGACCAAGGCCGTGCGCATCAAGCAGATCCTCGAGGCGATCGGCGACGACGATCTCAGCTGGCTCGCCGAGGCACCGCTCGGCGAGGCCCGCGATTACCTCACCGACCTGCCCGGCGTGGGGCGCAAGACGGCGGCCTGCGTGCTCCTGTTCGCCTTCGGCCGGCCGGATGTTCCCGTCGACACGCACGTCTACCGGGTCGGCTCGCGGCTCGGGCTCTGGCGCGAGAAGGCGAGCTTCGACGAGGCGCACGACGAGATGCTGCGGCTGGTGAGCGACGACGGCCAGGAGGCCTACGAGACGCACGTGCTGCTGATTCGCCACGGCCGCCGGACCTGCAGCGCGCGTTCGCCCGACTGCCCGGACTGCCCGCTGCGGCGCACGTGTCCCGAGGGTCGGCGCCGGCTCGCGCGCGGATGACCGACGCCAGGCGGCGCGACTGGCTCCAGCGCGGCCTGCTCGCGCTGCCGTTCCTGATCGGGATCGCCGTGCTGCAGGGGCTGACCGTCGAGATCGAGACCTTCCACGGCACGGACGCCCGCGTCTACCAGCTGCCCACGATCCTGCAGCTCTCCGAGCGGCTCGACTTCTCCGACTACCCGTCCGCGCAGACGCCGCTCTACCACGTGCTGACCGCCTGGTGGGGCGAGCTGGTCGGCTTCGAGCTCTGGAAGCTGCGCCTGCTGAACGTCGTCTTCTCGTACGGGATGGCGCTCGCGCTGCTGCGCCTGCTGCGCCGCGCCACACCGCTCGAGAGCTGGCAGGCGTTCGCGCTGACGCTGCTGTTCGTGCTGTCGCCATACGTGCTCGGCGTGTCCTTCACGCTGCTCACGGACAACCTCGCCCTCCTGTTCGCGCTCGTCGCCCTCGAGCGCATCCATGCGTACTCGCACACGCGCGACCTGGGCGCCCTCGCGCTCGCCTGCGCGGCGATCGCGGCGGCGCTGCTGACCCGCCAGGCCTTCGTCTGGCTCGTGCCGGTCGCGGCTGTCTTCCTGCTGCGCGCCGACCTGCGTGCGCCCGGCCGGCTGCTCGCGGGCGGCGCGATGCTCGCCCTCTCGCTGGTGCCGCTCGGCCTCCTTGCGCTCGAGTGGAACGGGCTCGTCCCGCCCAGCGCCGACCCGGCCTCGTGCGGCCTATGCGAGGACCGCCAGGGCCTCGCGCGCGAGGCGCTCACGCTGCGCACAGTCGGCTTCACGGTCGCGCTCGCCGGGGCCTACGGCGCGCTCGTCTTCGGCCCGGGCCTCCTGCGCCGGCTGCGGAGCCTGCGCTCGTCGCTGTTCGCCCGCACCTATGTCGGCCTCAGCGGGCGGGCGGACGCCGTGCGTCGGGGGATCTCCTTGGCCGTCGGCGCCGGCGTGCTCCTGCTCGTGATCTCGCCGCTTCTCTACAAGCCGATCACACCGCAGCAGGCGGGCGACGCGGGCTACCTCTGGCAGCTCTCCGACCGTCTGCCGGAGCTGTTCGGCTCGTCGCTTCTCTTCTGGCTGCTCGTGCCGCTCGGCTCCGTCGTTCTGTACCTGCTCGTCGGGCGCGCGGGCATCTGGTCGCTGCCGGCGGTCTACCTCGTCTGCTTCCTGCTGGCCGCGCTGCCCGTGCGGCTCGTCTATCAGAAGTACTTCGACCCGTTCGTGCTGCTCGCGCTCGCGCTGCTCGCGCGGCCGCCGGACCTGCGCACGCGCTGGGACTACGCGGGCATCGCGGTTCTGTACGCCGCGTTCGTCGCGTACGCGTTCAGCTTCGCCGACTAGGCGCTCTTGACGGCGAGCAGCGAGATGCTCTCGACCTCGTAGGTGCTGCAGGCGTCGAGCGCGCGATCGGAGGTGAAGCGGTAGTCGTTCTTCCGCACCTCCTTCGTCTCGAGGCCTTCCGCCGCGAGCGCCTCGAGGTACTTCGTGCGCGGGATCGCTCCCGCGATGCAGGCGGCCCACAGCTCCACGTTGCGACGCGTGCGCTCCTTGAGTGCGCGTCCGCTGACGATGTCGGTGATAGCGAAGCGGCCGCCGGGACGGAGCACGCGCGCGGCCTCGGCGAAGACGCGTCCCTTCAGCACCGACAGGTTGATCACGCCGTTCGAGATGACGACGTCGAAGCTCGCGTCCTCGAACGGCAGCTCCTCGATGTGCGACTCGACGAGCTCGACCTGGCTGAAGCCGTCGCGCTCACGCAGGCGCGCAGCCTTGGCGAGCTGCTCGTCGGTGATGTCGACGCCGACGACGCGGCCCGACTCGCCGACCTGCACGGCCGCGCAGAAGACATCCGTGCCCGAGCCCGAGCCGAGGTCGAGCACCGTCTCGCCCGGCCGCAGGGTGGCGAGGTCGAGGTGATAGCCGACGCCCGCGAACGAGCCGACCGCCTCGGCAGGGATCGCATCGAGCAGCTCGGGCGGGTAGCCGAGCTCCTCGGCGAGCTCTCTGCCCAGCTCGAAGTGCAGGTCGGCGCTCTCCTCGCGCGCGACGTGCCGGTACATGGCCTTGACCTCCGCCTCGAGGCGCTCGCCGTCGACCAGCGAGCTCGCATCGAGCTGCGGCAGATCCTGCGCCTGGGCCATCTCGTCTGCAGCCGGGCCGGTGCTGCGACTCATGCAGGTGAGGCTACTCCTAGAGGATCTCGAGCGCGTCGATCACGAAGACGAGCGTCTCGTTCGGCCCGATCGACGGCGGCGCTCCCTGCGCGCCGTAGGCCTGCTCGGGCGGGATGATCAGCTCGCGCCGGCCACCCTTCTTGATGCCGACGAGTCCCTTCTCCCAGCCCTCGATGACACCGCCGGCGCCCAGCTGGACGGGGAACGGCTGGCCCGAATCCCAGGACGCGTCGAACTCCTCGCCTGTCGAGAAGCTGACGCCCACGTAGTTGACGATCACGGTGTCGCCCGGCTTCGCGCCCGGACCCTTGCCCTTGACGATGTCCTCCTTGACGATCCGCCGCGGCGGCGTCCCGGAGGGCTTGTCGATCACCGGCTTGACGCTCGTGTCCGTGAGGTCCGTCGGGGCCTCCGTCTCGGTGCCCGTCTCAGGTGCAGGATCGCTCTCCTGCCGGCTCGTGTCCGCCGACCCGCCGCCGGAGTCGGAGTCGTCGTCGCCGCAGGCCGCGAGCGCAAGCGCCGCAAGCAGCGCGAGCAGGACGAGCGGCGCGAGCGGGCGGCGAGGCATGGCCGCGGAAGCCTAATGGCTGATGGGTGCCCGCGCCGCAGGCCTGACTGCGCCCCGGCGGGCCCCGTCATTGGCGCCGCGTCGATGATCTGCCATACTCGCACTCAGATTTCTTTCGATTGCAAGCGGCAAAGGAGAACGTACGGATGGGCAAGACGATCGGCATCGATCTTGGCACGACAAACTCGTGTATGGCCGTCCTCGAGGGCGGCGAGCCCACCGTGATCGAGAACGCCGAGGGTGCCCGTACGACCCCCTCGGTGGTCGCGTTCACGGAGGGTGGAGAGCGCCTCGTGGGTGCGCCCGCGAAGCGCCAGGCAGTTACCAACCCGGAGAACACCGTCTTCTCGATCAAGCGCTTCATGGGGCGCAAGGAGGCGGAGGTCAAGGAGGAGGAGAAGATCGTCCCGTTCGAGGTCGTTTCGGGCCCGAACGGTGATGCGCGCGTCAAGGCCGGCGGCAAGGAGTACGCCCCGCCGGAGATCAGCGCGATGATCCTCCAGAAGCTCAAGGCAGACGCCGAGGCCTATCTCGGCGACAGCGTCGACAGCGCGGTGATCACCGTTCCCGCGTACTTCAACGACGACCAGCGCCAGGCGACCAAGGACGCCGGCAAGGTAGCCGGCCTCGACGTCAAGCGGATCATCAACGAGCCGACCGCGGCGGCGCTCGCGTACGGGCTCGACAAGGAGGACTCCGAGCAGACCATCCTCGTCTTCGACCTCGGCGGCGGCACCTTCGACGTGTCGGTGCTCGAGATCGGCGACGGCGTCTTCGAGGTCAAGGCCACCGCGGGTGACAACCACCTTGGCGGTGACAACTTCGACAAGGCGGTCGTCGACTGGCTCGTGGCCGAGTTCAAGAAGGCCGAGGGCGTCGACCTCTCGCAGGACAAGATGGCCCTCCAGCGCCTCTACCAGGAGGCCGAGAAGGCCAAGACCGAGCTCTCGACCACGCAGGAGACGCAGATCAACCTGCCGTTCATCACGGCGGTCGACTCCGTGCCGAAGCACCTGAACCAGCGCCTAACGCGTTCGAAGCTGACCGAGCTGACGGCCGACCTGGTCGACCGCGTGGTGGCTCCGACGAAGCAGGCGATCGAGGACTCCGGCGTCGGCAAGGAGGGCATCGGCCACGTCGTCCTCGTCGGCGGCATGACGCGCATGCCGGCCGTGCAGGAGAAGGTCAAGGAGCTCACCGGCAAGGACCCGCACCGCGGCGTCAACCCGGATGAGGTCGTGGCCGTCGGCGCCGCCATCCAGGCGGGCGTGCTGGCCGGCGACGTCAAGGACGTGCTGCTCCTCGACGTGACTCCGCTGACCCTCGGCATCGAGACCAAGGGCGGCGTGATGACGAAGCTCATCGAGCGCAACACGACGATCCCGACGCGCAAGTCGGAGATCTTCTCGACGGCCGAGGACAATCAGCCGAGCGTCGAGGTCCATGTGCTCCAGGGCGAGCGCGAGATGGCGACGTACAACAAGTCGCTCGGCAAGTTCCAGCTGACCGGCATCCCGCCGGCGCCGCGCGGCATCCCGCAGATCGAGGTGACCTTCGACATCGACGCGAACGGCATCCTCAACGTGGGCGCCAAGGACCTCGGCACCGGCAAGGAGCAGAAGATCGAGATCAAGTCCGGATCCGGTCTCGCCGAGGACGAGGTCGAGCGGATGGTCAAGGACGCCGAGTCGCACGCCGAGGAGGACCGTCGCCTGCGCGAGGTCGTCGAGGCGCGCAACACGGCCGAGAACGCCGCCTACCAGGCGGAGCGCCAGGTGAACGAGATGGGCGACTCGCTCGACTCGTCCTCCAAGGAGGAGATCGAGGCGGCGATCAAGGACGTCCGCGACAACCTCGAGTCCGACGACGTCGCGCTGCTGAAGCAGAAGACGGACGCGCTCCAGAGCGCCTTCCACAAGGTGTCCGAGCAGATGTACGCGGCCGCGCAGCAGGAGCAGGCGGCGGCCGGCGGCAACGGCGCCGCCTCCGACGGCCAGCCGACGGACTCGGCGGCCGACGAGGAGGAGGTCGTCGACGCCGAGGTCGTCGACGGCGGTGAGGACAAGAGCTAGTGATGTTCGAGAACCCGCCCGTCCCGCCGGAGGAGGAACCTGTCACGTCTCGCGACGAGGCGGGCGAGCCCTCCGGCGAGGAGGACCCGCAGAACGAGCGGGAGCAGTTCGAGGAGAAGGAGGCGGTCGAGGCCGAGGACCCGCTCGCGCGCACCCAGCGCGAGCGCGATGAGTACCTCGACCTCGCCCGCCGCTCCCAGGCCGACTTCGAGAACTACCGCAAGCGCGCTGCCAAGGAGGCGGCCGCCGCGGGTGAGCGCGCGAAGAGCGGGCTCGTCCGCGAGCTGCTCCCGGTGGTCGACAACCTGGAGCGCGCTCTCGCGTCCGCCGGCGAGTCCGAGCAGCACCTCGCCGAGGGCGTCCGGCTCGTCCACTCTGAGCTGATCGCGGTGCTCGAGCGCAACGGCGTCCAGCAGTTCGACCCGAGCGGCGAGCGCTTCGATCCGGGTGAGCACGAGGCACTCTCGATGCGGCCCCAGGACGGCGCCGAGTCCGGTGTCGTGATCGACGTCGTCGAGAAGGGCTACCGCGCCAACGGCACGGTGCTTCGTCCGGCCCGCGTGGTGGTGTCCGCATAGCCATGCCGGCGGTGAAGGACCCCTACAAGGCGCTGGGCGTCGACCGCAAGGCCTCCGACGAGGAGATCAAGAAGGCCTACCGCAAGCTGGCGCGCCAGTACCACCCGGACGCGAACCACGGCGACAAGGGCGCCGAGGAGCGCTTCAAGGAGGTCCAGCAGGCCTACTCGATCCTGTCCGACGAGAAGAAGCGCAAGGAGTACGACTCGGGCGGCGGGATCTTCGGTGGCGGCTTCGACCCCGGCGCCTTCCGCACAGGCGGCGGCGGGAGCGGCTTCGGCGGCTTTGGCGACATCCTGTCCGACCTCTTCGGAGGCGGGACCGGTCGCGGCGGCTCGGCCGGGCCCGAGCGCGGCCGCGACCTCGAGACCGAGGTGCACATCTCGTTCGACCAAGCGATGGAGGGCGCGCAGATCCCGGTGTCGGTGCCGCTGTCCGCGCCCTGCCCGACCTGCCGCGGCACCGGAGCGAAGCCCGGCACGCAGCCGACGATCTGCTCGCGCTGCCAGGGACGCGGCGTCGAGGCCGAGTCGCAGGGGCTCTTCTCGATCACCCAGCCCTGCCGCCAGTGCGGCGGGACCGGCACCGAGATCAAGGACCCCTGCCCGACCTGCGACGGCACCGGCCGCACGCGCCAGGTCAAGCGCTACCGCGTGAACATCCCGGCCGGCGTCCGCGAGGGCAGCCGCGTCCGGCTCGCCGGCAAGGGCGAGGCCGGTCCCCGCGGCGGCGCCTCGGGTGACCTGTACGTGGTCACGCACGTAACCGACTCGCCGATCTTCCGCCGCAAGGGCGACAACCTCGAGGTCGAGGTGCCGATCACGATCCCGGAGGCGATCCGGGGCGCGACGATCGAGGTCCCGACGCTGGCCGGCACGAAGCGCATCCGGGTCCCGTCCGGCACCCAGCACGGCACCGTGCAGCGTCTGAGGGGCGAGGGGCCGCCGAAGCTGAACGGCAAGGGCCGCGGCGACATCCACTACCGGCTCTCGATCGAGGTGCCGAGCGAGCTCTCGAAGGAGCAGGCGGAGGTCGTCGACGAGCTGGCCACCGTGATCGACGGCAACCCGCGCGAGCGGCTGCTCGCGGGGAGGAAGTAGCGAGCGATGGCGGTCGAGCCCCCCGGGCGCGCGCGCGGCGTCTACATGATCTCGGTGGCCGCCGAGCTCGCCGGCATGCATCCGCAGACGCTGCGGATCTATGAGGCGCGCGGCCTCATCACCCCGAAGCGCTCGCCGAAGAACACGCGCCTCTACTCACAGGACGACGTCGAGCGGCTCAGGCGGATCCAGCAGCTCACGAGCGAGCTCGGCATGAACCTCGCGGGCGTCGAGCGCGTGTTCGAGCTGGAGGAGGAGATCGACCGGATGCGCCGGCGCATGCGCAACATCGAGCGCCAGGCGGAACGCGTGCAGGCCGAGCTGGCGGCCGAGATCGAGCGCGTGCGGCGCTCCTTCAAGCGCGAGCTGGTGCTGTACGAACCGCCCGGGCGGGAGCTCATGCCGCGCGACGGCATTCGCGCGGTACGCGTCCCGATCGAGCGCCCCGGGCGCTAGCGCCCTACTCCTGGCGAGCCTGAGCGAGCGCCCGGCGCAGCCCGCGGTTGCGACGCTCGGCCCGCAGCGCGCGGCGTCGCCAGGCTTCGGCACGGGTGCGCTGCCTGGCCACCGCGTCGCCGACGTTCTCGCGCTCGCCCTCGAGCGAGTCGAGCTTCGCCTGCGAGTCCTCGAGCTCCGCGCGCGTGGCACGCAGCTGACGGGCCTCGGCGCTCGCGCCGCGGTCGGGGGCCGGGTCAGGCGAGTCGTCGCCACCCGCCAGCAGGAGCCCGGCGGCGACGCCGAGCGCGACCAGGCCCGCCAACCCGAGGCCCAGCAGCAACGCGTAGCGGGGCCGCTCTCTGATCGTCCGCGGCACGCCCGCTCAGATCAGCCGGTCGACGACGTCGACCCCGAGCCGCTTCACCGGCAGGCGCACCGAGCGGTCGAGCTCGCCGAGCGAGTAGGTGGCCGAGTCGAGCATCACCCGCAGCCTGTCGTCGTACGGGATCGTCACGTGGCGGCCGATTCCGAAGCGCCGGAAGGCGGACTCGATCACCTTGCGGTCGCCCGAGCGCTCCGACGGCGCCCTGTTGAGCACGACCGTCAGGCGCTTGCGGTTGAGGCTCTCCTCGGCGTCGCCGCTGTCCCAGCCGGCCTCGGCGTTGAGGTAGCGCAGCGCGCCGAGCACCTTGTCGGCCGTCACGTACTCCGGGGTCGTGACGAGCAGGGCCTGGTCGGCGCGGCGGATCCCGAACTGGGCCAGCGGGTCGATGATCCCGGTGCCCAGGTCGAGCAGGATCACCTCGTAGAAGCGCCCGAGCAGGTCGAGCAGGTCGCCGTAGGTCTCGGGCGTCATGGCGGCCATCACCTCGGCCTGCTCCGGCGCGGCGAGCACGTGCAGGCCCGAGGGCAGCTGCGACACGTAGGCGAGCACGTCCGAGACCGAGTCGATGTGCTCGAGGTGGGGAAGCAGGTCGGCCAGTGTGCGGTCGACGCGGGCGTCGTCGGGGGCGAGTGAGGCGAGCGTGCCGAAGTCGCGGTTCGCATCGACCGCGACCACACGCAGGTTGAGCGCCTGCGCCAGGAGGTTGCCGACGAGGAAGGTGCAGGTCGTCTTTCCCACCCCGCCCTTGGGTGAGACGACCGCGATCGTGTTCGTGCGCGTGGCGCGCGGTGCCTCATGGAGCGCCTGATCGAGCTCCTGCTCGCGGCGCTCGCCCTCGCTCGTCGCGAGCTCGCGCATGCGCCCACGCAGCCGCGACCAGGTCCCCTCGCGGACCTCGCGGCCCTGGACGACCGGCCGCGTGTAGACGTCGCCGCGGCGGAAGCCGCTCGAGTCGGGCGGGCGGGCCGGCGGGCGCCCGTTCGCCCTCGGCGGCGGAGCCTCGGGGGCGTCGCTCGGGGGGCGTTCGCGCGGCGTGCCGCTGCCGGCCGTGGTGCCGGTCAGCTTGAAGCGCGGAGGTGTCCCCTCGGCCATCGATGTCTTATACCCTGCTGCGGCTTCTAGTGAGCGTTTGGGTACGCCCGGCGCGGGGGACACTCAGAGCGCGCAGATCGGCCATGGACCGCGACCTCGGCATAGGACTCCAGGTAGACCCGCTCGCTGACCTCGAGGTCCAGCGTGCGCTCGCGCTCGCACGCGCGCGAGAGAGCTACCCGGCCGTGCCGCGCGCGACGCTGCTCGGCTACTGCGAGGCCGCCTGGGAAGTCGCGCTCAAGGCCGATCCGCGCGGGCACGACCTGCAGGGCAGCTTCGACCGCGCGCTCCTGATCATCGCCTGGACGCAGCGCCGCAGCGGCGGCCGCGTGCCGCTGCGCGAGTTGATCGACCAGACCGTTCCGCGCATCGCGCTCGAGCCGTTCATCGCCGAGGCGAAGGCGCCCGAGGTCGGCGTCCAGCCGGACGAGGTCGCACCGAGCCGCCGCTCGCCGCTGCGCCTGCCGTTCAGCTCGCCGATCCCGGTGGGGGCGGCGGTCGCCGCCGCCGGGGTGGTCGGCGTGGGCGTGCTGAGCCAAGCCGAGGTGATCCCGATCGCACCGCTTCAGCCCGCCGGGAGCGACGAGGCCGCGAGCGGCGACGACGTCGCGGCGCGCGACGCCGGCGAGCGCGGTTCCAAGGAGACCGGCGGCGCCGCGCAGGGCTCCGGCGGTATGGTCGCCGGGTTGGTGCCCGGCGCAGCAGGCGACGTGGGTCAGGCCTTCGCCGCCCCGGCCGCTCCTTCAGGCGGTCCCGCCGCCCCGGCCGCGGCCAGCGCGAACGCGTCACGCAGCGATGGGCCCGCGCCCGCCGGGAGGGCGAAGGACGCCGCGAACACGCAGGTGGCCGCGCAGACGGCCGGCGCCCAGGCCGCTCCGCCGGCGCCGGTCGCACCCGCCGCGCCCGCTCCTCCGCCCCCGCAGCCGGTGGTGCGGGTCGAGATGACGCCCGCGCCCACCGCGATGATTCTCGAGGTGTCGGCGCCGCCGCAGCGGCCGGTGACCGGCGACGAGGATCGACGCCGCGCCCGATGTGGATGAGACCAGCCCGGTCGATCCCGTGAGCGACGAAGGCGACGAGCCCCAGCGCGACCGGCGCCCGGCGCGCGACGACGACGCGGAGGACCGCGGCCCACGTGACGTGCTCGACGAAGGCGACGAGCCTCAGCGCGAGCGGCGCTCGGCGCGCGACGAGGACACGGACGACCGCGGCCCGCTCGACGTGCTCGAGGACCTGTCTCGGGACCGGGACGACGAGGACGTCGACGACGCCGTGCCCGCACCGGAGCCGGCCGAGCCGCAGACGCCGCCGCAGACCGAGGAGCCGAGCGCGGAGGAGCCGACTGCGGAAGAGGCGCCCGCGGCGCCGAGCGAGCCCGCTCCGGCGGCCCCGGCGCCCGCACCCGTCGAGACGGCGCCCGTCGAGACGGCTCCCGCTCCGCCCGCCGAGACTGCGCCCGCACCCGCGCCGGTCGAGGCCGCTCCGGCACCGGCGCCCGTCGAGGCGGCGCCCGCCGCGCCGGCGCCCACCACCCCGCCGGCACCCGCGGCCTGAGGCCTTGGTCCTAGGCCGGGGGGCGCAGCTGCAGCTCGAAGCGGTGGCGTCCGGCTGCGATCTCGAGCTTCGTCGCGGCGGCAGGCACGGCGGGGACGAACGCGGTATCGCCGCGCAGGTGGTGCCCCGGGATCCAGCCGCCGCCCTGCGGCGTGTAGGCGGTCCCGGCGTCGTCCCAGAGCGAGAAGGCGGCGGGCGGCTTGTGCTCGCCGCTCCCGGCGCTGTCCGGGTTGGCGGGCGGCGACACGAACAGCCAGCGCAGCAGCACCCCGTCGCCGTAGAGCTCGGCGGCGAGGAGGTGCAGGCCGGGCGTCTCACGCGCGGACTCGGCGCGCACCACGCGCCTGAGCTCGACGCCGCGGAACGGCGCGTACGCCGTGCTCGTGATCTCGCGCAGCCGCCGGAAGAAGCGCTCGCGGTCCGCCTCGGTCACGAGACCGAGCGCGTTGAGGGTCTCGAAGGCGGCCGACACGTTGACCACCGCCTGGTCGGCCTCGGTACGGATCAGGTTGGGGTCGAGCGGACGGCGCGGCGTCGTCTCGACCCGCTGCAGGTTGTGCTCGAGCAGCTCGGCGGCGCGACGCCTGAGGTCGGCCGGGCGCTCGTTCTCCGGCACGTCGGTCACGGTCGCGCCGAAGATAGATGGTCGCGGCCGCTCAGGGGCCGGCGATCAGCGCCCTGAGGTCCGCGGCCGCCGCCGCGTGCAGGCCCGTGCGGATCCGGTAGTCGGCCAGCACGGCCCGCTGCCAGCCGAGCTCGCGCCGGTAGCGCGTGACCAGCCGCCGTGCCCGGCCCAGCCGGCGCCCGCCCGACCGCGTCAGCTCGGCAACCAGCGCGCGGGCCCGGCGCAGGCGCTGTCTCCCGGTGATCGCCTGCTCGCGCCAGAGCGTCGCGGCCGCCGCGCTGTCGCGCTGTAGCTGCTCGTGCCGGCGCTGGTCCGCGCGCCAAGCCAGCAGCTGATCCCAGCCCGTGGCGACTCGCTGAACCGCGGCGAAGGCCGGCCGCCGTCGTACCTCGTACCCCGGGGCCTCGCTGATGTTTGCGAGCCCCTCCGTCGCGTAGGTGCCGGTGCCCTGGTCACGGAGCGTCACGAACACCTGCTCCGCGCCGGCCTCGCCCAGCCCGACGAGCGACTGAGTGAGATAACGGGCTTGGGCGTCGTCGCCGCCGCGGTAGGCGGGGTCGCTCTGAAACACGGGCTCCGCCGCATAGCCGTGCTCCGTGACCCACAGCGGCCCCGTGAAGCCACGCTGGGCCAAGCGTGCGCGCACCTCGGCGTAGCGGTTGACGACCGCCGCGACCGAGCCACGCAGGTGCACGTTTGCGATGTCGAAGCTCTGCGCCGCGCCAGCCACGGCCAGCACGCGCTCGAGCCACTCGGGCTGGTGCGGGCTCATGAGGCCGCCGAGCACGATCCGGTCCTCGGGCGCGCGCGCCGCGATTCCCGCGCGGGCAGCCAAGAGCATGCGCGCGTACTCCTCCGGCGAGCCCTCGAAGGCCCAGTCGCCGTCGGGCTCGTTGAGGATCTCCCAGTGATCGATCGCTGCGCCCGCGTGGGCGGCGATCGCGCCGGCGAGTCGCCCGAACTCCGCGGCGTCCACGGCCGGGCAGCGCACGTGGTGCGGGAAGCGGTCCGGGCAGCTCGTCAGCCACGACGGTGGATTCAGCAGGATCCCGAGCACGTGCACGCCGTGCCGCCGAGCCAGCTCGGTCATGCGGTCGAGGCCGGTCCAGTCAGGCGCCGCGGCGGGACGACCGGCCTCTTGCTCGAAGACGTCGCCCATCTGCACATCCACGCGCACGAACTCGGAGCCGGTGGCGGCCGCCTCCGCGAAGATCCGCTCCGCCAGCCCCGGTGGCGTGCAGCAGCTGTAGACCATCGCGTGCGAGGAGACCGGCGCCGCCTGTGCTGCCGGCACGCACGCGCACGCGCCAGCAGGGCGGCCGCCGCGAGCGCGAGTCGAAGGGCCATCGCCACCCTATTGTGCACGGAAACCGGGGTGGACGTTCTTGCAACCTTGCTATAAGCTCACTTAGGTTTTCTATGCAAGCTGATCGCTTCACAGTCAAGTCCCAGGAGGCGCTCGCCGCCGCGCAGGCGCTTGCCCGCGCGCGCCGCAACCCTGAGGTCGCCCCCGCCCACCTGCTCGTGGTCCTGCTCGAGCAGGAGGGCGGCATCGTCGTGCCGGTCCTGCGCCGCGCCGGCGCCGACCCCGAGCGGGTGCGCCGGCACGCGAACGAGGCGCTCGACGCGCTCCCCACGATCAGCGGTGACGCCTCCGCCGCGCCGGCGCTCGGCCGCGAGCTGATCGAGATCCTGAACCGCGCCGACGAGGAGGCGCGCGGGCTCGGCGACGAGTACGTCTCGACCGAGCACGTGCTGCTCGCCCTCGCCGGCGACCCGCAGCTCGACGTCGGCGCCTCGCGCGACCAGATCGGCGAGGCGGTGCAGCAGGTCCGCGGCCCCCACCGCGTGACCGACCAGAACCCCGAGGACAAGTACCAGGCGCTCGAGAGGTTCGGCCGCGACCTCACCGAGGCGGCCGAGCACGGCAAGCTCGACCCGGTGATCGGCCGCGACGACGAGGTCCGGCGCGTGATCCAGGTGCTCTCGCGGCGCACGAAGAACAACCCGGTGCTGATCGGCGAGCCCGGCGTCGGCAAGACCGCGATCGTCGAGGGGCTGGCGCAGCGGATCGTCTCGGGCGACGTGCCCGACTCGCTGCGCGACCGGCGCGTGATGGCGCTCGACATCGGCGCGCTGATCGCAGGCGCCAAGTACCGCGGCGAGTTCGAGGACCGGCTCAAGGCCGTCCTCAAGGAGATCGCCGAGGCCGAGGGCCAGATCATCCTGTTCCTCGACGAGCTGCACACGATCGTCGGGGCCGGCGCGGCCGAGGGCGCGGTCGACGCCGCCAACCTGCTGAAGCCGATGCTCGCGCGCGGCGAGCTGCGCGCCGTCGGCGCCACGACGCTCGACGAGTACCGCAAGCACATCGAGAAGGACGCCGCGCTCGAGCGCCGCTTCCAGCCGGTGTACGTCGGCGAGCCGACCGTCGAGGACACGATCGCGATCCTGCGCGGGCTGAAGGAGCGCTACGAGGTGCACCACGGCGTGCGCATCCAGGACTCGGCGATCATCGCCGCCGCGACGCTCTCGCACCGCTACATCGCCGATCGCTTCCTGCCCGACAAGGCAATCGACCTGATCGACGAGGCCGCCTCGCGGCTGCGGATCGAGATCGACTCGATGCCGATGGAGATCGACGCGGTCGAGCGGCGCATCCAGCAGCTCGAGATCGAGCTGCAGGCGCTCTCGAAGGAGAAGGATGACGCCAGCGTCGCCCGCCGCGAGGCGATCGAGCGCGAGCTCGCCGACCTGCGCGAGCGCTCGAACGAGATGAAGGCGCACTGGACCGGCGAGAAGGAGGCCATCGAGGCGATCCGCTCCGCCAAGGAGCAGCTCGAGCAGGCCCACCGCGACGCCGAGCGCGCCGAGCGCGACGCCGACCTGCAGCGCGCCGCCGAGCTCCGCTACGGCGAGATCCCGCGCCTCGAGCAGCTCGTCAAGGACGAGGAGGCGCGCCTGCGCGAGCTCCAGTCCGACGTGACCTTCCTCAAGGAGGAGGTCGACGACGAGGACGTCGCCGAGGTCGTCGCGCGCTGGACCGGGATCCCGGTCTCGAAGCTGATGGAGGGCGAGGTCGAGAAGCTCATCCACATGGAGGAGCGCCTGCACGAGCGCGTCATCGGCCAGGACGAGGCCGTGGCCGCCGTCTCGAACGCGCTGCGGCGCTCGCGCGCCGGGCTTCAGGACCCGAACCGCCCGATCGGCACTTTCCTCTTCATCGGCCCGACCGGCGTCGGCAAGACCGAGCTCGCCCGCGCGCTTGCCGAGTTCATGTTCGACTCCGACCAGGCGATGGTCCGCATCGACATGTCGGAGTACATGGAGAAGCACTCGGTCTCGCGGCTCGTGGGCGCCCCGCCCGGCTACATCGGCTACGAGGAGGGCGGCCAGCTCACCGAGGCGGTCCGGCGGCGCCCGTACACGGTGGTGCTGCTCGACGAGATCGAGAAGGCCCACATGGACGTCTTCAACGTGCTGCTGCAGCTGATGGACGATGGCCGCCTGACCGACGGCCAGGGCCGCACCGTCGACTTCAAGAACACCGTGGTGATCATGACCTCGAACGTGCCCGGCGGCATCGCCGGCGTCGAGGCGACCTTCAAGCCGGAGTTCGTGAACCGGCTCGACGAGATCGTCGAGTTCAGCCAGCTCACGCGCGAGGAGATCGGAAAGATCGTCGACCTGCAGGTCGCGCGCCTGATCGAGCGCGTGCGCGAGCGCGATGTCGAGGTCGAGCTGACCGACGACGCGCGGACGTTGCTCGGCAACCTCGGCTACGACCCGACCTACGGCGCTCGCCCGCTCAAGCGGGTGATCCAGAAGCAGCTGGTCGACAAGCTTGCGCTGAAGCTGCTGGAGGGCGAGTTCGCGCCCGGCGACGTCGTCAGGGTCGACGCCGCCGACGGTGAGCTCGTGTTCGAGAAGGCCGCCGCGCCCGCGGCGGTGTTCTAACCCGGGGCGGGGACCTGCGCTGCCCGGCTGGGGCGGCGCACCCATACGTTCGTCCAGGTTCCGCCCGGCGCCCTCAAGTCGCTCCTACGCTGGCCTGACCGTGGTTCTCTTCGGTCGCCCCAGCTGGGTTGCCGCGGCGGCCACGGTCGCTGCGCTGTTGGCGATGCCGCTGTCGGCCAGCCGCGCGTGAGCGCGACGTGCCGGGCGAGTGGGCGGCGCCCGCTGGTGTCGCTCCGTCGCACGACCACCTGAAGGACACGGTGCTCAGCGGCCCCGTGGCGAGCGCCGCGGGCGTCTCCGGGCCCACGCGCGCGTATACGACCGCCGACGGGCACAGCGTGAGCGTGCGTGTGTCGCGCGCGTATCCGGACAGCGTCGCCGCCGACCGTGCGCTCGTCGACTTCCTCGACTCGCGCCTGCACGGGGCGGAGCTCGGCAGCCTCTCCGTGTACGTCGGGGCGCCCAGCGAGATCGAGCGGCTCTGCGGTGGCGCGGGGGCCGTCGCCTGCTACGGCGTCGCGGAGCAGCGCATGTACGTCCCCGGCGAGGCCGTGCAGGGCGTGCCGGTCGAGTATGTGCTCACGCACGAGTACGGACACCACGTGGCCGGCTGGCGCTCGAACCGGCCCTGGGACGCACTCGACTGGGGCGCCAAGTACTGGTCGAGCGCGATGCGCGTGTGCGCGGGCGTCGAGGCAGGCCGGCTGTTTCCGGGCAACCAGGGGCACCACTACCTGAGCGATCCGGGCGAGGGCTTCGCGGACGGCTACGCGCACGTCCACTACCCGGACGTCCCCTGGCAGTACAACCCGATCTTGCGTCCCGACCGCGCCGCGTTCGCGGCGATTCGCCGCGACGTGCTGCATCCCTGGACGGGCCCGCGCTCGCGGATCTTCCGCGGCCGGCTCGGCCAGGGGCGCGGCGCCCGGCGCTTCCACATCCGCATGCGCCTCGACGGCGCCGTTCGCCTGCGCCTCAAGGCGCCTGCCGCCCTGCGCGCCGAGCTCACCGTGCGCGGCGCCGGCTCCGCCGCGGGCCGTACCGTGCGCGGCGGCCGCGGGCTCGGCGTCGAGTGGTGCCGGCACCGGCCGGACGAGCTCGTGACCGTGACGGTGCGCCGTCAGGGCGGCGCGGGCCCCTTCCGGCTGCGCGTCGCCTGGCCGGGCTAGCTCACCAGAGCCGCGACCAGGCCGCGGCGCTCGCCGCGGCTGCCGGCCTGACGACGCGCCGCACGGTGATCGTGAAGCCGACGCTCTGCGCGCGCCGCGGCTGGTACTTGCGGAAAGCGTCGAACTGGACGGTGTAGACGCCCACCGGGGCGCCCCGCGGCAGCAGCCGGCGCTTCTTCGTGAGCGACTTGCAGGCGCCCCCCAGCTTCCCGATGGCCAAGTGGCGCGTCCTGTTGTTGCGCGTCACGTGGGCCCAGAGCCGCTTGCCGCCGTTTGCCGTGAAGCCCACCGCCTTGATGCGCACCCTGCGGCCCGGCGCGCCGCTCTTCGGACGCAGTCCCACGTCCGCCTCGCTGACGGTGATCTGGGTCGAGCGCCGTGAGCGTCGGGTTGCTCGTGTCGGTGGCGGTGTAGGTGCTCGTGCGGCGTCCGTTGCGCTGCCCGAGCCGGAGTGAGCCGTTGAAGGCCCCGGTCGCATCGGTCGAGAGCGAGCCGATGCTCTCGCCGTCCCTGGTGATGGCGACGCCGCTCATCAGGTTCGGGGTGAAGCCCGTGCCGAGCAGGTTGACGCTCTGGCCTGAGCCGTAGCAGGGCAGTCCCGGCGTGACCTCGAGGGTTGCCGCCGACGCGGTCGCGGGAACGGTGAGACCCGTGGCTACGATCGCCAGGGCGGTGAGGCGGAGCTTCATTCGACTCTCCAGATCATGGGGTCATGCGCGCTGTGCGCCGTCAGGCTACATTCACGCGCGTCGTAGGTTTCAAGTGAAAGGAACACCGTGCCCACCTTCGTGATGCTGTCCACCCTCACGCCCGAGGGCGTGCAGACGTTGAAGAGCAACCCACAGCGCATCCGCGAGGTCAACAAGGAGATCGAGCAGCTGGGGGTGACGGTGACCGCGCAGTGGGCCGTGCTCGGGCGCTTCGACTTCGTGAACATCGTCGAGGCTCCGGACGAGAAGACGATCGCGCGCGTGTCGATGGAGCTGGGCTCGCGCGGGACCAGCAGCTACGAGACGCTCGCCGCGATCCCCGTGGACGAGTTCATCGCGGCGCTCTAGTGGGAATCGCTTCGCAGCCGGCCGAGCCGGCCGCTCGCGCCAGGCTCCTCGTGGTCGGCGGCGGCGGGCGCGAGCACGCGCTGGTCCGGACGCTGCTGCGCAGCCCGCGCGAGCCGGAGCTGCTGTGTGCGCCCGGCAACGCGGGCATCGCAAGAGACGGCGTCGAGTGCCTGCCTGACGACGACCTCGTCGCGCTCGCGCGCGAGCGCGAGGTCGATCTGGTCGTGGTGGGGCCCGAGGCCCCGCTCGTGGCCGGCCTCGTCGACGAGCTCGCGAGCGCCGGCGTGCCCGCCTTCGGGCCCAGCAAGGAGGCCGCGCGCATCGAGGGCTCGAAGGCGTACGCCAAGCAGCTGATGAAGGACACGGGCGTGCCGACCGCATCGCATGTCCTCTTCCGCACGCGCGAGGAGGCCGCCGAGCACCTCGCCTGCGCGTCCTATCCGGCGGTGCTGAAGGCCGACGTGCTGGCCGCCGGCAAGGGAGTGATCATCGCTTCGGACGAGCGCGAGGCGCGCGCAGCGCTCGACGTGTTCTTCGGCGAGCGGCGCTTCGGCGACACCGAGGTCGTGCTCGAGGAGTTCCTCGAGGGCGAGGAGCTGTCGCTGCTCGCGCTCTGCGACGGCGAGCGCGCCGTGCCGCTCGCGCCCGCGCAGGACTACAAGCGCATCTTCGACGGCGACGAGGGCCCGAACACGGGTGGCATGGGCAGCTACTCGCCGGTGCCCGGCTTCGACGCCGGGCGCGCGCAGGAGCTCGCCGCCATCGTCCACCAGCCGATCGTCGACGAGCTGCGCCGCCGCGGCACGCCCTTCCACGGCGTGCTCTATGCGGGCCTGATGATGGGGCCGTCGGGACCCAAGGTGCTCGAGTACAACGCGCGCTTCGGCGACCCGGAGACGCAGGCCGTGCTGCCGCGCCTGCGCTCGGATCTGCTCGAGCTGCTCGAGGCCTCCACTCGCTTGGGCGGGCTCGAGGGGATCGAGCCGGAGTGGTCGGACGACTGGGCGGTGACGCTCGTGCTCGCTTCGCGCGGATACCCGGAGTCCAGTTCCAAGGGCGACGTGATCTCCGGCGTCGAGGAGGCCCAGTCGGCGGGCGCGGAGGTGTTCCAGGCCGGCACTGCCGAGCGCGACGGCGAGCTGGTCACGGCCGGCGGGCGCGTGCTCGCGGTGACGGCGCTCGGCGACGGTCCGGCCGAGGCTCGCGAGCGTGCCTACGCGGCCGCCGGCGAGATCGACTTCGACGGCCGTCAGCTGCGAACCGACATCGCATTGCGGGCAGTGGATAGGGTCGAGGCGTGAGCACCGAGGAGTTCCCGGCCGCACCGCCCGCCACCGAAACTCAGGTCGAGCACCAGTTCGACGATCTCGATGTCGACGACGCGCCTCAGGTCGGCATCGTGATGGGCTCGAAGAGCGACATGCCCGTGATGGAGAAGGCCGCCGCGCAGCTCGAGGAACTCGGCGTCCGCCACGAGATGCGCGTGATGAGCGCGCATCGCGACCCGGACACGGTGGCGGACTACGCGAAGAACGCGCGCATGCGCGGCCTCAAGGTGATCATCGCCGGCGCCGGCCTCGCCGCCGCGCTGCCCGGGGTCGTCGCCGCGCACACGGACCTGCCCGTGATCGGCGTGCCGCTCACCTCGAAGACCTCGGTGGGGGGCGGGCTCGACGCGCTGCTTGCGATCTCGCAGATGCCGCCCGGGGTGCCGGTCGCGACCGTGGGCGTCGACAACGCGAAGAACGCCGCCGTGCTGGCGGCGCGCATCCTGAGCGTCTGACCCGGGACGGCCGGCGGTGATCGAGCGCTACACCCGCCCCGAAATGGGGGCGATCTGGTCCGAGCGGCGCAAGCTCGATACCTGGCTGCAGGTGGAGCTGGCCGTGGTCGACGCGCTCGTCGAGCGGGGCGTCGTGCCGGAGGCGGACGGCGACGTGATTCGCGATCGCGCCTCGTTCACGGTCGAGGACGTGAAGGAGCGCGAGAAGGTGACCGACCACGACGTCGCGGCGTTCGTCGACGTGGTCGCGGGCTCGGTCGGCGAAGCGGGCCGCTGGGTGCACCACGGACTGACCTCCTCCGACGTCCTCGACACCGGCCTCGCCCTGCAGCTCTCGCAGGCCGCGATGGTGCTCGTGGGTGGCGCGCACGATTACCGCGACGCGCTCATCCGGCGCGCGCGCGAGCACGTCGACACGCTGTGCGTCGGCCGCACCCATGGCGTGCACGCCGAGCCGACCACCTTCGGCGTCAAGCTCGCCGGCTTCGCCTTCGAGGCGAACCGCAACGTGCGCCGGCTCGAGCGCGCGGCCGAGGTCGTCTCGGTGGGGGCGCTCTCGGGCGCGGTCGGGACGTACGCCGCCAACGAGCCGGATATCGAGGAGGCCGTTCTGCGCCGGCTCGGGCTCGGTCGGGAGGACGTGTCGACGCAGGTCGTGCCGCGCGACCGCCACGCCGAGCTGCTCGAGGCGATCGCGCTGGCGGGCGCGGGGCTCGAGCGCTTCGCCACGGAGATCCGCCACCTGCAGCGCACCGAGGTGCGCGAGGTCGAGGAGCCGTTCCGGGAGGGGGCGCAGAAGGGCTCCTCGGCGATGCCGCACAAGCGCAACCCGATCGTGACCGAGCGCATCACCGGGATCGCGCGGCTGCTGCGCGCGTACGCGCTCACCGGGCTCGAGAACGTGGCGCTCTGGCACGAGCGCGATATCTCGCACTCGTCCGTCGAGCGCGTGACGCTGCCCGACGCCACGATCCTCCTCGACTACGCGCAGCACCTGGCCGTGCGAGTGGTCGAGGGGATGACGGTCCATGCCGATCGCATGAGGGCGAACCTGAACGCCACGCACGGGGCGCTCTACTCGCAGCGCGCGCTGCTGGCGCTCGTCGAGGCGGGGCGCTCGCGCGACGACGCGTACCGGACGGTGCAGCAGGCGGCCCAACGTGCCTGGGACGAGGGGATCGAATTTCGTGGCCTGCTCGCCGAGGCCGCCCCCGAGCTCGATCTCGACGCGCTGTTCGATCCGGCCGCCTTCGTGCGCCACGCCCGCACCGTCGTCGGGCGCCTCGACCGCATCACCTAGCCCGTCCCCCGGACGGGTGTACTAGGGCGCCCGGAGCGGGCTCAGGCCGGCGATCGCTTCGCGCCGATGCGACACACGTGGACCCGATCGCCGAGGATGCGGCGCGCCGGAAGAAGAAGCGCAGGCTGAAGCGGCGTCGCAAGACGAAGCCCCGCTGTGCGCCGCAGCGCCCGCCGAAGCGCCGGCGCAGGCGCGCGAAGCGCTCCACGATCGAGTCCTCCTACCCGCAGGCGCGCCGCCCGCGCGCCGGCTCGGCGGGAGGACGCTCCGGCATGCTCCGGCGCAGCGATGCGGACTCGCCGTTCGCCGTCGACAGCGCGCGCAAGCGCCGCAAGCGCCGGCAGCGAGCGTGTACGCGCAAGCGCAAGCGCAAGCCGGCGAAGCCGCGCGTCGTGCCGAAGGCGCCGGTTCCGCCGCCGCCGGCGCCGCCCGCACCGCCGTTCCAGCTCAGCTCGCCGATCGCGATCCACTCCGGCCCCTTTGGCGTCCGCGAGGCCGAGCGCCTGCTCTGGCGGGCGGGCTTCGGACCCTCGCCTGGGCATGCGGAGCTGCTCGCCTCGGTGGGGCTGCACCGGGCGGTGGCAGCGCTGACCCGGCCCGAGGGCGCACCGGTCTTCACGGGTGCCGGCCCGGTCTACAGGGCGTACGAGCTCGAGACCGATCCGGTCATCCCGATCAAGCCACTCGACCGCTACGGCCACGACCACCTCTGGTTCCTCGACCGGATGATCCGCTCGAGCCAGCCGCTCGTGGAGCGGATGACGCTCGTCTGGCACGACTGGTTCGCCACCTCCAACGACGGCGTGGGCGATCAGGAGCTGATGCTCGCGCAGAACGAGATGTTCCGGCGCCACGCCTTCGGCCGCTTCGATCAGCTCGTCCGCGACGTGACGACGGACGGCGCGATGATCGTCTGGCTCAACCAGGATCAGAACGCCAAGGGCCGGCCCAACGAGAACTACGCGCGTGAGCTGATGGAGCTGTTCACGCTCGGCGCAGACCGCGGCGCGTACACGGAGACCGACGTGCGCGAGCTCGCGCGGGCCCTGACCGGCTGGCGCAGCTCCTGGAGCTCCGAGCAGCTCTACCACAACTTCCGCTTCGACCCGGCTCGCCACGACGCCGGTGTGAAGACGGTGTTCGGCGAGTCCGGCAAGTGGAACTGGGAGGACGCGCTGCGCCTCTGCGTCGGCCACCGGATGCACCCGTCGTTCTTCGTCGACAAGCTGTGGCGCTACTTCATCGCCACGCCGCCCTCGGACGGCGACCGCCGGGCGCTCGAGGGCCTCTACGTCTACAGCGGCTACCAGATACGCCCCGTGCTCGAGGCGATCCTGCTGCACCCCGACCTGCACCAGGGCCAGCGCATGGTCAAGCCGCCGGTCGTGTTCCTCGCGGGCCTGTACCGCCGGCTGCAGCGCACGGTCGATCGCGAGGACCTGATCTGGCAGTCGGACGACGCCGGCCAGCGGCTCTTCTACCCGCCCGACGTGGCGGGCTGGGACGACACGCGCTGGCTCGACACGATGACGGTCAAGGGACGCTGGGAGCTCGTTCGGCGCGCGTACGAGGGGCGCCATCTCACCGGCACCGCGATCAACTCGTACAGCGTCGACGAGACGCCCGAGCACGCGCTCGCCACTGCGCGCGCCTTCTGGGGCAACCCGGACATAACGCCCGAGACGCTCGCGATCCTCGCCGCCTTCGCCGCCTCCAGCGTGCCCGGGAACCTGACCGGCATCAACCGCAACCGCTATCGCGCCTGGCGCCAGAACGCGCTGCGGGTCCTGATCTACGCCTCCCCCGACCTCCAGACGAGCTGACCATGCCCAACTGTGGATGCAATGACTACTCGCGGACCCAGCTGCTGCGTCGCGCAGCCGCCGAGGCGGGCCGTGGCCTGCCGGCCATCGAGCCGGGCATGCCGCTGCCGGCGGGCACCGGGCTCTCGCGGCGCAAGTTCATCTCGCGGTCGGCCGGTCTCGCACTCGCGGTCTACGGAGCCGCGAGCATGGGCCCGCGCCAGTTCGAGGAGGGCATCTCGGCGGCGTCTGCGCAGGCGTCCGGCGAGCATGTGCTCGTCTCGATCTTCCTCTCGGGCGGGGCCGATTCGCTCTCGATGCTCGCCCCGAAGCAGGCGAGCCACCCGCCGTACGCGGCGCTGCGCCCGGACCTCGGGCTTGCCGAGGGGCAGGGCGCGGACGTGCGGGTCGACACGACGCTGCGCTGGCACCCGGCGCTCGCGGGCCTCGCCGAGCTCGACGCCGAGCAGAAGGTGACCTTGCTGCCGGCGATCGGCTACACCGATCCCAACCAGTCGCACTTCACGAGCCGTCACTACTGGGAGGTCGGTGAGCTCAACCCATTCGGCCGCTGGGGCTGGCTCGGCCGCTACCTCGACAGCCACGGCGCACCGGACAATCCGCTGCAAGGACTGACGCTCGGCTGGGACCTGCAGCCCGCGCTCGCGGCGCGCGACGTGCCGATTGCGACGGTCTCGCAGCCGGATGAGTACGACTTCTGGACGAACGACGTCGGGTCCGTCTACAGCGGCATGCTGGACGCATTCACCGACATGGGCGATCCACCCACGAGCGACGCCGGCCTGAGCCAGGCGCGCGCGGCGGTGGCTGCGACCGGCCGCCTGCGCGAACAGCTCGCGCCCTTCAACTCGGCGATCACGCTGCCGGCCGGCTACCCGAACACCGGCTTCGGCCGGCGGCTCGCGTGGATCGTGAAGCTGCTCCAGGCCGGCCTGCCGCTGAAGGTGGTCGCACTCGAGTCGGGCGGCTACGACACGCACTCGAACCAGCTGGCCACGCTGCCGGGGGATCTGCAGGAGGTGGGCGACTCGCTGCGCGCCTTCCAGCGTGACCTCGAGGCGAGCGGCCTCGCCGATCGCGTGCTCGTGCACGTGTGGAGCGAGTTCGGCCGCCGCCCGCAGGAGAACGCCGGCGGCACCGATCACGGCGCGGCAGGCGCCGGCTTCGTGATCGGCTCGCAGGCGAGTGGCCAGGTCGTCGGCGGCTTCCCCGGGCTCGCTCAGCTCGACAACCGCAGCAACCTGCGCCACACGTCCGACTTCCGGGGCGTCTACTGCGCGCTGCTCGAGCAGTGGCTGGGCGTGAGCGCCGACGGGATCATCCCGAACGCGGGCGCGTTCACCCGCCCGCAGCTCGTACTGCAGTGAGGCGGAGCGCCGCGCTCCTCGCGGCCCTGCTCGTCCTGCCCGTGGCGCCGGTCGCGGCGGCCGAGGAGGAGGTCGTGGCGAAGCCGTCCGAGGACGTCGTGGCAGCGGCGAAGCGCAAGCCGCGCCGCTGCGCGGCCCGCGGACGGACGAAGACCCGGCGCCGCTCGTGCCGGCACACGCGGCTCGGCCTGCGCTCGGGGCCGGTGTGGTTCGACCGGCTGGTGGACGTCGGCCGCGGACCGGCGCCCCGCAATGCGGAGCCCGGGCAGGGCACGCCGAGCACGCCGGGGTCACCCGGCTCACCCGGCCCGGTCCAGCCGCTCCCCGACTACGTCGCGGTCACGTCCAGTGAATGGCGGCTCGCGCTCTCGCGGCCGCTCGTCGGCGCAGGGCTCGTGACAGTCGAGCTACGCAACGCCGGCGAGGATCCGCATGACCTCGTCGTGGCGCCCGCGGGGGGAGGAACGCCGGCGCATCACTTCCCCGAGACCGACCCCGGTGTCTACACCGCCGCCGGGATGTCGCTGGCCGCCGGGAGCTACACGCTCTTCTGCTCGCTGCCGGGTCATGCCGAGGCGGGCATGAGGGCGACGCTGCAGGTGGCCGCCCCTAGAGCCGGCCGAGCAGCAGGCTCATCGCCCCGCCGTTCTCAGCGGGGACGGGCCAGGTAGCGATCACCCTTCTCGAGGACCGTCGTCAGGTCCCGGGTGAAATCGCGTACCGCGACGCGCCCGCGCCGCACCACCGTCAGCGTCCCCTCGCAGGTGTCGGCGACGAGCCAGCGCGTGCCGCGCACGGCTCCCGACGAGTAGCGCCCGCGGGTCCGGAAGCGGCCGTTGCCGTTGCCCCAGAGGCGCCGCGACGATCGCGCCGCAGCGCTCGCGCGCGTGCCACGCGGGCAGGGGCCGACCTTGCCGCGCAGCACGAGTTCCGTCAGGTAGCGCTCGGAGCGGCGCTGGCGGACCTGGAACAGGCCCTGGGAGAAGTGGCCCTGCTGGACGCTGCCGCCGCGATCGCGGACGCTGCTGAGGAGCGCCTTGCCGCGACGCGCGTCGACCAGCGAGCCGATGGGGATCACCTGCAGCGTGCGCAGGTTCACGAAGTTCTCCTCGCCGGGTAGGCGCACGAGCACGCGGCCGCCGGCCGGCTCCACGATCACGCTCTCGCCGAGCTCCGGGCGGGGCGGTTGAGCCGGCCCGATCGGAGGCGGCAGCGGCAGGTCCGCTGCGGCGATCTGGATGACGCGCGAGGTCGCGGCCGCGGGCGAGCCGTTGCCGAGCACCGACGTCCCTGTGAAGGTGGTGAGCGTCGAGGCGCCCTCGTTGTCCGTGACCACGAGCCGCACCTCGTAGGAGCCCGGCTGCGCAAAGACGTGAGCGACCTGCGGGCCGCCGTTCTGAAGCGTGTTGCCGTCGCCGAAGTCCCAGTCGTAGCGGGTGATCGAGCCGTCCGGGTCGGACGCGCCGGCCGCATTGAAGACGACCGCGCTGCCCGCGGGCGCGCCCACCGCCTCGAAGCTGGCGACGGGCGCCTGGTTCGGGCTCACGACGACGCCGTTCGCCTTGACGAGGTCGACCGCCGCGGGAGTCTTCGGGGTGGCGACCCCGGATGCGTCGAGGTCGAAGAGCGCCAGGTCGCCGGCGGCCACGTACAGGCTGCGCCCGTCCGGCGTGATCGCCAGGTCGTGCGGGCCCGCGCCGAGCGGCTGGCTGGCCGGATCCTTCGCGGTGAGGGCGCCGTCGTCCTCGATCGTGTACTGCAGGAGGCGGTTGCCGCTGGGCGGGCCGGCAGCAGCCGCGGCGTACAGGCTGTTCCCGTCAGCGGAGATCGCGAGCGACGTGACCTTCGCGCCGGTCGCGGTGGTGGCCGGGTCGAGCGCCGTGATCGAGCCGTCGGCGGCGATCTCGAAGCCGAGGATGCCGCTCGCGACGCTCGACGCGTACAGGCGCTTGCCGTCCGGTGTGAGAACGACGTCCGTGAGGAGCGCGCCCGTCTGGTGCCCGACGAGCGTCGTCTCGTCCAGGCCGCCGTCCTCGCCGACGTCCATCCACTTGACGAAGCCAGCGACGGTCAGGTACGCGCGCTTCCCGTCCGGCGCCACCGTGAGCCCGATGGGGGGGCCTGCCAGCGTGCGCGTCTCGAGCGGCTCGAGCGCGCCGCCCTGCCCGATGTGGAACTGGAGCAGGTTGTCGGTGCCCTGGTCGCCCACGTAGAGGGTCTCGCCGGCCGGGTCGATCGCGATAGCCGTCGGCTTCTTCCCCGCCCTGACGGAGGGGATCGCCTTGGGCGTGGCAGCGCCGCTCGCGGTCACGTCGTACTGGAGGACGACGCCGTGACCGGGCGCTCCGGCCGTGATGTAGAGCGACGTCCCGTCAGGGGTCATCGTCAGGCGCCGCGGCGACTCCGCCGTGAGCGCCGGCGCGCCAAGCGGTGTGAGCGCGCCCCCGACGCCGACCATCAGCTGGGCGGTCACGCCATCGCCGTCCGCGACATACGCGGTTCGGGCGGCCAGAGCTGAGGTTGTCGCCACCAGGGATGCTGCTAGCGCGACGGTGGCGACAAAACGTCTTGAGGGCATGCGCGCTTTCGAAGTCCGGGACCAAGGGCGGAACACGTCTTGTCAACGGTCCCGCAGGGGGGAAACTAGCGTAACCAGCGCGGTTACAGCCAATGTTCGCCGCCAATGGGTCGGGAACCGTTGATACATTCGGCCGTAGTGAGCGACGCCGCCGCGCTGACGCACCTGACCAGCGGGAAGGTGAGGGATATCTACGCCGTGGGCGAGGATCGCCTGCTGCTTGTGGCCTCCGACCGCATCTCGACCTATGACGTCGTGCACCCGACGCCGATCCCGGACAAGGGCAAGGTGCTCACAGGCCTGACCGCGTTCTGGCTCGAGCAGCTGGGAGACGTCTGCGCCAACCACCTCGTCTCCTACAGGGAGGTCCCGGTGGAGTTCGCCGGGCGCGCGATGCTGGTCGAGCGGCTCGAGATGGTGCCCGTCGAATGCGTCGTGCGCGGCTACATCACCGGCTCGGGCTGGAAGGACTACCAGGCGAGCGGAGCCGTCTGCGGGATCGAGCTGCCGGCCGGGCTCTCGGAGTCCGAGCAGCTCCCCGAGCCGATCTTCACGCCCGCGACGAAGGCTGACATCGGCGACCACGACGAGAACGTCGACTTCGACCGCGCCGCCGAGATCGTCGGGGACCGCGCTCTCCTCGAGGAGCTGCGCCGCCTCTCGATAGCCATCTACGAACACGGTGCCGCCCACGCCCGTGAGCGCGGGATCATCTTGGCCGACACCAAGTTCGAGTTCGGCCGGCGCCGCGACGGCACGATCGTGCTCGGTGACGAGGTGCTCACGCCGGACTCGTCGCGCTTCTGGCCTGCCGACGGCTACGAGCCCGGCCACGGCCAGCCGAGCTTCGACAAGCAATACGTGCGCGACTGGGCCTCGGGCTCGGGCTGGGACAAGCGCCCGCCGGCCCCGGCGCTCCCCGATGACGTCGTCGAGGGCACCCGCGCGCGCTACGTCGAGGCCTATGAGTGGATCTCGGGCGAGCCCTTCAAGAACTGGCTGGAGCGCTCCTCGGGATGAGGGCGCGAGTGTTGATTCGCCCAAAGGCGGGCATCCTCGATCCACAGGGCCAAGCCGTTGAACGGGCGCTGCCCGCCCTCGGCTTCGAGGGAGTGCAAAACGTCCATGTCGGCCGGCTGATCGAGTTGGACGTGGAGGACGCGGGAAGGCTTCCTGAGATGTGCGAGCGACTGCTTGCCAATCCGTTGATCGAGGACTACGAAATCGAGGAGGACGAGGCGGCTTGAGGTTTGGTGTCGTCCGCTTCCCGGGCTCCTGCGACGAGGTCGATGCTCTGCATGCCTGCCGTCGCTTCGCCGAAGGCGAGCTGCTCTGGCACGGCGACCGGGACCTCTCCGGCATCGACGCCGTGGTGGTGCCGGGGGGCTTCTCCTACGGCGACTACCTGCGTGTCGGCGCCATCGCCCGCTTCTCGCCGATGATGGAGGCGGTCATCGACTTCGCCGAGAACGGCGGCCCCGTGTTCGGGATCTGCAACGGCTTCCAGGTGCTGTGCGAGGCGGGTCTGCTTCCGGGGGCGCTCCTGCCGAACGATTCGCTGCGCTTCGTCTGCCGGCAGGTCGAGGTCGTCGTCGAGGCCACCGACACCCCGTTCACGCGCACCTGTCAGCCCGGCGAGCGCCTCTCGATCCCGGTCAAGCACACGACCGGCCGCTACTTCGCGCCGCCCGGCACGCTCCCGGAGGACCAGATCGTGCTCCGCTACGCAGCGGGGCAGAACCCGAACGGCGCCATGGACGACATCGCCGGCGTCTGCAACGCCGGCCGCAACGTGATGGGCCTCATGCCGCACCCCGAGCACGCTGTCGACCCGCTCACCGGATCGGCCGATGGCGGGCGGCTGTTTGAATCGCTCGCAATGGTCCCCGCGTGAGCCACGCGGCTCCCGCCGCCCGACATCGCGAGCTCGGCCTCACCGACTCGGAGTACGAGGGGATCTGCGCACGCCTGGGCCGTGAACCGAACGCGCTCGAGCTGGCGGTCTTCTCGCTCATGTGGTCCGAGCACTGCGCCTACAAGCACTCGAAGAAGCTGCTGCGCCTGCTGCCCACGGAAGGGCCGCACCTGCTGATGGGCCCCGGCGAGAACGCCGGCGTGGTCGACGCGGGCGACGGGCTCGCGGTGGCCTTCAAGGTCGAGTCGCACAACCACCCGAGCGCCGTCGAGCCGTTCCAGGGCGCCGCGACCGGCGTCGGCGGGATCCTGCGTGACATCTTCGCGGTCGGGGCGCGCCCGATCGCGGTGCTCGACTCGCTGCGCTTCGGCGAGCTCGACTCGGCGCGCTCGCGCTACCTGTTCGAGGGCGCCGTCAAGGGCATCGGCCACTACGGCAACTCGATCGGCGTGCCTACGGTCGGCGGCGAGGTGATGTTCGAGCCCGCCTACGAGCAGAACTGCCTCGTCAACGCGATGTGCGTCGGACTCGCGCGCCATGACGACCTGATCCGCAGCGCGGCTGCAGGCGTCGGCAACCCGCTCGTGCTGCTCGGGGCGCGCACCGGCCGCGACGGCATCGGCGGCGCGTCGGTGCTGGCCAGCGCCGAGCTCTCCGAGGAGGATGCCTCGAAGCGTCCGAGCGTGCAGATCGGCGACCCGTTCGAGGAGTCGAAGCTCGTCGAGTGCTGCCTCGAGCTGCTCGAGCGCGGGCTGCTGCGCTCGCTGCAGGACCTCGGCGCCGCGGGCCTCTCGTCGTCGTCGTCCGAGATGGCATCGAAGGGCGAGGTCGGTCTCGACATCGACGTGTCACGGGTGCCGCTGCGCGAGGACGACATGGAGCCCTTCGAGATCATGATCTCGGAGTCGCAGGAGCGGATGCTGTGCGTGGTCGAGCCGGCGCGGCTGGGGGACGTGCTCGACCTGTGCGCGCGCTGGGAGGTGCGCGCCACGCCGATCGGCGAGGTCACGGACACGCGCCACCTGCGGGTGTTCGACGGGGACGAGCTCGTCGGCGACATGCCCGTCGAGGCGCTCGTCGACGACTGCCCGCTCTACGACCTCGATCCGATCGAGCCCGAGGGGCCGCTCTACGCGGAGCCGCCGGTGCGCCTCGCGCCGGACAGCTCGCCCGAGGAGACGCTGCTCGCCCTGCTCGGCTCCCCGAACATCGCCTCGAAGCGCCACGTCTTCGAGCAGTACGACTCGATCGTCGGCTCGCGCACGGCGCGCCGGCCGGGCACATCCGATGCGGCCGTCCTGATGCTCGGCGGCGACGGCGGCAGCGGCGCGCTCGCGGTCTCGATCGACGGAAACGGGCGGCGCGTCGCCGGCGACCCCTACACGGGCGCCGTCGAGGCCGTCCTCGAGTGCGCCCGCAACCTCGCCTGCGTGGGCGCCGAGCCGCTCGGGCTCACCAACTGCCTGAACTTCGGCAACCCCGAGAAGCCGCACATCGCCTGGCAGCTCGAGCGCGCGGTCGAGGGCCTGCGCGACGCCTGCCTCGCCCTGGGCGTGCCGGTGGTCGGTGGGAACGTGTCGCTCTACAACGAGGGCGGCGGCGGTCCGATCTACCCGACGCCGATCGTCGGCATGGTCGGCAAGCTGCCCGACCCGGAGCGCGCCCCCGGCGCGGGCTTCGCCGAGGAGGGTCACGCGGTAGCGCTGCTCGGGCCGTTCGCGCCCGCGCTCGAGGGAAGCGAGCTCGAGAAGCTGCGCGGGCGGCTCGCGCAGGGGCTCCCGGCCGTCGACCTCGCCGAGCACGCGGCGGCGCTCGAGGCAGTGCGCGAAGCCGTGCGCGCCGGCGCCGTGGCGGGCGCTCATGACGTCAGCGACGGCGGGCTCGCCGTCGCGCTCGCCGAGTGCTGCATCGAGGGCGGGATCGGCGCTCGCATTCAGCTGTCAGCGGCGGACGAGGGGGCGCTCTTCGGCGAGGGTCCCGGCGGTGTCGTCGTGTCCGGCCCGCGCGCGCTGGTCGAGGCGCTCCCCGGTGCTGTGATGATCGGAGAGGTGGGCGGCGACGTGCTCGAGATCGCCGGCGCGGCGGCGGTTCCGGTGGCGCGCCTGCGCGAGGTGTACGAGGGCGCGATACCCGCGGCCTTGACCTGACCCATCCGAACGGGCGCCCCGGAGCGATCGTGGCCCCAGAGGTCCGGACATCTGTCCGAGTAGAAGCGCGCGATCGGGGTACTGGCGGGGCCATGACCCGCCTTGCGTGCATCACCGTGCTGCTGTTCGGCGTCGGTCTCGCTGCCTGCGGCGGCGACGACGACAGCGGCGGCGACGCTCCGTCCAAGCAGGAGTTCGCGAAGAACGCTGAGCAGATCTGCCGCGAAGCCGAAAAGGAGCTCGAGCAGATCGGCCAGGACGCGAGCAGCCCGGAGGAACTCTCGGCCGTGCTCAGCAAGGGGTTGAACCGTTCGCGTGAGGCGGCCGACGAGCTCGTCAACCTCCAGCGCCCCGAGGGCGCCGACGGCGAGACCGCGACCAAGTTCGTCGAGGGGTTCAAGCAGGAGTTCGAGGACAAGCTCGCCCCGGCGATCGAGGACCTCCGCGACGCCGTCAAGGAGAAGGACCAGCAGGCCGTCGAGGACGCGGCGTCCAAGCTCCAGTCGCTGGAGAACACCGCTTCCGACAAGTACGCGCGCGAGATCGGCGCCGGCGCCTGCGTCGGCTCGTAGCGCGCGGAGCGGCCGGGAGCCGACGGCCCCCGCTGGTACCCTCGAACCGGTGGCAGGGACCACGCCCGCCGGCGGTCTCGGGACTCCGCATCGGTCGCCTGCCGCCCCTGAGATGAACCCTGAGCTCGACCATCGCGACGGACCTCGCGACGAGTGCGGCGTCTTCGGCGTCTACGCGCCCGACATGGACGTCGCCCGCCTCGCCTACTTCTCCCTGTTCGCGCTCCAGCACCGCGGGCAGGAGTCGGCGGGCATCGCGGTCTGCGAGCGCAGTCAGATCATGACCGTGCGCGACGTCGGGCTCGTCTCACAGGTGTTCGACGAGGAGAAGCTGCGCGCCCTCCAGGGCGAGATGGCGGTTGGGCACGTGCGCTACTCGACGACCGGCTCCTCGGCCTGGGAGAACGCCCAGCCGGTCTGGCGCTCCGACCGCCGCCAGGTCGCGCTCGCGCACAACGGCAACCTCACCAACGCGGTCGAGCTGCACGCCGAGCTGAGCGAGCGCGGCGTCCAGTTCCGCGGCACCTCCGATTCCGAGATCATCGCGGCGCTGCTGTCGACGCACGAGGCCGAGGGCATCGAGGACGCGCTCGCGGACGTGATGCCGCGGCTCGAGGGAGCCTTCTCGACAGTCGTGATGACGAAGGAGGCGGTCGTCGCCTTCCGCGACCCGGCCGGATTGCGCCCGCTCGCCCTAGGCATGGTCGGAGAGCACTACTGCGTTGCGTCGGAGAGCTGCGCGCTCGACATCATCGGCGCCCAGCTCCTGCGCGAGGTGCAGCCCGGCGAGATGATCTCGCTGGGCAAGGGCGGGATCGAGACGCGCCAGCTCGTCGAATCCGAGCGGCGCGCCTTCTGCGTCTTCGAGCACATCTACTTCGCGCGCCCCGACTCGATCCTGGAGGGCAACCGCACGCAGGTCTCGCGCCGCAAGATGGGCGAGATCCTCTGGCGCGAGGCGCCCGTCGACGCCGACGTCGTGATCGCGGTTCCCGATTCGGGCAACCCCGCGGCCTCGGGCTACTCGAAGGCGTCCGGCATCCCGCGCGACGACGGGCTGATCAAGAACCGCTACGTGGCGCGCACGTTCATCCAGCCCGGCCAGGAGCTGCGCCGGCACGGCCTGCGGATGAAGTTCAACCCGCTGCGCGAGGTGGTCGAGGGCAAGCGGCTCGTCGTCGTCGACGACTCGATCGTGCGCGGCAACACGACTCGCCAGATCGTTCAGATGCTGCGCGACGCGGGCGCGCTCGAGATACACATGCGCATCTCGGCGCCGCCGATCCGCCACCCGTGCCACTACGGCATCGACATGTCGACGACGCAGGAGATGGTCGCCCACGGCCGCACTCCCGACGAGGTGGCCGAGGAGCTCGGCTGCGACTCGCTGCGCTACCTGTCGCTCGAGGGCATCTACGAGGCGATCCGCTCGACGCGCGAGACCCACTGCGACGCCTGCTTCTCCGGCGAGTACCCGCTCGAGCGCAGCTCCGCTGCCAACGGCAAGTTCGCGCTCGAGGAGCTCGCCGTGCTGCGCCGCTGACGCTCCGACCGATTGAAGGATTTGGGTGGTTGGGCCCCCGCAAAGCCTTCAATCGATGCGGGGCGGGCGGCTGGCAAGCGCCGCGTTCGTAACTTCTCTGCGACCTGCGTAACAGGTGTGCAAAGGCCCGGCCGCTCCCTCCGCGAGCGGCGCTAGTGTGGATCCGCTTCCGCTCATGGACCTGACCGCTGCGCTGCGCACCCACTTCGGCTTCCCCGACTTCCGCCCGGGCCAGCGCGAGGCGTGCGAGGCGGCGCTCGCGGGGCGCGACGTGATGGTCGTGATGCCGACCGGCTCGGGCAAGTCGCTCTGCTACCAGCTGCCGGCGCTCCTGCGGGACGACCTGACGGTCGTCGTCTCGCCGCTCGTCGCTCTGATGCAGGACCAGGTCGAGGCACTCGCGGCACGCGGGCTCGGCGCGCAGGTCGCGCTCGTCAACGCCCAGCAGGACGCGAGCCGCAACGCGGAGGTGCTCGCCCGCGCCGCGGGCGGCGAACTGCGCCTCCTATACGTGGCGCCCGAGCGCTTCGCGGCGCCGGGCTTCCTCGAGCGCATGCGAGCGAGCGTGCGCGTGGGCCTGTTCGTGGTGGACGAGGCGCATTGCGTCTCGCAGTGGGGCCACGACTTCCGGCCGGACTACTTCCGGCTGGCCGACGCCGCCCGCGCCTTGTCGGCATCCGCGCTCGTCGCGTCCACGGCAACGGCCACACCGCGAGTGGCGGCCGACGTCGTGCGCCGGCTGGGGCTGCGCGATCCGCTTCAGGTGGCCACCGGCTTCGACCGCCCGAACATCTCGTTCAGCGTGGCGCGGCCCGGCGGTCACGAGAAGGGGCGGCTCCTGATCGAGGCGCTGCGGCCGGAGGACGCCCGCCCGGCCATCGTCTATGCCGGCACGCGCGCTGGATCGGAGGAGCGCGCCCGCGAGCTGAGTGCCGCGCTCGGCGTCGAGGCCGCGGCCTACCACGCGGGGCTCGACCGCGGCCGCCGCGCCGAGGTGCAGCGCCGCTTCCTCCGTGACGACCTGGATGTCATCTGCGCGACCAACGCGTTCGGGATGGGCGTCGACAAGCCGAACGTGCGCACGGTGGTGCACGCGAGCGTGCCGTCGTCGCTCGAGGCCTACTACCAGGAGGCGGGCCGCGCCGGGCGCGACGGCCTCCCGGCCCGCGCTCTGCTGCTCGCCGAGAACCGCGACCGCGCGCTGCACGTCCACTTCATCAAGCGTGAGGAGATGGACGCCGACCTGCCGGGCTGGCTCGCCGACCGGATCACGGCGGCGGCGGACGGCGACGGCCGCTACGCCCTCGACGCGGTCGCCGAGGCGCGGGCGCTACGCGGAGACGGCGAGCGCCTGCGCGCGCTCGTCGGCCACCTCACGCGCGCGGGGATGATCGCGCCCTCGCCGTCGGCGCCGGACCGGATCGCCGGGAAGGTGTCGAGCCGCTACGACGGCCGCGCGGCGGCGCTGTGCCGCGCCTCGATCGAGGAGGGCGCACGGTCCCGCTGGCGTCAGTACCGCGAGATCTGGGCGTATGTAGAGCAGGAGAGCTGCCGGCGGCTCGCGATCCTGCGCCACTTCGGCGACCGCTCCGAGCCGCCCGCAGCGGCAGCGGGCTGCTGCGACGTCTGCGACCCGGCGCTCCGGGTGGTCGCGCCGCCGCCGGACCCGGTCGAGATCGCGGGGCTGGACGACGCGATCATCGCCGTGGCGACGAGGGCGCGGCCGGCGGTCGGGCGAACCACCTGCGCGGAGATCCTGCACGGCTCGCGCAGCAAGAAGATCCAACGCAACTCGTACGACGGGCTTCCGGGTTACGGCAGCTCCTCGCACATGCGCCGCGCCGACATCCTGGCGCGCGTCGACGAGCTCCTCGACGAGGGGCGGCTCCAGACGAGCGGCGGGCCCTACCCGGTGTTGCGCGTCGCGGCGTGAGCTTCGACATCGCGGTTCTCCTCTCCGGGGAGGGGACCAACCTGCAGGCGCTGATCGACAGCGTGCACGGCCGCGAGGGGATCGAGATCGTGGCCGTGGCCGCAAGCAGAGCGGAGGCGGGCGGGCTCGCGCGCGCCCAGGGCGCCGGGATCGAGACCGGGGTGTTCGCGATCGGCGACCACGACACGCGCGCGCAGCGTGACGCGGCGCTTGCCGGCTGGCTCGACGAACGGCGGCCGGACCTGCTCGTGCTGGCGGGGTTCATGGAGGTCCTCACGCCCGAGTTCATTCGCCGCTTCGCAGGCCGCATCATCAACGTCCATCCCGCGCTGCTGCCCGCATTTCCCGGCGTCCGGGCGATCGAGCAGGCGCTCGAGTACGGCGTGAAGGTGGCCGGCGTCACGGTCCACTTCGTCGACGAGGGGGTGGACACCGGTCCAGTTCTCTTGCAGGAAGCCTTCAACCTTCCATACCATCGGGATATCGCGGAGATCGAGGAGCGGGTCCATCAGATCGAGCACCGCCTGTTACCCCGGGCGGTGCGGCTCATCGCACAGGGCGGGGTCAGCGTCGATCCCGAGAACCCGAGGCTGGTGCACATCGATGTCGCAGACTGAGCCGCGCGGCGTCGAGCTGACCGCCCCGGGCGAGGTGCGAATCAGGCGCGCTCTCCTGAGCGTGTCCGACAAGCGCGGCCTCGTCGAGTTCGCGCGCGGCCTCGCCGAGCTCGGCGTCGAGATCGTCTCGACGGGAGGCACGGCCCGCGAGCTCGCCGAGGAGGGCATCGACGCCCGCGCGGTCGAGGACTACACGGGCTTCCCGGAGATCCTCGACGGGCGCGTCAAGACGCTCAACCCGCGCATACATGCCGGCGTGCTGGCCGTGCGCTCCGAGGTGGAGCACGTCGACACGCTGAACTCGCTCGAGATCGAGCCGATCGACCTCGTGTGCGTGAACCTCTATCCGTTCGAGCGCGTCTCGTCCCGGCGCGGCGTCGAGGACGCCGAGGTGATCGAGAACATCGACATCGGCGGGCCGACGCTGATTCGCGCTGCGGCCAAGAACAACGCCTACACAGCCGTGGTCGTCTCACCCGAGAGCTACGACGCCGTCATCGAGGAGCTCACGGAGAGCGCCGGCAAGCTGTCGTCGCGGACACGCCAGACGCTCGCGCTCGAGGCGTTCGCGTACACGGCGCGCTACGACAGCGCCATCTCGCGCTGGTTCGCCGAGCGCGAGGAGGACTTCCCGTCCCAGTACACGCGCTCTTACGAGAAGGTGCTCGACCTGCCCTACGGCGAGAACCCGCATCAGCGCGCCGCCTACTACGCCGAGGTCGGCGCGCGCTCGCACCTGCTTTCGATGGTGTCGAAGCTGCACGGCCGCGAGCTCTCGTTCAACAACCTGCTCGACCTCGAGTCGGGACGGAGACTGGTCGAGGACTTCGAGTTGCCGGCGGCGGCCATCGTCAAGCACAACAACCCGTGCGGCGCGGCCGTCGGCACGGATCTCAGCGACGCGTTCGACCGCGCGCTCGCGACCGATCCCGTGAGCGCGTTCGGCGGTGTCTTCTGCTTCAACCGCCCGGTCGACCGCGCGCTGGCCGAGAGGCTGCACTCGATGTTCGTCGAGGTCGTGTTCGCGCCCGGCTACGCGGAGGAGGCGCTCGACGTCCTGATGCAGAAGCCGAACGTACGCATCCTCCACAACCAGGAACGCCGCCGGGCGACGATCAACGAGCACGACTACAAGCGCGTGCGCGGCGGGCTGCTCGTGCAGGACCGCGACACCGGCCTCGAGCTGCGCGAGGACATGAGCGTCGCGACCGAGCGCAAGCCGACCGAGCAGGAGTGGGGCGAGCTGCTGTTCGCGATGCGCGTCGCCAAGCACGTGCGCTCGAACGCGATCGTGCTCGCCAAGGAGCTCGCCACGGTCGGCCTCGGGGCAGGGCAGATGAGCCGCGTCGACTCGGTGCGCATCGCGATCGACAAGGCGCGCGCGGCGGAGCGTCCGCTCGAGGGGGCCGTGATGGCCTCCGACGCCTTCTTCCCGTTCACCGACGGGCCGCAGCTCGCGATCGAGGCGGGCGTGCGCGCGATCATCCAGCCGGGCGGCTCGCAGCGTGATCCCGAGGTCGTCGACGCGTGCGACGCCGCGGGCGTAGCGATGGTGTTCACGGCTCGCCGGCACTTCCGGCACTGATCGTCCAGATGCCGCTTAGACATCTATCGAACGGTCGCTAGAGTTGCGGCGGCAGGCTTCTTCTTTTCCATGAGAGAGCCCCACCACCCATCTTGCGCGGAGCTCGAGCTTCCCGGCGTGCTCCACGCCCTCAGCGATCCCGCCAGGTTGCAGATCGTCCGACAGCTCGCGATCCGCGACGAGTGCACCTGCGGCACCTTCGATCTGGGTCTCTCGAAGGCCACGCTCTCGCACCACTTCCGCGTGCTGCGCGAGTCCGGCGTGGTGAGGACCCGCCCCGACGGCCGGACGCGCATGCTCTCGCTCCGCAAGGACGAGCTCGACGGGCGCTTCCCGGGTCTGCTGGACGCCGTGCTTACGGCGGAGCCGCCGAAGGCGACTAGCGGCGAAGTCGCAGCGGCCTGACGCCGGGTCCGGGCGCACCCAGCACCCGCCCGTCGTCGCACGCGCCATAATTGGCCGCTGGGTCGTTAGCTCAATTGGTAGAGCAGCGGACTTTGAAAAGGAGCGCCAGTCGGGAAACCGCTGGTTGGTCGGCGGCTGTTTGCTGGAACCCCCTTAGAGCCCGTGGGTACCGAATGGTGAAAATCCCCGGGATTGGGCAATCAGCAGGCAACCCGGATATCCGGAGAGCCCTCAGAGGCCATACGCCGCCCGCCCTAACGTCGAGCCGAGGGCGAAGAGATGGTCCAGCCCGCAACGCCGCGCCCGCGGCGGCCGGTGAGAGCCGGTGCGGGATTGTTAATCCGTTGGTTCTGGGTTCGAGTCCCAGGCGACCCACTGAAGGCTCCGCGTGACCGTCGCGGAGCGGCTCAACGCGCATCTGGCCGAGACCTACGCGCGCGGCCACGTGCCCACGCGGAGCGGCGACATGATCGCGCTCTCGCCGCACAGCATCGAGCGCGACCAGGGCGAGGCGCTGTATGAGCTAGCCAGCGCCGAAGGTGCAGAGCAGACGATCGAGGTCGGTCTTGCGCTCGGGATGTCTGCGCTGTTCTTCTGCCGGGCGGTGATCGGTCGCGGCGGAAGTCACCTCGCGATCGATCCGTTCCAGGAGTCCTCGTGGGGCGGTGCCGGGCTGATGGCTCTGGAGGAGGCCGGTGTGCGAGACCACGTCGAGGTCATCGAGGAGGAGAGTCAGCTCGCGTTGCCGCGGCTTGTGTCGGTAGGGCGGAGCTTCGACATCGCCTTCGTCGACGGCGATCACCGCTTCGAGTCGGCGCTCATGGACCTGTACTTCATGACGCGGCTGGTCCGCCCCGAGGGGCTGATCGTGATGGACGACATGTGGATGCCATCCATCCGCACCGCCGTCGCGTACGCGGAGCGCAACCTCGGCCTCGCACTGGAGCCCGGCGCGCTCCCGGACGGCTTTCGCTGGCGCGCCCGGCGATGGCGACGGGGAGTCCCGAGCGGGACCGGCGGGCTCGCCGTGCTCCGCTGTCCGGCGCAGCGCCCGGAGCTCCGCTGGGACGCCTTCGTCCCGCCCTACTGAGGCGAGCCTAGACTTAGGCGCGCGGCCCCGTGGTGTAGTGGTTAGCACGCGAGACTTTCACTCTCGTAGCGCGAGTTCGATTCTCGTCGGGGCTACTAGGTCGCCGGCTGCACCGGCAGGGTTGCCATCCGGATCAGGGCTCCCAGGAAGGTCAGGCAGCCGAGCACGAGAATCACCCGCTGCCGCTATGGAACGATGCGCGCATGGTCCTGGACGGCGAAGCCGCCCCTGTGGACGAGCACGCCGGCCCGCATGTGATGGACGAACACCTCGGCGAGCCGCGCTGGCCTCCGCTCGCGGCGCTGCTCATCTTCATGGCGCTCAACCTCGCTGCGAGGATCTACATCCCCAACGAGAGCGTGGCGCACGTGCCCTGGCTCGTGCCGGCGATCGAGGTGGTGCTGCTGTTCGTGCTGCTCACCAGCAACCCCACGGGTGCCGCCGAGCGCCGGCGGCTGCATCGCGTGACGATCGCGATCGTGGGGCTGCTCGTCCTGGCGGCGCTGTGGGCGACGGTGGTCCTGCTCCACGACCTGATCGAGGGCTCGGGAGTGTCTCAGAACCCCAGCGAGCTGCTCGCGTCGGGCGCCGAGGTCTGGCTCGGGAACATCCTCGCCTTCGCGATGCTCTATTGGCTACTGGACGGAGGCGGCCCGCTCGCCCGTTCTCGGCACCCGGGGCCGGTGGACTTCGCGTTCACCCAGCACATGAGTCCCGAGCTCGCCCGGCCCGGCTGGCGACCAGTGTTCCTCGACTACCTCCACCTCGGCTTCACGAACGCGACGGCCTTCAGCCCGACCGACGTGATGCCGCTGACGCTGCGCGCGAAGTACACGATGGTCGTTCAGTCAACCGTGGCGCTCGCCCTGTTCGGGCTCGTGGTGGCGCGCGCGGTGAACGCCTTCACCTAGGCGCCGGGTCGTAGTCCTCCTCGACCGCGTCCGGGTCATAGGTCGCGTTCGAGGCGGCGAAGACGAGCAGGGCCACGACCATGCCGGCCCAGTGGCTGGCGACGAGCAACACGATCGTTCCGCAGACCCCGGCGGCGATCGCCGAGAAGAGCACGTAGCCGACCGGTATGACGAGCACGCGCGCGGTCAGCACCGAGCAGCCAAACCACGCGACCGGCCCGGTGATCCAGCCGTAGTCCTCGAAGAAGTCGTCCCCGAGCGGCAGCGCAATCAGGATCGCGAACAGGACGCCCACGAAAGCGGCCTGAACCAGCAGCGACTTCCAGAAGAGCCGGGGATCCACGGGCGCTGATACTAGACTCGGCCGCCGGGGCGGTTAGCTCAGCTGGTAGAGCGCCTGCCTTACAAGCAGGAGGTCGCCTGTTCGAGCCAGGCACCGCCCATTTTCCCGTGTCCGCTTCCGAGGCGGAACGCTGCCACCGCGCTAGCGCATGCTCAAACGTTCCGAGTGCGGATAGATCTTGGCTACGTCTGGCCAGCGGTTCGCAAACATGGCGCGCAGGCGTTGTCCGCGTCGGCGGGGGCGCGGCATGCAAGGAGTACGATGAATTCAGTGCGCCTCGAGCAACCATCGCGGACGATTCTGGTCGCGATCGTGGTGCCGTCGGGGACGGTGATTACGGAACCGGCCGCTGCGATCCCGGAACCCGCCGCTGCGAAGGAACCGGAGGGCGAGCCGCAGCCGCAGGCATGAGCGAGGCTCCCCTCGTTCCGGGCCCGATCTACGGTCTGCGAACGTGGCGTGTGGCCGGGACGCCGGGCCACGAACGCCTGATCGGACCGAATCGGTCGACACCGTGGCCAGGCCGGGGTGCGTGGCTCGAGGCCGAGTGCTCGGTGACGCCGCCCCACACCCCGCCCGGAACGACATGCACATGCGGGCTGCACGCCTGGCACCCGAGCCGCGCGACCGCGCGCCGGGTGTGCGGCTTCCGAGGCGAGGTGCCGGGGATCCTCGAGGCCTCAGGCGCGGTCGAGGTCCACGCGGACGGGTTCCGCGCCGAGCGAGGGCGACCGCACGCACTCGCGCTACTGCCGAACGGCAACGCACGCCGGCTCGAGCGACTCGCGGAGACCTACGAGCTCGAGCTCTTGCACCTAGACGGGCCCGACGGACTACTCGCCCACTGCCGCGATCGGAGCCTCGGCCTCTCCGAGCGCGTCGTCGCCGAGCTCGTGGGGACCGAGGATCTGGCTGCCTACCGCCGTAGACGCCGCCGTCGAGGGGTGCTGACCGCAGTCTGGATCGTCGTCGTGGCACTGCTCCTGGGCGGCATCGCAGTCGCCGTGCACCCGGAGGTCCAGCACGGCAAGACTCTGCATGGCCGATCCGGTGAGATCCGGGTCCCCTAGCGCTACGGCGACGCCGAGGTCCCAACCTCCGGATCGGCAACGCCGACACGAACGAGTAGTCAGCACGTCACTGCACAAACGCCGACTCCGTGAGGACGGCGTCCTTCTCCGCCCCGACGCGCGGTACAAGGGGCGTCCGCCGCCAGGGCTCTGTTAGATTCGCGCCGCGACCCCCGCCGGGGCCGCGTGGGCTCGACGACGAAGGCCGAGGAGGTTGGGTTGCGGGAGAAGTCAACACGTAACCGGCGTTTCACGAGGCGTGGAGTTTCGCTGCCCGCCACGCTCGCAGTCATGATGATGCTGGCTCTGCCGGCGCTAGCCCTGGCTCACCTCGAGCGGCCGTCGTACTGGCCGGACCCGCGCCCCGACAACTCCGTAAGCCCGCCGGCCGGCGGCAAGGTGCCCAGGGCGCGCTCGTTGGCGTCGGCGGTGCGCGGGGCACGACCCGGCCCCGTGCCCGTCGCCGGGTCCCGCCGCGGCGACGTGCTCGTCGTATGCAAGGGCACCAGGGGCGCGCACTCGCTGGCCCTCCTGCGCGCATCGGTGCGCGAGGCCCGCAAGAAGGGCTACCGCCTCCGTCCGAGCCAGCCGAAGCTCAAGCTCTCCAAGCGCCAGGCGCAGCGGCTGCTCGCCATCAACGGCGCGCTGGCGGCGCAGTGCGACTACCGCTCGGTCCAGGCGGCGGTTCTCGACGCAGGGAACAACGACCGGATCCTGATCATGCCGGGCCGCTATACCGAGCCGGCCTCGCGCAGGGCCCCGGAGAACGACCCGAAGTGCAACCCGAGCCTGCTCCAGAGGGACGCCAGTGGAGACCTCACCCCGAGCTACGAGTACCAGGTCACCTGCCCGAACGACCAGAACCTGATCTACGTGCAGGGGCGCGCCGTCAAAGGCAAACCGCCAGTGCCGCCGCGCTCGGACCGCAGAGGGATCCCGCGGCAGGAGCTCGGCCGGTGCCTGCGGTGCAACCTGCAGATCGAGGGCACGGGGCCGAAGCCCGAGGACGTAATCATGGACGCCGGCACCGACTATCGGGGCAAGGGGCCGGGGGCGAAGCCGGGCGGCTATGCCAAGCACGTCGTCATGCGAGTCGACCGCGCCGACGGCTTCGTCGGACGCAACTTCCTCGTGCGCGGTGCGCGGGAGCACACCTTCTACAACGAGGAAGTCGACGGCGTCCTGCTCGACCGTGTGAAGTTCTTCTGGGGCGCCGACTACGGCCACCTCTCCTTCACCTCGGACCACAACCTCGTCAAGAACTGCGACGGCTTCGGCGCGGGCGACGCGGTGGTGTACCCGGGCGCGGCTCCCGAGACCGGCTCCCAGGCGACGGACTTCTATCCGGACGCCCCGCGTCGCCAACACCGTCATCAGGGACTGCGATCTCCACGGCTCTGCGCTCGGCTACTCGGGCTCGATGGGCAACGCCGTCCGCATCACGCGCAACCACATCTACGGCAACACGACCGGGATCTCGAGCGACACGCTCTCGGCTGCCGGTCATCCCGGCTTCCCGGCGACAGCTCGGAGATCGACCACAACTACATCTACTCGAACAACCTCGACCTCTACACCGACCGTCCGGCCGTGGCCCCCCTGGTGGCTGTGCCGATCGGCACCGGGATCATCTACGCCGGGCATGAACGACGCCCGCGTACACCACAACTGGATCTTCGACAACTGGCGCGACGGGACGATGCTGTTCGCCGTCCCGGACTCCCTCACCAACGGCGGCGGCGCCGAGGGCGACATCTTCCCCGGCGTCTCGTGCCCGGGTGCGCCGGCCAACGGGCTATCGACCTCGTGCGGCAACCGGTTCTTCCGCAACCGCGTCGGCAGAGCGCCGAAGGGGTTTCGCTTCCCGGGTGCGATCGACCAGTTCGGCAACGCCCACACCGGTGGCGCGGGGCAGAGGAAGCCGAACGGCAACGACTTCTGGTGGAGCGAGTTCTTCCCGGGCAACACCGGGAACTGCTGGTTCGGGAACACCGGCCCAGACGGGACGGCAGCCAGCGTGACCGGTCCAGGCAACGCCGGGCGGCTCCCGGGAGACGCGCCTCAGGTGCTGCCGTCGACCTGTGCCACCAGCGTCGGCAACGACGACGTTGCCAAGCTCTCCTACCTGGTCGACTGCGGTAACGGCCCCGACGACGCCACCGGGCCCACGGATTGCGACTGGTGGACCAGGCCGGCCAGGCCCGGCAGCCCGGCCGCACTGAACACGGTCCTGAGCCGAACCGCGGCGGAGCGGGTGTTCGAGAATTCGGCCGAGGCGGAGGCGCTGAGGAAGCGGCTCGCCGAACTGATGCCTTGAGGCGAGCAAGCCGCACCGGCCTCGCCATGCTCCTGCTCGCGGCCGCCGCAGTCGCGCTGGCGGCCTGCGGTGAGACCGACGACGACGACGGCCGTGACAGGGACGCCCCGGTCGACATCCGGGGCGTAGGCCTGATGAGTGGAAATTCCACGGCCCAGTTCGCGAACTGCCGGGATTGGCGCGGGGGCTCGGCGAAGCGGCGCTACGCGACGATCGAGGACATCCGCGGCCAGCTCACGCCGCAGAGCTCGAAGTCGGCGGAGTCCGACCTGTCCGACGAGGACGCGTACCGAATCTTCCAGCGGGTCTGTGCCACCGGCTACTCCGACGAGCTGCGGCTCTACAAGCTCTACGCCCACGCCCAGGCCTTCGCGCCGCTCACCACGGACGCGGGCGAAGCTGATTCGTCGCCCTGAACGATTTGAGCGGCCACCACCGGTGGGTCGTCAAGATGGTGGGGTCGTGCTGGGTCACGTGTACTCGCCGCGTCTCCTCGCCCACGATCCGCCACCTGCGACGGTGCAGGCCGCGGGCGGCGCCTTCACCCCGGGTGCGCCAATATGGCCCAGGCGCGGTGGCATGCACGGGAGAGGAGACAGTGCTCGGCGAGGGCGCGCGGTGGGATGCACGCCGCGACGAGTTGCTGGGTGTGGACATCCTGCTTCGCGCGTGGAAGCGCCGTGGAAGCGACAAACCGCAGCAGAGCGCAGCAGCCTGGCGCCGCGCATCGCTCGTTGAGCGGCTTGAGCGGCAAACGGCAGTAGACCGCAGCAGTTGCTCGCGCCTTACAAGCAGGAGGTCGCCCGTTCGAGCCGGGCACCGCCCATCCGGCACGAGTTCGCTTCCGAAGCGGAACCGCTGCCATTACAGCAGCGGGCCGGCATGTCGCGACGGCTGCTGTGGAAGCGTCGTGGAAGCGCGGAGGCTGACGAGAGCCCTTTGCGCCCTCTCCGTTTGACGTGCTCCTTTTCAACGCTTGGCACACAGACGGGCCGTGGATCCCGCCGGGGAGACTCGACCTTGCGGGCGAGTATCTGGAGGCACGGTTGAGCGGCTTTGCGACGAGTTCGGCGCAAAGAGATCTGCTGGCCGCCATCAGCGTGCCGACAAGGGATGCGACGCTGGAGGAGCGAGAGCTCGCCCTGGGCATACGGGGGATATTTGGCGCGACGGCGCCGGCCGATTGAGTGGCCTCGGGCCGGGGCCGGCGCCTGACGACTGCTGCTTCTCGCGGTGGCTGTTGCACAAACCCTTGGCGTGGCGGCTGGATCGTTTCTAGGGGTGGGTTCCGAAATCGGCCATCTCATCCCTCACGCGGGCGGGGCTCCACGTCGACGGGCTTGAGGCCGATGAGCGGCTCGCGATGGTCGAACTCGACCCGGACGAGGACCCCGTCGCTTCGCCGGCTCCCTGGCGGAAGGCACTCGACGAGGCACTCAAGGGCGGCCTGACCGGGCTCTGGTACTCCCGCTATGCCGTCGGCCCGGACGTGGAGCAATTCTCAAGCGTCGCGGCCTTCGAGCGAGCATGGGACGACGCCTTCCACGACCGGCCGGTAGTGACTCTCTGCCCTTACATGCTCGGCGACCTGAGCGCCGGTCGAACGCTCGACCGGCTCAACGCCGTATCCAGCGTCCACGACGGCGTGCTGGTGTCGAGCGCAGATACGGGCTTCCGACTGCTCCCGGACTTAGCCGAGCGCGCGGCAACCCGTCGCTGCGAATCACCCAACCGGATGAGGCCGTATTCAGCCGATCGGTCGATGTGGGAGCGGCCTAGACGTAGGACCATCCTCGTATGCCCTCCGGATCTACTCGCGCGCTCCTCGAGCACGCCGGGCCCGTCTACGCGGCCGCGGCTGCCGCTTGCGTGGAAACGAGATGGCCGAAGCCGTCGCCCAGCGCGTGCTTGCATCCGCAGTCCGCGCCCCGGGATCGCTCGATCGCAGCCACCTGATCCAGGAAGCCGTGCTGCTCGCCGTGCGCGTCGATCCATGTCCTGAGCTGGCCGCAATGGCGCTGGACGAGCGCGAAGCGGTCGCGCTCGCACGGCTCGCCAACTGCTCGGTGCTCGACATCGCGCTAGTACTCGGGACCACGGTCCAGGCGGTCAAGGCCGCGATGTCGCGGCGGCTCCGACGAGCGGTCGGCGAGTTCCGGCCTCGAGCAGCGCGTGCTTGCCTGAGGGTCAACCGATATTGCGGACCGAGACGCTCGACTCTCTCGTGACGGACTTGACGGCCCTCGGCTTGCGGCCAAAGCAGACCGTGATGGTCCACTCCTCCTTGAGGAAAGTCGGATATACCGTCGGCGGAGCCGTCGTGGTCATTCGAGCGCTGCTGCACATGCTCACACCGCAAGGCACGCTGGTGATGCCTGCTGAGTCGCCGTCGATGTCCGATCCTGCCCGTTCGAATGACAGCAGGATCAGACCCGAGTGGCACGACCTCATCCGGGAAACATCTGCCGGTTTTCGATCCGCGTACAACCCCGACCACGATGGGAGCGATTCCCGAAGCGTTTCGAACGTATCCGGGAACGCAACGCAGCAATCATCCGCTGGTATCCGTCTGCGCGAATGGACCGCATGCCGAGACGGTGACTGCCGAACATGCACTGGAATTTTCTGAAGGCCGCGGTACGCCGTTTCAGAAGCTCTACGCCTTAGACGCATACACATTGCTGCTCGGCGTCGGATTCGATCGCTGTACTTCATTGCACTATGCAGAATCGCTGGTACCCCGACGCCGCACAACACTCAGCCGTTTTCCGATAATGCAGGATGGCAAGCGCGTGTGGGTTGAGAAACCGGATATGGCGGCCGACAACGGCGTTCACTTCCCCATCGTTGGGAAGCGATTTATCGAGGAAGGTCACGTGCAGAGCGGCAAAGTTGGCGGCGCGGAGAGCATGCTGTTTTCGACCAAGACACTCGTGGATTTCGCCGCCGCTTATTTTCGAGAGGCCTTGGAATGAGCGCCTACAGTGAAGTCAGGTGGCGAGCGCGCATCTCGTCAGTTGATCAGGGGCTGAAGGCGCAGCGGAGAAGTAGGCGCTGGCGTCGAGGGTCATCTCACTGACCTCGACGGCAGTCCGGCGCCGGTGAAGGCGGGTGCGGACGATGTCGACGACCGGGGCCTGCCGCCTGTCGGTAGGCTGAGCGCCTCGTTTTCCTCGGGCATGTCGGCGCGGACGTCTTCGCGGAAGTTCGCCAACCTTGCGCGATAGGCAGGACCGAGCCCGCGACGCGCTCGTCATGTGCCACGGTGGCGTCCATCCCCAGAACATCCTGATGAGAGGTGACGAGGTTGTGATCATCGCCTGCGATGTGATCTGCATAGGACGTCTGCGTTCGCACACGCCGCGCTTATCACCTGGGCAGAACAGGGCGCCCGGCGCGCCAGAGACATATCCAGACTTCGCGCGCAGCTACGGCGCCGATCTTCGCTGGCCCAGGAGCTGGCTTCACTGCGCCTGCTCGCCCCGACGATCAGCATGATTGTCAACGGCGGGAGCGACCGCGGGTTGCCGGGTGACCCTGATGACCCTGGGCCCGGGAGCGGCACTCGCCCGTCAGCCGAGCAGGTGCTTGATCGCCCGGCCGAGGACGGCGGCTCGCTCCTCCGGCGTCGCCAGGGCCTCGATGCCGTAGCCGAAGAGCACCGTGTCCCGGGTGGTGACCGATGCGGCCACGCCGATCAGCTCGGTCGAGATCACGAAGTTGCTGTCGTTGGCCGGCGGGCTGCCGGGCGGCGGGCCCTCCACGGTCCAGGAGCTCGTGTCGCCCTCGAACCCGTCGGCGTCGAGGACCCCGGCGGTCGTCGCGACGCGCGTGTCGTCGACGAATACACCGATGCCGTTCTTCCCGCCCACGACGGTGTTGGCCACGTAGCTGACCTTGACGTCAACGGGTCGGCCGGCGTAGCGCGACAGGTCGAACGAGACGTTGCGCCAGCCTCCCGACTCGCCGTTGAAGGCGTTCCACTCCCCGGTGGTGCCCCTGGGAGCGCACGGTAGGCCGGGCGTCAGGTAGTGGAGCAGGAACGGATGCGTGGTCAGCAGGTCCGCCGGGCACGGCGACGGCGGTGCCTTGGTCGTGCCGCCGCGTGTGTCGGGCAGCGTGGTCCAATCGTCGGTGCCCGACGGCGCCGCCTCGACGATCACGTGGTGGAACGTCACCGTGGTGCTGAACGACAGCGACATCGAGAGGGTCGGCGCCTCAGCGGCGGAGACATCGGTCAGGTCGATCGTCCGCCCTAGCCGCTGGTACGACGAGTCGGCGTGCAGCGCCCCGGCGTAGCGTCGACCCTCGACCGGGCCGAGCGGGTTGACCCCGGCCGCACCGACGTAGCTGCTCGACGCCTTCCCGGCGAACCGCGGGAACCGATCCGCTGTCAGGACGTCGCTGGTGAGGCTGAAGGCGCCGGCCTCGTTCAGCGGGTTGTCGGCGACCGCCTGGCCTCCGAACGCGGCCGAGGTCCCCGCGAGCCGCCGTCCGGTTCCCTTGACGCCGGACGGGCGGGCGAAGGTGACCCGCTCGCGGGCACCGAGGTAGTACTGCGCGAAGTCGTCGGCCAGCAGCCCGCAGTCGGTGATGAAGTCACGCGAAACGACGCAGTCCTGCTCCGGCGCGCCGTCGAGTCCGGAGTAGATGCCGCCGAGCGACCGGCCGAGCAGCCCCTGGTACTGGGCGGTCTCGCCGGCCTGGATCAGCTTGCCGCCCTCGTTTAGGAAATCGCGCACTGCGAGGGTGAGGTACTGCTGGCGCTCGGCGACGGCGATGTCCGGCACCGGGCCGAGCAGGAACGTGTCGGTGAGGAGGTCCTCGGGTTCCTGGGGGAGGCGGTCGTCGCCGCTCTCCCACACCACGGCCTCGAAGTGGCTGAGCACGCCGAGCGGGTGGGGCACGCCCTGGGCGTCGACGTCCCAGGTGTCGTGCGAGACGCCGTTGGCATCGAGCGTGGCCGCGTAGTCGTCGGCGTACTTGGGCCCGGCCGTGCCCGCGGGGTAGCTGGGGTTGACGCCCGTGTAGTCCTCGTTGGCCACGATCAGGGCGTCGGCGCCTGCGGTGGAGACCTGCCTGTAGGTGAAGTGGTTGCTCTCGACTCCCGCCGCGCTGAACCACACCTCGACACGATCGCCGGGGCGAGCGCCCCTCACCTTGCCGCGGTACTCGGCGTAGTAGACATCCCGCTCGCCGCCGTAACGCTCGCCACCGCGCCACTCGGTCACCGGCACCCGCTGGATACGGCCACCGTTCACCCGGTAGTTGAGCCGCCGGTGGCGCTGGCCCCGACGCGCGGTGACGGCGACGGTCTGCGGGTCGCCGTAGGACACCTCGAACGCGTCGACGACGAACTCGGGCGTCGCTCGGCCGACGACCGAGACCGGGTCGTCCGGGTCGTGGGTCGATCGCGCCGCGGCGAGCGCGAAACGGACGTTCTTGGCGAATTCCGCGGCGATGAGCTTCTCGTCATCGGGAAACTCGAACTGTGAGCGGCACTCGGCCGGCTTCCACTCGTCGCCCGGATCGGACGCGCTCGCCGTCGCACACGACGACATCTCGGGGAGCAGCGCCAGCGTGCCGTGAGCGATGTGGGCGTGCTCTGAGATCTCGCCGTTGGCGACGCCGTTCTCCGCCCACAGGTCCGGGTCGTAGCCGGGCACGGCGCTCTCGGCGTCGTTGCCCGCGAGCGCCTCGTAGACGACGTCGTCGGGCGTGGGGGTGTCGACCTGCCAGGCGGTGCCATAGAGCAACTGCTCCGACGCCGAGTGGTAGCTGAGCAGGAACTCGAACCCGACCCGGCGCATCAGGCGGTCGATCGCCCGGGTCTCGGGCTCAGAGGCCGGGCGCGGCCCCCGGAAGGTCTCGCTTCCGAGTACGGCAGACGCTCCTTCGTCGTCGTGGAACCACTTCGTACGGAAGTTGCGGTTGAGATCGACGCCGTCGCCCACGCCTGCGCGGCCGTCACGGTTGTTGTCCCGCAGGTTCTTGCGCCAGTTTCGGTTGCCGGGGCTGAAGCTGTAGTCATAGCCGTCGGGGTTGGCGACCGGGACGAACCACAGTTCGGTGGATTCGACCAGCTTGGTGAGCGCCGGGTCGGTGCCGTAGCCGTCGATGACGTTGTGCGCGAGCCGGCGGACCATCTCCGGAGTGATCCACTCGCGTGCGTGCTGCGCGCCGACGTAGAGCACCGCCGGCCGATGCCCGTCCCGCAGCTGCGCGGCCCCCTTGGACACCTTCAGGGCGACGATGTCCTGGCCCTGGCGGGACTCGCCGGTCGTGACCAGCTTGGTGATGCGCGGGTTCCGGGCGGCCAGCTGCTCGAACTCGTCCTTGAGCCCGCCCGGCGTGCCATACGGCCGAAAGACGGTGTGCCCGTCGGCGGCCTCCGCGGCGCCGGTGGGCGCGAGCCCGCTCGTCACGATGCTCGCCACAGCCACGACGATCCACAGCCTCAGCTTCGTCGTGGCCGAGTAGGCGGGGCCGGCGTATTCGGGGCAGGCGCGAGCAGATCCGGAGGGCATTCGCGGATGGTCCTGGCTCCAGGCCGCCCCCACATCGACCGATCGGCTGAACCCCGCTCATCCGGACGGATGATTCGTGGCGACGGGTTGCCGCGCGGAGCGCCGGTCAGTTCGAGCCGTTTGTGCGGCGGCGTTGCTTGAGGCGGTGGCCCACCGCGACGATGGCGTCGACGGCCGGCAGGAGCTCGCGGCCGAGCTCGGTGAGCTCGTACTCGACCGTGGGTGGGGCGGTGGGCAGCACGCGCCGGTCGACGATGCCGTCCACCTCCAGCCGCTGGAGGCGCTGGGAGAGCACCTTCGCCGAGATGCCCGCGACGTCGCCGCGCAGCTCGTTGAACCGTCTGGGTCCCTCTCGCAGGTACCAGATGACGTTCGGCGTCCAGGCACCGCCGAGAAACGACATGCACTCGGTCAGCGGGCACTCGTTGGGCGGAGGCTCGACGCGGCTTGGCCGGTATTTCACCGAAGCGGCCATAGGTTTCACTAAGTTACCAAATGCCTATCGGCAGTTGCTTGCCTATCACCAGCTGGTTACTTAAGGTGACCGGCGATGGCAACCTCACCCCCTTCATTCTCTGCCTGGCCGGACACTCGTGTCAGGCGGCTTCTCGCTCTCGACCGGCCGATCGTCCAGGGACCGTTCGGCGGCGGCCTGTCGAGTGTGGCGTTGACCGCCGCGGTCGCCGACGCGGGCGGTCTCGGCTCGTTCGGTGTCCACCACCTCGATCCCGCCCAGATTCGCGAGATCGGCCGTGAGCTTCGCGCGGCGACCCGGCGGTCATTCGCGCTGAACCTCTGGGTCTCGAATTACGACCTGCCCGAATCCGAGATGACCCGCGAGCGCTTCGACGCGGCGGTCCGGCGACTTGCGCCGCTCTACGAACAGGTGGGTGTCGCTGCACCTCCACAACCCGAGCGCTTCGCCGCGCGGTTCGAGGACCAGGCCGCGGCGATCCTCGACGTAAGGCCGGCGGCTTTCAGCTTCGCCTTCGGCGTCCCCGACGAGCGCGTTCTCGCCGCCTTCAGGGACGGCGGAGTCGTCACCCTCGGGACCGCCACGACCCCGGACGAAGCCGTAGCACTCGACGAGGCGGGCATCGACGTCATCGTCGCGTCGGGTGCCGAAGCGGGCGGTCATCGCGGAGCCTTCCTCGCTCCCGCGGAGGACTCCCTGTTCGGAACACTGCCTCTCGTCCGGATCGCCGTCGAGGAGGTACGGGCGCCCGTGATCGCAGCGGGCGGCATCGCCGACGCCGGCGGGATCGTCGCCGCGCTCGCACTGGGTGCGGAGGGAGTACAGATCGGCACGGCCTTCCTCGCCACCGACGAATCGGGCACGACCGCAGAGCACAAGGGTGCCCTACTCGACGGCGGCGCGCGGCGGACGACGCTCACCCGCGCCTTCAGCGGTCGCCTCGCACGAGGCATCCCGAACGAGTTCGTGAGTCGGCTGACCGCCGACGGAGCGATCGAGCCCTATCCCTACCAGAGCTATCTCCTCGCGCCCGTCCTCGCGGCTGCGCGTGCCCAAGGTCGCACCGACGTCGTCGCGATGTGGTCCGGGCAGGCCACGCCGCTGCTCGAGCACCGCAGCGCAGCCACGCTTTACGCCGCCCTGACCGACGGCACCGATCACCTTCTCAGCGCCAACTCGGAAACCAAAGAAGGAGCCAGCCGATGACCACTACCGCCGTTCACCCTTTCACCGAATCCTTCACCGCCGATCCCGACCACTCGTCGCTCCAGGCGCAACTGCGCCACATGGGCGTGGGGTCGTTCCGTACCGGCTTCGACGAGCTCGAGGCACGACTCGAGACGGGCTCGGGTGGACCCCGCCTGAGCGGCCGGGTACGGGTCGAGTCGGTTGGCATCAGGCGGCCGGCGGAGTTCCGCGCCCACATCGTCGAAGGGGAGGAGTTCTTCGACGCACGCAACCACCCCGAGATCACGTTCGAGTCGCGACGACTCCAGTTCTCGGAGGACGGCGCCGTTGCCCTCGACGGCCTCCTGACGATGCGCGGGGTCGAGCGCCCGATCACAGCCACGGGCACCTACCTCGGCCCGGTCGAGGACATCTACGGCGATCGGCGCGCCGCACTGGACCTCCGGGCCGAGATCGACCGCCGCGACTGGGGCATGACCTTCCAGGCCGAGCTTCCCCGCGGCGGCGACGTGCTCTCGTGGACCATCGAGCTGTCGGCCCACCTCGAGCTCGTCGCGGACTGACGTGCTGATCCTCGGCATCTCGGGGAGTCTGCGCGCAGACTCATTGAACACCGCACTGCTGCGCGCCGCCGCCGGCTACCTGCCATCGGCGGCGCGCATGCCGCTCCACACCGACCTCGCGCTCGTGCCCCCCTATTCCGAAGACCACGACCTCGAGCCCGCCCCAGCGCCGGTCGCGCGCCTCCGCTCCGGCATCGAGACCGCCGACGCACTGCTGATCGCCACCCCCGAGTACAACGGCTCGATTCCCGGGCAGCTCAAGAACGCGCTCGACTGGGCCTCGCGCCCCTACCCCGACAACGCGCTGCGCCATAAGCCCGTCGCCGTGATCGGCGCGAGCACCGGCCTGTTCGGATCCATCTGGGCGCAAGCCGACCTGAAGAAGGTGCTCGCCACCGCGGGCGCGCACGTCCTCGACGAGGAGCTCGCCATCGGCACCGCCGACGACGCCTTCCGCGACGACGACACGCTCGCCGACCCGGAGCTCAGCGCGCGCCTCCAGCAGATCATCCACAACCTGATGGACCATGCCGTTCGGCGCGGGCTTTTCGTGGGCCGGCTGACGACAGGAGGGGGCAGGCCAGCCAGCGCCATAGCGCACGGTCGCAAACCAACTCTAGGCCGCCCCCACATCGACCGATCGGCTTAGCACCGCCTCATCAGATCGGGTGATTCGTAGCGACGAGTTGCCGCGCGCTCGGCTAGGTCCGGAGAAGTCGGAAGCCCGTATCCGCGCTCGGCACCATGTCGAGGATCGGCGGGTAGGCGGGCGATTCATCCACGACGGCGATCTGACCGACGCACATCGAGAAATCGTCAACGAAGTGGAGGCGCTGGCGATCGCGGAACTGAAGTCAACGAGGACATCGCCCTCCAGGAAGCAACCCAGGGTGTCGCTCACCGATGAGAGGAGGCGTCTGCGCCAAGGTACCCACTGCGCTCGCTCCGGACGACCAGCTGGCGTTTCGCGTCAGTCCGACGTCGCTTCTGCAAATCGCGCAGTGCGGAAGCGGGCTTCGCTGTGCCTTGCGGGTCGTGGCCAGGCGATAGCGTGCGAGTGATGGCGTCGCAATGGCCGCCCCTTGCCTACCCCGCCTGGAGTGCGACGTGCGACACCTCCATGCGCACACGCAGCTGCTCGGGAAGCTTTCGGTGGCGCTGGCGGCGCCGGAGCCGCAGCTGCAGCACGCCGCACTGCGTCTCAGCGCGCGCGGCTGGGAGACGCTGCCGCTGCCCACGCCCGACGGGTCCGGCGTAGTGGCTGTCGCGCTCGATCTACACACCCACGAAGTCGCTGTCGATCACAGCGATGGGCGAGCGATGCGGATCGCGCTCGCGCCGCACCGTTCGGTCGCCGACGTGACGCGCACGTCGCCTGACAAGCGGAACGACGACCGCGCACGCGGCCGGCGGACACTGCGGCTCGGCGGGTGTCATCGTCCATGCCGATGGCCGTCTCGGGCTCGACCCGACGGGCGAGAACTGTGACTTGGCTGGCACCTAGCAGCTCGGGTTCGGGTGGCGGCCGCCGTCGCGGCGCTGGGGCGAATCGCTCACGCAGCTCGCCACGACGCTCCGGGCGCCTTTCGCGTCGTCGACCTCGCGATCCGCTGAGATGCGTTCTCGGCTTGGTTGCCCCTGGCATCTCGCCTGCGCCAGCAGGTGTCAAGTCCCCGCGCCGACCCCCGCGTTCTTGTTGAGGGCTCCGCGTGCGGGACGCCGGTTCTGCCTCCTCGAGCGGCTGTGGTCGGTCCCTCCGAGCCTGAACGCCCTTTGTGACGTCAGTCACACTGGCGGCCGGCGTCGGAATAAAAAGGTCTGGCCTCCACTCCTTTGTCTCGTACCCCTTGAACAAAAGAGGAGCGAAGATGGCACGAAGGAGAGGCAGTGGAAAGGCCCACCTCTTCGCCTTTGTCGGGGACGCCCCGGCGGCCCTGCTGGCGCCGCGGCCGCCCTGCTGGCGTTGGCAAGCTGACGTTGGTTGGGCGAGGTGATGGCCCGGGTGGTGCTCGTGCCGGATCGAGCTCGAGCGTCGTGGAGCTGCGGTCCCAGCCGCGGCAGCCGCATCAGCATCGCACCACCGCCATCGTTCAACGGGCCCGTGCCCGAGAGGCAGGATCAGTGAAGTCACGGAACGAGACTCTCCCGGTGTGGGCGGCATGGCGGGCTGGTCCACCGTCGGCCCAATTCACGATCGGGATCGAGGAGGAGCTCATGCTCCTGGATCCTTGCGACTGGTCGCTGGCCTTCCGCTCGGACCAGGTGATCGCCGACCTTCCGCCAGGACTGCGCGATCGCGTGGCGCTCGAGACGCACGCGGCTGTGATGGAGACCCAGACCGGCGTGCACCGCCGAGTCGTGGACGCGGTGGCGGAGCTTGCCGACCTTCGCTCGCAACTGTCGGGCGCGCTGGCCGGCCACGGACTGCGCGCCGCCGTTGCGGGCACACACCCGTCTGCGGTGTGGAACGACACCGTCGTCTCGTCCCATCCGCGTTACCGCTACATCGGCGAGTCGATGCGCGTGCTGGCCCGACGTGAGCCCACACTCGCCTTGCACATCCACGTCGGTGTCGCGACGCCCCAGGCCGCGATCCGCATCTACAACCGCCTGCGGGCGCACCTGCCGCTGCTGCTCGCGCTGTCGGCCAACTCTCCGTTCTGGCAAGGCAGAGCCACGGGCTTTGCCTCGACCCGCACCACCCTCTTCGAGGCCTTCCCTCGGTCGGGCGTCCCGCGCAGCTTTCGAAGCTACCGCGACTGGACCGGGGCGGTGGAGCCGTTGATCCGTTCGGGCGCGATCGCCGATCCCTCCTATCTCTGGTGGGACGTCCGCTTGCAGCCGCGCTACGGCACCGTCGAGGTGCGCGTCATGGACGCTCAGACGACTGTCGACGGCGTGGCCGCCCTCGCGGCACTCGTCCAGTCACTCGCCCGCCTCGAGTTCGAGCGGCAGTGCGCCCCCGAGGAGGAGTTGATGGCCGTCGAGCTGATCGAGGAGAACCGCTTCCTCGCCGCCCGCGACGGCATGGATGCGCTTCTAATCGACGTCGACTCCGGGGAGCGCATCCCGGCGATCGGACAGCTCGAGCTGATACTCGGCGCCTGCCGCCGCCACGCTGAGCTGCTTGGCTGCGAGCGCGAGCTGGCCGCGCTGCCTACGCTCGCGGCGGAGAACGGCGCCTCGCGCCAGCTCGCGCACGCCCGCGACGGCGACCTGCGACAGGTCACCGCCAGCCTCGCCCGCGCCTATCGCCCGGAACTGCCGCTGAAGATCGATCCCGCATACGCCGCCCGGCGGGCGGCTTAGCCGCACAGCTGTTCACCCGGAGGCTCGTCACCGCTTCCGCCCTTCGCGAAACGGACATTGCTCGCAAACTATGGCCGGCGCGCCGCAACTCGATTACCGCATGCTTGCGCCGAGTCGGCGCCGCGCGGCTTGCGCGCCGTGAGCCCCGACGCGCTGCGCCCTAGGCTGGTGCAGGGCATCACCAAACGAGAGGACAGCTTTATGCGACCCACAATCGTTCTCGTCCACGGCGCCTTTGCCGAGTCCTCGAACTGGGACGTGGGGACGTGACGTACCTGATCACCGAGAACAATGCGCTTGCAGAGGAAGTAATCGGAAAGATCTCCGAGGTGCTCGGTCGAGGGCACCGAGCGGCGGTGGCGGCCGACGAACCCCGCGAGGCACGAGCGATCCTCCACGTGGCTCACGCGTTTGCGAACGAGCTGGCCGCCGCAAGAGAGGATTTCGACCGCTCGGGGTTCATCCGGGAGATCACCGACGATCGGTCATGACGGACGTTGAGATCGAGTTCGCACCGACGGTCGAGGCGACTTGGTCCACAAACGGGGGCTGCCCGCACCCGCCGCCCCCGTCCCGCCCAAGAAATCTCGCGCGCCCTCAGAGCGGCAGAACCGGGGGTTTCGGGCGAGGGGTCGAGGGGGCCGCCCCCATCGGGCGCACACCCTAACCCTGAGCACCACGCCCGCACTTACCGAGAACGAAGTGGTCGATGCCGTGGCCCGAACGCCCCGGTCTTCCCGCAGTGCGAGGGAGCCGTCCTCGATCGCGTCATCGAGGTGCCGGCGACCCTGGCGCGACCATGAAGGCGGCCTGCTGGGCACGGTCGTAAAGCGGGGGTCGAGGGTTCGAATCCCGCCGTCGGCTTCCCGTTCAGTGCCTCAACCTGCTCTCGTCGCGCTCGGGGGCTGAATGCACGCCGAGGCCTGATCTCCCTGGAAGCCCTCCGCCCGCCGCCCGCGCCGCCTCGTCCGCCGCGGCCCCGAAGCGCAGTAGCCGCCCGCCGAAAGCGACCGCGCACACGCAGAACCAGGCGAGTCCGATGGCCACGCCCGCGATCACATCGCTCAGCCAGTGCACCCCGAGCAGCACGCGGCTGCCCGCCACCATCACGACGAGCGCCGCGGCCACGCCCGCAATGGCCGCGCGTGCACGTGGGGAGCGGCCGCGGCCGAGCAGCAGCGCCGCCGCCGCGAAGAACGCCGCTGACCACGACGAGTGGCCGCTCGGGAACGACGGGCCGAGGGTCTCCGCAAGCGGGTTCAGCTCGGGCCGGACACGGTCGGCGAGGTTCTTGATCGTCGTCGTGATGATCCCGTTGCCGGCCACGACCACCAAGAGGAACGGTGCAACCCAGAGGTTGCGCGTGCGGACGGTCTCGATCAGCGCGAGCACGGCGGCGATGACGGCCACTGTCGTCGGCTCGCCCAGCTCCGTGATCGCCTCGAGCGCGTCCGTGGACAGCGCCGTGGCATGCGTCTGACCCCACTCGGCCACGCTCTCGTCGAGCCGGACGAGCGCCGTCTCGTCGCGCACGAGATAGGCGAGCGCCCCCACGACGGCGCCGGCCAGAACGAGCGCCGCCATCGCGGCGCCGAGCCCGAGCGCCGTTTCGGCGCGCGAATCGGCCTCCGCGAGCGCGTCCGAGGCGTGCTCTGAACGGCGCCGGAGCGCTCGGCCGGCGCGCCTCGGCAGCGCGCGGCTCGGCGCGACGCCGCCACGGCGATGCCAGATGAACGCGGCAACGGCCGCGCCGACCAACAACGCAAAGAGGAATAAAAGGAGCGCAGTCAAGGTAAGAGAGTTGGCGTCGGGGAATCCGTACCCGCCGATTCGAAGGGGGAAAAGCGCATGGAGGCGCGCGCCAGCTCGAAGGCAGATCTTCCGATCCTGTCCGCCCGCGGAGGAATGGCCGAGCGGTTCGCCTCCCACATGCGCGGGCGCCACCCGGCTGCGGTCTTCTTCGCCGCTCTGTTCACGGGCCTCGCCGTGCTCGTTCTCGTCTCGATCCTGCTGGCGCTCGTCACCACGGAGCTGCTCGTGGGCGAGCTCGGGCTCGGACCTGAGGACCAGGACGTGGTCGAGACGATCGTGGACGAGCGTACGCCGTTCCTGACCGACGTCTCGGAGGTCGGCTCGACAGTCGGCGGCGCGCCGGTGCTCCCGATCCTCGTCGGCCTCGTGGCGATCGCCGCCGCCTTCATGCGCAAGTGGCTGATCGTGGGCTTCGCGGCCTTCGTGCTGGCGGTGGAGTCGGCGACCTACCGGATCACGACGATCGTGGTGCCGCGCGAGCGCCCCGACGTCAACCGGCTCGAGGATCTCGAGGCCGACGCGAGCTTCCCCTCCGGCCACGTGGCCGCGTCGATCGCGGTCTACGCGGGCCTCATGCTCCTGCTCACATCGCGCTTCCCCACCCGTGGCACCAAGATCGCCGCCTGGCTCGTGGCGATCTTGGTCCCGGTGTTCGTGGGGCTCTCCCGCATGTACCGTGGCATGCACCACCCGCTCGACGAGGGCGGCGGTCTGATCGTGGGCGTCGGCGCCGTGCTCGTCCTGCTGTTCGCCTGCCGCGCGGCGGACGCCGCGCGCGCCATGGACACGCGCGGCGCCGCGCGACCTCGGGAGCGCGTCGTGGCATGAAGGTCGCGGTGGTGGCCAACGCATCCAAGACGTTCGGCGGAGGCCTGCCGGAGCTGCGGCGCGTCCTCGAGCGAGCCGGCATCGACGAGCCGCTCTGGTACGAGGTGCCGAAGGCCAAGCCCACCGCCGAGCAGATCGAGCGGGCGCTCGACGAGGGCGCCGAGCTGTTCTTCGTCTGGGGCGGCGACGGGACGGTGCGCCGTGCCATTGGCGCGCTCGCGGGCAGGGACGCCGCACTCGCCGTGCTCCCCGCGGGCACCGCCAACCTGTTCGCCTCGAACCTGGGCATCCCGCAGGAGATCGAGCGAGCGGTCGCAATCGGGCTGCGCGGCGAGCGCCGCAGCCTCGACGTCGGCCGTTTTCGCGACGAGCGCTTCGCCGTCATGGCCGGCGCGGGCTTCGACGCGGCAATGATCCGCGACGCCGACGCTCTCAAGGAGCGGCTCGGCCGCGCCGCTTACGTGCTGAGCGGCTCGCGCCACCTGGGCCGCGAGTCATTCGACGCCGAGATCACCGTCGATGCGGTGGACTGGTACGAGGGCCCGGCGAGCTGCGTCCTGCTCGGCAACCTGGGTGAGGTCGTCGGGGGCGTCGAGGTGTTCCCCGACGCTCGCCCGGACGACGGCGTGCTCGAGCTCGGGATCGTCACGGCCGACGGCCTCCTCCAGTGGGGCCGGACCCTCGCCCGCACCGCGGTCGGCGACCCGAGCCGCTCGCCCTTCGTGCGCATGACGAAGGCGAAGCAGGTGGCGGTCAAGCTCGACCGAAAGGTCCGCTACGAGCTCGACGGCGGCGACCGCAGCAAGGTCAGGAAGTTCAAGGTGGAGATCGAGCCGGGGGCGCTGACGGTGTGCGTACCGCGGGCCAACGGAAGGGAGCTCTAGATGGAACGCGACCCGGCTGCCGCGGCGGCGGCCCCGATCAAGCAGGCTCGCTCGACGGGCGAGGACATCACGCGCACGCGCACTTTCGAGATGCTCGCGCGCGCCGGGATCTTCGTGCGCGGGGTGATCTACGCGATCATCGGGCTGCTCGCGATCAAGCTCGCCCTCGGCGACGGCGGGGAGACCACGAACCAGAACGGCGCGCTCAAGACGATCGCCGAGCAGCCGTTCGGCAAGGTCCTGCTGATTCTCACAGCGGTGGGGCTCGCGGGCTACAGCCTCTGGCGCCTGGCACGGGCCGCGCTCGGCCACGGCCGTCAGGACTCGGACGACTTCAAGGAGCGGATCGACGCGCTCGCGAGCGGAGTCGGCTACCTGATCCTCTGCATCGCGGCCATCTCGATCCTGGTGGGGTCGGGCGCCGACTCGGGCAGCCCGAAGGAGCAAACCGGCGGCGTGCTCGGCTGGCCGGCCGGGCAGCTCATCGTGGGCGCCATCGGCGTGGTGGTGATCGGCGCCGGGCTCCAGCAGGGCTGGAAGGGGCTGACGCGGAGCTTCCTCGAGAGCTCGAAGACGGAGCAGATGAGCGAGCCGGTGCGGCGCGGCTTCACCGCGCTCGGAGTCTTCGGGCACTTCGCGCGCATGGTGGTGTTCGTGCTCATCGGTTGGTTCTTCATCAGGGCCGCGATCGACTTCGACCCCGACGAGGCGGTGAGCCTCGACGGCGCGCTCACCGCGCTCGGCCAGGCGTCCTACGGGCCGCTCCTCCTCGGGGTCGTCGCCGCGGGCCTGATGGGGTTCGCCGCCTATTCGATGGTGGACGCGCGCTACCGCAAGGTGTGAGCCCATCGTCAGCCGGGCGGCAGCAGGTGCCCGACCGCCCGCTCCTTGTGCTGCGGGTCGGTATCCACACCGGCGAGTGCGAGCGGATCGGTAATGAGCTGTCCGGCCTGGCGGTGCACGTCGCGGCGAGGATTGGTGCGGCCGCCGCGCCCGGCGAGACGCTCGTCTCGAGGACGGTGACCGACCTCGTCGCGAGCTCAGGCCTCGCCTTCGCCTCACACGGGATCCATCAGCTGAAGGGAGTGCCCGGCGACTGGGAGCTGGTCGCGGCCACCGGCAGCACAACCGTGGCGAGCGTGCCCGCACAGCCTCCCAAGCCGCGACTGAGCGATCGGCTCATCGTCGCCGCGGCGCGCCGGGCACCGCGCGTCCTCACCGCCCTCAACCGCCTGGACTCTGCTCGCTCACGTCGCCGTTCCTGAGCGCAGCAGCTATGTGCTGATCACCGCGCGCCGAGCGGCGTGGGCGACAGGCGCGAATGTCGCTGTTCGCGCACGAGAGCAGCCGTGATACCGAACGCGCGGGACGCGATGTCGGCCTCCGCCGGGCGGGGTAGGGTTGTCCCGTGGACACTCCTGAGAAGCCTCCTGGCCCGCCTCCCGAAGGATCGCCGCCTGTGCCGCCTGGGGGCCAGCAGCCCCCGCCCCAGGAGCCGCCGCCGGCTGCACTTGCGGTTTCCGAGGCACTCGCCGTGCCCGATCCGTCGGGCCCACCGTCGCCGGTTTACCCGGCTGGGCTTGAGATCAGCTACCCGTCCGAGCTGAACCGCTGGCTGCCCCTGATCAAGTGGTTGCTGGTCATCCCGCACTTCATCGCCTTGTTCTTCGTAGGCATAGGCGCGTTCTTCGTGGCTGTCTACGGATTCTTCGCCGTGCTGTTCACTGGGCGCTGGCCGCGAGGCGCCTTCGACTACCTGGTTGGAACGTTCAGGTGGGCCTACCGCGTGATCGCCTACTTCCATCTGATGACCGATGCTTACCCGCCGTTCTCACTGGCCGACGACCCCGACTATCCGGTTCGGCTGAACATCGACTACCCAGAGCACGTCGCGAACTGGCGGCCGCTCGTGCAGTGGTTGCTTGCCATCCCGTACCTGCTCATTGCCTCCGTGTTCTATTGGCTGACCGGCCTCCTGACCGTAGTCGCCTTCTTCACCGTCCTCTTCACCAAACGGATTCCGCGAGAGATATTCGAGCTCATGATGCCCGGCCTGCGCTGGAACCTACGCGGCAACGCGTATGCGTATTTCATGACGGAGCGCTATCCGCCGTTTGTGTGGGGGTAGCGGAGGGCGGGGCGGTGTCCGGCGATCGTTTGCTTTCACGCTATGGCCCGGCTAGCGTGCCCTAAACCCACCGGAAGGGAGCGCCCATGACCGTTTCAGGCGCTGAGCAGACGGCGATCGCGGGGGTCGTGCAGGCGTACATCGATGGTTCGCGCTCAGGTGATGCCGACCAGCTGCGTCGAGCCTTTCATCCTGATGCTCGGATGTATGGGAGCATCGGCGGCCAGCGGCTCGACCAGCCAATCGAGGAGTTCTTCGCGCTCGCGAGCGGCCAGCCGGCGGATGTCGATGGCACGTACGAAGCGCGGATCGTGTCCATTGAGCAGGTCGGTGATGCGGCGACCGCCGCGATCGAGGAGACAGGCTTCTGGGGGACGATGTCATTCACTGACTTCTTCGCACTGTCGTGCTTCGACGGCGAGTGGAAGATCGTGAACAAGACATTCGCCCACACCGGCGGCGAGCCCCCGGCGCACTGAGCCGCGGGCTTGCCACACTCGCGTGCCGGGTGATCCGAGCGGTTTATGGTCGGGTATTGACCGGAGTCGACTCCACCGGCGGTGCTGCCCGCCGCCCAGGGGAAGGAGCGCCACCATGGCCGAGATCACCGAGCGAGAGCAGCGCCAGATCGATCAAGCCAACTCGAGCGGCAACACGCCGGTCGTCTTCATCCATGGGCTCTGGCTGCTGCCGAGCAGCTGGGACAACTGGGTCGGTCTTTTCGAGGAGAACGGCTACGCGGGTGTGACGCCCTCCTGGCCGGACGACCCGGAAGCGGTCGAGGAAGCCCGCGCCAACCCCGAGGTCTTCGCAAGGAAGACCCTGAAACAGGTTGCCGACCACACCGCGAAGATGATCCGCCAGCTCGACAAGAGGCCCGCCGTGATGGGCCATTCGACGGGCGGCCTGCTCACCTACATAATCGCCGACCGGGGGCTCTCAGCCGTTTCGGTGGCCATCGACCCGGGGCCGTTCCGAGGCGTCCTGCCCCTGCCGCTCTCGGCGTTGAAGTCGGCCGGCCCGGTGCTGCGCAATCCGCTCAACCGAGGCCGCGCGATCACACTCACCTTCGACCAGTTCAAGTACGGATGGGCCAACGCGCTCGACGAGAAGGAGGCGCGGCACCTATACGACACGTATCACGTGGCCGGCGCCGGGGTGGCCCTGATGCAGATGGCGAACGCAAACCTCAACCCCTTCACCGAGGCCAAGGTCGATCCCAGGAATCCAGCCCGTGGCCCGCTGCTGATCATCGAGGGCGAGAAGGACCACACCGTCCCGTGGTCGATCGCCAACGCCGCCTACAAGCGCCAGAAGCACAACGAGTCCGTCACCGAGATCACCAGAATCCCGAACCGCGGGCACTCGCTCACGATCGACAGCGGCTGGCGCGAGGTGGCACAGACTGCGCTCGACTTCGTGAAGCGATTCGTCTAGTTGCGCTGTCGCGTGAACGCGGCAGCGATCGTATGGAAGCGACTTGGGGCCGGCTACGACCGCCACCTCTTGGCAAGCAGCCAACGCAGGCTGCGGGGGTCCACGAGCGAGGCGCGGACGCGTGCGCCGGCGTTAGCCGCGGCGCCCGACGGTGGCCATCGTCAGCACCAGCGTGGCCGAGGCGATGCCGCCGGCCCCGACGACGAAGGCCGTGTGCTCGCGCACGAAGCAGGTCGCGGCCTCTGCGTCGGTGGCCAGCAGGCCTGCGGTTGCGATCACGCCGACGACGGTCGCGCCGGCAGCCGCGGGTGCGAGGCCCCCGGTCGCGATCTTGTCGCTCGCGCGGGCGATCGCTCTGCTCGCCCAGCGCTCCCGGGCGGGGAAGCGGCGGTCGGCCTCGTAGAGAGCCGCGGTCAGGCCGAGCGCCCAGCCGGTGGCCAGCAGGTAGCCGGCGATCACGTCGCTCGGGAAGTGCCAGCCCACGGAGATGACGGCGACTCCGACCCCCAACGCCAGCAGCAACCCGAGCAGAGCAGCGACCGGGCGGGCGCGCCGCGGGGCGACCAGCACGCCGGCGAGGGCGAGCGCCATCGCCGCGGTCGCGTGACCGCTCGGCAGTGCGTCTGGGCCAACCGGGTAATCGAAGATCGGTGGGAAGCGCTGATGCGCCAACAGCACGTTCAGCAGCTCGCCCGAGATGCTGGTCGCCGCGACCAGGACGACCACGGCGACGGCCACGCGCGGGCGGCCGCGCACGAGCGCTAGCGCCGCGAGAGCGAGCGTGATGGCCGCGACAGTCGGCGGGTCGCCGAAGTCGATCATGCGCCAGTTGAGCTCGCGGAACCAGCCGTCGTTGGCGTTCACCAAGCCGGCGAGACCCTCGTTGTCGAGGGTCTGACCGGGGCCCCAGACGTAGGCGCCGAGCACCACCAGCGCGAACAGGAACGCACACCCCGCGGCCATCCAGAGCAGGGTCTTGACGCGGCGGTCCATGTTCGGAAGGTAGCTCATGCTCGCCGGGGTTCTGCGCCAGTCAGCCAGCGCATCCGGACGCACGGCGGAGCTCCGCGGCCGGCGGAATCGCATCGATTGAAGGATTCGTGGGCCTATGGCAACCACAAGTCTTCAGTCGTTCGCACCTCCGCCCATCCGCCCATCCGCTCGCGCGCCGGCCTCGTCAGTCGAGCCAGCGGTTGCTCTTCAAACGCAGCGCTCGCTCCAGGGCGGCGGCTAACGCGGCGACGCCGAGTGCGAAGTTGGCCGCCCCCGGCAGGGTCAGCGGGGCCTCGAAGTCGACGCCGACAACCCCGCCGATCAGGGCGATCAGCTGGGGGATCTCGTAGACCAGTGCCAGAACGAGCACCGTCCACGAGATAGCGCCGATCAGCCGGCTGAGCGCGGGACGTTCGCGCTCGAGACCGAGCCGCCACGCCTCGGCGGTCCCGTCGACCGGCGTCAGCGTGGTCGTCTCGCCGTCGACGACGAGGTCGACCTGCCGCATCCCGAGCACCCCCATCGACGCTTTGATCGAGGCGCTCGCGCCCAGCTCGAACCTGGCTGGCGACCTCTGCACCTCAACCTCGATCCCATCGCGGTACAGGTGCAGCTTCTCGGCGAAGTCGAAGTAGTCCAGATCGACCGTCCACACGTGCCCGCCGTGATGCGTCTCGAACCTCCCGCGGTAGACGAGGTCCCACCCGCCGAGCGGCTCCAGGGAGCGTGAGGCCACCATCCCTCGCTTGTACCCAGCGGCACTCGCGGGCATATCGCATCAAATCACATTGATGTATCGTGCTCGGGATGATCGCCCCGGCGCACAATGGCGGGGTTACGCCACCGCCGGTCCTGCGGCTGGCGGGCCACCCGCTGCGGTGGCGTTTGCTGAGCGAGTTGGCGCGCAGCGATCGGCGCGTCGGCGAGCTCTGCGAGCTGGCAGGGCGGCGCCAGAGCCTGGTCTCGTACCACCTGCGCCGGCTGCGCGACGGGGGCCTCGTCTCGACCCATCGCAGCGCCGCCGACGGCCGGGACAGCTACTACGTCCTCGAGCTGGCCCGCTGCAGGCAGCTGTTGTCGAGCGCCGGTGCGTCGCTGCACCCGGGCCTTGGGCCGGCGTCGCCCCGACGCGAGCGGAGCCGCCGCGCCGCGCCGGTCGCGCGGGTGCTGTTCCTGTGCACGGGCAACAGCTCGCGCTCACAGATCGCCGAGGCGCTGGCCGGCCACCTGTCCGGTGGCGCGGTCCGGGCCGCGAGCGCCGGCAGCCACCCGAAGCCGTTGCACGCCAACGCGGTGCGGGTGATGCGCGAGCGCGACATCGACATCGGCGGGAATCGCTCCAAGCATCTGAGCGAGTTCGCCGGCCAGCGCTTCGACTACGTCATCAGCCTCTGCGATCGCGTGCGCGAGCGCTGCCCCGAGTTCGACGGCGGGCCCGAGCAGATCCACTGGAGCATCCCCGATCCCGCGCTTGAACCGGGAAGCGACGAGGACACACTGCCCGCGTTCGAGCGCACCGCCGGCGAGCTGTGGACACGCATCGGCTTTCTCATCGAGGCGATCGAACCGACCACCACCGACCAGGAGGGGACCGAACATGCCTGACGAGCTCGTTCACGTCCGCTACATGGTCGACGACGTCGACGACGCCGTCGCCTTCTACACCACACATTTCGGGTTCACGCTGCGCACCGGCTTCGCGCCGGCGTTTGCCGACGTCGTGCGAGGCAATCTGCGGCTGCTGCTCAGCGGGCCGACGAGTTCCGCCGGACGGCCGATGCCCGACGGCCGCACGCCGGGCCCGGGCGGCTGGAACCGGATCCACTTCGTCGTCGAGGACATCGCGGCGGAGGTCGAGCGACTGCGCTCCATGGGCGTCACGTTCCGCAACGACATCGTCAGCGGGCCCGGCGGCCGGCAGATCCTGCTCGAGGACCCCTCCGGCAACCCGATCGAGCTGTTTCAGCCGGCCGACACCTAGGAGGCCGCCGGCCGGCCCTGCCGGACCGTCCGCCACGAATGCCACGTGATGCGGAGGATCATCACGGTGATGGCGAGGCCGATCAGCGGGTCGAGGATGCCGGCGCCGGCCCATAGCGCCACGGCGCTCGCGACGACTGCCAGGCTCACGTAGGCGTCGGCGCGCGCGTGCGCGCCGTCGGCCGCGAGCGCGGCGCTGTCGAGCCGCCGCCCGGCCCGCGTGCGGATCAGGGCCGCGATCCAGTTGCCGCCGAAGCCGAGCGCGCCCGCGGCGGCGAGCGCGCCCAGGTGCTCGACCTCGCGCGGGTCGATCAGGCGCAGCACGGCCTCATAGCCCGCCACGCACGCGCTCGCGAAGATCGCGAACACGACCGCGAGCCCGGCCCAGCGCTCGGCCCGTGCGCTCCGCAGGGCGAAGGCGATCCCGAGCGGGATCGCGGTGGCGGCGTCACCGGCGTTGTGGATCAGGTCCGCCAGCAGCGCGACGCTGCCGGACCAGACGAACACGAGCGCCTGCGCAGCCGCGGTTAGGCCGAGGACGAGCAGGGCGAGGCCGACCGCCCTCAGACCCTCGCGTGAGCGCTTGATCGACTCGTCGACGAGCCCATGGCTGTGCCCGTGGCCGTGCGGGACGCCGGCGGGGTGCTCGTGGACATAGGCGGCCACGATCTGACCTTAGCGACATATGCGCAGATGTACACATGTAGTCGCGTGAATGGTTAACTGTCTTCGCATGCCGGATCCGAGCGAGCACTCGGCCGTCGAGCGGCCCCTCACCGACGAGGAGGCGCAGGAGCTCGCCGAGGCGATCGGCGTGTTCGCCACGCCGAGCCGGTTGCGCCTCCTCTGGGCGCTCGTCGACGGCGAGCGCAGCGTCGACGAGCTCGCCGGGATGGTCGGCCTCAGTCCGAGCGCGACGTCGCACCAGCTGCGCGTGCTGCGCCAGCATCGATTGGTCGCCGTCCGCAGGGACGGCCGCCACGGGCACTACCGGCTGCACGACCATCACCTGCCCGAGTTGCTCGCCGCGATGCGCCATCACCACGAGCACGTGCGCCGCTGAGACGCCGCAGATGCCCACAATGTGAGGCGTGTCACAGTGCGGCGCCCGCCGTAATGGTTTGCTCGTCATACCGATGAATCGCGAAGCCCCCGCCGGTCTTACCGATCACCAATGCCAAGCCACGTCGCCACACATTCCAACGCCTCGCTCCGGACCGGCCGGCACGGTGAGCGCCGCCGTTTCCGTCACGGGCGTCCGCGTTCGCGGGCGCAGCGGCTCGACGCGGTCGTCGTGGGAGGCGGCCCTGCCGGCCTGAGCGCCGCGCTGGTCCTTGGGAGGGCCCGGCGCCAGGTGCTCGTGCTCGACACCGACCGGCCCGCGAACGTCAAGTCCAGCTCTATCGGAGGGCTGCTCGGTCAGTCCGGCGTGGCGCCAGTGGAGCTGCGCCGCGCCGGACGCGAGCAACTCGTCGACCTCCCGAGCGTCGAGCTGCGCGAGGCCGCCGTGATCGACGCCGACACCACCGTGGACAGCGTGAGCGTGAGCCTCAGCGACGGCGACCTTCTCAGCGCGCGCACCCTCGTGCTGGCACATGGCCTGAGCTACGAGCCGCCCGCGCTGCCGGGCATCGAGCCGCTCTGGGGCCGGTCGGTGTTCCACTGCCCGTTCTGCGACGGCTGGGAGGTGCGCGACCGCGCGCTCGCCGTGCACGGCGGGGGGCCCGAGGCCGTCCGCTCGGCGCTCGTCGTGTCCGGTTGGAGCAGCGATGTCGTCCTGCTGACGGACGGGCCGCCACAGTTCGGCGACGGTGATCGGGCCGTGCTCGACGCCGCCGGCGTGCGCGTCCGCGAGGAGCCGATCCGCCGGCTCGCGGGCCACGACGGCAGCCTCGAACGGATCGAGTTCGCCTCAGGCTCCTACGAGGAGTGCAACGCGCTGTTCGTGCGCACCCGCCGGGGTCAGCCGAACGGGCTGGCCGAGGCGCTCGGGTGCGAGCTGACCGCGGGCGGGACGATCGTGACCGACGGCGATGGCCGGACCAACCTGCGCGGCGTCTACGCGGCCGGCGACACGGCCACGGAGAGCCTGCGCTCGGTGGCGGCCGCGATCGGGACCGGCTCGCGCGCTGCGCTGGCGGTCGCGATCGACCACCTGCCTGTCGCGGCCGCCGCCTAGGCGCCGCGCGGGCGCACGACCACCGGCAGCCCGCCGCGCGGCGACAGCGTGGGCATCTGGCGGATCGAGAGCGGGCGCATCGGCTCGACCAGCTCGATCGAGAAGCGGCGCAGCACCGTGGTCGCGATCGCCTTGATCTCGAGCTGGCCGAAGCGCATGCCGATGCACGTGCGCGAGCCGCCGCCGAAGGGGATGTACGCGCCCTTCGGCAGCTTGGCGCGCTCGTCCGGAGTGAAGCGCTCGGGCCGGAACTGCCAGGGCTGCGGGAAGACCTCGGAGAGGTGGTGGCTCGCCCACGAGCAGTAGTTGACGAGCACGCCGCCCGGCACGCTCACGCCGTGGAGATCAAATGGCTCGATCGAGCGCCGCGGCCCGATCCACGCCGGCGGGTACATGCGCAGGGTCTCGTCAACGGCCAGGTCGAGGCGAGGCAGCTCGCGCACGAGCTGGGCCGGGGTCGGCGCCGCGCCGTTCATCACCGCGTCCTGCTCGGTGAGGATCGGAGGCTGCTCATGCGGGTTGCGGGCGAGCTCGTAGAAGAGGAAGGTGACGGTCGAGGTCGTGGTGTCGTGACCCGCGAAGAGCAGCGTCATGACCTGGTCGCGCAGCTCCCGCTCGGAGAGCCGTGAGCCGTCCTCGTCCTCGGCGTCGAGCAGCAGGCTGAGGATGTCCGTGCCGCGCTCGCCGGAGCGGCGCCGGTGCTCGATCTCCGCGAAGATCACCTGATCGAGGCGCGCGCGGGCGCGCTGCATCCTGCGCCACGGGCTGCCCGGCCCGCGCAGCATCTGGACGGCGTAGTCCTCGCCCCAGAAGCCGAGCGCGCGCTCGAACTCCTCCGCCATGTGAGCATCGCGTACGCCGCGGTCGGGATCGAAGCCGAACAGCGCGCGCATCGCGATGCGCAGCGCCAGCGCACGCGTCCATTTGTAGAGATCCAGGCGCGTCCCGGGGCGCCAATCCGCAAGCGCGCGCTCGACCTCGTCGGTCATCGTGTCGGTGGTCGCTTCCACCTGCTCGCGATGGAAGGCCGGCAGCATGACCTGGCGCGCGCGCCGGTGATAGGCGCCGTCGGTCGTGAGCAGGCCGTCACCGAGCAACGGGATCAGGTCGCCCATGCCGCCGTCGCGCCAGCGGAAGTTGCCTGCGTTCGAGACGGTCATGAAGTGGTTGGCCTGCGGGCCGAGCGCGAACACGACCGGCGCGTACATCAGCCGTAGCGAGAAGACGGGGCCGTAGTCGCCGTACATACGCAGCAGGAGCGGCAGCGGCTCGCGCTCGAACTCGCGCGTGCGACGCATGCTGAACCCCAGCTCGCCGGCCGGGAACTGGCCACGCGCCTCGCGCATCCAGCGCATGTCGAAGCGCAACCGGTCAATAACGCCCTCGGTGACCGGAGGTGGCGCGCTCACGCTCATACGCCCGCAATCCTAGGCGGCATAGGCTTCACGCAATGGACCTGGCGAGCGTCTGCGCCGCGTTCGGGCTCTCGGCGGCGTCGGGACTGAACGCCTGGCTGCCGCTGTTCGCAGGCGCCCTGCTCAACCGGCTGGACGTGGTCGACCTGGCCGCGCCGTTCGACGACCTGAGCGGGACGGGCTGGATCGTCGCGCTCGGCGTGCTCACGGCGGGCGACTTCGTCGGCGACAAGATCCCTGCCGTCGATCATGTCCTGCACGCGATCGGGTCGGTGATCGCGCCCGTCTCGGGAGCCGTCATGTTCACCGGCCAGACCGGCGTCGACACAGACGTGCCGACGCTCGTTTCGGCAGTGCTCGGCGCCGGCACGGCCGAGTCGGTGCACGCCGGCCGCGCGGCGGTGCGGCCGCTGTCGACGGCCACGACGGCGGGTGTGGGCAACCCGATCCTGTCGCTGATCGAGGACGCGGGCTCGGCGTTCCTCGTGCTGGTCGCGTTCGTGCTGCCGGTGCTGGCCTTCCTGCTGGCGGCCGGCCTGCTGGTCGCGCTGTTCGTGGGCTGGCGGCGGGGCCGGCGCAGGCGGGCGGCCGCCCGCGCGCCCACCTAGCTCATGGAGCTTGCCATCAGGACCGCGCGCGATACCTGCGCGGGATCGTCCCAGGTGGGGATGTGGCCGCAGCCTCGCAGCAGCACGGTGTGCCAGTGCTCGGGCTTGGTGCGCGGCCTGCGGATCAGCCTGTCGAGCTCGCCCCAGGCAAGCGTCACGGGCACGTCGATCCGCTCCGTGCCGGACAGCACGCCCGCGCGCATCGCGGCGTTGGCCGCCTCGAAGCCCGGTGATGTCACGTAGGCGCGCACGAGCCGCGCCGCGGCGGCGGGCGGCACGCGCTCGGGATGTCCAACCGAAGAGCTCAGCAGCAGGCTGCGCCCGCCGGCGCTGCGCACCAGGGCGGGCACGAACGGCAGCAGCGGACGACCGATGCTGCCAACGTGCCGGGGCCGGCTCGCGCGCCGAGCGGCCGCGTCCAGAAGCCGGCCGAGCAGAGCCCCATGGCCGTGAGCGCGCGCCCGGCCTTGGCGAGCTCGAGCGCGACCCAGCCGCCGAGCGAGTCGCCCGCCACGTGCACGCGTTCGAGCCCCAGCGAGTCGAGGAAGCGGCCGACAGCGGCGGCGAGCGCCTGCGGCGTCGGGTCGGTGCCGTTCGCGAGTGCGGGCGACGCCCCGAAACCGGGCATGTCGACCGCGATCACGTCGCGCTCGGCCGCGAGCCGCTCCAGCACCGGCTCCCAGACTACGATCTCGGCGCCCAGCGGGTGGATCAGGAGCAGCGGCTCGCCGCTGCCACGGCGGACGGAGCCCAGAGAAGTCATCCTTCACGCCACCACGTACCTGGCTTCGATGAACCTGAACGGACTCACAGCCCTCGTCACCGGCTCGAACCGCGGCATCGGCCACGCGATCGCGGCAGAGCTCGCCACGCGCAGGCTCGACCTGCTCCTCTACGGCGTGCGCTCGCCCGAGCGCTTCGAGCCACCGCAGCCGCCGCCCGGCGGCGCCCGTGAGGTGCGTGCCGTCGGGGTCCGACCTGTCGTCGCGTGACTCGATCGCCGCGGGGCGGCCGCGCTCCCAGTGTGGACGTCCTGTTCAACAACGCCGGCCTGATGACCGGCGGGCTCCTCGAGGAACAGGACACCGACGACATCTACGCGATGTTCCAGGTGAACATCAACGCGGTGGTCCACCTGACCAAGCTGGCGCTGCCGGGCATGGTCGAGCGCGGCCGCGGCTGGATCGTCAACAACGCGAGCATCTCCGGCTACGCGTACTTCCCGCGCGGCCACCACCTACGCCGCGGGCAAGGCCGCGGTCGTCGCCTTCAGCGAGTCGCTGCGCCGCGAGCTCAAGGGCACCGGCGTGGGCGTGACGCACATGGTCACGCCGGGCGTGAAGACCGACATGCTCGACGACACGAAGGAGACCTACGGCCAGCACCTCGACACCTCGGGGTGGACCGAGGTGACGCCCGAGGAGTGGGCGAAGAAGACGGTGTCAGCGGTGGAGAACGACGATCACATCGTCGGCCCGGGCGGGCGCATCGCGCTGGCCAAGCTGGCCTCGCGCGGCCCGGCGTTCGTGCTGGACGCCATCACCGGCGCCGGCTTCAGCCGCGAGAAGCGGACCTAGCCGGCGCCGGCGGGCGCTCTACCTGACTCGCACGATCGCCGTTCGGCGAGCGCCTTTCCGTTGCGGTTCACGTACTCGCGTCGCTGTTGGTGGCCAGCGGCGCCACCCGCGCGAAGCGGCCCTCGTCCGACGGCTGATCGCGGTAGGCCGGCTTGGCGGTGAGGATCTGCGCCACGCCGATCCGCCGCTCCACGAAGCCGCCCTCGCACCAGGCCAGGTAGAGGTCCCACATGCGCCGGAAGCGCAGGTCGTAGCCGAGCGCCTCCGCCTGTCGGCGTCGGCGGCGAAGCGCTCGCGCCAGCGCCGCACCGTCTCGGCGTAGTGGGGCGAGAGGTCCTCGAGGTCGAGGATGCGCATGTCGGTGCGCTTGGAGACGCAGCGGGCGATGACCTCGTGCGACGGCAGGCAGCCGCCCGGGAAGATGACCGTGTTGGCGAAGCTCTTGGCCGCCTTGTCGGGCTCGTAGGCGCGGTCGTCGATCACGATCGCCTGGAGGCACATCCGCCCGTCGGGCGCCAGCAGCGAGGCGCACTTCTGGAAGAAGGTGTCGAAGTACTGCCACCCGACCGCCTCGATCATCTCGACCGAGACGAGCTTGCTGTAGATGCCCGTGAGGTCCCGGTAGTCCTCCTTGAGCACCTCCACCCGGTCCTCCAGCCGTGCTCGCGGACCCGCTCGACGGTGGCCGCGTACTGGGCCTCGGAGATCGTGGTGGTGGTGACCTTGCACCCGTAGCGCTCGGCGGCGTGCACCGCCAGCGAGCCCCAGCCGCTGCCGATCTCGACCAGGTGGTCGTCGGGCGTCAGCTCGAGCTTGCGGCAGATGCGGTCGATCTTCTCCCGCTGGGCCTCGGCCAGGCCCACCCCGGCGGGCTCGAAGACCGCGCTGGAGTAGGACATCGTCTCGTCGAGGAACAGCTCGAACAGCCGGTCGCCGAGGTCGTAGTGGGCGGCGATGTGCTCGCGGGCGGCCTTCTTGGTGTTGCGCGGCACCAGACGACCGAGGCGCTGGAAGGGGATCAGGTAGCGGCGCAGGTGGTCCACGTCGCGCAGCTCGAGCGCGAAGATGCGCACCAGCGCGACCAGGTCGTCGCACTCGAACCAGCCCTCGCCGTAGGCCTCCGAGGCGCCCAGGCCGCCGCGGCGCAGCGCGGGCCAGAAGCGCTGGTCGCGCACCTCGATGTGCACGCGCAGGTCGGAGTCGGCCGGGCCGAACTCGTGGTGCTGCCCGTCGGGTTCGTCGACGACGATCCGCCCGTACTCGAACCGGGCCAGGATGCGGAGGACGATGCGCCGGATCATCGGGCCGGGTTCGCGTGCCAAGGCACGCCCTTGAGCTTGAGCTTGAGCGCGTTGAGGTAGATGCGGGCCGACACCGCGAACGGCATGACCGGGTAGCGCACGAGCACGCGGCGCAGCGCCTTGGGCGTCAGCTCCCGCCGCTCCATGGAGAGCGTGGCGTCGAACAGCAGCTCGCCCTCGCGGCGGTTCTCGATGTGCACCGACAGCCGCTCGCCGGGCTCGGTCACGTTCCAGCTGTAGCTCTGGTCCATGTCGTGGAAGGGCGACACGTGGAGCTGCTTGTCGGCCTGCGCCTTCATCACCGCGCCCTCGGTCTCGCCGCGGTCGAGCACGTAGGCGTGCTGGTCGCCCCACGGAGTGTTGGTCACCTCGGCCACCACCGCCTCCACCGGGTCGCGCCGCAGTAGTAGAAGCTGACCGGGTTGAACAGGTAGCCCAGCGTGCGCAGTCCGGCCAGCACCCGCACCGGGCCCTCGGGACGCCGGCCGGTTCGCTCGGCCACCAGGTCGCGCACCGACTGGTCGAGCGGCGTGTGGGGTCGCCCAGGTAGTCCTCGCGGCGGAACTGCGCCACGGCGCGACCGCGCGCCGACCACAGCGGGTGGCCGTCGAACAGCTCGGGCAGCTCGTCCAGGTCGAGCAGGGGCATGAACACCCGGTACTCGAACGAGTGCTCGACCGGCGTGAAGCGGCGGTGGCGGATCACGCCCTCGTAGACGGCGCTCTCGCTCACGCCACCAGGCTCCGGTCGAAGCTCTCGCACACCTTCTCCGCGCTCTTCACCCCGTCCTCGTGGAAGCCGTATCCCCACCACGCGCCGCAGAAGTGGGTGCGGTTGCGCCCGCTCACCTCGTCCCAGCGGCCCTGCGCGGCCAGCGCGTCGTGGGTGAACACGGGGTGCGCGTACCGATAGGTGCCGATCACCTTGCCGGGTCGATCCGGTCGCTGCGGTTCAGCGTCACGCAGATCTGCGTCCGAGCTCAGCGCCTGCAGGCTGTTCATGCGGTAGGTGACCGTGGTCTGGGCCGACGGCTCGTCGAGCAGATGGAAGTTCCAGCTGGCCCACGCGCGGCGGCGACGCGGCAGCAGCGAGCGGTCGGTGTGCAGCACGGCCTCGTTGGGCTGGTAGGCCACGGCGCCCAGCACCTCGGCCTCGGCCTCGGTGGGATCGGCGAGCAGCGCCAGCGCCTGGTCGGAGTGGGTGGCCAGCACCACCTCGTCGAACTCCTCGGGCTCGCCGCCGGCGGGGGTCACCTCCACCCGGTCGAGAAGCGCTCGACGCGGGTCACCGGCGTGCTCAGGCGCACCCGGTCGCCGAGCGGGTCGGTGATCTTCTCGACGTAGCGGTGCGAGCCCCCCACCACCGTCCGCCACTCGGGCCGGCCGGTCAGGCCGAACATGCCGTGGTTGTCGAAGAACTCGGCGAGCATGCTGGCCGGGAACGACCACATCTGTGCCGGGTCGGCGGACCACCCGCGCCGACGCCTGGGGAACGATCAGGTGGTCGACGAACTCGCGTCGAATAGCTGCCGTCGTCGAGGAAAGCGCCGAGCGACGGACCCGCCGTTAGGCCGATCAGCGCCGGGCCTCGCGGTTGAAGCGC
>CAWFBT010000015.1:0-100072 GCA_963814095.1 uncultured Thermoleophilaceae bacterium | reverse complement strand
GAGTTCCGCGAAGGCGGGGCTATACTCGTCGGTCGCTAGGACTTTCAGATGTACGCGGGCCCGCGGGCTCCGCGCCTGGAGGTGGGCTTCGCAGCCCACCTTTTTTTCGCCCAAAATCAGGACAGAGCAATGCAGACCGATCCCCTCACCATCGACATCGAACAGCGACTCGCCGGCCTCGAGCCGGACGTTGAGGTGCTCGCATGCGAGAAGCTCGGGCCGGACCGGCTGCGACTGTTCATCGACAATCCGGACGGCGTCTCGCTCGAACTCTGCGAGCGCGTGACGCACCACCTGCGTGAGCTGCTCGTCGACTACGCCCTCGAGGTGTCCTCGCCGGGTCCCGAGCGGCCGCTCACGAAGCCGGACCACTTCCGCCGCTTCGTCGGCCGGCGCGCACGCGTGCGGCTGCGCGAGCCGAGGGACGGCCACAAGAGCTTCACCGGGGAGCTAGTTGGCGCGAGCGACGACGAGGTGACCGTCGCCGCCGTTGACGGGATCGTGGCGATTCCGTACTCGGACATCAATCGCAGCAATCTGCTGCCCGAAGTGGCCGGCTCGGCCGGCCGCGCAGGGACCGACTTGGAGGGGGAGCGATGACGAAGGAGATCGTCGAGGCCGTCGGGGTCCTCGAGCGCGAGAAGGGGATATCGGCCGACCGCCTGATGGGGGCGCTCGAGGACGCGCTCCTCTCCGCCTACAAGAAGACGCAGGGCGCGGCGCAGTACGCGCGCGTCGAGGTCGACCGCGGCAGCGGCGACTTCCGCGTGTACGAGCTGATCCTGCCGCCCGACCTCGAGGAGCAGCTGCTCGATGAGGTCGAGGAGGAGGCCGGCGAGCCGACCGTCGACCCGGAGACGGGCGAGATGGTCTACCCCGAGGCACCTGAGATCGATCAGGAGCGGCTCATGCAGTACCGCGACCAGATCGACGAGCGCGACGTGACGCCCGAGGACTTCGGCCGCATCGCCGCCCAGACCGCGAAGCAGGTGATCCTGCAGCGCATCCGCGAGGCGGAGCGCGACAACGTCTTCAACGAGTACGAGGACCGGCTCGGCGAGCTGATCACGGGCATCGTGCAGCAGTCCGACTCGCGCTACACGCTCGTGCAGCTGCGCGAGCGTGTCGAGGCGCTGCTGCCGCGCGGTGAGCAGGTGCACGGCGAACGCTACGACCACGGTCAGCGCATCAAGGCCATCATCACCGACGTCTCGAATCAGGCGAAGGGCCCGTCGATCATCGTGTCGCGGCGCTCGCCGGAGCTGATCCGCGCGCTGTTCGAGCTCGAGGTGCCGGAGATCGCCGACGGACTTGTCGAGATCCAGAACGTCGCACGCGAGCCGGGCTACCGCTCGAAGATCGCCGTCATATCGCACGCGTCCGGGGTCGACCCCGTGGGCGCCTGCGTGGGCCCGCGCGGCTCGCGCGTGCGCATGGTCGTCTCGGAGCTGCGCGGCGAGAAGATCGACATCATCCCCTTCAACGAGGAGCCGGCCCGCTTCGTCGCCAAGGCGCTCTCGCCCGCGCGTGTGCGCGAGGTGCTCGTGGACGACGAGGCCAAGCAGGCCACGGTGATCGTGCCGGACGACCAGCTCTCGCTCGCGATCGGCAAGGACGGCCTCAACGCGCGCCTGGCGGCGCGGCTGACGGGTTGGCGGGTCGACATCCGCTCGGAGACCGAGTTCGCCGAGGAAGAGGCGACCATGGGCTACCAGGAGGAGGAGGTGTCCGGCCGCTGCGCCGCGATCCTCGCCAACGGGAAGCGCTGCCCGAACGCCTCGCTGCCCGGCTCGCGCTACTGCGGCCTCCCGGCCCACCAGGAGCTCGCCGAGAAGGGCACCGACTACCTCGTGCCGCCGGAGGACGGCGACGGCGAGGGGCCGGCGGAGGCGGACGAGCCGCTCGAGGCTGACGAGCAGCCGCTCGACGCCGAGGGGCAGCCGGTCGCGGCCGCGGAGGCGCTTGAGGACGAGGAGCAGCCGCTCGACGCCGACGGGCAGCCGGTCGCGGCCGCGGAGGCGCTCGAGGCCGAGGAGCAGCCGCTCGACGCCGACGGGCAGCCGGTCGCGGCCGCGGAGGCGCTCGAGGCCGACGAGCAGCCGCTCGAAGGGGACGAGGCGCCCGAGGGCGAGGAGCCGCTCGAGGCCGAGGAGGAGGTCGCCGACGAGGCGGCCGCCGAGAGCGCGGTGGCCGAGGAGCTCGTCGACGACGAGCTCGCGGCGGAGGCGCCCGACGGCGACGATGTGGTGACCGAAGAGGTGGTCGTCGAGGCCGACGTCGAGGTTGGCGAAGCGCCGGCCGAGGCCGCGGCCGAGGAGGCTGAGGAGTCGTAGAGCCCGAGCGCAGCTGCATCGCCTGCAGGCGCTCGCTTCCCAAGCGCGAGCTCCTGAGGCTGGTGCGCGATGCGGACGGGCGAATCGTGGCGGACCCCTCGGCGCGCGCCGAGGGACGCGGCGCCTACCTGTGCTCGGATCCGGAGTGCGCCGCTAGTCTCGCCCAGGGACGGTCGCTCGCGCGCTCGCTGAGGGCGCCCGTGACCGTAGAAGCCGAGACCATAGACTTAGTTCAGGAATGGCAAAGAAGCGCGTCCACGAGATAGCGAAGGAGAGAGGGCTCACCTCGAAGGAGGCCGTCGCCGTGCTGCAGAAGGCCGGCCTCGAGGTGACGTCGCACTCATCCAGCGTCGAGGAATCCGACGCCGCTCGCGCCTTCGACAACGGCGCCGGCTCCGCGTCCGCAGCCGCTCCGGCCGCGCCCGAGCAGCCGGCCGCCCCGGCGCCCACGGCCGAGTCCACGCCGCCCGCCGCCGGCGACCAGGCACCCGCGCGCCCATCTGGTGACGGCCAGCGCGAGCGTCCCCAGGGTGGCGGTCAGCGTCCTCAGGGCGGCGGCCAGCGTCCTCAGGGCGGCGGCCAGCGTCCTCAGGGCGGCGGCCAGCGTTCGCAGGGTGGCGGCCAGCGTGGCCAGGGTGGCGGCCAGCAGCGCCCCGGCGGCCCCCAGCGCGCGCCGATCGAGCGCCCGCCCGCGCCCCAGGGCGAGGTGCGGCGCGCCGGCCCCGAGGGCAGGGGCCCGAGAATCCTTCAGGACGCCCCTCCGCCTGAGCAGCGCCAGCCCCAGGGCGGGCAGCGCGGCGGAGGCCGTTCGGCAGAGCGATCCGGTCAGCGCGGCGGCCAGCAGGGCGGACGCCCGCCTGGTGGCGGCGGTGGAGGCCGCGGCCCCGGTGCCGCGGACGGCGGTCAGGCGCCCGCCGGCGGCCGTGGCGGCAGGCCGACCCGCGGCGGTCGCGCGGGCGAAGGCGGCGGCCCGGACAGTGGCGGCGGAGGCCGGCGCCGGCGCGTCGTCATCGACTCTCAGGCTTCACGGCGCGACCGGCCCGGTCCGCCGCAGCAGTCGCAACCCCCGCGCCGCGGGCGCGGACGCCGGCGGCGCCCCCAGTGGGTCGAGCCGGATCTCGAGGCTGAGGCGCAGGCGAAGCTCGAGGCCGAGATGGCGGAGGACCCGGCCGTCCAGGTCAGGTCGGGCTCGACCGTCAAGGAGGTCGCCGAGTCGCTCCAGCTGACGGCTCCCGAGGTCATCAAGAAGCTCATGGAGCTCGGCGAGATGGCCACGCTCACCCAGACGCTCTCGGACGAGGCGATCGAGGTGCTGGCGGAGGGCTTCGACAAGAGGGCTGAGATCGTCTCGGCGGAGGACGAGGTCGAGCCGGAGCCCGCGTATACGGACGCCGCCGATGACCTGATCGACCGACCGCCGGTGATCACGATCATGGGCCATGTCGACCACGGCAAGACCTCGCTGCTCGACGCAATCCGCGAGACCGAGGTGGCCGCGGGCGAGGCCGGCGGCATCACCCAGCACATCGGCGCCTACCAGGTCCACCACGAGGACCGCACGATCACCTTCCTCGACACGCCCGGCCACGAGGCGTTCACCGCCATGCGTGCGCGCGGCGCGAAGGTCACCGACATCGCGGTGATCGTGGTCGCGGCCGACGACGGCGTCATGCCGCAGACGGTCGAGGCCATCGACCACGCCAAGGCCGCCGGCGTGCCGGTGATGGTCGCCGTCAACAAGATCGACAAGGACGGCGCGGACCCGAACCGGGTGCGCGGCGAGCTCGCGCAGCAGGGCCTGACGCCGGCCGACTGGGGCGGGGACACCGAGTTCGTGGACGTCTCGGCGAAGACCCACCAGAACCTCGACGACCTGCTCGAGACGCTCGTCACGCTCGCTGAGATCCAGGAGCTGAAGGCAAACCCGGACACCGACGCGTCGGGCTTCGTGATCGAGTCGCGTCTCGACCCCGGCCGCGGCGCCGTGGTCACGCTTCTGATCCATCGCGGCCGCATGAAGGTGGGCGGCTCGGTGGTGGCCGGCGAGACCTGGGGCCGCGTCCGTGCCATGCAGGACTTCCGCGGTCAGCGCCTCGAGGAGGCGACGCCCGGCATGCCCGTCGAGATCCTCGGCTTCGACGGCGTCCCCGACGCGGGTGAGCAGTTCCGCGTCGTCGAGAGCGACCGCGAGGCGAAGCGCGTTGCCAACGAGCGCGCGATCCGCATGAAGCAGCAGGCGCTTGCGCGTCAGGCGCGCCGGCGCGTCTCGCTCGAGGACGTCCTCGCGCGCGCCGAGCGCGGCGAGAAGGAGCTCAACCTGGTGCTCAAGGCCGACGTGGCCGGCTCGCTCGAGGCGCTCGCCGACGAGATCGTGCGCCTGCCTCAGGAGCAGGTCCAGGTCAACATCATCCGCGAGGGCGTCGGCGGCATCGCCGAGTCCGACGTGATGCTCGCCAGCGCATCCGACGCCGTGGTCATCGGCTTCAACGTGCGTCCGGTCGGCAACGCCGCCCAGGTGGCCGACCAAGAGGGCGTTGAGATCCGCACCTACTCGGTGATCTACAAGATCATCGAGGAGCTCCGCGCCGCTATGGAGGGCCTGCTCGAGGCCCTCGAGGTCGAGGAGCAGATCGCGACCGTAGAGGTGCGCGCGACCTTCAAGGCCTCGCGCGTCGGCACGATCGCCGGCTGCTATGTCACCGACGGAACGGTGCGGCGCGGCGCCCAGTGCCGGCTCGTGCGCGACGGGACGGTCGTCTACACCGGGCGGATCGGCTCGCTGCGGCGCTTCAAGGACGACGTCCGCGAGGTCACCGTCGGGATGGAGTGCGGCATCGTCCTCGAGAACTACCCCGATCCGAAGGAGGGTGACGTGATCGAGGTGTTCGAGACCAAGCAGGTCGAGCAGACGCTGTCCTGATGCCCGTCGCTCCGCGGCGACCCACGCCGTGAGCTTCGTCTGCCTGATCGAGATTCACCTGCATTTCCCGGACAACGGCAGCCTCAAGGGCAAGCGCAGGGAGCTCAGCTCGCTGAAGGCGCAGCTGCAGCGCCGCTTCGGGGCCTCCGTCGCAGAGACCGACCACCACGAGCTCTGGCAGCGGGCGACGCTCACCGCCGCCCTGGTCGGGCGCGACGCCGGCTCCGTAGGCGAGCGCGAGGCGAGCGTGCGACGCTTTATTGATTCCATGTTTCCCGAGCAGGCCGCAGTGGAAAGCCTTGTGGTGTCCGCGCGGGACCTGCTGGAGCGCTAGGTACCATGGCCGACCGCATGCGGCGGGTCAACGAGGCGGTCCGAGAGGTCGTCTCGGCACGGATAGCCGGAGGCCTCCGGGACCCCCGCATAGGATTCGTCACCGTGACCGCCGTCGAAACAAGCCCCGATCTGCGTCAAGCGCGCGTCTACGTAAGCGTGCTCGGCTCAGAGGAAGAGCGCACCGCCACGCTGGCGGGGCTCGAATCCGCCCACGGCGTGATTCAGCAGGCGGTCGCCAGTGAACTGCGCATGAAGCGGACGCCCACGCTCCAGTTCGTCTTCGACGAGTCGATCGACCGGGGCATGCGCATCACTGAGCTGCTGGATGACGAGGCATGACGGTCGTCACCGAGCAGGAGCAGGTGCTCCAGGAGCTGCGCCAGGCGGACAAGCTGCTCCTCACCACCCACGAGAACCCGGACGGCGACGCGCTCGGCTCGCTGCTCGCGATGCACCGGGTCCTCGAGCAGCTCGGCAAGGACTCGCTCATGTACATGTCGCCGGACGAGTTCCCGCTGCCCTGGGAGTACCGCGGCTTCTCCTTCGAGGGTCTCGTCGGGGCGTCGCCCCCCGACGTCGCGGAGCGCACGATCGTCTTCCTCGACTGCGGCAACATCGACCGCATGCCGGTCGACTTCCTGCAGGCGGACGGGCTCCACATCCTCAACATCGACCACCACCACGACAACACCCGCTTCGGGACGGTCAACCTCGTATGTCCGGTCGCCTCGAGCACCGCCGAGATGGTCTGGCGCCTCACGAAGGAGCTCGACGTCGAGGTCACGCCGGGCATCGCGGACGCCCTCTACGTCGGGCTCGTGACCGATACCGGTCGCTTCATGTACGAGAACACCTCGCCCGACGCGCACCGCATGGCCGCCGAGCTCATCGAGGCGGGAGTGCAGCCCCACCAGGTCTACCGGCGCCTGTGGGAGGACCTGCCGTTCCGGCGCCTGCAGCTCCTGCAGCGCGCGCTCGCAAGCGTGCAGCGCCACGACAGCGGCGCGATGACGATCGCCCATCTGACGAAGCAGGACTACGAGGCGACCGGCGCGCTCGAGACGGACTCTGAAGGCGTCGTCGACCACATGCGCGCCGTCGAGGGAACGCGCGTGGCCGTGCTCGTGCGCGAGCTCCTCTCCGATGACCGCGACGGTATGCGCAAGGTGAGCCTGCGCGCCACGGACGGCAGCGTCGACGTCTCGCGACTCGCCCGCGCCTTCGGCGGCGGCGGGCACCCGCAGGCCGCCGGCTTCTCGACGGCCGTGCCCTATCCGGAGCTGATCGAGCGGCTCCGCGAGCAGGTCCGCGAGCAGCTCGCGGCCTCGGATGCTTGACCACGCCGCCGACTGACGGCGTCCTGCTGGTCGACAAGCCAGCGGGCGTGACCTCGCACGACGTCGTCGGGCGCGTGCGCCGCGGGTTGCCACGCGGCACGAAGGTCGGCCATGCGGGCACGCTCGACCCGTTCGCGACCGGGCTCCTGCTCATCCTCGTCGGCCGCGCGACGCGCGCCCAGCGCTTTCTCATGGGGCTGCCCAAGACCTACCGGGCCGTGGCGCGGCTCGGCTGGAGCTCGGACACGGGTGACCGCGACGGCGAGCTCACCCAGACCGGTCGCCTCCCCGAGCGGCTCGAGATCCCGGTCGGTGAGCAGCTCCAGCGCCCGCCCGCTCACTCGGCCGTGCACGTGGGAGGGCAGCGCGCGTACGAGCTGGCGCGCCGCGGCGAGCGGGTCGAGCTCGAGCCGCGGCCGGTCGTAGTCCACCGCGCCGAGCTGCTCTGGCGCGAGGGGGAGCGGGCGGCTTTCGAGATCGAGTGCTCCTCGGGGACCTACGTGCGCGTGCTGATCTCGGACCTCGGCGACGCCTACTGCGATGAGCTCGAACGCACGGCGGTCGGGCCGTTCGACCTGGCGGACGCGGGCGAGCGCCTGCTGCCGCTCGCAGACGCGCTCGCGTTCCTCCCCGAGCGCGAGCTGTCCCGGGAGGAGGCCGAGGCCGTGCGCCACGGACGGCGCGTGCCCGCCGCCGCAGACGCACCCGAACAACTACGGCTCACCCACGCCGGCGAGCTGATCGCGATCGGCGAGCCGCGTGCGGGGGAGCTGCAGCCCGTCATAGTGTTCGCGCCCGCATGAAGGTCATCGACCTAACGAAGGTGGAGCCCGGCTCGGGCCCCCGCAGCGTCGCCATCGGCACGTTCGACGGCGTGCACCGCGGCCACCGCGAGGTGATCCGGGGCGCCGGCACGGTGCTGACCTTCGATCCGCACCCGCTCTCGGTGATCCACCCCGAGGCGACGCCCAAGCTCATCAGCCCCTTTCCGGTCAAGCGCGACCTGATCGCCGGGCTCGGGGTCGACGAGCTCGTGATCATCCCGTTCGACCGCGGCTTCTCGGAGCAGAGCGCCGAGGAGTTCGTCCAGGACGTGCTGGTCGCGCGCCTCGACGCGCAGCGTGTGTCGGTCGGCGAGAACTTCCGCTTCGGCAAGGGCGCCAAGGGCACGGCTGACTTCCTCGCCGAGCGCGATGAGTTCGAGACGCGCGTGGTCTCGCTCGTCGAGGCCGAGGGCGAGACGATCTCCTCGAGCCACATTCGCGGCCTGGTGGCGGCCGGGGAAGTACGCGAGGCAGCCGAGTTCCTGGGCGGGCCGTTCCTGTTCGAGGGCGAGGTCGTGCACGGCGACAAGCGCGGCCGCGAGCTCGGCATGCCGACCGCCAACCTCGTCCCCGACGACGCCTACGTCTGCCCCGGTCACGGCGTCTACGCCGCCACCGCCTACGTCGCCGGATCGAGGGAGGGGATACCTGCCGCGGTCAACGTGGGCGTGCGGCCCACCTTCGAGACGGGGCGCGGCCTGCTCGTGGAGGCGCACCTGATCGGCTTCGACGAGGACATCTACGGCGAGATGCTGCGGCTGGCCTTCCTCGAGCGCCTGCGTGGTGAGAAGCGCTTCGAGTCGGTGGACGCGCTGGTCGCGCAGATGAACGCCGACGTGGAGCAGGCGCGGGGGATCATCGAGGACGCCGGTTAATCCGGCGGGCCGCTCCGGTCCCACCACCATGGAGCGCGAACCCAAGATCGAAGAACGCCCGCAGCAGCCCTACGCCGGCATCTCGGCCGAAGTCGAGAACGAGGCCGAGTTCCGGCAGGCCGTCGACCGGTCGTTTCCGGAGCTCTTCGGCTGGCTCGGGAGCCAGGGCATCACACCGGCCGGGCCGCCCTTCATCCGCTACCTGGAGCTGTCCGGCGAGGGGCAGCCGCTGCGCTTCGAGCTCGGTGCGCCGACCGCCGAGGCACCCGACGCGGACGGCCCCGTGCAGGCGGGCACGCTGCCCGCCGGCCGCTACCTGACCTATCTCCACGTCGGGCCGTACACCCACGCCGAGGTGGCCGACCTGAACGACGCGCGCTCGCTCCTGACCGCCTGGGCGGAGCGCGAGGCAATCAGTCTCGAGAGCTCGGCGACAGCGCGTGGCACGGCCTACGAGGCCAACGTCGAGCACTACCTGACGGACGCCTCGCGGGAGGCCGACTGGACCAAGTGGCAGACCGAGCTCGCCTGCCTGATTGCACGCGGCTGACGGCTGCTACGGTTTCCCGCCGGATGTCACTGACTGCAGACGCAAAGCGCGAGATCGTCGCCAAGCACGGGCGCGGGGATGCCGACACCGGCTCCACCGAGGTCCAGGTGGCGCTGCTCACCGCGCGCATCAACGAGCTCACCGAGCACCTGCGCGAGCACAAGAAGGATCATCACTCGCGGCGCGGGCTGCTCATGCTGGTCGGCAAGCGCCGCCGGCTGCTCAAGTACCTGCAGAAGGCGGACATCGACCGCTATCGCTCACTCATCCAGGAGCTCGGCCTCCGCCGATGATCGGCCCCGGCTCTGCGGCGCCGGACTTCACGCTGCCGGACCAGGACGGGAACAGGGTCTCGCTCGCTGACTTCCGCGGGCGCTCGGTCGTGCTCGTCTTCTACCCGGCCGACTTCAGCCCCGTCTGCACCGACCAGCTCAACGTCTACCAAGAGGTGCTGCCGCAGATCGAGGAGCGCGGCGCCACGCTCGTCGGCATCTCGGTGGACGGCGCCTTCTGCCACAAGGCCTTCCAGCAGCATGCGGGCGTGTCGATGCCGCTGCTCTCCGACTTCCACCCGAAGGGTGAGGTGGCGCGGGCCTACGGCGTCTTCGTCGAGGACCACGGCGTGGCGGGGCGGGCGCTCGTGATGGTCGATCCCGACGGCATCGTCAGCTGGTCCCACCAGTCCCCACCGCTCGAGATCCCGGGTGCCAACCTCATCTTCGACGCCCTGGAGCAGCGCTCCCCCGCCTGAGCCAGGCCGGGACGACCACGTCCGCGGCAGTGGCCCGGTCGTGATCGAGTACGCCGACCTCGAGTGTCCGTACTGCGCGGCTGCGCACCTGGTCCTCAAGCGGCTGCCGGTCACGCGCGTCTTCCGTCACTTCCCCGTCACCTCGAAGCACCCGCGCGCCCGGGTGCTGGCGGCCGCGGCCCATGCCGCCGGACTGCAGGGGCGCTTCTGGGAGATGCACGACTCGCTGCTCGAGGACCAGGGCCATCTCGACGACCCACACCTGTGGGAGCGCGCCAAGCGCTTCGGCCTCGATCTCGAGCGCTTCGAGATGGATCGCCGCTCCGAGGAGGCCGCGGCGCGCGTCGAGCGCGACTTCAACGGCGGCATCCGCGCCGGCGTGACGACGACGCCCACGCAGTTCCTCGCCGGCCGTTCGCATCCGGGCATCCCCGGTGACGGTTTCCTCGCGGCGCTCCGGGGAACCAGCGAGACATGAACATCGGCCGCGTATTGGCGCGAGCGACGATCGGCGCCCTCTTCGTCGGTCATGGCACTCAGAAGCTGTTCGGCTGGTTCGACGGGCCCGGCATGGACGGCACGACCGGGATGATGGACAAGCTCGAGATGCGCCCGGCGCGGCACAACGCGCTCGCTGCCGGGATCTCTGAGACCGCCGGCGGTGCGCTGCTGGCGGCTGGGGCGCTGATGCCCGTCGCGGGCGCGATGCTGACCGGCACGATGGCGACCGCCATCCGCAAGGTCCACTTCGACAAGGGCCTCTGGAACACAGGCGGTGGCTACGAGTTCAACCTGACCCTGATCGCCGCATTGGCGGCGCTGGTCGACGCGGGCCCCGGACGGCCGTCCGTCGACGAGGCGCTCGGCCTCAGGCTGAAGGGCAGCGGCTGGGCCCTCGCCGCCCTCGCCGCGGGCGTCGGCGGCTCCACGGCCGCGATCGAGCTCGCGAAGCGCGCGGCCGCCCGGGAGCAGGTCGAGCCGAGTGGCCGCTTCCAGCGCTCGCAGGAGGGCGCCGAGCAGCAGGCGCCCGTCCAGGATCCCGCCTAGACAGCGCGCTCCGAGCGTCTCGCGCCGTCCGGCCCTGCCGCGGCGTTGCTAGCCTTGCCCGCGTTCGCAACTGGACGTATGAAGAAAGCCATGCCGCCAACCGGAGGCGGCTGAAAGGACAGGCAATGACTGTTGATGTGAGCCAGGTCTCGCTCGAGATGGGCGGGAGCTCGATCGAGTTCGAGACCGGCAAGCTCGCCAGGCAGGCGAGCGGCTCCGTCGTCGTCAAGGCCGGCGAGACCCACGTTCTCTGCACGGCAACCGCTGGAAACCCGCGCGACGTCGACTTCCTCCCACTCACCGTCGACGTGGAGGAGCGCATGTACGCCGCGGGCAAGATCCCCGGCAGCTTCTTCCGCCGCGAGGGACGCGCCGGCGAGAAGGCAACTCTTACCGCGCGCATGATCGACCGGCCCCTGCGCCCGCTCTTCCCGAAGGGCTGGAACCGCGAGACCCAGCTGGTCTCGATCCCGATGTCGATCGACCACCAGCATCCCTACGACGTGCTCGCCATGAACGGCGCGAGCGCCGCGCTGATGCTCTCGGACATCCCCTTCCCGGCGCCCGTGGGCGCCGTTCGCATCGGCCAGGACGGCGAGGGCAACTTCCTCGTCAACCCCGATGAGGAGTGGCTGCTCGAGTCCCCGCTCGACCTCGTGGTCGCGGGCACGGAGGAGGCCATCCTGATGGTCGAGGCCGGCGCCAACGAGATCACCGAGGCCGAGATCCTCGATGCGCTCGACATCGCGCACGCCGAGATCAAGCGCCTCTGCGAGGCCCAGCACGAGCTACGCCGCAAGGCCGGCAAGGACAAGATCGAGCTGACGCCGCCGCAGGTGGACGAGTCGGTTCTCGGCGAGGTTCGCGACCGCTTCGGCGCCGCGCTCGACGCCGCGACCCAGGTGGTCGACAAGCTCGAGCGCCAGGATGCCACCAAGGCCGTCGAGGAGGAGGTCCTCGAGGCACTCGGGACCGGCGCCGAGCTCGACGAGGACGGCGCCACAGCGCGCCGCGCCGAGGTGCAGCGCGCCTTCGACAAGCTCGAGAAGGACATCATCCGCCGCCGTATCGCGGTGGACAAGAAGCGCCCCGACGGCCGCGCCGCCGAGGAGATCCGCGAGATCTGGATCGAGGTGCCGGCGGCTCCGCGGCTGCACGGCTCCGCGATCTTCACCCGCGGTCAGACGCAGGCCTTCTCGGTCGCCGCGCTCGGCACGACCCGTGACGAGATGCGACTCGACACGCTCGGCCTGCAGGAGACCAAGCACTACTTCCACCACTACAACTTCCCGCCGTTCTCGGTGGGCGAGGCCGGCTTCATGCGCGGCCCGAAGCGCCGCGACATCGGTCACGGCGCCCTCGCCGAGCGCGCGCTGGTGCCGGTGGTGCCGAAGATCGACGAGTTTCCGTACACGATCCGCGTGGTCTCGGACATCCTCGAGTCGAACGGCTCGAGCTCGATGGCCTCGGTCTGCGGCTCGACGCTGTCGCTGATGGACGCCGGCGTGCCGATCAAGGCGCCGGTGGCCGGCGTGGCGATGGGCCTGATCAAGGAGGGCGACGACTACGTGGTCCTCACCGACATCGCAGGCGTCGAGGATCACCTGGGCGACATGGACTTCAAGGTCGCCGGCACCTCCGACGGCATCACCGCGCTGCAGATGGACATCAAGATCACCGGCGTGACGTTCGACATCCTGCGCGACGCGCTGTCGCAGGCCAAGGACGCGCGTATGACGATCCTCGGCAAGATGAGCGAGGCGATCGCCGAGCCGCGCGCCGAGCTGTCTCAGTACGCGCCGCGGATCTCGCAGATCCAGATCGACACCGAGAAGATCGGCGCGGTCATCGGCAAGGGTGGCGAGACGATCCGGGCGCTGTCCGAGGAGTTCGACGCCCAGATCGACATCGACGACGACGGCACCGTCCGCATCTACGCGCAGACGGGCGAGCAGGGCGACGCCCTGACCGACCGGATCCGCTCGATGACGAAGGAGGTCGAGGTCGGCGACACGTTCACCGGCAAGGTCGTGAAGACGACCACGTTCGGCGCCTTCGTCGAGCTCGCCAAGGGCACCGATGGCCTGCTGCACATCTCGAACATCGCGCCCGGCGAGCGCCCCAACACGGTCGAGGAGGTCGTGAACCGGGGCGACGAGCTGAACGTGAAGGTGGTCGAGGTCGACCGCGAGCGGGGCCGCATCGGCCTGCGCCTGGCGGACGATCCCGAGATCGCCGACAAGTCGCCGGAGGAGCTCGCGTCGATGGGCACCGGCGACAAGGGCGGCCGCGGCGACCGCGGCGGCCGTGGCCGGCGTGACCGTGAGAACGGCGGCCGCGGCGGCGGGCGCGACCGCGAGCGGGACCGCGGCGGGTCGCGCTACCGCGACCGCGATCGCGAGCGCTCCGAGTAGTCGCTTGAGCACGGAGTCGGCCCAGCTGACCACGCTCGACTCGGGCGTCCGGGTCGTGACCGAGGCGATGCCCTCGGTCCGCTCGATCGCGCTCGGGTTCTGGGTGCGGACGGGCTCCCGTAACGAGGGCGACGAGCAGGCGGGGATCTCGCACTTCCTCGAGCACCTGCTCTTCAAGGGCACCGAGCGCTTCTCGTCACGCGAGATCGACGAGCTGTTCGACGCGATGGGGGCCGAGGTCAACGCCGGCACCGGCAAGGAGACGACCTCGGTCTTCTCGCGCTTCCTCGACGGCCAGCTGGAGCGCGCCTTCGACGTGCTTCAGGACATGGTCCTGCGGCCCGCCTACCCGGACATCGATTCCGAGCGGCAGGTCGTGATCGAGGAGATCGCGATGTACGAGGACGAGCCGCAGGACAAGGTCCACGACGTGCTGGCGGACGCGATCTTCGGGGATCACCCGCTCGGGCGGCCGATCATCGGCTCCGCCGACGTCGTCGGATCGGTCCCCATCCCCGTGATCGCCGCCTGGCACGACGGGCACTACGTGCCCGGCAACATGGTGGTCGCGGCGGCCGGCAACCTCGAGCACGAGCGGGTCGTGTCGCTCGTCGAGTCCGCCGTCGGCGACGCCACGGCGCTGCCCGTGGCGCCCGCGCCGCCGCACGAGCGCGGCCCGCAGCTGCGCTTCCACCAGAAGGAGACCGAGCAATACCACCTCTGTCTCGGCGGCACCGGGCTCGCGCGCGGCGACGAGCGCCGCTTCGCGCTGCGCATCCTCGACACGATCTTCGGCGGCTCGACCTCGTCACGCCTCTTCCAGGAGGTGCGCGAGAAGCGCGGACTCGCCTACGCCGTCTTCTCCTACGCGAGCCACTACTACGACAGCGGTCAGGTGGCGGTGTACGTGGGAACGCGCCCGGACAACGTCGCCGCCGCGGTCGAGGTGATCGGCGCCGAGCTCGAGCGGATCCAGGGCGAGGGCGTGAGCGAGGAGGAGCTCGAGCGCGCCCGCGAGAACGTCAAGGGCCGCACCGTGCTGTCGATGGAGTCGACGCTGACGCGCATGAACCGGCTGGGCGGCTCGCTGCTCATGGACGTCCCGATCCTGACCGTGGACGAGCTGCTCGCCGCGCTCGACGCCGTCACGCTCGAAGACGTGAACAGTCTCGCCGCTGAGCTCTGGGCGCCCGCCCGGCTGTCGGCGGCGGGCGTCGGCGGGAGCGAGGACAGGTTCCGCTCCGCCCTCGAGGCCGTCAGCCCGGGCCTGGCGCAAGCGGCGTGATCAACGTCGCTGTCTCCGGCGCCTCGGGGCGCATGGGACAGGCGGCCTGCACGGCGGTCGAGGGGGCCGAGGACATGGCGCTCGTGGGCCGCGCCGATCCGCTGCTCGAGGTGGCGCTTCTCGACGTGCTCGGCGACGCCGACGTGGTCGTTGACTTCTCGACGCCGGACAGCGCGCTGCAGAACGCGCGCACCTGCATCGAGGCGGGCGTGCACTGCGTCATGGGCACCACCGGGGCTGACTTCTCGGAGCTCGAGGGCGTCGGTCCGGGCAACCTGTTCGTGGCGCCGAACTTCGCGATCGGGGCGGTGCTGATGATGCAGTTCGCGCAGCAGGCTGCGAAGCACATGCCCGAGTGCGAAATCATCGAGCTGCACCACGACCGCAAGCTGGACGCCCCATCGGGTACCGCAGCGCGCACGGCGGGACTCGTTCGCGCCGCCGGCGGGAACGTCCACGAGCCGATCCACTCGGTGCGGCTGCCCGGGCTCGTCGCGCACCAGGAGGTGCTCTTCGGCGGCCTCGGCCAGACGCTCTCGATCCGGCACGATTCGATCGCGCGCGAGTCGTTCATGCCGGGGGTGCTGCTCGCGGTGCGCCGGGTGGAGTCGCTCGAGCGCTCGCCCACCATCGGGCTCGAGCATCTTCTCTAGCCTGAAGCCAGGTGACCACCGATCGAAACCGGCGCCTGCTGCTGCTCGGCGGCGCGATCCTCGCGGCTGTCGTCGTGGTCGTAATAGCGATAGCCGTGAGCCAGGGCGGCTCGGACGACGACAGCGCCGGCGGGGGCGGCGGGCCGACGGCCTCTGGCGGCGGAGCGCAGCAGAGCCAGTCCGCGGAGGTGAAGCAGCTGTTCGGCGACATCCCGCAGCGGGGCGTCACGCTCGGGCAGTCGGACGCCCCGGCGACGCTGATCGAGTTCGCCGACCTCCAGTGCCCGTTCTGCGCGCAGTACACGACGGGCGCGCTGCCGACGGTGATCCAGGACTACGTCCGCAGCGGCCGCCTGAAGATGCAGCTGCGCCTGCTGCGCTTCATCGGCCCCGACTCCGAGCGCGGCGCCGAGGTGGCCGCCGCGGCGACGCTCCAGAACAAGGGCTGGGACTTCAGCGATCTCTTCTACCGCAACCAGGGCCAGGAGAACTCGGGCTACGCGACCGACGCCTTCCTGGAAGGGCTCGCGCGCGAGACGCCCGGGCTTGACGTCGAGCAGCTCAACTCCGACCTCGACAGCCCGGCGGCGCAGCGGCTCATCCGCGAGGCGGAGCGCCAGGCCAACACGCTCGGCGTGAGCGGCACGCCCACCTTCTTCGTTCAGAAGGGGAACGGCGCCCCGCAGCAGCTCCAGCTCAGCTCGCTCGACGCGGACAGCGTGACCGCCGCGATCGACTCCGCCCTCGGCGAACAATGAGACCATCGGTGCGCACCCGGCCGAGCCGGCTGCTTCCGCAATGAGACCATCGGTGCGCACCCGGCCGAGCCGGCTGCTTCCGCAATGAGCGAGCGCCGGCTGCGCCGGCTGATCGCGCTGACCGCGCTGATCGGGCTGGCCGTGGCGGCGTACCTCACCTACGTGCACTACGCCGAGCTCGAGCCGATCTGCGCCGGCGGTGGCGGCGGCTGCGAGAAGGTGCAGAACTCGAGCTACGCCGAGCTGGCCGGCATCCCAGTCGCGGTCCTGGGCCTCATCGGGTACGCGCTGATCCTCGGCTCGCTCTGGATGCCGGGCGACGGCGGCAGGCTCGCCGGCGCGCTGCTGGCGCTGGTCGGCTTCGGCTTCAGCGCCTACCTGACCTGGGCGGAGCTGTTCGAGATCGACGCGATCTGCCAGTGGTGCGTGGCGAGCGCGGTGCTGATGACGATCCTCGCCGTGGCGACGAGCTGGCGGCTCATCCGCTCGCCCGAGCCGGCGGCCGTGGGCTAGGCCGAGTTGCCGTCGCCGCGGCGCAGCGCGCGCGGCACAACGAAGCGGATCCCGGAACGCTCCTCGTCGATCGAGCAGGTCTTGTTGTCGATCAGCCCCAGGCGCTTCGCGTGGGGCACCAGCGTCATCTGGTTGAGGTAATTCTCATGTCCCCGTTTACGGGTGATGAACCACAGGTATCCGGTGTCACGCAGCCGAGCGCGGTAGCGGACGAGCGCCTCCTTGGCGTCGTCCTCGCTCTCGACCAGCACGATCGCGCCGTCCAGATCGCCCGAGCGCACGAGCCCGCGACCGAGCGCGTCCTTGACGTCGCCGCGCAGCCCGACGCCGACGTCGCCGGCCACCTCGACGCGCTGATCGGGCTGCACGCCGAGCTTCTGGATCGTGGTCCGGTGGGTGTAATCGCGTTCCTGCGCCATCTGAGTCGGGTGGAATTCTGCCATTTGCAGCGGAGGTTTCGGAAGTTCTTGCGGAAGCACCCGGCTCGGCCGGGTGCGCACCGACATGGTCTCCTGCCGGAGCGCTAAGGTGCTTCGACGCGATTCGAGGAGAGCCGGATGGGTTTGATGGACAAGGCGAAGAAGCTCGCCGAGCAGGCACAGCAGAAGCTCGACGAGGCTCAGGAGGGCTTCAACCAGAACGCCTCTCCGCAGCAAACGCCTGACGCGGCCGCTGTCCGCTACGACGAGCACGGCCGCCCGATCCAGGACGAGGCACCCCCGGCCGCGACAGCCCCGCCGCCGTCTGCCGAACCGGCCACGGAGGCATCCCCAGAGCCGCCGCCTCCGCCCACCCCGTCGGGGGACACGAACACCAACCCCGACCCGTTCAAGCCTCTCCAGTAGTAGGACGCGGCATGAGCATCGGCGGCATTCTCACCGCGATGGTCACGCCGTTCGACGCGAACGGCGACGTCGACGAGGACGCGACCGTCCGGCTCATGCGGCACCTCCTCGACAACGGCTCCGACGGCCTCGTGGTCGCCGGCAGCACGGGCGAGGCCGCCACGCTCACCGACGAGGAAAAGGCTCAGCTGTGGGAGCTGGCGGTGAGCGAGACGCCCGACGACGCGTTCATCGTGGCCGGCACGGGCACCTATGACACGCGCCACACGGTCGAGCTGACGGAGCGCGCGCACGAGGCCGGGGCGGACGCCATGCTCGTCGTCACGCCGTACTACGTGAAGCCCAACCGGCGGGGCCTGCGCGCCCACTACGAGGCGGCCGCCGCCGCCACGGACCGGCCGATCATCCTCTACAACATCCCCGGCCGGACGGCGCTCGACATGCCGAACGACCTGCTCGCCGAGCTCGCCGAGATCGACAACGTCCAGGCCGTCAAGCAGGCGCGCTACGAGGACCTCGCGCTGATCCCGGGCCTCGACCTGCTCGCCGGCAACGACGACGTGCTGGCGCGCGTCCTCGACATGGGGGGCACCGGCGGGATCCTCGTCGCCTCCCATCTGGTCGGCCGCGAGATGCGCCGGATGATCGACGAGCCGGACGCGCGTGCCGAGCTGCACGATTCCTTGCAGGACCTCTACGAGGCGCTCACCGTCACGACAAACCCGATCCCGGTCAAGGCGGCGCTGAACCTCGCCGGCCACGCCGTCGGCGGGCTGCGGCTGCCGCTCGTCGAGGCGGACGAGCAGGAGACCGTGCCGATCCGGACTGCACTCGAACGCCACAACCTGCTGGCGGCAGTTTGAGCGCAGGAGCGCTCCGTGTCCTGCCGCTGGGCGGGCTCGGGGAGATCGGAAAGAACATGATGGTCGTCGAGTACGACGGCCGCATCGTGGTCGTCGACACCGGGCTGATGTTCCCGGCCCCCGACCAGCTCGGCATCGACCTCGTGCTCCCCGACTTCACCTACCTGCGCGAGCGCGCCGAGGACATCGAGGCGATCGTGCTCACGCACGGCCACGAGGACCACGTGGGCGCGCTGCCGTTCGTACTGCGCGAGCTCGACCGCGCGCCGGTCGTGTACGGCGGGCCGCTGACCGCGGCGATGGTGCGCTCCAAGCTCGACGAGCACCGGCTAAAGGACATCCAGGTCGAGGACGTGCTCGCGAGCCAGAGCTTCGAGGCCGGGCCGTTCTCGGTCGAGATGATCAAGATGGCGCACTCGATCCCGGACGCATTCGCCGTCGCCCTCTCCTGCGAGCTCGGCACGACCCTCGTCACGGGCGACTACAAGTTCGACCAGACACCGGTGGACGGCGTGCCGGCGGACGTTTCGCGGCTCGCCGAGCTCGGCCGCGAGGGCCTGCTGCTGCTGTGCGGCGACTCGACGAATGCAGACCGCGCTGGTGTCTCGCTGTCCGAATCCGCCGTCGGGCCGCGGCTCGCCGAGGTGTTCGCACGCTGCCAGGGCCGGATCGTCGTGACCTGCTTCGCATCCAACATCCATCGCGTGCAGCAGGTGGTCGACGCCGCCGCGCAGCTCGGTCGCAAGGTCTCGCTCGTCGGTCGCTCGATGCGCAAGAACGTGAACATCGGGCGCATGCTCGGCCACATCGACGTGCCCGAGGGCATGCTGGTCGGCCCCAGGGAGATCGAGGACTTCCCGGACCACAAGCTGGTCGTGATCTCGACCGGCAGTCAGGGAGAGCCGCTCTCGGCGCTGCGCCGGATGGCCCACGGCGACCATCCTCAGGTCTCGCTCCACGACGGTGACACGGTCGTCTTCTCAGCCACGCCGATCCCCGGCAACGAGCGTGCCGTCAACGAGACGATCGACCGCATCTACCGCCTCGGCGCCACGGTCTTCACGCCCGCCGACGTGCCGGTGCACGCTTCCGGCCATGGCTACGCCGAGGAGCTCAAGCTGATGCTGAACCTGACGAAGCCCGAGTACGTGATGCCGGTGCACGGCGACCACAAGCGCCTGCGGCTGCACGGCGAGCTCGCCGAGGCGGTCGGGGTTCCCCCCAAGTCGATCTTCCGCGGCGAGAACGGGCTGCCGCTCGTGATCGACTCGTCGGGCGCGCGCTTCGGCGAGCGCGAGCAGGCGGGAATGATCTTCGTGGACGGCGTCGACGTGGGGGACATCGAGGACGTCGCGCTCCGCGACCGGCGCATGTTGTCCGCGGATGGCATCTTCATCGTCGTCACCACGATCTCGGAGCAGGACGGCCGCTCGGTCGTGCCACCCGAGGTGATCTTCCGCGGCGTGCCGTTCCTCGAGGATGACGACGGCTTCGTCGCGGAGCTGCGCGCGGCCGTCGACGAGTCACTCGTGCGCAGCGCCGAGGACGAGATCCGGGAGATCGACCTGCTCCAGGACCACCTCCACGACGACATCGCCGCGTTCGTCTACGAGCGCCTGCGCCGGCGCCCGATGATCCTGCCCGTCGTCGTCGAGGTCTAGCCCGTCAGCACGAGGTGGCCCTGCGCGCTGCAGGTGGCGGCGTCCAGGTCGGCGAGGACCGAGAGCTGCCCGCTGACCACCTGGCCGCCCGCCGTCGAGGCGACGATCCCGCCGGACAGGCCACTGCGGCCGCCGCCGGCCGGGTCCTCGACCGCGAGGACCTCGGCAGCGCCGTCCGCTGCATCGAGATCGGGGTTGCCCGGGGCGGTGCGACCCCCAGAGCCGAGGAGTTGTCCGTCGAGCTGCTGACCGTCACGACCGCGGCGAAGCCGCCCATCTCAGCGACGCAGCGCAGGGCGATCGTGAGCGGGCCGTGGGTCGCGAGCGTCACCGGGGCAGCGCCACTTGCGACACTGGTCGGCGCGATCGCCCGGACGTTCTGGGCCGAGCCCGCGGTGGTGGCGCTGTCCGCCGCCGCCGCGCTCGGCACCTTGCCGAGCCGCGACTCGTTGATGTCGTCGCCCGTGAGCGTGTTGAGGGCGACGTCGGCGCCCTGGACCGTGCTGTTGCGGATGTCGAGCCCGCGCACCTCGTTGTTGCGCAGGTCGCGCGTCCGGATGTCGTTGTTGCGGAGGTCGACGCTGCGGACCTGGTTGTTCTTGAGCTCGCGGCTGTCGATGAAACCGGTGGCGACGCCGTAGGACACGCCTGACAGCGAGACGAACAGGGCGATCATCGAGATGACCAGGGCGGGCGAGGGGCGCCTGCTCAGGAACGACTTCACGGGTGCGGCTCCTTCAGGAATCCGGGATCGGGTTCTCCAGGCGTCAACACGCTAGCGCCGGGATCGGAGCGCGACTCGGTCGGGAAGTCGACGGTGAAGCGGGCGCCGCCGCCCTCGGCGTCGTCCACCTCGACGGTGCCGCCATGGGCCTCCGCCACCGCGCGGACGATCGCCAGGCCGAGGCCGCTGCCGCCGCTCGGCGCGGCGTCGCCACTGCCGCGGGCAAAGCGCTCGAAGACGCGCTGGCGCAGCGCCGGCGGCACTCCCGGTCCGCGATCCGACACCTCGAGCACCGCCGAATCGCCCTGGCGGCGCACCGAGACGGTCACCGGGGTCCCAGCCGGCGTGTGGATCAGGGCGTTCTCGACGAGGTTGCCGGCAAGCCGGTGCAGGTCATCGGCGACGCCGTCGATCACGACCGGGTCCGGCGCGTCGACGTCGACGGCGTGGTGCGTGGACAGCGCGGCTGCCTCAGCCGCGGCCTCGCGCGCCACGGCGGCGATGTCGACCGGCGCCATCGGGGCCTCGCGCCCCGCATCGGCGCGCGCGAGCAGCAGCAGGTCGGCGACGAGGCGGCGCATGCGGCGCGACGAGCGCAGCGCCGAGGCGGCCATCTCGCGCTGCTCGCCGTCGAGATCCGCCTCGAGCAGCTCGAGGTTGGCGAGGATGCTGGTAAGCGGCGTGCGCAGCTCGTGCGACGCATCCGCCACGAAGGCGCGCTGGCGGTCGAGGGTGGCCTCGCTCTCGACGCGGGCAGCGCCCAGTTCGCGCAGCATGTCCTCGAGCGTGAAGGCGAGCTCGGATACCTCGTCGTGGGCGAGCGGCTTCGGCAGCCGCACGTCCGGGTCGCGCGTGCGGGCGACCTCCCGGGCAGCCTTGGTGAGGCCCGAGATGGGGCGCATCGCCCGGCGCGCCACGAGCAGGCCGCCCAGGAACGCGAGCGCCGTGCCGCCGAGCACGCCGAACGCGAGGAAGAGGCGCACGCGGTTGATCGTGGTCTGCACGCTCGCCTCCGTCTCCGCGTACTGAACCCAGCCGATCTCGCGCGCGACGGGGAGGGGGATCGGGTCGAAGGTGCCCTCGGTCTGCACGTCGGGCACGACGAGCTGCTCGGAGACGACGCGGAAGTCGCCGGCATCTGTCACACCGTCGATCGGCGGGCCGAGCTCGCGCAGGCTCGTGGCGTAGACGAGCCCGCCGTTCACGTCGAGCACGCGGACTATGCCGCCGCCGGCCGCGAACCCGCGCAGCAGGTCGCGATCCCCCCTGTCGAGGCTGAAGACACCCTGGGCGTTGCGCTCGACCGTCAGGCGGTCCTGCAGGTCCGCCGCCGTGGCGCGCAGCTCATCCTCGAAGCCCTCCGTGATGCGCTGCACGGCGAGCGCGCCGATGACGGTCGCGAACAGGCTCAGGATCACGAAGGTGAGCGCCGCGGTGACGATCGCGACCTTGGCCTTGATCGGCAGCCGCGTCCTCACGGGTCCTCCCTGAGCACGTAGCCGGCACCGCGCATCGTGTGCAGGATGCGCGGCTCACCGCCCTCCTCGAGCTTGCGTCGCAGGTTCGAGATGAAGACGTCGACGGTGTTCGTCTCGGCGAACGGGTGGTAGCCCCAGACCTCGTCGAGCAGCGTCTGGCGCGACACGACGATGCGCGCGTTGAACATCAGGTACTCGAGCAGCTCGAACTCGCGGGCGGTCAGATCGAGCTTGCGCTCGCCGCGGACAACCTCGCGCGTGTCCGGATTGAGGCGCAGGTCGCCGACAACGACGTAGGCGCTGCCGCGCGGCGGCCGGCGGCGCAACAGCGCGCGCATGCGCGCGAGCAGCTCGTCGCGCTCGAAGGGCTTGACCAAGTAGTCGTCGGCGCCGGAGTCGAGGCCCTCCACGCGCGCGTCGACCGCGTCGCGTGCGGTGAGGATGAGGATCGGGACGTCGCCATCCGCGCGCAGCCGCCGGCACACCTCGACGCCGTCGAGCTTGGGGAGCCCGAGGTCGAGCACGACGGCGTCCGGCTCGAACAGCCCGGCCGCGTCGAGCGCGGCCTCGCCGTCCCCGGCGATGCGCACCTCGTAGCCCTCCTTGTCCAGGGAGCGACGGAGGACGCCCGCGATATCCACGTCGTCCTCGATCACCAGGACCCTGGGGCGTCCGCTCATCGACCCCATGGTAGGGAGGGTGAGGGCCGCCTCCGTCGAATTCACGGTGGATGGCGAGCCGCCGCAGCAAGCGACGCCGTGCGCACAGGGCCTGGTGGCCCCAGCTCGACCTGCCGCACCTGGAACAGCGTCACTGGGACCTGCTGGGCCTCGCCATGGTGGCCTTCGCCGCCTTCTTCACTTGCATCTTCTACCTCGACTGGGCGGGCGGCGAGGTGGGGGAGGCGCTCGCCGACGCACTTCGCTTCCTCTTCGGGGCGGTCGCCTACGCAGCCCCGGTGGCGCTGCTGGCCGCGGGCGCCGTGCTCATCATGCGTCCGGCGCTGCCGAGCACGCACCCGTTCAAGACCGGCGCCCTCTGCCTGGCGGCGGCGCTCACACTCGGCTTCGCCGCCGGCTCGCTCGGCCTCGGCCCTGGCGAAACCCCGCGCGACGGCTTTCTCGACAGCGCCTATCTCGAGCGCCACGGCGGTCTCTCCGGCGAGTCGCTCTACTGGGCCTCGAGCGAGCTCTTCTCGGACGCCGGCTCTCACATCCTGTTCGTGTTCCTGCTGATCGCAGGGGTGCTGCTGTTGACGGGCGCCTCGATCGCGAGCCTCGTGAGCGGCACCCGCGTGCTCGCCACGGGCACCGGCGAGCGCATGCGGCGCACCGCCAACACGCTCAACCTGCCGACCGACCCCTTGCCGCCGATCACGATGCGGCGCGGCCGCGAGCCCGACGCCGAGCCGCTCGAGCCGCCTGAGCCCGAGGACCGCGAGCCGGTCGTGCGCGCCACGCACGTGGAGGCGCCGGCGCTCGACGGGGCGGACCGCTACCCCGACCTCTACGAGGAGGAGGACGAGGACGACACGATCGCGGCGCCGCAGCCCGAGCAGGAGCACGTGGCCGAGCTCGAGCCGCCGCCGCCGCCCGCTGCGGACGAGGACGAGCCCGAGCTCGTCGACGAGCCCCAGCCGGAGCCGGGGCTCACCCCGATGGGCAAGCGCCGTTCCCCGGTCACGGAGTCCGAGGACCTCGACTACCGGATGCCGAAGGTCGGCTTCCTCAAGCGCTCGAACGGCTCCCAGAAGGTCGACACCAAGGGCATCGCGCGGACCGGCGCCATGCTCACCCAGGCGCTCGGCCACTTCAATGTCGAGGCGCGAGTGATCGGCACGGTGAGCGGCCCGCACGTCACGCGCTACGAGCTGCGGCTGGCGCCCGGGATCAAGATGTCGAAGGTCGCGCAGCTGAAGGACGACATCGCCTACGCGCTGGCGGCCGAGCAGGTGCGCATCCTGGCGCCCATCCCGGGCAAGACGGCGGTCGGCGTCGAGGTCCCGAACCGCGTGCGCAAGATGGTTCACCTGGGCGACGTGTTCCAGGACGCGCCGCGTGGCTGGTCGCCGCTGTCGGTCTGGCTCGGCAAGGACATCGCCGGCAAGGCGATCGGCACCGACCTCGCCAAGCAGCCGCACATCCTGATCGCCGGCACCACCGGCTCGGGGAAGTCCGGCTGCGTCAACGCGATGCTGTCGAGCGTGCTGCTGCGCTCCTCGCCAAACGAGGTGCGCATGGTGCTGGTGGACCCGAAGCGCGTCGAGCTGAACCACTACGAGGGCATCCCGCACCTGCTCACGCCGGTCGTGACGAGCCCGCGCCTTGCGGCGAACGTGCTGGGCAACCTCATCAAGGAGATGGAGGAGCGCTACGGCGTGATGAGCCGCGCCAAGACGCGCAGCCTCGTCGAGTTGAACCGCGTGCGCGTGAAGCAGAGCGAGGCGCCGCTTCCGTACATCCTCTGCGTGATCGACGAGCTCGCCGACCTGATGATGGTGGCCCCCGCCGACGTCGAGGACTCGATCATCCGGCTGGCGCAGAAGTCGCGCGCCGTCGGCATCCACCTCGTGCTCGCGACCCAGCGTCCGAGCGCGGACGTGATCACCGGCATGATCAAGGCGAACGTCCCCGCCCGCATCGCGTTCGCCGTCTCCTCCCAGACGGACTCGCGCGTGATCCTCGACCAGAACGGGGCGGAGTCCCTGCTCGGCCAGGGCGACATGCTGTTCCGCCCCTCAGGCGAGTCGCGCTCCGCGCGCATCCAGGGCGCCTTCATCGCCGAGGAGGAGATCGAGAAACTGACCGACCACTGGCGCCGTCAGGGCGAGCCCGAGTTGCAGGAGGAGCTGCTCGAGGCAGTTGAGCCGGAAGAGGAGGAGGGCGCCGCCGAGGGCGACTTCGACCCCGACCAGGACGACCTGCTCGGCGACGCGATCGCGACGGTCGTGCAGATGGGGACCGCCTCGACGTCGATGCTGCAGAGGCGCCTGCGCGTCGGCTACACGCGCGCGGGGAGGCTGATCGACATGATGGAGCGGCGCGGCGTGATCTCCGGTTACGAGGGCTCCAAGGCGCGCCAGGTACTGATCACCGAGGCCGATCTGCCCAGGGTGCTCGAGAATCTCGGCGAGGCCGCCGTGGCCGCCTCCGCCGAGGAGTAGCGCCCCGCGCCGATCCATCACACTACGCGCCGCATGGCAACGATTGGCGACACGTTGCGGGAGGCGCGGATGCGTCAGCGCCTCGATATCGCCGACGTCGAGGCGAGCACCAAGATCCGCGCGAAGTACCTGCGCGCGCTGGAGAACGAGGAGTTCGGGATGCTGCCGGGCCCGACCTTCGTCAAGACCTTCCTGCGCACCTACGCGGAGGCGCTCGGCCTCGATCCGCACCTGCTGGTCGAGGAGTACCGCGCCCACTACGAGGCGGGTGACGAGGTCGAGCACATCCAGTCGCTCGGCCCGCCCAACCTCGCACGCGACCGGCGCCGCCGCGGCCCGCGCCTCGGCCCCGGCGCGCTGCTCCTGCTGGTCGTGGTGGCCGTCGTCGGCGCCCTGGTCGCGATCGGGCTGCTGGCGGACGGCGGCGACGACGGCGGTGAGGTGGCCTCCGAGACGACACCGCGTACGGACACGACCGACCGCCCGCGCCAGCAGCCGGAGCGACGCCGGCCCAGGCGGGTGGTGCTGAGGATCACCCCGCTGACGCCGACCTACGTGTGCGTCGATCGCGGCAGCGGCACACCCGTGCTGTTCGAGAACACGATCGACGCTCCGCAGACGTTCAGGGGGAAGACCGTGCGCGTCAACCTCGGCAAGACGGACGTCCAGATCCGGAAGAACGGCAGGCCCGTGCAGGTGGACACCGGCCCCGACCCGGTCGGCTTCGAGTTCACGGTCCGCGGCCGACGGCCACTGCCCCTCGGCGAGCGGCCCTGCGCGTGAGCGCCCGCGCCGGCATCGTCGTGACCGGCACCGAGGTGCTGAGCGGCCGCGTGCAGGACCGCAACGGCCCCTGGCTCTCCGACCGGCTGCTCGAGCTGGGCGTGGAGCTCGCCCACGTCACAATCTGCGGCGATCGCCCGGAGGACATCGAGGCGCAGCTGCGCTTCATGGCGGACCAGGGCGTCGACCTGATACTCACGAGCGGCGGACTCGGTCCGACGGCCGACGACATGACCGTCGATGTGGTGGCGCGCTTCAGCGGCCGCGAGCTCCTGCTCGACGAGGAGCTCGAGCAGCGCATCTACGCGATCCTCGAGCCGCTCATGAAGCGCTTCCGGCACTGGGACCCGGAGGCGATGAGGGCGGCCAACCGCAAGCAGGCGCTGATCCCCGAGGGCGCGACGGTGATCGACCCGGTCGGCACTGCTCCCGGCGTTATCGTGCCCGGCGACCCGGTCGTCGTCGTGCTGCCCGGCCCGCCGCGCGAGCTTCAGCCCATGTGGCGCGTGGCGGTCGAGAGCGAGCCCGTGCAGGGCGCAATCGCCGCCCGGACCGCCTACGACCAGTCGACCGTGCGCATGTTCGGCCTCCCCGAGTCGGGCCTCGCCGAGACGCTGCGCGAGGCCGAGCGCGAGGTCGACGGGTTCGAGCAGCTCGAGATCACGACCTGCCTGCGGCGCGGCGAGATCGAGATGGTCACGCGCTACGAGCCCGACGCGGAGGCGGCCTACACGAGCCTGATGGCGCTCGTCCGCGAGCGCCATCCACGCGAGATCTTCTCCGAGGACGGCTCGCGCATCGACGATCTGGTGGCGGAGCTGCTGGCGGGCCGCCGGCTCGCCACCGCCGAGTCCTGCACAGCCGGCCTGCTGGCCGCGCGGCTCACCGACCGGCCAGGCTCCTCGGCATACGTGGACGGTGGCGTGGTCGCCTATGCGAACGAGGCGAAGACAGAGCTGCTCGGCGTCGATCCGACGCTGATCGCGGCGCATGGCGCCGTGTCCGAGGAGGTGGCGGAGGCGATGGCGGCCGGCGCCCTCGAGCGCTTCGGAGCAGACACCGCGATCTCGATCACGGGCATCGCGGGACCCGATGGCGGGAGCGAGGAGAAGCCCGTGGGGACGGTCGTCTGGAGCGTTCAGCGGACGGACGGTGCCGCGCTCACCCGCCGTGCGCTCCTGCCCGGTGATCGCAGCGACATCCGCGAGCGCGCCACCACCGTCGCGATGCACCTGCTGCGGCGCGCTCTCACGGGCGTGGAGGACGGCCTCCTCTGAGCGGCCCCCGGGCGCGCATGTTCGTGGCACTCGACCTCCCGGCGGGAGCGCGGGAGGAGCTGGCCGGCTGGCGTGACGACCTGGTCGAGGGGCGCCGCGACCTTCGCCCGGTCCGAGCGGAGGCGCTGCACGTGACGCTCGTGTTCCTCGGCTGGCAGGACGAGGCGGCCGCCCACGCGATCGCCGAGGCCACCTTCGGCGCGCGCCCGGCGGCTGCCGCGCCGCTCCTGACGCCGAGCGGCGTGCGGGCGCTGCCGCCGCGCGACCCGCGCCTGTTCGCGCTCGACCTCGAGGATGAGGGCGGGCGCGCGGCCGCGTTGCAGGCGGCGGTGTCGGACGCGCTCGAGGCCGGGCACTGGTACACGCCCGAAAAGCGGCCGTTCTGGGCGCACATCACCCTGGCGCGCGTCAAGCGCGGCGAGCGGCGCGTACCGCCGCTCGAAGGCAAGCCACCGCCTTTCACGCCCTTCACGGGAGCGGAGCTCACCCTCTACCGCTCGACGCTGCGCCCCCAGGGCGCGCTCTACGAGCCGCTCGCGGGGGCGCCGGCCGCTAGCGTCCAGCGTCAGTGAGCGCGCTGTACGAGACGGCCGTGCGGCCACTGCTGTTCCGGCTCGAGCCGGAGCGGGCGCACGAGCTCGCGTTGAGGACGTCCGCGCTCGCCGGCCGCGCCGCACCGGTCCGGGGGCTTGCGCGCCGCACCTTCGCCGGCGGCGACGCCGGGCTCGCCGTCGAGCTCGGCGGGCTCTCGTTCAGGAACCCGCTCGGGCTGGCCGCCGGCTTCGACAAGAACGGGCGCGCCCTGCCCCTGCTCGCCGAGCTCGGCTTCGGCCACCTGGAGATGGGCTCCGTGTCGGCCCAGCCCTCGGACGGCAACCCGCGCCCGCGCCTCTTCCGGTTGCCGGAGGACGACGCCATCGTGGTCAGCTACGGGGTTCCCAACGACGGCGCCGAGGCGGTGGCGGCGCGGCTCGACGGGAGCCGGCTGCCGGTCCCGCTCGGCGTGAACCTCGTCAAGACGAACGACCCGCGGCTGCCCGCGGCGGAGCCCGGCGTGTACGAGGACTACGCCCGATCGTTCGCACTGCTGCAGGACCGCGCCGACTACGTGGCGCTGAACATGAGCTGCCCGAACTCGCCCGGCGACCGCGACTTCTTCGACGAGCTGCCACGCGTCGAGCGGCTGCTCAGCGCACTCGCGGGGGAGAAGCCGCGCGTCCCGGTGATCCTCAAGCTCAAGCCGACGACAGACGCGGGCGTGCTGCGGGAGACCGTCGCGATCGCAGACGACTTCCCGTTCGTGGCGGGCTTCGCGATCAATCTCCCCGCCGGCAAGCCGGACGTGCTGCGGCTGAGCGCGCCGCGCGAGCGGCTCGACGGCATGCCCGGCGCGGTCGGCGGCCGTCCGGTCGAGGGCTTCGTCAACGAGGTGCTGCAGCTGCTCTACGGGATCACGGGCGGCGGCGGCCGCTACGGGCTGATCGCAGCCGGCGGGATCTTCACGGCCGACGACGCCTACCGGAAGATCCGGCTGGGGGCCTCGCTCGTGCAGCTCTATACGGCCCTCGTCTACCGCGGCCCCGGGATCGTGAAGGAGATCCTGGGCGGGCTCCGGGCACTGCTCGAGCGCGACGGGGTCAGGCGGGTGGCGGACGTCGTTGGCGCGGACGCGGGCTAGTGCCCTCGATCCCGCTCCCCGCTCCTGCGCTGGCGGACGCCGAGGTGCGCCTGCGGCCCTGGGCGCTCGGCGACGTCCCCGCGGTCACGGCCGCCTGCCAGGACCCGGAGATCTCGCGCTGGACCGTCGTGCCGGAGGAGTACACGGACCAGCACGCCACCGAGTTCATCGCGACCCGCGAGGCGGATCGCCTGGCCGGCAGGGAGCTGGCGCTGGCGATCGTGGACCACGACGACGCCCTGCTCGGAGCGATCGGCATGTCGAACTTCGACTGGCACGACCACAGGGGCGAGATCGGCTATTGGATGGCTCGGGAGGCGCGCGGGCGCGGCTTCGGCACGCGCGCCGTGCGGCTGCTCTCGCGCTGGGCGATCGATGCCCTGGCCCTCGAGCGCGTCGAGTTGCTGGCGAACCCGGCCAACGAGGCCTCCCAGCGGCTGGCCGAGCGCGCCGGCTTCACGCGCGAGGGCCTGCTGCGCCGCTACCGCACCCGGCACGGGGTGCGCGAGGACCTCGTCGTGTTATCGCTGCTCCCCGAGGACCTGTGAAGCGCCTGCACCCGGCCGCCGAGCAGGGCTTCGCGCGCGCGGCGGGGGAGTACCGGCGCGGGCGACCTGGATACCCAGCGGGGGCGATCGAGTACCTGGCCGAGCGGCTGCGGATCCGGCCGGGGCGGACCGTCGTCGACCTGGCGGCGGGAACGGGCGCCCTGACGCGTCCGCTCCTGGACCTCGGCTGCGAGGTCATCGCCGTGGAGCCCGTCGCCGAGATGCGCGCCGAGCTGCCGGCAGAGGCACGGGCCATGGACGGCACGGCGGAGCGCATGCCGCTGCCGGACGGCGTGGCCGACGCCGTGACCGTTGCCCAGGCCTTCCACTGGTTCGACGGCGACGCCGCGCTCGCCGAGATCCAGCGCGTATTGCGCCCGGACGGAGGGCTCGCCCTCGTCTGGAACAAGCGTGTGCTCGAAGATCCGGTCAACCAGGCGGTCGAGGAGCTCGTGGCGCCCTACCGCGCGAGCACTCCCACGCATCGCGGCGGCTGGCGCGGCGCCTTCGAGCGGACCACGCTGTTCGGCCCGCTCGAGGAGCGCACGTTCACGTACGAGCACGTCCAGGACGCCGACGGCCTGGGCGACCGGGTCGCCTCGATCAGCTTCATCGCGTCGCTGCCGCCCCACGAGCGCGAGCGAGTCGTGGCCGCCGCGCGCGCGCTCGCCGCCGACGGCCCTGTGACCGTCCCCTACCGGACCGAGGTGTTCGTATGCGACAGGCGCGCTTGACGCCGGGAGCGGCCAAGCTCGCACTCGCCCGCGAGGATGGGCACGGGGGCCGGGTCCCCGGTCGTTCTCCGCGACTGGTGGCCGCGCCGGCCGCCGAGCGGCCGACCGGGCCGCATCTGGAACCAAGGCTTCCGGCTCCTCAAATCTCCTTGTGAGCAAGCACTGCCGCGTTTCGCGCGAAGCGCAAGCCGGGGTCAGGACCCGGCCACCGCGACACAGGCGTGACCCGCCTATGCAGAATCGGGGGTCCCGGCACAAATCACCGAACGCTGACTTCGGACCGCCGACGTTAGAGCACGCTGGAGGCGGGAGGCACACGGAAGCGGAGCATGGTGACGGCGCCCGACTGGGTGTTGCTGAATGGTTCGAGGTCAATCCTGTGGAGGGTCGGGGTCGAAAAGCGGACCCCGTCGCCCAAGAGCACCGGGAGGACATAGACAAGAATCTCGTCGACGAGCCCTCGCTGCAGGCACTGGCTGGCCAGGTCGGCGCCGAGGATCTCCAGGTTCTTACCGCCCGCGGCGCTTAGCGCCGTGGCGATGGCTTTCGCGATGTCACAGGTGAGGAATGTGACGTTCGGGTCCGGCTTGTCGGGAGGATCGTGGGTGAGGACGAACTGGGCTCCGCCCTCGTAGTTGCGCTCCTCGTCGGGCATCTGCTTGGCAACCTCGTAGGTACCCCGGCCGATAAGCATCGCACCAGTGGCGGCCATGACTTCAGGGAATGCGTCCGGTGTCAGGAAATCGAAGATCCAGTCCATCGTGTGGCCGGGACCGGCGATGAAGCCGTCAAGCGACATCGCCCTGTTCACGACCACCTTGCCAGTGTCGGTGCTCATATCAGGCGCTCCTTTCCAGAATGCCGGTCGTCGGGAGTCTGAATCGTCTAGCGGATTAGCCACACAAGAACGGTGCGCTCCAACGAAGCCGCTATTGCGCTTCGCGCATTGCGGCACTCGGGCGAATCGAGCACGGAGCGTCGCTGGCAGGCGATTGCGAAAGGGACGGCCGTAAGAAGGAACGCGGCCTGGCTGGTCAGAGCGCTCATGCTGTGGCTACGCAAAGCGCCGGGCACGCGGGTCGATCGTGGAGGCGTGCACTCGCACATGCCGACCACCGGCGCATAGCATTTCCGTGTGGACCAGGAGATTCGCTTCTGCGTCGCGCCGGACGGCGTGCGGCTCGCATGGGCGAGGCACGGCAGCGGCCCGCCGATCGTGAAGGCCGGCAACTGGCTCACTCATGTCGAGTTCGACTGGCGGAGCCCGGTCTGGCGTCACTGGCTGGAGGGGTTGGGCGAAAGGCACACGTTCGTTCGGTACGACGAGCGCGGTTGTGGCCTCTCCGATCGAGCGCCCGGAGAGCTTTCGTTGGACCGCTGGGTGGCGGACCTCGAGAGCGTCGTCGACGCCGCCGGGCTCGACCGTTTCGTGCTGCTCGGGATATCGCAAGGGGCGGCGACAGCCGTCGCATATGCCGCGCGTCATCCCGAACGAGTCGAGCGGCTCGTCCTCTACGGCGGCTACGCGCGAGGACGGCTGCGCCGGGGCGAAAGCGAGCGCCGGCGACACGAAGCTCTGGTCACTGCCATCCGCGCGGGCTGGGCCGACCCTGATCCGACGTTCCGCCATCTCTTCACGATGCTCTTCCTGCCCGAGGGAAGCCAGGAGCAGATGGCCTGGTACGACGAGCTCCAGCGCCGATCGGCGTCGCCGGAAACCGCTGTCTGGCTCTACCAGGCCCGCGCCGCCGTCGATGTCCGCGAGCTCGTCCCTCGCGTGACGGTGGATGCCCTCGTGGCTCATGCCCGCGACGACCGGGTGGTGCCGTTCGAAGAAGGGCGGATCCTCGCTTCCCTGCTTCCGAGAGCGCGGCTGCTGCCTCTCGAGTCTTGTAACCACATCCTCCTGCCCGACGAGCCGGCCTGGCGTCGCTTCCTCGCCGAGTTCCACGCCTTCCTCGCCCAGCCGATGGCTCCGGCCCGTTCCGAGTTCCCCGCGTTCAGCAACCGCGAGCTAGAAGTGCTCGAGTTGGTGGCGAGCGGGCTCAACAACGAGCAGATCGCCTCGCGGCTGTACATCAGCGCCCGCACCGTCGAGCGCCACCTCTCGAACATCTACTTCAAGCTCGGCGTCTCGGGGAAGGCGGCACGGGCGGCGGCCGCCGCCCGGTTCGCGCGACGAGGCGAGGCGGCCGTGGGCCCCGAGGCGTAAGCGGCCGCACGCGTCTGCGTGTACGCCGTCACGCCGCTCGTATGAGGTCACGAACGTTGCGTGCTGGCACCGATGCGGCCGTTGTCCCTGGGACGTAGCGTCGCGGCTGTTCACCCACCAACGGAGGCCCGCGAGATGTTGTACGCGTCACCTGAAGAGGCGTCTCATGCCGCACCGGAGGAGTTCCTCTACCTCGCCTGCCTGCACCAGGGCACCGGCGTGGACAAGCCCGACTTCCTCGCCGTCGTCGACGCCGAGAAGGGCGACGTCGTGCACGAGACGCCGATGCCCAACGTCGGCGACGAGCTGCACCACTTCGGCTGGAACCGCTGCAGCTCGGCCTGCCACGGGCCCGACCGCTCGCACCTGATCGTGCCCGGCTTCCGCTCCTCGCGCATCCATATCGTCGATGTCGCGACCGATCCGCGGCGGCCGCGGATCGAGACGGTGATCGAGCCCGACGAGGTCGTCCGCGCGACGGGGCTGACGCGCCCGCACACGGTGCACTGCATGCCGGGCGAGAGCATCGTCATCAGCATGCTCGGCGACGCCGACGGCAACGGCGCCTGCGGCTTCGCGGTGCTGGACGCCCGCACGTTCGAGGTCAAGGGCCGCTGGGAGAACGGCGGTCCCAGGCCCGGGCTGAACTACGACTTCTGGTACCAGCCGCGCAAGCACGTCCTCGTCTCCTCCGAGTGGGGCGAGCCGAACGCCTACGAGCCCGGCTTCGACATCGAGGATGTCGCCGCCGGCCGTTACGGGCAGCGGCTGCACTTCTGGGACCTCGCCGAGCGGCGGCTCGAGCAGACGATCGACCTGGGCGAGCAGGGGCTCGTGCCGCTCGAGGTGCGCTGGCTGCACGACCCCGACGCCGAGCAGGGCTTCGTCGGCGCCACCCTGGCCAGCAACATCGTTCGCTTCCACCGCTCCAACGGCAGCTTCCAGGCCGAGCCGGTGATCGAGGTCGACAACGTCGAGCTCGAGGGCTGGCCGCTGCCCGGCGGCGTGCCCGCGCTGATCACCGACCTGGTCGTCTCGATGGACGACCGCTTCCTCTACTTCTCCAACTGGCTGCACGGCGACCTGCGCCAATACGACATCTCCGACCCGGCCAACCCGAGGCTGACCGGCCGGCTCTGGCTCGGCGGACTGCTCGGCAGGCCGAGCGACGCAGGCCGCGACCTGAACGGGGGGCCGCAGATGATCCAGCTCTCGCTCGACGGGCGCAGGCTCTACGTCACCAACTCGCTCTACTCGACCTGGGACAACCAGTTCTACCCCGAGCTGCGCTCATGGCTCGTGCGCGTCAACTGCGGGCCCGACGGCGGGATGGAGATCGACCCGGACTTCTTCGTCGACTTCCACGACCGCCCCGGCGGTCCCGCACGAGCCCACGAGGTTCGCCTCCAGAGCGGCGACTGCACGACCGAGACCTTCCAGTGACTCCGGTCATCGCGCACATCGCCGGGTTCCCGGTCGAGGAGACGCTCGGGGCGTTGGGTCCGATGCTGCTCGCGGCGATAGGAGCGGGCCTCGCCACGGTGAGAGCCCACGTGCGACGCTGACGCCAACCGCCGCGCGCATAAAGCCGCGAGAGCTCTCGGTTCGCCGGTCCACGAGGAGGTCAGACGTGTCGCATCCCGCCAACACACCGGAGGTCACCACCGATGACGCCGCTGTGGTCGCCTGCACTCTCGACTACTTCCAGGCCTGGTTCGAGGGCGACAGCGAGCGCATGGATCGGGTCGTTCACGCGGGGCTCGCCAAGCGCTCCCTGAGGCAGGTCGACCCTGCCTCCTACGAGCTGAGGAGCGTCACGAAGGAGCAGATGGTCGCTTGGACGGCCGAGGGCGAAGGCAAAAGCCTCAACGCGGGCGGCGAACGTGAGATCCACGTCGAGGTCGTCGACCTCTACGGGAACATCGCCAGCGTCGTCGTGCGGTCATCCGTGTACCGCGAATACCTCCATCTCGTGCGCACCGACGACGGATGGAGGATCGCCAACGCTCTCTGGCACCTCACGTGACAGCTGACGCAGTCGCCTGGGGATCGAGATCCCGGCGGTCGTTCTTGTGCGCGTGCACTGATCTCGCACGCGCGCCGGCGGGCCTCGCTCGTTCTCGGCGAAGCGGGCGGAGGATCGCATCAGCGAGGCCGCCAGCGCACATCCCGTGTCCGTCTACGAGTGGAGGGAGCACTCAGGCGGGAGTGCTCGCTTCGCCTGCGAAGCGGGCGCGACGGCACCCGAGCACAAGACGCTCGCAGCGGGACGAACAACAGAAGCGAGACTCGGCCCGACCCGCTGCATCCGGTGCATCGGCACGACGTCGGCGGGCGCCAGCTTCTGGTCGGAGTGAGCTCGAGCTCCGTCGCTGTCGCAGTGAGGCAGATGGGAGAGCGCGCCGCGTCGCTTCGAGCGAGTGCTCGGTTTCGCGCAAAGCGCAACTCGCGGCGGAGTGCTCCAATTGAAAGCGGCAGCGCGCGCAAGCGCCGCTCGGGCTTGTCGTCCGGAGCGGGTGACTTCGCTGGCACTCGTTCGGGCGGCATACTGAGCGCGGCCGATTTGCGAGCCCAAAGGAGCCGAGATCAGGTCGATTCACCTCCGGGTTGAGGACGACCTCTACCACGAGGAAGGGGTAACTCGATGGCGAACGCAGCAGCCGGCGGCGGCGGCGCGGACAGCTCGGTTGCGGACGAGCTCCGCAAGCTCGGTGTGAAGAAGGGTGTCCTCTTGCGGATGGCGGAGAGCGGCCAGCTCTTGGCCCTGAAGTGCGAGATGCCGCAGTGCTACCACCGCAAGGGTCGCGGCGCGTTCGATCCGGACGGGACGCGACCCAACAAGTGGGTGCCGTCGCCCGACCACTACCCGATCCTCAAGTCGGCCGGCGGGAAGCTCCGCCCCGAGAACGTTCGGCTGTCCCACGTCTGGTGCAACAACCGGGACTATGGATGGCGGACGCAGATCCGGACGTTGCTCGCGAAAGGCAAGTCCCTCGCCGAGATCGCCGAGACCCTGAACAGCAAGCGTGTCCCCCCGGCCCACGGTACGAACCGATGGACTGCCGCCATGGTGCGCAAAGCCTACGTGTCCTAGGTCGGCCGTAGACTCGCTGCGCGAGCGTTGTCCTGGGGACTGCTGTCGTCACCGCCCGCGCATGGAGCGGGGCGTCGGACAACGTTCCGGGGCGAGCCGTATGAGGGAGCCGCCGCTGCCATTCGCGCTAAGCGACACTCTGCGCTTCACGCTCGAGGCGGCCGCTGCCAGGCGAAAGGGAGAGCGACGTGCTTGACGGGCGCAACACCGCGACGTTGCCGGTGCGCCTAGGCAGTCCTTATGCAAGGGCCGAGATTGGGGGCGTGCCCGCGCTGATGCTGCTCGTCCCTTGCGGTAGCGAATTGGAGACGCCTGCACTCTGAAGGCAATCGAGTCTCTCCATCGATAAGTCTCGTTCTCTTGCGGCTGTGGGCATCGGCGTGAGGTGGATCACGAACGCCGGAGCTGCGACGGTTCGCATCAATGACCAACGCCTGCGCACCGGGGACGCCGAGACGTCAACCGAGCGGGCCGAGAGGACCGGGGGAACGTGACCGAGCAGGAGATCTGGGAGCTGGTGGGCGAGCGCCTGGAGCGTCTTAGCCCGGCAGCCGTCGACGAGCTGTGCCATCCCGACTACGCCCTGGAGCTGCCGCAGTCAGGCGAGCGCCTTCAGGGACCGGACAACCTGCGCGCGTTTCGGGACGCCTTCTCAGACCCGCCGACCATCCAGCCCCGTCGGCTGGTCGGGGCGAACGACCTGTGGGTGGTCGAGGCCGTTCGCACGGATCAGAGCAGCCGGATCTTCGTCGTCGCGATCCTCGAGTTCCGCGACGGCAGGATCTGGCGGGACACCCGATGGTTCGCCGATCCGCTCGAGGCGCCAGCCTGGCGGGCGGGCTGGGTCGAGCGCTTCGAGGAACCGTCACCCGGGGCCGGATAGTCCCGGGCGCCTGCCCTGCCGATGAACGCGGTCGTCTGCGCCGAAGCCCGCGAGGCACCTGCAAGGGACGACCAGCAGCAGCGCCATTCGGCCGGACCCGTTGCATCCGGTGCATGGGCACGAGACTGCGCACGCGATCGAGCACCGTCGCTATCGCTTAGAGGCAGATCCGACAACGAGCACCATCTGGCACCGGCTACTGCATTCGCGCATTGCGCGCTAGTGAGCGTCCGGCAAGAGGACACGCTCGCTTCTCGTCCCAAGCAGGCGTCTCAGGCGCCCTAAACGAGACGCTCGCTTTGTCGCGGGAGGAGCTAGTCGAGGCTGTCACTGGGCGGGTCGCGCAAAGCAACGACTTGGCGACGAGGCGCACCCGACCGTGATCAGGATGCGCCAGGCCGCTAGATGCGGGCGCCGGCCGTCGTGGGCACCGGCCGTGGTGGGCGCTGCCGCGTTGCGCCGGTGGTCGGCTGCGTTCGCTGCCTTTGACCGGGAGGGAGCGGCCCGGTAGGTTCGGGGGGCAGGTGACCAACGGTTCGTGGACCGCCCGCAGCGGCAGCGCGGTTTGACGCAAGGGGGTGTGGCGATGGAACAGTTCACCGGGCTCGTGGTGATCCAGGACGGCGCCGGGCACGACATGATCCTGCTCGACGGCGACGGCTCGAAGATCAGCGTGGGCAGGGGCCCACCTGGCCCGGATGACCCACGCGTGCCCACAGGGGCGGCCGCCATCACCCCGGACGACCCATCGCTCCCATTTTCCGTCAGCCGCATCTCGATCGACGGGGCGACCGGCCAGCTCTCGGTCACGGACGGCGCCGGACGCGAGGTGCTGCACTTCGACAGTCCGACCGCCGAGCTGTTCGTGGGCACCGACGGCAACGGCGGCGACCTGACCGTGCGCGACGCGTCGGGGTTTGACGTGCTGTCGTTCGACAGCGCCACCGCGGAACTGCGGCTCGGCTTCGTCAACAAGGCCGGCGACCTGACCCTGCGGGACGGGAACAACCGCGAGGTAATCGCGCTCGACGGCGCCAACGCCCAGCTGTCCGTGGGATCGCTCGGCCACGAGGGCGATCTGATCGTTCGCGACGACCGTGGCCGGAACGTCTTCCGCGTCGCCAGCCAGAATGCCCAGGTGTTCGTCGGCGCAGACGGCAATGAGGGCGACATCATCGTCCGCGACGGCAGCGGCCGGGATGTCATCCAGCTCGACGGCAGCGACGCCGAGCTCATCGTCGGCGCCGCCGCCAACGAGGGCGGCGGCGGCGGCAACGAGGGCGACATCAAGGTTCTCAACGAGTCCGGGAGTGACGCGATCCATCTCAACGGCTCCAGCGGCGACATTATCCTCGGCAATGCCGATGCGGCCGAGGACTTCGAGCTGGCTGCCGCGGCGGAGGCGACGCCGGGCGCGGTCATGGTGCTGGCGGGCGACGGCACGGTGGCGCCCTGTGCGGGCGCCTACGACCGCAAGGTGATCGGCGTGGTCGCGGGCGCGGGCTCCTTCCGGCCCGCGATCGTCCTCGACCGTCGCCCGGGCCTCGACGAGCGGCGGGTGCCGATCTCGGTCATGGGCAAGGCGGCGTGCCAGGCCGACGCCGCCTACGGCGCGATCGAGGTCGGCGACCTGCTGACGAGCTCAGCGACCGCGGGGACCGCGATGCGCGTCGCCGACGCGCCGCGGGCCTTCGGCGCCGTGATCGGCAAGGCGCTGACGCCGTTGCGCGAGGGGACCGGCTTGGTCGAGATGGTGATCGGTCTACATTAGATGGCCGGCGCCAAGTCGCTCCTGGGCTGTCTAACGGTCGACCCGAGCGGTGATGTGTCGCTGCTCTCCAGCTCTTCGGCTTCGCCCGCCGACACCCGACACCGTGGGATGTCATGAAGGCCGCGGGTTAAAGGAGAAGCGCGCGGCATGGCGTCCCTACGATCGCTCGCAGCCTGCATCGGCGTCACAGGTGAGTTCTCGGTGGTCCGAGACTTCTTCGGGCATGGCTCCCCGCCACCGTGGCGTCCCGTCTCGGAGGACAACATCCCGCCGTCATCCCTGTCCCTGCTCAAGCAGATCCGGCGGCTCCAGCAGCCGTACTTCAACATCAACGTCGTTCGCGTCGGCACGAACTCGGACGGTATCTTCGCCGCGGAAGGTGTGGATGACATCGACGCCGCAGTCCACGAGAAGAACGTCGACTCCGCGGTCGCCCTGGCGCGCGAGATCTACGGCGCGATCGGGGTCGGGATCGGACGAGTCGAACGCTATGGCATTCGGGCCGCCGATACGCACTACGAGGTGATCAACTCACACGCTGAGGCCGCAGAGCTCGTCGACGAGAAGGCGGGGATCGGTAGCCCGGATGGGATCGACGTCTTCGTCGTGTTCGCCTACCTCGACGCCTCGGGCAAATGCCCACCCTGGCAGCAGACCGGCGTCGTGGTCGACTCCGAGGAAAAAGACTTCCCCTACACGGCGCACACCTTCAGTCACGAATTGGGGCACTTCTTCCTCGGGCGGGGGCACGAGAACGAGCTCAGCAATCTCATGACCGGCGACGGCGCCGCCAGGGTCCCGACATCGACGCTGCTGAACGCAAACCAGATCGAGAAGATCAAGAAGCACGACAAGATCCACGACGCCTGCTGACACTGAGGAGGACCAGCCCATGGTGTCCGTCCCGATTCCGATCGATCGCCTGCCCGACGTCGTGCTCGGCCGCGATCCAGGGTTCTCCCGGCCCGCGGCCTTCGCGGCGCTCGCGGCGTCCAATCTGCCGGATCGCGAGGAGCTGCTGGGCGCCGTGCTCGAGCGCAAGGCGCTCGCGGGCGTCGTCGCCCCGCGCTCGCCGGAGACCGACGAGTACGGCATCGGGCAGCTCGTGCTGACCGCTCCGGCCGACGCGGCGATCGACGTCCAGCTGGCGACCGGCTCGGGCGCGCTCACGCTGGCCGGTCAGGGACGGCCCGCGGGCAGCGCGGTGGAGTCACGCTGAACGCGGTCGCCCGTCCCGGGGCCCTCCCGCTCCTCGTCAGCGGGGCCCTGGACGGCGCCGCCGTCACGATCGGCGAGGCGGTCGCGGGCACGGTGCGCGCCTGCGCGCCGGCCGGAGCTCGCCAGGCCGGGCGGGGCGCCGTAGCCTGGCCGAGGCAGCGAGGGCCACGCCAACGCCTCGCAGCATGCCAACCGCGCCTACGAGCAAATCGCGGGCTCGGGGACCGGAGCGCCGAAGCGGCCGGAGCGCTCCGCGGAAGGCGCGCAACAGCAAGGCAGTACTCGGCCTGAGGCCCGGTGCCGGCGATCGCTAGAGGTGGCTCCCGGCGGCCGGCCGGAGCGACCTGAGCTGAGTGTCCCCCTTTCGCGTGGTTGCGGAAGTCTCCGTCGCCGCCCGGCCCCGCTATCGCAGCGGACGACGCGCGAGCGTCCGCGAGGTCCACTCGAACACGCCCGCTTAGCTAGGCGAATCGAAAGCGCAGGCTCGCGCGCGCGTTACTCCTGTCTGTCGTCATGCCGGTCGTCTGGGTCGCCGTTGGCGCTCTCGCTCTGGTGAAGAGCACGTTCGCGGCCTCGGCCGAGCAAAGGGAGTCGAGGCTGAATTGATCCTGGAGGTGCTCGACCCATCTCTCGGATCCGGACCCGACCAGCGTACGCCGCGCATCCGCGCTCAGGACGACGGGCCGTAGCGAAACCCGCCCCAACTCGGGGGTACGATCGGGCGCATGAGCGACTTCCGTGTTGTCATAGCCGGTGGCGGCATCGCCGGCGGTCGAGGGGCTTCTGCGGTTACGCAGGCTCCTAGACGGTTCCTTCGACCTCTGCCTACTGGCTCCTGACGGCGATCTGGTCTACCGACCTACGGCGGTGCGGCAGCCGTTCGCCTCCGGCCCTCCGAAGCGCCACAGTCTGGATCGCATCGCCGCGGACAATGGCGCCGAACGCATCCGCGACAGCCTTGCATCCGTGGATCGCGACGCGCGCGTCGTCGGCACCGGAGGGGGGCAGACACTTAGGTTCGACGCACTGCTGGTGGCCGTCGTCGCCCGCCAAGTCCCGGCTTACCCGCACGTGAGCACCTTCAGCGACGCCGAGGCCGACGAGACCTACCAAGGCGTCGTGCAGGACGTTGAGGGCGGCTACGCGAAGAGCATGGCCCTCCTGGTGCCTGAGGGGCCTGTCTATCCACTTCCGATCTATGAGCTCGCGCTGATGACAGCGGAGCGGGCCTACAGCATGGGGATCGAAGACTTCGAGGTGTCGGTGGTCACGCCCGAGCCGACTCCGCTAGCGGTCTTCGGGCAGGCCGCGAGCGAGGCGGTCTCCCGACTACTCGAGGACGCCGGCATCACGGTCTACGCTTCCGCGGTTGCCGAAGTTCTGGAAGTCGGGCGGCTGCTCATCCAGCCCCAGGGAGCGGAGCTGCATCCACAGCGCATGGTGGCGATGCCGCGACTGGAAGGTCCGGCCATCCCCGGTCTCGGCGGCGGGGGACCACACGGCTTCATTCCGATCGACCACTCGTGCTGCGTGCCGGGAACGATGGCCCGCATCTATGCAGCGGGCGATGCCGCGGCCTATCCGGTCAAGCACGGCGGACTGGGAGCCCAGATGGCCGACACTGCCGCCAGCGCCATAGCCCGCCTCGCAGGCGCGGACGTGGAGTACACGGAGTTCCTGCCGACCATTCGCGGCAAGCTGTTGACGGGGAAGGCGCCGCTCTACATCAGTGCGCGCGTGGTCGGACCCAGTGGCTTCCAGTCGGAGGTCCACGACGAACCGCCGTGGCCGGAGGACGACAAGATCGTGGCCGAGGAGCTCGGCCCCTACCTGGCTCGACTGGACGCCGGTCCGGCGTGAGCTGCTTATTGGGCGCCTCCACCTTTTCGGCCCGACGTAGGGGTGAGCACGAAGATGGGCAGCTCTCTACCGACCTTCCGCGCAACTCTGTCCATGTAGCGGTTGGCTTGACTCAGTTCGCGCCAAGCCCCTCGCGTTCCTCGCCGCTTGCTGCTCGAGCTCGCACGTCCATGATCGAGTGGCGGGTCCGCACGCGGGCTCGTGGATCGGCGTTGAGATTGAGACACCACGCCGGAGGGCGCGGCGCACCCGCGTTGGAACCAACTACGACAAGCTCCTCGCGGCGGCGGAGGTACTGCACAGGGGTGGCCCGGCGCCGGCCGGAACGCCGCCCGATCGTTTCAAGCAGCAGTACTGGCTGGCCGCCCATCCGTCCTACCAGCCGCCCTCCTGTGAGCCGGTAGACGAGGGCATGTAAGCGCGCACTCCACCGTTTCATTACATCCTCCTGGGCGGACCTGGCGCACGTAGCCGCCTGTCCCGAAGCTGCACGCGCACACCGTATGCATAGACCGCGTAACCGCGCCACCAAGGGCGCTCCACGTAGAGAATGGTGGCTGCCTTGAAAACATCGCCTGAACTGTCCACGCCTGACGGATTGCTGGGCGTCGCCGCGGAGTACGCCAGCGAGAGCGTCCCTGTGGCTCGGCGCGACCAGCGCGTCGGCGAGGTTCGGGGGCAGCTCGTAGGGCGCGAGTTCCGGTGCGCCGAGGATGTGGTCATTCTCGAGTTGGGGAGGCTCGTCGGCTTGGTCTCGATCGAGCGGCTTCTGGCCGCCGAGTCGAACGCCTGCGTCGAGGACATCATGGACCCTGACCCGCCGAAGGTGGCGCCAGACACCGACCAGGAGCGCGCCGCCCGGGGATGGTGGACCGCCACGAATGCAGCCTGGCTGTGGTCGGCGCCGATGGCCGGTTCCTGGGGCTGATCCCGCCGTACCGGATGCTGCGGGTTTTGCTCGACGAGCACGAAGAGGATCTTGCGCGCCTGGGCGGCTATCTGGTCGGAACGGCACGCGCGCGCGGCGCCGCCGAGGAGCCAGTCGCGCAACGCCTCTGGCATCGGCTGCCCTGGCTGCTTGTCGGGTTGCTTGGGGCGATGGCGGCGACCGCGATCGTCGGAGGCTTCGAGCAGCAGCTCGAGTCCAACGTGCTGCTCGCCTTCTTCATCCCCGCTGTCGTCTATATGGCTGACGCGGTCGGCACCCAAACCGAGACAGTGTTGATCCGGGCGCTCGCGGCAGGGGTCACCGTTCGCTCGGTGCTACGCCGCGAATTGCTCACCGGCGTCGTCATGGGCATCGTGATCGGCGTGGCCTTTCTCGCATTCGCGCTGGTCGGCTGGGGTGACCTAGAGGTCGCCGTGGCGGTCGCGCTGGCGATGTTCGCGAGCTGTTCGATCGCGACCATGGTGGCGACGGCACTGCCCGCCGCGTTTCAGCGCCTCGGCAAGGACCCGGCTTTCGGCTCCGGGCCGCTGGCGACGGTTTTCCAAGATCTGCTCTCGATCACCGTCTACCTGGCAATCGTGGTGGCGATCGTGGTCTGAGGCGAAAACTGCGGGCTCTAGGCCCCCGGGCAGCAGTAGGAAGCGAGCCCTGCGCCTAGGTCGTCCGCGGACTACGAACCACGAGCAGCATGAGACCAGCAGCTGTGACGAGTCCAAGCACCGGCACCGCGCGGCGAGCCGCGCTCGGTGAGAGCACCAGCTCGAATAGAGGGACGGGATCACCCAGGCGCTCTTGGAGTGGCCCAAGCGGACAGTCGCCGTTGTTCGCGGTGACGAACGCCCCCTCGGCCACGAGTGTGACGACGGCAAGGCGCAGCCAACGATCGCGTCGTCCCGTGAGGGCACACCACCAAACGTGGACGATGGCACCGAGAAACGCCACCGCGATTGCGCCGTGGCCAGCACGAAAAGCCCGCGCCGTCGGCGACAAGCGCCCATCAGCCATGCTCGCGAGGATGGCAAGCGCCGCGTATTTCGTCCAGACCCGCGGCCACCGCTTTCTCTTGTTGGGGGGGCCGGCTGTCAAGGTTTCGGGGCGGTCGGGTGAGGTCGGTGTGGGAGTGGTGGCTCATTTCTCTTTCGGCGCTGGCGGCGCAGATTGTTCGTGGGAGCTGTCTCGGCTTCTCAATTCCATGCGGGGCCGTCAGGCGGCCAGAAAGCAGCGGGAGCTTGCCGAGACAGGAGCGCCACCGCGGGGGCGGCTGGGCTTGAAGGGCTCGTCGCGTGAGAGGACGTGCCAGGCGGCGATCAGGACCTTGCGGGCGACGGCAGACATGGCCGGGTTCTTGCCGTGGCGGGCGGTGAGCAGCGCATAGAGAACGTGCCAGGGGTTGCTGGGTCGCCAAGCCTGGTGGGCGGCCTCGACGGCGGCCCGGCGACTGACCGATGAAGAACCTCGCGCCCAGCGGGTGCTCGATCTGGACGTGCACCCGGGATGGCAGGCCCGGCTCGTGGTTGCACGGCGGCAGCAAGCGGAGATGCCAGCCGCGCCTTTCACCCTGAGGTGACCGGGGCCGTCGCTGGCGCTTTGGACTGCGAGCAGAGCCAATCATCGTCCAGCTCAGGCCACGCCTTGCAGGAACGCGCCGGCAGCGTACGCGAGCACTGCGGCAAGTCCTCCGACGACGAGGGTCTCCACGGCGGACCGCCACCATGCCTGGTCGACGAAGCGCGACCGGATGCCGCCCACCACGAGGAAGGCGACGGCGGTCATCACCGCGCTCCACGTGAACGCGTTGTCGATCTCTCCGGGCACGGCGAGGTCGTAGACGAACACCATCAGGGGCAGGAAGCCGATGGTCAGGAACGCGGCCAGGGTGGCCAGGGCTGCGCGGAACTCGTTGGGCTCGGTCGAGCCGAAGCCGAGCTCCTCACTCATCATCGTCTCCGTCCAGAGCTCGCGGTCGGAGGTGATCACCTCGACGACCCGTTCAAGATCGTGCCCTTCGAAGCCTTTCGTCGCGAAGATCTGGCGTATCTCCTCACGCTCGCCTTGCGGCACGAGGCGGATGTGGAGCTGCTCCTCGTGGCGCGCACGTTCGCGTTGCTGTCGCGCGGCGCGGGTGCCGAGAAAGTTGCTGACCCCCATGCTGAACCCGTCGGCGAGCAGGTTGGCGCCACCGAGGATGATCACCACCGCCTCGTCGAGATTCGCTCCCGCCACCCCCGCGACGACGGCGAACGTCGTAACCGCCCCGTCCACGCCACCGTAGATGAAATCCTGGAGATAGCTCGCGGACGGCCGACGCCTCAGTCGCTTGCGCACCGCGAGCGGCGTGTGCTGCTGCGCCAGCGACGTCCCCTCGACCCTCGGCTGATCTCGCGATCCCCGAGCCATCCCATAACACTCGCACACCCCTTAGGGTCGATCGGTACGCCGGAGACACATGGATTCGGCTTCGATCGAGGATGTTGCACAGACGTGGCGTCTGGACACCAGGACGTCTCTGCCGCCCGGCGCCTACGCCGGCAGTGCTGGCCCGTCAGGTGCGCAAGATCTTGAGACGTTCGGGGCCGTGCTGGACGTGCGCGGCCTCGTACCGGCCGTCGTGTTCATCGCTCCGCCGATGATCGCCTGCGCCTGGTCGCGCACCATCGCGGAAGATAAGGACACACGCCAACGCTATGTGAGCTCGAAGCGCACTTGCGCTATGGACGAAACGGCGCAGCGCCGCAGCCACCGGGGCAGGTCCTTACGCCGCTGCTCCTTTGCGCGACTTACGAGCGTCCCGCAGGCCCAGCGCCAGACGACCGGAATGGACGATTGGCGGGCGTCTCGCCTGACGCCGCCGTCGCTTTCGCAAATCGCGCGAAGCGCAAGTGGCAAAGCGGGGTCGAGACGCGACTAGCGCGTTCGGAATGAGCCGGACGAGAGCGTTTGGTTCCCGCTGCGCTCGATCGCCAGCACCTCCCAGTTGTACGCGGTGCGGCGCTGGAGAAATCCGTCCGGCACCTTGATGCGTGTCACCGACCGAGGCAGGTACATGCTCAGCCCGAACTTCCCGATCATGTGGCGGTGAGGCTCGACGTCCTTCTCCACGATGAGCTGGTACGCGATGATCGTCACGGGCTTACCGGTGATCGTCTTGGACACGGGCCTCCAGCGGGCAACGATGCCGCGCACCGGCACCCGTGCCCGTTCGCGGGGGGAGATGAGCTTCGGGCCCGCGGGGATGTCGTGCGTCAGCCGGGCCGTTCCGGAGGTCTGGCCCGTACTTGTGCCGTTCTCCTGCCCAGGGCCGGCGATCGTGTAGTTCCCCTCGGGTAGTTTGGCGAGCATCTCGTCGATCGGCACCTTGGCGTTCTCGGGCTCGACGGTCTCGAAGAACAGCTCGGTCAGCCCGAGCTCGCCGAGGTTGCCGCGGCCCTCGAATGCCAGCACGTCGCCGGCGGGCCCGCGCACTTCGAGCCGCCGCCAGCCCTCGCTGTCGATGAACCCCTGAAAGCCGGTGTCCTTGTCGGTCGCGTTGTGCTCGATGTTGAGCTTTGCGTCCTTGAGCGGTAAGTCGGCGGCCGAGCCGGAGCCGGCGCGGGCCGACTCCTTCGCACCTGGGTCGGCGTCGGCGTACACGGCCAGCGCCGCGAGCGCCGCGGCGCACAGCAGGACGGGGGATGAGCGGCCGAGGTGCTTCATCACTACCTCCCGGGCTTCGAGGGTCTGTCCGCTCGGCCGACGCTACGGGGCCCTGATGAGACCCAACTGAGACGCGGCCCTACAGCCGGCCGCCGACACCGGGGAGGACAGCAGGATCTTGCACCGCGTGGTGGTGGTCATCCTCGGCCTTGTTGGGCCGCATCGGAGCGGGCCTGCGCAAAGCCATGGCGGCCGCCAACGCGCTCGCCTTTCGTCCACTGCGGGAGCCAGCTCGGTGCCGGCCGAGACGCTCGCATGTCGCGCATAGCGATAGCGCCACGGTCGCCGAGGCGCCGACTCGCAAGACTGCTCCTTCTCGTCCAGAGCAGTAGTGACCGGGCCCGATCTACGGCGCGCCAAGCGACGCCAGGGGCGAACATTCGCGCGCGGTCATTTAGCGGAGCGATCGGAACGCGGCGCGGATCTCGGTCGCGAACAGTTCGGGCTCTTCCCAGGCGGCGAAGTGGCCGCCCTTGTCGACCTTGTTGAAGTAGACGAGGTTGGGGTAGGCCCGCTCGGCCCAGCTCCGCGGCGCTTGGTACTGCTCGCCGGGAAAGACGGTCACGGCAACGGGGATGGAAACACCTTTGGCGTTGAAGAAGCCCCTCTTGTATTCCCAATAGAGACGAGACGCAGAGACCCCTGTGTTCGTCAGCCAATAGAGCGTGATGTTGTCGAGGACCTCGTCACGCGTCAGCTCGCCCGTCGCGCTCTCGGTGCGCTCCAGAGCGGAAACCACCGCGGCGGCGGGCTGGGCGTCAGCGTCGTTGTGGTCAAGAAGCCACGCAGCCAGCCCGACCGGCGAATCCGCGATGCCGTACAGGGTTTGCGGACGCGCCGCCATCATGTGGGCGTACTCGACCTGGCCGTATGTTCTGATCAGCTGGTCGTACGCGCGCCGTTCCTCGGCTGAGAGGCCGGATGGCGGCGGGTCGCCGGCCAGGGAGGCCTTGTCCACGTCGGCCGGAACGGTCGCAGGCATGTTGGTGTGGATCGCGAGCAGTCCCTCGGGTGCCTGCAGGCCCATCTGATCGACCACGAAGGCACCCCAGTCGCCGCCCTGGGCGACGTAGCGGCTGTAGCCGAGGCGCTTCATCAGCTCCGCCCAGGCGCGCCCCATGCGCTCCGGGCCCCAACCCGTGCCCGTGGGCTTGCCGGAGAACCCGTAACCCGGCATCGACGGAATCACGACGTGGAAGGCGTCCGCTGCGCTCGCGCCGTGTGCCGTCGGATCGGTCAGCCGATCGATGATCTTCAGCTGCTCGATGATCGAGCCGGGCCATCCGTGATTGACGACGAGTGGCAACGCGTCTTCATGTTGCGAGCGCACGTGGATGAAGTGGATGTCGAGACCGTCGATCTCGGTGATGAACTGCGGCAGCGCGTTCAGCTCTGCCTCGCACTTGCGCCAGTCGTATTCGGTCCCCCAGTAGCGCGCGAGCTCCTGCATCGTCGCGAGCGGCACGCCCTGCGAGTCATCTGGAACGGTCTCCTTCTCCGGCCACTGCGTGGCCGCGATGCGTCGACGGAGGTCGTCCAGGGCCTCGTCCGTAGTGTCAACGTGAAAGGGGCGGATCGCAGTGACGCCCGCTGGCTTTTCGGTACTGACGGACACGTAGCGTCTCCTTGGTTCGTTGACGTCACGAAGCCTAATCGTCTCGTCTGCACGTCGTGGCCCGTGAGCACCCCGGCCTGCCCCGGGTCTGCTTTCCCCGTCCCGACCCTGCCGACGTGCGAGCGCGCAGACTCCAACGCCGATAAGTCACGCTGCCGCTATCCATGCAAACTCGACACTCCGTGCCAGCGCCGGCGCAGCCCACGGCGCGCTACTCCTATCGCGTGAAGGGAGCGGTGCCCGCCTCCCCGACAGCGCTCCCCGCGGGGGCGAACATCTGTCCGATCCGACTCCTACGTTGTGACCTCAAGAGCTTCGAGGAGAACAGCATGGACAAGGAGCAGCAAAAGGCCGCGCATGCGCGCGAAGCTGCGCTCAAGGGCGCACTCACGCAGATCGAGCGCCAGTTCGGCCAGGGATCGATCATGAAGATGGGGGACGACGCCTTCCAGGTGCGGGTGGCGGCCGTCCCGACGGGCGCGTTGTCGCTCGACCTGGCGCTCGGGGTCGGCGGGTTGCCGCGCGGGCGGATCGTGGAGATATTCGGCCCCGAGTCCTCCGGAAAGACGACGCTGCTCTACCACGTGCTCGCGAGCGCCCAGAAGATGGGCGGCATCTGTGCGTTCATCGACGCCGAGCACGCCATGGACCCGGTGTACGCCAAGCGCATCGGGGTCGACGTCGACGAGCTGCTCGTCTCGCAGCCCGACCACGGCGAGCAGGCGCTCGAGATCGCGGACCTGCTGATCCGCTCGGGCGCCGTCGACATCGTTGCGATCGACTCGGTGGCGGCGCTCACCCCGAAGGCCGAGCTCGAGGGGCAGATGGGCGATCAGACCGTCGGCCTGCAGGCGCGCATGATGTCCCAGGCGATGCGCAAGCTCGCCGGCAACCTGAACCGCGCCAACACGCTCTGCGTCTTCACGAACCAGATCCGCGAGAAGGTCGGCGTGATGTTCGGCTCGCCGGAGACGCAGCCGGGCGGGCGCGCGCTCAAGTTCTACTCCTCGCAGCGCCTCGACATCCGGCGTATCGAGACCCTCAAGGAGGGCACCGAGGCGGTCGGCAACCGCGTGCGCGTCAAGGTGGTGAAGAACAAGGTCGCGGCGCCGTTCCGCCAGGCCGAGTTCGACATCGAGTACGGCCAGGGGATCAGCTCGGAGGGCTGCATCCTCGACCTCGGGATCGAGCACGGCATCGTCCAGAAGTCGGGCTCCTTCTTCTCCTACGGCGATGAGCGGCTCGGCCAGGGCCGCAACAACGTCAAGGGCTACCTGCGCGAGAACCCGGCGGTGACGAACGAGATCGAGCGCAAGATCTATGACGCGCTCGGCGTCGAGTCGGCCGCGGCGCCGTTGGCGGCGGTCGGCCAGGACGGGGACGATGCCGCCGAGCCCGAGGAGGCGCCGCCCACTGAGGATCGCGAGGCGGCCTGAGCGAGGGCCTCGGGCGATCGAGGAGGTCATGGACGACGACCTCGATTTGAGCCTCGGCGGCGAGCCGGACGGCCAGAGCGCGCCGCCACGCCGGTCCGAGGCGGAGCGGGCGATCGACCTCGCCTACAAGGCGATGGCGCGCCGCGAGCGGACCGTCGCCGAGCTGCGCACCGCGCTCGAGCGCAGGCGCGTCGAGCCCGATGCGATCGAGGCGGCTGTCGAGGAGCTGAGCGCATCCGGCTTCCTCGACGATGCCCGCTACGCGGTTCGCTTCGCAGAGGACAAGCGCGAGCTCGCTCAGTGGGGCTCGGAGCGCATCGCTCGCGACCTGAGCCGGCGCGGCGTCGCGCCGGACCTGATCGATGCCGCCCTGTGCGATCGCACCGCGGAGGCCGAGCTCGACACGGCGCTGACCCTGCTCGAGCAGCGCTTTCCGGCCGCGCCGGCGGACGACCGCGAGCGCGACCGGGCCTGGCGGCTACTCGTTCGCCGGGGCTATGCGCCCGAGCTCGCTTACGAGGCCGTCCGCGCGCTCGAGCGACGTCCGCGCGCCGCCTGAGCCGCGCGTCACCCAACGGCTGACAGCCTGGGTTCGCCGGTTGCGAGCCACCCCCCGGAGGGTTACCCTCCTGTGAAAGCGGCCGGCACGGCCGCCGTGAGACAAAAGACGAGCAAATCGCCTGATTCCAGTGATCGTTGTACGGACAAATGCACGTGAGCCTCTCGGAAGGAGCGTCCGAGAGGGTCCATAGGTCGCAGTTCGCGTGCGCCTGCGGGCGCGCGCTCGCTTCCAGGCGACGTCTGGTGTCTTGCGGCCGCCGCGCCGCACCGCTCACCCAACTTGGATGAGACCGGCGCTGCGCGCCGGAACGAGGAGACCGGAATGGAGATCGTGTTGGCGGCACTGGTCGCGGCGGGAGTCGCGGTGGCGGTCGTGCTGCTGGTGCAGCGACCGCGAGCGGTGCAGGCCGGGGCGGGAGCGGTGGCCGCGCCCGAGCGCGGCACGGTGGCCGACTCGGGTGCGCGTGCACGCAGCGACGGGCTCGAGGAGGAGCTGGTCGCCCGCCGCGCGGAGATCGCGCGTCTCGAGGAGCGCCTGCACGCCAAGGAGAGCTCGCTCGACGGCAAGGCGCAGCAGCTCGCGGAACGGGAGCGCTCACTGGAGGACCGCGCGCGCAACATCGACCACGCGCGCGAGGAGCTGAAGGACGCGAAGGGCCGCCAGCTGCGCGAGCTCGAGCGCGTGGCCGGCCTGAGCGCAGGCCAGGCCAAGCAGATGATGATGCACGCGCTCGAGGACGACCTGCGCCATGACAGCGCGCGCCTCATCCGCCAGGTCGAGGAGGAGACCCGCCGAGACGCCGACCGGCGCTCGCGCAGCATCCTGGCAGCGGTGATGCAGCGGGTGGCGTCGGGGCACGCCGTGGAGACGACCGTGTCCGTCGTGGAGCTCAAGTCGGACGAGCTCAAGGGCCGCATCATCGGCCGCGAGGGCCGCAACATCCGGACCCTCGAGACGCTCACGGGCATCGACTTCATCATCGACGACACGCCCGGCGCGGTGCTCCTGTCGGGCTTCGACGGCGTGCGCCGCGAGATCGCGCGGCTCACGCTCGAGCGGCTCCTGCAGGACGGGCGGATCCACCCGGCCCGGATCGAGGAGTCCTACCACCAGGCCAAGTCGGAGATCGACCAGCACATCGTCGAGGTGGGGGAGCAGGCCGTGTTCGAGGCGAACGTCGGCTCGGTCCACCCGGAGCTCGTGAAGCTGCTCGGCAAGCTCCGCTTCCGCACGAGCTACGGCCAGAACGTGCTGCACCACTCGATCGAGTGCGCGCGGCTCGCGTCGATGCTCGCCGACGAGCTGGGAGCCGACCCGCGCGTGGCCGCGCGCGCCGCGCTGCTGCACGACATCGGCAAGAGCGTGTCGCACGAGACCGAGGGCCCGCACGCCCTCGTCGGGGGCGAGCTGGCGCGGCGCTACAAGGAGTCAGAGGCCGTGGCGCACGCGATGGAGGCGCACCACAACGAGGTCGAGCTGCAGACGGTCGAGGCGGTGATCGTGCAGATCGTCGACGCGCTCTCGGGGGCGCGCCCGGGCGCCCGGGGCGAGTCGCTCGAGCAGTACGTCAAGCGCCTGCACGAGCTCGAGGCGATCGCGACCCGTCACGAGGGCGTCGACAAGGTCTACGCGATGCACGCGGGCCGCGAGGTGCGCGTGATCGTCCACCCGGAGGAGATCGACGACGACGCCGCGGCGCTGCTCTCGCACCAGATCGCCCGCGAGGTCGAGAAGCAGCTCGAGTATCCGGGCCAGATCAAGGTCACCGTGATCCGCGAGAGCCGCGCCACCGACTACGCGAAGTGACTCAGCCGAGCTCGGCGACGAGTCGCTTGGGGGCCACCAGCCGGTAGGCCTCTACGACGAGCCGCTCGACCTCGTCCCAGTCCGGCTTCGGCGTGTCGAGCCAGAGCCCGATCCAGCCGCGCGAGCTGAGGTAGGCGGGAGCGAAGAAGCGATCGGGGTGCTCATCCGCAAGCCGCGTGGACTCGCCCGGCGCGCCCTTGCAGTTGAGCGCAAGCCGGCCGTCGCCGTGGTGATCGTCCAGCAACCAGGCGAAGCGTCGCCTGCGCACGGTGAAGCCGAGGTGCTGCCCGCCGCTCGGCTCGACCTTCACCTCGGGCAGGCTCGTGCAGAGCTTCGTCACCCGTTCGCGCACCGTCGCCACGGGCCCAAGGCTATCCTCGGCCCGGCGTGAAGTCGTACCACCTCACCACCTTCGGCTGCCAGATGAACGAGCACGACTCGGAGCGCATGAAGGGCATGCTCGAGTCGCTCGGCTACAGCGAGGTCGAGAGCCGCGAGCAGGCGGATCTCATCCTCTTCAACACCTGCTCGATCCGCGAGAAGGCCGACAACCGGCTGGTCGGCCACCTCGGCGAGGCCAAGCGGATCAAGGCCGGCGACCCGGAGCGCGTGATCGGGATCGGCGGCTGCTGGTCGCAGTCGATGAAGGAGCGCGTCTTCGAGCTGTTTCCGTTCGTCGACGTGGCGTTCGGCCCGGGCCAGGTGCACAAGCTCGCCGAGTTCCTGACGAGTGACAGCATCACCGCGCAGGGCTTCTTCGAGTTCGAGGGCTTCACCGGCCACCTGCCGATGAAGCGGGCGCGCGAGTTCCAGGCCTGGGTCCAGATCTCGATCGGCTGCAACTGCGCCTGCTCGTACTGCATCGTGCCTTCCACGCGCGGGCGCGAGGTGTCGCGGCCCGTCGACGAGATCGTCCGCGAGGTGGAGCGCGTGGCCGCGGACGGCGTCCGTGAGGTCACGCTGCTCGGCCAGAACGTCTGCTCCTACGGGCGCGACCTGCCGAAGGGGGCGAAGTCGACGTTCGCCGAGCTGCTCGCCATGGTCGATGCGGTCGACGGCATCGACCGCATCCGCTACACGAGCCCGCACCCGAAGGACATCCGCGCCGACGTCATCTCCGCGCACGCCGAGCTGCCGAGCGTCTGCGAGCACATCCACCTGCCCCTGCAGTCGGGCTCGAGCCGCATCCTCAAGGCGATGCGGCGCACCTACAACCGCGAGCGCTACCTCGACCGCGTGGCGATGATCCGCGAGCTGGTGCCCGACTGCGCGCTCACGACCGACATCATCGTCGGGTTCCCGGGGGAGACCGAGGCCGACTTCGAGGAGACGATGGAGGTGGTCGACACGGTCGGCTACGACTCGGCGTTCACCTTCATCTACTCGCCGCGGCGCGAGACGGAGGCGGCGACGCTGCCCGGCCAGATCCCGCACGAGCTGGCGAGCGAGCGCATGGGAAGGCTCGTCGAGCTCGTCCAGCAGCACGCGAGCGAGCGCGCGCAGCGCTTCGTCGGAAGGACGATGGAGGTGCTCACAGAGGGTCCGTCGCGGACCGACCCCTCCAGGCTGCGGGGCCGCATCCGGCACAACAAGACGGTCCACTTCAGCGGCGTCGCAGCCCCGGGTGAGCTGACGGACGTCGAGATCGCCTCCGCCACGAGCACCACGCTCGCGGGCGAGGAGGCGCTGCTCGCCCGGATCGCCTAGGCGGCTTCCTCCGCAGCCTCGCCGGCGGCGATCTCGCTGAGGCGCCGCTCGGCTGAGCCCATCGCCTCGAAGGCCCGGGCGGCGTCAGCCACCTTCAGCTGCAGGTCGTCGAGCTTGCTGCGCAGCTCATCGGACTCCTCGCGCGCCTCGGTGAGCGCGCCCTCCAGGTCGCGCTCGGTCATCGCATGGATCTCCGCCTGGCGCTCGTTCTCCCCGCGCAGGTGCGCGCACTCCATGCGGGCCTGCTCGGCACGCCGGTCTGCGTCCACCAACAGCTCGATCTGCTCGCGCAGCCGATCGAACTCGGACTCCGCCGATGCGCGCTCCTCCTCGAGCTTCGCCTGGACCTTCTGGAGCCGCTTCTCGAGCTTGTCGAGCTGCTGACGGTCCTTCTCGGAGCCGCTCGCGCCGGCCTCGAGCTCCTCGCGGCGCGTCTGCTCCGCGGCGAGCTGGTCGCGCAGCTCGGCGACGCGCTCCGAGTGGGAGCGGCGCTCCTCCTCGAGCTCCTCGCGGTGGCGCGCCGCGGCCTCGGCAAATGACTGCTCGCTCTGATCGCGCTGGGTGTCGAGCTCCGCGCCGCAGCGTCTCCGCCTCCTGCCGATGGCGGCTGCGCTCGGCCTCGAGCCGGTCGGCGTGCTGCTGCTCGATCTCGGCCAGCTTGCCGGCGTCGACGCCTGCGGCGCGCGCCTCCTCGAGCTCCTGAAGGTGCTGGGTCCGCTCGGCGGCGAGCTGGAGCTCGTGCCTGGCGCGCTCCGCCTCGAGCTCGGCGGCGTGCTTGGCCTGAACCGCCTCGAGCTCGCTGTCCTGGCGCTCCACCTGGATCTTCAGCTTGGCCTCGCTGCGGGCCCGCTCGGCGGCGAGCACCTCCTCGAGGCGCTCGCGCTCCCGCTCGAGCTCCTTGGCCGCAGTAGCGCGCTCGGCCTCGACGGCCTCCTCGGAGCGGGCGAGATGAGCGTCGAGCTCCTTCTGATGGCGGCTGCGCTCGGCGTCGATCGCGCTGCCAGTCCGCGCCCGCTCTGCATCGAGCTCCTCCGCCCGGCGCGCGCGCTCCGCCTCGAGGTCCTGCTCGAGCTTCGCGCGCAGGGCCTCGAGGGCGTCCGCGGCCGCCGCCGCGCCCACCTCGGCCTTCTCGCGCTCCTCCTCAAGCGCCTGCTCAGCCGCCTCGAGCGCCTCGGCGGCCTTCACCTGCTCGGCCTCGAGCGTGGCCTGGGCGGCGGCGAGGGCCTCGGCGCCACTCGCTCGCTCGCGCGCGAGGGCCTGTTCGCCGGCCGAGACGGCATCCGTCGCCTTGGCGCGCTCGCGTTCGGCGGTCTTCTCGGCGGCTGCGACGGCTTCGGCGGCCTTGGCCTGGGCTGCGTCGCGGGCCTGCTCGGCGGCCGCGACGGCCGCGGCGGCCTTGGCGCGCTCGCGCTCGGCGGTCTTCTCGGCGGCCGCGACGGCCTCGGCGGCCTTGGCCTGGGCTGCGTCGCGGGCCTGCTCGGCGGCCGCGACGGCCTCGGCGGCCTTCGCGCGCTCGCGCTCGGCGGTCTTCTCGGCGGCCGCGACGGCCTCGGCGGCCTTTGCGCGGTCGGCTTCGCGGGCCTGCTCGGCGGCCGCGACGGCCTCGGTGGCCTTCGCACGCTCGCGCTCGGCGGTCTTCTCGGCGGCGGCCAGGGCCTCGGCGGCCTTGGCGCGGTCGGCTTCGCGGGCCTCTTCGGCCGCCGCCAGGGCCTCGGCGGCCTTGGCCTGGTCCGCCTCCCGGGCGTTCTCGGCGGCCGCGCGAGCCGGCCTCGCGTCGGCCTTTCGGCGGCGCTCGCGTTCGAGCGGTCTTCTTCGGCGGCGGCAACCGCCTCCGTCGCCTTGGCGCGCTCGCGTTCGGCGGTCTTCTCGGCGGCTGTAACCGCCTCGGCGGCCTTGGCTCGGGCGGCCTCGCGTGCCTGCTCGGCGGCCGCGATCGTCTCCGAGGCCTTGGCGCGGGCGCGCTCAGCAGTCTTGTCGGCGGCGGCGATCGCCTCGGCGGCCTTGGCGCGCTCGCTCTGCGCCGCCTGAAGGGCCTCGGCCGTCGCCATCTTCTCGGCGTCGAGCGCCTGCACGGCTGCGCCGAGTGCCTCCGCCGCCCGCGCGCGCTCCTCGTCGAAGGCCCTCTCCGCCCTTGCGCGCTCCGCCGCGAGCCGCTGCTCGGCAGTCGCGAGGGCCTCGGCGGCCTTCGCCTGCTCCGCCTCGAGCGCCTTGCGCAGGCTCTTGGCAGCCTTCGCGCGCTCCTCCTCGGCCGTACGCTCGACCACGCGCTCCCGTGCCTGCGCCGCACCCGCGCGCTCGCCGGCGAGTGCCTCCTCGAGGGCCTTTGCGGCCCTGGCGCTCTCGGTGCCGCGCGCCTCCTTGACGGCCTTGGCGGACCTGCTGCGCTCGGCCTCGAGCTGCTGCTCCAGCTTGGCGAGCGCGGCCCGTTCGGCGCGCAGCGTGCGCTCGTACTCCGCCTGGGCCTCGGCGAGCGCCTTCTCGCGCTCGGCGCCTGCGATCGCGAGCGCCTTGTCCAGCTCGGCCTGGGCCGTGGCGAGCGCGCGATCGCGCTCGACCCGTGCGCTGTCTGCCGCGTCGCGCAGCTCGCTGAGCTCGGCCTGATGGGCCTTCTCGCGGCTCGCCAGCTCGCTCTCGAGCTCGTCGACCCGGCCCGACGAGGCGTCCACGAGTGCCACGGGCGCTGCCCGCTTCGTCGTCGGGCGGCTGGATCAGCGTCCCGCCGGCCTGACCCTGCGAGGGCTCGGGCTCGTCCATGAAGTTGAGCTCGCCGACGAGCTGTTCGATCTGCGCCCGCGCCGCGACCGCCGGCCGCACCGCCAGCTTCGTCATGACGGCGATGTCGCTGAGGCCCAGTGAGTCGGTTGGGTCGGCGATCGCGACGACCAGGGCGCCGTCGTCGGCGAAGCCGATCGGCACCGACAGGTAGCGACGGGCGGCGGTCTCCCTCAAGACGCCGGCGGCGGAGCGGTCCACGGCGTACTCGTCGAGATCGATGTGGTCGAGCGCGTAGCGCTCGGCGAGCGCGCGCGAGAGCTGGTCCTGGGTGATGGCGCCGTTCTCGAGCAGCACCCGCTCGGGCGTCATGCCGGGACGGCGCGCGGCCTCGACGGCCTGGTCGGCCACCGCCTGCTCCACGAAGCCGAGCTCGACCAAGATGTCGCTCAGGAATCGGCGACCGGCGCCGTTGAGCGAGGGAGGGGTGACACCGGGGCCCGACAGGCCCCCGGCCAGCACCGGGCCGGCGGAGGCGGGCTCGACGCTCACGCGACTCCCTCAGGCGACTCGGCGGAGAACGGCTCGGCGGCGCGAGCCGCAGCCTCGGCAAGTCCCACCGCCTCAGCGGCGGAGCCAGTCTCGGCCAGCGCCTCGATCCCGTACGAGAGGCGGGCAGGTGCCGGGCGGGCGGCGGCGACGCGCTCGAGCGAGCGCTCGACGCGTCCGACGAAGGCGCGCGCTCCCTCCTCGCCCTTGCAGCCGACCAGCACGATCGCCAGCGCGTCCGCATCGACCTGTGCGAGATGGTCCGCGCGGCGCACCGCGCCTGTGAAGACCTCGGCCACGTCCTTGAGAATCAGGTCGGCGAGCGCCGGTCCGTGCTGCTCGGCGACAGCGCGGTGGCCGTGCAGATGCGCGACGACCACGTAGCTCTCGACGCTGCCGCGCCGGCTCAGCTCCCACTCGCGCTCGAGCGCCTCGAGCAGCGCCTCGCGATTGGGGAGGCCGGTAACGGGCTCGGTGTGCTCGCGGTCGCGAACGGCTTCGGCGAGGCGGTGCAGCTCGGCGCGTGTCGAGATGCTCTCCCACTCGTACGAGAGGATGCGCGCCGCCACCAGCAACAGCTGGGCGAGGTAGCGAGGCGGCGCGGCGTCCGCGCCAGGGCTCGCGATCAGCAGCGCGACGACGCTGCCGTCGGCCGCGTCGAGCGGCGCCGTGACCCAGGCGCCGGGGCAGACCTCGGCGAGCGTGTCGGCTCCGATGAGCCCAGCGCCGTCGGCGGCGCCGGACAGCGGCAGCGAGGAGCCGCGCTCGACCGCCCCACCGCGGGCGTCGAGGACCCTGCACTCGCCCGCGTCCCAGTCAACCTGGCCGAGCAGCACGCAGCCGCCTGGGACCGCGCCTGCGAGCAGGTCGAGCACGGCATTCGCCGCGTCGGCGAAGCTCGCGAAGCGTCGGGCAGCCAGCCGCGACAGGGCGTCGAGGGGTTCGAGGGTCATCCTTCCCCTCCTGATCGGCAGATGGAGCGGGCTTCAGTAGACCTGCGTCAGCTGCCCACGAGGATGCGGTCGAGATCCGCAAGGGCGGCGCGCGCGGCGAGGATGCCGCCACCGGACCACCAGGTGCCCGCCTCGACGCGCTCGACCGCTCCGGAGCGCACCGCACGCAGGCGCTTCCAGCGGCGGTCGCGCTCCAGCTCAGCGAGCCGCTCCTCCGCATCTGGAGCCACCGACAGCAGGATCACGCGCCCGTCGAGCGCCGGGATCTGGTCGGGCGCGACCGTCTCTGACTCACGCGGACCGTCCTGCGAAGGCGGGCGGCTCAGCCCGACATCGCTCAGGACGCGGCCCGGGAACGAGTCGGCGCCGGCCATCAGGGTTCCCTCGCGGCCGACGAGCACGACCGACACGGCCGTGTCGGGGGCGTTGTCCCCGAGCCTGGAGCGCAACCCGGCGACGCGCCGGTCCCAGTCGATCAGGAGCCTCTCGGCGTCGTTCGTGCGGCCGAGCGCCTCACCGTGGAGCCGCACCGACAGCTCCCACGAGGCGCCGCCACCGTCGCTCATGACGGTGGGCGCGATCTTGTTGAGCCCGGGGTAGAGCGGGCCCTGAAGCTCGTGGCTACCGAGGATCACGTCCGGCTTGGCCGCTCGGATGGCGCCGAGGCCGTCCCGCCTGACGGCCGGCAGGATCTCGATCCCGGCGGCCTGCTCACGCATGTAGGTCGGCACCTGAGCGCCGGGCAGGGCGGCGGCCACCGGCCGCACGCCGAGCGCGAGCGTGTCGCTCAGCGCATCAGGCGTGAGCGTGGCAGGCCGCTCGGCCTGGCCTGGGACCTTCGTCCCCGCCAGGTCGGCGTCGATGTGCTGGACCTTCAGCGGCCGGGCGGTCTCCTTGGACTCGTCGAAGCCCGACTCCTGACAGCCAAGGGCAAGCGTGGCCGCCGCCAGGCAGGCCGCGGCCAACAGCATCAATCGTCCCGGCACGCCAGGTATTACTAGCGATCGTGCCGGCGCGGGTCCTCTTCGGCGGGAGTTTGGGCTCCCAGTCCCACGGCTTCGAGGGCGCCTGCTCTGGACGTGTACGCCTGCCAGTAGGCGATCTTGCCGTCGCGAAAGCCGAACACCCAGGTTGCCGGGGTCGACAGCTCCACGCCGCTCCGTCCAACCGCCTCCCAGCGCCCCGACACCACGAGCTCTGTCCCGACCGGCATGAACTCCTCGGTGCGCAGCACGAAGGTTTCCCAAACTTCGTAGTGCGCCAGCCACCAGGCACGCACTTCGGAGTGCCCGCGGCAAACCTTGCCTTCCAGTGCGGCGCCGAACGGGACGGCTTCGACATCGACGCACAGGAGGGCCAGATATCCGTCGATGTCGCCTCGGTTCCACGCCTCGAACGCTCGCTGTACCACTGCGACGTGCTGGTCGTGCGACATTCCGCGCAGTATCCACCGGTGACGGTTACCGTGGCCGATCGTGCCCGCCGACCCCCACGTGATCGCCCTGTTCGGACCGACCGGGATCGGCAAGACGGCCGTCGCGATCGCGCTCGCGGAGCGGCTGCGTGCCGAGGGGGGAGACCCCGTTGCGATCTCGGCGGACGCGCTGCAGGTGTACCGCGGGCTCGAGATCCTGACCGGGGCCGCGTCGGCGGCCGAGCAGAAGGCGCTCGAGCACCGGCTGCTCTCGTTCGTCCCGGTGACCGAGACGTTCTCGGCGGGTCGCTTCGCCGAGCTCGCACGCGCGGAGATCGACGAGGCGCTGGCGGCAGGACGCCGGCCGATCGTCGTGGGCGGCACCGGCCTCTACCTGCAGGCCGCCCTGACGGACCTCGAGCTGCGCCCGCCCCCCGGCCCCGAGCTGCGTGAGCGACTCGCCGCCGAGCTCGAGGCACGTGGACCCGAGGCGATGCACGCCGAGCTCGCCGCCAGCGCGCCCGCCGCCGCGGCCGCGATCGACCCCGCTGACCGCAGTCGCATCATCAGGGCGCTCGAGCTGCTCGAGATGGGGGAGAGCCCGGCGCCGGCGGGAACCGACTCGCGGCTCTGGACCGCGGAGCTGCGCCACCCGACCCTCCTCTGCGGGCTCGTGATGGAGCGTGAGGAGCTCTACCGCCGCATAGACGCGCGCGTTGATGCGATGGTCGCCGCCGGCGCGCTCGAGGAGGTGCGCCGCGCCGAGGCAGCCGGCGCCTCTGCGACCGCCCGCAAGGCGCTCGGGTTCGATGAGCTGCTGCGCGGAGACGTCGAGGCGATGAAGCGCCGCACCCGCAACTACGCGCGCCGCCAGCTCACCTGGATGCGACGCCTCGAGCGTCGTGCAGATCCTCGATGCGGGCGCTGCCACGCCGGCCGAGCTGGCCGGCCAGCTAGTCTTCCCGCGCCCTTAGCGAGGAGGAGGAGCCCCTTGAAGCGTGTCGTGCTGCTGTCCCTGTTGGCGTTCGTCGTGCTGGTTCCGGCAGCAAGTGCCGCCCGGCTCGACTTCGGCAAGCAGACCTGGAACGTGCTGCCCTCAGGGCAATCCGGTGCGCTGCCGCCCGACGAGCACAGCGTCGACCAGCTCAGGATCTACGACGCGCTCACGCCGCTCGGCGGCGACATCAACGCGAGCACCATCCCGCGCTACTTCAAGTCGGCGCGCTTCTTCATGCCCAAGGGCGGCGCGGTCACGCGCCCGAAGCGCGGCGTGAAGATCCGCCGCGACGCGAAGTGGGGCGTCCCGCACATCCAGGCCCGCACCCGCTCGGACGTGTACTGGGCGATCGGCTGGACCACGGCGCAGGACCGCGGCCTCTTCATGGAGACGATCCGCTACCCGTCGCGCTTCACGATCCTCGACGCGCCCGGCAAGGACGCGCTCAGCCTTGCCACCAGCCTGCGCCAGTTCATCCCGAGCCGGCAGACGGAGCGCTACATCGCCGGTCAGCGCCGCCTGCTGGAACGCGACGGTCGCCGCGGGCGGCGGCTGCTTGCCGACGTACGCGCGTTCCTGGCCGGCATCAACGCCTACAACCGGGCCCAGGACAACGGGGTCAAGCCCTGGACCTACGTCGACGTGATCTCCGTGCTCGGCCTGCTGGGGCAGGTCTTCGGTGCCGGCGGCGGCGACGAGGTGCGGAGCTCCGAGCTGCTCGGCACCCTCCGCAACCGGCTCGGCCCGGCCGGCACAGACGTCTGGAGCGACCTACGTTCCTCGCAGGACCCGGAGACGTCGGTCACGACAACGCGCAGGTTCCCGTACGTGACCGAGCGCGGCGGTCGCACGCCCGGTTCGCTCGTTGTCGACCCCGGCTCGATGAGCCCAGCGGCGGCAACCGCTGCGAAGGTCGCGATGGGCGCCCGCGCCCGTGCGTCGAACGCGGTGCTGGTCGGCCGCAAGCGCTCGGCCACCGGCCACCCGCTCGCCGTGATGGGGCCGCAGCTCGGCTACTTCTATCCGGAGTTGTTCATGGAGGTCGACGCGCACGGCGGCGGCATCCACGTCCGTGGTGGCGTGCTGCCGGGCCTCCCGTACGTGCTGATCGGCCGCACGCGCGACTACGCCTGGAGTGCAACGTCGGCCTCGAACGACAACACCGACCAGTTCCTCGAGCAGCTCTGCAACCGTGACGGCAGCCCGGCGACGCGCGAGTCCACCCACTACCGCTTCAAGGGCCGCTGCCGGCCGATGACGACCTTCAACGCCGGTGTGCTGAAGGGCGCCGGAGGGCAGCCGGACGAGCAGGTGACATTCCGCCAGACCGTGCACGGGCCGGTGAGCGGCACGGTCACCGTGGGCGGTCGCCCGTACGCGGTGTCGACGATGCGCTCGACGCGCGGCCGCGAGGTTACGGCGGCCTACATCGGCGCCGGCCTCAACGAGGGCGCGGTCCGCTCGGCGACGGACCTGCCGAAGGTTGCGAGCCGCTTCGGATACACGTTCAACATGTTCTACGTCGACCACAAGGACATCGCCTTCTACTCCGCCGGGCGGCTTCCGATTCGCGCGCCGGGGACCAACCCGAGCCTGCCGACCCTCGGCACCGGGCGGTACGAGTGGCGCGGCTTCCTCAAGACGAAGGATCACCCCCAGGCGATCAACCCGAAGAGCGGGTTGATCCACAACTGGAACAACAAGCCCGCGGCCGGCTTCGGCGCGGCCGACAACAACTGGACCTACCAGTCCGTCCACCGCAACGAGCTGTTCAAGGGCTTCAAGCGCAAGAGCAGGCTCCACGACGTGCTCAGCGTCGTGAACCGGGCCGCCACCCAGGACCTGCGCGTGCTCGACGTGTGGCCGCTGATCCGGGAGGTCCTCTCGAGCGGTCCGGCGCCGGACGCCCGCAGCGAGCAGGCGGCCGCGCTGGTCGACGCCTGGCGGCGCAGCGGCGCGAGCCGCATCGACCGCGACCTGGACGGGAAGATCGACGACCCGGGCGCGGCTGTACTCGACCAGACCTGGGACGGGCTCTCCGAGGCCGTACTGCGGCCGGTGCTTGGCGACCTGGCTGCACCCGGGGGCCTGCTCGGACAGCTGGTCAGGCGCGACAACAGCCCGCGCACGGCCAACGGGAGCGCCTACGGCGGCGGCTGGTACGGCTACGTCGACAAGGACCTGCGGACGTTGCTCGGCAAGCCGGTGCGCGGCCGCTACAGCCGCGTCTACTGCGGCGCCGGCGACCTGGCGGCGTGCAGGGCCTCGCTGTGGGCGGTGATCCAGCAGGGCGCAGACGCGCTCGCGACAGCGCAGGGCCCCGACCCGGCTGCCTGGCGCTCGGACGCGACCGAGGACCGCATCACGTTCCCGCCCGGTGTGCTCGGCCAGACGATGCGCTGGACGAACCGGCCGACCTTCCATCAGCTGATGGAGTTCAACGGCCATAGATAGCCTGCCGGGGTCGTGCGCTTCGAGAAGTGGCAGGCCCTCGGCAACGACTACGCGATCTTGGAGGAGAGAGAGCTCCCGTTCGAGCTGACGCCTGAGCGCATTCGCCGCTTCTGCGCTCCGCACACCGGTGTCGGCTCGGACGGGATCCTGCTCGTGCGGGAGACCGACGAGCGCGGCTTCGTCGCCGAGATCCGCATCTACAACCCGGACGGCTCCGAGGCCGAGCTGTCCGGCAACGGGGTGCGCGAGGCCGTGATGTACCTGCGCCGCAGCGGCTGGACCGAGCACGACAGCTTCTCCGTGCGCACGGTGGCGGGGGAGGTCCGCCCGCGCATCGAGGGCGAGCTCTGCACGCTCGACATCGGCCGCGTGCGCCTGCGGGCTCCGGACGACTTCCCGAGCGGGGAAGAGGACGGGACGGGCACGCTCAGCTCGGCGGGCCGCGAGTTCGCCTTCCAGTTCGTGCAGGCCGGCAACCCGCAGTGCTCGATCGAGGTCGAGGAAGGCCTCGAGGAGCTCGACCTCGACAGGTACGGGCCCGGCATCGAGCGCCACGAGCTCTTCCCCCGCCGCACCAACGTCTCGTTCTGGCGCCGCACGGGCGACGCCGCGATCCGCGCGCGCATCTTCGAGCGCGGCGTGGGGGAGACGATGTCGTCGGGAACCGGCGCCACCGGCGCGGCGGTCGCCGCCGTGCTGCGCGGCGTCGACAGCCCGGTCACGGTGGAGCTCGACGGCGGCGAGCTCGTCGTGGACGTGGGGGAGGACATGCACGTCGACCTGACCGGCTGGGCGCGGCCCGTCTATGCCGGTGTACTGAGTGATGAATTCGTCAAGGAGCTGCATGAAGCCGAGTAGCCGTCTGGACCGCCTCGCGCCGTACCTGTTCGCCGAGCTCGAGCGCAAGATCACCGAGAAGAAGGCTGCGGGGGTCGACGTGATCAGCCTGGGCATCGGCGATCCCGACACGCCGACGCCCGCGCCCGTGATCGAGGCGCTCGCGAGCGCAGCGGCCGATCCCGGCACGCACCAGTACCCGTCGAACCGCGGCCGGCCTGAGCTGCGCGAGGCATACGCGCGCTTCTACTCGCGCCGCTTCGGCGTCGAGCTCGATCCGGACACGGAGATCATCCCGGCGCTCGGCGCGAAGGAGTGCGTCTTCAACCTGAACCTCGCCTTCCTCGACCCCGACTCGGTCGCGCTCGCGGCCGATCCCGGCTACCCGGTCTACACGGGCGGGCCGCTGCTCGCGGGGGGCGAGGCGGTGCTGATGCCGCTCGTGCCCGAGCTCGGCTTCGCGCCCGACCTGGACGCGATCGGAGTCGACGTCGCCCAGCGCGCCCGCCTGCTCTACCTCAACTACCCGAACAACCCGACCGGCGCGGTCGTGCCCGAGGGCCTGTTCGAGCGGGCGGTCGAGTTCGGCCGACAGCACGACGTCCTGATCGTCCACGACGCCTCCTACACGGAGACGACCTTCGACGGCTACGTCGCGCCGAGCTTCCTCGAGACCCCCGGCGCCAGGGACGTCGGCGTCGAGGTGTTCTCGCTCTCGAAGGGCTGGAACATGACCGGCTGGCGGACCGCCGCGATCGTCGGCAACGCCGAGGCGGTCGCCACCTACTGGAAGCTCAAGACGAACATCGACTCGGGGCAGTTCGAGGCGGTGCAGCTCGCCACCGTGCGCGCGCTCGACGACGGCCCGCCGGCCGAGATGCCGGCCATCTACCAGCGTCGCCGCGACCTCGTCTGCGGCGCGCTGCGCGAGATCGGCGTCGACGTGACGCCGCCGAGGGGCACCATCTACGTGTGGGCACCGGTGCCGGAGGGCCACACGTCCGCGTCCTTCTGCGAGCTCGTTCTCGAGGAGTCGGGCGTGGTGGTTTCGCCGGGCGGCGCCTACGGGCCGAACGGCGAGGGCTTCTTCCGGATCTCGCTGACCATCGACGACGCGCGGCTGAGCGAGGCCGTCGAGCGTCTTAGGGGTAGCCTCGGCGGCTGATGCACTACTGCGGCGCGGTCCCCATGCAGGGCAGAGTCCAGCTGGCGATGCTGGAGGAGGTCCGCGCGCCCGAGCCTCCGATCCGGCTCAGCGCGATCTTCTTCGAGCCGGGCTCGGCCGAGCAGGTGGCTGCCGAGCTGCGCTCGCTCGGGGACGTCGTGTTCGCACTCGGCGCACCGCTGAGCGCACCCCGCCAGGGACGCGAGGCGCGCAGCGTCGACGACTTCCTGCGCAAGCTGGGCGTCGTGCCGCAGCCGCGCGACCCGGTGTCGAGCGAGCTGGCGGACCAGCTGCGCGACATGCCGCGCTACGCGCCTCAGGACGGTGCGGACGACCACGACGGCCCGGTCGCGGAGGGCGCATACAACGACTTCCCGCTCTTCGAGACCAACGCGGATGCCGTGTTCTGCGCGCTCCAGGGGCGCCGGCTGCCTGCCAAGCGCCACCCCTTCGGCATCCAGATGCGCATCGAGGAGCTGATCGGCGACCACGTGATCGACGAGGGCGGCGACCTCTGGCACCGGCGCATCGAGGAGATCGACGCCGCCGCCTGCGCGCTGGCCGCGCACCGCTACGCGGTGGGTCACGCGTCCTGGCTCGGCGAGGCGGGCGAGGCCGTCGTCGTGCTGCCGGGCAGCTCGATCCCGGAGGAGTTCGAGACGCGCGGTGTGCTGCCGCCCGTCGAGCGGCTGCAGCTGCCCTGAGGTGGCCTCGCGGGCGCTAACGTTGATCGAGTGCAAGACCTGACCCAGCAGCCGAGGGCGCGCCAGCGCGCGCTCTGCATCGGGGTCAGCCCGGCGGAGCCGGACCTCTCGGAGCTGCGCGAGCTGCTTCGCACGGCCGGCGTGGCCTCGGTGGGCGAGCTCGTCCAGCGGCGCGACCGGCCGGACCCCGACCGCTACTTCGGGCGCGGCAAGCTCGACGAGCTGAAGCGCGCCGTCAAGGACGCGGACGCGAACCTGGTCGCCTGCGACGACGAGTTGCTGCCGCGCCAGGAGCGCAACCTCGAGGAGGCGCTCGGCGTCCCGGTCATCGACCGCACGGCGATCATCCTCGACATCTTCGCCGACCACGCGCACTCGGCCGAGGGCAAGCTTCAGGTCGAGCTCGCCCAGCTCGAGTACAACCTCGCGCGCATGCGCGGGCTCTGGACCCACCTCGAGCGCCTGGGCGCCGGCCGTATGGACGGCGGCATCGGCACCAGGGGCCCGGGCGAGACGCAGATCGAGACCGACCGCCGGCTGGCGCGCGACCGCATCGCCGCCCTGCGCCGGCGCCTCAAGCACACGAAGGCGACCCGCTCGACGATGCGCGCCGAGCGCGAGCGCGCCGGCCTGCCGACCGTCGCCCTGGCGGGCTACACGAACGCCGGCAAGTCGACGCTCCTGAACGCGCTCACGGGCGCCGAGGTGAGCGTGCGCGACCGGCTCTTCCACACGCTCGATCCCACCACGCGCTCGTTCGAGATCAACGGGCGCACGTACCTCCTGACCGACACCGTCGGCTTCATCCGCAAGCTTCCCCACGCCCTCGTCGACGCCTTCTCGGCCACGCTCGAGGAGGCGCTCGGCGCCGACCTCATCGTGCACGTGGCCGACGCCTCGGTCGCCGAGGAGGAGCTGCACGACATGCTCACGGCCGTTGACGACGTCCTCGCCGAGACAGGAGCCGGCGAGCGCCCGCGGCTGCTGGCGCTCAACAAGGTCGACCTGCTCGACGACGAACGCCGCCGCGAGCTGTCTTTCCGTTTCCCGCAGGCGGTCCAGGTGTCGGCGACCACGGCGGACGGCCTGGACGACCTGCGCGAGGCGGTCGAGGCGCGCTTCCTCGCATCGCTGAGGCCGATGGAGCTGCTCGTCCCGTACGACGAGGGCACGAGCCTGTCCGAGCTGCACGACGTGGCCGGCGAGCTCGAGCGCGAGGACACCGCTGAGGGAGTGCGCGTGCGAGCGCGCGTGCCGGTGGCGGTGGCGCAGCGCTTCGAGCGCTTCCAGTCGGGCAACGGCTCGCTGGCGTAGGGCCTGGATCAGGGTTACGCTGGACAGCGGTATCTGGCCCTGCGGTGGTCCCGTGGGCCGCCGCCGAGGGAAGGAGTGGCCGTGTGTCGATTCCTTGCACTCGTGCCTGCAGTTCTCTGCCTGGCTTGGATCCCGCCCGCGGCCGCTGAGGTCGGCCCGACCCTCCATGGCGAGGTCCTGTCGCAGCACACGGAGCTCGTCGGACCACTCACCACACCGAGCTGCGAGGACACGGGGATCACTCCGATGGAGCTGTCCTTCAGCGCTGGGGCGGACTCCCGCGCGCTCGGTCCGATTCCGGGCGTGTTCACGCTTCGGCGCGGTGGAGCCCGACGTGGGGCCGCCGGACTCGATCGTGAGCATGGGCCTCTTTCCCGATGGCGTCGATCCCGGCACCGGACCGGACGACTTCGTGCCCGCGCGGCCCCTCGAGGTGGTGTTCGCGTTCTTCGACATCGAGCCCACGCAGCCGTCGCCGATCACGCTGGTCGAGGTCGACGGGCTGCTCGAGGACGACGGGCTTGGTGCGTGTGCGCTGCTCGACGGATCGGGCCCGCTGAGCGCCAACGGCTACTACCAGGACGTGCGCGCGTTCGGGGGCGTATACGAGGCCACCATCTACACGCCGGCGGGCGACTACACCGACTTCGGCACGATGGATCTGCAGGCTCGCCAGGGGCTTGTCTGCAGCGGCGTCGTCCCGGACTTCGATAGCCGGCACCTGCCCGCAGGACATGCTGCTCTCGGAGACGAACGACCTGGCTGTGCGCTACACCTCCGAGCGCGACACCGACGACGACGGGCTCATCGATGCACTCGACGCCTGTCCGGAGGCGGCCGGCGCCGGCTCGAGCGGCTGTCCCGTCCAGCCTCCGCCGCTCCCGCCTCCGCCGCCGCTCGACAGCGACGGAGACGGCAAGCCGGACAACGCCGACCAGTGTCCAGGGCGGCCCGCGCAGACCCCGAGCGGCTGCCCCGACGCCTATCCGCCGGACGAGACGAAGCCGGTGCTGACCGGCAAGGCGAGGCCGTCGCTCAAGGACTCGCGCCTGCGGATCGCCCTGGGCAGCTTCTCCGAGGACGTGACCGGCAAGGTCAGCGTGAGCTCGGCGAAGCTAAAGCTCTCCAAGAGCTTCAAGGCTCGCCCGGGCCAGGCCGTGACGGTGTCGTTCAAGCTGAAGCGAAAGCAGCTCCGAGCGCTACGCAGGCAACGGCGGGTGAAGCTGACCGTCAAGCTGACCGCGCGCGACCCCGCGGGGAACGCGATGTCACGCACCCTGAAGCTGAGGCTACGGCCTTAGCGGGCAGGACGGTCGCGCGCCACCAGCAGAAGCGACTCACACGAGCCGCGCGGCGCCAGCCGCACGAGCCGGACCCCGTCGCCGGGCTCCATGTCGGCCTCTTCCTCGAAGCCGAGCTCGTCGACGTAGAAGGCCTTCGCCTCGTCGATGTCGGTGACCGGCACGGGCACGTGCCCGGCCGCGGCGCCGATCGCCACCCCGGCGTCGGCCATTTTGTCGAACAGCACGATCATCACTGCATACAGACGCCGCGCGGGCGCCCGATTAATCGCTAGCGGAAGTCGCCGCTGCCGTGCAGCACGGCGCGGTCGCGGCGTGAGAGCAGCTTTTCGAGGTTGCTCTCGGCGATCTCGTCGAGGTCCAGGCGCGCCTCGGTGGCGAGTTGCGCCACGTACCAGAGCACGTCACCGAGCTCCGCGGCGAGCGCCTCGCGTCGCTCGTCGGTGAGGACCCCGCCGTCATCGCGAATCGCCTTCTTCACCTTCTCAGCAGCCTCGCCGGCCTCTCCGCACAGCCCGAGGGCGGGATAGGTGAGGTTCGCGCCCGCGTCCGGATAGACCGCGGTCGCGCGCGAGCGTTGCTGATAGTCGGACAGGTTCATCACGACAGAAGCTACCCGGCGAGCCGGACCACCGTCTCAACCCCGCTCGCCTGCTGCCGATATTTGGGAGGTATGGAAGCCCAGGCTGCCTCGGCAGGGCCGTTCCCCGTGCCCGGACTCGTACCGCCGGCAACGCGGTCGAGCGCCATGAGGCGAATCGGAGACGTGATCGTCCAGCTTGGGTTCGCCGAGCGCGGCGTGGTGGAGCGCGTTGTGGATGACGGCAGGGCCCGCGGCGTGGCGCTCGGCCAAAGCTTGATCGAGGCGGGCCTCGTCGACTCGAAGCAGCTCGCCCAGGCGTTGGCAGAGCGCAACGGGCTGCACTACGTCGACCTGAACGTCTTCGACGTCGACAAGGGCGCCGCCGCGCTGATCGACGCCGCCAAGGCGAGGCGCTACAAGACGGTCCCGATCGCGTTCCTCGGCGAGGGCGCGCTGCTCGTGGCGACCGCCGACCCCGCCAACCTGCTGGCGCTCGACGACATCACGATGGCGACCGGCCACGACGTCCGGCGCGCGGTCGCCTCCCCCGAGGACATCGAGGCGCTGATCGCGGGTCTGTCGACCCTCGAGGAGTCGGTCCAGGAGATCCACGAGGAGACCGAGGAGGAGGCGGCGCAGGTCATCGAGTTGCGCGAGTCCGCCGACGAGGCGCCGGTCGTCAAGCTCGTCCATTCGATCATCGCCGACGCCGTGCGGCGCGGCGCCTCCGACATCCACTTCGAGCCGCGCGCGGGCGACATGCGCGTGCGCTTCCGCGTCGACGGCGTGGTGTTCGACTCGACGACGGTGCCGCGCCGGCTCATCCTGGGCCTCGTCTCGCGCATCAAGATCATGGCCGAGCTCGACATCGCTGAGAAGCGGCTGCCGCAGGACGGTCGCATCGGCCTGTCCGTCGACGGGCACTACGTCGATCTGCGCGTGGCAACGCTGCCCGTCGTACGCGGCGAGTCGGTCGTGATGCGCGTCCTCGACAGGACGCAGGTGGTCGTCGAGCTCGACCGGCTCGGCATGGAGGAGCCCGAGCGCAAGCGCTTCCTGAAGGCGATCGGCGCCACGCACGGCTCCGTGCTCGTGACCGGCCCGACCGGCTCCGGCAAGACGACGACGCTCTACGCCGCCATCAGCGAGGTCAACTCGCCGGACAAGACGCTGATCACGGTCGAGGATCCGGTCGAGTACGAGCTCGACGGGGTCAAGCAGGTCCAGGTGCACGCGAAGGGCGGACTCACCTTTGCCTCGGGTCTGCGCTCGCTGGTGCGCGCGGACCCGGACGTGATCATGGTCGGCGAGGTGCGCGACGCCGAGACCGCCGCGCTCGCCATCGAGGCCGCGCTCACCGGCCATCTCGTCCTCACGACGCTCCACACGAACGACGCGCCGCTCGCCGCCGCGCGGCTGATCGACATGGGCATCGAGCCTTTCCTGGTCGCCGCGGGGATCGAGTGCGTGGTCGCCCAGCGGCTCGTGCGGCGGCTGTGTGACTGCAAGCGCCCGGTCAAGCTCTCGAAGGCGCTCCTGGGCCGCAACGGCTTCGCGGTCGAGCGCGGCTTCGGCGGCTTCGAGCCGGGTGGCTGCGTGCGCTGCGGGCAGACCGGCTACCGCGGCCGCATCGGCCTCTACGAGGTGATGCTCATGAGCGACGAGCTGCGCCGGCTGATCCTCGAGAAGGGGCCGGCCGACGAGCTGCGCGAGGCCGCCCGCGCCGAGGGCATGCGGACGCTGCGCGAGGACGGCCTCGAGAAGATCAGGCAGGGGACCACCTCGGTCGAGGAGGTCCTGCGGGTCGTCGGGCTCGCCTAGACGCCCGCCGCGCGCCGCGCCGACGCATGCGCGGCGCCCTCGAGCTTGTCGTCGGCGAGCGGCTCGAGCTCCATCCCGAGCGCCAGCTCGATCAGCCGGTCCGCGAGCCAGACGTTCTTCGGCAGGAGCGGGCCGTGCAGGTACGTCCCGATCACGGTGCCCGAGTGGACGCCCTCGAGGCCGTCGCGGCCGTTGTTGCCGTGCCCCTTCAGCACCCGCCCGAGCGGCTGCTCGCCGCTGCCCAGATAGGTCCGCCCGCCGTGGTTCTCGAAGCCGGCGATGATGCGCGGGCCGCCGCCGAGGTCGGCCTCGATCGCGCAGTTGCCGATCAGCCGCGGTCCGGGCTCGCGCACCGTCCTCAGGTCGACGAGGCCGACGCCCGGCAGCTCCTCGCCGCCCAGCTCGTAGGAGTGGCCGAGCAGCTGGTAGCCGCCGCACACCGCCAGCACGACGGCGCCGCGCTCGGCCGCCTCGTGCAGGCCGGCGCGCTTGGTCTCGGCCATGTCGGGCGCGATCGCCACCTGGTCGCGGTCCTGTCCGCCACCGATGTAGAAGAGGTCGTGCGCGTCCGGGTCGAGCGTGTCGCCGGTGCCCGAGGCGGCGTGCTCGAAGCCGATCCCGCGCCACTCGCAGCGCGCGCGCAGCACGGCGATGTTGCCGCGGTCGGCGTAGATGTTCATCAGGTCGGGATAGAGCGAGCAAACCCTCAACGCCGGCACTCGATCACCACGCTTCCGATGTGGTCGGCCGTCTCCGGGATCTGATGCCGGGCGACCGGCTCGAGCCCCGCGGCGCGCGCCTCGGCCTCGAGCTCGCCGGGATCGATCACGTCGAGCGCGAACGGAGCCGTCTGCTCGTCGAGCGTCCCGTCCGGGGCGACGGCCTGGCGATGGCGCTCGATGATGATCTGGCCGGCCTGCTCGCGCACCATGACGGGCTGGCTCGAGTACACCCAGCCGTCGTGCTCGATCATGTCCGGGTAGGGCGGCGAGCGGTCCTCCTCTTCGATGGCGTCGTAGGGATCGGCGAGGGCGGCGGCGAAGCGGCCCCCTGGGAGCAGGTGCTCGTGCACGCGCTCGAGCATGGCAAGCCGCGCGGCGGGCCCGCCCAGGATCTGCACGAGCTGCATTGGGGCGAGGATGAGCGCGAAGCGCTCGCCGGCCGAGAAGCTGCGCGCGTCCGCGCTGAGCGTGCTCAGCTCGGGGGCGCGCTCGCGCAGGGCGGCCAGCAGCTCGGGATCGGAGTCGAGCGCGTGCACCTCGTGGCCGGCCGCGTGCAGGTCGCGCGCGACGCGGCCGGTACCCGCTCCCAGATCGAGGACAGGGCCGTCGGCCCGAGCCGCGAGCTCGCGCCAGAGCTCGAGGTCCGCGGTGTAGGAGCCGTTCTCGACGTCGTGCCAGATCACCTCGCGCGCTGTCACTCGGACCACCGCTTCGCGAGCCCGCGGCGCGCGAGCAGGTCGCGCAGCTCGAGCAGGGCCGTGTAGGTGGGGAGCGCGAACAGGCGCTCGCCCGCCGTCGTCGCAACGGCGCGGTCCAGCGAGGCGCCCAGGTCGCGCTCGACCTCGATCGGCGCGTCGATGCCCGCGTACTTCAGCCGCAGCGCCATCTCCTCCGCGCGCGTCCCAGAGCAGGTGGCCCGTCGCACGCGCCCGGCCAGCACCTCGAAGTCCGCGTCCCAGATCCAGGAGATGTCGCGCCCGTCGGCGATGCGGTCGTTGAGCGCGAACCAGAGGTCGAGCTCGCCCTCCTCGAGCGTGAGCGTCCGGAGCACCTCGTTCGCGCCGGCCGGGTTCTTGATCAGCAGGATCGAGACCTGGCGGCCCTCGACCGGGATCGTCTCGACGCGCCCGAAGGCGCCGCCGAAGCCCTCGAGTGCGGCGCCCACGTCGGCGAGCGGGACGTCGAGCCGCAGCAGCGTCGCCGCGGCCGCGATCGCGTTGTAGACGTTGTAGAGGCCGGGGAGCGGGAGCTTCAGCTCGACCTTCCCGGCGGGCGTCTCGAGCTCGAGCTGCGAGCCGCTCATTCCCTCGAGGTGGACGCGCTTCGCGACCACGTCGGGATCGGGGCGGCGCCGGCCGCAGTTGGGGCAGTGGTAGCGGCCCATGTGGCCCAGGTAGATCGCCTCGTACTCGTAGGGGTGGCCACAGTTGCGGCAGTGCTTCGAGTCGGCGGCGTGCTGCATGGCCGGCAGCGTCTGGGAGTCGTCGGCGAGGCCGAAGTAGGTCACGCCCTGGCGGCCGCGACCGAGGTCGGCGACGAGCGGGTCGTCGGCGTTCAGGACGAAGCCGGCGTGCCCGTCGAGGCCGGCGACGATCTCGGCCCAGCGGTCGGCGAGCAGCTCGAGCTCGCCGTAGCGGTCGAGCTGGTCGCGGAACAGGTTGGCGAGCAGGACGAGCCGCGGCTCGACGTCGTTGGCGACGCTCGCGAGCCAGGCCTCGTCGACCTCGAACAGGCCCAGCTGACCGGGAGACCGACCCGCGTCCAGCAGCGCGGTGGCGACGCCCCAGGCCATGTTCGAGCCCGCGCGGTTGTGCACGACGTCGCGGCCCGTGCGCTCGAGGCCGGCGGCGATCATGGCTGCGGTGGTGGTCTTGCCGTTGGTCGCGGAGACGAGCACCGAGCCCTCGTCGAGCTCGCCCGACATGCGCCGGAGTGCGCTCGGCGAGAGGCGCAGCAACAGCCGTCCAGGGGCTGTCGTCCCCCCGGTCCGGCCGAGACGGCGGCTCGCGGCCCGCAGCAGGCGGGCGAGGCTGCGCGCGGGGCGGTACATCAGGCCGGCGCGATCACGCGCAGGCAGCGCGGCTCGACTCGCAGGGTCGCGGGGGTCGCGCCGATCGGGTCGCCGTCGGCGTAGATCACGAAGGGACGGTCGGTGGCGACCTCGATCAGCTCGCCGCGCAGGAACTCGGCGTGCGGCGAGTTCAGATGCTTGCCCTTGAAGATCTTCGGGAGCTCGCGCAGAAAGGTCAGCTTCGACGTCTCCTTGGCGATCAGCACGTCGAGGCGGCCGTCGTCGAGCTCGGCCTGGGGGAGGATGTACATGCCGCCGCCGTAGGCCTTGGAGTTGCCGACGACGACCGAGAAGCCCGTCGCCTGGTGGAGGCTGCCGTCGACGGTCACGCTGAACGCCGCCGGCTTCCACGCCGCGAGCGCGCGCAGCGCCGCGTAGAGGTAGACGGCGTCGCCCTTGATGCGCTTCGTGTCGTTGGCGATCCGATTGGCGTCGGAGTCGAACCCGAAGCTCGCGATGCCCACGAACGGGGTGCCGTCGACGTCGGCAACGTCGACAAGTCGCTCCGCTCCCTCGACGGCCATGCGTGCAGCGGCGGCCGGCTCGGAGGGGATGCCGAGCACGCGCGCGAAGTCGTTGCCGCGCCCGCAAGGGATCAGGGCCACCGCCGAGTCCGTGTTCCGGAGAGCCGCCGCGATCGGCCGCAGCAGGCCGTCGCCGCTCACCGCCACGACCGTCTCGCCGGCGGCCACCGCGCCGGCCGCCTCCCGCTCGGCGTGCTCGATGCTGCGCGTGAGGACGGTGCGATGCGGCGCGCCGAGCGCGTCGAGGCTCTCGTGCACCGCGGGCAGCGCGTCGAGGGCCTTTCCACCGGCGGAGGCCGGGTTGACCAGCAGCGCGAAGCGCCGGCTCACTCGCGTGCCGCCGCCGCTGCCGTCCGTGCCCGCTCCGCGGCGGCGGCGCCGCGCTCGGCCCCGCGGAGGTGTGGCGCTTGGTCGATCTTGCGGATCTCCGCCTGGGCGAGCAGCTCGTCGCCGAGCAGGCGCTCGGCGTGGGGCTCCTCGAGGTCGTCGGGGTCGAGCGTGAGCAGCACGTCCTGCTGCACGCTGTGCCAGGGCTCGTCGGTCAGCACCTCCGACGCGACCAGCAGCTGACCAGGGCGCGCCAGCCAGTGCAGGTCGAACAGCCCGAGCCGGTACGCGTAGAGGCGCTCTCCGTCCGAGAACAGCACGTTCACGCCGGAGAACGCCGAGCGCTCGACGGTCTTCCGGATCGCCTTGCGCAGGCTCGCCGCGGGCGCCGCCCGGTCGTAGTCGCTCATCAGCAGGTTGAACAGGTGCTCGGAGTCCGTGTCGCCCGCCGGCGCGCGCATTCCCGGCTCGAGCAGACGCGTGTACTGCAGGATCGTGCCGTTGTGGCCAAGCGTGTAGCTCGAGAGCGAGAACGGGTGCGTGTTCTCGAAGCGCAGGTCGCCCATCGTGGCGCGCCGGACGTGCACGTTGAAGATGCGCCCTTGGAGCGTCGTCGCCGTCACGAACTCGCCATCGGCGTAGGCCGCCTCCGGGAAGCGAACGAGCTGCGGCTCGCCTCCGTCGGCGCGCTCGTAGACGGCCATTCCCCAACCCGAGTCGTGGTCCTCGGACTGGCGAATCAGGGGGTTCTCCGCGTCGAGCAGCTCGTGTCTGATCGACACGGGCTCCGCTGCGACACAGCCGAACACGCGGCACATGACGGCCGGAGGTTATCGAGGGGGCGAGTTCTCACGCATGCGCACTTAGCCCCGCATGGACGTCACCGAACAGGAGCCCAAACGGATCTGGTGGGTGCGGCCGCGCAAGCTCTGCGGCCTCGAGCGGCCCGGCGGCGGCGGGCGCAGCCATCGCGCCGAGCGGCGCGACGCCGAGATCGCCTATCTGAAGGCGCGGCGCGTGCGGCTGCTCGTCTCGACGAGCCCGACGCGCCACAACCTCGAGGCCTACGAGGAGGCCGGCCTCGCGTGGCACCACGTGCCCGTCGCGACCACCGAGGAGGGCGCGGGGGCACTGGACGAGCTCGTCGCGCTGCTGCGCGCGGAGACGCGGCGCCCAGGCGCCGTCGCGCTCCACGGGAACCGCTGGACCGATTTTGTCGCGGCCGTGTGCGCTGCCCATCTGCACGAGGTGCGCGACGTACCGGTGGCCGAGGGGCTCGCCCAGGCCGCGCGGGCGGGCCTGGCCGTCACGCCCGAGGCGTGCGCACTCGTGGGGGTCGAGCTCGAGGAGGTGGAGGCGATGCGGCCGCTCGCGGCGTAGCGGATCGAAAGCGAACCGCGCTCAGCTCACGAGCAGCTGCGCGAGCGTGTCGCCGACGGCGACCGGCGGCGGCTCGAGGCCGTCGACGTCCTCGCGCCTCGCGCCGCCCGAGAGCACGAGCGCCGAGTCGAGCCCGGCCGCCGCGGCCGCGCCGAGGTCCGTGTCGATCCTGTCACCGACTACGAGAGTCCGGCCCTCGCCGAGCCGGTCGAGCGCCGTCAGCAGCAGCTGCGGCTCCGGCTTGCCGATGACCGTGGCCTGGCGTTCGCTCGCCACCTCTACGGCGGCCAGGATGGCGCCCGTCCCGGGCCAGAGGCCGTCGGGCTGGGGGTAGGTAGGGTCGCGCGCGGTCGCGAGGAAGTCGGCCCCGCGCCGGACAGCGAGCGCAGCGTTGCGGAGGTCGTCGTAGACGAGGTCCTCGGTGCCGCCGACCACGACGACCTCGGCACGCGAGGCGAGATCGGTGCCGTTCAGCACCCTGCAACCGGCATCATTGACGTGCTTGCGGAGCGACTCCGTGCCGATCACGAAGGCGGTGCAGCCGTTGCGCGTCTCCGCCAGCAGGTGCTGCATGGCGCCGCCGACGGTCACCACGTCGCGCACTGACGCCCTGATGCCGATGCGCCACAGACGCGTGACGTAGTCCTCGGTGGCGCTGCGCGGATCGTTGGTCGCATAGGCCACTTGTTTGTCCGCCTCGCGGACCTGCTCGAGGGCGCCCAGCACACCCGGCGTGGGCTCGTCGCCGATCCAGACGCAGCCGTCCAGATCGAGGATGAACTGGTCGTAGCGGACTGCGAGAGGGGAGAGGCCCACATCGCTAGCCTACGGCTCCGTGGCCCGCCCGCTCGTGCTGTTGCTGTGTCTCGCGCTGCTGTTCGTCGTGGCCTGCGGTGACGATGACGACGACGGCGGCGGTCAGTCGGGTGGCGGCGACGCCGCCGCGCAGACCGAGGCGGAGGGGCAGGCCGCGCAGGAGGGCCAACCCTGTCGCGAGGTCCCGATGCCGAACCCGAAGCCCGACGGCGGCGCCAAGAAGCCGAGCGGCAAGCTCGCTGCCGGCAAGACCTACCGGGCGGTGCTGAAGACGAGCTGCGGCGACATCACGGTGCAGCTCGACCAGAAGACGTCCCCGAAGACGGCGGCGTCGTTCGCCTCGCTCGTCAAGCAGGGCTTCTACGACGGCACCATCTTCCACCGCATCGTGCCTGGGTTCGTGATCCAGGGCGGCGACCCGACCGGCCAGGGCTCCGGCGGCCCGGGCTATTCGGTGCGCGACAAGCCGCCGGCGGACACGACGTACTCGCAGGGGGTCGTCGCGATGGCCAAGACAGAGGTGGAGCCCCCCGGTACCTCCGGCAGCCAGTTCTACATCGTGACCGCGCCGGACGCGGGCCTCCCGCCCGACTACGCCGTGCTCGGCGAGGTCGTGAAGGGCCTGGACGTGGCGCTCGCGATCGACCAGCTCGGCGACCCCGCCAGCGGCGGAGCCGGCACACCGACGCAGACCGTGCTCCTGGAGAAGGCGACGCTCGATGAGTCCTGAGCAGGACCAGATCAGCGCCGTCTACGACGTCGACGAGGCGGATTTCGAGCGACGCGTGATCGCGCGCTCGTCGGAGCTCCCGGTCGTCGTCGACTTCTGGGCCGAGTGGTGCGGCCCCTGCAAGCAGCTCACGCCGGTGCTGGAGCGCGCGGTGGCAGCGCGCGCAGGCAAGGTCGAGCTGGCCAAGGTCGATGTCGACCGCAACCCGCAGCTCCAGGCGGCTTTCCGCATACAGGGCATCCCGGCGGTCAAGGCGTTCCGCGACGGTCGCGTCGCATCGGAGTTCACCGGCGCACTGCCGCCCGCCGAGGTGGAGCCGTTCTTCGACGCGCTCGTCCCCTCGGAGGCAGACGAGCTGGCCGCAGGCGGCGACGAGCAATCGTTGCGGCGCGCCCTCGAGATCGATCCGGGCCATGCGACCGCGCGGCGCGAGCTCGGCAAGCTGCTCCTCCAGCGCGGCGCGACCGAGGAAGCGCTCGAGCTGCTCGAGTCGGTCTCGGGTGACTTCGTCGCGGACGGCCTGGTCGCGCGGGCGCAGCTCCAGGGCGATGCGGAGCTGCAGCAGGCCTTCGAGGCGTGGGACGCGGGTGACCCAGGGACGGCCCTGGAGCGCCTGCAGGATGCGCTGAAGGATCCGGAGCGGCGCGACCTCGTGCGGCGCGTGATGGTCGCGATCTTCACCGAGCTGGGGCCCGACCACCCGCTCGCTCGCGAGCACCGGCGCCGCCTCTCGGCGGCCCTCAACTAGGCCGTCAGCCCGCGCGCGGCTCTGGCTCTCGACTGTCGGCGGCGCCCGAAGAACACGAGCCCGCCGATCACGATCACGAGCAGCAGGAAGCCGAAGAAGATCGAGCTGCCGGTGCCGAGGCCGCCGAACGGAAGCGAGATCAGCTTCACGATGCCGAAGCCGACCGCCAACAGCACGATCACGATCACGATCAGGAGCAGGATGCCTCGGACGCGCGCGAAGATGCCGGCGCTCTGCGGCGGGATCAGCAGGCCCATCATCCGGAGCAGGAAGAGCTGGCGCCCGGAGGGCGCCTCCTGGCCGAGCTTCTCCATCGCTGCCTTGAGCTCGTCCGGCCTGCGCTCCGCGAGCGCCATCGACGCCTTCATCATCTGGCGCAGGGCGGGCCGCTCCTGCGGGTGGCAGCCGGCGAGCGCCTCGTTGAAGTAGGCACGCGCGGACTTCACGTCGTAGCGTTCGGCGGCCCGCGCGCCGAGGATGGCCCTGGCGGCCACGCGGTGCTTCGACTCGCTCATGAGCTGCTCGTCGGTACGCGACTCGAGCTGCGGGATCGCAGCCAGCGCGCCGACCTGCATCTGCATCTTGATCTGCCGCTGCTTCTGCTTCGCCACCGGAGCTGAGTTTCGCAGACCGGTTTGCGTAAGGGCTCCCCGTGGGTAACAGATGCCGCATGACCATCGGCATAATCATCGCCGTCTGCATCATCCTGCTGATCCTGGCCTTTCTGCTGCCGCGCCTCTCGCGCCACCCGCAGCGCGGGGTGGACCGCACGCTGGGCGTTGGCCAGAGCGCCGGCGGCAAGGCTCCGGGCCCGATCGGACGGCTGTTCTCGAAGTCCTTCGGGATGTCCCGGCGCGCGACCAACAAGAGCGCCGACACGGGCCGCAAGGGCCGCGGCAAGATGCCGCTCTGAGCGGCTGAGCGCTCGGCCCGGCCTCGCTACTCGTCGTTGCCCGCCCGCGGGCGGTGCTCGTCGTCCGGCTCCTCGGGAAGCAGCTGCGCTGATTCCTCGGTCGGCTGCTCCGCGGGCTCCTCGAACGGCTGCTGCTGAAGCGGCGGCTCGTGGAGAGCGGGTCCGGGCAGCGGCTCGTCCGAGAGCGGCGGCGCCTCGGGATCCCCGAGGCCCGCACCGCCCGGGAGCACGTCCAGCTCGACCTCGGTGGTCGGCTGGTCGGTGAGCGCAGGGCCCTCGTCCACGGCCGGCCCGAGCTGCTCGGGAAGCGTGACGCGCTCGGCGGCGTCGTCGGCGGTCGCGAGGACCTCGTCGGCGAGCTGACGAAGGTCGTCGAGCAGCCGCTGACGCTCGTCCCAGAGCAGCTGCGTGTCGACGATGACCTTCTCCGCGTACTCGTCGGCCTGCTGGCGCAGGAGCTCCGCCTCGCGGTCGGCGCGCTGGATGCGCCCCTCGGCCTGCGAGCGCGAGCGCGCAGCCAGCTCGTCCGCCGCCTGGTGTGCGCGCTGCAGGATGCCCGCCGTCTCCTCGCCGACCTGATCGAGCGCGCGCTGCACGACGGTCTCGCGCGTCTGCCGGCCCTCGAGCTCGGCGACCAGATCGGCGACCTGATCGACGAAGTCCTCGACCGCCTGCCGGTCGTAGCCGCGCACCGCTAGCGGGAACGAGTGCTCCCTGATGCGTTCCGACGCATTCCGATGGAAACGCTCCTCCGGGGCTTGCTGGACGTCTAGTTCGCCGGTATCCGATTCCGCCATGTCGTGGAGTATGCCCCTCGCGTCGGGCGATCGAGCATCCGGGGGCTTCCATGCAATGAATGCTCGATAACGGTGATTACGTAAACCCGAACGTGATCGAACCGCACAACCGCAGTCACACCGAGCGCCAGTCCTGACTTTGCCCGCCTATAGCGGGACAAGTCAGGACAGTCCGAGGAAACGCCGGCGCCGAAGCCGCAGACCCGGCCTTCCCAGCTGCCGTTACAACGCCAGAACCGCCAAAGAACCGCCGCGGAGACCAACCCCGTTGCGTCCCCCGGAACCAACCAGTTGCACATGCAACCACTCTTGCTACTCTGAGACCCCATGGAGCTCGGAGTAGCCACCTTCGCCGACCTCTCTTCGGGCGTTTCGCCAGAGGAGCGCATGCGTCAGCTGCTCGAGGAGGCCGCGCTGGCCGATCAGCTCGGGCTCGACGTGTTCGCGATCGGCGAGCATCACCGGCCGGACTTCCTCATCTCGGCGCCGGCGGTGGCCCTGGCGGCCGTCGCCGCGCGCACGGAGCGCGTCCGGCTTGTCGAGCGCGGTCACCGTGCTGAGCTCGGACGACCCCGTGCGCGTCTTCCAGCAGTTCGCCGAGGTCGACCTGATCTCGGGCGGGCGCGCCGAGATCATGGCGGGCCGTGGCTCCTTCATCGAGTCGTTCCCGCTGTTCGGCTACGACCTCGACGACTACGACGCGCTCTTCGCAGAGAAGCTCGAGCTGCTGCTGAAGATCCGCGACAACCCCGTGGTCAGCTGGTCCGGTCGCCATCGCGCGCCGCTCGACGAGGCTGTCGTCTGGCCGCGGCCCGTGCAGGACCGACTGCCGATCTGGGTCGCCGTCGGCGGCACGCCGAACTCGGTCATACGCGCCGGCACGCTCGGGCTGCCCGCTCACGATCGCGATCATCGGCGGCACGCTCGACCGCTTCGCCCCGCTGGTGAGCCTCTACCGCGAGTCGGCGCGCGAGGCCGGTCACGACCCCGCCGAGCTGCCGGTTGCCATAAACACGCACGCCTTCCTCGGCGAGACCGTCGAGCAGGCCGACGAGGCCTTCGCAGCCCCGTACCTGCGGATGATGAACCGCATCGGCCGCGAGCGCGGCTGGCCGCCGTCGGGCCGGCGCGAGTACGAGGGCCTGCGCTCGCCGCGCGGCGCGCTGGCCGTCGGCAGCCCCGAGCAGGTCGCAGAGAAGATCCTGCTCGAGCACGAGCTGTTCGGGAACAGCCGCTACATCGGGCAGATGAGCGTCGGCGCGGTCGCCCACGCCGACGTGCTGCGCTCGATGGAGCTGTTCGGGACGCGCGTCGCGCCGCTCGTGCGCGAGGAGGTCGCCCGCAGGGCGAGCTCCGCCGCGGCCGCCTGAGCTCGGCGGCTACTGGACGAGCTGGGCGTCGAGCTCGATCGACTCGACCGCCGCCAGCGCCTGCGATACCGGGCAGCCCTTCTTGGCGCCCTCCGCAGCCTGCTGGAACTCGTCCTCCGAGATCCCCGGCACGCGCGCGCGGGTGCTCAGCTCGATGCGCTTGATCGCAAAGCCCTCTTCCTGCTTGTCGAGATGGACGGTGGCCTCGGTCTCGACGCTCTGCGGGTCGTGGCCCGCCTTGCCGAGCTCCAGCGACAGAGCCATCGAGAAGCAGCCCGCGTGGGCGGCCGCGATCAGCTCCTCCGGGTTCGTGCCGTCGCCCTCCTCGAAGCGCGACTGGAACGAGTACGGGCCCTCGTAGGCGCCGCTTGCCATACGCATGGTGCCGCTGCCCTCCGTGAGCGACCCCTCCCAGACGGCGTTGGCCTTCCGCTTCGGCATGACGTCCTCCCTGTTCGCTGGTTGAGGCGGAAGGATCGCCGATCAGGCGCCGCGGCGGCGCTCAGGCGACGGCGGTCGCGGTCTCGGCGCGGTCCGCCGCGATCGTGACGGGACAGCGCCCGAGCTCGTGCCCGCAGGCGTCGGCATCGCAGAGGCGGCAGATGTGGCCCGCGTCCGCCCGGCCACCGGTGATGCCGGCGAGCAGCTTCTCGTGCAGCGCCGTCAGCTCCGCGCGCTCTGCCGGCGACAGCGGCGCCAGCACGACCTCGAGCGCGGCCTCGCGCGCCACGCGGATCTCGGTCGCGAGGACCGCGCCCTCCGGCGTCAGCCTGATCGAGACGGAGCGACCGTCGGCGCCGGGCTCGCGTCGCACCAGACCGGCGCGGGCGAGCCGGTCGGCCAGCCGCACGGCGGCCGAGTGGCTCAGTCCGAGCGGCCGCCGCATCACGTCGAGCGAGGAGCCGTCGAGGAAGGTCGCGAGCGCAACGAGCGCCGCCGGCGCCGCTCCGCCGTGCGCTGCGGCGAGCCGGGCCGCCTCGTCGGCGCGCTCCGCCACGGCCAGTGAGACAGCGCCGAGCAGGTTCGCCTCGCGCGCCGCCTCCCCGACGTATGCATGACTCATGCATGTATCGTACAGCGGGTGGCAAAGCCGTCCCCTGGCGACCGCTACGAGCCGATGCCCGGCATCGTCGACCTGCCCGCCTGGATCTGGCGCCGCCTGTCCGGGCCGGGCAAGGTCGCCGTGCTCCTGCTCCCCGTCGTGCTGATCGCCGTCGGCCTCGCGCTGCGGCCCGGCATCGAGGAGTCGAAGCAGGAGCGCGCGCGCTCCGAGGAGCAGCGCATCGAACGCGAGCGCGCTGCCCGCGAGGCGCGTCTGCGCGAGCAGCAGCAGCCTCGCTTCGCCAGCGCCACCCCCGCCCCGGACAGCGTGCCGGGCCGGGAGCGGCTCGTGGCGGCGGCCGGAGCGTCGGTGCTCGCGGACGCTCGCAAGCGAGCGGCGGCGGGTGAGTTCGACGGCCCGATCCGCGACGTGACCTGCGAGGAGTATCCGCGCAGCGTCTCGGGCCGCGGGGCCGACCAGGATCTCTCGGCGCCCGCCGGCAACTACTCCTGTATCGCCGTGACCGCCCGCTTCTCGGGCTCCGAGGGCGGCGGCGACGAGGGGGCGTACTCCCAGAGCGAGGCCGGCGTGATCGGGCACCCGTACCGCGTGCGGATCGACTTCGAGAGCGGACGCTACGCCCTCTGCCGCGTCGCCGGCCGCGCCGGCGAGGGCAGCCTGCAGGCCCGTCAGGCCGTGACGGTGCCGCGCGTGTGCGGCGGCCGCTGAGCGCGGTAGCGTCCAGCGCGCGATGCCTGAGCCGCGCGACCGCCCATTCGACGAGACCGACCTCGATCTCGACCCGCTCGTCCTGTTCGGGCGCTGGTTCGAGGAGGCGAGCGGCGAGAGCGCTTTCGAGCCGAACGCCGTGGCCCTTGCGACCGTGAGCGCCGCGGGCGCCCCGTCGGCGCGCATGGTGCTCATGAAGTCCTACGACGAGCGCGGCCTGACCTTCTTCACCAACTACGGCAGCCGCAAGGCCGCCGACCTCGACGAGAACCCCCGCGCCGCGCTGCTCTTCCACTGGCCCGAGCTGGGCCGCCAGGTGCGCGTCGAGGGCGAGGTCGAGCGGGTCGGGCGCGACGAGTCGGTCCACTACGCGCGGAGCCGCTCACGGGCGAGCCAGCTGAGCGCTCTCGCCTCTCCGCAGAGCCGGCCCGTTCCCGATCGCGGCTGGCTCGAGCGGCGCGTGGCGGAGCTCGCTGAGGAGCATGAGGGCGGTGAGGTGCCCGTGCGCGAGGACTGGGGCGGCTACCGGCTTGCGCCCGCGGCCTGGGAGTTCTGGCAGCACCGCCCCGATCGCCTCCACGACCGCTTCCGCTTCGAGCCCGACGGTCAGGGCGGCTGGGCGAGCGAGCGGCTCGGCCCCTGAGCCTCAGCGCACGCCGGTGAGCTCGATTGCCTCCTTGAGGCGCCGCAGCTGAGCTTTGATCCGCCGCCGCAGCCCGCGGCGCATGAAGGGGGCGCCCAGCGCGTACAGGAAGGCGGTGAAGCGACCATCCGCGCCGGCCTCGACCGTCTGGCGGACGAGCGTGCCGCGCGCGTGCTCGCTCAGCAGGAGCTCGGACTCGAAGCTGAAGGGCCCGTCGAGCGAGCGCACCAGCTGGCGCCGCGGGGGCTCACGCACCACGAGCTCGTAGTCGAACTCGTGCAGGCTGCCGCCGTACTCGTAGCGGCTCGATATGCGCCCGCCCTCGACGAGCCGGCCCTGCACGCGCACGTCTCGCACGCCCTCCTGCCAGTTCTCCCAGTTGCGCGGATCGGCGGCCCAGCGCCAGACCACCTCGAGCGGCCTGTCGACGACGATCTCGGCGGCGGCCTTCACCCGTCCGGATGGGGCTGGATCTCGATGCCGTGGTCGCGCTCGCGCATGCCGAGCTCGTACGCGGCGCCAGCAGGGACGCTGAGCTCCCAGCGGCGACCGTCGCCCGGGCGCTCGACCACCAGCCGCATGTCCGCAATCGAGCAGTTGACTGTGTGGTGCTCGCCGCCGTCGGGGTCGGCGTACACCCAGCCGACGAAGCGCTCGCGCGGGGCCGACACGGAGCCGCGCACGCGCACTCCCCTGCCGGTGAGCTGGAAGGCGCAGCTGTCCGGGGCCTCGTCGACCTCGACGCGGCGTCCGGGGCCGCCGAGCCGGTGACGCTCGCCGGCCAGGCTGATGACGCCGTTGGCGATCCAGGGCGTGGTCAGCGGGCCGACCTTGACGCGGCCGATGGCCGCATCGAGCCAGTCGCCGTCCTCGGTGATCCCGTGCAGCCAGATCCAGCGCTCGGCGTGCTCGCTGCCCCAGTTGTGGCCGATCATGCCGCGCCACCCCTCGACGGGCACCTGCCGGCCGTCGACAGTCAGCAGCCCATCGAAGCTCGCGGCCGGAAGCGGCGAGAGCAGCTTCGTGCGCGGCAGCCGCGCGCCGTACATCCATTCCTTCGGGAGGTGGAAGAGCGGCTCCTCGCCGCCCTCGAAGCGAAGCGCCCAGGACAGCTCGTCGCCGATCGACCCGACCGCGTCGCCCGCGCCTATGCGCGCCTCCCCCACGCTGATCCAGTCCTCGCCCTCCGCGTGCGGCGCGGCGACCGTCAGCTTCGCCGCGCGCGGCCCCTCGGGTCCGAAGAGCGTGAACCAGAGCGAGCCGGTGGGCGGCGCCTCGGGGCGTTTGTGGACCGTGTAGCGGATCCAGGCCGCGATCGGCTCCGACGGGTGGCAGAGCTTCAGGTAGAAGCTCTCGTAATGCCCCGCCTTGTCGGGGACCTCGGCGAAGCGCGCCGCGATGGGATCAACCGCCGTCACGGAGCGGCATGCTAGAACCGCCCCATGTCCGAAGACCCCGTCCTCGTCATCACAGGCGCCAGCACCGGTATCGGCGCCGCCACCGCCACGCGCGCCGTCGAGTTCGGCTACCGGGTGGCGCTCGCCGCCCGCTCAGCGGACAAGCTCGAGGCGCTCGCCGAAGAGCTCGGCGGTCCGGAGCGGGCGCTCGCGCTGCGCTGCGACGTGACGAGCTGGGACGACCAGCAGGCCCTCGTCGCCGGCACGCTCGAGGAGTTCGGTCGCATGGACGCCTACTTCGCCAACGCCGGCTTCGGCGCCAAGCGCGGCTTCCTCGAGGAGTCCGTCGAGCACTGGAGGTCGATGATCGACACGAATGTCTACGGCGCCGCGCTCTCGATCAGGGCGTCGCTCGGGCACTTCCGCAGCCAGAACCGCGGCCATCTGCTGCTCACGAGCTCGATCGCGGGCCGGCGCACGTTGCCGGGGTCGCTCTATTCGGCGACGAAGCACGCCGTGACGGCGATGGGCGAAGCGCTGCGCGCCGAGGTCACGGAGAGCAACATCAAGGTGACCCTGATCGAGCCGGGGGCGGTCGACACGCCGTTCTTCGACAACCCCGTGTCGAACGCACTCCAGGCCGACGACATCGCCCGCGCTGTGATGTTCGCCATGACGCAGCCGCCGCACGTGGACGTGAACGAGATTCTCGTCCGCCCGATTCACCAGTCGAGCTGAGACAGCCCCGCTAGGGCAGCAGGCTGCCTCCGGGCGGCACGACCCAGAGCTTCTGCGCCCTCGCTTCGAGGTCCTCGGGGGGCAGCTCAGCGACCGTCCCCGCTCCGCGCTCCGCCATCAGGCGCGCCAGCTCGCGCCACGCCGCCGCCACCGATGCCACGCGGGCGGTCGGCCCCCAGCCCGTCGCGCTGCGCAGCTCGTCGGCGCGCTCCTCGACCTCCGTCTGGCTGAGCTCCCCAAACGGCTTCGACTCGCCGCCCGCGAAGACCCGCTCGGCGAGGATCCCGGCGGCGTCGCTCATCGCATGCGCGCCGCCGCCACGGCGAGTTGGCCGTAGGCGATGCCGCCGTCGTTCGGCGGCAGCAGCTCGGGCGTGAGGACGCGCAGCCCCGCCTCGCCAAGGAGCGCGGACGTGCGCTCGAACAGCCGCTTGTTCTGGAACACGCCGCCCGACAGGACCACGGTCTCCGTCCCCGCCCGGGACGCCAGCTGCGCGCAGGCGCCGGCCGTGGCCTGCGCGACCGCGTTGTGGAAGCGCGCGGCCACGGCGGGGATCGCCGCACCTGAGCCCAGGTCGCCCATCAGCTCGGCGACCGTGGGCCGCGCGTCCATCACTAGCGGGCCGGAACGCTCGCCGGCGATGGGCAGTTCGTAGGCGCGGCGCTCGCCGAGGTCGCAGCAGGCCTCGAGCTCGATCGCCGCCTGGCCCTCGTAGTTCACCGCCGCGCGCAGCCCGCACAGCGCGGCGACGGCGTCGAAGAGCCGGCCCATGCTCGTCGTGAGCGGCGACGCGAGGCCCGTGCGCGTGAGCCCGCAGACCTGCTCCCAGGCAGCCGGGTCGACCAGGCCGCGCAGGCGCTCCGGCAGCTCCGGCGTCTCGCCGTGCGCCTCGTGGAGCCACGAGCACGCCATCCGCCAGGGCTGCCTGATGGCCGCCTCGCCCCCGGGCAGCCGCACGGGCGACAGCAGGCCCACTCGCTCGAAGCCCGTGAGGTCGCCGAGCAGCAGCTCGCCGCCCCAGACCGTGCCGTCGCCCCCGTATCCCGTGCCGTCGAAGACGGCGCCCAGCGCCGGGCCGGTCTCGCCGTGCTCCGCCAGGCAGGCGGCGAGGTGGGCGTGGTGGTGTTGCACCCCGACGAGGCGCACGCCGTCGAGATCGTGCGCGTACTTGGTCGACAGGTACTCGGGGTGCAGGTCGTGGGCGACCACCGCCGGCTCGACCGCGAAGAGCCGCTCGAAGTGCGCGATGCCCTCGCTGAACGACCTGAGCGTCGCGTAGTTCTCGAGGTCGCCGATGTGGTGGCCCACCCACGCGCGCCCGCCCCTGGCGACGGCGAAGGTGTTCTTGAGCTCCGCGCCGCAGGCGAGCAGCGGCTCATGCGCCTCGACAGGCAGTCGGATCGAGCCCGGCACGTACCCGCGCGAACGCCGCAGCCGCTGTGGGCGCCCCCCGGCCACGCGGACGACCGAGTCGTCGGTGCGCGTCTCGATCGGCCGGTCGTGCAACAGGAAGACGTCCGCAATCCCTCTGAGTCGCTCGAGGGCATCGTCATCGCGGTACGCGATCGGCTCGTCCGACACGTTCCCGCTCGTCATCACGAGCGGGCGAGCGACGTCAGCGAGCAGCAGGTGGTGAAGCGGCGAGTAGGGCAGCATCACGCCGAGCTCCGGCGAAAGCGGCGCGACCGCGGCCGCGACCAGCGAGTCCGCCCGCCGCGGTGCGAGCACGATCGGCCGCTCGCGGGACAGCAGCAGGCCCAGGGCGGAGTCGTTCAGCTCGACGAGACGCTGCGCGGACTGGACGTCCGGCACCATCAGCGCGAACGGCTTGTCCTCCCGGTGCTTGCGCGCGCGCAGCCGGGCCACGGCCTGCTCGTCGCCCGCGACGCAGGCGAGGTGGAACCCACCCACGCCCTTCACGGCGACGATCGCTCCCTCCAGCAGCGCTGCGACAGCACCGGCGAGCGGGTCATCGGCCTCCGGCAGCAGGCGCACCGCGGGACCGCAGTCCGGGCAGGCGTTCGGCTGCGCGTGGAAGCGGCGGTCCGCCGGGTCCTCGTACTCGCCGCGGCAGGCGTCGCACATCGTGAAGCCGGCCATCGTCGTGTTGGGCCGGTCATAGGGAACGCCGCGCACGATCGTGAAGCGCGGCCCGCAGTTGGTGCAGTTGATGAACGGGTAGCGAAAGCGCCGGTCCGCGGGATCGAAGAGCTCGCCGAGGCAGTCGGCACAGGTGGCGCTGTCCGGGGTGACGGCGGCGTCCGGGTCACCGCCCGCCGGGCTCTCCCGGATGGCGAAACCGGTCTCCCCCGTCTCCTCGAGGGCCTCTGGCACGACGCGCTCGACGCGCGCGAGCGGCGGCGCATCCGTCACGAGCAGCGCCAGGAAGCGGTCGACCGTCTCGGCGGGCGCCTCAACCTCGACCACGACGCCGCGCGAGTCGTTCAGCACATGCCCGGCCACTCCCAGCTCGCCCGCCAGCCGGTACACGTACGGGCGGAAGCCGACCCCCTGCACGGTTCCCTCGACGCGCGCCCGTACGCGGCTCACCCGACGAGCTCCCTCAGCACGTGATACGCGCTTGCCTGCGCCTCCTGGATGCGCGGGATGTGCTCGGAGCGGGTCACCACCACGTGCTCCGCCAGACCCTCGGTCAGCACCCGGCCGCCGTCGTAGCCGACCATCGCGATCGTGCGCAGCTCGCGCCGGCGCGCCTCCTCGAGCGCCGCGATGACGTTCGCGGAGTTGCCGCTCGTGGAGATCGCGAGCAGCGTGTCGCCCGCGCGGCCATGCGCGATCACCTGGCGTGAGAACAGGGCGTCCGTCCCGATGTCGTTGGCGAGCGCGGTGAGGATCGCGGTGTCCTCGGTGAGGTCGATCGCGCGCCGCGCAGTCCAGCGCGGGTCTGGCGGATGGCGGAAGTCGGCGACCACGTCCATCGCGTCTGTGGCCGAGCCGCCGTTGCCGAGCGCGAGCAGGCGGCCGCCCGCCTCGAGATCGGCGCGCAGCTCCTCGGCGGCGGCCTGCAGCACGGCGCCGTTGTCGCCGAGCGTCTGCGCGCGCAGCTCGCCCACCTCGCGGGCCTTTGCGAGCACCGAGCTGCGCACGTCCCCCACGACCGCCTCGAGGTCCTGCTCCTGCTCGCCGAGGAACGGATAGAGGAAGCTGGATGCGCCCGGATCGTGGACCTGCCGCGCCGCGCGGCCCTCGAGCAGGCCGCGGTGGTCGAAGAAGACGTGCACGAGCTCCCAGAGCACGTGGTAGAGCGTCTCCACGAGCTCTTGGCGGATCGATCCGTCCGCCACCGGCGGCTCGAACTCCCATTCGGCCCCGGCGGGCTCGAATGCGAGCGTGAGGCAGCCGCGCTCGCGCGCGAGCCGCAGCGCGGCAGCGCAGTCCCCGAATGCGATCGCCATGTCGCCCGGCTCGGCGGCCAGCTCGACCTGAGTCTCGAGCGGGCCGCCCTCGGCGGTAAGGGCGAGTGCGGGCAGCGCCCGTTTACCGACGATCACGGGATGCACGAACTCGACCGCGACGTGGCGGGCGTCCGAGCGCGCGGCCGGCGAGCGGCCGAGCGCGATCAGGCGGCCGCCGCGGGCGAAGCGTTCCGCCATCCGATGGCAGAGCCGCGCGAGCCGATCCGCCTCCGCCTCGAAGAAGAGGCGGTTCGCCTCTGTGCGCGCCGCGAGCGCGCGCTCGATCACACCGGCGGCGAGGGCCTGGTTCACACAGCCACCCGCACGTCCGAGCCGAGCCGGGTGAGCCAGTCGCGCCACTGCTCGACGCCCTCCCCCGTGCGCGCGCTCACGAGCATGCGCGTCACGCCGGGGTTGACCGCGTCGAGGTTGTGGAGGAACCGGTCGAGGTCGAAGTCGAGGTGCGGCAGAAGGTCGATCTTGTTGATCAGCACGAGCTCACAGGCGCGGAACATGAGCGGGTACTTGAGCGGCTTCTCCTCCCCCTCGGTGATCGCCGAGACCATGATTCGGGCGTCCTCCCCCACCTTGAACTCGGCTGGGCAGACCAGGTTTCCCACGTTCTCGATCACGAGCAGGTCGATCTCGTCGAGCGGCAGGTCCGGCAGCGCCGTGCGCACCATGTTCGCGTCGAGGTGGCATTCGCCGCCGAAGCTCGGGTCGGTGTTGAGCTGGGTGACGGGCACGTGCAGCGTCGCGAGCCGGTCGGCGTCCATCGAGCCCTGGACGTCGCCCTCGAGCACTCCGACCCGGACGCCGGGCAGCTGGTCCACGACGCGCTCGAGCAGGGCGGTCTTACCCGCGCCCGGGGCGCTCATGAAGTTGACGACCTTCACGCCGGCCCGCTCGAAGTCGTCGCGATTGGCCCGCGCGATCGTGTTGTTCGCGTCGAGCGCCTCCTCGACGATCTTCACCTTGGTGCGATGCATTCCGCCTCCTCGACCTCGATCGACTCCACCTCGAACTCATCTCCACTCGCGACCTCGATGCTCGCCCCCGGCCCGCAGCGCGGGCACATGAACACGGGCATCTCGATCGCCCACTCGCTGTCGCAGTCGCCGCAGCGCAGGCGCGCCGGGGTCAGCTCCTGTTCGAGGGTCGCGCCCTCGCAGACCGTGCCCCGCGCCACGAACTCGAAGTAGAACTCGAGCGTGTCCGGCACGACTTGGCGGAGCGCGCCGACGCGCAGGTTGACGACGCTCACCCGGCGCCCGGCCGCGTGCTTGACGACGGTGTTGACGATCGCGCTGGAGAGCGACAGCTCGTGCACGGGCTACCCGCTCGCGTAGGCGGCGTCCGTACGGAGCTCCTGGATCGTCTCGACGACGAGGTCGACGGCGCCGTCGACCGCCCGCTCCACCTGCTGGGTCAGGCCGATGCCCATGTCCTCGACCTCGGCCGGTTCGCACGCGATCACGACCACCTTGCCCGGCCAGGCGCCCAGCGTCTTGACGAAGCGCAGCACCGTCTGCGGGTCCATCGCGTGCGGGTTGATCAGCTGGCCGTCCTCGATCCCGGCCTCGACATCCTCCTCGCGCGCCTCCATCACGTAGAGCGTCCCGGGGTCGCCGCCCTGCCTGCTGACGTCCACCAGCACGAGCGCGTCATAGCCGCGCATCAGCTCGTACGCGAGGTCGAGGCCGCCGGTGGCAAAGTCGAAGACCGCGGCCTCCTCTGGCAGCTCGCGCGCCTCGAGCCGCTTTACGACCTCGCCGCCGAATCCGTCATCTCTCAGCCACGCGTTGCCGACGCCGGCAACGAGGATCCGCTTCATGAGCTCACCTCCAGCTCGGGTGGGAAGAACCACAGGAAGCGCCCGGTGTCGCGCAGGATCTCCTGGCCGGGCTCGTCGAGCGCGACGCCCAGGTGGATGCGGCCGTCGTAGTCGCGGTAGATCCGCTCCACGGTCACCGTTCGCCCCTCGAGCATGCGCGCGTGCAGGTCGGCGTCGAGGCCGGGCCGGACCACCGCGCGGCCGCCGCGCCTGAAGACGACGCCCTCGACCTCGACCTCGGGCAGGCCGCGTGTGGGGTCGCGCACCGCCGCGGACGGCTGCGGCGGCTCGAGCGTCATGCGCCCGTGCAGCTTCAGGAGCTCGTCCGGCGTGACGGCGCCCGCTCGCTCGATCATCTCGCGCACGGCGGGGTCCTGCTGCTCGATCTCGGCGCGCTCGGCGTCGCTGAGTGCCTGCACGTGCAGCACGAGCGCCTCCTCGATCTCGGTGTTGTCGAAGAGGTTGCCGCGGCTCTCGGGCGCGATCTGCGGGTGGTCCGGGAGGACGATCGCGGCGCCGAGCATCACGTCGTCCGCGGGCGAGGCAAGCACGGGCCACGTGTTGACGCTCCGGCACGGGGCGTCGAGCTGGGACAGAAAGCGACCGCGCCTGACCCTGAGCAGTGGATGCGTCGAGATGAGCGACAGCCGCAGCGCCTCGCCGCGATCCAGGCCGGCCGGCGCCGGGGTGCGGTTCTCGACCCGCAGGCAGACCTCCGGGCCCTCCCGCGTGAGGGCGACATGCAGGGCCAGCTCACCGAAGCGGAAGTCGCCGGGACCAGCGGCGCGCTGCGGCTCGGCGCGGTGGCGTTCGCCGCTCGGCGCGAGGAAGCGCACCTCGCACTCGATCTCCGGGTCGTCGCCCTCGACGACGCAGCGCAGTTCGAGGTGGTCGTAGGCGCTCGGCAGCGCCTCCGCGTAGCCCGGCGGGTAGACGATCCCGAACGGCGTCGGAGTGGAGTTCTTGGTCGCCCCCGGCGTGTACGGATAGAGCGCGTAGCCCTCGTACAGGAGCGTGTCGACGAGCTCGTTCATGGGGAAGCAATCGCTCCGGCGCGGGCCGAGCCCGCGCCCTCGCGCCCGGCGAGCAACTCCGCCACGCAGGCGTCCAGCGTGGGCGAGCCGCGCCTGACCTTCTCGGCCTGGAGCGCCTCCAGGGTCGTGTCATGCAGCGGGATCCAGCCGGTATGCGGGTAGTAGTGGTCGATCAGCTCGCGCCAGGTGGCGACCGGTAACCGGAACTCGGCCGAGCACGACCACGGCACGAGCGACAGCTGCAGCCGCCCGTCTTCGCCGCGGTAGTGGACGGTGCCGTTGAAGTTGAAGGCGAGCGGCACCTCGCCGTCCGCGAGCCCGTACAGGTACTTCGAGGACGCGACCTCCATGTCGAAGCCGGCCGGCACCGAGATGTGGAAGGTGGTGGCGCCGGTGAAGGCCGGCACGAGCGCATCGGCCTGGTGCCAGACGAGGCTGCGTGTGGTGGTCGCCCAGCGCTCCGGGGCGCCGAACAGCTCGACGAGCTTGGCGCGCGTCTCGTCGTCGTAGCTGCGCCGCGCGGGCTCGATCATGATCTGCGCGCTGAGCGCGACCGCGTAGACCTGCCGGCCGCTCGGCTCGCTCACCTGCACCGCGAAATCGATCGCCGGCACGGCCGCGTGCCTGCGACCGCCCGCCGACAGCACCTGGAAGTCCGGCTCGGGCGCGCTCACGCCGCCACCGCCCTCAGCTGGTCGAAGTAGGACTCGATCGCGCGCTCGACGCCGGCACCGCCGGAGATCCCCTCCCAGGACGCCTTGACGAGCCCCACGAGCATGTAGCAGCGGTCGATCGGGGCGATCGCGTACATCGGAGGGTCGGCGGTGCGGTTGACGATCAGGGCTTCCGCGTCGGGCTCGAGCTCGCGCAGGACCGGGTTCATGTCGGCCAGCCGTTTCCAGGTCTCGAAATGAAGCTCGCTCTCGGTCGCGCCTGCCGGGCTCGGGTAGAGCGCCACGACGCAGTCCGTGACGCTCGAGTGCATGAAGAAGGCGAGCCCGATCGGGATCCGGAACTGCGCCCAGATCTCCTCGGGGAGCTGGAAATCCTCGAGCCAGAGGGTGCGCATTCCGGTGGGACGGAACTCGGCGTCGCCCGAGCGCAGCGCCCAGCAGCTCTCGCAGACGCAGACGATCTGGCGCTCGTAGAGGTTGAGCATGTGACGGTGGTCGCCCGGCACGCTCGTTCCGCACAGGTCGCAGTGCTCGGCCGGCGCGGGCGCCTGTGCGGACGCCGGGTTCGGGCGCGTGAGGCCACGCAGGCCGGATACGAGCTGCGAACGGCTCATAGCGCGACCTTGATCTCCTCCTGCTCGTGCAGCAGCGGCACGGGCTGCAGCTGCAGGCGTTCGTCGTCCATCGCGCGCCCCGCCTGCGGGAGCGAGAACCTGCGCCCGCAGCCCGGGCAGCTGAGCGCCCCTCCGACGAGCGCGCCGCCGTCGAGCGTGCCACCGCACTCCGCGCAGGAGTTCCGGTAGGCGAGCAGCGTTCCATTGACGTTCGCGACCACGAGCGCTACGCCGTCGACGTGGGTCGCGGCGAGCATCTCCGGAGCCGGGATCGTGAGGCTGTGCCAGCCCGGCTTCGCCTCCACGATCGGGAGCGGCGTCCCCGAGATCGGCGGCGGCTCCTCCGCGACCCCCTCGACGTCCATGCCCTCGAGGTCAGGCGCCCCGTTCTCGAGCGCCTGGCGCACCGCCAGCTCGAGCGTCGACGAGGACGCTCGGCACGACTTGCAGCTGCCCTCCAGCCGCAGTCGAGCGATCCCGTCCTCGATGCCGAGCAACTCCACGTTGCCGCCGTGCGACTCCATGTAGGGCCGCACGCTGTCGAGCGCCTCCTGCACGCGCTCCTCGATCGGCACCGGATAGAGGTCGTGAATCATCAGCAGGCTGGCCACGAGGTCGTCGTCGGCGAGCGCGGAGCGCGAATGCGCGTCGGTCAGCTCCATGATGCGCTCGAGACCGGCTCCGTACATCTGCACAACGGCAGACGTGAGCTCCTCGGCGAGCTCGCGGCCCGCCGCGTCCTCGAGGTGCTCGAGCCGGCCCGTGAGCTCCTCGACACGGGCCATCAGCTGCTCGGGTCCCATCGCTCAGCAGAGGGCCGTGGGCGTGTGCACGACCTTGCGCACCGAGCCCTTGCCGCCGTACATGTGCACGCCGCAGGGCAGGCACGGGTCGAACGAGCGGACCGCCCGCATGATGTCGACCCCCTTGAAGTTCTCAGGGCCGTTCTCCTCGAAGATCGGCGTGTTCTGCACCGCGTCCTCGTAGGGGCCGGGAGTCCCGTAGACGTCGCGCGGACTGGCGTTCCAGGGGGTCGGCGGGTAGGGCTGGTAGTTCGCGATCTTGCCGTCCTCGATCACCATGTGGTGCGAGAGCACCCCGCGCGCGGCCTCGTGGAAGCCGCAGCTCACCGCCGAGTCCGGGACCTTGAAGTCGTTCCAGCTCTTGGTCCGGCCGGCCTGCACCTCCTTCATCGCCCGCTCCAGGTTGTGCAGCGCGATCAGCGCCGAGTAGGCCTGGTGGTAGGTGCGGGCGCGATCGCGCTCGATCGCGTTCGACTTCTCCGGCACGTGCCACTCCATCTCGACCTCGGGGAAGTTGGCCGAGCGCGGGAGGGCCATCTGGATGCTGTTCCCGGTCGCCTTCGCGTAGCCGAAGTCGACGAGGCCCGCCTTCGCCGTGCACCACTGGCGTGCGAACGGGCCGCCGCCGGTGTCGCAACACACGTGCGTGTCGGTGCGCTTGTCGTAGATCCGCGGCGACACGACCCACGTGTACTTGTCCGTGAAGTCGCGCTTCTGCGGCTTAGGCAGCGTGACCTTGTTCCAGGGGTGGTTCTTGTCGACCGGGTTGCCGAGCGGGTCGTTCTGGACGAAGGTGCGCTCGTTCTCCCAGCCGTCGAAGTACGAGCTGCCGAGCAGGATGCGGATCGCCAGGTTGATCTCGACCAGGTCGGTCGTGATCAGCTCACCGCCGATGGCGATGCCGGGCGTGATGTAGCGCCTCCGCCCCCACTCCGTCATGTTCTGGTACGAGTAGTCGACGTAGTCGGGATCGTCGAACGAGCCCCAGTTGACGAGGTTCGTCTCCCGGTAGCCGACCATGTCGTAGCCGGGCAGCTCCGTGAGGAAGAAGTCGTACAGGTCGTCGTGCATCGGCACGCTTCTCTTCACGTAGTCGAAGTACTTCATGAGCCGCACGTAGTACTCCGTGCACGTCTGGTGCGTGATGTCGGCGCTGCAACCGCCGGGCATGATCGTCGAGGGGTGCGTGTGCCGGCCGCCGAAGAGGCAGTACATCTCGCGCGTGTAGCGAGCCACGTGAAGCGTCTCGAGATAGAACTCGCCGGTGAACGGGTTGAGCGCCCGCATGATGTCCGCGATCGTCTTGTAGCCGTGGATGTCCTGGCCCGGCGCCGCCGTGTTCTCGGCCGTCGCGAGCAGCGACGGGTTCGTCTCCTTGACCATCTGCTCGCAGAAGTCCACGTTCGCCATGCAGTCGTTGAAGATCGCGTGGTCGAAGATGTAGTCCGCGGTCTCGGCGAGGTTGAAGGCCATGTCGCCGAGCGGGGGCGGCTTGACCCCGTAGGCCATGTTCTGGTTCAGGCAGGAGCAGGTGCAGTGATTGTCGCCGCAGATGCCGCAGATGCGGCTCGTTATGAAGTGCGCGTCGCGCGGGTCGATCCCCTTCATGAAGATGTCGAACCCGCGGAAGACCATCGACGTCGAATAGCACTTGAGGACCTGCTGGTTCGAGAAGTCGATCTCCGTGTGGATCCCGAGCGACCCGACGATGCGGGTGATCGGGTCCCAGGACATCTCCTTGACGACGACCTTCTGATCCTGGGGTGTCTCAACTGTTGACATGCGGTTCTCCCCCTACCAGCGCTTTGCGTAGCCGGTCGTGAGCTCGGGCTTGTTGTGTCTCCACTCCGGCTCGACGTCGAAGTGCTTCTTGATGTGCCGCTTGCGGAAGCGGCGCACGAGCGGGCCGTAGCTGAACCGCATGACGTTCGCGGCGGCCCCGCCCCAGCGGTCCTCGTCCATGAACGGCATGTACTTGTCGGGGAAGCCGGGCATCGTGCAGGCCATGCAGATACCGCCCACGTTCGGGCAGCCGCCGATGCCGTTCACCCAGCCTCGGATCGGGACGTTGCACTTGACCACGGGGCCCTTGCAACCAAGCTTGACGAGGCAGCGCGGGTCCGAGCCGTACTCGGTCGCGAAGTCCCCCTGCTCCGCGAAGCCCGCCCGGTTGCAACCTTCGCGCACGGTGCGGCCGAACAGCCACTTCGGACGCAGCTGCTCGTCGAGCTCCGGCGCCGGGGCGAGCCCGGCGAGATGGAGGGCCAGATAGAGAAGCGTCTCAGTCATGTTGTCCGGCTGAGCGGGGCAGCCGGGGATGCACACCACCGGCAGGCCGGCCGTCGACTTCCACTTCCAGCCGAGGTAGTCGGGCAGGCCCATCGCCCCGGTCGGGTTGTTCTTCATCGCGGGGATGCCGCCGTAGGTGGCGCAGGTCCCGACGGCCACCACAGCCGCGGCCTTGGGCGCCAGCTTGTCGACCCAGTCATTCGTCGTGAAGGGCTGGCCGTTCGCCGGGTTCACGCCGAAGCCGGTCCAGTGCCCCTCGCCGTTGATGCGCTCGTTCCCGATCGAGCCCTCGATCACGAGCACGAATGGGTCGAGCTTGCCCTGCTCCGCGTCGAACCAGGCCTGGATGAACTCGTCGCCCACCTCGTAGGCGATCACCTGGTTGTGCACGACGACCTTCGGCATGCCGGGGATCGCCTGGGTGATGATGTCCTCGAGGCTGGGATTGGTAGCCGAGGTCATGGCCACCGAATCGCCCTCGCAGGAGAGGCCCGTGGTCATCCACAGGACGTGCGCGGTGACGTCCTCGGTCGCCCTCTTGTCCGCGTATGCCTCGGTTGTCGCCATGGGCGCTCCCTCCTCGCTCAACAGATCCGCGGCAGCGGGTCGCCGACCAACTGGTCCATGACCCGCCTGCCGCCAAAGCTCGTCTCCACCAGCACCATCCCGGGCGGCTCGGTGCGCACCTCGCCTATCACTGCCGCGCGCTCGCAGCCCGGCACCGACCGCAGTGCAGCCAGCGCGCCGTCGGTGGCTTCCTCCGCGACGAAGGCAACGAGCTTGCCCTCGTTCGCCACGTACATCGGGTCGATCCCGAGGATCTCCGACGCGCCGGCCACGGCGGGATCGATCGGCACCGCCGCCTCGTGCACGAGCATCGCCACCTTGGACGCTCGCGCCAGCTCGTTCAGCACGGAGGCAACGCCGCCGCGGGTAGCGTCGCGCATACAGCGCAGCGACGGCCCGGCCTCGTCCAGGAGCGCGTCGGCGACCGGCCAGAGCGAGCGCGTGTCGGACTCGATCGCAGCGGCCAGCTCGAACTCGCCGCGGGCCAGCATGATCGCCGTCCCGTGCTCGCCGATCGTCCCGGACAGCAGGATGCGGTCGCCGGGCCTGATCGCCTCGGCCGACAGCCGCGCGCGCGGATCGCGGCGACCCACCCCCGTCGTGCAGACGTACATCTGGTCGGCCGCACCGCGCTCCACGACCTTGGTGTCCCCGGTCACGATCCGGACGCCGGCCGCGTCGGCGGCGCGCGCGATCGCCTCGACCTCGGCCTTCAGCTCCTCGGCGAGCAGGCCCTCCTCGAGGATCAGCGACAGGCTGAGCGCGAGCGGCCGCGCACCCGATACCGCGAGATCGTTGACCGTCCCGTTCACCGCCAGGTCGCCGATCGAGCCGCCGGGGAAGCGGATCGGCTTGACCACGAACGAGTCCGTCGTCAGGGCGAGCTCGAGCCCGTCGACGTCGACGGCCCCGGCGTCCTCCTGCGCGTCCGCTCCGAACGCCGGCGCAAACAGGCCCTCGATCATGCTCTGGGTCGCCTTGCCGCCCGCCCCGTGGGCCATGTTCACGCGCTCGTCGCGGAACTTGCCGCGCTTCGAGCGGGCGGTCTCGATGATCCCGAGGATCTTCTCCTCGCGCTCGCTGACGGGGGCGTCCGGCATCACACCACCTCCCGCTCGCGGGCGAAGCGCCCGAAGTTGTAATACGCCGCGCAGGCCCCCTCGGACGAGACCATGCAGGTCCCGATCGGCCGCTCCGGGGTGCAGGCGGTCCCGAAGACCTTGCACTCCCACGGTTTGATGACGCCCTTGAGGACCTCGCCGCACTGACACGCCTTGGGATCGGCCACGCGCACGCCCGGCACGCTGAAGCGGACCTCCGCGTCGAGCTCGGCATACGCGTCCGACAGCTTCAACCCACTCTGGGAGATGAAGCCGAGCCCGCGCCACTCGAAGTGCGGGCGCAGCTCGAACACCTCGGCCATGACCTCGAGCGCGCGCCGGTTGCCGTCGTACGGGACGACGCGCTTGTACTGGTTCTCCACCTCGCAGCGGCCCTCGGCGAGCTGCGCCAGGATCATGCGGATCGCCTGCAGGATGTCGAGCGGCTCGAAGCCGGCCACCACAATCGGCTTGGCGTAGTTCGCCGGAATGAACTCGAACGGGCGCGCGCCGACCACCGTCGACACGTGGCCCGGACCGATGAACCCGTCCAGTCTCAGGTCGGGCGAGTCGAGCAGCGCCCGCAGCGGCGGCACGATCGTCACGTGGCTGCACATGCAGCTGAAGTTGCGCACGCCCTCGGCCCTGGCGCGCTTCAGGGTAAGCGCCGTGGACGGAGCGGTCGTCTCGAACCCGATCGCGAAGAAGACCACCTCGCGCTCGGGGTTCTGCTTCGCGATCCGAAGCGCGTCGAGCGGCGAGTAGACCATCCGGATGTCCGCGCCGCCCGCCTTGGCCTCGAGCAGGCTGCCCTCGGAGCCCGGCACGCGCATCATGTCGCCGAAGCAGGTGAAGATGACGCCCTCCTGCCGCGCGAGCGCGATGCCGTCGTCCACGCGCCCCATCGGTATGACGCAGACCGGGCAGCCCGGCCCGTGCACGAGCTCGACGTTCGCGGGCAGCAGATCGTCGACCCCGTACTTGTAGATCGAATGCGTGTGGCCGCCGCAGACCTCCATGAACTTGTAGTGGCGGCCCGGCTCCACCGCGTCGAGGATCTCCGTGGCCAGCACGCGGCCGAGCTCGGGATCGCGGAACTCGTCGACGTACCTCACGCGCTCAGCTCCGTGAGCGCGACGCCCGCGTGGACCAGCACCCGGTCACCCGGGGCGACCGGTTCGACGAGGGCGATCTCGATCGTGCTCAAGGCGCCGTCGGGGCCGAGGCACAGTGCGAGGCCGCGGCGCTCGTCGACGCTCTCGACCTGCATCGGGACGCCCTCGTCGGAGCAGGTGATGCAGTGATCCCCGCACTCTGGTTGCGCCGCCGCCGTGCTCCCCGCCTCACTCACTCGATGACGCTCGCCTTCAGCTCCTCGAGCTCCGCCTCGTAGTCCTGCCCCATGCGCTCGAGCTGCCGGCGCGTGGCGATCGCCTCGTCCTCGTCGACCCGCGACATCGCGAATCCCACGTGGATGAGCACCCAGTCGCCGGGGCCGACACCGCCGTCTGTCTCGTCGTCGAGCAGCCCGATGTTGATCGTGCGTTGCACGCCTGCGACGTCGACCATCGCGAGGCGGTTCCCCTGATCCACCACGTCAACGATCTGGCCGGGTATGGCCAGGCACATGGGCCGACCCTACGTCCGGGGGTTGAGTCGAGAAAGGGCAGGTGTTGGAATCCAACGTTGCATTCCAACGCCCTCGGGTTAGGGTCTTCCCAGGAGGAGGAGACCGATCAGTACCACCGAGCACCAACCGCGGGAGGGAAAGGCTCGGGTTCTGGAGGTGGACCCGGAGTTGGGCCTGCGCGTGCCTGTGTCCGAGATCGCCCGCGCGCGCAAGGAGCTCGTGGCGAGGGTGTGGACGCTGGCTCCCGGCTACTGGGAGACGCCGCGCGACCTGGAGCGCGGCTGGCTCGGCTTCCTCGTGCTGGACGGGCTGCTCGCGCGGGACATCACGCTGGCGGGCTCGACCGCCACCGAGCTGGTCGGCGAGGGCGACGTCCTGCAGCCCTGGCTGTCGCGCCGCGAGGACGGCCTCGTTCGCTACCGCGCCTCGTGGCACGTGCTGATGCCCGTGCGCCTGGCGATTCTCGACGACCGGCTCGGCCGGGCGCTCTCGGACTGGCCGCAGGTGATGAGCGCGCTGCTCGAGCGTGCGATCCGCCGCACGCACCGGATGTCGATTCACGAGGCCCTGCTGCAGCTGTCGCCGGTCGAGACGCGCCTGCTCGTGCTCTTCTGGCACCTCGCGGAGCGCTGGGGCAACGTGACCCCGGGTGGGATCGCGCTGCGCCTGCGGCTCTCGCACGCCCTGCTCGGCCAGCTCGTCGGCTGCCAGCGCTCGTCCGTCACGACCGCGCTCCAGCACATCTACGCCAGCGGGCAGCTCAAGCGCCGCGCTGACGGCAGCTGGTTGCTGATCGGCCCCCCGCCCGACGACGTGGCCGGTGTGCACTGGGAGGCCGCCTCGCCCGCGGCGTCGTAGACTCGGCGCGATGCCGGTGGCGGTCGTCTTTCGCTGCGAGGTCTGCGGCTGCAGGCCCGGCCCCGAGACTCAGGCGAGCCTGGAGCGCCAGCTACTCGATCTTCGCCACGGGGAATACGTCGATGCCGAGCCCGAGCGCTGGCTCGTGTGGCACGGCCGCGGCCTGTACGGCCGCACGCTGTATGCCTGCGGCAACCACCGCGGCGAGCTGAAGGCCATGCTGCGCGAGGTCTACGGAACGCTCGGCTGGCATCCGTGGGCGAAGGGCCCGCACCCCTGGCGCGGCCGGCGCGGCACCGACCGTGCGCGTGCGCTGCAGCGCTCGGCGCGTGGTGGCTTCGCGCGC
>CAWFBT010000014.1:0-270886 GCA_963814095.1 uncultured Thermoleophilaceae bacterium | reverse complement strand
GCGGTCGATCCGTCGGGTGAGCTCGTCTACACCGAGCGCGACGTCGAGCGTGGCCAAGAGGTCTTTCTGAACAACGGCCTGATGGAGTACGGCTCGGTCTACGGACACGGCGCTTACCTCGGGCCGGACTACACCGCCGACTATCTCCGCCGGTCGGCCGACTACGTCAGGCGTCGTCTCGGCGGCGCGCGCTCCGACGCCGCGGCGCGCGAGACGATCGAGGTCTTCCGCACCAACCGCTACGACGAGCGCACGGGCGTGCTCGAGCTCACCCGCGAGCAGGCCCAGGCCCACCGGCGGCTCGTCGGCCACTACGCCCGCTTCTTCTCCGAGCCCACCACCAAGCACGGACTGAGGCCCGACGCGATCACCGATCATGACGACCTGCGAGCCCTGACCGCCTTCTTCGGATGGACGGCGTGGACCGCTTCCGCCGAGCGGCCGGGCCACAACTACAGCTACACCAACAACTGGCCGCCCGAGCCCCGTGTGGACAACGAGCCCACCGCCAACGTGGTCGTCTGGTCGGTGCTTTCGCTGATCGCGCTGCTCGGTGGCATCGGTTTGCTCTTCGGCGCGTTCGGACGCTGGAACATCCTCGGCTGGCACGGGCGCGAGCAGGCCACGCTGAGCTTCCGGACTCCAGGCGACATCGCGCTCACGCCGGCGCAGCGGGCCTGCGCGTGGTTCTTCTTTGTGATGGCGGCTCTCTTCGTGCTCCAGACGCTCGTCGGCGCCGCCTCGCAGCACTACCGAGCCGAGCTGGCCAGCTTCTTCGGGGTCAACCTCGCGGAGGTCTTTCCGTTCAACCTGATGCGCACCTGGCACGTGCAGCTCGCGATCTTCTGGGTCGCGACCTCGTTCGTTGCCGCAGGGATCTTCCTCGCGCCGATGATCGCCCGCCGTGAGCCGCGCGGCCAGGGCAAGCTCGCCTTCATGCTGCTCGGAGCGCTTGCGGTTGTGGTCTTCGGAACGCTGATCGGCTCCTTCCTGGGAATTCACGGCCTGCTCGGCGACGCGGCGACGAACTGGTTCGGGCTGCAGGGCTTCGAGTACCTCGACCTCGCGCGCGTCTGGCAGGTTCTGCTCACCGTAGGCCTCTTCGTCTGGCTGTTCATGCTGTGGCGCGTCCTGCGCACCCGGCTGCGCCGGGAGCACGCCGCCAACATGCCCTGGCTGTTCTTCCTGGCGGCGCTCGCCATCCCGGCCTTCTATGCCGTCGGCCTGATCGCCCAAACAGGGCAGCACTTCACCGTCAACGAGTTCTGGCGCTTCTGGGTCGTCCACCTCTGGGTGGAGGACTTCCTCGAGCTGTTCACGACGGTGATGGTGGCCTACATGTTCGTGCTGCTCGGGGTGGTGCGCGAGAAGGTAGCCCTCACCGTGATCTTCCTGGACATCATCCTGTACTCGCTCGGGGGTGTCATCGGGACGATGCACCACCTCTACTTCTCGGGTGAGCCCGCCGAGCATATGGCGCTCGGCGCTTTCTTCAGCGCCGCTGAAGTCATCCCACTCACCTTCCTGACCGTCGAGGCGTGGTCGTTCCTTCAGCTCGGCGCCGCTCAGGAATCGAGGTCTCGCACGCCCTTCCCGCACCGCTGGGCGGTGATGTTCCTCGTCGCTGTGGGCTTCTGGAACTTCCTCGGCGCGGGCGTCTTCGGCTTTCTGATCAACCTGCCAATCGTCTCCTATTACGAGATCGGCACCGCCCTGACGGCCAACCACGGGCACGCGGCCATGATGGGCGTCTACGGCATGCTTGCCATCGGCCTGGCGATGTTCTGCCTGCGCTACCTGATCCCGGCCGAGCGCTGGCCCGAGAAGTGGGCACGCGTCGCCTTCTGGTCGACGAACCTGGGGCTCGCCTGGATGTGCTTCGCGACGCTGCTCCCGCTCGGGATCGCGCAGCTCTACAAGTCGGTCAACGACGGCTACTGGGAGGCGCGCGACCTGAACTTCCTCACCGAAGACACGAACACCCTGATCGAATGGCTGCGCCTTCCCGGCGACATCGTCTTCATCGCGGGCGGCGCGCTGCCGGTGCTCTACATCACCTGGATCGGCATCCGCCACACCGTCAGGCGCGTGACCCTGGACGAGCCCGAAGACATCCTCTTCACCGAGGTGAGCGCACCCCACGGGCTGGCGGGTGTGAGTGAAGAGGAGGCGGCGTCGGCCCGCGTGACATGAGTCCCGAGGCGCTCCTAGCCGGTGGCTATTCCTTTGCTCTCCTGATCTGTGCGCTCGCGCTCGAATGGCTGTCGGCGCACACACACCGACGCTCGCTTTGGTACCGCACGGCGGGCTTCGACTACCACGCCGGTCTCGACCACTGGACGTGCCCGGAGGGCGAGTATCTCCTCCCGGAGGAGTTCGACCACGAGCGCCGGCTCGTGCGCTACCGGGCTCGAGCTCACGCCTGCAACCGGTGCCCGGTGAAGGAGCGCTGCACCGACTCCGACCACGGGCGCGAGATCGTCCGGCCGCTCGACCCGTGGCCGCACTCGGAGGCCGGGCGCTTTCATCGGGTGATCTCGTTGATGCTCGTGGTGCTCGCGACTCTCGTGGCGGTGGTGGGCCTTGCGCGAAACAACGCAATCGGCGACGCGCTGCCACTTGCCGTGCTGCTTGTCGGCTGCGTGCTCACCGGTCGGTGGCTCGTGGGCGACCTCAGGGCTCATCCTGCGAACTTCCCCGACCCCTCTCTCGAGACGAACGGCGCGGACGAGGGTGATGCTCGCGGGACCAGTCGCTGGGCGTCGGAGAACCGGACCTCGGGAGGGCTCCGATCGTGATCTATTCGGCCGTGAGTGCCTCGAGCGCTTGCATGGGTGCGCCGCGGCGCGCCGGCACGACGGCGGCGACCACACCGACCATGACCGCTCGAATCGATGGGTCCGAAGGCGGAGGCGCGGCGCGCTTCGTTGAGAGCGGCGGGCTGCTTGCCTCCGTCTGCTCTCTGTCGACCGTCGCGGCCGCGCTTACCGGAGAGGCGGGGACGCTGGTGCCCTCATCCGCGCCGCGCGAGCAGTCCAGTCCATCCGCAGCAGTAGAACCAGCGCGGCCAGCATGGCCAGCTGCAGGGCGATCCCCAGCGGGGACCCGATCACGTCGCCGAGCACCGCGCCGAGGCTCTCCTCGGCTGCCGCGGCGGCGCTCACGTAGATGGAGTAGGAGACGAGGCGGCCGGCGAAGAATGCCACTGTCAGAGGCACGAGCGGCACCGTGAGCAGCCCCGCTGCCACGAACAGCTGAGCCGACGGCACCGGAGACAGCGCGAACAGCCCGAGCCCGGCGGCGGCCTTGCCGCGGCTTCCCACGAGCACCTGTTCGGCGGCGGCGAGCTGGTCGCGGCGCTCCGGTGAGAAGCGTTCGCGGAAGTGACGCGCGGTGAGGGCGAGAACGAGCCGCCCGCCGGCGGCGGCGAGCGCGCCGAAGAGGATCAGCGGCACGGCGGGGAGGTCGTACTTCAGGTTGAAGAAGACGAGCACGGCCCACGTCGGCGGGCCGAAGGCGGGCAGCAGGTTGACCGCGAAGATACAGCCGAGGACCAGCAGCCACTCGCTCGTCATATGTGCAAGCTAGGGTCGCCCGCCGAGGTCGCCATCAGCGCGAGCTGCGGATCCTGCTCCGTAGTTCCCCGCAAGCTGACGGGTGGCATCCCCGGATGGCGGACGCGAACAGCCCTCCTAGAGTCGCCGGGCGGACTATGGTCACGCAAGTGCCGACAGACGAGACGGTCGCGGGCACTATCACGATCGTGCTCGCCGACGACCACGAGGTGGTCCGCAGCGGGCTGCGTATGGTGCTCGAGGCGGAGGAGGGCTTTGAGGTGGTCGCGGAGGCGGGTGACCTCGACGCCACGCGCCGCTACGTGCTGGCGCACCGCCCCAGGGTGCTCGTGCTCGACCTGAACATGCCCGAGGGGTCGAGCCTTCCCGAGATCCCGGCACTCAAGGAACGCTCGCCTGAGACCGCCGTGGTCGTGCTCACCATGCAGCAGGACCTGGCTTTCGCGCGGGAGGCTCTGCGCTCAGGCGCGCTCGGGTACGTGCTCAAGCACGCCGCCGGTACCGAGCTGGTCAGCGCCGTGCGTGCCGCCGCGGCCGGCGAGACCTACCTCAACCCCAAGCTCGGCGCCCAGCTCGCCGCCGCGCCCGCAGAGCCCGAGGGGCCGCCCGACGGGCTCAGCCAGCGGGAGCTAGAAATCCTGCGGCTGATCGCACTCGGACACACGAACGCAAAGGTCGGGGAACAGCTGTTCCTGAGCGTGCGCACCGTCGAGACGCACCGCTCTCACATCCAGCAGAAGACGGGCCGCTCGAGCCGGGCGGAGCTCGTTCGCTACGCACTCGACCACGGCCTCCTCGAATAGGCGTTGCGTGGACGCCGCGGCGCTGGCGCTGGCCGGCTCGGCGACCGCCTTGGCCACCGGGCTCGGCGCCCTGCCGGTGGCGCATCTCGGCGAGCGCGCCGAGAGCCTGCGGCCCGGGCTGTGGGGGCTGACGGTGGGCCTGATGACCGTGGCGTCCGTCGTCGGGCTGCTGATGCCGGCTCTGGACGACGGCTCCCTGGGAACGGTGGGAGCCGGGCTGGCTCTGGGCGTCGCTTTCCTGCTCGTCTCGCGCCGACTCCTCGAGGCGCGTGACGTCCATGTCGGACGGCTGCGCGGCGCCGGCGTCCGGCGCTCGATGCTCGTCTTCGCCGTCCTGCTGCTCCACAGCCTGCCGGAGGGCTTCGCGATCGGCACCGCCTTCGCGTCGGATGAGGAGGGGCTCGGCCTGTTCGTGATCCTCGCGATCGGCCTGCAGAACATCCCGGAGGGGACGAGCGTGGCGATACCGATGGACGCAGCCGGATTCCCGCCACGCCAGCAGTTCTGGGCGGCGGTACTGACGAGTGCGCCGCAGCCCGTCGGCGCGCTGATCGCCTACGCGCTCGTGCAGGAGATCAACGTGCTCCTGCCGCTGTCGTTCGCGTTTGCGGCGGGAGCGATGCTCAGCCTGGTCGTCTTCGAGCTCGCCCCCGAGGCCTTCAGGCGGCCGGGCCGCCCACTCGCGATCGCGGGCACGGTCGTGGGCGGCATGCTGATGATCGCCCTCGCGGCGCTGCTCGGGGTCTAGGCGATCTCGGCGTGCGACTGAACGCCCGGCGGGCCTTCAACGTGGCGCGCCGGCAGGGTCGCCGTCACACGGGTCCCGGCACCCCGGGTCGAGCTGATCTCGAATGTCCCGCCGGCGAGCTCGACACGCTCGCGCATGCCGACGAGCCCGAAGCCGCGCGCCCGCTCAGTCGGGCCGAACCCCTCCCCGTCGTCCCTGATCTCGACCGTGAGGCGGCCGCCCGCCTCGGTTATCTCGACCCGCGCCCGGCGCGTGCCGCCGTGCTTCGCGGTGTTGGTCAGCGCCTCCTGCACGAGCCGGTAGATCGTGCCCTCGATATCAGGGTCGAGCCGACTCCGGTTGTGCCCGGCCTCGAAGTCGAGCATGACGGTGCTGTCGACCGTAAGGCCGTGCACCTCGAGAACCCTCGTGTACAGCGTGTCGAGCGCCGGCGTCAGACCGAGATCGTCGAGTGCGGCCGGCCGCAGCTCCGTGATCAAGCCCTGGAGTTCCGAGATCTGACTCTCGATGTGGCTGATCGCCTGGCGAGTCGCCCGCTCGAGCGCCTCCGGGCTGTCCTGTGCGAGCCCGCTCGTCAGCAAGACCTGCAGGGCGCCGAGTCCTTGGAGCGTCTCGTCGTGCAGTTCGCGGGCCCAGCGGCGTCGCTCTTGGTCGGCTGACGCGATGCTCATGCGGAGCTGCTCCGCCTCCACCGACTGGGCCGTGGCGAGCGCAGTGGCGGCGCTCCCGGCGAATGCGCGCATGAGCCGTTCGTCCTCCGCGCTGTAGGGGACGACGGAATCGAACCTGTCGAGCGCGACGAGGATGCCGATGGGACGCCCGTGGAAGTTGAGCGGCACGAGCATGGCCACGCTGGCGCCCTCCGCGAGCGTCCCCAGGCCGAGCCGCATCCGGCCTGAGAGGTCGGTCAGCCGCTCCGCATGGCCGGTCCGCTGGATCTCCGCGAGTGCCGTCTGGCCGGTCTCGAAGCGCCGCCCCACGACGTCCTCACCGACCTCGCCGGCAGCTCCCGCCACCACCAGCTCGCTGCCTTCCGCCAGCAGCACGAACACCACGCGCGCGTCGACGAGGGCACGGCCACGCTTGACGACGAGCTCCACCACCCGGCCGAGGTCCGTCTCCCCGCCCACCGCCCGCGCAATGGCGACCGTGGCCTCGAGCCCGCTCACGGCGCGCTCGAGCTCCCCCCGGCGGGCGTCGATGTCCTCGTAGAGGTGGGCGTTCTCGATCGCGATGGCCACCCACTTCGCGAGCACCAGCAGCGCCTGCTCGTCGGCCTCGTCGAACTCGCCGCCGTCCTTCTCGGTCAGGTAGATGTTCCCCCACGCCTCGCCACGGACGAGCACCGGCGCGCCCAGAAACGTCGTCATCGGCGGGTGCTCGGGCGGGAACCCGTAGCTGCGTGGGTGCTGGCTGATGTCGGCCAGCCGCAGAGGCTTGGGGTTCCGTATCAGCTCGCCGAGGATGCCGCTGCCGCGCGGCAGCTCGCCGATGGCACACCGGGTCTCCTGGTCAACGCCGGCCGTGAGGAAGCGCTCGAGCTCGCGCCGCTCGGCGTCGAGTATCCCTATCGCGGCATAACGCGCACCCGTGAGATCACGCCCCGCCTCGAGGACACGCTGCAGGACCGCCTCGCTGTCCAGCTCGGCGACGATCGATGTGCCGATTTCGAGCAGGAGGCGGAGCCGGCGCTCATCGAGTCCGCGACCGTCCATACGCCAGCACCGACCGTAGCCCAAACGGCGCGGTCAGGCCAGGCGCGAGACCTCCGGCAACCCTTCGAGGCCCGCGAGGTACCGGCCTAGCTCCGCCGCAATCACCTTGTCATCCGCCGGCCACCATGGCGGGCTGTCGAAGACCTCCGAGGCAAAGCTCTCAGAGCCGAGCGGATGCGCGGTCATGTAGACCGGATCCGAGCCGGTCAACAGCTTGCCGCGAATTACCGGATTGAAGGCCGGCGCCGAGTCCACCGCACCGGCGAGCTTCGCGATCGCTGCCGCCGCCACGTCGGCCATCTGTGTGCCGAGGCCACCGTGCTTGATCGGATAGTTGACAGCGTCACCCGCCGCGAAGATGCAACCGCGCGTACCCGGCACCGAGCAGTGCTTGTCGATCGGGATGAAGCCTGACGCGCCGCCGCCGGCCAGCCCCCGGATGGAGGGCCCGGCGATGCGAGGCATCGTGATGATCCGGTCCGGCCTGAGCTCGACGCCCTGGGGCTCGACGAGGACACGCTGCTTGGCCGGCACCTTGGCGAGCGAGTCGGCGTGGACTGTGATGCCCGCGGCCTCCAGGCGCTCGCTCACGACGTCGGCCACGGCCGGGCCGAAGACCGCGAGCGGCCGTCGCTCGGGTGTGACGATCGTCGCGCTGAAGTTGCGCACGTCCATGCTCTGCGCGCGCTCAGCCGTCATCAGCGCGAGCTCGTAGAGCGGCAACGGCCAGACGGGACCGACGGGCTGGATGAACACCAGGCTGTGTGTGTAGCCCTGCTCGACGTCCTGGATGATCCCGTGGTAGGTCGCGTCGGCCTCCGCGTCGCGGAAGGTCGTCACGCGCTCCGGCCTGTACGGCTCCACTGGCCGTCCACCGACCGCTACGAGGAGTGCGTCGAACTGCACGCTCTCGCCAGTCCCGGTGACGACGACCCGCGCCTCCGGATCCACCCACGCGAGCGAATCCTTGATCCAGTCGGCGTCGTTGTCGCGCGCGATACGGCGCAGCGGGTAGCGCCGCGGGGCGCCGAAGGCAAACGGCTCGCGGACCGCCATGGGCCGGTACACGAGTTCCTCTTTCGGAGCGATCAGCTTGACCCCGACCGAGCTGCCCGCGAGGCGCCGCAGATGCAGCAGGCCCTCGACAGCAGCGATTCCGCCGCCACAGATCACAACCCTGAGTTCGCTCATGCCTCGAACGTATGCCCGCGCGGGAGCCGCGCCATCGGCTTCTCTCCGCAGCCTGTTCGCGGGGAACTACGTACTCGAATCGGTGGTCAGGCCCGATGCGGGAGAACGCCGCGGCCGACAGGCTCCGCGTCATGACTGCGTACCGCAAGATCCTGGTGGGCTACGACGACAGCGGGCAGGCGCGTGACGCTCTGGCGCTGGGCCGGCAGCTCGCCGACGTGTCCGGCGCGGCGCTCGTCGTGGGGGGAGTCTTTGCGCTCGACCCGATCTGGGGCAGCAGCGTCGACCCGTACCTCCGCGAGACGGAGGCCAACCACGCGCGTCAGGTGGAGGAGGCTGCTCGAGCGGTGGGCGCGGAGGCCGAGGCCTATCCGAGCAGATCTGCCGCTCGCGGCCTCCACCACCTAGCCGAGGAGATCGGCGCCGACCTGATCGTCGTCGGCTCATCGCATCGCGGCCGCGCCGGCCAGGCGCTCGCCGGCCGCGTCGGGACGACTCTGTTGCACGGCGCGGGTTGCGCCGTGGCAGTCGCATCTCGCGGGTTCCGCGAGGAGCCGCCTGCCATGAAGACCATTGTGGTCGGCTTCGACGGATCCGTCGAGGCGGGCCAGGCGCTCGTGTCCGCATGGCAGCTCGCCAAGCAGGCCGGCGCGACGCTCAAGCTGATCTCCGTCGCCGTTCCCCCGCCGCTGGCCGCTGTGCGGACGGAGGCCGGACGCCAGGAGCTGCTCGACGCGATCCGTGACGCCGTACGCGAGACGCTGACCGAGGCGCGAAACACCGTGCCCGAGGGCATCGAGGTCGAGACGACGCTGATCACGGGCGATCCCGTCGAGGCGTTGAAGGACGTCGCGGACGCGCCCGGCACGATCCTCGTCGTGGGATCGCGCGGATATGGCCCGCTGCGGCGGGTCCTGCTCGGGTCGGTGTCGGGCAAGCTCGTCGCCGGAGCCCCGTGTCCCGTGCTCGTGACGCCCCGAGGCATCACTGAGCAGCGCCCCCACGGTCGCCGGGCCGAGATCGCGACGGCGTCGTGACCGGCTCGAATGCCCCGGTGCTGTTCGCATATGACGGCTCACCGAGCTCCGCGGTCGCGATCGCGGCGGCCGGGCGGCTCGTCAAGAGCCGCCATGCCGTGGTCTGCAACGTCTGGGCGCGCCGGAGCGATCTCGACGCGGCGCAGCGCTCGGCAGCCGAGGGAGTCCGCCTGGCCGAAGCCGCCGGCTTTCGCGCCGAGCAGCTCTGCGTCCCCGAGCGCGATCACACCTGGCATGCGCTGCTGGATGCGGCCCGCAGCGTGGGAGCCTCGATGGTGGTGGCGGGCGCGCACGGTCGGTCGGGCATCCGCCGGGCATTGCTCGGCAGCGTGTCGACCGGGCTCGTTCATCACGCCGGACTGCCGGTGCTCGTCGTCCCGGGCAGCTCGAAGGCCGAATCGGAGCACGGCCCGCTGCTCCTCTGTTACGACGTCTCGGAGGCCTCCGCCCGCGCGATCGACGCCGCGGGGGAGCTCCTCTCCCCCGCCGAGGCGCTCGTGCTCCACGTCTGGGAGTCGTGGGTGGCGCATGCGCCCGCCCTCGCGGGCGCCAGCGGGTCGGTCATGGGCGTGGCGGCTGAGCTCGACGAGCTCGCCCACGACCAATCCACCGACGTCAGCGCTCGAGGAGCCGAGACCGCGTCGCTCGCCGGCTTCGAGGCAAGAGGCATCTCCGAGCCGGCGGAGGGCCCGCTCTGGCGGACCGTGCTGGATGCCGCCGACCAGCACGGATCCCCCGCGATCGTGCTCGGATCACGCAGGCACGGCCCCGTGTCGGCGGCGCTCGGAAGCGTGTCGAACGGAGTCGTTCACCACAGCGACAAGCCCGTGCTCGTCGTGCCACCGGCGACCGAGGCGGAAACGAGCGAGGAGGAGACATGAGCACAGCGCTCGTCGCATACGGAACCAAGCACGGCGCGACGCGCGAGATCGCCGAGGCAATCGCGGACGAGCTGAGGCGAGCCGGACACGGCGTCGACTGCATGGAGGCCGATGCCGTCACCGGCGTCGACGACTACGACGCCGTCGTCGTCGGCAGCGCCGTCTACATGAAGCGCTGGCGCTCCGAGGCGCGCCGCTTTTTGAAGCGAAATGCCAGGGCACTCGCGGTGCGGCCGCTGTGGATCTTCAGCTCGGGCCCCTGCGGTGAGAAGCCGGATCCGCGCTGGTCTGAGCCCGGGAAGATCGTCGCTCAGGCCGAACGACTCGGCGCCCGCGAGCACGTGGTGTTCGGGGGCCGCCTGCCTGTCGACCCAGCGAACTTCATGGAGCGCGCGATGGTGAACGGCTGCCCACCGGAGCACCGAGATCTGCGCGACTGGGAAGCCATTCGAGAATGGGCCGACGCGATCGCCGGGGAACTTGACCCCGGCTCGCAGGATCGTTCCAACGCGAAGGTCCTGGGCACGCGAACGCTCGCATCCCCCGACGGCTAGCTGAAAACCGCTCGCGACGGGGGCAAACAGGTCGCGATGGCCAGCCTGCGGCCTCGGTCCCCCACAACGAGAGCAGACAGACCGGTTGCTGGAGCATCCGCGGAGCGATGCAATGGGTCGGCTCAGCACCCCCTAGCGACCAGTCCGAGAACCGGAGGAATCTGCAATGAATGGCACGCCGGAGGTCCTGCGTGAACGTGCCGAGCATCCTGCGGAGGAGGCGGAGCGACTCCTCAAGAGCTGGTGGCTCTCGACCCACGTCAAGGCGCAGGTCCACGACACGCTCGCGGTGTACTACACGAGCAGAACCGAGCGATCATGAGGCCGGCTGCTCGTGATCCAGTTTCGGCTCGCCGCGTTAGGGACCAACCGCTGGGCGCACACTGCCTTTCGCCGCGAGTGCGTGCTGCACACGCCGTTATTCGCCGGTTTCCCAGGGTTTCGCTCGAAGCTCTGGGCCGACGACGTCGCCACGGGTATATACCGCGGCGTCTACGAGTGGGATGGCGCGAAGGCAGCCCGCGCGTACGCAAGCCGGATGGTGGGTCTGCTGGCTCCCTTCTCAAACGCTGACACGGCGCGTTTTCATGTGCTCGAAGGTGTTCGCCGCGAAACGTTCCTTCGCGATCCACAGGCTGTCCCCGCCGACGGAGCAGATGGCTGGTGGCAACTCGAACAGCCCGTCCAGCCGCGTTGCGCGCCCTGAGCGTTGACCGGGCGGGTGGGACCCCGCTGTCGTTTCGCGCGAGGAGGGACAGCGCAACAGCATCCGCTCACCAGATTGACGAGCGCCCCGATGCGACCAATATGCGACCTCCAACGCGAGCAGAGGTGCATCGCCTTGCATCCTTTCGCATAGCTCGGTGGATGCGGACAGATCGCAGTTATTGACGTTTTGCAGCGATTTTCATCAGGGTGCCGTTTGTGGCAGGTGCCCCGGGCAGGATTCGAACCTGGGACCCGCGGCTTAGAAGATCGCCGATCAAGCGGATGAGCCGTCACGCCTAGCAGCAGCCTGCCGACCGAGTGGCTCGCCCCTAATGCGCGTCGGCCTCCATAACGAGACGGGATCGGACTCAGGCTGCCCCACCTCAGCCGTTTCGACCAGTTCGAACAGAATTTGGACCCCATTTGGACCCCGCGACGCGTATCGCGGTCCGCCCGTTCAAAGAGAAACCGCCGCAGTTGCGGCGGTTTCGTGAGGTCGGGGCGACTGGATTTGAACCAGCGACCTTTCGGCCCCCAGCCGAATGCGCTACCAAACTGCGCCACGCCCCGGGGTGCTGCAGGCGTGCATCATAGCCGCGCGGCGGACCTCAGCCGAGCATGCGAAGGAAGCCCTCACGCACGAGCCGGCGGATGAGCACCAGGCGGCCGTCCTCATCGAGCGGGCCGGGGAGCTCCGCGGCGCTGATGGGACCGGCGCTGTCGGCCAGGGCATCCACGGCCGGCGCCGCCTTGGCGGGGAGGCGCAGCTCCTTGCCCTCGAAGACGATGACGACGCCGGTCGCGGCGCGCTCGACCTCGAAGATGACGGTCGGTCGTCGCTCCAGCGGCGAGTCGACGGACAGTCGCTCGAGCGCCCGCAGCTGGGTGAACTGGTCGTGGAGGATGGGTCGGCGTCCGGTTACGAAGCGCCGTCGCGCGCGGCGAGCGACCTCGTCCGGCCGGAGCCGGCCCGCCAGGCGCTCGACGAGGTGATCGGGCAGCTCGCCATCGGCGCCGAGGTTGCGCCGGAACTCGACGTCGTTCGCGCAGCCCTCGAGCGCCGCGCGTAGCGCGTCCATGCGCGTGGGCGGATGCAGCCCGATCGTGAGATGGAGCGCCTCCTCACGTGAGGTCTCGGCCTCGTGAGGCCAGCCGCGCGGGACGTAGAGGGTGTCCCCCGCCTCGAGCGTGATGTCGTCGATCGGCGCGCCGACGTCGCCGAGATCCCCTGACCAGCGCTGGTCCTTGAGCGGCAGCTCGAGGCGCGGCTCGTAAAGGCGCCAGCGCTTACGACCTGCGACCTGGAGCACGAGCACGTCGTGCGTGTCGTGATGCACGGCGAACCCCTGCGCAGCGGGCGGTGTGAGGTACGCGTTCGCCTGCACGGGAAAGCCGAGGCGCATCTCGAGCCCGCGGCAGTAGAGGGCGACCGCCGGGCGCCACAGGTGCAGGGCCTGCAGGACGAGCGTCGCGCCCGCCGCGTACTCGACGGCCACCCGCTCCACCGACGCGATCTGGGAGAAGCTGCCAGGACGCCAGGGGATCTCGTCGGTGTAGTCGCTGGGCGGAAGCGGCGTGCCGTCCTTCACCAGCCGGAAGCCCGGCATCCGGATCCCGGTCTCGCAGACGAGCCGCTCGATGCCCGCGACGTCGAGCAGCTCCACGAAGCGCTCGCCCTCCCCACGCTGGATGACGAGCGGTTGCCGCTCCCAGTGCTCCTCGAAGAAGCTCGCCTCGCCGACCGGGTCGAGCGTCAGCGCGAGCGCGTCAGCGGCGGCGCCCCGCTCGCCCTGACCGCGACTAGGCGCTTGGGGCGCTGTCGTCACCGGTGTCGGTCGAGTCGCCTGAGTCGTCCCCGGTGTCGCTCGTGTCGCTGACGTCGCCGCTGTCGTCGCCCGTGTCGCCGCTGTCGTCGCCGTCGTCAGCTGTGGATGCAACGGGCGCAGCTGTCGCGCCGACCCGAACCGTCTCGATCTCCTCGTCGCTGAGCGTGCTTGCGCCCGTCTCCTCGATGTCCTGCGGCTCGCCCATCTCGGTCTCCCTCGGATTGCTTGCGCTGGTCAATGCAGGATTCCACGTCGAGCCGGCACGGCTCCATCCGACCCTCATGTGCGGACCGGGGTCTGGCTATTTCCAGAACTCCTCGAACCGCTCGCTGTCGCGTCCCTCAGGCTTGCGGCCCCCGATGCAGATCACGTCGAGACCTTCCGGGCCGGCCTCGAACGAGCGGACCACCGAAGGGGCGACGCGCAGCACATCCCACACCGAGAGCTCGATGATCTCGTCATCGAGCTTGGCCCGACCGGAGCCGGCGACCACGACATAGGCCTCCTCCTGCACACGATGCCGATGACCCCAAGGCATGCGCGCACCCGGCTCGTAGGTGAAGCGGCTCACGCCGAGCTCCGGCGATTGCAGAGCATCCCTCGCGAAGCGCCACTGCATCCGCACATCCGGCGGGCTCACATCACGGAGCTCGTCGAGGTTCTTCTTCTTCCAGTCGGGCATCTGCTCGATTGAGGAGCGGGCGACGGGGATCGAACCCGTACTAAGAGCTTGGAAGGCTCTTGTGCAGCCATTACACCACGCCCGCGAGCGCCTTCAGGCAGTCAGGATCCTAGCCAGCGCTTCGGGTTCTCGACCATCATCTGGTCGAGTTGCTCGTCGGTCATCCCCCGCTCCCTCAGCTCCGGGATGACCTTCTCGAACAGGAATGTCATGGACCAGTCCGGCACCTCGTTCGCCTTCAGGTACTCCTGTATCTCGCGCGGGAACCAGTCGATCGTCGAGCAGAAGTCCTGTGAGATGAACATGCGGTCGGCGTAGCCGCGCTCGAGCAGGGCGAGTGTCGTCTTCTGTCGCGGCTCCGTCGGGAGGTAGATGTCGATCCCGTAGCGGTCGAGCCCGATGTAGCACCCGGTCTTTAGCAGCCCCTCGATGTAGTCGAGGTCGTCGGTGTCGCCGGTATGGGCCACCTGGACCTTGGCCGGCTCGACGCCCTCGTCGGCGAAGATGCGCATCTGCTCGGGCCCCGTTCCGCTGGCCGGGCGGGAGTGGGCCATGATCGGCTTGCCGGTGCGGAGCGAGGCGCGTGCGGCCGCGCGGTGCACCTTCTCCACGTTCGGCGTCAGCCCCGGCTCGTCGGCGGCGCACTTGATGAAGGCGGCCTTGATGCCGGTCCCCTGAATCCCGTTCTCGATCTCGTGGACGAAGATGTCGGCCAGCTGGTCCTCGTTGCGGCTGAGCAGAGCCTGCGGCAGATGGTCGTACGTGTAGATCCCCGTTGCCAGAACGACCTGAAGGTCGCTCTCGTCCGCGACTCGCTTGCTGAAGGCGGCGTCGCGGTGGAGGAACATGGCGCTCGGCTCGACGACCGTGGCGATCCCGTGGCCTTTGACCGCGCGGGCGTCTGAGATCGCGGCGTCCCACTCCCCCTCGTCGTCATAGAGGTGAGGGAACTGGAAGCGCATGGCCTCGTCGTGAGTCCGGAAGTGCTCGTGGATCAGGGTCCTGCCGAGCTGCTCGACGTCGATCGGCCCGTTGACGGTTTCTACTGAGGCCACTGGCTCCCCTCCGAGGTCGCGTGCGGAGAACCTAACGCCGTTCGAGAAGCGGGGCAGCCAGGACTCGAACCTGGAATCGCCGGTTTTGGAGACCGGTGCCTTGCCAATTTGGCCACTGCCCCGTGGCTGGTCGATTCTAGGAGGTGCTCCCAGATGGGAGAGTTTGGGGTAGCCAAGGGAGCGACTTGGCCAGTGGCTCCCGTCGCCCCTTGTACATGCCCTCAGCGGGATTCTGTACGTGGCTGCCTCGATCCGCCGCCTAGGGCCGGCAGCTTCCGCTGCATATGGACGCGCTTTGGTAGGGCGCTAGTGGTCGGCCTAGCGCGGTGCGTACATGATCACTGCGACGCCCACCAGGCAGATTGCCGCGCCGGCCAGGTCGTAGCGGTCGGGCCGGAAGCTGTCGAAAGCCATGCCCCAGGTACGCGCCGCCGATTTCAGCGAGCGCGGCCGCGATGAAGAGCGCGATCGAGCGGCCGGTCACGGGCCTGCCGGGTCGAGTCCGAGTTGGATGAACCGGTCGAGCGTGTCTTCCACTCGCCAGAACGAGACGATGCGCTCACCGGCGAAGCTGAAGAAATAGACCTCGGCGATCGCTTCGAAGCGTCGCCCGGTCGGAGCGTGTCCGCGCCAGTCGCCAAGGTGGGTGGCGGAGCAGGAGAAGCGCCCAACCACGGTGTCGCCGTCGGCAACGAGCTGTTCGAGCTTCATCTCGAGGTCGGGAAATGAGCGCCGGAACGATCCGAACCACTCACGGGCCGCCGGGGCTGCGTCCGGTGTAGAGAGGTCGTCGATGAGGTCGTAGCGACCGCCATTGACTGCCTCTTTGACGAGGCGCTGCACGGTGGACTTGCGATCCACGGCGGGCCCCGGTGGGCTCAGCACCCCTTGTTGCTGGTGCGTCGGTAGCGCAACAGTGCGGCGGCGGCGAGCGCGACGATTACCCGCCGCGACGAGGCCGAACCAGCTGCCGATCGCAGTGCCGGCGACAGCGCTCAGCACGGCTGGGCCGGCGAGGCAGCAGAGCGCCATGATCACCCCAGCGATCCCGAACAAGCTGCCGGTGCGGCCGGTGGCGGCGCCGTCGGGCATCAGGCCACCTCTGCCTGGCGGGCGAACGCCGCGGTGAGGTCGTGCGCGACCGGCTCGGCGCCCGCCGGGGCTGTGATCGTGAGCGCGAGCGTGTCCCCTTCGTCGGTCAGCTTGAAGCGAAGGAACGAGCAGCAGCTCGCCTCCGCGGCGATGATCGCTTCGAGTCGTTCGCGGGTGGTCTCGTCAGCCCGGAAGCGCGTGGTTCCGTCCCCTTCGGTCGAGAGCAGAGCGTCTCGTCCGACCGCACCAATCTCGTCCAGTCGTGCACCCAGCTCTGACGCGTTCAAAGAGCAGGCGATAGGCGAATCTGGGGTCATCTCAGTCGTCTCCATGGGCGGGGTCGGACGCTACTGTTCACCCTCAACCCGGGTTTAGGTCAAGCACTTCATGGACGAGGTCAAACTCACGATCGGGCAAGTCGCGGAACGGGCGGGACTGAACGTCTCGGCGATCCGCTACTACGAGTCGCAGGGGCTGCTTCCCCAGGCCGTCCGCGTCGCAGGCCAACGGCGCTTCTCCGAGGAGACCCTGACCCGCCTCGGCGTGATCGACGTGGCCAAGCGGGCCGGCTTCTCGCTCGGCGACATCCGCGTGCTGCTCTCCGCCACCGACGCGGGCGAGGCCGCCAGCGCTCATTTGCAGGAACTGGCGGAGCGAAAGCTGCCAGAAGTACAGGAACTCATCGAGCGAGCAGAGATCGTGCGGCGCTGGCTTGAAACCGCGAGCAGCTGCGGCTGCGAGAGCCTGGACGTCTGCGGGCTCTTCACCGAGCGCGACTCGCTACCGCCCGACGGGCTCCACCTCGTCGTCACCGACGCTGGCAGACCACGGACCAGGTGAGCGGACCGCCTACGACCGTCAGACCGTACGAGAGAGAGTCTTAGCGGGCGTCGTCGGGAAGTCGCTGACGTCGGCGCAGCAGCCGGATTCGCAGTCGCTGTCGTTCTCGACGCCGTCGAGCGGCGATGAGGTGCAGCAGCCCTCGCCGCGCCAGGCCTCGACGCCTTCCTTGACGGCCACCGCGGTGATCAGCAGGCCAACCGCGGGGTCCAGCCACCAGGCACCCAGGACTGCGTTGCCGAGCAGGCCTACGAGCAAGGCGCCGGCGAGGTAGGCGCACAGCATGTTCTGGCGGCCCTCGCCCTTGGTGGCGGCGGATCCAAGCTGCTCGGCCAAGCGAGTCTTGGCGATACCAAGCAGCGGCATCACGATCAGCGACCCGATTGCGAGCCCGATGCCTACCCAGCTCACATCCGCGTGCTCGCCGGCGACGAGCGCTTTGACAGATTCGAAGCCGACGTAGGGCGCGAGCACGAAGAACTGCAACGCGACCAGCTTCTGGGCGCGCTCTTCGGCACGCTGTGAGAACACCCGGTGGCCCGTGAAGCGCCAGATGATGATCACGCTTGCGACGCCCTCAATCACGGAGTCGAGCCCGAAACCGATCAGTGCGATCGAGCCCGCGATCGACCCGGCCACGATCGCTACGGCGCCCTCAACTGTCATCCACGCAAGCGACAGCCAGGACAGCAGCTTCACCCGGCCGGCAAGCCGCACATAGCGATCGGCGTCGAAGACCGGTGCCGGCAGAACCTCGGGGGGCGCCGGCTGCGAAGCGCTCACGCAACGACCCCGGTCGCGATCGGCATTGCCGCGTCGAGCAGGGCACGGCCGGACCGCGTGAGCGAGTACATCACCATCTTGCCCTCGCGCCGCGACTCCACGACGCCGGCGGCCCGCAGGGCGCGCACGTGATGCGAGACGAGCTTCTCGGAGCGCTCGACGACCCAGCCCAGATCGCAAACGCACAGCTCGTCGCCCGCCCGTAACGCGACGGCGATCGCCAGCCGCGTCGGCTCGCCCAGGGCCTTGGCGCCAGCGGCTGCTCGCTTCAACGCCTCGGCGTCGGGCTGGTCGTGGCGAATCCGCTCGCCCTTCACCAAGTCGAGACAGAGCAGGTCGCATGTGTCCGCGCTCATGGGACAACAATCTAACGTTCGTGCGAATGAACGTCGCTCTCTCGCAGAGCCTTCCCAAAACACTACGGCTAAGGCTCCAGATGCGGGCGGAGGGAATCGAACCCCCACGCTCTTTCGAGCACCAGGACCTAAACCTGGCCTGTCTACCTGGTTCCAGCACGCCCGCGCGGGCGCTCGATTCTAGACCCGCGTCCCGGGCCTCGGTCGGCGCAATCCGGGCGCTCACGGGTTAGGGTGTCTGCGATGGCCGACACGGTTGTCGTTCGTCCCAACCGGGACAAGGCCGAATCGAAGGCCACCAGGGCGATCGTCGTGCTGCTGCTGGTGGTCAGCGCGCTGCTGATCTTCGTGGTCACCGCCGGCGGCTGGTCGGAGCTTCAGGGCGCCCAGATCATCGCGATCGGCTACATCATCGTGTACCTCGTGATGGCCTTCTACGTCGGGCGCTGGAACCGCGGCGTGCTGCCGGTGGCCGCCGCGCTCGCGATTCTGTTCGCGGTCGTCGCCGCCGTCGCGGCGCCTGCCTGGTTCGAGCGCGACAAGGCCGGCTTCGACGATCCCGGGCTCGACCCCTCGATGCTGGGCTTGTTGACGGCGATCATCGTGCCGGTGCAGCTGCTCCTGATCGCCTTCGCGATGCGCGGGTTCCAGCAGCAGTGGAACGTCGAGGTCGAGGTGGCGCCGGACGAGCCGACTGCTCAGCCCGCCTGACTGAGACGCACCTATCCTTCCGCAGACAAGCGGCGGTGCTGGAATTGGCATACAGGGCGGTCTCAAAAACCGCTGCCCGAAAGGGCGTGTGGGTTCGAGTCCCACCCGCCGTACTGAACTCGCCAGGCGAACACATCGTTCAGGCAAACGGCGTCGATCTCTGCGTGGAGACCTTCGGCGACGTCGCCGATCCCGCGATCATGCTGATCCACGGCGCAGGCAGCTCGCTGCTCTCGTGGGACGAGAAGCTCTGCAGGCTGCTGGCGGACGGCGGCCGCTTCGTGATCCGCTACGACCTGCGCGACGCGGGCCGCTCAGTCACATACGAGCCGGGCACCACGAAGTACGAGATGCGCGACCTGGTCGAGGACGCCGTCGGCCTGCTCGACGCGCTCGGTGTCGAGCGTGCCCACATCGTCGGTATGTCGGCTGGAGGCGGCATCGGTCAGCTGCTCGCGCTCGACCACCCAGAGCGGGTTGCCACGCTGACACTCGCGTCCTCCACGCCCGGCGGCCCCGGCCCTCCCAACCCGGACCTGCCGGACCCCGCCCCGCAGCTGTTCGCGAACGAGCCGCCTGAGCCCGACTGGTCCGACCGCGAGGCCGTGATCGACTACCTCGTCGAGGCCGAGCGACCCTTCGCGGCGCTCTCGTGGCACTTCGACGAGAGCGCAATGCGCGAGCTGGCGGGCCGCGTCGTGGACCGCAGCACCAACCTCGAGTGGGGCCTCGCCAGCGCCTTCTCCCAAGCCGCCGGCGAGCCCTGGCGGGAGCGCCTCGGAGCCATCGCCGTCCCGACGCTCGTCATCCACGGCAATGAGGACCCGCTCTTTCCGTACGGCCATGCGCTGGCGCTGGCTGAGGAGATCCCAGGCGCCGAGCTCCTGCCGCTGGAGGCGACTGGACACGAGTACTTCCCGCCCCACACCTGGGACGTCGTCGTCCCGGCGATCCTCGGTCACACGAGCTGATTCGCAGCGGCCCGGCGCAGCGCACGCGCCTGGGCCGCGTCGACCCAGATCTCCCAGCGCCCCGAGCTCGACTCGCGTGAGCCCAGGAAGTGGTACGGCCGACGCCCGGCGAACTCGGTCTGACGCAGGTGGAAGACACCGCCGAGCACCGACGCGATCCGCCGCCGCGGCCAGCTGAGCGAACCCTCGACATCCGGGAAGGTGCGCGGCCGGTCGGGGGTCCGCGCCAGCTCGTCGAGCAGCGCCGCCATGAGCTCGCTGCAGCGATCCCGGAAGCGCGCGACCTCCTGTCCGTCGGTCATCACGTTCTGCGGCGCGTGCTCCACGGCGGCGATTATCCTCGCGCCGAGCGATGACGATCGACACGTTCGCCGAGGCCGAGGCGCTCGTCGACGGCTTCGGCGCACGGGCGCCTGGCTCCGACGCCGAGCGCCGCGCCGCCCGCCATCTGGCCGGCCGCCTGCGTGGACTCGGACGGGAGGCGGAGCTCGAGTCGTTCAGGTCCTGGCCGGCGTGGCAGCTCGCGTACGCGATCCACGCCGCGCTTGCGATCGTCGGCAGCGCCCTGTCAGTCGAGTTCCCGGTGCCCGGTGCCGCGCTCGTGCTGGTTGCCGTCCTGCTGACCCTGCTCGACGTGAGCGGCACGCTCGTGACGACGCGGCGGCTGCTCGGGCGGCGCGCGTCGCAGAACGTGATCTCGTGGGGTGACCGGCTCGCCCCCGGCTCGCTGCTGCTCGTGGCCCACCTCGACAGCGGCCGCGGCGGGCTCGCGCGCCGCGATGCCTGGCGCCGGCGCCTGAGGGCGATCGGCCCCCTCACCCCCTTCTTCTGGTCGCTCGTGCTCGTGCTGGTCTGCTGCCTCGTCCGGCTCGCCGGAGTCGAGGAGACCTGGTTGAGCGTCGTCCAGTTCGTCCCGACGGTCGCCCTGATCCTGGCGATCCCGCTGCTGCTCGACATGGCCATGTCGCCGGTGCAGCAGGGTGAGAACGACAACGCCTCGGGCGTCGCCCTCGCCCTCCGGCTCGCCGAGCGCGCCGCTCCCGAGCTGTTCGGCGTGCACGTGCTGCTCACCGGCTCGCAGAAGGCGCTCGCCCAGGGCATGCGCGCGTTCGTGCGCGCGCACCGCGACGAGCTCGATCGCGAACGCACCGTTGTGCTGAACCTCGACGAGGTCGGCGACGGCACACCGCGCTACGCCCGTCGCGAGGGCGCCTTCCCCTCACTTCGCTGCCACCCGCAGCTGGTGCGCCTCTGCCGCGAGCACGACGCGGCGCTCCCGTTCGCGAACAGGGTGCCGAGCGACGGCTACGCCGCCCGCTCTGCGGGCATCGCGGCGATCACGATCAGCTGCCGCGACGAGCACGGCTCCGCCTCGCGCAGGCTCGACGAGGACGCCCTGAATGCGGCGGAGGCCTTCTGCCTCGATCTGATCGCGCGGCTCGACGCGGAGGTCGGCCCGGCGCTGGTCGGCCTGGAGGCGCTCAGCGAGCGCTGATCTGCGCCGCCCGCTCGGCGAACCAGTCGAGCGCCGCCGGGTTGGCCAGCGAGTCACGGCTCGCCGCGCTGGCGGGATCGGCCCCGAGCAGGATCTTCTTCACCGGGACCTCGAGCTTCTTGTTCGAGAGCGTGCGCGGCACCTCGGCAATCAGCTCGATCGAGTCCGGCACGTGCCTGGGCGAGCAGTACTCGCGCACGCGCCGGCGAATCGTCGCGCGCAGCTCGTCGTCGAGCTCGGCACCCTCGCGCAGCACCACGAACAGGAGCATCTGCTCGTCGACGTCGACGACCAGTGAGTCGAGCACCTCGGGCGTCCCCTCGACGGCGCTGTAGATCTCGCTCGTGCCCATGCGCACGCCGCCGCGGTTGATCGTCGAGTCCGAGCGGCCATAGATCACGGCGCTGCCGCGGCTCGTGATCTTGATCCAGTCGCCGTGGCGCCAGATGCCCGGGAACATCTCGAAGTAGCTCTGGCGGTAGCGCTCGCCCCCGGGGTCGTTCCAGAAGTAGAGCGGCATCGACGGCATCGGCCGGGTGATCACGAGCTCGCCGACCTGATCGACGAGCGGCTCGCCGGCCTCGCTCCAGGCCTCGACCGACGCACCCAGGCAGCGGGCCTGAAGCTCGCCGGCATACACCGGCAGGCAGGGCACAGCGCCGACGAAGGCGGTACACAGGTCGGTGCCGCCGCTCGTCGAGAACAGCCAGGCCTCCGGGAAGTGGCGGTAGACCCACTCGAAGCCCTCGACGGGCAGCGGCGACCCGGTCGACCCGATCGCGCGCAGCCCGGGGGGCCTGGCCGGCTCGATGCCCGCCTTCATGCACGCCGTGATGAAGCCCGCGCTCGTCCCGAAGCTGGTGACGTCCGCCTCGGCGGCGAGCTTCCACAGCCCCTCCGGGTCGGGCTGGCCGTCGTAGAGCACGATCGCCGCACCCGAGAGCAGACCGCCGACGAGGAAGTTCCACATCATCCAGCCAGTCGTCGTGAACCAGAAGAAGCGGTCGCGCTCGGACAGGTCCGAGTGCAGGTTCGCCTTCTTCAGGTGCTCGAGCAGGATGCCGCCCTGGCCCTGCACGATCGCCTTGGGCAGACCGGTGGTACCGGACGAGTAGAGCACCCACAGCGGGTGGTCGAAGGGCAGTTGCTCGAACTCGAGCTCTGCCGGCTCGGCGAGCAGCTCGTCCCAGCCGGACGGGACGAGCACGGTGTGCTCGAGCGAGGGAATGGCGGCCTCGATCTCGCGCACGCGGTCGCGGCGGTCGAAGTCCTTGCCGCCGTAGCGATAGCCCTCGGTTGCCAGCAGCACCCGCGGCTCGATCTGCTTGAAGCGGTCGACGACGGTGGGCACCCCGAACTCGGGCGCGCAGCTAGACCAGACGGCGCCGATGCTCGCGCAGGCGAGGAAGGCCACCACCGTCTCGGGGACGTTCGGCATGTAGGCCGCCACGCGGTCACCGCGCTCGACGCCCAGCCCGCGCAGGCCGGCGGCACAGCGCGCGGTCTGCTCGCGGAGCTCGTCCCAGGACATCTCGGCGAGCGGGCTCGACTCAGTCGCGTGCAGGATCGCCGTCGCGCCGGGGCGCGCGCGCCGAAACAGCTGCTCCGCGTAGTTCAGGCGCGTGCCCGGGAACCACTCGGCCCCCGGCATGCGGTCATCGCCGAGCACCCGCGCGGGTGGCGGCCCGACCTCGTAGCGCTCCCAGATCGCGCCCCAGAAGCCCTCCAGATCCTCGACCGACCAGCGCCACAGCTCGTGGTAGTCGGAGAAGCCGCGCTCCTCGATGAAGGCCGAGAGCTTGGACGGTCCGCGCGGCTCCCAGAGCAGATCTCCCTCACGCATCGGCGAGTAACCCTAGGGCTTCGCGAGAGCGGACTGCAGACGCGCCGAGCGCTCCCGCCCGCGGCGGCGCTCGTCCTCGACGAGCGGCTCGAGCAGCGCGCGCGCAAGCAGCGGCGTCACGCCCATGACCGCGAAGGCCATCGCCCAGGAGACCTCGGATGCGAGCGCGCCGAGCGCCACCGGCACGCCGGCAGCGACAATGCGCATGGCGGTGTTCTGGATGCCCATCGCCTTGCCGGCCTGGCGCCGTCCGGAGATCTCCGCCGCGGCCGTGAACGACAGCCCGTTCCAGCTCATCGCGGCGATGCCGCCGACCATCAGCACCGGCACCGCGATCGCCGCGGGCGCCGGCGACAGCGCCGTCGCCGCCAGCAGCAGCAGTCCGGCGGCGGTGGCGAGCCGGCGGAAGGGCTCGATGCGCTCGCCGCGCAGGTCGGACCAGCGCCCGGCGGCGACGCGGGCGAGCGCGGCGCCCAGCTGCGTCGTCCCGAGCGCGACGGCGGCCGCTGCGGCCGACCAGCCGCGCTCGTCGTACAGGTAGAGGACGAGCAGCGAGGTCACGCCCACCTGGCCGATGATCATCAGCGACGAGGCGGCACTGAGCCGCCAGATGCGCGGGTCGCGGACGGCGTCCGGCGCGGGCGGCGCGGCCGACTCGACACGCGGGCCCTCACGCAGCCAGATTGCCGCGGCGACGGCGGCGAGGAGCAGCCCGCCCGCCAGCGCGTACAGGGCGGCGTCGAGGCCGGCGCCGGCTGCCAGCGGCGGCAGCGAGAAGGACGCGGCGGCGGCGCCCACCGGCACCGCGGTCTGTCTGAGCCCGAGCGCGAGGCCGCGCTCGTCGCGCGGGAACCAGTTGAAGACGGCACGCCCGCTGGCGGCGATCCCGGCCGCGCCGAGCGCGCCTGCGAGGGCCACGCCGCCGAGCAGAGCGCCGTACCCGTCCGATGCGGCCACGCCCGCCACCACGAGCGACGCCGAGCCGAGGCCGACGACGATCACCGGCCGCTCCCCCACCCGGTCGGCCAGCACGCCCCAGGCGAGCAGCGTCGCGACCGTGCCGAGCCCGAACGAGCTGAAGACGGCCGTGACCTCGATGAGCGTGAGCCCGAAAGTGCTCTGGATCGCGGGGCCGAGCGCCGGCAATCCACCCTGCACCGCGGACAGCGCAGCCGTCGCTCCCGCCCCGACCGCGAGTACCACCCAGCGGTAGGGCGCAGGCTTCGGCTTGGCGGCTGTCATCCCGAAACGGTCACCGATTCGAGTCTACGCGGGGACATGTGAGCTCTCTCATCGCGCGCTCACGCTGAGCTGACGATGAGAGACCTCTCACGGGACTCTCATAAAGTCCTCACCCGATCGGCGGATCGTCGCGCCGTGGGCCGCGCAGGCGAGGATCAACATGAGAACGCTCTCATGAGCGAGCCTCGCCGCCGCGCCGGCTCGCGACGGGCGCTGACCGCCGGTCTCGTCGCTGCGCTCACCGCCGGCGCGGCGGCGGTGGCCGCCATGACAGTCCTGCTGACTTCCGAGAAGAGACCCGAGGTCGCGCCGATCGAGATCGGCGCCGCGGACGAGCGCGGTGAGCCCAAGCGAGCCGAGCGCCGCGACCGCGCCGAGCGGAGGCCTGCGGAGCGGCGGCGCCGGGCCTCGACGTGTACGTCGGCTACCTGCGCAAGAAGCTCGGCCCCGACTCGATCGAGACGGTGCGTGGGATGGGCTACCGGCTGGCGGCCTAGGCCTGGCCGTCGGGGGCCGCGTGGCTCTCGCGCAGCTGCTGGCGGATCCCCCTCCGCACGAGCGCGCGCTGGACACGAATTCCGCCGGCCAGCGCGAGCGGGCCCGCCACGGCGCCGGCCACCGCCAGCCCGAGCGGCGCGAACACCGTCCCGCCGAGCACGACGAGGCCAACCGCCGCTCCCGCCTCGGCGCCGATCAGCGCCGCCACGATCGGGCGCGGGGCGAGCTGGGTCTGATCGGGACCGGTGGCTTGCATACGAGCTCGCTTCGCCTGTGCCGGGTGCACTCCTCCAAGCTGCAACGTCGCTCCCGGTAGGGTCACGCGCACCATGGGACTTGTGCTGACAGAGGACCGCGACGGGGTTCGCCACGTCATCCTGAACCGGCCGGAGAAGCGCAACGCGCTCAGCGGCGAGGTCATCCGCGAGCTCGGCGCCGCGCTCGAGGAGACCGCGGCCGACGACTCGGTGCGCGTGCTCGTGCTGCGCGGCGAGGGCCCGATGTTCTCGTCTGGAATGGACCTCGCCGACCTCCGCGACCTGTCTGAGAACCCGGGCAGCCTGCGCACGTTCCGGCGACCCCTGCTCGCCTGGTGGAACCTGCTCGAGGAGATGCCGAAGCCGACCATCTGCCAGATCCACGGCGCGGCGCTCGGCGGCGCCTTCGAGCTCGCCCTCGCCTGCGACTTCCGCACGATGGCGGAGGACGCGGTGGCCGGGATCATGGAGGTCCGGATCGGGCTGCTGCCGGACGTCGGCGGCTGTTCGCGGCTGCCCGCGGTGGTCGGGCTCGGCAACGCCAAGGAGCTGATCCTCACCGGCAAGGTGATCGACGGCAAGGAGGCCCACCGGATCGGCTTCGCGAACCGGATCGCCCCCGCCGAATCGCTCGACGAGGTCACGGGCAAGTTCGCGGAGGAGCTGCTCGCCTGCGCGCCGCGCGCGGTGGGGCTCGCGAAGCGCGTGCTCGACGCCGCCGCCAAGCCGGCGCTGTCCGCGACGCTCGAGATGGAGGTCTCCGCCCAGGAGCAACTCGCCGCGAGCGAGGACTTCGCCGAGGGCGCGCGCGCCTTCTTCGAGAAGCGCCCGCCTCAGTTCAGATAAGGGCCCAGAAACGACTCGAGCCCGGTCTGGTGTCCGAGCTCGAGGCGCATTGATGCCGAGGCTGGGTCGGGGGAACCCATATGTGCCGAAAACCGGCCTCGGCGGCTATTTGGGTTAGTACCCCAACGTGAAAGGTCCTACACCTGACAAGGGACCGAAAAAGTCGGAGGGCGTGATCAGGACCGGCTGAGCGCCACCTGGCGACCCGCCAGGGCCATCACAAGAGCCGCACTCAGGGCCACGGCGGCGGTCACGAGCCAGGCCACCGTGTAGCCGCTCATCGAGTAGAGGGCGCCGAAAGCGGCCGGCCCTCCCCCGGCCCCGATGTAGATCCCGGTCTGGCTGACGCCCGTGGCCGCGCCCGGCGAGTCCCGGTGCAGATGCACGATCGCCATGTTGAAGATGCCGGGCCAGCCCCAGCCGAGCGCGAACGCCAGCACCGCGCCCACGGCGAACGGCAGGGGCGCCCCCGCGGCGAGCAGGGCGAAGCCCACGGATCCGAACGCGAGCAGGATCACCACCACGCGGAAGCCGTAGTCGAGGCGGCGATCCGCTCGCACGCCGACGGCCAGCCGCACCGCCGAGCGACACGGCGCTGCCGCCCGCGGCCAGGATCCCCGCCATGCCCTCGCCGATCCCCACGTCGACCGCCGAGGCGACCAGGTAGGCGCTCAGCGCGCAGGGCGCCGAGCTGCCGAGCGCCGCCCCCAGCGCAATCAGGATCAGCGCACGCGAAGGGCGCGGCGGCCGCTCACGCTCCGGTACCGGACGCAGCGAGGCCCCCTGACGGGCGAGCAGGAGCGCCACCGCGAGCGGCGCGAGCGCGCAGATCACGAACGTGGCGCGCCAGCCGAGCGGGATCGCCAGCACCGGCAGCGCGAGCCCGCTGATCAGCACCGCCGCCGGGATCGCCGACTGCTTGATCCCGAAGGCGAGCCCCTGGCGCTCCGGCGGCACCTGGTCCGCCATGAACAGGTTGATCGCGGGCTGCGCGACGGCGTTCGCCAGCCCCGCCACGACGAGGCATGCGAAGAGAACGACGAGCGAGCTCGCGGCCAGCCCGCCGAGCAGCAGGCAGGCACAGGTCACGAGCGCGCTGGCCGTCATCGCACGCAGCGCGCCGGTGCGCTCCGAGAGCCGGCCGCCCGGCCCGGCGCCGAAAGCGCCCGCCAGGAAGAACACGCTGACGCCGGCGGCCACCGCCTCGACGCTCGCATCGAGGTCGCCGCGGATCTGCAGGGCGAGCGCGCCCACGAGGAACCCGGGCAGCACGGTCACTGTCCCGGCCGCGACCGCCAGCAGTGAGGGGCGGATGAGGCCTACGCGAGACCCACCAGGTTCGCCATCACGGTCACGCCGGCGATGCACAGCACCGCGCCGATGATGTCGAAGACGACACCCGCCTTCAGCATCCGCGTGATCGGCAGCAACCCGGAGGAGTAGACAATCGCGTTCGGCGGCGTCGAGACCGGCAGCATGAACCCGTAGTTTGCCGCGAAGATCGCCGCCAGGGCGGGGATCGTCGGGTTCACGTCCGCCGCCGCGGCGATCGAGATCGCGATCGGGACCACGATCGCGGCGCTCGCCGTGTTGCTCGTCGTCTCGGAGATCAGCACGGCGATCACGACGATCACGACGGTGATGCCGAAGACGTTCGACACCCCGAGCGCGTCCGAGATCGACGTGCCGATCTGCTCGGCTAGCCCGGTCTCGCTGAGCATCGCGCCGAGCACGATGCCGCCGCCGAAGAGCAGGATCGTGCCCCAGTCGATCTGTGCCGCCTGGTTCCAGTTGATCGTGAACTTGCGCTGCTTCCAGTCGACCGGCAGCAGGAACAACAGCGCCACGGCGATCAACGCGACGGTGCCCTCGTTGGCCGCCTCGCTCGACCTGCGCGTACGCGTCGGAATCGTCGCCGGCGAACACCCCGACGACGCCGGGCAGGAACCAGCCGATCAGCGCGAAGGCGAGCACCAGCAGCGTGTTCTTCTCGCCGCGGCTGAGCGGGCCGAGCTTCTTGCGTTCCTCGGCCACGTACTCCTCGACGCCCTTGACCTGCTTGATCTCGGGGCGGTTCATGAGCAGCACGATCACGATCACCGCGATGAACATCACGATCACGATGGGGAGCGCCATCGCGAACCACTCGAGGAACGTGATCGGCTCGCCGGTCTCGGACTCGAGCAGGTCGCGGCCGATCAGGTTGGGTGGGCTGCCGATCGGCAGCAGCAGGCCGCCGACGGTGATGCCGTAGGTGATGACGAGCATCAACGCGGCGCCGAACCTGAGCTTCTCGACCCTCTGCTCGCCCTCGGCCTGGCTCGCGACCATCCCGCCGACGACGCCCATCACGCCGAGCGCGATCGGCAGCATCATCGCCGCCCCGGCGGTGTTCGACATCACCGGCGAGGTGAGCGCGCCGATCAGGCCGAAGGCGAGGATGATCCGATAGGTCGAGCCACCGACGCTCTTGAGCGAGAGCACGCGATAGGCGAGCCGCCGGTGCAGCCCGTGGACCACCATCGCCTCGGCGAGGATGAAGCTGCCGATGAACAGGAAGACGGTGTCGTCCGCGAACGTGCCGAAGACGATGTCGGTCGCCGCCTCGTCCTCCGTCGGCGGTGGCGTTGCCTCGAGCAGCGCGACCAGCGCAACGCCGACCAGCGCCGTGACCGGGATCGGTATCGCCTCGGTGACCCACCAGGCGACGACCAGCGCGAGGATCGCCGCGAGCCGGTGCTGATTGGGCTCGAGGTCGAACGGGATCAGCAGGACGAGCGCGAACAGCAGCGGCCCGAGGAACAGGCCCACGGTCCGGCGCCTGCGCTCGAAGCGCTCCTCGGCGGGTGAGAGTCGTCCGGCCTCGGTCTGCTCGTCGAGCGTGCGGTAGGTCCCGCCGCGGCCGAAGCGGCCGTCGCCGTTGGTGCGACCCTCCTCCTCCTCGACGCGCCGTTCCCTCGTCGGCGTCGTCATGCCGCAGGGCCTACCCGGGCGAGGGCTCGGACTACTCGCTAAGGCGATTTCCGCGGCCGCGCTGCCGATGGCAGGCCTGGCCGTTGCGAGCGCGTCAAGCGGCGCTAGAGGACTTCCAGTCGATCGGGCCGGCGGTGAGCACGTGGCTGCCGAGCGGCCGCCCGAGCACCTGCTGCACCTCGCGTGCGCACACGATCAGCTTCTCGAGGTCGACGCCGGTCTCGTAGCCCATCTCGTGCAGCATCGAGACGAGGTCCTCGCTCGCGATGTTGCCCGTGGCCCCCGCGGGCACGGGACAGCCGCCGAGCTCGCCGAAGGAGCTCTCGAACGAGCGCACCCCGGCGCGCAGCGCGCTGACCACGTTGGCGAGCCCCTGCCCGCGCGTGTTGTGGAAGTGGGCCGTGAGCTCCAGCCCCGATGTCGAGCCCGTCGAAGAACTCCTCGACCTGGACGGGATTGGCCATGCCGGTGGTGTCGCCGAAGGCGATCTCCTCGCAACCCGCGTCCACGAGCCGGCGCGCGATCGAGAGCACGCGCTCGCGCGGCACGACGCCCTCGTAGGGGCAGCCGAAGGCAACCGAGATCACGCCCTCGCATCGGAGCCCCTCGGCGCGCGCCCGCTCGAGAACCCGCTCGAGCCCGGACAGCGACTCCTCGATCGAGCGGTTCACGTTCTTCTGGTTGTGCGTCTCGGACGCGGACAGGAAGAGGTTGACCTCCTGGAAGTGCTCGCGAAGCGGCAGCGCGTTGTCGAGGCCGCGCTCGTTGGGGATCAGCACGGTCACCGCGACGTCGTCGGGAATGGCGGCTCGACGCAGCACCTCGGGTCCATCCGCGAGCTGCGGGATCACGTCGGCACGGACGAAGCTCGTGACCTCGAGCCGCGTGAGGCCGGTGCGGGCGAGCATCTCGACGAGCCGCACCTTGTCGTCGGTCGGGATGACCTCGGGCTCGTTCTGGAACCCGTCGCGCGGGCCGACCTCGCGGATCTTCACCATGACTAGATCCTGGCAAGCCCGCCGCTCACGCCGAGCGACTGGCCGGTGATGTACGAGGCGTCGTCCGACGCCAGGAAGGTGATCGCGGCGGCCACCTCGTCGGGATGCCCCAAGCGGCGCATCGTGGTCGAGCCGATCATCGCCTCGACGATGCGCTTGCCGACGTCCCCGAGCTGCTCGGGCGCCGCCATCAGCAGCGGCGTCTCGATCGGCCCGGGCGCGACGGCGTTGCAGGTGATCCCGTAGCGCCCGTTCTCGACGGCGATCGTCTTGGTGAAGCCGATCACGCCCGCCTTCGCGGCCGAGTAGACCGCCGAGCCGCTCGAGCCGACCCGCCCCGCCTCGGACGCGGTGTTGACGATCCGGCCCCGCCGGCGCTCCTGCATGCCCGGCAGGACGGCGTGTGTCACCGCGATCACGCCGCGCAGGTTGACCGCAAGGACGCGGTCCCAGAGCTCCCAATCGGTGTCCGTGAACCAGGCCCACTCGTCGTAGCCCGCGTTGTTCACGAGGATGTCGAGCGGCCCGAGCTCGGACTCCGCGGCGGACACGGCGGAGGCGATCGAGTCCGTCGAGCGCACGTCCAGCTCGAGGGCGGGGGCGTCGATCTCGGCGGCCACGGAACGCGCGCCGTCCAGGTTCAGGTCGGTCACGGCCACGCGCGCTCCCTCGGCCGCCAGGCGCCGGCAGGTCGCCGCGCCGATGCCCGAACCACCGCCGGTCACGAGGGCTGTGCGGTCCGCGAGTCGCACGGCGGCGCAGCATATGCTCTGAGCGCGGCGCGCGCCGCCGGCCGCCCGGCGGCCGAGCGATACACGCTGTACGGCATTCGGCGCCGCTACGACCTGAGCGTCGCGGCCTGAGCGAGAGGAGCAGTCCCATGGCAGATTCGCTGAACGGCCGCGTCATCTTCATGTCCGGAGGCAGCCGCGGCATCGGGCTCGCGATCGCGAAGCGCGCGGCCCAGGACGGCGCACGCGTCGTCCTGATGGCGAAGACGGCGGAGCCGCACCCGAGGCTTCCCGGGACCGTCTACAGCGCCGCCGAGGAGATCCAGGGGGCGGGCGGCGAGGCGCTCCCGATCGTGGGCGACATCCGGGACGCCGTCGCCGTTGACGACGCCGTGGCGCAGGCCGTCGAGCGCTTCGGCGGCATCGACATCGTGGTCAACAACGCGAGCGCGATCAACCTGTCGCCGATGCGCGACCTCGAGGTCAAGCGCTTCGACCTGATGCAGACGATCAACACGCGCGGCACGTTCGTCGTCACGCGCGCCTGCCTCCCGCACCTGCGCCAGTCGGAGCACGCGCACGTGCTCACCCTCTCGCCCCCGCTGTCGACCGACCCGCGCTGGCTCGCCGGCCACAGCGCCTACACGCTCTCGAAGATGGGCATGACGATCATCACGCTCGGTGTCGCGGCCGACGAGGCCGAGGCCGGGATTGGCGCGAACTGCCTCTGGCCGCGCACGATCATCGCCACCGCCGCCGTCCAGAACCTGCTCGGCGGCGACGAGGCCATGGCCCGCTCGCGCACGCCGGAGATCGTGGCCGACGCCGCGCACGCGATCCTCGTGCGCGATCCGCGCGCGACCAGCGGCAACACCTTCATCGACGATGAGGTCCTGGCCGAGGCCGGCGTCGCCGACCTGTCCGGCTACGCGGCGGCGGACGCGGACCTGACGCTCGACATCTTCGTCGACAGCTGGCCCGAGGAGCGCGTCTGACGCTCCTGCTCTCCGGCGGCACGGGCGGCGCCAAGCTCGCCCGCGGCCTGCTCGACGTGGCCGCCGAGCTCACGGTCGTCGCCAACACGGCGGACGACGTCGAGGTCTACGGCGTGCACGTCTCGCCCGATCCCGACCTCGTGACCTACTGGCTCGCCGACGCGATCGACGAGCGCGGTTGGGGCCTGCGCGACGACACCTGGAAGGTGATGGAGGCGCTCGAGGCGACCGGAGCGCCGCACTGGTTCCGCCTCGGCGACCGCGACCTGGCGAGCTGCCTGGTGCGCACCGAGCGGCTGCGGGCGGGCGCGAGCCTCACGGAGGCGCAGGCTGCCGTGACGGCGGCGCTCGGCGCGCGGGCGCGCGTGCTGCCGATGTCGGACGAGCCGGTCACGACCTGGGTGGGCGCGCGTGGGCGAACCCTGCCGTTTCAGGAGTTCATGATCGTCGAGCACGCCGAGGGGCCCGTCGAGTCGGTCGAGCTGCGCGGCCTCGACGTGGCGCGTCCGAGCGCCGCGGTGCTCGATGCGATCGCGGCGGCTGACGCGATCGTCATCGGCCCCTCGAATCCGGTCATCTCGATCGGCCCGATCCTGGCGTTGCCGGGCATCTCGGCCGCGCTTCGGGAGGCCGCTGCGCCGGTGGTCGCGGTGAGCCCGTTCGTGGGCGGGCGCACGCTCAAGGGCCCGACGGACGACTTCTGCCACTTCGCCGGCATCGAGACGAACGCCGCCGGCATCGCCAAGGCCTATGGGGACGTGCTGGACGGGATCGTGGCCGACGAGCAGGTGGCGGGCATCGATTGCCTCGTCACCGACACGCTGATGGGCAGCCTCGAGCAGCGCGTTGCGCTTGCGACGAACACCCTCGACTTTGCGGCGAAGCTCGCGGGCTGAGGCGAGGCCGGAAGCGCATGCGCGCTAGTCTCGACTGACCCGCCGGCCGTCTCCTATGAGAACGATCGCGATCCTCCCGGTCAAGAGCTTCAACGCGGCGAAGCAGCGTCTCGCCGGGCTGCTCGGCGCGGGCTCGCGGCAGGCGCTCGCGCAGGCGATGTTCTCCGACGTCCTGACCTCGCTGCGGCATGTGCCGGGACTCGACGCCGTGGCGGTGGTCACATCCGATCGGGTCGCCGAGTCGGCGGCGCTCGGGGAGCGCGTCCAGGTGCTGCGCGACACCGAACAGGCGGGGCAGTCGGAGGCCGCGCTGATCGGCATCCGCTACGCGCAGGCAGCCGGCTACGAGCGCGTCCTGCTCGTTCCGGGCGACACGCCGCTCGTCGAACCCGACGACGTGGTCGCGCTCCTCGAGCTCGACGCTCCCGTGGCGATCGTTCCCGACCGCCACGGCACCGGCACCAACGCGCTGCTGATCACACCGCCCGACGTGATCGCCCCGAGCTTTGGGCCGGGCAGCTTCGAGCGCCACGTGGCCGCGGCCCGCGACGCCGGGCTCGAGCACGCGGTCGCGCGGATCTCGGCGCTGATGTTCGACGTCGACACGCCCGACGACCTCGCCGATCTCTCGGCCGCGCTCGACGAGCGCCGCGGCCAAGCAGCCTCGACGCGCGGCGCGCTGCGCCAGCTCGACCGCTCGCGGGCACGCGCGTCGGCCACGCGCGTCGCGTCGGCCTCGGCCTGAATTCAGCCGCGCGCCTAGTCTCCCGGCCGTGGCCCAGCTCACCTGCGTTGCCCTGCCCGCGCTGCCCGCGCTCGCGCCCGGCGACGACCTAGCCGCGCACATAGCCCACGCCGCCCCCGCCGACCTCGGGGACGGCGACGTGCTCGTCGTGGCGCACAAGGTCGTGTCGAAGGCCGAGGGCAGGGTACGGCGCCTGGACGCGATCGAGCCCGGCGAGCGAGCCCGCGCGCTCGCCGCCGAGCACGCCAAGGACGCCCGGCTCGTGCAGGCGGTGCTCGACGAGTCGGCCGAGCTGCTGCGCGCGGTCGACGGCGTGCTGATCTGCGTCACTCGTCACGGCTTCGTATGCGCGAACGCGGGCGTCGACCAGTCGAACGCCGGCACCCCGGGCGAGCTGGTGCTGCTCCCCGAGGACCCCGACGCGTCGGCGCGCCGGTTGCGGGCCGGGATCGCGGCGCTGCGCGGCGTGCGGCCGGCGGTGGTCGTCGCCGACTCGTTCGGGCGCGCCTGGAGGGTCGGCCAGACGGACGTCGCGATCGGCGTGGCAGGCCTGACCGCAATCGACCACTGGCACGGGCGGCCGGACGCCTTCGGGCGGGAGCTGCGCGTGAGCTCGATCGCAATCGCCGACGCCGCTGCGGGCGCGGCCGACCTGGCGCGCGCGAAGGACTCGCTCGAGCCGGCCGTGCTCGTACGCGGGCTCGACCGACACGTGACGCCCGACGACGGGCCGGGAGCGGTGGCGCTGCTGCGCGCGCCCGAGCAGGACCTGTTTCGCTGACGTGGCGCGCTACGCCGCGGCGCCCTTGAACGGGCCCGTGATCTCGTAGATCGCGCCTGGCCCGGGCAACAACTCGCTCTCCGGGAAGGCCCGCTGCGAGGAGACGAACATTCGCCGGCCGCTCGGGTCGAAGGTCACGCCCGTGAGCTCGGAGCGCTCGTGCTGCGGCCCCGTGATGGACAGGAACCGCGACACGCGCCGCTGGCGATCGATCACGCCCATGTCGATCTCGTCCGTCGCGATGTCCTCGCAGACGAAGATCTCCCCGGCGCGCGAGCCGGTCATCTGATCGACGCGCAGGAGCGGCGCGCTGCGCGTGGCGAGCCCGTCGTAGATCACCTCGATGCGCTCACGCCTGGTGTCGTAGGCGTGGACGCGATGGTCCATCGTGGTCGAGACGTAGAGCGTGTGCCCGTCGAGCCAGATCCCCTCGCCGCGCTGGAGCTGTAGCGAGCCGGGGACCTGGCGGCGCGTGTCCTCGCGGCGGGCGAGCGGATCGGGGAGCTCGATCCACTCGACGGCGGCGCCCTCCGCACGCGCGATCTCGAGGCGGCCCTTGGAGAGGTCGGGCCAGTCGCTGGGCGTGTAGCGATACAGGCCGCCCTTCTCGAGGTCCTCGGTCAGGTAGACGCGCCTGTCGCGCGGATCGACCGCGGCGGCCTCGTGCTTGAAGACACCCATCGCCGGGTGCACCACCGCGCGCCGGCGCCCACTCGGGTCGCATTCCCAGACGCGCCCATCGTCCACCTCCTCGCACGAGAGCCAGGTCCCCCAGGGCGTCCCGCCGCCGGAGCAGTTCTGGGACGTTCCGGAGAGGATCCGGTAGGCGTCCTCCACACGACCGTCGCGCCCGAAGCGGAGGGCGGATGCGCCGCCCTCGAGCGTCTCCGAGTTGGAGACGAGCACGAACCCGCCGTCCTCGCGCGGGAACGCGGCCATGCCGTCGGAGGCGATGTGCCAGCGGTAGTCCGTGCCGGGCACCGGCTCGTTGCCACGCGCGACGATCCGCGAGCGGAAGCCGTTCGGGAGCCGGATGCCGTGCTCGTCGGGCGGGGCGAGCGGCCCATAGCCGGGGCCGGTGCGGAGCGGCCGGCTCTCGGCCTCGCCGAACAGGTCGTCCCAGAAGGCGGCCCCGAGCGTCACGGCCGCCACTCCTCCAAGTCCCATCCCGATCAGCTCGCGGCGGCGAACGGCCATTCACCGCCAGTGTGCCAACGCACTCCGGACGTCGGTGAAGACCGTGCAAACAGGTCGTGAAAGTCGTGTGACCGGGCGCTAGCCGACCGGCGTCATGCCCTGCTCGCCCTTCTTGCCGGGCTGCACGAACAGGTAGAAGTAGACGACCGCCGCCGCCAGCGCCCCGATCAGTGGGCCGAACAGGTAGACGAAGAGAAAGTCATCCCAGGCGCCCGAGACGAGCATCGGACCGAAGCTGCGCGCCGGGTTGAAGCCCGCCCCGGTGATCGGCGCGAGCACCATCACCCCCATGCCGAGCGCGCCGCCGATAGCGAAGGCGGCCCAGTCCTTGGCGGCCCGGGGGTGGACGGCGACGCCGATGATCGCCCACAGGAGGAAGAAGGTGCCGAGCGCCTCGACCACCATGCCCGGGAAGGCGGCGCCGTCGATGACGTTCGTGACCGCGGGGGCGCCGTAGTTCTCCACGTTGCCCTCGTCGAGCAGGATCGCCTTCGTCAGCAGGGCCCCGGCGACCGCGCCGGCGAGCTGGGCCAGGATGTAGATCGCGGCGTCCGGGAACTTGATCTGGCGCAGCGCCGTCAGCGCCACCGTCACGGCCGGGTTGAAGTGCGCGCCCGAGACGACGGCCAGCGTCTGAATCAGCACGAAGAGGACGAGCACGTGGACGAGCCCGATCACGCCGAAGTCCACGAACGGGTTCGGATTCACCGGCGATGGTTCGGGCCCGTACAGCGACACGGCCGCGCAGATGAAGAAGACGAGCAGCAGGGTGCCGACGAACTCGGCGATGTATGCGGCGGGCCCGCGGTCCTCCACGCTGTGCGGGTTCGCCGCGGACGCCGCATACCCTTGTCCGCCGTGCGCCGGCTCCTGTTGCTCGTTCTGCTGCTGCCGCTGGCGTCGTGCGGAGGCGGTTCCGAGAGCGGGGCGCAGCAGGTTTCACTGGCGCTCGACTTCCAGCCGAACGCCGTGCACGCCGGCATCTACGCGGCTGATCGGCTCGGGCTCGACGAGGACAACGGGGTCGACATCGAGATCCGCGTGCCGTCCGCCTCGACCGACTCGCTGAAGCTGCTTGCCGCGGGGCGCGCCGACATGGCCGTCGTCGACATCCACGATCTCGGCCTCGCGCGCGAGCGCGGCCGCGACGTCGTCGGGGTCGGCGCGCTCGTCCAGCGGCCGCTGGCCGCGGTGATCGCGCGCTCAGGCGAGGTGGGGCGCCCGCGCGACCTCGTGGGGCGGCGCGTCGGCGTGACCGGCCTGCCCTCCGACGAGGCGCTCCTGCGCGCGGTGGTCGAGGACGACGGCGGCGACTTCTCGCAGGTCCGGACGCTGACGATCGGCTTCTCGGCCGTGCCCGCGCTGATCACCGGGCGCGTGGATGCCGTGGTCTCGTTCTGGAACGTCGAGGGGGTCGCGCTGCGCGAGCGCGGCGTCGAGACGCGCGAGTTCCGCGTCGACGAGTTCGGTGCGCCGCGCTACCCCGAGCTGGTGCTGGCAGTCGAGCGGGACACGCTCGACGACGAGCGGGATCTCGTCGACGACACGCTCGCCGCGCTGCGGGCCGGGACGCGCGCCGCACTCGCCGACCGGCCGGCGGCGGTCGACGACATCGTGCGCGCCTCCGGCGCCGACGAGCCGCTGATCGAGGCCGAGTTGACCGCCGTTGCGCCGGCGCTGCGCCCACCGCTCGTGCTCGACCGCGGCGCGCTGGAGGCCTGGGCCGAGTTCGACGCCCGTTTCGGCATCCTCGACGCGCCCCCCGACGTCGATCGCGCCTTCCTGCTACCTCCCTCAAGCTAAAGTGAGCTTCAATGTCCGAGCTGCTCACGATCGGCGAGGTGGCGGAGCGCAGCGGCGTGGCGGCGTCAGCGCTTCGCTTCTACGAGGAGCGCGGGCTGATCAGCTCGGAGCGAGCCGGCTCGGGGCACCGGCGCTACCAGCGCCCGGTGCTGCGCCGGATCGCGTTCATCGTCTTCGCGCAGCGCGTTGGCCTCACGCTCGAGGAGATCGGCGCCGAGCTGACGAAGCTGCCGCCCGACCGCGCCCCCACGCGGCGCGACTGGTCGCGGCTGTCGAGCGGCTGGACCGCGCGCATCGACGAGCGCATCGCCCTGCTCGAGCGCCTGAAGCTCGGCCTGACCGAGTGCATCGGCTGCGGCTGCCTGTCGCTCGATCGTTGCCAGTTCTCCAACCCCGGTGACCGCGCCGGCAGCGGCGGGCCGGGCCCGCGCTACTGGATCGGCGACCGCCCGCTCGACTAGCCGCGGCTCAGCCGGCGGCGAGCATCGCCTCGACGAGCGCGGGCGCCTCGCGCGCCATGCGCGAGCGCGGCACGACACGCTCGAAGCCGGCCTCCTCCGCGCTGCGGCGCACCTCCTGCTCCACGTGCGAGTAGAAGCCGAGCCGCGGCAGCCCGGCCGCCGCCGAGCGCGCGATCCGCTCCTCCGGGTCGGCCGTGAGGTCGACGATCAGAAGCTCGGCCCCCTCCCCCGGCTGAACGAGCTCGTGACCGGCCGCGCGCAGCGCGCCCTGCAGCTTCGAGCCGAACAGCAGGTCCGGGCAGTCGAGCGCCAGGCGGGCCACGGCGCCTAAAGGTCGCGCCGCCGGCGGAACTCCTGGCGCACGGACTCGGGCCGGCCCCACATCTGAACGACCTCCGCCCGCCCCGAGCGGGCCTCGCGCACGACGAGCTCGCCCTCGATGCCGTTGTCATCGAGCAGGGCCAGCGTGCCGCGCACCGTCTCGGGGGCCGCCGCGTGCCCGAACGAATGTGCGCTGCGGATGCGCCAGTGCCAGTCGGCCTGCGAGTAGGGCATCGCGTTGATGGTCACGAGCAGCGTCGCAGCCTCGATGTAGCGATCCTCGTCCGCGATGCGCAGGTCGAGCTCGAGCTGCGTCCAGTCCGGCGGAAGCGTGTCGACCACGCCCTGGAAGAAGTCGGCAAGCGCCATCGGGCGGAACCCTACCGAGGGTCAGGCCTCGATCCGCATCGCGCGGGCGAGCTGATCGCCGAGCGCGTGCTCGACGCCGCCTACGCGCACGGTCAACGGCCCGCCGAAGGGCTCCTGGCCGATGAGCTCGAGCTCGTCCCCGCGCGCGATTCCGCGCTCGGACAGGTAGCGCAGCATCTCGGGGTTCGAGTCCGACACGCGCGAGAAGGTCCCGCGCTCGCCCGGCCGCAGGTCGGCGAGCGCCCGCGACGGCGGCTCGTCGATCTCGCCCTCGAGGGTCGGGATCGGGTCCCCGTGGGGATCGTGAGTCGGATTGCCCAGCTTGGCGGCGATCAGCTCGGAGAGCTCGGGCGAGATCGCATGCTCGAGCACCTCGGCCTCCTCGTGCACGCGGTCCCACGGCATGCCGAGCGCCTCGGCGAGATAGAGCTCGAGCAGCCGATGGTGGCGCAGCACCTCGAGCGCCACCCGCTCGCCCGCGCGCGTGAGCCGCACGCCGTGGTAGGGCTCGCGCGAGACGAGCCCGAGCGCCTCGAGGCGCTTGATCATCGCCGATGCGGACGCCGGTGACACGTCGAGCCGCTCGGCGAGCGCCGACGTGGATACAGGCCCGCGCCCGCGCCGTCCCAGCGACCAGATCCCCTTCGCGTAGTCCTGGACGGCGCCCGTGATCTCGCTCGTCTCGGTCCTGGTCGCCATCAGACGGACACCAGGAGGCCGGTCACGTACATCACGAGCAGTCCGGCAAGCAGGCCCGCGCTCGCCAGCGGATGCAGGAAGCGGCCGCTCTCGTCGCGCACCTGCGGCGCGATCTGCACGACCACCTGGGCGATCGCGCCGGCGCCTATGCCGAACATGAGCGCGGCGAGGCTCGGGTGGAAGGCGGAAGCGCCGATCCAGGCGCCGAGCACGGCGGGCGCCCCGGCGAGCACGCCCAGCAGCACCAGCCGGTCGAGACGGGGCCGTCCCTCGCGCGCAACGGGCGCGACGATCGCGAGCCCCTCGGTGGTGTTGTGGATGGCGAAGCCGACGACGAGCGCGGCGCCCAGCGCCAGCGAGCCGATCGCGTAGGCCGAGCCGATCGCGAGGCCCTCCCCCAGGTTGTGCAGCCCGATGCCGAGCGCGACGAGGAACGCGGCGCGGTAGCCGAACGCTCGTGCGCCGCCGGCTGCGCTCCCGTCCTCCCCCTCGAGGCCCTCACGCCGCGACCTCAGCCAGCCGTCCACCGCGGCCAGCGCGAGGTAGGCGGAAGCCGCGCCGAGCCAGACGAGCGCCGCGCCGCCGAACGAGCTCGGCCCGCTGTTGGCGAGCTCGGTGCCCTCGAGCAGCGCGTCGATTCCGAGGAAGGCGAGCAGGCCGATCGTGAACGCGAGCAGGAAGCGCATCCAGCGCGCATCGACGCCGCGCACCCAGGGAAGCCAGAGCATCCCGATCGCCACCGGGATCACCCCGACGTACAGCCCGATGAGCGCCATCAGGCCGTAGAAGCCGAGGTCGGCGTCCGGCGTCTCCACCGCGGCCTCGATCTCGTGCGTGATCGTCGCCCCGGTGGCCGTGAGCAGGATCACCTCGTAGTTCTGGCCCTCGATCCACGGGTACTGCACGTCGATCGTCGAACCGCCGAGGCGGCCGATGTCGTCGGTCGACTGCGTGAAGGCGGCAAAGCCGTCGTTGACGATCACCTGCCGGACCTCGACCGGATCGGCGCCGTCGTTGCGCACGTGCAGCTCGATCTCGCCGGGCGCGAGCACGGTCCGTTCGACCGCGAGGTTCTCCTCCGGCACCCCGATCCGGTCGAGCCCGGGCGCGTCGAGCGCGACGAACAGCCCGATCGCGAGCGCGAGCACGACGCAGCGGGGCGAGCCCGGCGAGCCAGGTGGGCCGGCGCTTCGGTCGTGACGGCCGCGGCTTCCATCAGCTCGACGCGACCCGGCGCGATTTCGAGGTCAGCTGTGGCGCGGGGACCAAGCAGACCAAGGACGCAGGACCGAAGGCGTGCTGGGCACGCCGAGGTCCGAGGACGCAGGTACGCGCGGGTATCCCGCGCCATCAGCTGACCTCGAAGAAGCCCATCCAGCCGAGCTCCGCGAACTCGCTCACGTGGGCGTGGAACATGTACTTGCCGGTGTACGGGAAGCGCACTTCGAGGATGCCGCGCTCGCCCTGGCCCTGGATCACCGTGTCGGTGAAGTCGCGCGGCTCGAGCCGCGTGCCGGTCGGGTAGTAGTCGAAGAAGTTCGCGTGCAGGTGGAACGAGTTGAGGAGGTCGTACTCGAGCACGTTCACGAGGTAGATCCGGACGAGCTCCCCCTGCCTCACCTGGACCGGGCGCTCCATGTACTCGAAGGCGACGGTGTTGACCGCGTAGACGTCGTTGGCGCGGTCGAAGTTCGTGTCGAACCCGTTCATCACCATCACGAGCTCGTCGGCGGGCGGGCGCCCCTGCTTGGGGTCGATGATCATCGCGCCGTAGAGCCCCTTCGCGATGTGCTCCGCGAGCGGCGTCGAGTGGCAGTGGTACAGGTGCACGCCGAACGGCGTGGCGTCGAACTCGTAGACGGTTCGGTCCCCCGGCTCGACGTTGCCGGCGCCGATGCCGGGCACGCCGTCCATCAGGTCCCGGTGGATGCCGTGGAAGTGCATCGTGTGCGGGTGCGTCGCGCCGTTCACGAAGGTCACGCGCATGCGCTCGCCCTCGCGCGCGCGCAGCGTCGGGCCGGGCACGCGATCGTTGTAGGTCCAGGCGAGGTACTTGACGCCGGGCGCGACCTCGATCTCCTTCTCGCGGGCCACGATCTCCCACTCGCGCACGCCGTCGATGAGCGTCCCCTCGTCGAAGTCGCGCAGCATCTCCTGCGGGTCGAAGCCGTTGACGCGCGGGTCGACGCTGCCCTGCGACCCCATGTGGCCCGACGCCCGGCTGTGGCTCTCGCGGTGGGCCAGGTGCTCGGACGCCGCGGCGTCTCCATTGTGCAGGCCCTGGTGCGGAACGAGCTCATGCAGGACCGGGATGGTCGCGCCGGCGGCGGCTGCGCCGCCCAGCAGTTTCCGCCGCGAGAATTTGGCTGATCCGGGTTTCACTCTTTGGCCAGTATGCAGAGCAGGTTTAGACGCGCCTAAAAGTACACTGGATTCGTGATCGCGACAAGCGAATACGAGCTCGTGACCGAGGCGGCCGGCGCCGCCGACCGCTCAGACCGCGCCAAGTTCCTCGTGCGCGGCTCGGAGGCGGCCGACTTCCTGCAGGGCCAGGTCTCGAACGACGTCGAGGCGCTCGAGCCCGGCACGGGCTGTTACGCGACGATCCTGAACGTGAAGGGCAAGCTGCGCACGGACCTGCGCGTCCTGCGCGGGAAGGACATCGGTGCGCACCCGGCCGAGCCGGGCGCTTCCGCCGACTGGTTCTTCCTCGACACCGAGGCGATCGGCCACGCGGTGCTGCGCCACCTGCTCGAGACCTACTCGCTCGGACGCGACGTCCAGCACGAGGACCTCACAACGACGCGCGCGCTCGTCTCGCTGCTCGGCCCCGGCGCCCGCGCGGCGCTCGACGTGGAGCCGCCCGAGGAGGAGCACTCGTTCGTCCATGGCGAGCACGGCCTCTACGTGTCGACCGATCTCGGCGTCGACGTCATCGGCGAGCCCGGCCTCGACCTGGGCGTGCCGGCGATCTCCCAGGAGGTCGCCGAATGCGTGCGCATCGAGAACGGCCGGCCGCGGCTCGGCTACGACATGGACGCCGAGACGATGCCCCAGGAGGCCGGCATCAACGAGCGCGCGGTCAGCTTCACCAAGGGCTGCTACGTCGGCCAGGAGACCGTCGCGCGGCTGCACTACAAGGGCCGTCCCAATCGCCACCTGCGCGGGCTGCGGCTGCCCGAGCCCGTCGAGCGCGGCACCGACATCCTGCTCGGCGACAAGGTCGTCGGCCGCGTCGCGTCGACCTGTGTCTCGCCGCGGTTCGGGCCGATCGCGCTCGCGCTCGTCCGCCGCGAAGCCGAGCCGGGCGCCAGTGTGAGCGTGAACGGAGCGACCGCGGAGCTGGTCGGGTTACCGTTCACACGTGGCTGAGCGCCGCACGCCCACGAGCCGAAGCGGCCTGAGCCGCGAGAGCCCGCTGCTCGGCTACGACCCGCGCGGCAGCGTGCTGGACATGCCGCGCACGCCGGAGCCGGTCGACGAGCCGGGCCTCGACCTGCGCGAGCTGCGCCGCCTCGTACCCGCCGCCGAGCCGGGCCGGGAGGTGGACGACTGGGGCCGCTCGCAGCGCGTCTTCGACCTCGTCGAGCCGCTGCTCGACTTCTACTACCGCCACTGGTTCCGCGTGGAGGTCGAGGGGATCGAGAACGTGCCCGCCGAGGGCGGGGCGCTGATCGTCTCGAACCACTCGGGCGCGCTGCCGCCGGACGCGCCGATGATCATCCAGGCAATCAAGCTCGAGCACCCCGCTCCGCGGCCCGTCTACATGCTCGGCGAACACTGGTTCAAGGGCTATCCGGGCGTGTCGATGCTGACGAGCAAGATGGGTCTCGTCGCCGCCCATCCGGCCAACGCGCAGCGCCTGCTGTGCGACGAGCAGCGGCTCGCGCTCGTCTTCCCCGAGGGCCAGAAGGCGAGCCGCAAGCTCTACTGGCAGCGCTATCGGCTGCGCCGCTTCGGGCGCGGCGGCTTCGTCCGCACCGCCATGCGCGCGGGCGTCCCGATCGTGCCGGTGGCGCTGATCGGCGGCGAGGAGGCGATGCCGATCTTCGCCCACGTGCCGCTGCTGCAGCGCCTGACCGGGCTGATCTACTTCCCGGTCAACCACGCCTTCCCCCATTTCGGGCTCGCGGCCGCCCTGATGTATCTGCCGGCGAAGTTCAAGATCCGCTTCCTCGAGCCCGTCGACATGTCGCGCTACGGGCCCGAGGACGCCGATGACGTTGCACTCGTGCAGCGGCTCTCGGAGCGGATTCGCACGCGGATTCAGGAGGAGCTCGACGACCTTCTGCTGGCGCGCGGGTCGGTCTGGTTCGGGTAGGTTCTCCCGCGTGGGGTCGAGGAGGGTAGGAGCGCTGCTGGGGGTCGCGATCTCCGCCGCCCTCGTGGCGGGCTGCGGCGACGAGGACTTCAAGAACGATCCGCGTCCGCCGGTCCCGGTCGGGCTGAGCGGCGTGATTCAGAGCGACCGCGTGACCGTCTCCCCCGCCCGGGTCGGCGCCGGCCCGATCGTGATCACGATCTCGAACCAGACGCAGCGGGTACGGACGGTCACGCTCGAGGGCGAGACGCTCGTGACGCGAGAGGGCCCGATCCAGCCCGGCGACACGGCGACGATCCAGCGCACGCTGGCTCCGGGCAGCTACGAGGTGCGGGCGGGCTCCCCTACCGCGGTTCGCCGGGAGATCGAGCCGGCCATGCTCGACATCGGCGCCGAGCGACCGGCGTCGAACAACGACCTGATGCTGCCCTGACGAACGGCGCCTAGAGCGCCAGCTGGTCGGCCGGCGGCTCCGGCGCCGGCGCGGGTGGCGACGTGGCGGCCGGCAGGCGCGGCGGGGCCTCGCCCCCGTCCTCATCGCAGCCGGCGCGCACCAGCGACGTCGATCTCGTCCAGTTCGGCACGCACCTGAGCCGCCATCGACTCGACGAGCTCGTAGGCCTTGTCGATGCCCGTCTTGGCCCCGGTGAGCTGCTGCTTGACCTTGCGCTCCTCGCCCAGGGTGGCGAGCGCCCGCTCGATCGCCGGCGCGCAGCGCGTCCGCGTCGACGCCGTCCGCGTCCGAGCGCTTCATCAGCACGCGCGCACGGGCGAGCCGGTAGGCCAGCTCGAGCGGCAGTGTCCCGGTCTCGGGATCGAGAGCGACGACGATCTTGTCGCCGTTGTACTCGCGCAGCGGCTCGACCTTCGCGGGCAGCTCGGCCTCCGTGGGGACCACGAGCAGGGCGAAGTCGGCGCTGCGCTCGGCGAGCGCGTCGTTCAGCTCCTTCATCGCGCGCGGCTGCGAAAGGCGGCTGTCCTTCGCCTCGATCACGAGCCGGCCGCGCGCCGGGCCGTGGGCGGCGTCGATCGCGACGACCACGTCGCCGATCTTGCCGGTGGCCTCCGACGAAGTCGCCGACCGCCTGCGCGACGTCGCCCTGCGACAGCGCGACCCGGTCGATCGCCTCGGCGACGTGCTCCTCGAAGGTGCGCCCCTTGGCGGAGCCCCGCTCGCGCTCGGCCTCGACCTCCTCGAGCTTCTCCTTCTCGAGCCGCAGCGCCTGCAGCTGCTTCTCGAGCTCGGCCATCTGGCGCATCAGCGCCTGCTGGCTCTCGTGCTGGCGCTCCTCGGCGGCCTTGAGGACGCGGATCGTGCCGGCCTTGAAGTCGGCGAGCGGGTTGTTCCCGTCGGCGGCCGAGAACTGCCGGATCAGGTCTTCGCGCGAGCGCGCGAGCGTCTCGTTGACGAGCTCGCGTACGCGGTTCTGCACGGACGCGGAGGAGCCGTCCGAGAAGTGCTTCTCGAGCTCCTTGGCGAGCTGGCCGTTCTCAGCCCCGAACACGCGATCGACGCGCTCGCCGAGGAACTCCGCGACCTGGCGCGCCCTGTCGGTGAACTCGCCGTTGAGCTGCGTTGCGGCGCGCTCGAACTCGGTCTTGACGAACTCGGCGTTCGCACCCGCCTGCTCCCGGTCGAGGACGCGTGCGCCGATCTCGACCGCGTCGCGGACCAGCTTGACGGCGTCCTCGCCGTTCTGCTCGCGCTCCGAGACGAGCCGAACCGCGCATTCGTCGTCCACGACGAGGCCGTCGACGACCACGCGGTCGCCCACAACCCGGACGTGGGGCGCTCTGAGGGGGGTTGCAGCTTCCATTTCTCTGTGGTCGCACGGTAGGGGTGCGACCTGACGGAATGGGCGAGATCAGCCGCGCGGCGGGAGCCAATCGGCCGGCAGAGCGGGCGGCAGCCGTCCTGGCTGGCGCTCCACGACTCCGCGCGCGTGCTTCTCGGCGGGATGCCCCTCGATGTAGGGACGCAGGTCGTCCATCGTGAGCAGCAGGCTGACGCTGGTGGCGATCTGGTAGTCGGCGACGTTGCGCTCGGGCCCGCCGAGCGTCCCCTCGGCGATCAGCCCGTCCACGTGCTCGATCAGCCCCGGGAGAGCGGCGAGGTCGCGGCGCACGTTGTCCTCGGTGGCCTTGTTGATGTGGGCCGCCAGCGGAATGACCGGCAGTGCGGCGCGGCGCGCGACCGGCATCGGCATGCCGGTCCGGGAGCCCTCGAGGTAGCTGGCGATCGTGGAGTGGTCCTTCTTCAGCGACGCCCAGATGATCCTCCGCGGGACCGGCTGGAGCACCTCGTCGCCCCACGACTCGGCGGCCTCGACGGCGGCGCGGCGATCGGCGTCCGCGGGTAGCAGGGGCGCATCGGGGGCGAGCGCGTCGAGTGCGAGCGCGATCGGCATCGTGCCCTGCACGCGAGCGCCGTTCAATCGCAGCGCCGGAACGGTGATGCCCTTGTAGCCGAGCGCGCGCAGGATCCCGCGATGGAGGCCCGCAGCGAGATCTATGCGCCGGTACGCGATCCCCTTGCGGCGCAGCATCAGCTCAGCCGCAAGCGTTGGATGCGACGCGGGCACACCGAACAGGGTCGCCGTCATGGCGCGGATCCTACGGCGGCGCGCGTGGCGGTGATGCACCTCGCCGTCGAAAGCTTTCTGTAGACGAATCACTGCTTGCTTGCAATACTTGTTTGCGTGCAAGCATCTTCCATCAAGAAGCCGGACCTGGTCCCGCCCGCCACCGAGGAGCTCACGCAGGCGCTCGCACGCGACCTGCTCGACTTCGTCAATCAGCTGTTCACCGCCGGGCAGCGGGACCTGTTCGCAGCGATCGAGGAGGCTGACGTCTCGATCACGCAGGTCAAGGCCCTCCGGGCCCTTGCCGAGGCTGACGAGCCCATGTCGCTCGGCGCCGTATCGGAGACGATCGGTCTCTCCCTCCCCGCGATCAGCCGTTCCGTCGACGGGCTGGTGCGACGCGGCCTGGTCAAGCGCGAGGAGGATCCGCGCGACCGGCGCTCCAAGCTCGTCACGGCCACCGGGCGCGGGCGCTCGACCTACGAGCGCCTGACTGCACTGAGACTTGCCGGGATCCGCGGCTTCGTGGCGGATCTCGATCCAGAACAACAGCGGGCGCTCGCCGACGCGCTGGCTCCCGTGATCAGGAGACCTCACCAATGACTGACCGTATTCGCCTGAACGACGACAACCGCCGCTGGTGGACGCTGGCGGCGATGTGTTTCGCGCTGTTCATGATCATGCTCGACAACACGGTCGTGAACGTGGCGCTCCCCTCGATCCAGGAGGACCTCGGAGCCACGCTGTCGGGCCTCGAGTGGACCGTCAACGCCTACACGCTCACCTTCGCGGTGCTGCTGGTGACGGGTGGTCGCCTCGGCGACATCTTCGGCCGGCGCCGGATGTTCCTGTTTGGCGTGATCGTGTTCGCCGTCTCGAGCGCCGCGATCGGGCTGTCGCCCGGCGAGGGCTGGCTCGTGGCGGGCCGGGCGGTTCAGGGCGTCGGCGCTGCCTTCATGATGCCGGCCACCCTCTCGATCATCACAAACGCCTTCCCGCCCGCAGAGCGCGGCAAGGCGATCGGGACCTGGGCGGGCGTCTCGGCGCTCGCGCTGGCGATCGGGCCGGTCGTCGGCGGCGCGCTCGCGGAGTACGTGTCCTGGCGCGCGATCTTCTTCCTCAACCTGCCGGTCGCCGTCGGCGCCGTGGCGGTGACCCTGTTCGCGACTCACGAGTCGCGTGACGAGACCACCGAGCACCGAGTCGACTTCCCCGGCATCGTGGCCCTCTCGGTCGCGCTGACGGCGCTCGTGCTGGCGCTCGTCGAGGGCAACTCGTGGGGCTGGGGCTCGCCCGAGATCATCGCCCTGTTCTCCCTGGCGGTCGTCTCGTTCGTCGGCTTCGTTCTACTCGAGCCGCGCGTGCGCGAGCCGATGGTCGACTTCAACTTCTTCCGCTCGAAGACGTTCCTGGGCTCGAACGTCGTCGCCTTCATCGTCACCTTCTCGATGCTCGCGACCTTCTTCTTCATAGCGCTCTACATGCAGAACATCCTCGGCTACTCGGCGGTCGAGGCCGGCGTTCGCTTCCTGCCCTCGACGCTGATGATCGTGCTGATCGCGCCGCTCGCAGGGCGGCTCACCGACCGGGTTGGGCCACGCCCGCTGATGGTCGCCGGGCTGTCGCTCGCGACGCTGTCGCTGTTCCTGCAGACCCGCATCGACGTCAACACCGGCTACGAGCTGCTGCTGCCGGCCTTCATTCTGCTGGGCATCGGCATGGCGCTCGTGATGTCGCCGATGTCGACCGCGGCGATGAACGCCGTCAGCCCGGACAAGGCGGGTGTGGCCTCCGGGATCCTGTCGATGAGCCGGATGGTCGGCGGCACCTTTGGCGTCGCCGTGATCGGCGCGCTGTTCCAGCACCTGGCGCGCAACGACCTGGAGAGCAGCCTCTCCGGCACGGGCGTGGGCGCGGCGGCGCGCGAGCACATCGTCGAAAACCTCGGCTCGGGCAGCCTCGGAGGCCTCACCCCCCAGGCCGCCGAGGCGGCGCACAACGCCTTCATCCACGCGCTCTCGACGGGCATGTGGCTGGCGGCGGGCGTGGCGGCCGTCGGCGTGCTGGTCGCGCTGTTCACGATCGAGCCGAAGCCGGCCGAGCAGCCCCGGCAGGCGGTCCAGCCCGACGCCGCGGCCGAGGTATCCGTGCCCGGCTAGGGCAGGTTCTCGACGTGTGACACGAGCTTGCTGTCGACGAGGGTGTGCAGCACGTAGCCGCGGCCCTCGTCAACGGCTCTCAACTCGGACCAATCGAAGTCGAGTCGCAGCTCCGCGTACGTGCTCGGTATCGCGAGCACGGCTCGGCCGCCAACCTCGCTGCCAACGGTCCGGTGGACGTGGCCTGCCACCACCTTGAGCACCTGGGGATGGCGCTCGAGCAGCTCGCCGAGCGCGCGCCGGCCGTCGGCTCGTAGCGCGATCGCGTCGATGGCGGGCGCGCCCGTGCACAGCGGCGGGTGATGCATCGCAATCAGCGTCGGGCGCTCCGGCGCCGCGGCGAGCTCACCGTCGAGCCACCCGAGCCGCTCGTCGTCGAGCTCACCGTGTTCATGACCGGGAGCCGTGCTGTCGACCACGACGAGGCGCAGCGGCCCGAGCTCGACCGCGTACTGGACCGGCTCCCCGCCTGCCCCGGGGACGCCGAAGTGTCGATGGAGCGCGTCACGGTCGTCGTGGTTGCCCGGCAGCACGTGAACGGGCATATCGAGCGGCTCGAGCGCCTCCTGGACCTGCTCGTACTCCGCGTCCTGCGCATTCTCGACGAGGTCGCCGGACACGATCACGACGTCCGGGCCGATGCGGCCGACCGCCGCAACCGCCGCGGACAGCAGCGTCGCCGGGTCGGGTGCGATCCAGCCGGCTCCGATGTGCGGGTCGCTCAGCTGGGCGATCAGAAAGGGTTCGGGCATCGCCGATCATTGTGCCGGTCCCGGCGTAGGCGCAGGGCGGCGCCGGTAACCTCCCGCCTCCTGGACTGACTGCGGAGGGTTTGAGACGAACATGGCCGTCGACGTGAGCAAGGTGTCCGAACTGGATGTGGAACCCGGCGACGCTGCCGGAGACCATGGCCGCCTGGGTGATCCGCGAGGAGCGCTTCGGCGAGCCGCGCGACGCCTTCCAGCTCGAGGAGATCGAGGTACCCGAGCCGGGCGCGTTCGAGGTGATCGTGCGCGTGATGGCAGCAGGGGTCAACTACAACAACGTCTGGGCGGCGCTCGGACAGCCGGTGTCCGTGATGCGCTACGGCGACCACCCGGAGTGGGGACATCACATCGGCGGCTCGGACGCCTCCGGCGTCGTCTGGAAGGTCGGCCCGGGCGTGACGCGCTGGCAGCCCGGCGACGAGGTCGTCGTGCACTGCAACATGGCGTCCTACGAGGACCCCGAGGTGCACGGCCTCGATCCGCTCGCCGCGCCCTCGCAGATGATCTGGGGCTACGAGACCACCTGGGGCTCGTTCGCCCAGTTCACCAAGGTCCAGGCTCAGCAGCTGCTGCCGAAGCCGAAGGGGCTCAGCTGGGACGAGTCGGCCTCGTACGGGCTCGTCTACTTCACCGCCTACCGGATGCTGCTCACGCGCTGCGACCTGCAGGCGGGCGACCGCGTGCTGATCTGGGGCGCCGCCGGCGGCCTCGGCGTGTTCGCCACCCAGATCTGCGCGATGGCGGGAGCACACGCGGTGGGCGTCGTATCGAGCCCCGAGAAGGGCGAGCTCGTCAAGAAGCTCGGCGCCGTCGACTACATCGACCGCAACGAGTTCGCCGGCATGATGCGCAAGGGCGGCGAGACGCCCGAGGAGGAGAAGGAGCGCTTCGGCGTCTCACGGGCGTTCTCGAAGCGGGTCAAGGAGATCCTCGGCGATCAGCCCGACATCGTCTTCGAGCACGTCGGGAAGGCGACCTTCCCGACCTCGGTCTTCACCTGCAAGCCGTTCGGCAAGGTCGTGATCTGCGCCGGGACGACCGGCTTCGAGCTCGACTTCGACGTCCGCTACCTGTGGATGCGCCAGAAGGAGATCCTCGGCTCCCACTTCGCGAACGCCTACGAGTGCAACAAGGCGAACCAGCTGATCGACTCCGGTCAGATCCGCCCGGTGCTGTGGAGGACGCTCGGCTTCGACGGCGTCCCCGAGGCGCACCAGCTGATGAGGGACAATCAGCACCTCGGCAAGATCGCCATCCTCGTGGGCGCTGACAAGGGCGAGGGTGTCACGGAGGAAGGGCACCCCGGTGCCATCCACGCGGAGGTCGGAGCATGATCGAGGTACAGATCCGCTGGGGGATCAATCCCTTCAGGGGCGAGCGCTTCGCCGAGGGCTGGCTGCCGGCGGCCGAGGCGGTGCTCGACTACGGCGCCACCAAGTGGTCGTTCACGCGCAACCTCGACGGGCGGCTCGATTTCATACAGACCGCCCAGTTCCCGTCCAAGGCGCACTTCGAGCGCTACTGGTACTCCGAGGAGATCGCCACCAAGCGGATCGAGCTGTCCGGCTGCTACCAGGTCCCGCTCCTGCCGACCTACTGGGATGTCGTCGGCTCCGGCGAGTCGATCGAGCCGGTCGCCGTGGAGGGAGTCGCCTAGCCCTGCTCCAACGGGGCCATCGTCAGTCCCGACTCCCTGAGCAGCTCCCAGTAGTGCTCGGCGGGCTCGCGCGCGCCCGTCCAGACGATCGCCTGGCCCTTGCTGTGGATGGTGTTCGCCATTGCCATGCCCTGGTCGTAGCTCACACCCGGGAGCGTCGACGAGAGCGCGAACGCGACGCCCTCGAACGTGTTGTGGTTGTCGTTGAGGACGATCACGCGCCAGTTGTCGTCGAGCCCGCTGCCGGGCTCCTTCACCTGTGGAAGCTCGATCGTCCCCGTCACGCCGCCTCGGCCCGCTTGCGCCAGTAGCGCTCGAGGCCCTTGTAGAGCTGGTCGGGCGGGGCCGCCTGCTCGTAGACCTTCACGGACTCCGGGTCGGTGACTGCGCCGACCTCGCTCTCGAGCCGGGCGATGAAGCCCTCCTCGCCGTCGGTGCGGGCGGAGTCCGCCTGGTCGGCGAGCGCGGTGCGGATGCGATGGAGCTGCTCGGCAACGTCCATGACCTGGCCGAAGTGGGTCAGGCACAGCGACTGCGGGTTCCAGGAGGCGACCGTGTGGAGTGAGTCGAGCCACTGCTCGACGTCGATGTCGGGCGGTGGCGTGGGCGCCAGCGTGTGCTCGAACGGCGGGATGCGGACACCGGCCATGTCGCCGACGTAGGCGTCACCCGAGTCCTCGTGGAGGTAGCAGACATGGTGCGACGCGTGGCCGGGCGTGTAGGCGACGCGAAAGCCCTCGATCGTCTCGCCGCCCGTCAGGACCTTGACGCGCTCCTCCGGCACCGGAGCCACCTCTCCCCACAACGCCTCCATCTCGTCCCCGTACAGGCGACTCGCGCTCGCCAGCAGCTTGGACGGGTCGATCAGGTGCGGCGCGCCGCGCTCGTGCACGTACACGGTGAGCTCGGGGAAGCGCCGGCAGAGCACTCCCGTCGCGCCCGCGTGATCGAGGTGGATGTGCGTCAGCAGGAGCCCGCGCGGCTCGATCGGGCCGAGCCGGTCGAGCAGGGTGTCGACGCAGGAGGCCGGCCCCGGATCGACGATCAGCCCGTCGATCTCGAAGGCGCAGATCACGCGGTCGCGATCCATGTGCATGACGTCAATCGCGCTGCTCACGAGCAGCCGACGATACCGCCGACGGCCGCAGAGACGGCTATTCGCGCCGCTGCCTGCTCCTTCGCTCAGCAGGGTGAACATAGAATTGCGGTGTGAGCGACCACCGACTGCCCGAGCGCGACAACCCGTGGGTGATGCGCACCTATGCAGGGCATTCGACCGCGCGCGAGTCGAACGAGCTCTATCGCCGCAACCTCGCCAAGGGCCAGACCGGGCTGTCGGTGGCATTCGACCTCCCCACCCAGACCGGCTACGACCCTGGCCACGAGCTGGCACGCGGCGAGGTCGGCAAGGTCGGTGTCTCCATCGCCCACAAGGGGGACATGCACTCGCTGCTCGACGGCATCCCGCTGGACGAGATGAACACGTCGATGACGATCAACGCCACCGCCGCCTGGCTGCTGGCCCTCTACATGACGGTCGCCGAGGAGAACGGGGTCGAACGCCACTCGCTCCAGGGGACGACCCAGAACGACATCATCAAGGAGTTCCTGTCGCGCGGGACGTACGCGTTCCCGCCCGAGCCGTCGATGCGGCTGATCACGGACATGATCGCGTTCACCGTCGACGAGGTACCGCGCTGGAACCCGATCAACATCTGCTCGTACCACCTGCAGGAGGCGGGCGCGACGCCGGTCCAGGAGATCGCGTTCTCGCTCTCCACCGCGCAGGCCGTCCTGGACCGCGTGCGCCGGCGTGTGGATGACGAGACCTTCCCGCGCGTCTTCGGCCGCATCTCGTTCTTCGTCAACGCCGGCATCCGCTTCGTCGAGGAGCACGCCAAGCTGCGCGCGATGGGCCGGCTATGGGAGGAGATCGGCCGCTCGAGGTACGGCGTCGACGACGAGCGGCTGCTGCGCTTCCGCTACGGCGTCCAGGTCAACTCCTTGGGCCTCACCGAGTCGCAGCCGGAGAACAACATCATCCGTATCGTGCTCGAGGCCCTGGCCGTCACGATGGGCCGCGAGGCGCGTGCCCGCGCCCTCCAGCTTCCCGCCTGGAACGAGGCGCTCGGCCTGCCGCGGCCGTGGGACCAGCAGTGGTCGCTGCGGATCCAGCAGATCCTCGCCTACGAGACCGACCTGCTCGAGTACCCGGACATCTTCGAGGGCTCGAAGGTGATGGACGGGCTCGTCGACGAGCTGATCGAGGGCGCGCGCGAGGAGATGGCCGTGGTGGCCGAGCAGGGCGGCGCCGTCGAGGCGGTGCCCTACATGAAGACGCAGCTGGTCGAGTCGCATCGCGAGCGCATGCGCCGCATCGAGGCCGGCGAGCTGCGCGTGGTCGGGCAGAACTTCTATACGGAGGCCGAGCCGTCGCCGCTGCAGGAGGGCGAGGACGGCGGGATCCTGCGGGTGGATCCGGCGGTCGAGGCCGGCGCCATCGACGCCGTGGAGGCGTGGCGGGCTTCGCGCGATGAAGCGGCCGTCGACGACGCCCTGGCCGCGTTGCGGGAGGCCGCGCTCGACCCCGAGGTGAATCTGATGCCCGCCACGCTTACGGCAGCGGCCAACGGGGTCACCACGGGTGAGTGGGCGGGTGCGCTTCGGGAGGTCTTCGGCGAGTACCGGGCTCCCACCGGGGTCGGCGATGCGGCCGCTCCCGGCTCGGACGATTCGCTGACCGAGCTGCGCGAGCGCGTCGAGCGCGTCTCCGAGGAGCTCGGCCGGCGCATCAAGATCCTCGTCGGAAAGCCGGGCCTCGACGGGCACTCGAACGGCGCCGAGCAGATCGCTGTCCGCGCCCGCGACGCCGGCATGGACGTCGTGTACGAGGGCATCCGCCTGACGCCGGCCCGCATCGCGCGCACGGCTGTCGAGGAGGGCGTGCACGTGGTCGGCCTCTCGATCCTCTCAGGCTCGCACGCCGAGCTGATCCCGATCGTGCTGGCGGAGCTCGAGGAGGCGGGCGCAAACGTCCCGGTCGTCGTGGGCGGGATCATCCCGCCGGCGGACGAGGCGGCCCTGCTGGAGGCGGGCGTGGCGCGTGTCTATACGCCGAAGGACTTCGAGGTCAGCCGGATCATGGGCGACATCGTCGACCTGGTGGCGGCGCACCACGGCGTCGAGGCCGCCGCCTGAAGACTTCGAGGGGCCATAGCCCCACGAAGCCTTCAATCGATCGCGGGGTAGGCGTCAGCTAGCTTGCCCACCGCGATGGCCGTATACCCCGAAGAGCTCGGCCGGCGCCTGCGAGAGGGCGATCGCTCGGCCGCCCCGGCGGCGCTCAACCTGATCGAGGATCGCTCGCCGGCTGGGCGCGAGGCCGCGTTGCTTCTGCTCGCGGAGGTCGCTCCGGCGGCGCTCGGCGGCGAGGCGCCCGCGCACCTCGTGGGCATCACCGGGCCGCCGGGCGCCGGCAAGTCGACGCTGCTCTCGGCCCTGCTGCCCGAGTGGCGCGGGGCGGGCCGCAGCGTGGCGATCCTCGCCGTCGATCCCTCCTCGCGGCGCTCCGGCGGGTCGCTCCTCGGCGATCGCGCTCGGATCGAGTACGAGCCGGGCGACGACGGGGTCCTGATCCGCTCGACCGCGGCGGGCACGCGCCTGGGCGGGCTGGCGGCGCCGACGCGCGAGGCGGCCGACGCGCTCGCCGCGGCCTTCGACGTCGTAGTCGTGGAGACTGTCGGCGTCGGTCAGTCGGAGACAGACGTGGCGGACGTATGCGACACCGTCGCCGTGGTGGTGCAGCCCGCTTCCGGCGATGTGCTGCAGTTCCTGAAGGCCGGGATCATGGAGGTGCCGGACGTGCTCGTCGTGACCAAGGCGGACCTGGGTGACGCAGCCGCGCGCTCGCGGCGCGACCTCGCGCAGGCGCTCGGTGCGATCGGGTCGTCGCAGACGCCGGTGGTCGCGGTCTCCTCAGTGGCCCCGCCGAGCGGGATCGGCGAGCTGGCCGAGGCGCTCGACTCACACCGCGATCAGCTCGACTTCACGAAGCGCAGGCTGCGCTCGCGGCGCGCCTCGGCGCTGCGCGAGTTCGGCGCCGAGCACGGCGAGCGCGCGTTGCGCGCGCTTGGGGGCCGCCGCGAGGCGGAGCGGCTGCTGGCGGCGAGCGAGCCGGGTCTGAGCGTCAACGAGCTGGTCGCGAGCCTCGAGGCGGGCGCGTGAGCCGTCGTCGGCGCAGCGCTGACGCCCGCCCGGGGCGCGGACGGCCTCAGCCCCAGCCCGAGCCGACCCGAGAGCCGGGCCCGGCGGAGCGCCCGGAGTGGGGACTCGGAACGTCGCTGGCCGTCGTCCTCGGGGTCTTCGTCGTGGTGTCGCTGATCGCCTGGGCAGCGGGCGCCGCCAACCTTGGAGTCGCGCTCGGCATCGGCCAGATCGCCTTCGGGCTCGCGCTCGTTGCATTGATGGTCTGGCGCTAGCGCAGGAGCTGGAAGCGGAGCCCGCGCACCTGCCCGTCGACCGGGGCGGCCGTTCCGTGACGTCTGGAACCTCACGGCCTCGCCGGACCGTATAGGGGGCATGCGGAGAGCGCTGCTCGTTTCGGTCCTGATGCTCGTCGCAGTGCCGGTGAGCGGCCTCGCGGGCGCCCGGCAGCCCGCCCAACCCCTGATCGCGGTCGACCGCTCCGACGGCGCGAAATGGCTGCGGCTCGTCGACCCGGTCACGCTGCGCCCAGAGTCGGGCCGGATGCGTGGATTTCGCGAGTCCTTCACCGGCGCGCGCTCCCCGGACGGCCGCCGCTTCGCGGTCGGCAGCAACTTCGACCGCAGCGCCGCAATCCGGGTGATCGACCTCGAGCGGCGGCGCTCGGAGCGGATCATCGAGCTGGGCCGGCAGGGACCGGTTCTGGTCGAGTGGCCGACCCCTGACCGGATCGTCGCGATCGCGGGCAGGCCGTACGGGCGCTTCGAGATCCTGGTGGTCGACCCGTTTGCCGCGAAGATCCGGGCGCGCCACGCATTCCGCGGCTGGCTCGTCTCCTACGAGCGCACGGCCACCGGGGTTGCCGTGCTGCTTGGCCCCGAACGCCGGCTCGGACCGGCGCGGCTGCTGGTGGCGGACACGTCGGGAGGGCTGCGCAGCATCGCGCTCGAACCGATCGCGGCGGGAGCCACCAATCCCAGGGTGCGGCCGGCTCGCTACCGCCAGCCGGGCCTGACCGTCGATCCCGCGGGGCAGCGAGCCTACGTGGTGGCCGCGAGTGACCGGCCGCTCGTCGCGTCCGTCGAGCTCGCCTCCGGTCAGGTCGAGTTCCATGAGCCCGCGGAGGCGCCCGCCGCGCGCGCCGCCAAGGGCAACGTCGACGTCCGCTGGCGCGACGCGCGCTGGCTCGGCAGCGACTCGATCGCCGTGACGGGCTTTCGCAGCCGGCCGGCGCGGCGCGGCAGCCGCTTTCCAGCACCGGAGGAGCCCTACGGCGTCCGCCTGATCGACACGTCCGACTGGAGCATGCGAACGCTCGCCAAGGAGCCCAACCAGGCCATGGTCGCGGGTGACAGGCTGCTCGCCCACGGGACGACCTGGAGCGCGGGCTGGCGCTCCAGCAACAGCACCGGCCTGCTCGTGTTCGACGGTGAGGGCCGGCGGCTCTACAGCCGCTTTCGCGGGCAGGACCTCGTGATCGCCGGCGCGACCGCTGAGCTCGGCTACGTCTGGGTGCGCCCGACGAGGACGCTGCACGTGATCGACCTGGCCGACGGCCGGACGCTCCGCAGGCTGCCGGCCCGCGCCCGCGACGTCCCGCTGCTGATCTCGCCCTAGCGAGCGGCCAGCAGCGCCTCTGCGTCGGCGAGCTGCTCGGGCGTGTTGATGCTCCGCAGCAGCGACGGCGGCAGCGCGACCCGGGCCGGGTCGAGCGCCTCGACGGTGCGCGTGAGCGGCGCGTCCGGCGGGGCCGCGCGCAGCACGTCGAGCGCCGCGGGCGCGTAGAGCCCGAACGTCGGTTGCAGCACGCCGGCTGCGCTCGCGACGACCGCCGGCGCGCCGGCGGCGCCCTGGATCAGCGTCCGGCATGCGTCGGCCGTCACGAACGGCATGTCTGCCGCGCAGACGAGCACCGGCGCGCCTCCGGTCTCGAGCGCGTGCACGATCCCGGTGAGCGGGTGGCGCGGCTCGTCGGGCTCGTCCCAGCGCTCGGCTCCGGCCAGCTCCGGAAGGCGCGTGTCGCGCTTGCATACGACCGCCACGCGCTCGCACACCGCGGCGAGCGCCTCGAGCGGGTACTCGACGAGCGGCCGGCCGGCGAGCTGCGCGGCCGCCTTCGAGCCAGCTCCGAGCCTGCGTCCCTCGCCGCCGGCTAGCACCGCGCCGATCACAGCGGGCGAGCCTACCCGGCCGCGCCGCCGGTATAGGCTTGCGCCCGCCTTGGCCCTCGGCTCGTTCATAGGCGCTGGACGCTCGCTGGAGAAGGCGGTCCAGCGCGCCGCCCGCGCGGAGCAGCTCGGCTACGAGTCGGCCTATGTGACCCACATCGCCGCGCGCGACTCGGTGACCGTGCTGATGGCGTACGCGTCGCGCACCGAGCGCATCCTGCTCGGCACCGGCGTGATGCCCATCTACTCGCGCACGCCGGTGGCCACCGCCCAGTCGTTCGCCACGCTCGACGAGTTCTCGCGCGGGCGTGCGCTGATCGGCCTCGGCGTCTCGCATCGCCCCGTGGTCGAAGCCTGGTACGGCCAGACGCTCGACAAGCCGCTGCGCGAGATGCGCCAGTACGTCGGCATCGTGCGCGCCACCCTGCGCGGCGAGAGCCCGCCCGAGGGGGAGAAGTTCAGCTCGAGCTTTCGCTTCATGGGCTACGACCCGCGGCCGGACATCCCCATCTACCTCGCCGGGCTGTCCGAGAAGATGCTGCGTCTGGCGGGCGAGATCGCAGACGGCGTGGTGCTCTGGCTCTGCAACCCGAACTACGTCCGCGACGTCGTCGTGCCCGCCGTCAGCGAGGGCCGCGAGCGGGCGGGGCTGCCGCTCGAGGGCTTCGACATCGTGGCGGCGGTGCCGTCGGCCGTGACTACCGAGCCGGAGGAGGCGCGTGCCCGGCTTCGCACAGAGCTGATCACCTACTTCTCGCTGCCGTTCTACCGGGCGATGATCGAGGCATCCGGCTTCGCGGAGGACGTGGCCGGCTTCGACCGCGGCATGCAGGACGGCGGCCCCGACGCCGCGATCAAGGCGATCTCGAACGAGTACCTCGGCCTCCTGGCCGCCATCGGAACCGCGGAGGAGGCCGCCGCCAGCGTGCGCCGCTATCGCGACTGCGGCACCACGTCGCCTTGCATCGGCGGTGTCACGAAGACGGACTTCGACGCCACCCTCGAGGCCCTCGCGGGCTGCCTCGACTGACTCAGCCGCTCAGCGCCTCGACGCGCCACTGGCCGTTCTCGTTGCGCAGCTCGAGCACGTTGGAGACGGTCTCCTGGCCGGACGCCCGCGTGCGGACGTCGACGCTCGCGCGGCCTCCCTCCCGCACCCGTATGCCGCGGATCTCGATCTCGGGCCGGCGCACGTCGGCCGCCGCCTCGCCAAGGAGGCGGGCGCAGTCAGGGCCTCCGGCGCGCTCGCGTGCGGCCGCGGTGAACAGGTCCGCACAGACCGCGGCCCAGTCGCGCTCCGCCGTCGCGCGCTCGAGTCGCTGCACCACCGCGGCTATCTCGGCGGGCGGTCCGGAGGCCCGCGGGGCCTCCTCATCGGCCCCCAACGAGCAGCCCGACAGGGTAAGAACGGCGGCGACGGCCATAATGGATGCATGGAGGGATCCGCGCCCGAGTCGCTTGGAACCCAGTCGAGCTGGCTTCGCTGCTACCGCTGCTGGTCGCAGAACCTCGAGGTTCAGCTTCACTACGAGGGCATCTTGAAGGTCGACGCCGATACCGGCGAGGCCGTCGACCCTGTCGAGGAGGTGCAGGAGGCGGTCGTCCAGTGCCTCGACTGCCTGCACGACCAGCCCCACCTCAGCCTCACCTTCTACGACGAGAACGGCCGCCGCATCTCGCGCATCGAGCCGGTGGAGGACCGCTGGGAGCGGATGGTCACCGGCACGCCCTGGGTCGCCTCCTGCACGGTCACCGTGGACGCCGACCAGGTCGAGTCCTGCTCCGGGCCCGAGGCCGCCGAGTCGCTTGCCTTCGCCGCCTTCGGCGACCACGGCACGCGCGAGTTCTTCACCCACGTGCGCTTCCACAAGCACGACGAGGAGCGCATCGTCATCCACATGCTCGTCGAGCTGTATGCCCGCTCCTCGGACGAGGCGACCGAGGTGATGGAGCAGGCCGCGCGCGGCTCGCTGACCATCACCTCGCTCGCTGAGGAGTCGCGTCCGCCGGCATCGTCGCCGGACGAGCCGCACTAGCGACCCGGCGCGCGCCGGCGCACCTCCTGCAGCACCCAGCCGTTGCCGTCGGGATCGCTGAAGGTCGCGAACGTCCCGTAGTCGGCGCGGTTCGGATCGAGCCCCGTCGTCTGCCCGGCCTCGCCGAAGTGGAACGGCTCGCCGACGTCGACGCCCCTCTCCGAGAAGCTCCGCGATCGCCTTCTCGATGTCCTCCACGACGAGGTGGAGGCCCTGGTAGGTGCCCGGGGCAACCGGGCTGATGCCGATGCCGACCGCGATCGAGCACTGCGATCCGGGTGGCGTCAGCTGCACGACGCGGAAGGTCTCACCGGCCCCGTGGTCGCCGTCGATGTTGAAGCCAAGCTTCTCCGAGTAGAAGGCGACGGCCCGGTCGACATCCGACACCGGCACCACCACCAATTCGAGCTTGTAGTCCATCTCGTCTCCTTTCAAGCGAGATACTGCGCGGGTCATTTCGCAGTTGAACGTCGACAAGACCCGCGAATTCATCGATGCGTACAACAGGCGCGACTTCGCGGCGGCCGTCCGCGACTTTCACCCGCGGGTCGAATGGATCCTTCCGGCGCTCCAGAGCTCCGACTCCTGCACGGGGCCGGAGGAGATCATCCGCTTCTGGGAGGCGATCGACGACGACATGGAGGAGCTCCAACTGCAGCCGCAGGAATACCGCGACGGCGGCGATGTAGTGGCCGTGAGGCTGCGCCACCACGGCAAGGGCAAGGGCAGCGGCATCGTGATCGACCAGGAGCTGTTCCACCACGTGGGCACTTTCGAGGACGGCGTGATGGTCCGCATCGAGTACTTCGAGAGCTGGGACCAGGCGCTCGAGGAGGCCGGGCTCAGGGAGTAGCGGCGACGCCGGACGCGAGCAGCGCGGCGATCTCGTCCTCGGAGCGGCCGAGCTCCGCCAGCACCTCGGCCGTGTGCTCCCCCAGGAGCGGCGGTGGCCGCGACGAGGCCGGGTCGACCGGGCCCCAGATCGGCGAGGCCACAAGCTCGAGCGGGCCGGCGCTCGGATGGGCGACCTCCATCGTGGCGGGCTTGCCTGAGCTCGCGGCGGCGGCGAGCGCGTCGGTCACGGTGCGGACCTTGCCGCAGGGCACCCCGGCGGCGTCGAGGGCCGGCAGCCACTCCTCCGCGCTGCGCTCGGCGAAGCGCGCCTCGAGCATGGGGATCAGCACGTCGCGGTTCTCGACGCGCGCCGCGTTGGTCGCGAAGCGCTCGTCCCCCGGCAGCTCGGTCAGCCGGATGGCGCCGCAGAGCGCGCGGAAGAGCCCGTCGTTGGCGGCCGCGACAGCGATCCGGCCCGAGCCCGTCTCGAAGTCCTGGTAGGGGACGATGTTCGGGTGCGCGTTGCCGTAGCGGCCCGGCTCGACGCCCGTCACGAGCGCGTTCTGCGCGACGTTCACGAGCCCCGCCAGCCCGCTGTCGAGCAGCGGCACCTCGATGCGGCCGCCCTGCCCGCCGTGCAGCGCGCCGAGCACCCCCGCCGCCGCGTGAAGCCCGGTCAGCACGTCCACCATGGCCACGCCCGCCTTGAAGGGCTGCCCGTCGCGCGGCCCGGTGATCGACATCAAACCCGTCTCTGCCTGGGCCACGAAGTCGTAGCCGGGCCGCCCGCGCGGCTCGCGCTCGGAGCCGAAGCCTGTGATCGAGCAGTACACGACGCCCGGGTTGCGCTCGCGCACCTGCTCGTAGCCGACCCCGAGCCGCTCGGCTCCGCCGAGCTTGAAGTTCTCGATCACGATGTCCGCCCGGGCGCAGAGCTCGAGCGCGAGCGCTCTCCCCTCCTCGCTCCCGAGATCGAGCGCGCAGGAGCGCTTGCCGCGGTTGACCGACAGGAAGTAGGCGGCCTCGCCGGCGACGAAGGGCGGTCCCCAGGTGCGCGTCTCGTCCCCGCCCTGCGGCCGCTCGACCTTGACGACGTCGGCACCGAGATCGGCGAGCACCATCGTGCAGTAGGGCCCGGCGAGCACGCGCGACAGGTCCGCCACGCGCACACCCTGAAGCGGCGGCCGACCCTGTAAGGATTGGTCCGGTGAGCTCATCCCGCACGGGCATGCTGACAGGCGCCGCACTCGCCGTGGCCGCGCTCGAGAAAGCCGGCGTCGAGCTGGCGTTCGGGCTGCCGGGCGTCCACAACCTTCCGCTCTGGCGCGAGCTGAACGGGTCGCCGATCCGGCTCGTGGGGGTGCGCCACGAGCAGACGGCCGCCTACGCGGCCGACGGCTACGCCCGCGCCACCGGCCGGCTGGGTGTCGCGCTCACCACCACCGGCCCGGGCGCGGCCAACACGCTCGCGGCCGTCGGCGAGGCCTGGGCCTCGCGCCAGCCCGTGCTCGTGATCGCCACCGACATCCCGGCGAGTGCGCGCCGCCCGGGGGTCTGGCGCGGGGTGCTGCACGAGGCGACCGACCAGGCCGCGATGTTCGCTCCCGTCGTCAAGGAGGCCTACCGCGTCACACGGGCGGAGCACGCGGGCGCCGTCGTGGCGGCAGCGGCGCGCATGGCGCTGGCAGCGCCCGCGCGGCCCGTCTACGTCGAGATCCCGACCGACCTGCTGGTCGCCGGCGCGGAGCACGAGCAGCACGCCGACATCGCCTCCCCCGCGCCGGTGCCACGCGCCGACGAGGACCATCTCAGCCGCGCCCTTGAGCTGCTCGAACGCTCGCGCCGGCCGCTCATCTGGGCGGGCGGTGGCGCGCTCCAGTCGGGCGCCGGCGACGAGGTGGCGCGGCTCGCCGAACGACTGGTGGCGCCGCTCCTGCTGACCTACTCGGCCCGCGGGCTCGTGGCCCCCGGGCACCCGTGCCTGGTGGACGCCCCGCCGCACGTGCCCCAGGTGGGCGCGCTCTGGGACGAGGCCGACCTGGTGGTCGCGATCGGCACCGACTTCGACGCGATGATGACCCAGGGCTGGAAGCAGCCGCAGCCGCCGCACTTGATGGCGATCAACGTCGATCCGGCGGACGCGTCGAAGAACTACCTGCCGGACGTCCTGCTCGAGGCGGACGCCGCCGCGGCGAGCGGGGCGCTGGCGGAGCGGCTCGGCGAGCGCGGCGGACTCGATTCGCTGGCGCGACGGCTGCGCGCCGTCTGCGACGAGGTGCGCGCCGGATACGCGGAGAGCGACCCTGCGGCGATGGGCTTCCTGGCCGCCATCGAGAACGCGCTGCCGGCCGACGCCGTGCTCGTCAGCGACATGTGCATCCCGGGCTACTGGCTCGGCGGCTTCCACCGCACCCCGGCGCCACGCAAGCTCTCCTACCCGCTCGGCTGGGGGACGCTCGGCTGCGCCTTCCCCCAGGGCCTCGGCGCGGCGCTCGCGGGAGCGGGCCCGGCGGTGAGCATCTCGGGCGACGGCGGCTTCCTCTACGCCTGCGGCGAGCTCGCGGCCGCCAAGCAGGAGAACATCCCGCTCACGGCCGTGATCGTCGAGGACGGCGGCTACGGGATGATCCGCTTCGACCAGGACCGGCACGGCGACCCGCGCGAGGGCGTCGACCTCCTCACCCCGGACTTCGTGGCGCTGGCGCGCTCGTTCGGCGTACGGGCCGACCACGTCGACGGCCTCGGGGAGCACTTCGCGATGGCGCTCAAGGGGCACGTCGCGCTCAAGGAGCCGACAGTGCTCGTCGCGCGCGAGGCACTTGGCCCGCCGCCCAACGTGTCGCCGCGCTGGTACAGGCGATGACCGACAGGCGCGACACCGCGCCCGGACTCCCGCCGTCCCGGATGGAGGACGTCTCGCGCGCCGCTCGGCGAGCAGCGGCGTTGAGGCGCGCGCCCGCCCGCGCTGAGCTCCTCGAGGAGGCCGCCACCGCCTCGCGGGCGGGCATAGAGGCGCGCCGCGCGCGCGTGATCGCGACGGCCCGCCCGATCCTGCAGAGCGCGGTCGCGGCCTCGCTCGCCTGGCTCGTGGCCACCGAGCTGGTCGGCCACTCCACGCCCTTCTTCGCCCCGATCTCCGCCGTCATCACGCTCGGCCTCACCGTCGGCGAACGCAGGGCGCGCGCGGTCGAGCTCGCGCTCGGGGTGGCGGTCGGCATCGCCATAGCGGACCTGCTGGTGGCGCTGATCGGCACCGGCGCCTGGCAGATCGGCGTGGTCGTGGCACTCGCGATGGTCGGCGCCACGCTCGTCGGCGGCGGCCCGCTGCTCGCCTCGCAGGCTGCCGCGTCGGCCGTGCTGGTGGCCACGCTGCAGCCGCCGGACGGCGCGTTCGACTTCACCCGCGCCGTGGATGCCGCCACGGGCGCGGCCATCGGCCTGCTCGTCGGCTCGATCCTGTTGCCCGTCGATCCCCTGCGCCTCGCCCGCAAGGACCTGGCTCCCGTCATCGACGGCCTGGCGGCGGCCCTCGACCACATCGCCAAGGCCGTGGAGGACCGTGACGAGGCCGAGGCCGACCGGGCCGTGGAGGCGGTCGCCCGGCTGCGACCGGAGCACGACGAGCTCGAGGACTCGATCACGGCCGCGGCCGACGCGGCGCGCCTGTCGCTCGGGCGGCGGGGAGCGCTCGTCGAGATCGGCAAGCTGGCGGAGCTCGCTCGACATCTGCGGCTGGAAATCGCCGACGCGCGCTCGCTGGCTCGCGGTGTCGGGCGGGCCGTCGCAACGGGCGACGCGACCCCGCCCGAGGTCAGCGCCTCGATTGCCGAGTTGGCGGAGGCCACCCGGGCGCTCCACCTGCTCGAGGACGTCGGCCCCGGCCCGGCCCGCGAGGCCGCCGTGCGCGCGGCCGCCGTCGCCAACACCGTGCTCGACGAGACCGGCAACATGTCGGCGCTCCACATCGTCGGCCAGGTCCGGCTGATCGCGGTCGACCTCCTGCGCGCCACCGGGATGGAGCGCCCACGGGCGCAGGACGCGGTGCGCTCGACGCTTGACCCTCACCCGTCGTGAGGGTCTGCGGTCGCGCCTAGGCGTCGAGCCGGAAGTCCGGGTCGCCGGTCAGCTCGGCCACGTCCATCTGCGCCTTCTGCAGCTTGCCGGCGTAGTCCCAGTTCATCGACTGCCAGCGCGTGAACTGGTCGAGCACCCAGATGCCGGACTGGCGGCTGCCGTTGCCCGAGCGGCCGTTGCCGCCGAACGGCAGGTGCGCCTCGGCACCGCTCGTCGAGTTGTTGACGGACAGCATCCCGGCGCTGACGCGCTCGCGGAAGCGGAATGCCCACTTCGCGTTCGTCGTGTAGATCGCCGCTGAGAGCCCATAGCCGTGGCCGTTCGCCAGCTCGACCGCCTCGTCGAAGTCGCTGAACTTCGCGACGCCCACGATCGGCCCGAACGTCTCCGTGTCGTAGATCTCGTCGTCGGCGGTCACGCCGTCGACGATCGTCGGGTGGCAGTAGATGCCCGCATCCGCATCGCCGACGAAGCCCGCGCGCGGGTTGTCGCCGCCGATGCGGCCGGTGCCGGACGAGCCCGAGACCGTGTGGTGGTCGCGGATCAGCCCGAGCCAGTCCTCGAAGCGCTCAGCGAAGCGCTCGTGGATCATCGGCCCATAGAGGACCTCCTGGGTCGGATCGCCGATCGGCGCCTCCTCGACGGCCTTCGTGAAGCGCTCCATGAACTCGTCGTGGATCGACTCGTGCACGATCACGGTGCCGAGCGACGTGCAGCGCTGGCCCGCCGTTCCGAAGCCGCTGAAGAGCGCGCCCTCGACGGCGAGGTCGAGCTCGGCGTCCGGCATCACGACGAGCGGGTTCTTGCCGCCGAGCTCGAGGCAGGGCGACTGCACGTGGCGCCCGCAGAGGGCGCCGATCTCGGAGCCGACGGCGGACGAGCCCGTGAAGCCGACCTTGTCGACGAGCTTCTCCTCGAGCGCCCGCTCGAGCCCCTCGAAGGCCGTCTTCCCCTCACACTCGACGAGGTTGAGGACGCCGTCGGGCAGGCCGCCGTTGATGAACAGCTGCGCGAGCGCTTCGCCCAGCGCCGGCGCGTACTCGGCCGGCTTCCAGACGACCGCGTTGCCGCACAGGATGGCGGGTACGAGGTACCAGGAGGGGACCGCCACCGGGAAGTTGCCGGCGGTGATGATCGCCGCCACGCCGACCGGGTTGCGGAAGGTGAAGAGCTGCTTGTCGGGCATCTCCGACGGCACTGTCTGGCCGTAGAGCCGGCGCCCCTCGCCGACGAAGAAGTCGCAGGTGTCGACGATCTCCTGCACCTCGCCGAGCGACTCCGGGTAGGGCTTGCCGATCTCGCGGGTCACGAGCCGGGCCAGCGCCTCCTTGTTCTCCTCGACGAGCCGTCCGATCTGCTGGATCGCCTTGCCGCGAACCGGGGCGGGCACGGCGGCCCACTCGCGCTGGGCTGCGCGCGCGGATCGGCAGGCGTCCACGAAGACGCCGGCGTCGGCCAGCACGGCCTCACAGACGACGTCCTCCAGGTTGGCGGGGTTGCGCGACTCGATCCGCTCCCCCTCGGTGCGGATCTCGCCTCCCACGATCGACGCGACGGTCCTCGTCTCAGTGATGCTCATGCGCGCAAGCGTAGTCCCAGGGCTGGAATACGGCCGTAATGCTGTGTAGGGTGCGCGCCGTCAATGCCGAATCGCCGCCGATACGCACGGTGGCGAACGGGGGACCCACGACATATTGGGGCGAAACGCGGCCGGGAATGCCGCGTAGCGCTGCTCTTTCTGCGCTAGCCCGACAGCTAACCCCGTAGGCCTGAGAGAGAGGACCTGATGCGACGAGCTCGCTGGGGGTTGGCGATTCTTGCGATGGCGCTGTCCGCGGCCCCGCCCGCGCTGGCTGCTCCCGGAGACACCGAGGCGGCGCTCGATGCGATCAACGACGCGCGCGCCCGGGCCGGCCTGCGGCCCCTGGCGCTCTCCCCCGCCCTCACCCGTTCGTCCGACGCCTTCGCCGGTCAGATCATGCGCACCGGAGTGTTCGCCCACGCGGGCACGATCCAGGCAGCGGGGGGCTTCAGGCGGCTCGGCGAGTGCATCGCGATGCACACGGGCGGCGCCTCCCGGCCGGGCTGGACGGTGCGTCGCTGGCTTGCCTCACCCGGCCACCGGCCGCTGCTCCTCAGCCGCAGCTTCCGGCAGGCGGGGGCGGCCGCCGTCCAGGGCAGCTTCCAAGGGCGCCGCAGCACCGTCTGGGTGCTTCAGCTCGGCGCGCGCTGACATACGGCGCAGCCGATGACGGAGCGCGTGGCGATCGTGCGCCGGCCGAGCAGCCGGATGGACGAGGGCATCGTGACCCATGTCGACCGCGCGAGCGCGGATCCGGTGCTCGCCGGCCGCCAGCACGAGGCGTACGTCGCAGCCGTGGCCGGCGCGGGCTGGGACATCCGCGAGGTCCCGCCCGCTGACGATCTCCCCGACTCGGCGTTCGTCGAGGACACGGTGGTCGTCTGCCACGACCTCGCCGTCCTCGCGAGGCCCGGCGCTCCCGAGCGGCTGACCGAGGTCGCCGGGACCGAGGAGCTGGTTCGCTCGCTGGGTCTCGAGATCGCCCGCATCGAGGCCCCGGGCACGCTCGACGGCGGGGACGTGTTGCAGGTCGGATCGACCGTCTACGTCGGCCGCGGCGGGCGGACCAACGCCCAGGGCATCCGCCAGTTGCGAAGGCTTCTCGCCACTCGCGGCCGCACGGTCGTGCCCGTGCCGCTGCGCGGGGTGCTCCACCTGAAGTCCGCGGTCACAGCGCTACCGGACGGCACGCTGGTCGCCGCCGCGACAGCGGCGGTCGAGCCCGGCGCGTTCCCGGCGATGCGGCTGGTTCCCGAGGAGGCCGGCGCCCACGTGGTCCCGCTCGGCGACGGCATTCTGCTGATGGCAGCGTCGGCACCCCGCTCGGCCGAGCTGTTCGACGACCTGGGCTTCGACGTCCTCACGGCCGACATCAGCGAGTTCGAGAAGCTCGAGGGCTGCGTGACCTGCCTGTCGGTGCTCGTCGGCTAGTCGCCGAGCCTGCGCTCGAGCGCCTCGAGCTGGTCGCGCAGCTCGCCCGGCAGCGTGTCGCCGAACTGCGCGTAGTGCGCATGCACCTGAGGCAGCTGCGCCTTCCAGCTCTCCGGGTCGACCTCGAGCAGCTCCTCGAGCGCCTCGTCGCTGAGGTCGAGGCCGTCCAGCTCGAGCGCATCCTTGGTCGGCACGAGCCCGATCGGCGTCTCGGCGGCCTCGCCCTCGCCGTCGCAGCGGCGGAAGATCCAGGCCAGCACGCGGCTGTTCTCGCCGAAGCCCGGCCACAGGAAGTTGCCGTCGTCGTCCTTGCGGAACCAGTTGACCATGAAGATCTTCGGCAGCACCGCGCCCTCGCGGCGGCCGGTCTCGAGCCAGTGCGCGAAGTAGCGAGCCATGTCGTAGCCGCAGAACGGCAGCATCGCCATCGGGTCGAAGCGCAGGCCGCCGGTCTTGCCCGCCGCAGCCGCGGTCTTCTCCGAGCCCATGATCGAGCCGAGGAAGACTCCGTGATCCCAGTCGCGCGCCTCGAAAACGAGCGGCACGACGGAGGCGCGCCGGCCGCCGAACACGAAGGCGTCGATCGGCACGCCCGCCGGGTCCTCCCAGTTGGGGGCGATCGACGGGCACTGCTCGGCCGGGGCCGTGAAGCGCGCGTTCGGATGCGCGGCCGGCTCATCGGAATCTGGCGTCCAGTCGCGCCCCTTCCAGTCCACCGCGTGCGACGGCGGGTCGGGCGTCATGCCCTCCCACCAGATGTCGCCGTCGTCCGTGAGCGCGCAGTTGGTGAAGATGGTGTTCTCGCGCACGGTCGCCATGGCGTTCGGGTTCGTGTCCTCGCCCGTGCCTGGGGCGACGCCGAAGAAGCCCGCCTCGGGGTTGATCGCGTACAGCCGGCCGTCGTCGCCGAACTTCATCCAGGCGATGTCGTCGCCGACCGTCTCGACGGTCCAGCCCTCGAGCGTCGGGATCAGCATTGCCAGGTTGGTCTTGCCACACGCGGACGGGAAGGCGCCCGCCACGTGCTTGACCTCGCCCTCGGGTGAGGTGAGCTTGAGGATCAGCATGTGCTCGGCGAGCCAGCCCTCGTCGCGGGCCATCACCGACGCGATCCGCAGCGCGAAGCACTTCTTGCCGAGCAGGGCGTTGCCGCCGTAGCCCGATCCGAACGACCAGATCTCGCGCGACTCGGGGTAGTGGACGATGTACTTGTTGTCGGCGTTGCACGGCCACGGGACGTCCTCGACGCCGTCCACGAGCGGCATTCCCACCGAGTGCACGCAGGGCACGAAGTGGCCATCCTCGCCCAGCACGTCGAGCGCGCCCTGGCCCATGCGGGTCATGATCCGCATCGAGCAGGCCACGTAGGACGAGTCCGTGACCTGCACGCCGATGTGCGCGATCCGTGAGCCGAGCGGGCCCATCGAGAACGGCACCACGTACATGATCCGGCCGCGCATCGAGCCACGGAAGAGGCCCTCGAGCGTGTCGCGCATCTCCTCCGGGTCGCGCCAGTTGTTCGTCGGCCCGGCGTCCTCCTCGCGCTCGGAGCAGATGAACGTGCGGTCCTCCACGCGGGCGACGTCGTCGGGATCCGATCGCGAGAGATAGGAATTCGGCCGCTTGGCGTCCGAGAGGCGCTCGAAGGTTCCAGCCGCCAACAGGCGCTCGCAGAGCTCGTCGTACTCCTCCGCTGAACCGTCGCACCAATAGACGGCGTCCGGCTGCGTGAGCTCCGCCACCTCCTCCACCCAGGCGAGCAGCCGCTTGTGGGTGGTGGGGGCCGTGGTCATCTGTGTCACTGGTCTCGCGATCTCCTTGGGCTCATTCCGGGGGCCGTTAACCGTATCCCACGTCCCCCGCCTGGGACTGGCCGATCGGTTGGGGCAGTCTCCCTACACTGAGCCCGACCTTGAACTCGCGGCGATCAGGTCCCTGGCGGCACGTCCTTCGCTTCCTCGGCTCCGTGCTGATGGTCAGCGGGATCCTCCTGATCGCCGACGCAGGCGTCACCCTCGCCTGGCAGGAGCCGGTCTCGGCCTTCTTCGCCGAGCGCCAGCAGAACGCCCTCAAGGAGGAGCTCTACAACCCGCCGCCGCACGTCGAGAAGCGGATCCGCGAGAAGCGGCCCCTGCCCGGCGACTCGATCGGGGAGATCATCCTGCCCTCGCTAGGCAAGCACTACTTCATGGTCGAAGGCACGGACACCGCCAACCTCCGCAAGGGCCCCGGCCACTACCCGGATACGCCGCTGCCCGGTGAACGCGGGACCGTCGCGGTTGCCGGCCACCGCACGACCTACGGCGCCCCTTTCCGCAACATCGACCAGCTGAAGCGCGGCAACCGGATCATCATGTCGATGCCCTACGGCCGCTTCATCTACCGCGTCGAGAAGACCCAGATAGTGGACGACTCCGCCCTCTGGATCACCGATCCGGTGGGCTACGACCGGCTCGTCCTCAGCGCCTGCCATCCGCTCTACAGCGCGGCGCAGCGGATCGTGGCGTTCGCGCGGCTCACGAAGCGGCTGCCCCCGACGGTGCGGGGCTAGGCGGCTCCGGCCCCCCGCGCGCTTACACTGCCCCCGGGCGCGGCTCGGCTTGGCCCGGGACCATGGCGCCCTCGATATCCGACTGGTCCCGCGACTCGAACCACAGGATGAGCCCGATTACGAGCGCGAGGGCGATGGCGAGCACCGCGAGCCAATAGAGGACCTTCAGCAGGATGCGCATCGAAAGCAGAGCGCGACGCTACCGGCTCCCGCGGCTGCCTGACTGGCTGCGCGAGCTGCTGGCCGAGGCGCCGGCCCTCCCCTCGCAGCTGCTCGCCGTCTGCGTGCTGCTCGTGATGGTCGCCTCCGAGGCCGGCTACGGCGACACGAACTGGCCGCCCGCGGCCCTGCTGCTGCTCGGCCTGCTGGTGGTGACGGCGTTCACGGTGCCACTGCCGCGCCGGCCCGGGGCGCTCCAGCTCGCCGGCCTGGCGCTGTTCGCCGGCTACGCGGCCTGGAGCTTCCTCTCGATCACCTGGGCGGGCGTGGAGGCCGATGCCTGGGAGGCCGCCGCGCGCACCAGCGGCTACCTCGTGGTGATCGCGCTGTTCCTGCTCTGGCCGCCGGGAGCGCGCGGGGTGCGCATCCTGATCGCGGCCTTCTCGCTCGGGGTCGCCGTGATCGGCGTGATCGAGCTGCTGCGCGCCGATGCCGCCGCGGCTCCCGGCAACTTCTTCATCGACGTGCGGTTCGCCGAGCCGGCGGGCTACATCAACGCGAACGTGGCGATGTGGACGCTGGGGCTGTTCGGGTGCGTCGCCACGGCCGCTACGGCGCGGGCGCACCCCGCCCTGCGCGGCACGGCGCTGGCTGGGGCCACGCTGCTCGCCGGGCTGGCGCTGCTCGGGCCAGAGCCGCGGCTGGGTGCTCGCCCTTCCGCTCGCGCTGATCATCCTGCTCGTGATCTCACCGGACCGGCTCCGCATCGCGCTCGGGTCGATCCTCGTCGCGCTGACCCTGCTGCCGATCCAGCAGACCCTCCTCGACGTGCACGACAAGTACTCCCCTGCCCGCTTCGACGGACTGCTCTCGGACGCGACGGCGGCGCTGATGCTCGTGACGATCGTGGCGGGCGCCATCGCCGCGCTCTGGGCCTTCGCCGAACGGCGCGCCGTCCCCGACGAGGGGACGCGGCGACGCCTGGCGGTCGGCACGGGGATCGCGCTCGTCGTGCTGGCGCTCGGCGCGGGACTGGTGGCGCTCGCCGCCGCGGACGACCCGGTGGACAAGCTGAGCGACACCTGGTCCGAGTTCAAGCAGGGCTACTCCGACGAGGCTCCGAGCGAGAGCGAGTCACGTTTCGGGAGCGCCGGCTCGAACCGCTACGACTTCTGGACGGTCGCCTGGCACGGCTTCGAGGACGAGCCGATCCGTGGCCTCGGCGCCGAGAACTTCCAGCGCCTCTACCTGAAGGAAGGCCAGAGCACGGAGAAGCCGCGCTATCCGCACTCGCTCGAGCTCGAGGTGCTCTCCGGGCTGGGCATAGTCGGCGCGCTGCTGCTCGGGGGGGCGCTGCTGGCGCTGACCGCGGCGGGCTGCCGGGCGCTGTTCGCCGCCCCCGAGGCACGCGGCGCAGCTGCCGCCGGACTCGGGATCTTCGCGTACTGGCTGCTGCACGCCTCCGTCGACTGGTTCTGGGCCTTCTTCGCGCTCTCAGGCTCCGCGCTCGCGGCGCTCGCAATGGCCGCATCGCTGGCACCGGCGCCCGCCCGGGAGACGGCCGAGCGGCCCGCCCGCGGGCGCACGCCGGCACTCGTGGCGGGCTCGGTCGCCGCCGCGCTCCTCGCCCTCGCGATCGCGGCGCCCTGGCTGTCGGCCCGCGAGGTGGAGCACGCGGGCGACATATGGCGCCAGGATCCGGACGCCGCGTTCGACGCCCTCGACAGGGCCGAGACGTTCAACCCCCTGTCGACGCTCCCGGACGCCACCGCCGGCACGATTGCCCTGCGGCTCGACCGCACGGACGAGGCGAAGCTCCACTTCCGCGAGGTACTCGAGGAAGATCCGGAGAACGCATACGCCGCCCTCGAACTCGGCCTGATCGCCTCCGCTGAGGGAGACAACCCGGAGGCGAGGCGAATGCTTCGGCTCGCGCTCGCCCAGAATCCGCGCGATCCGCTCGTCCTCGGGGTCCTCGAGGACGTGCGGGCCGGGAAGCGGGTTTCTCCGTCCGCCGTGAACGCCAGAATCGCGCGCAGCGCACAGTCTGTTGCCAACCGCGCAGCCGGTTCTGGCGACTAAAGATCTGTGAAATTCTGCACTCTGGCGTGGCGGGGGTCACGGAGTCGTGGTATTGAAAACGGAGGACTTTTTACGGGCGGGGTGGGGTACACCGCGGACTCGCAGGCCAAGTGGCCGGCGGCGTAGTGCCACCAGGACGACTCTCAGAATGAGGATGGACATGAAGAAGATCAGTTCAATACTGGTTGCGCTGGTGCTTTGCCTGGCTTTCGCAACCACAGCTTTCGGCCAGTCGGCCGTTGACGGATACAACGACATCGGCGGACAGGTGCAGAATGGCGTCGGAGGAAGCGGTACGCCGCCCGCCGCCACCACGGCCGATACCAGCAGTGGAAGCCTGCCGTTCACCGGCCTCGACGTCGCGCTGTTCGCCGGCGCCGGCGGTCTGCTGCTTCTCGCCGGGTTCGGGATGCGTCGCCTGACGCGCTCGGCCGGCACTGCCTAGACCCTTTCAGGATGGCCCCCCACCGCGGCACTGCTGCCGACGGTGGGGCGGTCCTTCCTGACCATCTCTCAGATTCGGAGCCTCGGAGCGATCCGATGACCGACCACGCCTTCGCACATAATCCAGCGATGGACGCGCTGCCGCGGACGCGGACGGACTCGGCGCTGCCCGCGCCGTCGGCCGAGCGCCGGCGGGTCGTGCAGGTGCTCTTCGAGGGCCGCGGCTGGCTTCGCCTCCGGCTTACCGTGGACGCCGTTCTGCTGGTCCTCGGCGTCGTCTCCGCGATCGTGGGCGCGCCCGCCGGCGACGTCGGCGCCGGTACCTGGCTCGTCTGGCTGCTGCCGCCGCTCACGCTCGTGCTGATGGCGCTCTGGGGGCTCTATCGCGACCGCACCACGATGCGCCTGGTCGACGGCATCGGCCAGGTGATCGCCGCGACGGCGCTTCCGACGATCGCGATCATCGCCATCGCGGCGCTGGTCGACCCGGCCGTCGAGCTCGCGCCGCTGCTCGCCCGCGCCTGGCTGTTCGGCACCGTCTATGTGGTCGGCGGCCGCCTCGTCCTGAGCTGGGCCCAGCGCCGGGCTCGGGCCGGACGCCTGATCGCCAAGCCGACGCTGATCGTGGGCGCCGGTGTGATCGGCTCGCATGTGGAGCGGCGCCTGACCGCGCAGCCGCAGCTCGGTCTCGAGCCGGTTGGCTACCTCGACTCGGACCCGCCGCCGGCCGACATGGTCCCCGACCGCGAGGCGCCCGTGCTGGGCTCGCCGACCGACCTCGGCCGGGTCGTGGCCGAGACCGGGGCCCGTCACGTCGTGCTCGGCTTCAGCACGGCGCCCGACCACGAGCTGATCCCGCTCGTCAAGGAGTGCGAGGCGCGCGGGCTCGAGGTGTCGCTCGTGCCGCGCCTCTTCGAGAGCGTCAACATCTACGTGGCGCTCGACCACCTCGGCGGACTCCCGCTCTTCGGGCTCCACTCGATCGATCCCAAGGGCTGGCAGTTCGCGATCAAGCACGTCTTCGACCGAATCGTCGCCGGGAGCATGCTGGTCGTGCTGTCCCCGGTGCTGGTTGCGATCGCCCTCGCGGTGCGGTTGAGCTCCCCGGGACCCATCCTCTTCCGGCAGCTGCGAATCGGCCGCGACGGGCGTCGCTTCGAAATGCTCAAGTTCCGCTCGATGGCGCTGGCGCCACCACAGCCGGAGGCGACGCCCAACAACGTCCTCACGCTCCCGACCGACATCGGGCCGGGCGGCATAGAGGGCATCGACCGGCGCACGCGCACCGGCGCGTTCCTGCGCCGCAGCTCGCTCGACGAGCTTCCGCAGCTCTTGAACGTGGTCAGGGGCGAGATGAGCCTCGTCGGGCCGCGGCCCGAGCGGCCCGAGTTCGTGGACCTCTTCGGTGACCGGATCGCCCGCTACGAGGACCGTCACCGAGTCAGGTCCGGGGTCACCGGATGGGCCCAGGTGCACGGCCTCCGCGGGCAGACCTCGCTACGCGACCGGGTGGAGTGGGACAATTACTACATCGAGAATTGGTCCCTCACCCTGGACATCAAGATCCTCCTAATGACCCTGGGTGCCATCTTCACCGGGTCGCGTGACGCCTGAGCAAGGCGCCCTCCGCAAGCGCTTTCCCAAGGTCGCGATCTCCCACGAGTGGCTCACCATCCCCGGTGGCTCGGAGAAGGTCGTGCTGCAGTTCCTCGAGCTGTTCCCGGACGCCGAGATCTACACGACGGTCTACGACCCGGAACCGTGGCCCGAGGCGATCACGAGCGCGCGCGTCCACGCCTCGTACCTGAACCGGCTGCCGGCCGCCGAGCGCATCTACCCGCGCCTGCTGCCGCTCATGAACGCGGCCTTCGAGTCCTTCGACCTGAGCGGCTACGACCTGGTGCTGTCGAGCAACCACGCCTGCGCAAAGAACGTGATCACGGCGCCGGGAACGCTGCACGTGTGCTATTGCCACACGCCGATGCGCTACGCCTGGGACCCGGGCTTCTTCGCGGGCGAGCAGCTCGGCCTCGCCGAGCGGGCGCTGCTGCCGCTGCTGGTGGGCCGCCTGCGCCGCCAGGACGCGATCGCCTCGACGCGGCCTGACGCCTACATCGCCAACTCGCGCCATGTGGCCGCGCGCATCCGCAAGTACTACCGCCGCGACGCGACCGTCATCCACCCGCCGGTCGACGTCGAGCGCTTCCTCGGCACCCCCCGGAGCGACGACGGCTACTACCTCTTCCTCGGCCGGCTCGTCCCGTACAAGCGCGCCGACCTCGCCGTGGCCGCCTGCGCGCGCCTCGACCGGCCGCTCAAGGTGGTCGGCTCGGGCCGTGGTGGCGAGTCGCTGGCCGAGCTGGCCGGGCCGCGGACGGAGCTGCTCGGCTTCGTCGGCGACGACGAGCTCGCGGGGATCGTGGCGGGAGCGCGCGCGCTGCTGTTCCCGGGCGAGGAGGACTTCGGAATGGTCCCCGTCGAGGTCCAGGCCGCGGGCGTCCCCGTGATCGCCTACGGGCGCGGCGGAGCGGCGGACAGCGTCGTCGACGGCGTGACCGGCATCCTGTACGACGATCCGGGCGTCGACGCGCTGTGTGACGCGATCGAACGCTTCGAGGCGACGAGCTTCGACGAGAACGAGCTGCGCACGCGCGCTGCGACATTCTCGCCGGAGCGCTTTCGCCGCGAGTTATCCGAGTTCCTGATGACGCTGCACGCCGAGGAGTGAGACATGAGTGATCTGGTGCTGGTGACGGGTGGAGCGGGCTACGTAGGGGCGTCGCTCGTCGAGCAGCTGCGCGAGAAGGGCCGCCCGGTGCGCGCGTTCGACGTGTTCCTGCACGACCAGGACGGCGTCGGAGCGCGGCTCGAGGAGCTCGGCGCGGAGCTCCAGCGCGGAGACATCCGGGACGAGTCGGCACGCCGCTCGGCGCTCGAGGGCGCCGGCGCGGTCGTCCACCTCGCGGCGATCGTCGGCGACCCGGCCTGCGCGCGCGACCCGGAGCTCGCCCAGGCCGTCAACGTGGACAGCACCCGCGCGCTCGCGGACGAGGCCCGCGCGGCGGGCGTGAAGCACATCGTGTTCGCCTCAACCTGCTCGAACTACGGGCGCATGGCTGACCCCACGGTCGCCGTGGACGAGACCGCCGAGCTCGCCCCGGTCTCGCTCTACGCCGAGCAGAAGGTCGAGGTCGAGACGCTGCTGCTCTCGGGCGCCACCGCCCCGATGGCCGCCACCTGCCTGCGGCTCGCGACCGTCTACGGGGTGGCGGCCCGGATGCGCTTCGACCTCACCGTCAACGAGTTCACGCGCGACCTCTGGGACGACCGCGACCTCGAGGTCTTCGGCGAGCAGTTCTGGCGGCCGTACGTGCACGTCCGCGACGCCGCCCGCGCGATGACGATGGTGCTCGACGCCGGCCCGGACGCCATGGGCGGTGAGGTCTTCAACGTCGGCGACTCGGACGAGAACTACCGCAAGCTCGACCTCGTCGAGATCATCACCGGCCAGCTCGGGCGCGGGAAGGTCAGCTACGTGCATCGCGACGAGGACCCGCGCGACTATCGCGTCGCGTTCGGCAAGGTCCACGAGCAGCTCGGCTTCGAGCCGAGCATGCGCGTGCCCGACGGCGTGCGGGAGGTGGCGGCCGCACTCGACGACGGCGCCTTCGGGGATCCCTGGGCGGGCGCCTACCGCAACATCCCCTGAGCGTCGTGCGCACACTCGCGAAGGCTGTTCTCGGCGCCCTGCTGAGTTGGCTCGCGCGGTTCTCTCCGCGCAAGGTCGGGGTGGCGCTCCTCTATCACGGCGGTCGCGGACGACCCGCGCGCCCGGCGCGACGTGCTCGTGCCGTCGATGCCACCCGCGCTGTTCGCGAGCCAGCTCGCGCTGCTGACGCACCACTACAAGCTGGTTCCGGCGTCCGCGCTCCTGGCGGCGATCGCGGCGCGCCGCCTCGGCGGCCGCATCCCCGTGGCGATCACCTTCGACGACGACGACCACACGCATCCCACGACGGCCGCCCGCGCGCTCAAGCGACGCCGGCGCGCCGGCCACCTTCTTCGTCAACGCCGAGTCGCTCGACGAGCCGCGCCCGCTCTGGTGGCAACAGCTCCAGCGCGCCTGGGACAAGCGAGCGATCGACACCGAGCTGCTCGCAATGGTGAGGCTCCCGCCCGGCCCGGACCGACACCGCCTCGGGCTGATCGGTTCGGCGATCACGCAGCTGCGGCCCGATCAGCGCGAGCGCGTGCGCGTCCGCATTACGCGACCGCGTCGGCGACGACCCGGAGCTCGACGGTTTCTCGCGCGAGGAGCTGCAGACGCTCGCCGCGGGCGGCTTCGAGCTCGGCTGCCACACGACCCATCACGACTTTCTGCCCGTGCTGACGCCGGAGGAGCTCGACGAGTCGGTCCGCAGCGGGCGTGACGACGTCGAGGAGGTCGCCGGCCGGCCCGTGCGCGTATTCGCCTACCCGAGCGGAGGCTGGGACGCAGCGGCCCGCGACGCCGTCGAGCGGGCGGGCTACAGCGCCGCCTTCACGGCGCACGGCGGCGTCATCACCCGACTCGGACCGACTCGCCCTGCCGCGGATCTCGCCGCCCATGGGCAACATCGCCGAGCTCTCGTACGTGATCGGACGCACCCTCTGGGAGTCGGGGTGAGGATCGCCATGGCGGGCCGCTTCTATAACCGCCAGGGTGGCGTGTCGCGCTGCATCGCGGAGCTCTCCGACCGCGCCGCCCGCGAGGACGACGTCACCGTCTACACGCACGAGCTGCTCGACCGGCGCGACTCGCGGGCCGGCTTCGAGCGTGTCCGCATGCTGCGCCAACCGGAGTGGCTGCAGTCGCAGACGTTCGCGCTCGGGCTGCGCCGGCGGCTGCGCGGGGAGCACTTCGACGTCGTGCACGTGCACAACCCGCAGGGGCTTCGGCCCGACGTCTACACGGCGCACTCCTGCCACGCGGCCTACCTGCAGATGCGGCGCGCCGAGGGCGGCCCTCGGGCCGTGGCTCAGCCGCGTCTATCCGCCGCACGTCGCCGAGCTCGCCTTCGAGCGCTACTGCTACCTCAGCTCACCCGCCCTGGTGATCGCGCTGACGCCCGTCGTGAAGGCGGAGCTCGAGGCACAGGTCGGTGTCGACCCGGAGCGCATCCGCGTGATCCCGAACGGCGTCGACACGAAGGCCTTCAGCCCGCCGGCGTCGCGCGAAGCGGCGCGTGACGCCGTGGCCGAGGCTGACCGGCGAGCTGCCCGAGGACGCCGTCGCCCTCCTGTTCGCGGGCTACGAGTTCGAGCGCAAGGGGCTCGCCACGGTGCTCGAGGCGATGGCGGCGTCGGGCGACGAGCGCCTGCACCTCTGGGTCGCAGGCAGCGCCGAAGCCGCGCCCTACGAACGGCTCGCCGAAGAGGCCGGGATCGCCGCGCCGCGTGCGCTTCCTCGGCCACCAGGCCGAGCTGGCGCCGCTCTTCCAGGCCGCCGACGCCTTCGTCTTTCCCACGACCTACGAGCCGTTCGGGCTCGTGCTGATCGAGGCGCTTGCCTGCGGTACGCCCGTGATCACGTCGCGGCTGGCCGGCATGGCCGGCTGGATGGAGGACGGCGCCCAGGGCCTCCTGCTCGAGCGCCCGCGGGACAGCGCGGAGCTGACGCGACGCGCTCCGGCGCTTCGTCGCTCGAGCGTGAGGACTGGCCGCGCATGCAGGCGAGCGCGCGCACGCTCGCCGAGGACTTCAGCTGGGACGACATCTGGCGCCGGACGCGGGCGCTCTACGACGAGGTCGTGGCGGCGAAGACGCGCTCCGCGAGCGCGCCCCAGCGCTCCGCGAACACCGCGTAGCTGCCGTTCTGCTCCATCCAGGCACGCGCGGCCGCCGTCAGCGCCGAGTGATCCTCGCCCGCCAGGCTCTCGAGCCGGGCGGCGATGTCGCCGACCTCGGGCCAGACGCAGAGCGCCCGGTAGTCGGGCAGCTCGCGCAGGAAGGTCTCCATCCAGCCCACGCGCGTCGTCACGAGCGGCGTGCCGGAGGCGAGCGCCTCGAGCACGACCCAGCTGCAGGCCTCGTAGCGGGTCGGGAAGAGGACGCAGTCCGCCGCGGCGTACGCCCAGGCGGTCTCCTCCGGCGACAGCATGCCGAGCTCGCGGCCGCCGTCGAGCGTCGAGGCGCCGGCCACGAGCAGCTCGTAGCCCGCCCGCGCGCAGCTTGGCAGCAGCAGGTCGGCGCCCTTGCGCACCTCGGTGCGCCCGACGAACAGCGCGTAGCGGCCCTCCGGCTCGAGTCCGAAGCGCTCGCGCGCCTCGGCGCGGTCGCGCGGGCGGAACACGTCGGTGTCGACCCCGTTCGGGATGACCTCGTCGACGTCCTCGCGGAACCAGCGCCTGACCTCGCGTGCGGCGCTCTCGGAGACAGCGACGCGGGTGGCGCCGCGCCCCGCGCCGCCCTCCCCCACCACCGAGCCGAACGCGCGCCGGGCGCGCTCGCGCAGCGGCAGGTCGAGGTCGCCGCGGATCGTGTGCTCGATCATCGTCCCGTGGAAGACGTGGATGCGCGCCAGCCCCTCGGGCGCCCAGAGGCCGAACGAGGACGAGCTGATCATGAGATCGCCGGGCGGCAGATCGGCCATCAGGCGGCGCGACGACCACAGCGGTGAGACGCCCGTGCGGCTCGCCCAGCGCGGCGGGTGCTCGGCGGGTACGACGATCTCGACGCGCCAGTCGCGCGCCTCGAGCGCGCGCCGCAGCAGGTCGGACGTGCGCTCGACCCCTCCGGTGTTGCCCACCAGCCGGCGAGACGACGAGCGCCGTGCGGCTCATGCCGGCCGCCGCGCGAGCCGGGCCGAGACGACCGCCGCGCACCGTCTTCGTGATGCGCTCAGCCGTGAAGGCGGCCTGGAAGCGGAGCTTGCCGCGGATGTAGCCCTGGCGCGTGAGCCAGTCGCCGTGCAGGCGCAGGAAGCGCCAGTTGTTGCGCAGCGTCGAGAGCTCGTAGGCGAGCGGCGTGGAGCGCGCCCCGCCCTCGTCCCACTGCTGCTGCTGGTAGCTCGCGGTGAACGGCGTGAGCACGCAGCGATAGCCGCTGCGCACCGCCTGCACGAAGAAGGCGGTCTCCTGCCGGTAGGCGTTGCCGGTGTAGCCCTCGTCGAACGAGACGTTGTCGAAGACGTCGCGCCGGATCAGCGCGGGCGCCGGGATGAACGGCGTCTCCACGGTCGTCGCGGGCACCCCGCCGTGGGCGTCGATGCGCGGCTCGGCGGGCGCGCTGCCGCGCAGCTCCGCGAGGCGCGCGAGCGCGTCGACACCCGGCGTCGACGTGGATCCAGGGCGCGCCCGCGATCTGGGCGTCGTGCGCGAGCGCCTCGCGCTTCAGCACGACGGCGTAGTCGGGCGGGAAGCGGCAGTCGTCCTCGCCGAACAGGATCCAGCGCGCCCGAGGAGACCGCCACGCCGGCGTTCCGCGAGGCCGACAGTCCGGGCGGGCCGGGGTTGCGGATCAGCCTCAGTCGCTCGTCGCCGAGCGCCTCGATCACCTGCGGCGACTCGTCGCTCGTGTGCCGCTCGATCACGACGATGATCTCGACAAGGCCCTCGAGCCGCAGCATGTCGGGCAGGTTCGTGCGCAGCGCGTCGGCGCGGTTGTGGCTCGGGACCACGAGCGAGATGTCGGCCGGCTCGGCGCTCACCGAGCCGAATGCTATGCGGGCCCGTCGTCGGTCCCGCCGCCGCGCAGCTGCAGCAGCTGGCGCAGCTCGTCCAGCCGCACGGCGCCGACGAGCAGGATCGCGGCCGGGTAGGTGACGGCCGCGGCCGCGAGCAGCACGCCGAGCGGCGCGCCGAGCGCCTGCAGCCCGGCGACCACGCCCGTCATCAGGGCGGTGGCCAGCGTGGCCAGCAGCATCCGCCGCAGCCGCAGCGTCAGCTCGAGCCGCCGCAGCACCGCGCTGAGCGTCAGCGCGGTCACGAGCACCTCGGTGGCGAGCGTGACCCACGCGCCGCCACGAAGCCGTAGGGCGGGATCAGGATCAGGTTGAGCACCACGTTGAAGACGAGCGCGATCAGCGCGTTGCGCAGGAAGATGCGCTGCAGCTCGAGCACGACGACGAGGTTGCCGGCCAGGTAGCCGAAGCAGATCACGACGAACGCGCCCATCAGAATCGGCAGGGCGTCCGCCGCGCGCAGGAAGTCCTCGCCGAACAGCAGCCGCACGACCGGCTCGGAGGCGACGATCGTGAAGCCGAGCGCCGGCAGCGAGACGATCGCGAGGTAGTCGGCGATCAGGCGGCCGATGCGGCGCACGCGCTCCGGGTCGGCCGGCCACGACGACGCCATGATCGGGAAGAGCGTCGTCATCAACGCGGCGGGCAGGAACTGCGCCTGGTCGAGGAAGCGGTAGACGGCCCCGTAGAGGCCGGCGTCCTCGGCGCCCGCGAGCGAGAACAGCATCACCTGATCGAGCTTCACGTAGGCGGTCACGACGAGGCCGGCGACGCCGATCGGCACGCCGATGCGTGCGAGCTCACGCCAGAGACGGCGCGAACCGCGCATGACCGGGCGCGACAGGCGGCTGCCGAGCCACACGCCCAGCCCCACGCTGCAGACCGCCGACGCGAGGAAGGCCGCCGCGAACCACACCATGCCGCCGTCGGACGCCGCGATCGCCACGACGGCGGCCGTCCAGAGGATGCTGTTGACGGTCAGCACGAGGATCGTCAGGTCGTTGCGCACGCGCGTCTGGAAGGCCACGCGCGTCATGCTCAGCGGCGCCAGCAGCAGCGTCCCCGTGAGCAGCAGCCCGGCCGCGGCCATCTCGGAGTTGTCCGCCACGACGAGCTGAGCGATCGCCGTCACGATCGCAACCGGCAGCGCGAACGCGAGCCGCAGCGTGATCAGCGCGCCGATCCAGTCGCGCTCCTCGTGGCGTGTCGCGGCGGCCTTGCGCACCGCCACCTGCTCGAGCCCGAAGTCGCCGAACGGCGTCGCGATCTGCACGATCGCAAGCGCCGTCGACCACTGCCCGAAGCCGTCGTCACCGAGCGAGCGCGTCAGCAGGACCGTGACGACGATGCCCGGCACGAGGTTGAGCGCCCGCCCGAGCACCTGGATCGCGACATCCGCCGCGGCGCGTACGCGCGGTACCCGGATGCCGCTCATCGGGTCAGCCTACGCGGTCAACCGGCGCCGGTGATCCGGCGGAGCGCGTGGAAGCCCGGCTTGGGCGAGAAGTCCGCGTGCACCAGCCCGAAGAAGTCCTCGGTGTCCTTCGGGTCACGCTCGAAGCCGACGAAGTGGTAGTAGAAGACAGCGTCGACGAACGTGTAGCGGGTCCGCACGAGCTGGGCGAGCCGCTCCATGTTGGCGGCCTGCTGAGCCTCCGTGACGCACCACTCCGGGTCGCTCGGGCAGGTCGACCAGCCGACCTCGGTGATCCAGAACTCCTTGTCGCCGGCGCCGTGGGCCTGGAGCGCGTTGTGCGCGTCGACGATCCGCACGAAGCCCCAGGGGTCGTTCGGCTCGTCCGGCGCGCGGTTGCCGCTGTACGGGTGCATCGCGACGCCGTCGAAAAGCTCGTTGAGGCTCGGGTCGGCGCGGTAGAGATCGTCGATCCAGGTGTGGCGCTCGCCGTCCGGGGTGCGATCGACCGGGATCAGGAACTTCGCCTGCGGGTTCGCCTGGCGGGCGCGCGGGACGACCGTGCGCAGCAGCGAGGCGAAGCGCGCCGGCTCGACGGGCCCGTACCAGTCGCCGTAGGGCTCGTTATAGACCTCGAAGTGGGTCGACGCCAGCGAGGAGTCGAGCTCGGGGTGGGCGCTCCAGAAGTCGCCGCCCGGGCCGTAGCGCCGCGCGAAGGCGGCCACCACATTCGCGTATTCGTTCACGTCAGCGGGCAGCGCGTTCGACTTCTGCAGCAGCGGCAGGATGCGCAGCCCGCGCCGCGCGGCGTTCGCGTACAGGATGTCGCTCTCGTCGTTCGGCACCGAGTCGAACTCCTCGCGGATCCAGGCGACGCCCATCGCCTGCATGCGATCGAGCTCGAACGGTCCCTCCGCGCCGCGGCCCCAGCGGTTCGCGTGCAGGCCCCAGCGGACGCCCTCGGAGCGGCTCACACCCTGACCCTGGGGCGCCGGTGCGGCGAACCTGCGCGCGCCGGAATTTGCGCGACGTGCCCGCATGCACGTGCGTCGGAGCCGCCGCACGCGCGCCGCGCGGCGGGCGGTGCGCACCCGGTGCGTGCGCCGCAGCTTGGCGCGGCGCGCGCGCGGGTGCGTCCGCGCGGCCTGCGCCGCGAAGCTGCGGCGTGTGCGCCGCAGGTGCCGCTTCGCGCGCTTGTAGTGCGCGCATGCCGCGACCGCCCGCGGCGACTTGACGGCTGCGTCCGCGACGGCGCCCGTCGCCCCGCGCTGCCGACTCGGCCCGTGCATCACCCAGACCGACCAGGAGCGCCACGAGCAGCGCCGCCAGCGCAAGCGAGCCGAATCCGAGCACGGCGGCCGCCGGACGGACGGCGCTTGGAGGACTGTTGAGCACGGCTGTCTGGGCTCCTTCGGCGACCGGGCTGTCTCAGAGAGACCCCTGGCTTTGCGACCCCGCCTCGCGGCGGGTGTGCCTTTGTCGAGAGCTGCCCAACGCAGCAGGCGTGCTCACGGCTGACCTATCTTCCCAGATTTCGGAAGCTTGCACGCGGAGCTGCGCCGAGAGCCGCCTGGCGTCAACGCATATTCGACCCGGTTAGAGTTCCCGCACGGCTCTGGTCCCGGGCCGGCCCAGCCATGGAGCGCGCGCAGCAGCTACGAATCTTCTGGAGCTACAAATGGTGGCTGCTGGCGTTCGCCATCACAGCCGCGCTCGTCGCATACCTGGTCTCGAACAGCCGCGACCCGGTCTACAGCGCCTCGTCGCTCGCCCAGATCGTTTCGAGTCGCCAGGCGGCCGGCGAGCAGCTGAGCGAGGACGAGCTGCTCAGCCTCACGAACGTCTACGTCGAGCTCGCCAAGACCGACAGCGTCTCGCGCATCGCGCACCGCGACCCGTCCGTCCGCGGCCAGGAGGACGAGTTCGACGCAAGCGTCTCGGTCGAGCCGCAGCAGCGTGTCGGCGTGCTCAGCTTCAAGGCCGAGACCGGGGACCCCAAGCAGTCGGCGAACTGGTCCAACGCCTACGCCGACGCCTTCGTCGAGTACACGGACCAGCTCCAGGCCGACCAGCGCGCCCGCTCGCTCGACCGCATCCAGACGCGCATCGACGAGATCCAGACCGAGCTGGACGAGCGCGGTGTGGACGCCAACGACCCGAGCGTCGCAGGCCTGACCGCCGAGCTCGAGGCGCTGCAGTCGTCCGCGGCCGCGGAGACCGCCGCGCCGGGCGACACCGTGCGCGTGATCGAGCAGGCCGTCCCCGACAGCAACCCGGTCTCTCCCAAGCCCGTCCGCGACGCGCTTCTCGCCTTCCTTGGCGCGCTCATCATCGGCGCGATCGCGGCCTACGTGCGCGAGGCGTTGGTGGATCGCTTCAGCTCGCCGGAGGAGGCCTCGGCCGACCTGGGCGTGGCGATCCTCGGAGAGATCCCGAAGGCGTCCGCGGACGTCCCGGTGCTCGAGGCGTTCCGACGACTCCGAACCGCCGTGGTGGTCGCGCTCGAGAGCGCGAGCGCCGGCGTGACGGCCGAGCACGGCCGCACGGTGCTCGTGACGGGAGCCGAGCCCGGCTCCGGCAAGAGCTTCGTAAGCTCGAACCTGGCGCGCGCGCTCGCCGCCGAGGGCTGGAAGGTCATGGCCATCGACGGCGACCTGCGCCGGCCGACCCTGCACGACCAGTACGAGGTGCCGCGCGAGCCTGGCCTTGGAGACCTCCTGACCGGCGGCGGGCTCGAGCAGGACCCGGAGCGGGTCGCGTTCCAGGTGACCTCGTCGGCGACGGAGCCCGGCGGCCGCGGCGAGCTCCGCGCGCTCACGGCGGGCCCCTACATCGAGGACTCCGTCGAGCGCTTCTCCTCCCAGCGGATGGCCGACATCGTCGAGCGGCTCAAGGAGCTCAACGACTTCGTCATCATCGACAGCCCGCCCGCGCTGGCCGTGGTCGACCCGGTCGTGCTGGCGCGCTACTCCGACGGCGTGATCATCGTGATCGACTCGCGCAAGACGAAGCGCCGCGACGCGCGTCGGGCGGTCCAGACGATGCGCGCGATCGGCACGCCGGTGCTCGGCATGGTCTACAACCGCAGCGAGGCACCGGTCGGCGGCTACTACTCCTACGACGCCCTCGGCGGCGGCGTCGAGAGCCAGGCCGCGGGGCGCGTCAGAGGAGCCGCACGCTGAGGCTGAGGCTCGGCGAGCAGGCCGCCCAGGCAGCGCTCGCGGTGCTGCTGGGCGCGCTGACCGGGCTGTTCTTCGTCGTCCTGATCGACCGCGCCGGCCCGGCGGCGGCCCTGCTGCCGCTGGCGGCGCTCGTCGTCGCCTTCCTGCTGCTCCAGCCGCGGCTCACGCTCGCGGCGCTGCTCGGCGTCGTGATCGTCGTCGAAGCCGACCCGGTCGGCCTTCTGCCGATCGGGCCGAGCTTCTACTCGCCGATCCGGGCCGGCCAGACCCCGCCGGACCTGCTCTTCTACATCCTGGTCGCCGGCACCGGACTGCAACCTGATGCGCGAGCGCAGCCACCCGCGTGGCATCGGGCCGATGACGCTGCCGATCATCGCGCTCGCGGCCGCCGCCATCGGCGGCCTCGCCACCGGCTACTACGCGGGCGCGTCCCCGAGCGGGCTCGTGGCGTCGGGCCTACGCTTCGGGCAGCTCCTGCTGCTCCCGTTCCTCGTCGCCAACCTGCTCACGGACGAGGCGTCCGTGCGCGGCTTTCTCGTCGGTGCGGCGGGGCTGGCCGCTTTCAAGGCGGTCACCGGGCTCCTGGCCGTGGCGACCGGCGCCGGCTTCACCGTCGACGGCGGGGTCATCACCTACTACGAGCCGGTCGCGAACTGGCTGATGCTGATGTTCCTGCTGTTCGTGCTCGCGGCGCGCATGCGGCGCTTCACGCTGCCCGCCTGGGTCTGGTGGACGGTGCCGCTCGCGCTGCTCGCCTTCGTGCTGTCGTACCGGCGCTCGTTCTGGCTTGCGGCGGCGTTCGCCGTGGTGGTCGTGCTGGTGACCGCCAGCCAGCGCTCGCTGCGCACGGCGGCTCGCGATCGTCGCCGCCGGCCTCGTTCTCGTGCTGGCGGGCACGGCCGCGCTCGGAGGCTCGTCCGAGGTGCAGAGCCCCGTGCTCGAACGCGCCCGTCAGCTCCAGCCGGGCTCGATCGGCGAGGACCGCGGCGACCGCTACCGGATCGACGAGCGGCGCAACGTGGTGGCGGAGCTCGAGCACGCGCCGATCACCGGGCTCGGCATGGACGTCCCCTGGAGCGCGCGCTACCCGCTGTCCGAGGAGCACGACCGCAACTACACGCACGTGATCCTGCTCTGGTACTGGCTCAAGATGGGGCTGATCGGGGTGCTCGCCTTCATCTGGCTGTACGCCGTCGCGATGTGGACCGCCTTCGGGATCTGGCGCAATCACCCGAACGAGATTCGTCCGGCTGGGCGCGCTAGCGGCGATCGGCGGGCTCGTGGCGCTCGTGATCGTCGAGCTGACCGCCTCCTTCACCGGGGTGGAGCCGCGCCTGACGATCGTGTTCGGGGCGCTGCTCGGCTGGATCGCGGCCGCCTGGCGTCAGCTACCGCGCGGTCCGACCGCGCGCGTCACCGCCTCGATCGAGTAGCTGCGCGCGACCAGCTCGCGGCCCTCGCGGCCGAGCCCCGGCCGCTCGCCGCGCAGCACGGCGACGAGCTCGGCGGCGAATGCCTCCGGCGTGCCCTCCGCCTGGGCGAAGTCGCGCCCCGGCTCGACCGACAGGCCGGCCGCCGCAAACGGCGTCGCCACCACCGGCAGCCCGTAGGCGAGCGCCTCGACGAACTTGAGCGGTGAGCCGCCGCCCTCGAGCAGCGGGATCACGACGCAGCTCGCGCCCACGTAGGCGTCGCGGATGTGCTCGACGAACCCGAGCGCCTCGACGCGCTCGGAGGCCTCGATGCGCTCCCCCACGCCGCGGCCCGCCACGCGCAGCCGCGCGTCCGGCAGCTCGCTCCCACACGAGCGGCATCACGTCGTCGACGAGGAAGCGGATCGCGCGCCGGTTCGGCTCGTAGTCGAGGCTGCCGACGAACACGGCCCGCTGCGCGCCGAGATCGGGCGCGATCGGCTCGATCGCGGCCACGTCCACGGCGTTCGGCACGAGCCGCAGCGGCGCCCCCGGGCTGAGCTCGGCGGCCAGCTTCATGTCGCGCTCGCTCACCATCCAGGTCTCGGCGGCCGTGCTCAGCAGGCGCTCCTCGAAGCGGCGCAGCGTCGCGCGGCGAGCCGACGTCCGTGTCGCCCACGCGGGCGCGCAGGTCCGTCTCGACGTTCTGCGCGCTGTACACGAACGGGCGAATCCCGCCGACGAGCATGACCGCGCCGGGCACCGGGCCGTCGGCGACCACGTAGGCGTCCTGTGCGAGCCCGCGCACGCCGTCGATCAGCTCCGGCGAGACGCCGCGGGCGAAGCCCGCGCGGCACGCCGCCCGCCAGCGCGCGGCGGTAGGTGGCGAGCCGCCGCGCGCCGCGCCCGGCGCGCACCGGATGCAGGCGGAAGCGCTCGTCGCCGCTGAACTCGGGCGCGGGCTCGGCCGCGCCGAACACCGTGTAGACGATGTCGAGCGGGCGCTCCGCAGCGAGCGCGCGGGCGATCGCGTAGCGGCGCAGACCGTGGCCGGAGTCGAGCCGCGGCGTGTGCTCGGTCACGAGCACGGAGCGCTCGCTCACGGCAGCGCCGCCTCGATCTGCTCGATGCGCGCGTCCCAGGAGTGGCTCGCGGCCCGGCGCGAGCGCTCCGCGCGCAGCTCCGGCGTGTCGGCGTCCAGCTCGGCGTCGAGCGCCGCGGCCATGGCCTCGGCGTCGGCGGCGATGACGACGTCCTCGACCCCGTCGAGCGCGGGCAGCGGCGTCGCCACCACCGGCAGCCCGGCGGCCAGGTACTCGTAGACCTTCATCGGGAACACGCTGCTCGTGAGCGGGTTGATCGCGTACGGGATGATCCCCGCCGCCGCGCCGCGCAGCACCGCCGGCAGCTCGTCGTGCGGCCGCGGGCCGAGCATGTGGATGTTCGCGATCGCCCTCGATCGCCGACAGGTCGGTGCCCGGGTCGCCGAGGCCGCGCGGGCCGACCAGCGCGATGCTCCACTCCGGGCGCAGCCGCGCGAGCGCCGCGATCAGGCCGAGGTCGAGCTTCGTGGCGACGAGCGCGCCGTGGAAGACGATCCGCGGCCGCGGCGAGCGGCTCGATGCCCGGGTCCTCCGGTCCGGGCTCGAGCGCCGTGGAGAACAGCGGCGTGTCCGCCACATTGGGCGCGTAGAGCACGTGCGCCGGCGATCCGCCCGAGCCGCTCCGCGAGCGAGCGCGCGCTCGCGATCACGAGGTCGGCGGCGCGCGCGAAGCGCTCCTCGGCGGCGCGGAAGGCCGCGGCGTCGACGCCCTTCTGCGCGGCGATGTCGTCGACGCAGTGGTAGACGACGAGCCGCGGCTCGAGCGCCGGATCAGCTGCTCGGCCTGCGGCACGTAGCCCCACAGGATCGGCCGCTCCATGCCGAGCCGGCGCGCGGCGCGGCGCACCTGGCGGCGCAGCAGCCACGAGTTGAGGCGGCGCAGCGCAGCGCTGCCGTGCAGCGGGATCACGAGCGGCGACAGCACGTGCACTCCCCCGCGCTCGCGCGGCTTCGCGAGGCCGCGCCGCAGCCGCCGCAGGATCCGGCGCACGTCGCGGCCCGCGAGCTGCGGCCGGCGCAGGCCCAGCGACTCCACGAACAGCACGCGGTTGCGCTGCGCGAGGCGGCCCATCAGGTGGTGCTGGTTCGTCGGCAGCTCGGCGTCCCAGTCGGCGAAGCCGACGCAGACGAGGTCCTGGCCCTCCAGCTTCACTTCATCGAGACTCGCCCGGCAGGAAGCGGTCGCGCATCCGCTCGAACTCGTCCATGGCCGTCTCGTAGTCGTCGTGGCGGCCGATGTCGAGCCAGTAGTCCTCGCTGCGCATGGCGCGAACCGTCTCGCCCTTCTCGATCAGCCGCAGCACGAGATCCGGGAAGTCGAGCCGCTTGCCGGGCTCGACGTGGTCGAGCACCCGGCGCGCGAACGCGTAGACGCCCATGCTGACCTCGTAGTGGTAGGTCGGCTTCTCGACGTAGCCGGTCAGCCGCTCCGGGTCCGCGTAGTCGTTGAACTGGAGCACCCCGAGCGAGATGTCGACGTCGCGCTTGTGCGCCGCGATCGTCGCCGCCGCGCCGCTGTCGACGTGCCCGTTCAGCAGGCCCGCGTAGTCGAGGTCGGTGAGCACGTCGCCGTTCATGACGAGGAAGTGCTCGCCGAGGTCGTCGAGCGAGGCGAGCGCCCCGGCCGTACCGAGCGGCTCGTCCTCGCGGTAGTAGTCGATGCTGAGCCGTACTTCGAGCCGTCGCCGAAGAACACCTCGATCAGCTCGGCGAGGTGGCCGGTGACGATCGTGACGCGCTCGAAGCGATGCCGTGCCAGCTGCCGGATGATCACGTCGAGGATCGGGCGGTCGCCGACCGGCATCAGCGGCTTCGGCAGGACCGTCGTGTAGGGGCGCATGCGCATCCCCAGGCCTCCGGCGAGGATCACCGCGCGACGTTGCGTGGAGGGGACTCCGTTCTCGCTCACGCGGACGCAGCCTAATCGGAGCCGCGGCCCGACCGCCACGGCAGGCGGACAGCCGCGCCGGCGCGCGGCTCGGCGGCGGCGGCGCTGGTGGGCAGCGGCTCACCGGCGACGAGCGCGCGTGGCACGTCGCGCGCGAGCCAGTCGATCTGCCCTGCGAGCCCCGGCAGGCCGTCCGACGCCGCCAGCAGGGTCGAGCGCAGCAGCGGCGGCCTGCGCACCGCGTCGTGCGCGTCGGATGCCGCGTCGTGGATGAGACCGCGCCCCGCGAGCATCGACCGTCAGGCGCTGCACGGTGCCGCCGAAGCCGCCGCCGTATGAGGCCGCGGTCACCGAGGTCGCCACGCCGCCCGCCACGAGCCGCGCGAGCCGGTCGGGATCGCGGTGGAAGGAGGGACAGCGCTCGGGGTGGGCGAGCACCACGCCGAGGCCGAGCCCGTGCACGCGCTCGATCGCCTCCTCGAGCTCGCCGCCGACGGCCGACGAGCGGCGCCTCGAGCAACAGGTTCGGCCCGCCGCCGAGCGTGAGCGCGCGCAGCTCGTCGTCCTCGAGCCGCGGGAGCATGTCGTGCGCCACCTCGGCGCCGCGCTTGACCTCGACGTCGATGCCCGCCTCCCTCAGGGCCTCGTTCACGCGGGCCACCCGCTCCCCGATCACCGTCGAGTCGTTCGGGAAGCCGTGGCTCACGTGCGGCGTCGCCACTAGCACCGTCGTCCCGTCGCCGGCGGCGGCGCGTGCCAGGTCGAGCGAGCCGTCGAGGCCGGACGGGCCGTCGTCGATGCCCGGCAGCACGTGACAGTGGATGTCGATCACGAGCGCGCGGCGTCGCGGACGAGCCGGTCGAAGGAGTCCTCGACGCGGACGCGGTCGTAGCGGACCTCGGCGTGGGCGCGCGCCCGCTCGCCTTCGGCGCGGCGGCGCTCGGGGTCCGCGCGGTACTCGTCGAGCGTGCGCGCCAGCGCGTGCGGGTCATCGGGCGGCGAGATGACCGTGCCGGTGTCGTCGACGAGCATGTCGGCGGCACCCTGGGGCGCCGTGGCGACCACCGGGCGCGCGGCGAGCTGCGCCATCACGATCGAGCCCGGGGCGCCCTCGGTTGGCGCCGGCGCGCACAGCGCCACGTCGAAGGCGGACAGCACCTTCCCCGCGAACCCGCGCGGGGTCGGCATGAAGCGCACGCGCTCGGGGTCGCGGCTGGCGAGGTCGCGCAGGCGTGGCTCGTCATCGCCATCGCCCGCCAGCACCAGCAGCACGTCGCCGTCGAGGTCCGCGAGCGACTCGATCAGCACGTCGTTGCGCTTCTTCGGGTGGAGCCGCGAGACGGTGCCGATCACGAAGGTGCCGTCCGACGCTCCCCACTCGCCCCGGTAACGCTCACGCGCCTCCGAGTCGAACTGGATCTCGGCGACGTCCATCGCGTTCGGGACCACCTCGATCTTGTCTCCCGGCACGCCGAGCTCCTCGATCGAGCGCTTCGTGCCCGCCGAGATCGCCGCGATGCGCGCGGCGCGCCGGGCGGCCAGCCGGTACAGCAGCCGCGGCAGCCCGCGCCGGAACTCGAACGGCACCGGCCCCCATTCGGCCCAGACGACCGTGCGCGCGAGCCTCCGCGGCACGAGCGCCGCCATCAGCTGCTCCTTCTTGTAGTGGACGAGCAGCACGTCGATCGGGCCGTTCTCGGCACGCTCGCGGCGCAGCTCGCGCAGCAGCCGCACGAGCCATGGCAGGAAGCCGAGCGCGACCTTCACGACCGTGCGCCGCGACAGCTTCGGCCCCAGGTCGACCTCGCGCACCGGCACCCCGATCCCCTCGGCGATCTCGGGGAAGTTCGTGAGCAGCTTCACGCGCGCGCCGCGCTCGGCGAGCCCGTGCATGAGATCGACGTTCGAGTACTCGGCGCCGCCCTTCTCGCCGGTCGTCTGGACCGAGACGACGTGTAGCGGTGCGGCTGCCATGCCGGCCGGCTCAGCCCCCGCCGAGCTCGGCGAGCGACTGGCGCAGCGCCTCGACCACCCGGTCCTGGCGCTCGTCGCCCAGGTGCGGGTAGAGCGGCAGCGTGAGCTGAGTGGCGGCCGCAAGCTCACAGCGCGGCAGCGACGCCTCCCTGTCGGCGTAGGCGCTGAACTGCGAGATCGACGGGTACAGCACCGTCGTCTGGACGCCGTGCTGGTCGGCGAGCATCGTGCGCAGCGGATCGCGCAGCTCCGGGTTGCGCAGCATCACGGGCATCACGTAGCACGAGCTCCGCCCGACCTCCTCGTCGCTGTAGGGCAGCACGAGCCCATCCTCGTCTGCGAGCAGCTCCCGGTAGCGCCGGGTCACGCCGCGGCGGGCCTCGATGTCGGCGGCCAGCCCGGGCAGCCGCGCCGACAGCAGCGCCGCGCGCGGCTCGTCGAGGCGGTAGTTGTAGCCGAGCCCGACCACGTCGTAACCGAGGCTGTGGCCGCGGTGGCGGTCCCAGGTCCCGCTGGTCATCGCGTGCGAGCGCCGGCTGCGCGCGAACTCGGCGACCTCGTCGTCGTGCGTCGCGAGCAGGCCGCCCTCCCCGCAGGACAGGATCTTGTTCGAGAAGAAGCTGAACGCCCCGGCGAGCCCGACCGTGCCGAGCATCGTCTTGCCGTCCTCGGCGAAGCCGTCCGGCGAGTGCGCCGCGTCCTCGAGCAGCACGACGCCGTGCTCGGCGCAGATCGCTCTGAGCTCCTCGAGCGCCGCGCCGTAGCCGCCGTAGTGGACCGCGCAGACCGCCTTGGTGCGGCTCGTGATACGAGCGCGGACGTCCTCCGGGTCGATGCCCAGGTCGTCCTGACCGACGATCTCGGCGAGCACCGGCTCGGCGCCGCAGTAGCGCGCCGCAGCGGCGGTGGCCACGAAGGTGATGCCGGGCACGATCACCTCGTCGCCGGGACCGACGCCGGCGGCCAGATAGGCGAGGTGCAGCGCCGAGGTGCAGCTGCTCATCGCGATCGCGTGCGGCACGCCGAGGTGCTCGGCGAACTCGGCCTCGAACTCCTGCGTGCGCGGGCCGAGCGTGAGCCAGCCGGTGCGCAGCGTGTCCGCGACCGCCTCGACGACGCTCTCGTCGAGCTGCACGTCGAAGACGGGGATGCGCTCGGCACTCATCGCGGTAGCCCCCGGCTCGGCCGGGTGCGCACCGATGGTTTCATGCGGGCTCCATTCCGTAGGCGCGCAGGTGCGCGTCGACCAGGCCGGTCTCCATGTCGTCTGGCACCGGCTCCATCGTCAGCGCCTGCTCGATGGCCGCGGCGAGCGGGCGGGCCTCGCCGGGCGGGACCGCAGCGTGGCGAGCTCACCGAGGCCGCCGACGTCGCTCGCGACCGTGCGTGCGCCCACCTTGCGCGCGAGCGCGAGGATGCCGCTCTGGCTAGCTCGCTCGTAGGGACAGACGATCACGTCGGCGGCGGCGAGGATAGCCACGAAGTCGGCCAGAGGTACGTACTCGGTCGTCCACGACACCGGCACCCCCAGCGCGGCGGCGAGCTCGCGGCAGCGCTCGAGGTCGCCCTTGTCCTCGCCGACGACGGCGAGCCGGTGCGCCGCGTTCGATCAGCGCCGAGGCCTCGATGGCGAGGTCGAGCCGCTTGTCGGGGCGGATCTGGCCGGCGAACAGGACCACCGGCAGCCCGTCCGCCGACCAGTGCTCCTTCCAGCGCGCGACGGCGTCCGCGTCGACGGGCGGCGAATACTGGGCGAGCGGCGACACGAACGCCGCCGCGCCCATCTCCTCGATCCTGCGCGCATCCTGCTCCGAGATACGACGATCACGGCATCGACCATGTGCATGTCGAGCCGGAAGAGCGCGTCGTCGGCGCGCCGGTCGGAGCGTGAGAAGGTGTTGTGGCGGCTCTGAACGACGCGCTTGCCGCCGAGCTTCTGCGTCAGCAGCAGCAGCGAGACGATCGGTGCCTTGAACTCGCCCTGGAAGTGGAAGACCTCGCCGCGCCGGACCGAGCGCGCCAGGTGCGGCACTGTGCGCAGTAGCCAGTTCGCGAGGATCCGCGCGCGCCGCAGCGGCCCCTCCGAGCGGCGGTACCAGCGCACGCACTGGCACACGCGCACCCCCGGCCCGGGAAGCAGCTCCGCATCGTCCGCCGTGTGGAGGACGACCTCCTCGCCGTGGCGCGCAAGCGCCTCGGCCACCGCCACCGCGTGCTGATAGACGCCGCCCCGCCCGCCCGCCTCCACGATGTGGATGCGCACCGGGCGGCCGCTAGCCCGCGTCGGCGCGGCGCGGCACCAGTACCGCGCGCTTGAACTCGGCCACGAGCGTCCCGTCCTGCTTGAACACGCGGGTGTGCACCTTGACGACGCCGCGGTCGGGCTTCGACTGCGACGGGCGCACGTCGAGCACCTCCGACTCCGCGAACAGGGTGTCGCCGTGGAACACGGGCGCGGGGTGCGACAGCTCCTCGGTGGCGAGGTTGGCGATCGCCTTGCCGGAGACGTCGGCGACCGACATGCCGAGCGCGAGCGAGTAGACGAGGGGGCCGACCACGACGTTGCGGCCCTGCTGCGACTCGGCCGCGTACACGTCGTTGATGTGCAGCGGGTGGTGGTTCATCGTCAGCAGGCAGAAGAGGTGGTCGTCCGCCTCGGTCACCGTCTTGGCGGGCCAGTGCTTGTATACGGCGCCGACCTCGAAGTCCTCGAGGTAGCGGCCATAGGGCCGGGCCCCGGAGGCCTCGCGCTCGGCCTGGTTCGTCTCGGTCATTGAGTCCTCATACGCGTTGGTTGACTGGTCAGTCAATCGGACGCGGAATCGTATCGCCAGGTAGATTCCGTCGCCGAATGCGCAACCCACGAGACTTTCTGAAGCCCCTCGCCATCGGCGCGCCGGAGCCGCTGCTGGAGATCCCGGTCAAGCCGTCGCGCATGATCCACTTCCTCGACTTCTCGAACGAGAAGATGGTGGCGAAGGCCCCCGCGATAGCGCCGCAGGTCGACATCCTGCTCGGCAACCTCGAGGACGCCGTGCCGGTGGACCGCAAGCTGGCCGCGCGCGAGGGGCTGATCCGCGTCGGCCGCGAGATGGACCTCGGCGACACCGCGCTGTGGACGCGCGTGAACGCGCTCGAGAGCCCCTGGGTGCTCGACGATCTGACCGAGATCGTGAGCGAGATCGGCGACCGGCTCGAGGTCGTGATGGTGCCCAAGGTCGAGGGACCCTGGGACATCCACTTCGTGGACCGGCTGCTCGCGCAGCTGGAGGCGAAGGCCGGGCTCGAGCGGCCGCTGCTCGTGCACGCGATCCTCGAGACCGCCCAGGGCGTGACGAACCTCGAGGAGATCGCCACGGCGAGCCCGCGCATGCAGGGCATGAGCTTCGGCCCGGCCGACCTCGCCGCCAACCGGCGCATGAAGACGACGCGCGTCGGCGGCGGCCACCCCGGCTACCGCGTGATCGCCGATCCGCCGGAGGACGGCTCCGACGCCCCGCGTGCGAGCGCGCAGCAGGACCCCTGGCACTACTCGATCGCCCGCATGGTCGATGCCTGTGCCGGCGCCGGGATCCTTCCCTTCTACGGGCCCTTCGGGGACATCCGCGACCTCGCGGGCTGCGAGACGCAATTCCGCGCCGCCTTCCTGCTCGGTTGCGTGGGCGCCTGGTCGCTGCACCCCGCGCAGATCGACATCGCCAAGAAGGTCTTCTCCCCCGATCCGGAGGAGGTCAAGTTCGCGAAGAAGGTGATCGAGGCGATCCCTGACGGCCGCGGGGTGCACATGATCGACGGCAAGATGCAGGACGACGCCACCTGGAAGCAGTGCAGGGTGATGGTCGACCTGGCCGAGATGCTGGCTCGCAAGGATCCGGAGCTGGCCGAGGCGTACGAGCTCCAGCCCGCCTAGGCGGGCCCCCAGATGGACATCGTCCTCGCGCTCGGTGCCGCACTCCTGTTCGGAGTCGGCACCGTGCTGCAGCAGCGGGCGGCCATGCAGGTGCCCGACGAGGAGGCCGCGAAGGCCGGCCTGCTGTTGCGGCTGGCAAAGCAGCCCGTCTGGCTTGCCGGGATCGTCGCGGACGCACTCGGCTTCGCCCTGCAGGCGGTCGCGCTTGCCATCGGGCGGATCGTGGTCGTGCAGCCGCTGCTCGCCACCGCCGTGGTGTTCGCCCTCCCGTTCGGGGCCCGGCTCGACCACCGCCGGCTCACGCGCAACGAGATACTCGGGGCCGCGGCCGTCGTCGGCGGGGTGGCCTCGTTCGTGGTCGTGGCCAATCCGACCGGCGGCGTGGACAACCCGAAGCTGAGCGTCTGGATCGTGTCGGGCGCGATCTGCCTGGCGGCCTCCGGGGCGCTGGCGCTGCTCGCGCGCGGGCGCTCGCCGGGCGTCAAGGCGTCGCTCCTCGGCAGCGCGGCGGGCATCCTGTTCGCCCTGAGCGCCGTGTTGACGAAGGCGGTCGCAGACCAGCTCGGCGACGGTCTTCTCGACATCTTCGTCCACTGGCAGCTCTATGCCCTGATCGCGATCGGCTGGGTGAGCATGACGCTCAGCTCGCAGGCGCTGCAGACGGGGGCCCTGGCCCCCGCGGCGGCGACCCAGATGTCGCTCGATCCGGTCGTGAGCGTGGCGCTCGGGGTCTTCGCCTTCGACGAATCGCTGCACGACACGTTCATCGGCGGAGCCGTCGCGCTCGTCGGATTCGCGGTGATGATCGTGGGGCTCGTGGTGCTCTCGAGCTCGCAGTCGAGCAAGGAGACGAACAAGGTGGTCCCGACCAGGGCACCGGTACCGTCCTAGCCACCGGTTCGTGGTCGTCCACGATGCGAACGCCGCGGCGGCGGCGTACGTTCGCTGGATGCTTTCAGCTGAGCTGATCGGGTCCGACACCGAAGTTCCCTGCGTCGACGGGCGCATGCGTCGCTACGTGAACCTCGACAACGCGGCGAGCACCTCCGCGCTGGCCGAGGTCTGGGAGGCCGTCGAGGACTTCCTGCCCTGGTACAGCAGCGTCCACCGCGGCAGCGGGGCCAAGTCGCAGATGGCGACCGCAGCATTCGAGGGAGCACGCGACGCGGTCACCAGGTTCGTCGGCGGCCGCGCGAGCGACACGACCGTCTTCGTGCGCAACACGACCGAGGCCATCAACGTGCTCGCGGCGGGGCTGCGGCCGGGCTCGCACGTGCTCACCACGCCCGTGGAGCACCACTCGAACATGCTGCCCTGGCGTCGGCACCACGTGAGCACGCTCCCGTTCTGCGCGTCGGCGGACGAGCTGGTCGCGGCCTGCGACGAGGCGCTCCGTACTGCGAGCCCGCCCGTCGAGCTGATCGCGGTCACCGGCGCCTCGAACGTCACCGGCGAGGTGTGGCCGCTCGCCGAGCTCGCGTCGGTCGCGCATCGGCACGGGGCGCGCCTGTTCGTCGACGCCGCGCAGCTCGCCCCCCATCGGCCGCTCGACATGGCCGCCACCGGCATCGACTTCCTGGCGCTGTCCGGCCACAAGCTCTATGCGCCCTTCGGAGCAGGAGCACTCGTCGGCGACGCAGGCCTGCTCGAGGAGCTGCCGCTGCTTCAGGGCGGAGGGGCGATCCGCTGGGTCACGCTCGACGACGTCGTCTGGGCCGAGGCGCCGGAGCGCCACGAGGCGGGCTCGCCGAACCTGCTCGGCGCAGTGGCGCTGGCGGCGGCGTGCCGACACCTGTCGGAGCTCGGAATGGACAGGGTGGCCGAGACCGAGCGCGCTCTGTTCGCGCGCCTGCTGGACGGTCTCGGCAACGTCCCCGGGCTCGAAACGCTGACGCTCTGGCCGGAGGGCTCGGTGGACCGGGTCGGCGTGGTCGCCTTCAACCTCGCCCCCTACCGCGACCCGCTGCTGGCCGCCGTGCTCAGCGCCGAGCACGCCATCGGCGTGCGCAACGGCTGCTTCTGTGCCCAGCCGCTGATCGTCCGGCTGCTCGGCATCCCCGGCGAGCGCGTCGCGCGAATAGTCCGCGAGCTGCGTGCCGGGCTGCGCCCGACGCTCCCGGGAGCGGTGCGGGCGAGCCTCGGCCTCGGCAGCACGCGCGCGGACGTCGACCTGCTCGTCAGCGCCCTGACCGAGGTCGCGGCCTTCGGCCCGCGGGCCCGTTACGAGCACGAACCGGACCGCGACGAGTACCGCCCGGCGGGCCTTCCCGAGCTCCTGCCGCACCTGCGCTCCGTAGCGAGCGACGCCTCGGCAGCCTGACCATCGATAGATTTCCCGCCCCTCATGCGGTTCTTCGAGTACGAGGCGCGCGAGATCGTCAAGCGCGCCGGGATCCCCGTCACCGATTTCGGCTTCGCGACCACGGCCCAGGAGGCGCGTGAGATCGCGCACCGGATCGGCGGCTCGACGGTCATCAAGTCCCAGGTGCTCACCGGCGGCCGGATGAAGGCCGGCGGGGTCAAGTTCGCCGACGACGCGGACCAGGCCGCCGAGCACGCCGAGGCGATCCTCCAGCTCGAGATCGGCGGCCACATGCCGCGCGGCGTGCTCGTGGATCCGAAGGCCGAGCTGAAGCAGGAGTACTACGCCGGCGTCGTCTGGGACGGCCTGCGCAAGCTCCCCGTGATGATCTTCTCGCCCGTCGGCGGCATCGACATCGAGCAGGTCGCCGAGGAGCAGCCCGACAAGGTTGGGCGCCGTCACTTCTCGACGATTCAGCCGTTCAGCGACTTCATGGCCAAGGAGGTGATCGCCTCCACCGGCGTCACGGGCCGCCAGCTCACGCGCATGACGCCGATCCTCACCCGGCTGGCGCAGCTGTTCGTCGAGCGCGACATGACGCTCGCCGAGATCAACCCGCTGGGCGAGCTCGAGGACGGCTCGTTCGTGGCCCTCGACGCGCACATGGACATGGAGAACGAGGCCCGCCCGCGCCAGCGCGCGCTCCTGCAGGAGCTCGGCGTCGGCGACGAGGAGACGCGCCAGGCGCGCGAGCCCACCGCCTTCGAGCTGGCCGGCGAGGAGGTCGACGGCATGGACCACCGCGGCGTGGCCGGCAACGTCACCGAGTTCGACGGCGACCTCGGGCTCGTGATCGGCGCGGGCGGCGGCTCGCTGACCCTCTTCGACGCCGTGCGCGCCCACGGCGGCCGGCCCGCCAACTACTGCGAGATCGGCGGCAACCCGTCGGTGCGCAAGGCCTGCGGGCTCGCCAAGCTCGTGCTGGAGAAGCCGGGCGTCGACAAGATCGCCGTGATGATGTCGATCGTCTCCAACACGAGGGTCGACATAGTCGCCCGCGGCGTTATCAAGGCCTGCCTCGAGCTCGGCTACGACCCGGCCGAGAAGATCGCGATCTTCCGCATCCCGGGCGCCTGGGAGGAACAGGGCTTCAAGATCCTCGAGAAGTACGGGGTCGAGTACTGCGACCGCAGCGTGTCGATGCACGAAGCGGCCCGGCGGGCCGTGGAGAAGATCCAGGGGGCGGCGGCCTGATGTCGATCCTCATCGACGCCGAGACCACCTTCATCGTCCAGGGCATCACGGGCCGCGAGGCCGTGAACCTGACCCGCGAGTGCCTCGACTACGGCGCCGGCGCGAAGGTCGTCGGCGGCGTGACCCCCGGCCGGCTTGGCCGCGAGGTCCACGGCGTGCCGGTCTTCGACACGGTCGCGCAGGCGGTCGCGCACCACGGCGGCCCGATCTACGGCTCGGTGGTCACGGTGCCGCCCGCCTTCACGAAGGACGCCGTCTTCGAGGCGATCGAGAACGGCGTGAAGCTGATCGTGATCGTGACCGAGCGGATCCCGCGCGGCGACGTCGCGCAGATGGTCGAGCTCGCGGCGCTGCGCGGGGCGCGCATCATCGGGCCGAACTGCCTCGGGATCATCGTCCCCGACGTGATCAAGATGGGCGGCATCGGCGGGCCGGCCCGCGACGCCGCCAAGGCCTACTCGCGCGGCCCGGTCGGCGTGATCTCGCGCTCCGGCGGCATGACGACGGAGATGTCGTCGACGCTCACCGCCGCGGGCCTCGGCCAGTCCACCGCCGTGTCGATCGGCGGCGACGCGATCATCGGCTCGAGCTACGCCGAGCTGATGCCGCTCTTCGAGGCCGACGAGCAGACCCGGGCGATCGTCATCTACACCGAGCCCGGCGGCCGCATGGAGGCCGAGCTCGCGCGCTGGGTCGCCGACAACGACTCGCGCCTGCCGATCGTGGCCTTCATGGCGGGCCGCTTCATGGACGAGATGCCCGGCATGACCTTCGGCCACGCCGGCACGATCGTGGAGGGCAAGGAGGACACGGCCACCGAGAAGATCGCGCGCCTGTCGGCCGCCGGCATCGTGGTGGCCGAGGAGATCGCCCAGATCCCTGATCTCGTGAAAGAGCGGATCGGGGTGACGGCATGAGCATCGAGCCCGGCGAAAAGCACGGCATCTTCATCGACGTCGAGGTGTCGGACGCCGCGCGCAGCGACGCCGAGCTCGCCAGGAAGCTCGAGGAGGCCTGCCCGGTCGACATCTTCGCGGCGAGCGACGAGGGCGTCGAGATCGTGCGAGCCAACCTCGACGAGTGCGTCCTGTGCGAGCTCTGCCTCGACGCCGCACCGCCCGGCGCGGTTCGCGTGGTGAAGCTCTACGACGGCGGGGCTGCGCTGGAGCGTTGAGGGTTCGCCGGGGTGGCACCTCGGCGAACGACAGCAGCGAAGGGGGTCAGGCCGGCGGGTGCCGTTGCCTCACCGCTCGAACTGTGTCGAGTTACTGTCGCCAGACGACAGAAAGTCGACACGGTAGGACCTCCCCCCGGGCCCTAACCCCTTATTGCTGTCGTTCGCCGAGGTGCGGCGCCGGCGATAACTGCGCGGCGCCGGCTAGCCGTCGCCGCCGACGAGCCGCCTCAGTCCGCGCCGCCCGCCGCGCTCGGCGTCGCCCCCCTGGGCCTCCGCCCAGACGGTGCGCATCCGCTCGTCGAGCATCTCGGCCTGCAGGTTCGCCGCGCGCAGCTCCTCCTCGAGCTGGGCGGCAGCGCCGCGCAGCTCAGCCAGGGTCGCCGAGAGCTCGTCGCGCTCCTGCGTCATCCGGCTCAGTGAGGCATCCGCGGCCACGCGCAACCGCCGCTCGGCCTTCAGCGCCGTGGCGGCCTTGATGCCGCCTTCGCGGGCCTCTCCGAGCGCCCGCTCGAGCTCGGCGACCCGCTCCTGCGCCCCACCGAGCTCCATGGCCTGGCGCTCGAGGCGGTCGAGCAGCTCAGGGCCGCTCACGGTCAGCTCGTCGCCGCCCTCCTGGCGCGCAAAGCGGCCGTTCTTCTGGCGAGCCGGGCCGTTTCGAGCCTGCGTCGTACGGCGGCCGCCCCCTGCCGGTGCGTTCAGTCTCCGCGATGCCCTGACCCTACCCACGAACGAGGCGGAAGACCCCCGATTCCGCCCCGAACAGCCCGCACGGTCCGAATTTCAGGCGCGCGTTCGCGCAAGCTGGCGCTGCACGACGTTGGCGAGCAGCTTGAGCACGGCCGAGTCCCCCGCCACCCGCACGTGCCCGAGCTCGTACGCCCGCGCCCAGTCGCGCAGACGGCCGTCGTCAGCCAGCTCGTTGAAGGTCGAGCGCGCCACCGACACCTCTATGCGCGCATCGCCGGCGGGGTCGCGGTCGATCTTCGGACCGGGCAGCTCGACACGCCAGATCGGCGCGTCCACGCCGCGCGCCCGCAGCTCCACCTTGACCACGAGCTTCAGCTGCCGCAGCGACGGCAGCTCGTCCTGAAGGCGCTCGACGGCGCGGGCGATCTGGGCCTTGGTCTGAGTCGAGGACACGTCAGCGATTCAGGACTCGCGCCGGTTCCACCAGCGCCGGTCGTCAGGCTCGGCATCCGACCGCTGGAGCTCGGTCCAGGCGGCCTGAAGCCGACGCTGGACCGCGGCGACGCGCTCCTGTGTCTCCTCGAGCTCCGCCTCGAGCTCGGCGCGCGCGTCCAGCTCGCGGGCGACGTCAGCCTCGAGCTCGCGACGTTCCGCCACGACCTGGTCGCGTTCCTCCTCGAGCTCACGGCGATCGGTCTCGAGACGCTGACTCGTCTCGTCGCGCGCCTTGCGCTGCGCGCTCACCTCTCGTGACTTGCGCCTCAGATCGGCTTCGGCGGCCTTCTGCTTCACCCTCGCCTCGGCGAGCTCCTCGGTCCGCTCCGCCAGCCTGCTCAGCAGCTCGGTGACATCGACGGTCGACCGCGCATCCGCGTCCGGCTCCGGCGCATCCTGTTCGCGCAGGTATCGCGGTGCGTCGGGCCGCCTGTCGGGCATCCCAGCCATGCTAGCCGGTACCAGGGAACCGGACGCCCGGAGTCACTCGACCAAGTACTTCCGGAGCACCTTTCCGGCCGGATTGCGCGGGATCTCCTCGCGAAACTCCACAAGCTGGGGCACCTTGTAGTCCGCGAGGCGCTCGCGGCAGTAGCGGATCAGCTCTCGCTCCCCACACTCGCGCCGTGCAACGACGACGGCCTTGATCCGCTCTTCGCCGGCGACGTCGCTCGGCACGCCGACCACGACCACCTCGCCGACCTTCGGGTGCACGGCGAGCACGTCCTCGACCTCGATCGGGTCGACCTTGTCGCCCTTGACGTCGATCAGGAGCTTCTTGCGGCCGGTGATGAAGAGCCGGCCGTCCTCGTCGATCCTGCCGCGGTCACCCGACAGGAAGCCCAGCTCTCGGAAGACCTCGCGGTTCAGGTCGTCCTTGCCGGCGTAGCCGGCGCTCATTGCCGGGCTCCGGATCACGACCTCGCCGTTCCGTCCAACCTCGAGCTCCTTGCCCGCGTCGTCGACGATCGCGACCTCGACACCCTTGAGGGGGCGGCCCGTTGAGGTCGCGGTGGCGCGCGGGTCCTCGTCGAGGTTCAGCGTGACGGCCCCCGCCTCGGTACACCCGTACATCTGCCGGATCGGGACGCCAAACTTGCTCTCGAACGCCTCAAAGGTGGATCGCGGCAGCGCGTTTGCGGCGGAGATGCAGAGGCGAAGTGCGGAGAGGTCCGCCGAGCCGGGCGCCTCGGCGAACATCCGGAAGGTGAACGGCACGGCCGGCAGGATGGTGGCCCGCTCGCGTTCCAGCTCGGCCAGCACCTGGTCGCGCTTGAGGATGAAGGGATGCGCGTCCTCGGCGAGCACGAGGGTCGCGCCGGCGCACACGGCGGCCAGCAGGCAGCAGCCCATGCCGTACGTGTGGAAGAGGGGGATCGTGCAGAAGACGACGTCCTCGGGCGCGATCGCGGCGGTGGACACCAGGCTGTCCGCCTCGACGCGTAGCTGCCGGTGAGTGCGCGGCACGCGTTTCGGCCGGCCGGTCGAGCCGGACGAGTATTGGAAGATGGCCTCGGCGCCGGGCGCGCCGGCGTCCTCGGTGGCGGGCGCATTGGCGTCGATCAGGGCGTCCACCGCCGAGACGACCTGCACCCCGTCGGACCAGTCGCCAACGATCCCCTGACAGGTCGCCGCGCTCTGCTCGTCGGTGACGACCGCCCGGACACCGGCCTCACGGAAGTGGAAGTCGAGCTCGGCGTCCTTGAACTGCGGGTTCAGCGGAACGACGATTCCACCGAGTCGCAGCACGGCGAAGAAGGCGAACGCGAACTCGGGCACGTTCGGCAGCACGATCGCCACAGGGTCACCGCGGCCGAGGCCCATCGAGCTGAGCCCTCGCGCGAGCCGGTCGGAGCGCTCGCGCACCTCTCCCCAGCCGATCCGGTTGCGCCCGTGCACGAGTCCGCCGCGACCGCTGTCGGCCGCAGCGTCGAGCATCGAGGTCACCGGGGCCACCCCGGCGGCTGCCTCCAGCTGCTCAGCTTCCATCGTCCGGGGCGGCTGCGGTGAGCGGCGCTTCGGGGGTGCCTTCGAGGGCGCTCTGCGGGTCGGCGCGCCGGTCGATCGCTTGGACGAGAGCGCGTGCCTTCAGCACGATCTCCATGTACTCCTCCTCGGCATCGGATTGCATGACGATCGCCCCACCTGTTCCGATCGAGGTCGACTCGCCGTCCATGACGACTGTCCGGATCACGATGTTGAGGTCAGAGGCGCCGCTCAGCCCGAGGTATCCGATCGCCCCCGAGTACACGCCGCGCGGCTCGCGCTCGAGCTCGTCGATGATCTCCATCGTGCGCTTCTTGGGGGCGCCGGTCATCGAGCCGCCGGGGAAGCAGGCGCGGATGCAGTCCGGCGCCTCGAGGTCCTCGCGGAGGAGGCCGCGCACCGTCGAGACGAGCTGATGCACCGTCTCGTAGGTCTCGATGTGCATGAGATGCGGAACGTGCACGGTGCCGATCTCGCAGACGACCCCGAGGTCGTTGCGGAGCAGGTCGGTGATCATCAGGTTCTCGGCGCGGCTCTTCTCGTCCGTGCGCAGGTCCTCGCTGATGCGCGCGTCCTCGGCGGGGGTGGCGCCGCGCGGGCTCGTGCCCTTGATCGGCTTGGCCTCGACCCAACGGTCGCGGCCGATGCTGAGGAAGCGCTCCGGTGACGAGCTCACAACCGCGGTGTCGCCGAAGCGCAGAAAGGCGGAGAACGGGGCCGGATTCACTCGACGCACGGTCCGGTAGAGGGGCAGCGCGGGCGGAGCGACGTCGCTCCACACCTTGTTCGTCAGGCAGACCTCGTAGCTGTCGCCGTCGGTCAGGTACTGCTTCACCCGCGCGATGTCGTCCAGGTACTGCTCGTGGGAGCGGCTCAGCCTGAACTCGGCCGGCTCCGATTCGCGCGACAGCTCTTCCCAGTCCGGATCGGTGATCGGCGGCAGCGCCGCCAGGCGCAGCGATGTCTCGCGGATCCAGCGCTCGCCGTCGGCCTCGCTGGCAGGGTCGGTCAGGCACAGGACGTACGTCGCGCCCTCGAGATGGTCGAAGGCGATCAGCCGGTCGGCGAACACGAACGCGGCGTCCGGGGTCGCCGCCTCGTAGGGGAGATCGCCGTCGACGTCGGCTTTCAGCTCGTAGCCGAAGTAGCCGGCGAAGCCGCAGTTGAAGTCGAAGGGCAGGTCGTCGGAGAGATAGCGCATGCGGCGCATCTCGCGGCCGAGATAGCTGAAGATCGTCTCGTTGTGCAGCTCGGCCGTCCCGCCGCGCTCGACGCGCACCTCCTTCGAGCCCACGTCGTAGGTCACGAAGGCGCTGAGCGGGCCGCCGGTGGCGCCCATGAACGAGAAGCGCGCGCGCTCGTCGACTCGGCTGCTGTCGAGCCAGAACGCGTGCTCGCTGTCGCCGTACAGGTGCACGAACGCGCGCTCGGTGTCGTAGAGGCGATCGAGCCGCTTGACCTTCAGCTGAAGCCGCGCCCGCTGCTCAGGTCGCCAGCTTGCGCTCGACGTCTTGAACGGCATCCGGACAGGGCCGGGGCCCTGCCTGCGCTGGCCGGCGGCCTGCTCGGTGAGATCGCGGAAGTTGGCGAGCAAGCGGCGCCCATACTCGGTCGAGATCGACTCGGGATGGAACTGCACCCCCCACAGGGGCCGCCGGCGGTGGGCCACGGCCATCAGCACCCCGTCGCTCGTCCAGGCGATCGGCTCGAGGTCGTCCGGAAGCGGCTGCGAGACGCAGAGCGAGTGGTAGCGCACCGCCTGGAACTCGCGCGGGATCCCGGCGAAGAGCGGCGTGTCTTCGTGGATGACGGCGCTCAGGCGGCCGTGCATCACCTCGGGCGCGTGCACGACCTGCGCACCGGAGGTCCAGCCGAGGCCCTGGTGGCCGAGGCAGACGCCCAACAGCGGCACGGCGCTCCCCATGATGGCGTCCGCGCACACGCCGAAGTCCTTCTCCTGCTCAGGGCGCCCCGGGCCCGGCGAGATGACGATGTTGTCGACCTCCCAGCGCGACAGGTCCTCCCAGACCGCGCCGTCGTTGCGCACGACGACCGGCTCCTCCCCGTTCGCCTCCGCAAGCAGCTGAAAGAGGTTGTAGGTGAACGAGTCGTAGTTGTCGAGGAGGAGCGTCTTCACCGATTCAGCGTAACCCTCAAACGAGGTACTTGCGCAGCACCTTTCCGAGGGGGCTCTTCGGGATCTCCTCGCGGAGCTCGACGATCTGAGGGACCTTGAAGTTGGCGAGCCGCTCGCGGCAGAACTCCATCAGCTCGCGGTCGTCCAGGTCGTCGTACGGCACGACGACCGCCTTCACGAGCTCCTCCCCTTCGACGCGCCCCTCGGCGCCGACGACCACCGCCTCCTGCACCTTCGGATGCGCGAGAACCACGTCCTGAACCTCGATCGGGTCGACCTTGTAGCCGCCCACCTCGATCAGGAGCTTCTTGCGGCCGGTGATGTAGAGCCTCCCCTCCTCGTCGAGGCGCCCCAGGTCGCCGGTGTGGAAGTAGCCGTCGCGGAACGCCTCGCGGTTCAGGTCCTCCATGTCCGAGTAGCCGTCGGTCATCGCCGGGCTCTTGACCACGACCTCGCCCTCGTCCCCCGGAGGCAGCGGCTGCTCGTCGTCGTCCAGGATGCGGATCTCCACGTCACCGGCCGGCTTGCCGACCGACTCGGAGGTGCCGACGGGATCGGGGTCGAGGTTGGCCGTCATGAACCCCGCCTCAGTGCTCCCGTACAGCTGGCGCACGAGCAGGCCGAAGCGCTCGCCGAACGCCTCGAAACTGGAGCGCGGCAGTGCGGTGCCCGCTGAGAACAGGAGGCGCAGCGAGGACAGGTCTGCCTCGGCCGGAGCCTCCGCCATCAGCCTGAAGTTGAAGGGCACGCCGGGGAAGACCGTGGCGCGCTCCTGCTCGATCAGCTCCAGCGCGCGGTGGCGCTTCAGCAGGAAGGGGTTGGGGTCCTCGAGGATCACCATCGTGGCCCCGGAGGCGGCGTTCCAGAACAGGCAGGCGCCCATGCCGTAGGTGTGGAACATGGGGACCGCGCAGAAGATCTTGTCATCGGGATCACGCCCGAAGACGTCGTTGTAGAGCTCGCCCTCGGCGACGCACTGCGCGTGCGTTCGCGGCACCCGCTTGGGGCGCCCGGTCGAGCCCGATGAGAACTGGTAGAGGTAGACCTCGTCCGGAGCACGCGCCTCGAGGCGCCCGCCGGCGCTGTTCTCGATGAGCATGTCGAGCGTGAGCGACTGGCCGTGCGCCGCGGTCGTGGGGATCACCTCGACGGGCCGCTCGAAGCCCGCGACGATGCGCTCGCAAACGCCGACGGTGCGCTCGTCGCTGATCACCGCCTTGACGTCGCAGTTGCGGAACGTGAACTCGATCTCGTTCTGCTTGAAGGACGGGTTCACCGGCACGACGATTGCGCCCAGCGCCGTCACGGCGTGCCAGCTGACGACGAAGAAGGGGTCGTTCGGCAGGAGCAGGGCGACGGCGTCGCCAGGGCCTATGCCCCGGTCGGCGAGGCCCGCTGCGAGCCGCTCGATGCGCTCCACGAGCTCGGCGAAGCCGATCCGCTCGTCGCGGTAGACCACGGCGGTATGGTCCGGCCGCTCGGCGGCGTGCTCGTAGAGGTAGCGCATCATCATGGCGGCTCAGCCCCGCTTGCGAGCGACTAGCTCCTCGATCTGGCCGAGCGTCTGGAAGTTCTCGGGCGTGAGGTCGTCGTCCCCGACGGAGATCGAGTAGCGCTCCTCGAGGAAGGTCACCAGCTCCATCACGCCGTGCGAGTCGACGAGGCCCTTGGCGAGCAGGTCGTCGTCGGGTGCCGGAGCGTCCGGGTTGCGCCCTGGCAAGAGCTCGCTGGCGATGAAATCCCCGACTTCCTGCGTCACGCTCATCCACTGCCTCCCTTGCTCTGCTCGGCCGTCAGCCCCTACGCGTACACCGTAGCCCGAGCGGGCTCTGTCCGCAAAAGCATGGCGCCTCCTGACCCGTGCCGGACGGCGATTCTAGAATGGGTGTGTCCTGGGACCTGACGGCGCGCGCATCGAAGCCCCGCTCCCCGACGCGAGACAGGGCGTCTTCGAGACGCTCCTGGTCGCGGACGGAGAGCCCATAGAGCTGGAGGCGCACCTCGCGCGCCTGGGGTCGAGCACGGACGAGCTCTTCGGCGACGAGCCGCCGCGTGAGGCTCGCGAGCTCATCCAGCGGGATGCCCGCACGCTCGAGCTCGGCCGGCTGCGGCTGGACGTGGTGCCCGACCCAGAGGGGCGGCTGGCCGCGACGGTCAGGGTTGCGACGGTGGAGCCGGCGCTCGTCTTTCCCTCCTGGGAGCGAGCCGCCACGCTCGCGGCGATCGTCGTGGACGGCGGGCTTGGAGCCCACAAATGGTCTGATCGCCGCATGCTCGATCAGGCCCAGAGCGACTGCGGCGCGGCGCTGCCGCTCCTGCTCGACGCAGACGGCACCGTCCTCGAGGTCTCGCGCGGCAACGTCTTCCTGGTGCGCGACGGATCGCTCGTCACACCCGTGACCGACGGGCGCCTGCTGCCCGGGGTCGCGCGCCGGCGGGTGATGGAGGCGGCTGCCGCCGCCGGCATCCGTGTACATGAGGAGGTCGTGTCCCAAGAACAGCTCGGTGGCGCCGACGAGGTCTTCGTGAGCGGCTCGGTGCGTGGGGTCGAGCCGGTCCGGGAGTACGCGGGCGTGCGGAGCTGGGAGGAGGGAGGCGGTGACCCCTGTCATCTCGACGGCCTTGCGACGCCGCTGGCTAGGAGAGCAGGACCGGGATTAGACTCGGACGTCATGGGTGTGGACGAGTCCGGCGAGATCCAGCTTCTGATCATGATGAGCGCCGCCGCTCCGGACGACCAGGTCGAGGAGGTTCTCGGCCTGCTCTCGGAGAACGGCTCGTACGGGCGCGTGGCACCCGGACACGAGTCGATCGTCATCGGCGCCTTCGGCGACCGCGAGGTGCTCAACGGGCTCCAGCTCGGCGAGCGCGACGGCGTCGAGAGCGTGCTTCCGATCAGCAAGCCCTACAAGCTCGTGTCGAGCGAGAGCGCGCCCGGGCGGACCGTGATCCAGACGCGCGGGCGCCGGGTCGGCGGCGACCACTTCGCGCTGATCGCGGGCCCCTGCACCGTCGAGTCGCGCGAGCAGACCCTCACCACGGCGCGCGTGGTCGAAGCCGCCGGGGCCAGCATGCTCCGCGGCGGCGCCTTCAAGCCGCGCACGTCGCCATACAGCTTCCAAGGGCTGGGCGTCGAGGGCCTCGAGATCCTCCAGGAGGCGCGCGAGGACACCGGCCTGCCGCTCGCGACGGAGCTCATGGACGCGCGCCACGTGGAGGCCGTGGTCGACGTCGCCGACGTGATTCAGATCGGCGCCCGCAACATGCAGAACTTCCTTCTGCTCTCGGAGGTCGGCAAGACCGACAAGCCGGTGCTGCTGAAGCGCGGCCCGTCGGCGTCCATCGAGGAGCTGCTCATGGCCGCCGAGTACATCCTCAAGGAGGGCAACCCGCGGGTGATCCTGTGCGAGCGCGGCATCAAGACCTTCGAGCGCTCGACCCGCTTCACCCTCGACATCGCCGCGGTCCCGGTCCTCCAGGAGGAGACGCACCTGCCGGTGATCGTCGATCCCTCGCACGCGGCCGGGCGGCGCGAGCTGGTGCCGGCGCTGGCCCGGGCGGCCGTGGCCGCCGGCGCCGACGGCATCATCGTCGAGGCTCATCCGGAGCCCGAGCGAGCGCTCTGCGACGCCCCGCAGCAGATTCCGACGCAGCGCTTCGCCGCCTTCGCCGACGAGATCCGCTCGCTGGTCGAGGTCATGGGAAAGACGATCGGCTAGGCAGCAACATGAAGGCCCTCGTCACCGGCGGCGCCGGATTCATCGGATCGAACCTCGCCCTCGCTCTCCTGGGCTCGGGTCATGAGGTACGCCTGCTCGACAACTTCTCGACCGGCCATCGCTCGAATCTGGAGCCGCTCGACGCAGAGCTGGTCGAGGGCGACCTCAGGTCGTACGAGCGGGTGGCCACCGCCGTGGCGGATGTCGAGGTCGTCTTCCACCAGGGGGCCCTCCCCTCGGTGCCGAGGTCGATCCAGGATCCGCTGAGCTCCACCGCCGTCAACGTCGAGGGCACGCTGAACGTGTTGCTGGCCGCCCGCGACGCCGGGGTGCGCCGGGTCGTGTTCGCGTCCTCGAGCTCGGTGTACGGCGACGCGCCCGGGATGCCCAGGCAGGAATCTCAGGCCCCGGCGCCGCTCGCTCCCTACGCCGTGTCGAAGCTCGCCGCCGAGCAGTACTGCATGGTCGCGCACCGGGTGTACGGCGTGGAGACGGTGGCGCTGCGCTACTTCAACGTGTTCGGCGAGCGCCAGGACCCGCTGTCCGGCTATGCGGCCGTGATCCCGAAGTTCATCCGCCTGATGCTTGACGGCCGGCGCCCGACGATCTTCGGCGACGGCCAGACCTCGCGCGATTTCACGCATGTCGAGAACGTCGTCGAGGCAAACCTCGCGGCGGCCGTGGCGCCGGCCGCCGCCGGGCGTGTGATGAACATCGCCGTTGGGAGCGCGCACACGCTCAACGAGCTGGCGGGCACGCTGCGACGGCTGCTCGACTCGGACATCGAGCCCGAGTACGGTCCGCCTCGTCCCGGCGACGTCTCCGAGAGCCTCGCGGACATCTCGCTCGCCCGGGAGCTGCTCGGCTACGAGCCGCGCGTGGAGTTCGAGGAGGGGGTCCAGAGGACGATCGCGTGGATCGTCGAGCAGAGGGCAGCCCATGAGGCGCGCTCGCTCTAGGCGCCGGCGCCGGGCCCACGACGTCGCGGTCTATGCGCCCTGGGGGGCGCTCTACTACGGCCCCGACCGCGACTACATGGGCGGCGCCGAGGTGCAGACCACGATGCTCGCGCATGCGTTGCAGAGCAGAGGTCTGCGCGTCGCGCACATCGTCTACCCGGTCAAGGAGCCGCGCCGCGTCGACAGCTCGACCCCCTCGCTCGTCGAGCGATCCGAGTGGCAGGGCCACCGCCGCCTGGGCGAGCTCGCCGAGACGACTGCGATCTGGCGCGGCCTGCGGCGCGCCGAGGCGGATGCCTACATCGTTCGCGGCGGGGGCGGCCACGTCATCGCCGCGAGCCTGTTCTGCCGGGCCATGCGCAGGCGGTTCATCTTCTCGAGCTCCAGCGAGCTCGACTTCGACTTCGAGCGTCCGGACCGGAACCCGCGGACGCTGAGGCTCTACCGGACGAGCCTCCGCCTCGCCGACGAGCTCGTCGTACAAACCCGTCAGCAGGCAGAGTTGGTTCGACGCGCTTTCCCGGACCGCGATCCGATCGTGATCCCAAGCTTCGCGGAGCCGGCGCCGAGTGCGAATGGCAACGGGCAGTACTTCCTCTGGGCGGACCGGCTCGTGGAGTACAAGCTTCCGGATCGTTACATCGAGCTTGCCGAGGCGCTGCCGAACGCCCGCTTCCGCATGGTCGGCGCGGCGAACAACGAGACGCCGCCCGGCATGGCGGAGCGGATCGAGGCGGCGGCGGAGCGGCTGCCGAACCTCGAGCTCCTGCCGCCGCGTCCGCGCAGCCAGCTGCTGGACGAGATGCTGCAAGCGGTGGCCGTCGTCAAGACCTCGCGCATCGAGGGCATGCCCAATGCCTTCCTGGAGGCGTGGGCACGCGGGGTGCCGGTGCTGTCGCTGAACGTCGATCCGGACGCGAAGATCGAGGACAACGACATTGGCGTGGCGGCGCGCGGCTCAATGGAGCGCCTCGTCGGCGCGGCGGCGAGCCTGTGGGACGACCCGGGCCGGCGCCAGGCTACCGGCGAGCGTGCCCGCCGCTTCATCCAGGAGGTCCACTCGCCCGAGGCCGTCGCGGACCGCTGGGTCGCCCTGCTCGAAAGGCGGCCATGGCCGAAGTAGCCCTTCGGGTCGGAGTGGTGCTCGCCGAACCGGACGTCCCACGCTGGCACGCGACCGCCGTCTCAGAGATCGAGCGGTTGGGCTTTTGCAGCCTGACCGTGTTCTCGAGCGAGGGCCATGTCGCCCGCAGGCGTGGCCCGCGGGAGGCGGCACGGCAGCTGCTCTACGACGCGTACGTGCTCGCCGACCGGCGCTGGTTCGGGCGCGCCGACGACACCCTGGCGCGGGTGCCGATCGACCGATGCGGTGGCGCCGGCGCGCGCCGGGTCGAGCTCCCGGCCGACCCGTCCTCGGACGCCGGCTGCGCGGCCATCGCCGCGGAGCAGCTCGACGTGCTGCTGTGCCTCGCGCCCGACGTCCGCGCCGAACGGCTCGCCGGATGTGCGCGCTACGGAGCGTGGTCGCTGTACGCGGGCGGGCTGCGGGGACACGCCGGCGAGGCGCAGCTCTTCTGGCAGATGGGCGATGACGAATTCGTCGCCCCCATCACCCTCCGGGCCCACAGCGGTGCGGACGGCGAGCGCACCATCTACCGCTCGGTCGTCGAGTCCGATCGGCTCTCGCTTCACCGCAGTCGCTGCCGGGCCGCGCGCAGGGCGGCCCACCTCCCCGCCCGGCGGCTTCGCGACCTCCACGATCGGGGCTGGCCCGTCATCGCCTCGGAGGCCGGGCATGCCGAATCGAGCTTCGCGAAGCCGAAGCGGTCGCCGCCGTCGAACGCGACGATGGTGTCCTTCCTGTGGCGCGTGGCGACCGGAGCAGTGAGCAGGAACCTGGCCGGACGGCTCGGCGAGAAGCAGTGGTTCATCGCGTACCGGCGGGCCGACTCCGAGCGTCTGACGCTGATCGCTCCGCCGGCCGGTCGCTTCTACGCCGACCCGTTTCTCTTTGAGCGCGACGGCCGCCGCTTCATCTTCTTCGAGGACTACGACGGGAGCTGCGAGCGCGCCGCCATCTGCTACGTCGAGCTCGACGAGAGCGGCCGCCATTGCTCGCCGCGGCCGGCCCTCGAGCAGGACTGCCACCTCTCGTACCCGTTCGTGTTCGAGGACGGCGACGCCGTCTACATGCTGCCCGAGACCGGGGGTCGCCGGACGGTCGAGCTCTACCGAGCCGCGCAATTCCCGGGCGAATGGACGCTCGACCACGTCCTGCTGAGGGATGTCGCGGCGACCGATGCCACCCTGCTGCGGCACGATGGCCGCCTGTGGTTGTTCGTGGCCATCGCCGTCGACGGCGGTCGCGCGGTCGATGAGCTGTTCCTGTTCTCCTCCGACTCGCTCCGGGGCGAATGGGAGCCGCATCCAATGAACCCCGTGGTCTCCGACGTGCGCCGCGCCCGTCCGGGAGGAAGGATCCTCATGCGGGACGGACAGCTCCTACGGCCGGCGCAGGATTGCTCGCGGTCCTACGGATGGCGGCTCGTCTTCAACCGGATCGAGGCCCTCAGCCGCAGCGAGTACCGCGAGCGGCCCGTCAGCGTCATCGAGCCGGCTACGGAGAGCGGCAACCTCAGGACGCACTCATACGGCTCGGACGGGACCTACGAGGTCCTGGACGGCTTCCGCATGCGTCCGAGGCTCTCGCTGGCAGGGTTGCCCCGAGCCTGCGCCCGGCCAAGCTGGTTCCACGTCGATCTCGAATCGCCTGGGCGTGAGCGCTCGATACTCCATAGTTGACGCCGATCCGCGGGCCGACAGGGAGGCGCTGCTCTCGATCGCGACGCGGAACCGGCCAGGGCCGCGGGAGCGACTCGAGCTGAAGTACCGCAAGTACTACGAGCACAGCCCGTTCGGGCCTCCCTCGGTCTTCCTCGCTCGCGACAACGAGTCGGAGACCTTCGTGGGGATGACGGCACTCTTTCCGACCACCCTCCGGGTCGCCGGCGAGCTCGTCGCGGCGGCCATCGGTGGCGACTTCGCCGTCGACGACGGCCATCGCGGGTTCGGTCCGGCGGTTGCGCTCCAGCGGGCCACGACCTCGGTTCTCGCGGAGCGCGATCTCAAGTGCGCCTACGGGTCCCCCAACGAATCATCCGAGCCGATCGTCGGTCGCGCGGGGTACGCGGACGTTGCGAGGCTGACGAGGTTCGTCAAGCTCCTCACGGCGCGGCCACTGGCCGAGCGCTACATCCGGCGGCCGCGGCTCGCCGCGCTCGCGTCGACCGTGGCCAGCCCGGTTTTGTCAGCGTTGTCCCGAGAGCGGCTCCAGCGGCGCTCCGCGCGCTTCTCCGTCGACGAGCCCGACGTCTTCGACGGGCGCTTCTCGACTCTCTGGGAGGTGGCCCGCCGCCATCAGGGCGTGACAAGCGAGCGAAGCGCCCAGCTGCTCAACTGGAAATACGAGAAGACCGGTCCCGCCGAGGCGCCGGGCAAGTACTCCGTCTTCGCGCTCGTCGAGGGCGAAGACGTGGCCGGGTACGTCGTCTACCGGCTGGGCGACGGCGCTCGGCTGGTCTACGACGTCCAGTGCCTGCCGGAGCGGCCGGTCGTCGACGCCCTGCTCACCGAGTTCATCCTCGACGCCCGGGACAAGCGGGCGACCGCCATCGATCTGGGGTGGGTTGGGCCGGACACCCTGCTGACCGAGCGGCTGCGCGCGTTCGGGTTCCTGGCACGGCCCGCTCAGAACGGCCTGCGGGTGTACGTCGACGAGGAGGGCCCGGTCGGCGTGAACCTGCTCGCCAAGGACAGCTGGAGCTTCATGACCGGCGACACGGATTTCTAGACGTCCGCGTCGCCCGTGAGGAAATACCAGTTCCGACCCTCGACGAGGTCCTTGTCGAGCGGAGAGTCGCCCGGCACGTAGACGCGCAGCCCGCTCTCGTCCGTGCGCCGAAGGAACCCGAAGCTCGACAGCCGCCGGATGAGCAGGTTTGCCGAGCCGAGATGGAGCAGCGTGAGTGCGAGCGCGCCGTGCCGTCGCGAGTCGAGGATCAACTCGGAAAGAAGCGCGTCGACGACGACCCGATCGGGCAGCGCCGCGAGGTCCACCAGGTGGCGGATGCCGTCCCTGACCCGGTACACGGCGTAGCCCGCGACGCGTTCGTCGTCTCCGACGAGCGCGAAGATCGTGAAGAGGCCCCCGCCCTGCCCATTCTTCTCGTATCTCCAGTTGAGCAGCTGGGCGTTTCGCTCGCTCGTGATCGCGTGCTCGCGCCAGATCGTCTCCCAGAGGCCGGTGAAGCGGTCGTCGAAGCGGTCCGGCTGCTCGACGCGAAACCGGTGCCGGCGCCCTCCGAGACGCTCGCGCGAGAGCACCGACAGAAAGGGGTCCACGCCGACCCTCGACACCCCCGCGGCGAGTCGCGCGAGACCCCGCGAGCGGATGTATCGCTCGACGACGACGCGACTCCTGAGCACCTTGACGAAACGGGTGAGCCGCCCCAGGTCGACATAGCCGACCCGCTTGACGATGGGCTCCGAATGCTCGTTCGGGTAGCCGTACGCGCACCTCAGGCCGTTCTCGCCGAGCGCTGACACCACTGCCCGCTGCAATGCGACGGACGGGCCGAACCCCCGGTGCCCGTCGTCGACGGCGAAGTCGCCGGAGATCGCCCCCGGGATGAGCTCGCCGAAGACCCGCAGGCGCGTCGGGAAGACCGCCGCCATCCCGACGTAAGCCTCGGACTCCGTCTCGCGAGCGAGGAAGAAGGAGGGCGGTCCGAGCGGGTTTCGCTCGTAGTACTTCGTGTAGCGGGCCTCGCGCCCCTGCAGGGGCATCAGCAGGTTGCGGTCCGCGAGGTCGAGCACCTGGCGCTTGTGCGCTCGCGGGTCTCCGGGAATGATGGAATACCTAGAGCTCACCGGGCAGCCATCATCGAAGAGTTCGCCGAGGTCAAGAGACGAGCCAGAATCTAGCGTCACGGACGTCGGCCACGCGCAGGCTGGCGGTGAGCCGGAGGCGCGCGGCGGCGCTCGCGGCTCGCAGCCCGGGTCTCGTGCCTTCGCTCGCCGCGTTCTCCGTCCTGCTCTGGTTCGCCGCCGACGAGGGTGGCTTCAAAGGGACGACGTGGATGCCGGCGACGCTGCTGCTCGGGGCCGTCCTCGTCGCATGCCTCGCGCTACTGCCGCGGCCGCGCCCGGCGCGGCTCGCCCTGGCGGGCATCCTCCTGCTCGCCGGCTACGGGGCGTTCTGCCTTGTCTCCATGCTCTGGGCGGAGCAGCCGGAGCTCGCGTGGGACGCGGGCAACCGGACTCTGCTGTTCGCCGTGATCCTCGCGCTGTGCGCGCTCTGGCCGCTGCGCGGCCGCTCGGCCGCGGTCGTCCTCGGCACCTACGGGCTCGGCGTCGCGCTGATCGCGCTGATCGAGCTGCTGAAGGCCGCGGGAGCGGACCTGTCGGTCCAGTACTTCGACGAAGCCCGCTTCGCGCACCCGGTCGGCTATACGAACGCCAACGTGGGGCTCTGGATGCTGGGCCTGCTCCCCTGTGCCGTGCTGGCGGGGCGGCGAGGCGTGCCGGCCCCGCTGCGCGGGCTGTTCCTGGGAGCCGCGGGCCTGCTCGCCGGCGCGGCGCTCCTCGGCCAGAGCCGGGGCTGGCTGATGACCCTTCCGGTCGTTGCCGTGCTCGCAATCCTCGTCGTTCCCGGACGCGGCCGGACCATCGCGGCGTTCGCCGCCATCGGGGCGGCGCTCCTGCTCATCCTGGACCCGCTGCTCGACGTCTACAACGAACTGCAGCCCGCGGGGCCGCCCGGAGCCGTCTTCGACAGTGCGCTGCGTGCGCTGCTGCTCGCTTGCGCGGGACTCACCGTTCTCGGCGCCCTGGCCGCGGTGGCCGACCAACGCGTTCAGATCTCCGCGGCGCGCGCGCGCCGCATCAGCGCCGCGGCCGTGGCCGCCGTCGCGCTCGCGACCGTCGCCGTCGTCGCGGGATACGCGATCGTCGAGCGCAACCCCGTCTCGGCCAGCGCCGACGCCTGGGACGAGTTCAAGCAGGGCGGTTACAGCCCGACGGAGCGCTCGACCAGGCTGAGCGCCGGCTTCTCCACCTATCGCTACGACTACTGGCGCGTCGCGTGGAACGAGTTCGAGGCCGCGCCGCTGCTCGGGGCCGGCGCGGACAACTTCGGGCGCGCTTACCTGAGACGGGGCGAGAGCCCGCAGCGGCCGCGATTCCCACACAGCACCGCGATGGTGGCCCTCGCCGAGACCGGGGTGGTCGGCGCGCTCCTGCTCGGCGCTGCCTTCGTATGCGCGCTGCTGGCCGCGCTGCCCGGTCGCCGGGGGGCGGACCTGGGCGCCGCCGCCTCCGGCGCCGGCGTGGTCATGTTCGGGTACTGGCTCGCGCACGGGTCGCTCGACCGGTTCTGGGAGTTCCCGGCGCTCGCGGGCGCGGCACTGGCCGGCCTCGGGCTCGCCATCGCGGTGGCGCGCGGCCGGAACGAGGGCGCCCAGCAGGCGGGCTCCCTCCTCGGCGGCCGGCGCGCGCTCGTCGCCGCTTGCGCATGCTGGGCGCTGCTGGCCGTCTCGATCGTGCCGCCGTGGCTGTCCGAACGGGAGCAGCGGCGGGCGATCGACGTCGCACCGGCGAATCCCGACGACGCGCTGGAGCGGCTCGACCGCGCGGCGAAGCTGAACCCCCTCTCGCCCGCCCCGTACAAGACGGCCGCCCTCGTCGAGATCAGGCGCGGGCGCTACGACGCCGCCGCCAGCTGAGCTCCGGCGCGCCTTCGAGCGTGACACCGGCGATCCCGACCTGCACCTGCTGCTCGGCCTCGCCGAGTCCGAGCTCGGCCGGCCGCGACGGGCGCTGAGCCTCGTGGCGGAGGCGCGCCGACTCGCCCCGCGCGACGACGTCGCCCCAGCCGTGCTCAGGGAGCTGCGGCGCGCGGGCCGGCTCGATCCGCTGCGGCTCGACCCGTGGACCCGCGCCGATTATCGGCGCCGAATAGCGCTTGACTAGGCTGAGGTGGGTAAGCCGGGCGATCGAACCGCCCGTCCCGGCCGGGCGTACCACATTGCGTTGTGCCATTGCGGCTGACACGTCTCTCTGCGCTCCCTGCTCTCGGGCTGGTGCTGCTCGCCGCGTGCAGCGGCGACTCGTCCTCTCCCGGCGTCGCCTCAGATCTCGCAGGAGCGGGGCCCGCCGCGCCGGCGGTCCTGCACGCGAAGGCAGCGTGCGATCGCTATGCCTCGCCGCGCGCGGGCGGAGAGGGCAGCGGCAGCCGGGCCCGTCCGTTTCAGTCCCTTGAACGGCTGGTGCGCTCGCTCGAGCCGGGCCAGGTCGGCTGCCTGATGCCGGGCCGCTTTCGCCACCGCGGTGTCGTCAGGCTGGACGAGGCGCGGACGACGATCCGCTCGGTCGGACGCCCTCGAGCCACCGTCGACGGCGCGGTCTGGGTCCTGCCGGGCGCGCGCGGGGCGCGCATAGCCGGACTGCGTCTGACCTCACACGACCCCGAGTTCTCGATTCCGCTCAAGGTGCAGGCCGACGGGGTCAAGCTGCTCGGCAACGACATCAGCGCGGCGCGCAGCATCAGCTGTGTGCTCGTCGGCTCGGACCGCATCGTGTCCGACCTGCTGATCGAGGGCAACCGCATCCACAACTGCGGTCGCACGGGCAAGCTCGACCATCTGCTTTACCTGACGCAGAGCCGGGGCGCGGTGATCCGTCGCAACCTGCTGGTTGACAACCCCGGCGGCTGGGCGGTCCACATGTACCCGAACGCCGACGGCACGGTGGTGGAGGGCAACGTCATCGACTCGAACCAGGGCGGGGTCATCTTCGCGGGGAGCGGCGGCGGCACGACCTCGGACGGCAACGTCGTGCGCGGCAACGTGATCACCAACTCCTCTCCGCGCTGGAACGTCGAGTCATCGTGGAGCGGCGGCCCGTCCGGCCACGGCAACAGCGCGTCGAGGAACTGCCTCTTCAGCAGCGGCCGCGGGGCGCCGTCCGGGCTCGGCTACACGAACGGCTTCCAGGCCTCCGGCAACGTGGTCGCGAACGCGCCCGTCTACGTCGACCGGGAGGCCGGTGACTACCGGATCAGGCGCGGCTCGAAGTGCGCCGCCCTCGCCGGGCGGGCGGGCCGGGTCGCTGTGCGCCTGGAGGGCCGGTAGCCGCTCAGACGGCCGAGCCGCGCTTCAGGGTCATGGTCAGGCAGAACGTGCTGTCGAGCAGCCAGGCGGCCACCCGGTTTCCGAGCAGCACACGGCCGGGGCGGCGGAGCACGTTGAGGGAGTTCCAGCGCACGCGCGCGTCGCCGAAGCCCGCGTCCTCGAGCAGCCTCGCCCACGTCTCCGGTGCCTGGTGCTTCTCCCACTCGATCGTGGGCTGAAGCGGGTTCGTGACGGGCAGCCGCGCGAACAGGTTGCTGCGCGCGGCGTCGGAAGCCACGAGCTTCGCGCCGGGGGCGCCCATGGAGGCGAGCTTGGAGAAGAGCGAGCGATAGGTCTCGCGAGCGCGCTCGTCGCTGCCGATCGACATCGTCGCGGACTCGTCGAGATGGTTGATTGCGGCGTGCATGAACAGGACGTCGAAGCGCTCGTCGCCCGGATCGAATTCCTGGAACGTCTCCGGCCGGAGCTCGACCGAGTCGAGCCCGAGCACCTCGGCAAGGTGCGAGAACGTGCCGGTCACCCCGGGCGAGGAGCCCGCGGCCTCGGGTTCAAGCGCCACCACCCGCTCCGCTCCGGCGGCGGCGGCATAGAAGCTGTAGACGCCGTCCCCGGCGCCGATGTCGAGCACGCGGCGCCCGGCCAGTGGCACGTCGTCGAAGAGATACTCGAGGTAGAAGCGCAGTCTGCCGACGTTGCGCTCGGGCCACTCGTCCTTCAGCACGGAGAAGTAGCGCTCGGTCGAGTCCACGCCCCGAGTATCCCCAATGGCTCGCTTAACCAGACCGCTACCATGCCCGCGTTGCGGTGAGCCGACCTCAAGCGCAAGTCGACAGCATCGCCCGCAACACCGCCTTCGCGGTCGCCGTCAGGCTCACGGGCACCGTCTTCACGGCCATCCTGACGATCTTCCTGGTCCGCTACCTCGGACCGGCGGAGTACGGCGTGTTCGCCCTCGCAATGGGCGTCGGCGCCCTGGTGACGGTCCCCTCCGACCTCGGCATCTCGATGAGCGCCGCCCGCTTCGTCGCCGAGCTGCGTGGAGATCCCGACTCGGTGGCGAAGGTCGTGGAGGACGCGTTCCGGCTCAAGCTCGTCGTCGCCGGCCTTTCCGCGGTCGGTCTGATCGCGCTGGCGGGCCCGATCGCGTCGGCCTACGGCGAGCCGAGCCTGGCCTGGCCGCTGCGGATCCTCGCGCTCGCCATCTTCGGACAGAGCTTCATGCTGCTCTGGGCGACGATCTTCGAGGCGCTGGGGCGGATCTCGGTCTACCTGCGCGTCGTCTTCGCCGAAAGCGCGATCGAGGCCAGCCTCTCGATCGTGATCGTCCTGTTCGGCACGGGCGCCACCGGGGCGATGGCCGGCCGGGCCGCCGCCTACGCCTTCGCGGCCGGCTTCGGCCTGGCGCTCGTCGCCCGCACGATTGGCCGTCGCCTACGACCGCGCCGCGGCGGGCATGGTCACGCCCGGCGGATCGCGGTCTACGGCTCGGCACTCCTGGTGGTCGACGGGGCGTTCACGCTCTTCAGCGCGATCGACGTGCTCCTGATCGGCGCGATCCTGACCGTCTCGGCCGTCGGGCTCTTCGAGGCCGCCTTCAAGCTCGCCGGCCTCCTCTACTTCGTCGGCCTGCCCGTGCGCAGCGCCGTCGCGCCGCGCCTCACCCGCGGCGGTAGCGGCCCGGACCACCAGGCTCTCGAGACCGCCCTGCGCTACATCGTCCTGATTCAGGGCGTCATCCTCGCGCCCCTGATCGTGTGGGCCGAGCCGCTCACCCGGATCGTGCTCGGCACGGACTACCTGGGCTCGGTCGACACCCTGCGGGCGCTGGCGCCCTTCGCGTTCTTGACCGCGATCTCCCCCCTGCTGGCGGGCGCGGCCAACTACCTCGGCGCCGCCGCGCGCCGGATTCCGATCGCGATCGCCGCGGTGGTGGTCAACGCGGCAATCGACCTGGCGCTGCTGAACGAGATCGGCATCATCGCCGGCGCGATCGGTACGGATGTGGCGTACGCGCTCTACGTCGGTGCCCACCTCCGGCTTTGCCGAGACCTCGCGGGCCTGCGCCTCAGATCGCTCGTGGCGCCGCTCCTTGCGTCCCTCGCGGCCGCGGGCGCCATGGCTCTCGTGTTGCTGCCGTTCGGCACGGGCGAGGTCGCCGTCGCGCTCGTGGTGGTGGGCGGGGCGCTCGGGTGCGTCGTCTACGCGGGAGTCCTCCTGCTCACCCGGCAGGTCACGCGCGAGGAGCTGGCAGCGCTCCTCCGGCGGCTGCGCCCTGAGCGCGGCGAGAGGCCAGCTCCGCCCGGCTGATCGCGAGCAGCGCCGGGCAGAGGCTCAGCAGAAGCCACAGCTGTTTGCTGTACTGGCGCGAGCCGAAGAAGTCGGCCGCGAGCAGGCCGACGAGGACCACGATCATCGCCCGCGCGAGGACGTCGAGCTGGCGGTCGCCGGCCCGGGACGCGACGCCCAGCGCCCGCGCGGCGCACCACAACGAGAAGGCGATCACGGCCATGAACAGGGCGAGGCCGACGACCCCCAGCTCCGCGAGCACGTTCAGGTAGGTGTTGTGTGCCACCTTGGGGTTGTCGACGATGAAGTCGTCGCGCAGCAGCGCCCCCGGCTCGAGCAGGTAGTGGATCGACGCGATCGGGAAGTTCCCGGCACCCACGCCGCGCAATGGCTGATCCTCGACCATCCGCCAGCCGACGGTCCAGATGTCGGTCCGGCCCGTGCCGCCCTCCACCTCGAGGATGCGGTCGCGCGCTTCGAGCGACGCGAAGGCGCCGAAGTAGACCACGGCCGCGACGACCGCGGCCAGCGCCAGGCTCAAGACGACGCCTCGTCGCCGCCCGGCCATGAAGACGGCCGCCAGCAGCGAGGCGCCCAGCGCCACGAGACCACCGCGAGACAACGTCAGGAACACGGCAAACACGCACAGCGGCACGGCGATCGTCGTAAGGAGCCGTAGCACGGGCTTGCCGCTCAACGCGAAGGCGAGCGCCGCGGCGAGAGTGCCGCCGGCGACGAGCGAGGCCGCGGTCTCGTTGGCGTTGCCGATTCCCACACGCTCCGGATCGTCCGCCGGCGCGCCGACCAGGATCCCGTAGAGCGCGGCGACCACCGCCCCTGCGACGAGGCTGCCCAGGACCCAGAGGAGCTGCTCGCGGGTACGGACGCCCGCGAACACGATCAGGAACAGCATCGCGTTCGGCAGGTAGCGGGTGGCCGAGTCGATCGCGGCGCCCGAGTCCTCCGCCCAGACGGCGCTCACCGCGGCCCAGGCCACGAAGCAGATCAGGACGAACAGAAAGCCCGCGGGACTGAAGATCCGCTCGCGCTGATCGCGTTCCCCGGCGGTGATGAGCGCGAACCAGGACAGCACCAGCACCAGGCCGACCACCTTGGAGATCGAGACCACTCCCTGGGCGTCAGCCGGGAGAACCGTCTCCAGGAACGTCAGGAAGGCGAGCAGGCAGATGCCCGCGGTGAGGTTTGCCATCGCGATGATGAGCAGCACCAGACCGAGGGTCAGTGCGATCGCGAGGGCCGGGTCGACACCGGCGAGGATGCCCATTGCCAAGACGGAGGCGGCCAATCCGGCCGCCAGCACCCTGGCGGGCAGCTCTGCTTGCGCCGTCACTGGGCCGGCTCAGCGCTCGGCGGGGAAGATCGGCTTCTCCTCGGACTCCGGGGGCATCATCCACTCGACCTCGGGGGCCCGCCGGCGCTGGGCCGTGCGGTAGTCGCCCTGCTCCTCCGCCGAGGCCCCGCCGACGACCACGAAGCCGGCCGGCCTGATCGCGTTCTGGTCGAGCAGGTCACCGAGACGCGCGAGCTGAGCGAGGTTGCTCGAGCCCAGGCGCACCACGAGCACGACGTCGTCGACCTGACGCGCAAGCGGCATCGCGTCGATCACCTGCGTGAGTGGCGGTGTGTCCAGCACCACGTAGTCGGCGAGGGCTTTGGCCTCCTCGAGCAGCGTCTCCGCGGCCGGCAGCGAGAGCACCTCGGCGAGCCAGTCGTCGGCCCGGTCGACCAGCAGCACGGACAGGTTGTAGTCGAACGGAGGGGCGGGCACGAGCGCGCTTTCGAGCGGCACGTTGCCGAGCAGCACGTCTCCGATCCCGGCCCGCGCCTGGATGCCGAGCGCCTCACCCACGGTCGGGCGACGAAAGTCCGCCTCGATGAGGATCACGCGGTTGTCGGCCAGGGCGAGCGAGGAGGCGAGGTTGAGGGCGGTCGTCGTCTTGCCGTCCTGGGGCGACGGTCCCGTGATCAGTATGGAACGGCCCTCGCGGTCTGCGCCGCGCTGGGCGGCGAGCATCGTGCGCAGTGTCCTGAAGGACTCCAGCGTCATGGGTGACAGCTCAGCGGGTGGCAGGGCATGGCGCAGCTTCGCGCGCGGCCCGAACCCCCAGCGGCGTTCCCCGAACGAGAACGTGCGCGCGCGCTTCTCCTTGGGCACCCGCGCCAGGATGGGCAGGCTGTAGAGCTCTCGCAGCTGCTCCTCGCGCCGCAGACGCGGGTCGAGCGCACTCATCGCGAAGGCGCCGCCGATGCCGAGGATGAGGCCGGCGAGGACCCCCGCGGCGAGGGTGAGAGCGGGACGCGGCGCAAAGGCGCTTGGTGGAGGCTGTGCGCGGGTCTCCACGCGCAGGGTGGGGTCGCCCGTTGCGCGCAGGCTCTGAAGCCGAGCGAGCTGCCCGCTGAGGACCTGCGTGTCCTGCGCGCGCGCCACCGCCGCCGCAATCTGCTCCTGGATGCGCGGGAGCTGCTCGTCGATCGCACGGCGCAGCTCCTCAGAGCGCTCGGCCACCACCTCCGTCGCGAAGCCGTTGGCAATGTCCGCGGCGAGCTCAGGCGAGCCCGCCTCCGCTCGCACCGAGACGATGTTGCTCTGCGCAACCGGCTCGGCGGAAACGGCTCCCTGCAGCTCGCCGACGCTCTCGTCGAGGCCGAGCTCGCGCTGAACCCGGGCCGCCACGTCGCGGCTCGTGACAAGCCGAGCGGCGGTGGACACGTCGCGGGTTGGATCGCTCGATTCGTGGATCACCGGCAGCCCCGTCAGCCCGGTGTCGTTCTGGCTGGCGGGGGAGACGAGCAGGTCGGCCTCCGCGCGATACTTGTCGTCGGCGACGGCCAGGTAGAGGGCCGCGACGATCGTGGTCGCAAGCGTCACCGCCGCGATCAGCGGCAGTCGCTCACGTAACGTGTGGAGATAGCGCTCGAAACCCGACGTCCCCAGCTGGGGACGGCGCCAAGGAGCGCCCGCGGAATCCCGCGCCGGCTCCGCATCGGGTGGATTCATGCGGATAACTATGACATCAGTCTGCGCTCCGAACGCGCCGTAATTTGACCGAAAAGAAACCGCTCCGTGTCGCCGTCTACGCCGACAACTGGTATCGGCCCGGGCCGGATGGCGTGTACGCCGATCGCTCGCTCGTCGTATTCATCGCCGGCGTCGCCACGGCGGCCGAGCACGCCGTGCTGCTCGGGCAGCTCGATCCAGAGCTGCCGCGCGCGCACTACCGCGTCCCCGACCAGCTCCGCTTCGTGGGCCTGCCCTCCTACCCCAGCATCCTGAGCCCGCGCGCGCTGCTGGCGATGCTGGGGTCGCTGCGTCGCTTCTGGCGCGTGCTGGGCGAGGTCGACGTCGTCTGGCTGCTCGGCCCGCATCCGCTCTGCCTTGCCTTCAGCGCGCTCGCCGCGCTGCGCGGGAAGCGGATCGCGCTCGGCGTGCGACAGGACTTTCCCGCCTATGTGCGCAGCCGCCACCCCGGCAGACGGATCGTCCATCTGGCCGGCGACCTCCTCGAGCTCTCGTATCGGCTGCTCGCCCGGCGCTGTCCGACCATCGTGGTCGGGCCAGAGCTGGAGCGCAAGTACTCGCGCGCGCGCCGGCTGCTGTCGATCTCCGTGTCGCTCGTGCGCGACTCCGACATAGCCGACGCGGAAGAGGCCTCGCGCCGCAGCTGGGACGGGCCGCGGACCGTGCTGTCCGTGGGGCGGCTCGAGACCGAGAAGAACCCGCTGATGCTCGCCGAGATCCTCGGGCGGCTGGACAGCGGCGACTGGCGCCTGCTCGTCTGTGGCGAGGGCCCGCTGGCGGACGACTTACAGGCGCGCCTCACCGAGCTGGGCGTCGCGGACCGGGCGGAGCTGCTCGGCTACCTGCCCATCGACGAGGGGCTGCTCGACCGTTACCGGGCCGCCAACGCGTTCCTGCACGTGTCTTGGACCGAGGGCATGCCGCAGGTGCTGCTCGAGGCCTTCGCGACGGGGACGCCGGTGGTCGCGACCGCCGTGGGAGGCGTTCGCGAGGCGGCGGGCGACGCCGCGCTGCTCATTCCTCCGGGTGATCCCGACGCCGCGGCCCGCGCGCTCGAGCGGCTCGCTTCGGATCCCGAGTTGCGCCGCCGGCTCGTCGGGGCGGGCATCGACCGGCTCCGCGGACGGACGCTCGAGGCCCAGTCGGCGCTCGTCGCCCGCTTCCTCGCCGACTAACGCGGCCAGGCCCGCGTCCCGCGCAGCCAGCGGACGGCGGGCGAGATCTTCAGGCGAAAGCGGCGCTCGTCGTCGCCGTGATAGATGCCGATGCGGGGCCAGGCCAACCTGCGCGTGGGCGCGAGCCGGCCGGGCAGCGTGCCCGCCACGTCGTAGCCCGCGCTCCGGGCGGCGTCCACCACGCGCTCGTCGTGGTCGCCGTACGGATAGGCGAGCGCATCGCAGGGACGGCCGAGCCGCTCGGCCACCAGCGCGCGCGACTCGACCAGCTCGCGCACGAGCTGATCGTCGGAGAGCGTGGTGAGCCGCGGGTGCGAGCAGGTATGCGACCCGATCTCCCAGCCGGCTTCGGCGAGCATCCCGAGCTGCTCCCAGGACATGGGCCGCAGCTCGCGCTCGTGCAGCCCGCCGAGCCAGTTGTCGATCCCGTCCCACGACATCGGCTCGGCCGGCCTCGCCGGGTAGTCGGTGGGCACGAACACCGTCGCCGGGAAACCGACGTCGTCCAGGATCGGCATCGCGCGTTCGAGCACCGACAGGTAGGCGTCGTCGAAGGTGATCGCGACCGTGGGCCCGTCGGACGGCTGGCTGAGCGCCCGGTCGAAGGTCACGCCCCGGAAGCCCCTCCGGGACAGTCGCCGCAGCTGGCGCTCGAATGCTTCGGGCGTGACCGACAGCGGCGCAGGCCAGCGCTCGCTGACGGCGTGATAGCAGAGCACGAGGGGGTCGCCCATCTTCAGCGCCGGCCGAGCAGGGCGCGGCGAACGGTCTCGTAGCGCTCGCCGGCCAGCCGCTTGGCCACCCCGCGCAGGGCCCACGCGCTGCGCTGACGCGCCCAGGGAACAGGTCGACCGCCCGCCGCGGCCGCGGCCTCATCCGCAGCGGTGTTGCGGCGGATCGCGTAGCGGCCGATGATCAGGCAGCCGTCGACCTGTCGGGGCCGCTGGCTCGGCAGTGAGTTGAACAGGGCGCGGTAGCCGGCCGCCGCCGCCGCCCGACCGACGCTGGGGGAATACAACCCGCCCGGCACGCTCGCGGTAGACACCGGCCGGCCGAGCGCTTCGGCCAGCATGGCGCCGCTGCGGGACCATTCGTCCCGCAACTCCTCCGGTGAGCACGCGGCCATCCGGTGGGGATGGCTGGACGAGTGCGAGCCGACCACGTGGCCGCATCGCGCAAGCTCCCGGACGCCGTCCCAGGTGAGGAACCCCGGAGTGCCGACCAGGTCGGTGGCGATGAAGAAGTGCCCTCGCCAGTCGCGCCGGGCGAGCTGCTCTGCCGCCTCCAGCGCGCTGGCGGCGCCGTCGTCGAACGTCAACATCCACGTGCCGCCTCCCGCGCTTCCGGCGGTCAGCGCATCGGCGCTCGCGGGCGGGTCTCCGGTGGCCGCGGCGATGCGTTCCAGATGTTCGCTGAAGCGCTCGGGCGCGATTGCGTACGCCGCGTAACCGGCGCTTCCGAAGCCGTCGCGAGGGCCGCCTTCGGCGACCACGCCGTGGTACATCAGCGCGCGGACCCTCACCGCTGCTCGCGCCGCAGGGCACGCATCAGACCGACCACCTGGCCGGATCCCTGGCCCACGTGGAACGCCGGGAACGCCGCCAGGATGCCCGGCAGGAGCGTCCAGGACTCCTCACGGCGGTGCACCCCACGGGCAGCGAAGAAGGCTGCGAGGGATCCGTAGGCGAGCGACTCCGCCGTCAGCAGGCGGCGCGCCATCCGCGAGCGCGGCGCCGCGGCGAGCAGGCCTCCCGTACCGAGGACGAACACGAGCGGGACAACCCCGCGGAGCGTGGCGATGCGCCGGTGCTTGATCATCACCGGCGCCCTCCAGAGCCCGTACTCGAAGTATTGGCGCCAGACTCCGCGGAGCGACCCGCGCGGCCGATACGCCACCGTGATCGCGGGATCGAGCACGACCGTCCCGCCGGCCGCGCGCAGGCGCATGTTGAACTCGTCGTCCTGGTTGCGTACGAGCGTCTCGTCGAACAAGCCGACGCGTTCGAAGACCTCGCGCCGGAAGGCCCCGAAGGTGACCGTGTCGGTCTCGACCGGGTCGTCCCCGCTGACGCGCGTCCAGCCGATGCCTCCAAACGGACTGTCCATGGCACACGCCACCGCCCGCTCGGTGGTCGAGGTCCCGGTGGGCACCAGCCGTCCACCCACGTTCCAGGCTCCCGTCTGCTCCGAGACCTCGGCACAGCGACGCAGGTAGTCGTGCGGGTAGCGCGAGTGACAGTCGAGCCGGACGATGAGGTCGCCGCGCGCCGCGCGGATGCAGGCATTCAAGCCGGCCGACACCCAACCGGCGGCGTTGTCGATCACCTGCAGGGGAAGCCCGGCCTCCCCGGCCGCCGCACGCAGCCGCTCGATGCTGCCGTCGTCGGAGGCGCCGTCCGCCACGAGCACCTCGACGTCACCTTCGAAGTCCTGGGCGGCGAGGTCGCTGACGAAGGGCTCGACGTTCGAACGCTCGTTGCGGAGCGGCACTATCACCGAGACGCTTTTGATCGGGTCGCCCATCGCACGTCACTATGACCGAGCGCCCCGTCGGGTGGCGCGCCTCCACTGGATTCGGGCGGCGAGGTCCCTGAGCGTCATCATCCCGCGTATACGCGACTTCCGGAAGAACGGGATCCGGCGCTCGCGCGGACCGTACTTGAGCTTGTAGGTTCCGCCGCCGCCCATGTCGAGCAGCGGCACGCCACGCTCTCTGAGGCGGCGCATCGTGTGCCAGAAGACCGCCTCGTTCGGGCGCAGGATCTGGTGGCTGCGCCAGCTGGCTCCGCCCCAGAAGTAGGCGAACTCGTTCAGGACCGGGAAGATCGCCGTCGCGATCCCCTCCCCCTGCGGGCTGAGCGCGCGGACCAGGAGGAGGTTCCCGCTCGGCTCGAGACAGCGGATCAGCTCGCGGACGCGCTCCACGCCGTAGGGCGGGCGCAGCGACTGCTTTGCGAAGACGTCCTCGAGCTGGGCGTAGTACTCGTCGGCGAACTCGATGCCGTGCGCCTCCTCGACGCGCACGCCCTCCTTCTCGCCCTTGCGGATCGCGCGCCGGCAGGCGCTCGACATGCCAGCGAAGATCTCCTGCTCCTCGCGGGCAAGGTCCAGCTCGTAGGTGTTGAACTCCGCGAGCCGCGCGCCGAGACCGGACAGCTCCTCGAAGCGTGCGCGGCGATCGAGCAACTCGATGTGCATACAGCGCAGCTCCTTGAACGCGAACGGCAATAGTGCCTCCACCGCCTCCCGGCGGTCGATCCCATGGGCGAGGTTGAAGCCCATCGGCCCGGTCGTCCAGCCCTGGAACGGGCTCCCAAGGATCGGCACGCCGTAGCGCCGCAACATCAGGCCGCTGAACCAGCCGACGGCCTCTCCGCCGCGGACGATTCGCGCGACGACCGGCTCGGCCCCCTGCGTCCGCGCGACGAATTCGAGCCACCCGGGCGTCTGGAAGACGTTGCGGTCGCCGAACCCGTCCAGCGCCTTCCAGTCCACCTCGTCGAGCGGCACTCGCTCCAGGCGCAACACCGTACGGTTACGTCGGGATCTTGCCGGTCTTGCGCGCGGTGCCGGTCACGGGCTGAACCTGCGCCACCAGGGTGGCGGTCCCTGGGGCTTGTCCTGCCCCAGCTGCGCTTGGACCACCCGCAGCTGGTGGTGGACCGCCGCGCCGCGTTCCTTCACTCGCTTGAGCTCGTCCTCGGCGGCGGCGCGCGCGTCGCGCTGGCCGGCGAGCACGGCTTCGAGCTCGCCGCAGGCGGCCGCGACCTCGTGGCACTCCGCCTCGAGTTTGCGGCAGTCGGCCTCGAGTCGCTGGACCTCCTGGTTGTGCGCCTTTCGCCCGGACTCCAGCTCGCCGAGCTTCGCCTTCAGCTTCGCCTCGGCCTGCTCCTGCTTGACCCTGGCCTCGGCGACCTCCGCCGTCTGGTCCGCCAGTCTCGCCAACAGGTCGGTCACGTCGACGCTTGCATTGGCGTCGGCGGGTGGGGGATCTGGTTCGTGCAGGATTCGCGGTCCGTCCCGCCTCTCGGCCATGCACTCATGCTAACCGCTAAAAGCCGCCCCGACCCCGGGCGCAAACCGCGCTTCGGGTTGCTGATCAGCGCCGGCGGATGTTCATCTTGCCCGAATCGCGATGGACAGCGATCGGGCGCTGGCAGATCACCGCCGCCACGGTCCAGTAGAGGACGCGCAGGTTGAACGCCAGGCTCCGCCGGTCCGCGTACAGCCTGTCCAGAGCGACCTTCGCGGGAAGGATGCGGCTGACATAGTCCTCGACCGGACGCTCGGGATCGAGGATCCGGCGCTCGTCGCAGAACGCGAGCTGAGACAAGCCGGTAATCCCCGGCGGCACCGCGAGGATCTCCTCATAGTCCCTCGGATGGAGGCCGACGAACTCGGGGGCCTCTGGCCTCGGACCGACCAGGCTCATGGACCCGCCCAGGACGTGCAGCAGCTGTGGGATCTCGTCGATCCTCAGCCTCGTGAGCAGACCCCCGATGCGCGTGAAACGGCGGTCCTCTTCGGTGGTCAGCGACGGGCCGCGCGCGTTGTCGCACATCTTTCGAATCTTCAGCATCCGCAGCCGCCGGCCGCGATGGCCCACCCGCTCGCATCGGAAGAACGCGGGGCCCGCGGAGTCAACGCAGACGGCGATCGCCACGAGCACCATCAGGGGCAGGAGGATGGCCAGCAGAAGGAAGGCAACGGCGAAGTCGAAGGCGCGAATCGCGGCGCCGTTCAGGATCTCGCGGGTCGACGATCGGGCGGCCTCGGCCAGCTCAGCCGGGGGCAGCAGGGCGACTTCGCCGGTCGCCAGCGCAGCGACTTGGTCAGGTTCAGGCGTAGGGGCGGTTACTTCCCCAGCAGTACTGAGGCTCATTGGCATTCTCCAAAAGCGGAGTGCTTCCGTTTGGGAAGCACTCGGCGCTCGGCGCACCTTGGGCGGCGGGCTATATCGAGGGGGTCTCTCGACCGTATATCCGTTTTCTCAGATGCGCCACGCCTACGCACCCAACCCTTTATGGAATTGGCGCGTTCGCACGGGGTACGCACAACTTGCGTAAAGGAGTTCGTGCGCCGACGCCGGCTGATCGCCTTCTGGTCAGCGCTTGCGCAGGTTCATCCTGCCGGTGTCGCGGTGCACCGCGACCGGGCGTCTCATGACCACGGCCACGGCCGTCCAGTAGAGGATCCTCAGATTGAAGGCCACGCTCCGGCGCCTCACATAGAGCTCGTCGAGACCTACCTTCTGAGGAAGGATGCGGTTGACGTAGTGGCTGACCGGGTCATCGGGGTCGAGGATCCGGCATTCCTCGGCGAACGCGATTTGGGACAGGCCGGTGATGCCGGGACGCACCGAGAGGATCTCCTCGTAGGAGTCGCCATGAAGCCCGACGAACTCGGCGACCTCGGGCCTCGGTCCGACGAGGCTCATTGTTCCCCGCAGGACGTGCAGGAGCTGAGGGATCTCGTCGATCTTCAGCTTCGCCAGCCGGCGGCCGAGACGGGTCAGGCGGACGTCCTGGCCAGTCGTGAGCGCGACGCCCAGCGCCCGGTCGCTCATCTTCCGGAGCTTCAACATCCGAAGCGGCCGGCCGCGGTAGCCCACTCGCTCGCAGCGGAAGAAGGAAGGGCCCGGCGATTCGATGCGAACGGCGATCGCGACCACGACCACCAGCGGCAATAGAACAAGCAGCAGCAGGGCGGCCACGACGATGTCGAACAAGCGGATCGCGGCGGCGCCGATGAGCTCGACGGCCGACCTGCGGGCGCCGCCTGGCTCGGCCGCGGACAGCAGGCCCAGCTCGGCAGCGCGCAGATCAGCAGTGGCAAGGGCGGCCACCTGCTCAGACTCCGGCGAACCAACAGTCGCTTCCCCAGCAGCACTGAGGGTCATTGACACCTCTCCAACGGGAGCACTCCCTTTCGGGAGCACTCGGCACTAGGTAGCGACCTCGTGTCGAACGTACACGCAATCCGCGACATTCGCCACGATGAACGCGCTCATTTGTGCGCCGCACCCTGTTGGCGCGTTCAGACGAGTTGCGTAAACCCGCCCTCGCCCGGGTGGGGCGCGCTCAGATCTTGTGTCGCTCGAGCAGCTTCTTGCCGATGACCATGCGCTGGATCTCGGAGGTGCCCTCGCCGATCAGGAGCAGCGGCGCGTCCCGGTAGAGACGCTCGATCTCGTACTCCTTCGAATAGCCGTAGCCACCGTGAATGCGGAAGGACTCCTCGACGACCTCCTTGCCCATCTCGGAGGCGAACAGCTTGGCCATGCCGGCCTCGAGGTCGGAGCGCTGGCCCGCGTCCTTCATGCGTGCCGCCTTCAGCGTCAGCAGCCGGGCCGCCTCGATCTTCGTCGCCATGTCGGCGAGCTTGAACTGGATCGCCTGGTGCTTCGCGATCGGTCGGCCAAAGGTCTTGCGCTCCTGCGAGTAGCGCAGCGCGAGCTCGAGCGCCCGCTGGGCGATGCCCACCCCGCGGGCGGCCACGTTCACGCGGCCGACCTCGAGCGCGTCCATCATCTGCGCGAAGCCCTTGCCGAGACCAGCCTCCTCGCCGCCGAGGATGCGCGCCGGCGGACAGCGGAAGCCGTCGTAGACAAGCTCGGTCGACTCGACGCCCTTGTAGCCCATCTTCCTGATCTGCGGCGGCACCGTCAGGCCCTCGTTGTGCTCGGCGCCCGGCTCCTTCTCGGTGATGAAGCAGGTCATGCCGGTATGGGGCGGGTCGGCCTTGGGGTCGCTCTTCATGAGAACGAACACGACCGCGGAGCGCAGGCCGTTCGTGACCCACATCTTTTGGCCGTTCAGCTCCCAGTCGCCGTCGTCCGTCTTCTTGGCGGTGGCCTTGATGCCCTGCACGTCCGAGCCGCACTCGGGCTCGGAAAGCGAAAACGCGGCGCGGATCTCGCCGGTCGCCATCTGCGGGAGGAAGTGCTGCTTCTGCTCGTCGCTCCCGAACTTCATCAGCAGGTAGGAGCCGATGAAGTGGGTGTTGACGATGCCTGAAATAGAGATCCAGCCGCGCGAGAGCTCCTCGACGATCATCGCGTAGGTCGTGAGGTCGAGCCCCATCCCGCCGTACTCCTCGGGGATGGTGACGCCGAACAGGCCGAGCTCCTTCATCTGCTCGACGACCGCCTCGGGGAACTTGTCCTCGTGGTCGTGCTCCTCGGCGATCGGGATGACCTCGTTGTCGACGAACTGGCGGACCATCTCCGTGATGGCCTGCTGTTCCTCGGTCTTCTCGGTGAAGGGGCTCGTGGCTATCGCCATGGCTTCAGGAATGCTCCGGTTTCGTTGACTCGCGAGTCAACGAAGGATATCCCGGCGGCGACTCCCGGCGCGCCCGGCCGGTTGCCACGGGGGTCCGGGGGCGTGAGCCCCCGGGATGCCGTCAGTAGCCGGACGGGTGGCGAGCGACGAACGCCGAGGAGCGGCGTAGCGACTTGCTCCAGCGCGGGCCGGTGCTCGGACCCGGGGCGTCCGGGTCGCGCATCGAGGTGTCGAAGCGGAAGCCCGCGATCACCACGTAGGCGTGGCCGCCGTGCGCGTAGACGGTGATCCACTGGCCGGGGCCTTCCTCGCCCCAGCTCATGAGCGCGCCGCTCGGCAGCGGCGAGCGGAGGAAGCGACCGCCATACAGCGCGTATGACACGGCGCCGGAGCAGTCGTAGCCGGCGTCGAGCCGGCCCCTCTTGTAGAGCTTGTGGCCGCCGCCGTAGATGTAGGGCTTCTCCACGAGCCGGTTGGCGGCCTCGATTGCCCGCGCCACGCGAACCGGCGCCGACACCGGTGCGATCAGGCGGCCGTCGACGAGCGTCGCCTTCTCGGGCGGGGGCGGAGGAGGCGTGAACTGGGCACCGCCGCCACCGCTCGCGATCACGTCCGCGTGCGCGACCGGTGCGACCGTCGCGACTCCCGTGAGGCAGGCGAGCGCCATGAACGCGCGCAGCAGTCTTTTGCGTGAAGGTGAAGGCATTCTCTCTCGAACGCCTGCGGGGTTAGCTGACGGGCTCGCGCTGAAAGAGCTTGCGCGCTTCTCGAGACATCCAAGAAGTTCGCCCCAGTGGCCGAAGCCACCTTTGGTTCCCCCGCTCCGCGCTTACGCGGACTCGGCGTGGCGTGCAACCTACCAGATGATTCGGCAGGTGACGTCCCCACTTTAATTTCGTTTCAAACCAATTCAGCGCCGGACGGCGCGGTCCTGCTTCCGGCTTGCCGTTTCGGGCCACCGGCGTCCACGCGCAGAAGCGACCATGCGATCAGAGCGAAGAGCGACAGCGCGATCGCCAGCACGGTCAAATACGCAATGGCGCTGAGCGCAGGCGCCACATCCAGCTTTCGCTCGCGCTGAAGCACGGAGATGTCGGGCTGAAAGCTGCGCGTAAACGTGGCGCTGGCGGGCGTCTCGGGCGCCGGGATCGCGCGGTCCTCGGGCTGGAAGATCGGGACCGCAACGAGCGAGCTGCCCTGCTGCAGGCGCAGCGTTGCCTTCCAGCCGCCCGAGACCGGGATCGGCTCGGTCGTCCGGTACTCGCCCGGGCCGGTCCGCTCGAGCGGGTCGAGCACGCTGCCGCCGCCCTGCCAGGCCGTGACGTTGAGGAACTCGGGATTTTCATCGACGGCTCCCGGCGGCTCGATCCGGACGGCGGCGGCGACCGTCCGGTCGGGTCCGGGCGCGACGTCGCGCAGCGCGATCGTCGCGCTCCGCGGGCCGTCGCCAGCGAGCGGCACGTTCCACGCGAGCACCGCAACGAGGGCGACGGCGCCGAGCAGCGCGGCGCGCCGGTCCACCGGTCCGAGTCGCGCGGGCAGCGCCGCAGGCGCACCCGTGGGCAGGCTCCCTATCAGTGCGGCGCCGATGAAGCCGCCGACCGCGCCGCCCGCAACGGCGCTGGCGAGCCCCGCGACCGCAGCCTCCGGAAGCAGCGCGGCCGGCCACGGGATGGGCATCCACACATGTGACCAGCCCCATTCCGCCGCGAGCCCGATCGTCCCGATAAGAACGCCGGCGAGCGCGCCGGTGGCCACCGGGCTGCGGCCTGCGGAGCGAAGGAAGACGAGCTCCACGAGCAGCGCCTCGACGAGATAGAGCGGGAAGTGCGGCAGCGTCTGGTCCCAGACGCCGCCGACCATCACTGCGATCAGGCCGCGGATTGCGATGAAGCCGAACACGGCCAGCAGGGCGCCGCCGCGGCCGAGGTAGATCCGCGCGGCGACGAGCCCGATGCTCGCGGCCAGCATGATCAGGATCGGATGCAGGACGAGCCGGAACTGGGGCACGCCGAAGTCGAACTCGCCCTGGAAGGTCGAGAGCGCGACCAGGAAGCCGCCGACGAGCAGGCCACGGCGCAGGTGGTAGATGACCAGCGGGTGGCTGTCGCGCTCGGGGTCGTGGCCGACCGCCGTGATGCCCTCGGCGAGCAGGACCATGCCGCCGAGCACGGCCAGCGACCCGCCACCGATCAGCATCAGGTGGGTCGGCCCCCAGAGCGTCACGTCCTGGCCGAAGATGCGGTGCCAGAGGTCGTCGAGCGGGAAGCCGGTGAGGGCGAACGCGCCGCAGGCGGCGATCATGAGCCCGCCGACCGGCGCCCACCAGTCGCCACCGAGGTGGATGGCGGTCCGGCAGGGACGCTCGCGGCCCGCCAGCGCCATCGACAGCGCGCCGGCGAGCAGCGACCCGTACAGCCCCACGAGGATCAGGTAATGCGCGGGGTTGGCGAGCGGCCCGGCGTCGCGGCCGTTGTCGATGTGCAGGGAGATGTCCCAGTACATCCCGAGCGCGGCGGTGAGGAGCGCCGCGCCCATCACCGCGGAGGGGAGCGCCGCCCAGCCGGGCAGCCCGGTCTGGCGCTCGGCGAAGCGTGCAAGGTGATGAAGCCAGCTGATGCGACGGCTGCGGTGGGCGGCGATCACGAGCACGATCACCGTGGTCACGACGAGCGCGCCCAGGGTGGCTCCGATCGCCTCGGCAGCAGCCGCGCCGCCGGCCGGCTCACTTCCGCTTGCCTGCGCGAGAAGAGTCACGCCACCCATCTGCCTAAGCTCCCACTCTCGAATGCACCTGCGCCGGTTGCGTCCCTCGTCCGGCGCACAAACTAACTGACCAGTCAGTAAGTCTAGTGTGACAAGCATCACAGAAGACCCATGAGTCCATCACCGACACGACGGCGGCTCACGGCCGAGGAGCGCCGCGCCGGCATTCTCGACGCCGCACTGGCCGTGTTCTCCGCGCACGGGTACCACGCGTCGTCGATCGACGACATCGCCCGCGAGGCCGGCATCTCCAAGGCCCTCATCTACGAGCACTTCGACTCCAAGCAGGGCCTCTACGGGGACCTCCTGGAGCAGAACGCGAACGAGCTCTTCGAGCGTCTTGCGTCGTCGCTCGCCGGGGTCGAGGTCGAGTCCGGCGCCGCCCGGCTCGCCACCGGCCTCGACGCCTTCTTCTCGTTCGTCGAGGAGCGCCGCGACGCTTGGCGGATCCTCTTCCGCGACGTCTCCGATCCCGAGACCTCGGCCGCCCTCGACCGCATCGTCGAGCAGGTGACCGTGGTCGTCGCGGCGCTGATCGCCCAGGACCCAGGCGCGCGCTCGCAGGGAGGGGACGAGTCCGAACCCGGCATCCGCGTGCTTGCCCAGATGCTCGTCGGGGCCGTCCAGTCGGTCGCCAACTGGTGGGCCGAGCACCCCGAGGTGGCGCGCGAGCAGGCCTTGGAGATGGTCATGGACTTCGCCTGGCTGGGGCTCGAGCGGCTGAGCGCCGGCGAGCGCTGGACGCGCGAGGGCTGACGGAAGGCCGCCGCGAGCTTCGTCGCCGACATAGTCGACGCGGCGGACCCCGGGCGGACCGCGCTCGTCTGCATCTCGCGCGAGCGGGAGCGCAGCGAGATCGGCTTCGGCGAGCTCGCCGACCGCTCGAAGCGGCTCGCCGGCACGCTCGCCGCGCGCGGCGTCGGGCGCGGCGACGTCGTGATGACCGTGCTCGGCAACCGCCCTGAGTGGGCCTACACGATGGTCGCCTGCTGGCGGCTGGGCGCCGTCGCCCAGCCCTGCACCGAGCAGCTGCGCCCCGCCGACCTCCGCGCGCGCATGGACCTCGTCGGTCCTCGCGCCGTCGTGGCGGACGAGCGCAATCTCGAGCGCGTCGGCGCCACCCTCTTCGATGGGCTCGTGCTCGCTCTCCCCGACCCGGCCGTATTCGAGGCCGAGCCGGCGCAGACGCTCGAGCCCGGCCCGCGGGATCCGGCGCTGATCGTCTTCACCTCCGGCACGGCGGGCGAGCCCAAGCCGGTGCGCCACGGGCACGGCTACCTGTACGGGCAGCGCGTTCAGGCGGAGCATTGGTACGGCGCCCAGCCGGGCGACCTGTGCTGGTGCACCGCCGCCAGCGGCTGGTCACTGTCGGCGCGCAACGCGTTCGTCGCCGCCTGGCTGCGCGGCGCGACCGCGCTCCTTCACGACGCGCGCTTCGACCCGGACGAGCGACTGGAGCTGCTCGAGCGCGAGCGCGTGGCCGTGCTCTGCATGTCCCCCACCGAGTACCGGGCGATCGCCAAGCGCGTGGAGCTCCGGCCCCTCCCCGCTCTCCGCCACGCGTGCGCCGCGGGCGAGCCGCTCAACCCGGAGGTCGTGCGCGCCTGGCAGGACGGGGCCGGCGTCTCGATCCACGACGGCTACGGCCAGACCGAGACCGGCCATCTCACCGGCATGCCGATCGGCCTGCCGGTCCGGCCCGGCTCGATGGGCCGCCCGCTGCCCGGCTTCCGCGCCTGGATCGACCAGGGCGAGCTCGTGATCGACCCCGCCAGCGTGCCCACCTTCTTCCTCGACGGCCCGCGCGACCAGCCCTGGCGGACCGGCGACCGCGTGAGCGAGGACGACGACGGCTACCTCTGGTTCGAGGGCAGGACCGACGACGTGATCATCTCGGCGGGCTACCGCATCGGCCCCTTCGAGGTCGAGTCAGCGCTCGTGTCCCACCCCGCCGTGGCCGAGGCGGCCGCGGTGGCGGCGCCGGACGACGTGCGCGGGCAGGTGGTGCGCGCCGTGATCGTGCTGCGCGACGGGTATGCGCCGGGGGCCGAGCTGGCCCGCGAGCTGCAGGACCACGTCAAGGAGACGACGGCGCCCTACAAGTACCCGCGCGTCGTCGACTTCGCGGACGCGCTCCCGAAGACGGCCAGTGGGAAGATCAAGCGAGCAGAGCTGCGGAGCCAACAGACTTACGAAAGGTAAGCTCTTCTCATGGAAGCCGGCGTTGCAACTCTCGATCCCCCGGTCGACCCGGCGCGTGACCACGTGCGGGGCGCGGCCGAGGCGCGCGTCACGCTCGTCGAGTACGGCGACTTTCAGTGCCCGTACTGCGGCGACGCCTATCCGGTCGTGCAGGAACTCGTCGAGCGCTACGGCGACAGCCTGCGCTTCGTGTTCCGGCACATGCCGCTTGCGGACCTGCACCCGCGCGCCCCTGCGGCGGCCGAGGCGGCCGAGGCTGCCGCGGCGCAGGGGCGCTTCTGGGAGATGCACGACCGGCTGTTCACCCATCAGCTCCAGCTGAGCGACGCTGACCTGCGCGAGCACGCCGCTGCGATCGAGCTGGACCTCGACCGCTTCGACAGGGAGCTGGACGAGGGCATCCACCGTGCTCGCGTCGAGGAGGACTTCCGCAGCGGAGTGCGCAGCGGCACACCGAGCACGCCGCGCTTCTTCGTGAACGGCGTGATGCACCTTGGCTCTCCGTCCTACCCGGAGCTCGCCGAGCGGATCGCGACGGAGCTGTCAGCGAAACGGGTCTAGCGTCGCCAGGTAGTGGCGCAGCAGCGGGTCGATCACCCGCCACCGCCCACGGGCCTCGTGCTCGATGATGCCGGCGTCGCGCAGCAGCTTCAGCACGCGGTCGCGGACGCCGGCGTGGAGGCGCCGCGGCGGCGACTCGCCCGCGGCGACGGTGCGCACGACCAGCAGGCCGTGCTTGTGCAGCAGCCGGATCCGCTCGACCACCTGCTCCATCGTCGGCCGATCGCCCTCGAGCGCGCGCTCGAAGCCGAGCTGCACCAGCTCGAGCCCGATCTCGCGGGTGTCGAGCTCGATCGAGATGAGGTGGGTCTGCTGGGCGATCCGCATCGTCGCCCGAGGGTGGCCGCCGCCCAGCTCGACGATCCGGTCGAGCGCCGCCGCGGCGACGGTGCAATCGTCGGCGGCGAAGCGCTCCGCCAGCCCGCGACGCCACTCCTCGTCCGTGATCGGCCGCAGCGAGTAGAAGCTGCCGAAGCCGCTGAACGCCCGCCGCGCCGGAGCGAACAGGTCGCGCATGACGTGCTCGATGCTGCCCGCGAACAGGTAGCTGACCGAGGTGGTGCGCTGGAAGACGGCGCGCATCCGGTTCGTCACGGCGTCCGGGTCGCCGTAGGGCCGGCGCGCCGCGGCGACCTCCTGGAACTCGTCGAAGAAGAGCATCAGCCGGCGCTTGTCGGCGATCGCGACCCGCTCGGGCAGCTCGAGCGCGAGGTCGAGGGCCCGCTCAGGATCCTGCGCCGCGCTGCCCGGCCTGACGGCGAGCTCCACCCCCTCCCCCAGCTCGCCGACCATGCGGACGAGCATCTGCGACTGCACGGCGGACAGCGCCGATCGCCCGGCCGTGCGCGCCCGCCGCAGCATCCGGTGGACGCCCGAGCGGTTCGCGATCACCGCGGTGGCGAGTGCCTCCGCGAGCTCGGCGGCGTCCGAGACTCGGAACAGGTCGAGCTTCGCCACGTAGGCACCGTGCCGGCGCGCGCGGCCGAGCGCCGCCTCGCAGACGCTCGTCTTGCCAGTCCGGCGCGGTCCTGCGACGATCAGATGCGTGCCCGCCTCGAGCCTTGTTGCGAGCTCGCGCACGTCGTCGCGGCGCCCGATCAGCTGGCTGGCGGGAATCGGCGAATCGCTCGGAAACAGGTCTCCACTCGCCTGGCGCATGGTTCTGAGACTACACGACTTCTGTGTAATAACTACACAGAGATTGTGTAAAGCGGAGTCCGGGTAGCCTGAGCGGCGAATGGCGAACCGACTCGCGCAAGAGACCTCTCCCTATCTCCTCCAGCACAAGGACAATCCCGTCGATTGGTATCCCTGGGGCGAGGAGGCGCTCACCCGGTCCCGTGACGAGCAGCGGCCCATCCTGCTCTCGATCGGCTACTCGGCCTGCCACTGGTGCCACGTGATGGAGCGCGAGTCGTTCGAGGACGACGAGACGGCGGCGCTGATGAACGAGCAGTTCGTCTGCATCAAGCTCGACCGCGAGGAGCGCCCGGACCTCGACTCGATCTACATGGACGCCTGCCAGGCGATGACCGGCTCGGGTGGCTGGCCGCTGAACGTGTTCCTGACGCCCGACCAGGTGCCCTTCTACGCCGGCACCTACTTCCCGCCCGAGTCGCGCATGGGCATGCCCGGCTGGCGCGACGTGCTCGACGCCGTGGCCGAGGCCTGGCGCGACCGGCGCGCGGAGATCGACGAGGGCAGCGCGCGCATCGCGGAGCGGCTGCGCGGCGGGGCGCATCTGAACCCCTCGACCAAGCCGATGAACCCGCGCGCGCTCGACGACGCGGTCGCGGCACTGCGCCCGCAATACGACCCTGCCAACGGCGGCTTCGGGCAGGCGCCGAAGTTCCCGCCCGCGTCGACGCTCGAGTTCCTGCTGAGACGGGGCGAGCTCGAGATGACGACGCACACGCTCCGCGCGATGGCGTCGGGCGGCATGTACGACCAGGTCGGGGGCGGCTTCTCCCGCTACTCGGTCGATCCGTACTGGCTCGTCCCCCACTTCGAGAAGATGCTCTACGACAACGCCCTGCTCGTGCGCGCCTACCTCCACGGTCATCAAGTCAGCGGCGAGCCGCTGTTCCTGACGGTCGCCCAGGAGACGCTCGACTGGGCGCTCACCGAGATGCGGGGCCCCGAGGGGGGCTTCGTCTCCGCCCTCGATGCCGACTCCGAGGGAGTCGAGGGCAAGTTCTACGTCTGGTCGGTCGAGGAGATGCGCGAGGCGCTCGCGGGTGAGCCCGACGCCGACGAGGCGATCGCCTGGTTCGGCGCCACCGACCGCGGCAACTTCGAGGGACGCAACATCCCGGTGCGCGGCCCGGGCGAGCCCGAGCGCCGTGACGCCTGGCGGCGCAGCCTCTACGACGTCCGCTCGCGGCGGGTCTGGCCGGGGATCGACGACAAGCGCCTGACCTCCTGGAACGCGCTGATGATCTCCGCGCTCGCGGAGGCGGGGGCCGTGCTCGAGCGCGACGACTACCTCGATGCCGCCCGTGACTGCGCCGCCTTCGTGCTGGCCGAGCTCCGCGACGACGAGGGCCGGCTGCTGCGCTCCTGGAAGGACGGCCGGGGGAAGCTGAACGCGTACCTCGAGGATCACGCCTTCCTGCTCGAAGCGCTGCTCACGCTCTACGAGTCGAGCTTCGAGCCGCGCTGGTTCGCGGAGGCGCGGGCGCTCGCGGACTCGATGATCGATCGCTTCGGCGACGACGAGAAGGGCGGCTTCTTCGAGACCTCCTCGGATCACGAGCGGCTCGTCGCGCGTCGCAAGGACCTCGAGGACCACCCGATTCCGGCGGGCAACTCGAGTGCCGCCTACGGGCTGCTGCGGCTGGCGGCGCTCACGGGCGAGCACCGCTACGAGGAGCGCGCGGTGTCGGCGCTGCGGCTGCTGCACGAGCTCGCCCCTCAGCACCCGCAGGCGTTCGGTCATCTGCTCCAGGCGCTCGACTTCCACCTCTCGCCCGTCAAGGAAGTGGCGCTCGCGGGCCCGGATGCGCGCGCGCTCGAGCGCGTGGTGCGCTCCCGGTTCCGCCCGCACATCGTGCTGGCCGGCGGTCCGCCGGACGGCGTGCCGCTGCTCCGGGGGCGCGAGCCGGTGGACGGGCGCGCCGCCGCGTACGTCTGTGAGCACTTCGTCTGCAAGCGGCCGGTGACCGAGCCCGGAGAGCTGGAACGACTGCTCTCCTAGCCAGCCTCGCGCTGCTCGTGGCCCCGACTCCGAGCGCGCACGAGATCGCCGTGCAACTCGCCTCGTGGGGCCCGCGACCGGCTGCCGGGCCGGCGGAGAAACGCGCGCAGCGCTACGTGGCGCGTGCCTTCGGGCGCGCCGGGCTGCGCGTTGGCACGCAGGCGTTCGACGTGCCCGGGCGCGGCGCGTCCCGCAACGTGATCGGCGTCTACGACAGCGAGTCCTCCTGCCTGCGCATCGTGATGGCCCACAGCGACACGACGCCGACCGGGCCCGGCGCGAACGACAACGCGTCCGGGGTGGCCGTCGTGACCGAGCTGGCCGGCCGCCTCGAGCGGATCGAGCCGGCCTGCGACGTCTGGCTCGTCGCCACCGGCGCGGAGGAGCGCGTCTACACGGGCTCGCCCGACCACCTCGGGGCGCTCGCGCTGGCGCGCCGGCTGCGCTCGCGCGGCGCGGGACGCCGGCTCGAGTGGGCGCTCTCGCTCGACGAGGTGGGGCGCGACCGGCCCTTCTGGCTGCGCTCGCCCGCGGCCGCCCCGCGCCGTGCCGTCGAGGGCGACCTGCTCGCCGCCGCTCGGCGCGCCCGCGTACCCGTGAGCTGGGTCCGCGACGAGTCGACCGGCAACTCCGACCACCGCGAGTTCGAGCTGCTCGGGCTGCCCGCCGCCAAGCTGGGAGTCGGAGCCGGCGGCGAGCCGTGCCGGCACAGCCCGTGCGACCGCGCCGGCCGGCTCGATCCCGTCTCGCTGCGTCAGGCGCGCCGGCTCGTCGCCGAAGCGCTCCGCTAACTCGTCACGAGCGTACGCTCGTCCTCGCCGGCTCCGGCGCCATCGGTCTTGGCGAGCTGCGACGGCCACCAGACCTTCGGGCCCAGCTTCAGGACGAGCGCCGGCACCAGCACGCTGCGCACCAGGAAGGTGTCGAGCAACACGCCGAACGCGACCACGAAGCCGATCTCCGTGAGGAACACGAGCGGCAGCACGGCGAGCACCGAGAACGTGCCTGCCAGCACGATGCCGGCGCTCGTGATCACGCCGCCGGTGACCGCCAGGGCGCGCAGCATCCCCTCGCGCGTGCCGTGCTTGAGCGTCTCCTCGCGCGCACGCGCCATCAGGAAGATGTTGTAGTCGACGCCCAGGGCCACCAGGAACACGAACGCGAACAGCGGCAGCGACGGATCGGACCCGGGGAAGTCGAAGAACACGTCGAAGACGAAGTAGCCCACGCCGAGCGCGGCGAGGAAGCTGACGATCACCGTCCCGATCAGGATCAGCGGCGCCACGACCGCGCGCAGCAACAGCACCAGGATCAGGAACACGACCACCAGCACGATCGGCGGGATCACCTTGGAGTCCCACCCCGCCGCCTCGCGGACGTCGAACTCGACCGCCGACGCTCCGCCCACGACCGTGCCCTCGACGGCGCCCTTGGCGGCGTCGCGGATCGGCTCGACCAGGTCGAAGGCCTCTGTCGAGTACGGGGGCGGGTCGAGCGTCGCCTGGATGAGCGTGCCCTGCTCGCCCTCGGCGACCGGCCCGGTCACGGCATCGATTCCGTCCGTGTCCTCGAGCGCGGTCTGAACGGCCTGGACGTCACCGCCCGGCGGCACGATCACGTCGGCGGGCGCGCTCGCCCCGGCCGGGAAGCTCCGCGCGAGCAGGTCCTGGCCCTCCACCGACTCGACAGAGGTGCGATAGCCGTCGTTGGTCGTCAGGTCGGTTGAGAAGAACGCGAGTCCGGCGCACATCACGAGCAACACCGCGGTCGAGCCCACGATCACGCGCGTGGGACGGATCGCCACCCGATCGCCCACGCGCTTCCAGAAGCCGTGCGTGGCGTCGGAGAGGTGCTCGTGCTTGGTCCGCCGCACCTCGTATGGCTTGAAGATCGGCCCGTCGAACAGGCTCACCACCGAGGGCGTCTTGACCCGCCCGCCGGTGACGAGCGAGACGAACCGCCGCAGCAGCGCGGTGATGACCGTGATCGGCAGCAGGATGATCGCCACGAGCGCAGCGCCGATCACCGGCAGCAGCGCTCCGAAGCTCGAGCCCTCGACGATGCGCTGGCCGATGCCGCTCTGCGCGACGTCGGTGGGCGCGCTCCAGTTGGGCGTGTGCGGCGCGAACGGCCAGAACGCGCGCCGGCCGAAGATCGTGAGCAGCGCCGGGAGCAGCGTGAGCATTGAGATGGCCGCGCAGGCCACGCCCATCGCTCCGATCGGCCCGAGTCCCGACGTGCCGTTGACCTTCGCGATGCTCAGGCAGAGCAGCGCCGCGATGACGGTCGCGGCCGACGCGAACACGGCCGGCCCCGCAGATGTCATGGCCGCCTGCATGGCCGCGTGCCGGTCCTCGGTGTCGTGCAGCTCCTCTCGGTACCTGGCAACGATCAACAGTGCGTAGTCCGTGCCGGCGCCGAGCACGAGGACGGACATGATCGAGCTCGACTGGCCGTTGATCGTCACGCCCAGCTCGGAGAGGCCGTAGCCCACGGAACGGGCCAGCATCTCGGCGAATATCACCGCTGCCAGCGGGATCCAGAAGAAGATCGGCGACCGGTAGATGACGATCAGCAGGAAGATCACCAGCGAGACCGCGGCGAGCAGCAGCGTCCCGTTGATGCCCTCGAAGACCTTGATGGCGTCGGCCGCGTAGCCGGCGCCGCCGGTGATCTTGACCTCGAGGCCTCCGCCCGGGTCCGAGACCGTGTCGCGCCAGAAGTCGACCGGGTCGAGGATGCTGTCCGACTCGCCGTCGCCCCTGAGGTAGGCGGTGACGATGGCCGCCTTGCCGTCCTGCGAGCAGATTGGCCCGACGAAGGGCGCGTAGCCGTCCGGCTGCCCGGGGATCGGCGTGGTCGGTCCGGCGCAGCCCTCGGGCAGGTTTCCGGCGGGGGCGCCGCCGCCCTGGTCGCCCTGGCTCTGGCCACCCGACGCCGCGGTGGCGCCGTCCGCCACCACTGCCGGGAAGCGTTCCTGCGTCAGGCGCCCGACGTCCTCGACGATCCTCTGCCGGTCGGCCGGCGTGAGGCCCGACTCGCGCCGGTACAGGATGACCGCCGGGGCGAGCTCGCCGCCCTGCAGGTCCTCGGCCGCCGTGAGCACCTTGGTGGACTCGGCGTCGCCCGGCAGGAACGAGGTCGACTCGTTCTCCTCCGCGTCCATGAACTTGCCTGGGAGGTTGGCCCCGAGGGCGATGAAGATGCCGACGAGCCAGATGAGGAAGACAACCCATTTGGCACGCCGTCCTGCGGCGATGGCGAAGATCGAGCGACGAGGGGGGTTCATGGACAGGAAGTGCTACCGATATGTCTCTTGATTGTCAAGATACTTTGCAGTTAAGATTCCGTCATCGCGATGACCGATCCGATCGAGGTGCTGGTCGCGCTGCGGCGCTACGGGCTGGAGAACGACCGCTTCGACGCATGCGTCGCACGTGCGCATGACGTGTCTCTTGCGGAGATGAAGGCCATCGACCACATCCAGGCCGAGGGCGAGCTTACTCCTGGCCAGCTCGGGGAGCGGCTCAGCCTCAGCTCGGGCGCCGTGACGGCGGTGATCGACCGCCTCGAGCGTGGCGGCTGGGTGGAGCGCACGCCGCACCCGAGCGACCGCCGCTCAGTGGTCGTGCGTATGAGCGAGCAGTCGATGGAGGCCGGGGCCCGGATCTACCTGCCCTATTCGGAGGCGCTCGCGCGGACGGCCGCCGGCCTGTCCGAGGCGGCCCGGAGGTCGATCGTCGACTTCCTGAACGGCGCGGCCGACATCGCCGCGGCGCGCGCTACAGAATGGCGAGATAACGGTCCAGTTCCCACTGGGAAACCTGGACCCGATAGTCCTCCCACTCCTGCCGCTTGATCTCGATGTAGCGGTTGAAGATGTGCTCGCCGAAGGTGCGCAGGACGAGCTCCGACTCGGCGGTGAGCTCGATCGCCTCGCCGAGCGTCTCCGGCAGCTGGTCGATGCCGAGCCGCTTCCGATCCTCGGGGCTGATGTGGTACAGGTTCTTCTCCATCGGCTCGGGCAGCTCGTAGCCCTTCTCGATGCCCTCGAGGCCCGCCGCCAGCAGGATCGCGAAGGTCAGGTACGGGTTGCAGGCAGGGTCGGGGCAGCGCAGCTCCATGCGCGTGGCCTGCTCCTTGCCCGGGTGGTAGAGCGGCACGCGCACGAGCGCCGAGCGGTTGCGGCGCGACCAGGCGCAGTACACGGGGGCCTCGTAGCCGGGGACGAGCCGCTTGTAGGAGTTGACCCACTGCGCGAACACCGACGTGATCTCGCGCGCGTGCTTGAGCTGGCCGGCGATGAACGCCTTGCCGACGTCCGAGAGGAAGTACTGGTCGTTCTCGTCATAGAAGGCGTTGCGGTCCTCCTTGAAGAGCGACTGGTGCGTGTGCATGCCGGAGCCGTTCTCGCCGAACAGCGGCTTCGGCATGAAGGTCGCGTGCCAGCCGTACTTCATGGCGTACTCCTTGACCGTGATGCGGTAGGTCATGCAGTCGTCCGCCATCTTCAGCGCATCGGCGTAGCGCATGTCGATCTCGTGCTGTGAGGGGCCCACCTCGTGGTGGGTGTACTCGACGTGGATGCCGAGCTGCTCGAGCGCCAGCACCGTGTCGCGGCGCACGTCCGAGCCGGCGTCGAGCGTGGTGAGGTCGAAGTAGCCGCCCTCGTCGAGGATCTCGGGGATCCCGTCGGGCGGCCGCGCGCTGCGGAAGTAGAAGAACTCGAGCTCGGGCCCGACGTAGAAGTTCGAGAAGCCCATCTCCTCCGCGCGCTCCAGCGTCCGCCGCAGGACCTGGCGCGGGTCGCCCTCGTAGGGCTCGCGGCTCGGCGTCACGACGTCGCAGAACATGCGCGCCACGCCGCGGTCCTCGGGGCGCCAGGGCAGCACGGCGAAGGTCGCCGGGTCCGGCATCGCGATCATGTCCGACTCCTCGATCGCGTTGAAGCCGGTGACGGACGAGCCGTCGAAGCCCATGCCGCCCTCGAAGGCGTCGTCGAGCTCAGCGGCGTTGATCGAGAAGCTCTTCAGCTGACCGAGGATGTCCGTGAACCAGAGGCGGACGAAGCGAATGTCGCTGTCCTTGACGAGGGCCTTGACGTCGTCAGCGGTCTGCGGCTGATCGGCCATGCGACTCCTTCTCGATGTCGGGAGCCGCGTAAGTTACAGCGGGCGCGCCGGGCCCTACATCCAGGCGCGCGCCCAGAGCTTGAGCGCCCGCACGGCCGGCTCGAGGGCGGCGCCCTTCTCGGTCAGCGAGTACTCGACCTTGACGGGCATGTCGTCGATCACGCGGCGCGCGACGATGCCCTCCGCCTCGAGCTCCTTCATGCGCTCGGACAGCAGCCGGTCGGACAGATCGGGGACCAGCTGCTTGACCTCGGAGAAGCGTGCCGGCCCGTCCATCAGAACGAACAGGATCGCCCCCGTCCAGCGCTTGCCGACCAGCTCGACCGCCTGGTGGTAGTGGCCGCAGCACGTCTCGCGACGTTCATGCCGAACGGCTACAGCCCGCTCCAAGGCCATGCCGTACATCGTAGCCCTCACCTCGGCAGCGGCCCTCAGGCGGCCTGCAGCAGCCGCGAATCCTCGCTCGAGCCGTCGAGCGGGACGTCGCCGGCGCGGGTGACGAGGTTGCCGAAGGTCGCGAGCGCAACGTGGGCGATCGTCTCGAGGATCTGTTCGTCGTCCCAGCCCGCCTCGCGCGTCTCCTCGAGCACGTGCCGCGGCGGCGAGCCGTCGGTCTCGAGCAGCGACTTGACGTAGCGCATGAGCATCGACTCCTTCTCGTCGCGCGAGTCGAACTCACGCGCGAGCGCGATCTCGTCGAGCCCGAGCCCGGCGTCGCGGGCGGTGCGCAGCAGCGTCGACAGCGCGTACTCGCTGCCCTGGTGCTCCGCGACCGCGAGCGCGATGCGCTGCTGGGTGGCATACGGGAGCGCGCCGTTGCGCAGCTCAGAGCGGAAGCGCGCGTACGCGCGCAGCACCGCCGGCGAGCCGGCGAGCACGCCTATGAAGTTCGGGAGCTGTCCTCCGCCCGCGAGCGCTCCCTTGAGAATCGGGACGCTCCGCTCGGGGGCGGTGAGCTCGTCGTGGACCTGGAACCTGCTCTCCTTGACCTTCATCGCGCTTCTCTTTCTGCGTACGACTTACCTGCGGTAAGTGTAAAAGGAAAAAGGCTTGATTACCACTCCAATATGGATACGGAGCGGCTGGCGCGACGGATGACTTGCGAGGGCTAGGCGTGCGCGGTGCCGGCCGCCACCGCGACCAGCAGCAGCCCAAGGAGAAAGGCCCAGAGGGCGATCCTGTCCGGCTGGGCCATCGGAGCGTCCATCAGCGGGCGGCGCCTGCGGGCGGGCGTCGGCTGACCGGTGATCGTGATCGTGCGGCGCTCTGGCTCCGCGGCGACCGGCGCGGTCGCGACCGAGCTGGCCCGGCGCTCGAAGCGGCGGGGCTCGCGATGCGTGGCGTCCTCGGTTGGACGCAGCTCCTCGACGGTCCCGCCCTCGGACTCGAGGAGCTCGGAACCGCCCGGGCTCCGCTCGGCGGCCTCGATCTTCCGCTCCCACTGGAGGAGCACCGCCTCACGGCTCATGTCGTGCTGATCATCCTCGCGCAGAACGCGTGCACCGGCTTGCTGCATCAGCTCTCTCTCGTTTCGCCTGCGGGGTTAGCTGACGGGCTCGCGCTGAAAGAGTTGCGCTACACGCACCGGCGTGATTCGCCCCAGGCCTAGTGGCCAACGGGTCCCCCGCGCCCTGATTTTCCGCTCAGGGCCTCGGCTGTGGACGCGGCCATGCTAGCAGTAGAGACGACGGCCCGGACGGAAAAGCCCGCTGCTTACGGGCGTTTTTGCAACGTTCCGCCCAAGCTGCAGGATTTTCTGCGAAAACGTCGACGGCGGGCCCTACTGCCCGGCCACCTGAGAGACCCAGCCGGCCACGTCCTCGGCGTTCTCACCCTGGAGGATGTCGGCCGGCATCCGCCCCTCGCCCGTGCCGCCGCGCTTGATGGCGTTGAGGACGCGCTGCTTGTCGAGCGCGCCCAGCTCGTCGAGATTCGGGCCGGTCACGCCGGCTGCCTGCACGGCGGCAAGCGTGTGGCAGCTCTTGCAGTTCTGGACGAAGAGCGTCTTGCCGCGCTCGTCGGCCGCGGACGGCTGCTCGCCGCGCAGCGGCCCGACGCCGCCCTCGGACTCGCCGCGCGACGCGATCACCGCCGCCGGCACGATCACGCCGAGCGCCACGTAGAGGATGAGGATCGTGAACGTGAACAGCTTGCCGCCGCGCGTGAGGTACATCTCGCGGGCCGCGCCCGCGCCACCGGCGAACGCGACGAACAGCACCGCGATTCCCGCCACCACGAACGGGGCGATGACGAACACGATCTCCATCGGCGGCGCACTCTACCTGGCAGGGGCGACGAGCGCCGGGGTCTAGGCGGAGGTCGCGGCGGCGCGCCGAGCGCGCTTCCAGCTGCCGTAGGCCGCGAAGATCTGGTCGAGGCCGGGGAGCTCCTCGTCGCCGGACGCCTGCTGCTGGTAGTCGACCATCAGCAGCCGCTCCGGACGCGCGCCGATGCTCTCGGCCACGTCGCGAATCGCCCGGCAGACGACGCTGTTCGGAACGGTGTGTTCCGGGCCTGAGCGCTTTGCCTCATGGGCGAAGACGCCCGCCGCGCTGCCGCGGGCGCCCGGCTCGGCGGACGGCTCGGCCCGCGCGCGCCCCGCGCCGACCAGGAGCCGGCAGTGCTGGCAGCGCAGCGGCTCCTTCGGCCACGCCTCCCCCACGTCCTTCTCGATCAGCAGGTGGCAGTGCGGGCAATAGGCATCGTCGGCGGCCTTCTTCCGACGGCTGGTGGTGCGGCGGCTGGCAGTCTGGGTGGGCATTGGGGGCTGCCTCCTCTCCTTGCCGCAAATCCGCCTCTCCAAACCCGTTTGTTGGGAAGACCCCCCATATGGGCTATTGGGTCCCCGCGGGCCAAGCACCGGGGACCAAATAGAAGGCCCCCGCCTGAGCGGGGGCCTTCCGTAGCCGGCCGGTAAGCCGGATCCTGTCGTGAGCAGCCATCCATCTCGCCTTGCGGCGGAGCCTCTCGGCCCTGCGGCCTACCTGGAGCTCGGCGGGCAGCGTCAACGCTCCTGCTTGGCCTTGCACCGGGCGGGGTTTGCCTGGCCGCCGCGTCGCCGCGGCGCCGGTGCGCTCTTACCGCACCATTTCACCCTTGCCGGCACTGGGCGCACGTGCAGCCCAGCGCTTAGGCGGTTTGTTTCTGTGGCACTTTCCCGCGGGTTTCCCCGGGTCGGTCTCCCGACCGCCCTGCCCTGTGGTGTCCGGACTTTCCTCGAGGGACCGGTTGTCTCTCCGGACTCCCCGCGGCTGCCTGGCCGGCCCATCAATGGTAGGCCGCCTGGGGCTTGACGTCGACCGGCGCAGGATCGTGGTCGAGCTGCGGCACCAGCCGGTCGAGCCAATCGGGGATCCACCAGTTGGCGCGGCCCGGCTGGGTGAGCTGACGGCCGCCGCGCTGGGCCAACGATTGAACACTTCGAGGGGCTACCGCCCCCACAAAGGTTCAATCGCGTCCGCGGCGCGGCCCCACTACGCGGCCACGCCGCGCCGCGACGCGGCCGCGTGGCGCCGCGCTACGCGGCCGCGCCGCCCGCTAGGCCGCTGCGTCGCCCGGCGGGCCTGCGGTGACCGGCTCGTGGCCGACCTCGCCGCCCGGGCCGCTCACGACCGCGCCGTTCAGATCCTCGGTGGCGTCCGAGCAGAGCCAGCAGGCCGCCTCGGCGAAGCCGCGGTCGCCTGGCTCGCGCGCGAGCGCGTTGATGCGGACACCGCTGCCGGCGTGCTCGAGCGCCGACGCGCGCGTGAGCCCGACGACGCAGCGAGCGTCGTCCGACCATCCGAGCGGGCCGAGGGCCACGTTGACGATCGTGCCTCCGCCTGACGCGGCGATGGCCGGCAGCTGATGGCGGACCGCGAAGTAGACGCCGCGGCAGTCCGGCTCGGCGAGATGGTCGAGACCGCGGGCGCGCCCGGGCGCGTTGACCGCCATGTCGAGCCGGTCGAACACGCCGAGCGCCGCCTCGGTCAGGCGCGCCATCGCGTTCGGATCGCTGAGGTCGGTGCCGAGCGCGAGCGCCCGGCCTCCGCGCGCCTCCACGCTGCGGGCGACGCGCCCGATGGCGAGCTCGTCGGGAGCGCCGATCACCACGCTGGCGCCGCTCTCGGCGAGCGCGGCCGCGACGGCCGCGCTGCCGCGGCCGGCACCTGTGACCATCGCGACCCGGCCGCCGAGGTCGGCCGCGCCGCGCGAGGCCGAGGGGCGCTCGCGCCCCGGCCGCGCCCGCGCCGCCGCCCCGCGACCGGCGGGCGCGGCGCCGCGCCGGCGCGGGGCGTGGGGGTGGCGGGGTCGGGGTCTGGGGGCGGTGGTCATCTGAGGCCTCCGGAATCGAGATCTGAGCGTTGAATCGTGATCGGCGCGCGGCCGCTCCGCATCGGCCCGGAGGCGGATCTCGGACTACGCCTGGAGACGTAGGCGACCACTCCGAATGACCCATCTGTGACGACTCGCTCACATACGGGGTTCGAAGTGACCGAAAGTGCTCTCGACGCACGTCCCACTCGATGCGACACCGGAGGCCGAGGAACACGATGCTCGAAGCGACCCCCCTCTCGCTCAGCACAGACAGCCGGAACGGTCATGGCTACGGCAGCGGCTACGCGGTCGACCGTTATCCAGCCGATCTGTCCGCTGCGCACGCCGCCGCGCCGATCCGCCCGGACCGGCTGACGGTGTGGCCGAGCGAGAACGGCTCGTTCGGGATCGACGTTCGCTGGTACGGGCGCGAGTGCATCCTGCGCGCCGTGGTGGTCCGCCGCCTGCTGAGCGAGGCCGGCTATCCCGCCACCGTCGGCAACTCGATCGACGGACGCAACTGGGAGCTCACCGTCGGCCCCGTCCCTGCGGACGAGGTCGCCGGCGTGATCGACAACTACATCTGGTGAGCACCGGGACCTGCTGAAGCTCTTCGACTTGGTCGCGCACCCCCTCCCAGCGCGACCTGGGTAGCGCCTCTCCCTCCGGGCGCGCCCTGCACACGGCAACGGGGCCGCGCGATCCCATCGGGACGCGCGGCCCCCGAGCCGTCCGTCATCTGCAAGCAGCATCGAGTCAGCTGAGGCGGGTGCCGCACGAGCCGCACTCGGCGGCGTCGTCTCTCCACGTCATGCGCGACTCGCACAGCGGGCAGTCGGCGACGCCTTCGGCGTGGGCCGCGCGCCAGGTGGCGCGCAGCCGCTCTTCCAGCGTGACGCGCCGGCCGCTGGCCGCCGCCTCCCAGGGCGACTTGCCGAACAGGCGCTCCGGCGTTTCCAGTAACACGGTGCTCATCCCACCCTCCTGCACACGCCGACCACGCGACCCAGCAGCTGCACGTCGCGGCTGCGGATCGGATCGAGCGCGTCGTTCTCCGGCTGCAGGCGCACGTGGTCCTCTTCCTTGAAGAAGCGCTTGACGGTCGCCTCGTCCTCCACCAGCGCAACGACGATCTCGCCGTCGCTCGCGGTCTCCTGCGGGCGCACCACGACGTAGTCGCCCTCGAAGATGCCCGCCCCGACCATCGAGTCACCCTTGACGCGCAGGACGAACTCGCCCTCGTCACCGCCCGCGATCTGCGGAACGGGCACGTACTCCTCGATGTTCTCCTCGGCGAGCACCGGCTGCCCGGCGGCCACCTGGCCGACGATCGGCAGCCCCGACGGCGCGACCGCCGCCTTGGCCTTGTCGACCAGCACCTCGATCGCACGCGGCTTGGTCGGGTCGCGGCGCAGCATCCCGAGCTTCTCGAGGTTCGCGAGATGCGCGTGCACCGTCGACGACGACGTGAGCCCGATCGCCTTGCCGATGTCACGCACGGTCGGCGGGTAGCCATGCTGCTCGCCGTAGCTCTTGACGTAGTCGAAGATCTCCCGCTGCCGCTTGGTGAGGTTCAGCTCGACCATCCAGACCTCCCTGCGAAGCCGTTTCGGTTGCCTGATCCGAACATGTGTTCGCAGAGTACCCCGGGGCTCGGACGGCATCAAGCGACGGCCGGGAGCGCCCAGACCCCCGCTCTATACTGGGCGCCTCCACGCGCCTGTGGCGGAATTGGTAGACGCGCAAGGTTGAGGGCCTTGTCCTGTGTAAACGGGGTGGGAGTTCGAGTCTCCCTGGGCGCACTCGAAGTCACCTGCAAAACGTCGAGGTCGACCGTCTGTGCCGTGCGGACCGAGACACGGATGCGGCGGGCGCCCCCGCCCAGCACCTTGCGGGTGGCGGCGCGCGAGAGGCGGGGGTGGTAGCCGCCGAGGCCCGCTGACCCTCGAGAGCAACCCGCTTGCCCGCGAACCGGATCACGCGTGGGCTGAAGCGGGGCGCCGGCTGGTCCTCAGCGCGACCGGCGGACGATAAGCACCGCGCGGGCGATGGCGACGCGGCCGTCCGCCGTGCTGGCCTCGAGTCGCAGCCGGTAGCGACCTGCCCGCCGCGGGGCGCGGATCCGGATGCGGTTGGCGGCGCCCCGGGCGCGTCCACGGGCCCGGGCGACCGTGCGCCGGCTGCGCATGATCCGCACCACCACGCGCGCTCTGTCGGTCGCGGCATAGCGGAGCGTGACCATCTGCCGCGCCCGCACACGGAGGCGGGCGTCGGCGAAGGCGATTGCCAGCGGCGCCCGGCCCACCGGCCCGGCAGGCCCCGCCGGTCCCCGCAAGGCCGGACCCTGCGGAGCCGCTCCCTGCGGAGCCGGAGCCTGCGGAGCCGGATCCTGCGGAGCCGGATCCTGCGGAGCAGGATCCTGCGGCCCGCGCGGCATCCCCAGGTCGGCGTCGACGAAACGCACCCGGTTGTTGAGCAAGTCGGCGATCAGGAAGCCGCCGTCCGCGGTCGCCGCCACCCCCTGCGGCTCACGCAGCTGCGCGGCGGTGGCCAGCCCGGTGTCGCCCGAGAACCCCTCCGTGCCGTCGCCCGCCACAGTCGTGATCGTGCCCGCCACCGACACACGCCGCACCCGATTGTTTAGAGAGTCGGCGATCAGGAAGCCGCCGTCGGCGGTCGCCACAACCCCGCCCGGGCCAAACAGCTGGGCGGCGATTGCGGGGCCGCCGTCGCCCGAGAACCCCGCGGTGCCGATGCCCGCCACGGTGGTGATCGTGCCCGCCGGCGACACCCGCCGGACGCGACTGTTGTTGCTGTCGGTGATCAGGAAACCGCCGTCCGCGGTCGTCGCCACGCCTTGCGGCTGATTCAGCTGGGCGGCGGTAGCCGGCCCGCCGTCGCCCGAGAACCCGCCGGGGCTGGCCCCCGCGACGGTGGTGATCGTGCCCGCCGGCGACACCCGCCGCACCAGATTGTTGTCCGTGTCGGCGATCAGGAAGCCGCCGTCGGCGGTCACAGCCACCGCGATGGGGTTAAAGAGCTCGGCGTCGGTGGCGGGCCCGCCGTCGCCCAATCCCGCGGTGCCGCCCCCGGCGACGGTGGTGATCGTGCCCGCAGGCGACACCCGCCGCACCCGGCTGTTGAAGGTGTCGGCGATCAGGAAGCCACCGTCCGTGGTCGCCGCCACCCCGAACGGCCGCGCCAGCTCAGCACCGGTCGCCAGCCCGCCGTCGCCCTCGAATCCCTCAGTGCCGTTGCCGGCGACGGTGGTGATCGTGCCCGCAGGCGACACCCGCCGCACCCGGCTGTTGAAAGTGTCGGCGATCAGGAAGCCGCCGTCGGCGGTCGCCGCCACCCCGGCCGGAGCGAACAACTGGGCGGCTATTGCGGGCCCGCCGTCGCCCAAGAACCCAGACGTACCGACGCCCGCCACCGTGAAGATGTTGTTGGTCGCCGCCGGGGCCGCCGGCGCCCACAGCAGGAGCGCGGTAAGACACAGACAGGCCGCGATCCCGGCCACCCCCAGCCGTCGGGGGGTCTCCTCGAAGCTCCCGGGACCAGTTTCGGTGTCGGCGAACATCACAGCTCCGTCTCCTTAGCCGTTCGCGATTTGAAGTGGCGTGCTGAAGAACAGCAAGGCCCGCTCACATTCTCGCTGAGGCCCGCCCGCGGGTGCGTGGTGCGAGAGGCCGGCGGAACGTCAGCAAGTGGTGGCGCGACTCATGCGCCGCCAGCATAGGCTCGCCCGGATGCGGGCCGCTACAGGCCCGGCGCGACCAACATCAGGATGCGCGCACCGCGGCGGGCGCAGCTACCGGGTGCAGCACGAGGCCACGACTGCGGACGGCCGCGGCGCCCGACTGAGCCCCCGGCAAGGTTGAGGGCCTTGTCCTGTGTAAACGGGGTGGGAGTTCGAGTCTCCCTGGGCGCATGACTCCGGCAGTCTGCGCTTCCGCGCGCTCACCTGCTGCGGCGCTGCGCGGTTAGCATGGCGTCAGGCATGAACGACGGCCCTCCCGGCCCGGGGCTGCGCACGAGCTTGCGAGGACGCGGGAACGAGTGCACGCTGCTGGACGATCTGCTCTCGGCGATTCGCCAAGGTGAAAGCCGCTCACTGGTGCTGCGCGGCGAGCCTGGCATCGGGAAGACCGCGCTGCTCGAGTACCTGGCCGAGTCGGCATCGGATCTGACCGTCGTGCGCGCCGCCGGCGTGGAGTCGGAGATGGAGTTGCCGTACGCCAGCCTCCATCAGCTGTGCGGTCCCCTGCTCGACGGGGTGGAGCGGCTGCCCGGCCCCCAGCGTCAGGCGCTCGAGATCGTGTTCGGGATGGGGCCCGGTGGCCCGCCGGATCGATTTTTCGTGGGGTTGGCGGTGTTGACCCTGTTCTCGGAAGCCGCGGAGGAGCGTCCGCTCCTGTGTGTCGTGGACGATGCGCAATGGCTCGATCACGCGTCGGCGCTGACGCTCGCCTTCGTGGCCCGCCGGCTGCTCGCGGAGCCGGTCGGGATCGTGTTCGCCGCGCGCGAGCCGGGCGAGGAGCTTCAGAGCCTGTCCGAGCTGGAGGTGCGTGGCCTGCGCAATGGCGACGCACGTGCGCTCCTGGGCTCCGCGGTCCGGTTCATGCTGGACGAGCTGGTGCGGGACAGGATCATCGCGGAGACGCGGGGCAATCCGCTGGCGCTGCTCGATCTGCCGCGCGGCCTGACCGCGACCCAGCTGGCCGGCGGCTTCGGGATTCTCGGTCTCCATGCGCTCTCGGGCCGGATCGAGGAGAGCTACGTGCGCCGGCTGGGCGCGCTTCCCAAGGACGCACGGCGCCTCTTGCTGGTGGCGGCCGCCGAGCCGATCGGTGATCCGCTGCTGCTGCTGCGCGCATCCGAGCGACTCGGGATCAGCGTCGATGCGGTCGATACGGCGACGGACGGGCTGCTCGTGCTCGGCGAGCGTGTGACGTTCCGTCATCCGCTGGTGCGCTCGGCGGTCTACCGGTCCGCGGACGCGGAGGAGCGCCGCGCGGCGCATCTGGCGCTGGCGGAGGCCACCGACCGGGATGTCGATCCCGATCGGCGCGCCTGGCATCTGGCCGCGGCGACGGGGGGTCCCGATGAGGAGGTCGCGCTCGAGCTGGAGCGCTCGGCCGGGCGGGCGCGCGCACACGGCGGCCTCGCCGCGGCGGCCGCGTTCCTGCAGCGCGCCGTTGCGCTGACCGCCGACCCTGGGCGCCGAGCCGACCGGGCACTCGCGGCCGCCGAAGCAAGCCTTGGCGCGGGCACGTTCGACGTCGCGCTCGGGCTCTTGGCCGCGGCCGAGGTCGGGCCGCTGGATGAGCTTCAGCGTGCCCGGCTGGATCTGCTGCGGGCGGAGGCCGCCTATTCGGAGAGCCGCGGCAGCGAAGCTCCGGCGCTGCTTCTGCGCGCCGCGAAGACGCTCGAGCCGCTCGACCCGCAGCTCGCGCGAGAGACCTACCTCGACGCCTGGAGCTCGGCGCTGTTCGCCGGGAGGTTCGCGAGCACGGCGAGCATGCACGAGGTCTCGCGCGAGGCCAGGGCGGGTCCCGGGCCTGCCGGTACTCCGCTGCCGTCCGATCTGCTGCTGGACGGTCTTTCGATGGCGTTCACCGACGGCCGCGCTGCGGCGGCGCCGGTCCTCGAGCGGGCGGCGACCGGCTTCGCGGGCCGCGCGGTGTCGACCGAGGAAGTCCTCCGCTGGGGCTGGCTCGCGCCCGTGGCCGCCGTGATGGTGTGGGACTACGACACCTGTCTCGCGGTCGCCACGCGCGGGGTCCAGCTCGCGCGCGAGGCCGGGGCGCTGACCGTGCTGGCGGTCAGCGTCAACGTGCTGGCGCAGGCGGTGGCGCTCAGTGGAGACCTCGAAAGAGCGGCACTCCTCGTCGCCGAGGCCGACAGCGTCACCGAGGCCACGGGCACCCGGGTGGCGCCGTACGGGGCCCTCGTGCTCGGCGGCGTCCAGGGCCGAGCGGCCGAGGCCACCGCATTGATCGACGCCACCATCGAGGAGTCGACGGCGGGCGGACAGGGCACGGCGGTCCAGTACGCGCGCTGGGCGCGCTCGATGCTGCTGAACGGCCTCGGCCGCTACGAGGAGGCGCTGGCGGCCGCGCACGAGGCGAGCGACGACACGCCGGAGCTGTTCGTCTCCGTCTGGGCGGCGATCGAGCTGCTCGAGGCCGCGACCAGGACCGACAGGCCGGAGCTGGCGCGGGCAGCTCACGACCGCATAGTCGCGGCCACCGCCGTCGCCACCACGGATTGGGCGCTCGGCGTCCGGGCCCGTTCCCGCGCGCTGCTGAGCGACGGCGACTCCGCGGCGGAGCTGTATCGCGAGGCAATCGAGCGCCTCGAGCGCACGCGGCTACGCCCCGAGCTCGCCCGCGCTCACCTGCTCTATGGCGAGTGGCTGCGCCGGGCGAATCGCCGTGTCGACGCGCGCGTCCAGCTCCGCACCGCCTTCGACCAGCTCACCGCGATCGGCATGCAGGCGTTCGCCGAGCGGGCCGGGCGCGAGCTTGCGGCGACCGGCGAGCGGGTGCGCAAGCGGAACGTCGAGACGCGCGACGAGCTCACCGCCCAGGAGGGGCAGATCGCGCGGCTCGCCCGCGACGGCCTCTCGAACCCGGAGATCGGTGCGCGGCTCTTCATCAGCCCGCGCACCGTGGAGTGGCACCTGCGCAAGGTGTTCTCGAAGCTCGGCATCCATTCCCGCCGCGAGCTGGCGGACGTGCTGCCCGACTCCGACCTGGCCCCCGCTTGAGCTCGGTACGGCGCGCCTTGCAGCGGACCAACGGTTACCTCCCGGTCGCCGAGTACGCCTTGCTCTCGGACTGCCACTCCGCCGCGCTCGTAGGTCGCGACGGGTCGATCGACTGGCTCTGCCTGCCGCGCTTCGACAGCGCGGCGCTGTTCGCGCGCCTCCTCGACCCCGACGCCGGGCACTGGCAGATCGCGCCGAGTGATGCCGGCTACGAGGCCGAGCGGCGCTACCTGCCGGGGACGCTCGTTCTCGAGACGACCTTCCGCACCGCCACCGGTGCCGTGCGCGTGACGGATGCGATGTGCTTCCAGGAGGACCAGCGCGGCCATGCCGTCGGCCGGCACGCGCCGCATCAGCTGGCGCGGCTCGTCGAGGGCGTCGAGGGCGACGTGGAGATGGAGATGACGCTCGCGCCCCGGCCGGAGTACGGACTGGTGCGGCCACTGATTCGCGTGACCGAAGACGGCGCGCGCACCTTCGGGGGCCCGAACCAGATCGGCGTGCGCTCCGACCGCGCCGTCAGCGTCGCGGACGACGCTATGCGAGCGTCGTTCCGGCTCGCGGCCGGCGATGAGGCGGCGTTCAGCCTGCACTGGACCGCCGTGGAGGGCCCGCGGCCGGCGCCGATCCCTCCGGAGCGCCTGCGCGCCCGCATCGAGGACACCATCGAGGCGTGGCGGTCGTGGGAGGCCGAGCACGACATCTACGACGGCCCCCACCGCGACCTCGTTCGATTCAGCGCGCGCGTCCTGAAGGGGCTCACGTACGCGCCGACTGGCGCGATCGTCGCCGCACCCACCACCTCGCTTCCGGAGACGGTCGGCGGCGAGCGCAACTGGGACTATCGCTTCGCGTGGATCAGGGACGCGAGCCTGACGCTGGAGGCGCTCTATATCGGGGCCTGTCCCGAGGAGGCCGTCGACTTCGTCTCGTTCATGACGAGCTCCGCCGGCGGCGCCGCCTCGCGGGAGAGCTCGCTGCAGATCATGTACGGCATCGGCGGCGAGCACGACCTGTCCGAGCGTGAGCTGCCGCACCTGCGTGGCTGGCGCGACTCGCGTCCGGTGCGCGTCGGCAACGGGGCCTGGACACAGACGCAACTCGACGTGTACGGCGAGCTGCTCAACTCGCTCCACCTGTACCGCGACAAGCTCGGCGACCTGCACCCCGAGATCCAGCGCTTCAGCGCCGAGCTCGCCGACACGGCCGCGCTGCGCTGGCGCGAGAAGGACCAGGGAATGTGGGAGATGCGCGGCGAGCCGCGTCACCATCTCTCCTCGAAGGTGCTGTGCTGGACGGCGCTCGACCGTGCGGTCGAGCTCGCGCCGCAGCTTGGGGAGTTCGCGCGCGTGGACGAGTGGACGGCGGCGCGCGACGAGATCCGCGCGGCCGTGCTCGAGCAGGGCTGGAGCGAGGAGCGCCAGGCGTTCTGCCAGTCGTTCGGCTCGGACGACCTCGACGCGGCGCAGCTGCTCATGCCGCTGGTCGGGTTCCTGCCCGCGGGCGACCCGCGCATGCGCTCGACGATCGACGCGATTGCCGACGAGCTCACGGAGGACGGCCTCGTGCTCCGCTACCGCAACCAGGAGGGACTGAACGCAGACGGGCTCGAAGGCGAGGAGGGCACGTTCGTGATCTGCACGTTCTGGCTCGTGTCGGGCCTCGCGCTCGCGGGCGAGCTCGAACGCGCCGAGTCGCTGTTCGACCAGCTCGTCTCGTGCGCGAACGACGTCGGGCTGATCGCCGAGGAGATCGACACGGAGAACGGCGAGCTCCTCGGCAACTTCCCGCAGGCGTTCAGCCACATCGGGCTGATCACGGCGGCCAACCAGCTCGATCAGGCCAGGTCGCGCGGTTGAACGGACGGATCAGCGGGTTCGTCCCGTGAACTGCTCGGGCCCGCGCTCCGGGCCGGCGACCTACCTGCGCTCGAAGCCGCGCTCGCTCAGGGTGTCGAGCACGAAGGCGGGCAGTGAGGCCATCGTCTTGCCGATCCGCGCCTTGCCCGGCGGCTGGAGGGTCTGCTTGTCCTGCTCGATCGCGTCGGCGATCTGCGCGGCCCAGTCGTCCGGTTCCATCCACTGCCAGCCGGACGGGTCGGTGTGCTCGTCGAGATCCTCGGCGGCCCCCTGCAGCATCTCTGTGTCCACGCCGCCGGTGACGATCTCGAGCGTGTTCACGCGTGTGTCCTCGAGCTCGCGCCGCAGGCATTCCGTGAACGCCGTCACGCCGGCCTTCGACGCGGCGTACGTGCTCAGGCCCGGGAAGTGCACGTAGGCGACGAAGCTCGAGTGGTTGACGATCTTCCCGGAATCGCGCGCCAGCATGAGCGGCAGCACGCGGCTGGTCACATGGATCAGCCCGGTGAGATTCACCTGGAGCAGTTCGTAGATCTCGCCGAGCTCCTGCGTCTCGAGCTGCCCGGCGGTGAACGAGCCGGCGTTGTTGACGAGCACGTCGACCTCACGCAGGCGGCTACCGAGCTGGTCCAAGCCGGAGTCGATCGTCTCGCGCGTGCTCAGGTCCAGCGCGACCGGCTCGATCGCCGGACCCGCCGGAGCGTGCGCGCCGTCCCGCGTTGCCGCAAGCACGCGCGCGCCACGCTCCGACAGCTCCTCTGCGAGGGCCCGACCTATGCCTCTGCTCGCCCCGGTGACGAGACAGGTGCATTCCGACAGCTTCATTCGAGTGCCTCCGCCTTGTGAGCCGCTTCCTCACCGGTCTTGTCGCTCACGACCAGGTAGCGCGGATCGTCGTCCGAGGCCGTGATCTTCTGACCCTTCACGTGCGTGTCGGACGTGAGCTTCCGCTTGACCTCGCCGTGGGTCTTCCCCTGCGACGTGTTCCAGCTGACCCTGTCGCCGGCCTTCCACGTCTTAGCCATCGGTCTCAGGCCGCCTCGTCGGGTCGCTTGACCTCGCCGCGCCAGCCATCGCTCGCGCCGCGCGACTCGATCAGCTCCTTGAAGCGTTCGAGGTCGCCCTTCACCCGCCGATCGGGTGCGCCGATCGCGTCGCCAATCTTCTCCTTGACGCCCTCGGGCACGAAGTCCATCTGCACCATGACGCGCGTCGTGTCGTCATCGATGCGGTGGAAGGTCACGACGCCGGCGTTGTCCTTGCCGTCGGTGTTGCGCCAGGCGACGCGCTCGTCGGGCTTCTGCTCGGTGATCTCGGCGTCCCACTCGTGACGCGTGCCGCCGAACTCCGCCACCCAATGCAGATGGGTGTCGTCCAGCTGGCGAATCTCCTCGACGCCCTCCATGAACTGGGGAAACTCCTCGAACTGGGTCCACTGGTTGTAGACGTTGTCGAGGGGCGCATCGATCTCGATCGACTGCTCGATCGTGGACATGTCTGCCTCCGTCTGTTGCGTTTGCGAGCTTTCCGGGTACCCGGACCCTGTAGAGGAAAACCTGGATCTCATGTCCAAGTCATCGACAGGCGAGCTGAGCATCGGCGACGTGGTCCGCGCTACCGGCGTGGGCGAGGCGGCGCTGCGCGCGTGGGAGCGCCGCTTCGGCTTCCCGACGCCGCGCCGCGAACCGAGCGGGCACCGCCGCTTCACGGCGGAGGACGTCGAGCAGATCCAACGGGTGCTCGCCGAGCGCGAGCGCGGGTTTGCACTGCCGGTCGCGATCGAACGGGCCCGTGCGGCCCCGACCCCCGTTCGCTCGATGTTCGCGCGCCTGCGCGAGAGCCGCCCGGATCTGCAGCCGGTCAGGGTGCGCAAGCGTCACCTGATCGAGCTCACCCGCGCGGTCGAGGACGAGAGCTGCGCGCGCGCCGAGGCGCCCGTGCTGCTCGGCTCCTTCCAGCGTGAGCGCTTCTACCGCCAGAGCGAGCGACGCTGGCGCGAGCTTGCGCGCGGCGCCGCAGGATGCGCCGTGCTGGCGGACTTCGAGCGTCTGCGGAGCCCGCGCGGGGCGCCGCTGGAGGTGCCGGTGGCGCGTGCGCACCCGACGCTGCGCGAGTGGGCGCTCGTGTGCGACGCCCCCGAGCACGGCGCGTGCCTGCTCGCCTGGGAGCCGCCGCTGCGCCGTTCGGGCCCGGACGATGAGCGCGAGTTCGAGCTGCTGTTGAGCGTCGAGCCGGCGGTCGTGCGAACGGTCGCGAAGGCCGGCCTCGACGTGGCTGCCGAGACCGCACCGGAGCGTGCAGCGCGGCTACGGGAGCTCCTCCCGGATGGGCCTCCGCCCACGGCCGCCGGCCAGCTGCGGCTCGCGACCGCCATCACCGCGCGGCTCATCGGTCGCCTGCCATGACGGTTCCGAGCGGCGGGCGCGGGTAGGCGGCGGCCGTGAAGGCACTCGTCCTCAACTGCACGCTCAAGCCGTCACCGACGGTGTCGAACACGGAGGCGCTCGCGCGGGTCGTGACCGAGCGGCTCGAGACGGAGGGAGTCGAGACCGAGGAGATCCGGCTCGTCGACCTGAACATCAAGCCCGGCGTGCGCTCCGACGAGGGGCCCGGCGACGACTGGCCGGGCGTGCGCGAGCGCATCCTCGCGAGCGAGATCCTGGTGTTCGCCACCCCCACCTGGCTCGGCCGCCCGTCGAGCGTGTCCCAGCGCGCGCTCGAGCGGATGGACGCGATGCTGTCCGAGACGGACGACGAGGGCCGGCCGGTCGCCTACAACCGGGTGGCGGGCGTGGTGGTGACCGGCAACGAGGACGGCGCACACCACGTGATCAGCGAGATCGCCGGCGGGCTCATCGACATCGGCTACACCGTGCCGGCACAGGCATGGACCTACTGGAACATGGGACCGGGCCCAGGGCCGAGCTACCTCGACACCGATCACGGGCACGACTGGTCTAAGACGACCGGCGAGACGGCGGCCCTGAACCTGCTCACGGTGGCGCGGGCGCTGGCCGCGCAGCCGCTGCCGGCGCCGCCCTCCTAGATCTGCGGCGGCGGCACAGGGTCGGGATCCGGGTCCGGCGGCTCCGGTGTGGGCGGCTGGCCGGGCGGGGCCGGCCCGGGAGGTGTCGGCTGCGGTGTCTCGAGCTGCATGCGGCCTCCCTACCCGGGTACCCGCTCGCAATGCGCTACTGGGTTCAACTCGCCACCGAGCAGTTCCGGCCGAGCGAGCTGGTCGATCAGGCAATCGAGGCGGAACGGGCCGGCTTCGACGGGATCAACGTCAGCGATCACTTTCAGCCCTGGTGGGAGCCGGGCGAGTCGGGTCAAGCCTGGACGCTGCTCGGCGCGATCGGCCACGCCACGGGCGGCATCGAGGTCGGCACCGGCGTCACGGCGCCCGTGCACCGCTACCACCCGGCGGTGGTGGCCCAGTTCGGCGCGACGCTCGAGGAGCTGAATCCCGGGCGCGCCTTCCTGGGGATCGGCTCCGGCGAGTCGCTCAACGAGTCCCCGGCCGGCATGGACTGGCCGGACACGGGCGAGCAGGTACGCCGTATGGAGGAGGCGCTCGAGATCATCGGCCGGCTCCTCGACGGCGAGCGCGTCGACCACGAGGGTGACTTCTTCCGGACGAAGGGCGCCTACCTGCACACCCGCCCCGAGCGCCGCGTTCCCGTCTATGTGTCGGCGTTCGGGCCCGACGCCGCCGGGGTTGCGGCGCGCCTCGGGGACGGGCTCTGGACGCTCGCCGATCCCGACTCCGCGCCGGGGCTGATCGAGGCCTATAGCGAGGCGTGCGATGAAGCCGGCAAGGAGCCTGGCGAGATCATCCTGCAGACCGGGATGTCCTGGGCGGAGGACGACGAGGCCGCGCTCGAGGGCGCGCGCGTATGGAAGGCGACTCAGCCGCAGGAGTACTTCACGGACGACTGGCACGACCCGCAGGCGATGTACGAGAACGCGGAGCGCGAGGTCTCGGACGACGAGTTCAAGGAGTCGTACATCATCGGCAGCGACCCTGAGCTGCACGTGGAGCGGCTGCGTGAGGTCGAGTCGCTCGGCGCGACGATCGTGTGCGTCCAGAACGCCTCCGGCAGCGATCCGCTGCGCGCCCTGCAGGTCTACGGCGCCCAGGTGCTGCCCGAGCTCAGGGGAGCGCGGGTCTGAGCGGCACCTAGACTCGGCCGCGCCATGCAGGACCTGCCGCTGCCGGCACATTTCGACCCGAGCCGCGTCGGCGAGGTCTGGCGCGTGCCCTACGAGGAGCGCGCCCGCGAGGCGCCGGCGTGGGCGGCCGAGCACGGTGTCCGCCCCGCCGCGGAGGACGCGCGGCGTGTCTGCCTGCTGGCCGTGGACGTCCAGAACACGTTCTGCATCCCGGACTTCGAGCTGTTCGTGGCGGGCCGCTCCGGCAACGGCGCGGTCGACGACAACCGCCGGCTGTGCGAGTTCATCTACCGCAACCTCGGCACGATCACCCAGGTCTTCCCGAGCCTCGACACGCACCACGCGATGCAGATCTTCCACGCGATCTGGCTGGTCGACGAGCAGGGTGAGCATCCCTCGCCGTACACCCTGATCAGCGCGGACGACGTTGCGGCCGGGCGCTGGCGCGTGAACCCTGCCGTGGCCGGCGCGCTCGGAATCGAGCTCGACTACGCCGAGCGCCACCTGAGCCACTACACCCGGCGGCTCGCCGCGGGCGGCAAGTACGACCTCACGATCTGGCCCTACCACGCGCTGCTCGGGGGCATCGGCCACGCGCTGGTGGCGGCCATCGAGGAGGCGATCTTCTTCCACGGCGTGGCGCGCCTGTCGAGCCCGGCCTTCCAGGTGAAGGGCGAGAACCGCCTGACCGAGCACTACTCGATGCTCGGCCCCGAGGTGACCGAGGGACCGGACGGCGAGCTGCTCGAGGGGAAGAACCGCGCACTGATCGAGCGGCTGCTCGAGTTCGACGTCGTGATCGTCGCGGGTCAGGCCAAGAGCCACTGCCTCGCCTGGACGATCGACGACCTGCTCGAGGACGGCGACGTCCAGGAGCACAGGCTCGCCGAGCGCACGTACCTGCTCGAGGACTGCACCTCGCCGGTGGTCGTGCCGGGCGTCGTCGACTACACGGACGAGGCGAACGCGGCCTTCGAGCGCTATCGCGAGGCCGGCATGAACGTCGTTCGCTCGACCGACCCGATCGCGAGCTGGCCCGGGCTTGCCGGCGAGGCTCGCTAGGCGGCGAGCCGGCGGGCGAGCGCCTCGGTCACGTCGAGCGCCTCGCGGACCGTGCCGAAGTCGAGGTTCTCGGGCGTGTCGCTCGGCAGGTGGTAGTTCGAGAGCAGCTTCGTGTCCGGCTCGAACGAGGTGAGCGTGGCGGTGGCGTAGCCGGCGCGGCTCGGGATCACGCTGTCGGTGCTCGAGCGCGCGCGCTGGCCGCGGATGAGCGGCACCCCGGCGTCCAGCGCCGTCGCGGCGATCAGGTCGCGAAAGGACGGGTCGGTGTAGTCCTCGATCCCGAGCACGCCCTCACCCTCCAGCATCACCAGGTGCGGCGAGCCGACCGTGTCCAGGTTGAGCACCCAGGTGCTCGCCGGGTCGAGCCGGCGCAGGTGGGTGTCGACGAAGGCGTAGATGCCGCCCTGCAACACCTCCTCCGCGCCGCAGGAGCAGAGCAGCACGCGCAGCCCCTGGACGGGGCGAGCGAGCAGGCGCTCGGCCATGCCGGCCAGCACGGCGACGCCGGAGAGATTGTCGTTGGCGCCCGGCACGATCCGGTCGCGCGCGATGTCGGCGCCGAGAGCGGTGTTCACGAGCGAGAGGGCCGTGCCCGCGGCGAGCAGCCCGCGGCGGCCCGTGGCCGCGCCGAGCGCGACGAGCGCGGGCCCCCCGATGATCGGCCACCAGAGCGGCAGCGACTCGTTGGTGCGCTGGACGAGCTCCGGGAAGCGGCGCGCCAGGGCGCGCTGGAGCGAGGGGTCGAAGACGCGACCCGTCGGCGCGGCGTCGTGGTGCGCGAGCAGGACGAGCGTCCGCTCGGCGTCCGCGTCGCCGGTCTCCGCCAGCACGTTGGACGTCGTCCGCGGCCGCGTGACGAGCCGCCGCCAGTGACGCCTGCCGTTGGCGGCGTCGTCGGCGATGGCACCCGCCCCGAGCGTGCCGGCGAGCACGGCGGGAAGGCGCGCGCCGCCCGCCAGCGCGACGAGCCCCGTGACGGCGCCGGCGGCCCCGAGCGGAAGCATCTGGCGGGCGTAGCCGTCGCGGAAGGGAACCTCCTCGACGCGGGCCGCCAGGCCCAGCGCGGTCAGCCGTGCGCAGAGCCGGTCCGCCGCCTCGCGCTCGGCCTCGGAGCCGGCACGCCGCTCGAGCGGCGCCAGCTCCTCGACGATCTCGCGCAGCAGAGCGGACATCGTCGTGAGATTACGAGAAGCCGCGCGCGCTAGCGGAAGGCCGAGTCGCGCGCGAGGCAGAGCAGCTGGGTCTGGACGCGCCCGCGGCCGCCGCGGAAGGTCCACAGGCCGCCGCGCGCGCCCGCGGGCTGGGCCGACTCCAGCGCGATCCCCGCCGCCGGGGCGAGGCTGACGCCCGCGGAGACGCTGAACTCGCCTGCGCGGCAGGAGTGGCGCAGCGTCCTCCCTGGCTCGACGCTGTCGGTGAAGCTTGCGCGGCGCGTCTCGAGGCGCAGACTCACCGCCGCGCCGCGGCGCAGGCCATCGACCGTGGCGCGGGTGCAGCGGACGCTCACGCTCGCCAGGGCGGCCCCGGCTCCCGAGTTCGCCAGCCGGAAGCTCCACCCCCTTGCCGTGGCGATTGCTTCGGCAAGGTGCACGTCCGCGCCACCGCGGTCGAGGCCGTAGCCGGTGGGGATGTAGCCGCGCTCGCAGCGGACCGATGCCCGGCTCGTCGCGCCGGCGGCGACCGAGATGCCCGGCGCGCGCTTCGTGGCCGCACCAAGGCTCACGCCCGTGACTCCCGCAGGCAGCTCGAGCCGCAGGCAGCGGACCGACGCGCTCAGCCGCTGGCGCGCGGCGCTCTCGGCAGCCGCGAGCTCGAGGCTCCAGCCGAGCACGCCGGCGCCCGGCGAGGAGCGGCGCACCGCGGCCCCGGCGGGCAGGCCGCTGGCGGTCGCGTTGAGGGCGATCGCCGGGGTGCGGCAGGAGAGCTCGAGCGTCCGCGTGGCGCCACCGGCAACGGTTGCGCTGCGCGAGATGGTGCTCGGCTGGACGACGTCACGGGCCTCGGCGGCCGCAGGGAAGGCGACCAGTGCGGCCGCGAGCAGGATCCACTTGAGCATCCCGCACGCTACATCGACCTTTACATAACCGCCAGCGGCCGGGCTTTCTATGCTGGCCTTCGATGCGCCGCACAGCCTGCATCGTGTCGCTCTGCGCCCTGCTTCTGCTTGGGCTCGCCGACATCGCCCTCGCCCAGGCCGGCGGCGGGTCCTCCGGCTTCGGCGGCGGTGGTGGTGGCGGCGGCGGCTTCGGCGGTGGAGGCGGCGGCTTCGGTGGCGGCGGGGGATCCGGCAGCGGCGGCTCGCCGGTCGTCGTCCTGCTCTTCTTCGGCGGCTTCGCGATCTTCATGATCTACCTCGCCGTCCACTCGGCGCGCTACCGCCGCAAGGTGCGCGAGCGCGACGAGCGGGTGCGAACCGCATCGGCCGAGGCGGCGGACGACGACGCGTACTTCGGCGCGGACTACCTGGTGCCATACGCGCGCAGCGTCTTCCTCGAGGCGCAGTCGGCCTGGGACGCACGCGACCGCGAGCGGATCGCCAAGGTCGTCGGGGAGGACCTCATGGTCGAGTGGTCGCGGCGACTCGACGACTTCGACGCCAGGGGCTGGCACAACCGCGTCGAGGTCCTCGCGGAGCCCGAGGTCCAGTACGTCGGGCTCGTCAACCGCGAGGACGACGACGAGGACCGCGCCGTGGTGCGCATCACGGCGAGGCTGCGGGCCTACGTGATCGACAACCACGGGCGCCGCATGATGCGCAAGGGCGCCAAGGGCGACCAGGTCACTCTTACCGAGTACTGGACGCTCGCGCGCCGGGGTGACGCCTGGATCGTCGCCTCGATCGAGCAGCGCGCGGAGGGCGACCATCACCTGGAGGGCGAGATCATCGCGTCGCCGTGGTCGGACAGCGAGCGCCTCGGCGACGAGTCGCTGACGGAGCTGGCGGTCGCCGACGGCCTGCCGGAGGGCTTCACGACCTCGGATCTCGCCGAGCTCGAGTTCAGCGGCGACGCGCAGGCGCGGGCGCTCGACCTCTCGCTTGCGGACGCGCGCTTCATGCCGGCGCTGCTCGAGGCGGCCGCGCGGCGCGCGGTGGCGGCGTGGACGGAGGCAGTCGACGGCTCGGACGAGGCGCTGCTGGCGGTGGCGAGTCCCGAGGCGGTGCAGGCGCTGCTCTACGGTGCCGATGCGTCGCGGCGCACGCGCCTGGTGGTACGCGGCGCGCGCGTCCGGCGCATCGAAATCGCGTCGCTTCAGGTTGAGCGCGAGCCGGCGACGATGACGCTCGTCGTCGAGGTCGGCGGCCGCCGTTACGTCGAGGACCGGGACACGGCGGCGGTCCTGTCGGGCTCGAAGGACTCGGCCACGACCTTCACCGAGACCTGGACGCTCGCGCTGGACGGGCCGGACGACGCGCCCTGGCGGCTCGTCGCCACGGCCGGCGCGCCGGCGGTCTAGGCGGCCTCACGCTCTGCGGCCGGCGTGGTGGCCGCCCGCTGGGGCGCGGCCTTGCGCTCGCGCTCGAGCTGGCGCTCGGGCGTGATCCGCACGACGTTCCTCGCGATGCCGAGCTTTTCGAGTGTCCAGATCAGCGCTGCCGAGGGATCGAGCTCCCAGCGGCGCAGGCCGTGCACAGCCGAGCGCGGGAAGGCGTGATGGTTGTGGTGCCAGGACTCGCCGAAGGAAGGCAGCGCGAGCCAGAAGACGTTCGTCGACTGATCGTCCGTCGCGAACCTCCGGTTGCCGAGGAAGTGGCAGACGGAGTTGACGCTCCAGGTGATGTGGTGCACGAGGAAGATGCGTACCAACCCGCCCCAGAGCAATCCGGTCGCCGCTCCCAGCAGCGTTCCGGTGAGGAGCCAGCCGGCGAGCGCCGGGATCAGCAGGCTCGCGAGCACGAGCAGCGGGAAGCGCCGGTTGATGATGCGCATGCCGCGGTCCTCGTAGAGGTCGCGCGCGTACTTCTTGCCCGACTGGCCCTGGTGCTCGAGCAGCCAGCCCACGTGCGCGTGCCAGAGACCGCGCATCACGCTGCCGGGGCCGTCGCCGTGGCCGACGTGCGGGCTATGCGGGTCGCCCTCCTCGTCGGCGTGCGCGTGGTGCTTGCGGTGGTCGCCGACCCAGCCGATGACCGGTCCCTGGACGGCCATCGAGCCGAGGATCGCGAACGTGTACTCGACGGGCTTCGCGACCGCGAACGAGCGGTGCGTGAGCAGGCGGTGGAAGCCGACCGTCACGCCATAGCCGGTCACCAGGTACATGACGGCGAGGATCGCCAGGTCGGTCCAGGAGACGAAGCTGTTCCAGAGCAGCACGATCGCCGCGATCGTGGCGGCGAACGGGATCACGACGGCCGCGAGGTTCACGCGCTTTTCTACTCGTGTCATGGTTCGAACGATATGTGTGCGACCATGCGCGAACTAGAGATGCATTCGTCCAATTCGAGATGTAAATTGCTCATCTAAGTGACAACTATTCCGGAATCTGAGCCCTGGCGTGCGCTTCCCGTGGAGGTGGCCGACGTGATCGAGCCCGAGCTCGGCGCGGTCACGGCCGAGATCATGGCCACGATCCCCCGCGAGGTGCCTGGCTACGCCCGCCCCTTCGAGGGCTCGTTCGGCCGCGGAGTGGAGATGGGAGTGACCGAGGCGCTGCGCCAGTTCGTCGCCCTGATTCGCGACCCGGACAGCGGCCGCGAGCCCGGCCGCGACGTCTACGTCGGCCTCGGCCGCGGCGAGCTGCGCCAGGGCCGCACGCTCGACGCGCTGCAGTCGGCCTACCGCGTCGGAGCGCGCGTGGCCTGGCGGCAGCTCGCGGAGGCGGCCCGCCGCGCGGGCTTCGACAGCGGCGTCATCAGCAAGCTCGCCGAGTCGATCTTCGTCTACATCGAGGAGCTCTCCGCCGATTCCGTCGAGGGCTACTCGCAGGAGCTCTCAGAGCGCGAGGGCGAGCGCCAGCGGCGCCGCCGCGAACTGATCACGCTGCTGCTGCGCGACCCTCCGCCCGCGCAGGCAGAGCTCCTCGCCGCCGCTGAGACCGTCGGCTGGAAGACGCCGCGGACCGCCGCGGCGCTCGCCTGCCGAGAGAGCGACCTCGGCCGGCTCGCGCGCCGGCTGCCGCCCGACGTGCTCGCCGCCGTGATTCGCGGGGTGGGCTGCGTCGTAATAGGGGATCCGCAGGGCCCCGGCCGCGCGCTCCAGGTCGACGAGGCGGTCGACCGCATTCCCGCGGCGCTCGGCCCGGCGGGAGAGCTCGACGAGCTGACGGGCTCCTGGGCACTCGCGCGCGCGGCCCTGCGGGCGCTCGAGGCCGGCGCTGTCCACGCCGCGGGCCCGCTGCGAGCCGAGGAGCGGCTGCCCGAGCTGCTCTTCCACCAGAATCCGGCGCTCGTCGAACGGCTCGTCACGCGCCGGCTCGCCCCCTTCGAGCCGCTGACGCCGAAGGCGCGCAGGCGCATGGAGGAGACCGCGCTCGCGTACGTGCAGCGGCAGGGCAACGCGGCGGCCATGGCCGCTGCCCTCGACATCCATCCCCAGACGGCGCGCTACCGCCTCGCGCGCCTGCGCGAGCTGCTCGGCACGGATCTCGACGATCCCGATGCCCGCTTCGAGCTCGAGCTGGCCCTGCGGTCGCGCGGCGACGGCGGCTGACTCAGGCGCGTCCGGCCCGAATCGCTGATACGCACGCGATCGCCCAGCGCGGAGGACGCCGGGGGCGTCCGGCGAAAGGGACTAGGCCGCGCCATGGCGATCGAGGAAGACCTCAGCCGGCAGGACCCGGGCTTCGGTCCGCAGACGGCGGCCGCGCGCCGCCGGGCTCGGCCCATGGCCGAGCAGCCCGCCGAGCCGGCGGAGCCGCTCGCCCCACTCACACCCGTGGCGCGCGAGCTCGCGGAGCTCGAGGAGGTGCCGGAGGCGCCGACCGTGCTGGCGGCGCCGCCGGCGGAGCCCGAGGTCGAGCCTGCCCCTCCCCCGCCGCGCCGCCGACCGCCGCGCCGCCGGCGGCCGAGCCGCCGCACGAAGCCCCTGTTCGAGCCGGAGCCCGCGCCGCCGCCCGCGACCAGCGCGCCCCCGGCCCGGCCCCACCCCGGCGCCTCCGTCGCCGCGCTCACGACGCTCGGCTCCGCGCTTGCGATGCTCCTCTTCCTCGTGTCGGGAGTCGGCGCCGACCGCGGCGAGTCGGTGGCGGGAGCGCCAGCGCTCGAGAGCAGGGCTTCGCTCGAGGAGGTCGCGCCCGGCGGGCGTATCGCGGTCAGCGGATCCGGTGCTCCCGCCGGCGCCGCGCTTCTGCTCGAGACGCAGTCGGCCGGCGGCGACTGGCAGCGCGCCGGCCGCGCATCCGCGGACGGCGAGGGCCGCTTCCTGGTGAGCGGGCGCGTCGCGGCGGCTCCCGGCCCGCTGCTCGTGCGCGCCCGGGCGGAGCAGGGCGACGCCACCACCGACCCCGCGGCCGTCACGGTCCGCCCGCTGCGGCTGTCCTCCGTCGGCGACATCAACCTCGGCGACGTCCCCGGCGCCAACATCGCCACCGAGGGGCCGCGCTACCCCTGGACGAGCGCCGGCCGCGCCCTCGCGCGCGCGGACATCGCCTTCGGCAACCTCGAGTCGCCCGTCTCGAAGCGCGGCACGCCGTTCGAGAAGCTCTACAACTTCCGCGGCACGCCGGCTGCGCTGCGCGGCCTCGCGCGCCACTCGGGCCTCGACGTCCTCAACCTCGCCAACAACCATGCCGGCGACTACGGGCCGGTCGCGCTCATGGACACGGTCCGCGGCATCGAGCGGCTCGGCCTGAAGGCCGTCGGCGCGGGCCGCACCCTGCGCCGCGCGCTGCGGCCTCAGATCGTGGAGCGGCTCGGGCTTCGGGTCGCCTTCGTCGGCTTCTCTGAGGTGGCACCGGTCGAGTTCGCCGCGACCGCGGACCGGCCGGGCACCGCCTGGGCGACTCCCGAGGCCGTGACGGCGGCCGTGCACCGCGCCCGCCGCCGCGCCGACGTCGTCGTCGCCACCTTCCACTGGGGAGCCGAGAAGGCCGCCATCGAGAGCGCGGCTCAGCAGGCGCTCGCCGCCACGGCCGCCGCCGCGGGCGCCCAGCTCGTGATCGGCGCGCACCCGCACGTGCTGCAGCCGCTGCGGCGCCAGGGCTCGGCGGTCGTGGCCTACTCGCTCGGCAACTTCGTGTTCGGCGCCGTCTCGGAGGAGACGACCGCGACCGGCATCCTCGAGACCGACCTCACCTCCGAGGGCGTGGCGGCCGCGCGCTGGCGGGAGGGCACGATCTCAGCCGGCCGGCCGCGACTCGAGCGCAAGCGGCCCCGGCCGCTCCCGGTTGACGACCCCGCGGCGATGACCGCCGGCGTCACACTCTGAGCGCCAAAGTCGCTTAACCTCCCTCAATGCCGCTTGCCCGCAACCACATGTCGCGCAGCCTGCTCACGGTCGAGCCGGGGCTCGCGCTCAAGGCGGTAGCCGAGCGGATGGTCGCCAAGGACGTGGGCGCGGTGCTCGTGATCGAGAACGGCCGGCTCGTCGGGATCCTCACCGAGCGCGACATCCTGCGCGCCGTTGCCGATGGGATCACCGCCGAGACGCGCGTCTCCGACTGGATGACGCGCGACCCGGAGACGATGGAGCCGGAAGAGACGACGCGCCAGGCCGCCGTCTTGATGATTCACGGCGGCTTCCGCCACATGCCGATCGTCGACGGCGACGAGGTCGTCGGAATGCTCTCGATCCGCGACCTGATGCGGATCGTGCTCGAGGACGCGGCGCCGCGCGGCGCCTAGAACGCGTCCGGGCACAACCGCTTGTGTGACGGACAACTCACACGGGTCCCGGCGAGGCGGGCAGTCTGTGGGGCACCCCCCCCACTCCGATCTCGGAGGACTCGCAATGCACCCTGGCATCCCCCTGGCCTATGCGGCCCGCCACATCTACGCCCCCAACGAGGACCCGTACCGCGCCTCCCATGCCTACGGCAGCTCGAAGCAGCGCCGGCGGCGCCGCCGTTCGGCAGCGTTCCTGCGGCCCGGGCGCCCGCGTCTGGCGCTCTTTCATCGCCGCACCGCCGCCGGCCGCTAGACCGGCTCGGCACGTCCCGCGGGAGATAGCCTCCCGCGGGAGGTGCGGTCCCTACTGAGAGAGCTCATGGATTCGGCTCGCATGCGGGCCGAGTACGCGGACGCCCGCTACGTCCGCAGCCGCAGCGAGCGGCTCGCCACGCGCAACGGAGCGCTCGACTCGCTCGACTCCGACGAGAGCGAGGGGATCGGCGTGCGCGTGCGGGTGGCGGGCTGCTGGGGCTTCGCCGCTGTGCGCGGGACCGAGCGCCGTGACGCCGAGGCCGCCCTCACCCGGGCGCTCGCGGTCGCGGCCGCACAGCCGCTGCCGAGCTCCGCGGTCGAGCTCGCCCCCGAGCCGCCGGCCGAGGGATCCTGGCGCAGCCCGGCCGAGCGTGACCCCTTCGAGGTGCCGCTCGAGGAGAAGTTGTCGGTGCTGCTCGCCGCCGACGAGGCGCTCCGGAAGGAGCCGCTGGTGGCGCTCGCGATCGCTCACTACCGGGCGCACGCGGAGGAGCGCATCTTCGCGTCGACCGAGGGTGCGCTGTGCGAGCAGCGGCTGACGGAGGCCGGTGGCGGGATCGCTGCGCTCGCCGTCGAGGCCGACCATACGCAGATCCGCTCCTTCCCGGCCTCGCACGGCGGCCACGTCGCGCAGGGCGGATACGAGACGTTCGCCGCGCTCGACCTGGCCGCGGCGGCGCCGCGCGTGGCGGCGGAGGCGGTCGAGCTGCTGACGGCGCCCGCCTGCCCCGCCGGCCGCAGCACGCTGATACTCGCGGGCGAGCAGCTCGGCCTCCAGGTCCACGAGTCCGTGGGCCACGCCGTCGAGCTCGACCGCGTGCTCGGCCGCGAGGCCTCCTACGCGGGCACGAGCTTCGTGCCGGCCGACGGCATCGGCTCGCTGCGCTTCGGCTCCGAGCACATGAACGTGACCGCCGACGCCACCAGTCCGGGCGGCCTCGGCAGCTACCGCTGGGACGACGAGGGCGTCGAGGGGCGGCCGGTGCCGATCGTGCGCGACGGCGTCCTCGCCGGCTTCCTGTCCTCGCGCGAGACCGCCTCCGAGATCGGCCTCGAGCGCTCCGGCGGCTGCATGCGGGCACAGGGCTTCGCGCGCCAGCCGATCGTGCGCATGACGAACGTGAACCTGGAGCCGGGCGAGGCGGGCACGTTCGACGAGCTGATCGCGGACACGGACGACGGGCTCCTGATCGAGACGAACCGCTCCTGGTCGATCGACAACAAGCGCCTCAACTTCCAGTTCGAGGGCGAGGCGGCCCGCGAGATCCGCGACGGCCGCCTGGGACGGCTCGTCCGCAACCCGAGCTACGGCGGCGTCACGCCGCGCTTCTGGGCGAGCTGCGACGCGGTCTGCTCGCCGTCCGAGTGGCGGCTGATCTCGCTGCTCGACTGCGGCAAGGGCGAGCCCGGGCAGCTGATGCGCGTCTCGCACGGCTGCGCGCCGGCGCGCTTCCGGGACGTCGAGGTCGGCGTCGCGTGAGCGCACTCGAGCTCGCCGAGCGCGCGCTGCGCCCGGCGGGGCCGGACGCGCTGGCACTCGTCACGCGAGAACGGTCGCTGCTGCTGCGCTTTGCCGCCAACCGCCCCACGCAGGCGACCGAGGTGGACGACCTGACGGTCGAGCTCGCCGTCGAGCGACGCGGGCATGTCGGCCGCGCGGAGACGAACTCGACCGACGACGAGGCACTCGCGAGGTGTGCGCAGCGCGCCGCGGCCGCTGCCGACGCCGCGGCGGCGGCCGGCGACGGTATCTACCCGGGGTTCTCCGAACCGGTCGCCGGCGCGCCGGTCCCGGCCGAGGCGGCGACGTTCGACGCCGGCATGGGCGGCGATGCGCTGGCGGCTGTGTTCGAGATCGCCGCGGACGCCGGGCTGGAGGCGCACGGAACCTGGTCGGCGGCGGAGGTCGAGCGCGCCGTGGCCCGCCCCGGCAGCAGTGTCGCCGAGGTCGACAGCGACGCGTTCATGAAGGTCATCTGCATGACGCCGGAGCGGGACGACGGCCGCAGCGGGCACGCGTCGCAAGCGGCGGCGTCGGCTGGGGCGCTCGAGCCGCGCGCGCTCACCGAGCGCGCCGCCGCGAAGGCGCTCGGCTCGTTCGCCCGTTCACGCGAGCGCGCCGAGCTCGACGCGGGTGTCTACCCGGTGGTGTTCGAGCCCGACGCGATGCGCTCGCTGCTCGATCTACTCGCGTTCACCGCCTTCAACGGGCTCGCCCATGCCGAGGGCCGCGGCGCGCTCGCCGGCCGGCTCGGCGAGTCCGTCGCCGCGCCCGCGATCAACCTGTCCGATTCGCCCCTGTTCGCGCGCACGCTGTCACGCGGATTCGACGCCGAGGGGACGGCCAAGGCCCCGCTGCCGCTGATCCAGGACGGCGTGGCGCACCGGGTGGTGCACGACATCCGCAGCGCAACCCTGATGGGCGCCGCCTCGACCGGTCACGCCCTCGCGCCGGGCGGCGACCCGTCCGGCCCCCATCCGACGAACCTGATCCTGGCGGGCGGCGGCGCGGAGAACACGGCCGAGCTCTGCGCGCCCGATCGAGCGGGGCATCTACGTGACGCGGCTCTGGTACGAGAACGTCGTGCGCCCGAAGGAGACGCTGGTCACGGCGGTGACCCGCGATGGCACCTTCCTGATCGAGGACGGGCAGGTCACGCGGCCGCTCCGCGATCTGCGCCTCACGGACAGCGTGTTCTCGATCCTCTCGAGCGTCCAGGCCCTCACGTCAGGCCTCGAGCTCTCGAGCGACGGCGAGTTCTACGGCCGCCGTTTCGCCTACGGCGTCGTCAGTCCGGCCCTCCGGGCGGGGCGCGTTCGCTTCACCGGGCCGGCGGGCTAATCCGGTCGTTGCAAGCGCGGGTCCCGGGTAGGAGCAGGGGGCATGCCCATAGCGGCGTGCAGTTCCCAGGGGCCGGTGGAACCGGCACCCCGGACCTGCGGGGACGGGGGCCGGGGCCACCGTCTCGGGGGCGGCTCAGATCTTCAACAGGAGGATCACGTTCACGACGAACAGCAGCGCGAACGCGATGGTCCAGCGGTTCAGGTTCCGCTCGACCAGCGATCCACCGCCGAACGGGCCCGCGCCGGTGCCGACGCCGAAGGCGCCGGAGAGCCCGGAGTCCTTGCCCGAGTGCATGAGCACGAGCACGATCAGGATCACCGCGAGGATCACCTGAACGCCGCTGAGGATCGCTTCCACGGCCGGAAAGACTAGCGGCGGTTACCCGTGGCGAGATCGAGAGACCTGTCCTAGTCTGAAAACAGACGGGACAGGGATCGAGTCGATCAATCGGAGACTGACAGCTGCCGCGGCCACCGCCGCGCTTTTTTTGTGCCTGGGCGGTGCCGCGCAGGCCGCCACCTATCCATCGGGATTCGAGGAGCGCACCGTCGTATCGGGCCTGACCGGCCCCACCGCGATCGCCTACGCGCCGGACGGACGCATGTTCGTGATCGAGAAGGAGGGCCGCCTGAAGGTCGTGCCGCCGGGCGGCTCCACGGCCACGACGATCCTCGACATCTCGAGCGAGGTGAACTCCTACTGGGACCGCGGGCTGCTCGGCATCGCGGTTGACAGCGCCTTCGCCGGCAACAGCCTCATCTACCTCCTGTACACGCGCGAGCGCCAGCCGATGACGCCCGACGAGAACGGCCAGATGGTGTCGCGGCTTCAGAAGATGACGGTCAGCCCGCAGAACGACGTGTCCGGGCGCATGACGATCCTCGGCAGCCACGACGGTCCGTGCCCCGCGCCGTCAAACACCGTCGACTGCATCCCGTCGGAGGGCTTCTCGCACTCGATCGGCACGGTGCGCTCGGCGCCCGACGGGACGCTCTGGGTGGGAAGCGGAGACGCGTCGAGCTTCAACGACGTCGACCCGCTCGCTTTCCGCACCTACAACGCGGAGAGCATGGCCGGGAAGATCATGCACATCGACCGGAACGGCCAGGGCCTGTCCGGCCACCCGTTCTGCGCGACGAACGGCAATCTCGGCCACGTCTGCACGAAGATCTGGGCCGGCGGCTTTCGCAACCCGTTTCGGTTCAAGCTGCGCCCCGGCGGCGGCCTCACCGTCGGCGACGTCGGCTGGGGGACCACCGAGGAGATCGACTTCGTCCCGACCGCCTCCGGCGGCGGCCGCCTCTACGGCTGGCCCTGCTACGAGGGCAGCGGCCACACGGGCGGCTACCAGGACCGCGAGGCGGACTGCAACCCCGAGTACGCGAAGGAGGGCACGCCACAGGCACACCTGCCCCCCGTGCACCAGTACCCGCACAACGGCTCGGGCGGCGCGGTGCTGGGCGGCCCGACCTATACCGGCTCCCAGTTCCCGAGCAGCTACCAGGGCGACGTCTTCTTCGCCGACTACGTGCAGGGCTTCATCAAGAAGCTGAACGTGAACGCCCAGGACCAGGTCACGAGCGTCGACAACTTCGCGACCGGCTGGGCCGGCGTCGACCTCGAGCAGAGCCCGGCCGGCGAGCTCGCCTATCCGGCGTTCGGCGACGGCAGCCAGGGCACCGGCTCGGTCCGCCGGATCGTCTACACCCCCGACAACCGGAGCCCCACGGCCGTCATCGAGACGAACAGGACGTCTGGCCCGGCCCCGCTCGCGGTGAGCTTCGACGGACGCGACTCGACTGACGCGGACGGCGATCCGCTCACCTACCAATGGAGCTTTGGCGACGGCACGCCGGGGAGCACGCAGCCGAATCCCTCCCACACCTACACGAACCCGGGCAACTACACGGCGACGCTCACCGTGAGCGACGGCCGTGGCGGCCTGGACCCCGAGACCGTCCAGATCTCCGCGGGCAACACACCCCCCGCTGCACAGGTGAGCGGCGACACGATGTACCGCGCCGGTGAGAGCTTCAGCCTGCAGGGCTCCGCGACCGACCCGCAGCAGGGGACGATCCCGGCCTCCGGGCTGCGCTGGGACGTGCGCGTCATCCACGTCGATCACATCCACGTGCTCGGCAGCTTCACGAACCGCTCGCAGCTCACCCTTGACGCGATCACGGACCACGACGCGGACGCTCACTACGAGGTCACGATGACCGCCACCGACGCGGGCGGGCTGACGAGCCAGGCCACCGTCACGCTGAACCCGGAGACGACGACGGTGCGACTGGACAGCTCACCCGCCGGCGCGGGCGTCTCCTACGGCGGCCGCCAGTTCACCGCCCCGCGCGAGCTCGTGACCGCGATCGGCTACCACACCACCATCACCGCCAGCGACCCGTTCCAGCTCGGGGGCGCCATCTTCGACTTCACCGGCTGGTCGAACGGCGGAGCGCGTGTTCACGACTTCGTCGTTCCCGCAGAACCCACAGAGCTGACGGCGAACTACGCGGAGCGCGCCTCGCCTCCGGGCGAACCGCCCGGCGAGCCGCCGCCGGGCATTCCGCCCGCGGATCCGGATCCCATCCCGCCCACACCCGACCGGCTCGGCCCGGCGCTCCGCCTGCTAGGCGTCAACGCCGGCCGCGGGCGCATTCGAGGCACCGTCACGGACCCGTCGGGGGTGTCGGCTGTCGAGGTCGCGCTGCGGGCGCGGCTCGGGGCCGACGAGTGCGGCTGGTGGCTCGCGGCGAAGCGACGCATGAGCGGGGCGCCGCGGCGCTGTGACCGTCCTCGCTGGATCAACGCCCGGCTGACCGCGACGAGCGGCGAGGTGCAGTGGCTGCTCGTCGCTCGGCAAGCGCCTGCCGCCGGGGACGTACCGCGTGCTGGTGCGGGCGGACGGACACGGAGGGCAACGAGAGCACGCTGCCGCTGAACCGCGACTCGCTGGTCCGGGTCCGGCCGAGCCGGAGTTAGCACCCGTCCTGATTTCTCCCGTCCTGACTTCTCCCGCTCTCGGCGGGCAAAGTCAGGACGAACGAAACGCCGGCGGAGCGCGGACCCCTCACCGCTCCCGTGCGTCCCGCTCCTCCAACCGGTCCAGCTCGCTCAGGATCGCGACCGCCTCCGACCGCAGGTCGCGGTCGACGGCGCGCCAGTCCTCGCGTGAGAGCTTGCCCATGCGGTGGTCGAGCTCGGCGTCGCGGATCTCGCGGTACTTGGCCTCCTTCGCCGCCTCGAGCTCGGCGACGCGGGTCTCCTCGCGGCGCTCCTCGTCTCCGGGGTGACGCAGCGGCCGCGTCACCGCGAACGCGACGAGCGCCGCGAGGACGAGCAGTGCAAGCGCGTATTCCACGACGACCCGGTCAGGCGGTTAGGCCCGCGACAGCTCCTTGCCGAGCCGCGCGGAAGAGATCGCCCGCACGCGGCGCAGGCGTGCCTCCGGCGTCGGCCAGGCGGCCACCAGGGCACCGAGCAGCGCGATCGCGCCGCCGATCCAGATCCAGGCCACGAGGGGCGAGACGATCGCGCGGAAGGCGGCGGGCGGGGGGTCGCTGCGGTAGCGCTCGGAGAGGGCGGCGATGATCAGCGCCTGGACGTCGCCGGACGCGTCGGCGAACTTGGCGTCGGCCTCGCGGATCGGGCGTTCGAGCGAGCCGATGTCGGGCCGCACGGCCAGCCAGAAGTCGCGCCGCAGGCCCCAGCGCACGTCCACCTCGCTCGTGGCCTCGCCCTCGAAGAAGCGCGAGATCGTCCCGAGCGACGAGTCGCCGCTCGAGTAGAAGTTGCGAGCCGGCCGCAGCGTGAAGGTCTCGTCGCCCTTGCGCACGTCCATGACCGCACCGAACGAGATCGGCGCGCCGGTGCCCGACGAGTCACCGCCGAGCCGGGCCGTCGCCTGGCGATAGGTGATCTCGTAGTCGCCGAGCGTGAACGACTCGCCCGGCGAGAGCCGCACGTCGCGCTGCTCGACGAACGCGGACGAGGCGGCGACCCCGAGGAACAACACGGCGATCCCGGCGTGCACGAGGAAGCCGCCGTAGCGGCGCCGGTTACGGCCAATCAGTTGCGCGAGCGCGCGCGGCCAGGCCTCGCCCGTCATCACCCGGCGAGCGGCGGCGCCGCGCCAGAACTCCTGGCCCACCACCGCGAGCACGAACGCCGTGAAGCAGAACATGATCAGCGAAGCGGTGCTGTCGGCGGCGTTCGTGAGTGCGAGCAGCAGCACCAACACGAGTGCGGTAAAGGCGAGCGGCACCAGCAGGATGCGCTTCAGCGACGACGGCGTCATCTTGCGCCAGGCGAGCACCGGCCCGATCCCGGTCAGCAGCACGAGCACGATCGCGAGCGGGGTCGTGAGGCGGTTGAACCAGGGCGGGCCGACGGTCGACTCCGTGCCGGTGAGCGCCTCCGAGATGAGCGGGAAGAAGGTGCCCCACAGGATCACGAGCGCCAGGGCAACGAGCACCAGGTTGTTGAGCAGGAAGAACGCCTCGCGCGACAGCAGCGAGTCGAGCCGTGCCTGCGAACGCAGGTCGGGCAGCCTGGCGATGATCAGCGTCGCCGAGAGCAGCAGGACGAGCGTTATGAAGACGAGGAACTGCACGCCGATCGTCGAGGCCCCGAACGCGTGGATCGACTCGAGGATGCCGCTGCGCACCAGGAACGTGCCGATCAGCGCGAGCACGAACGTCGCGCAGATAAGCGAGACGTTCCAGACCTTCAGCATGCCGCGCTTCTCCTGGACCATGATCGAGTGCAGGAACGCGGTGCCCACGAGCCAGGGCATCAGCGACGCGTTCTCGACCGGATCCCAGGCCCAGTAGCCGCCCCAGCCGAGCTCCGAGTACGACCAGAGCGCACCGAGCAGGATGCCTGTGCCGAGGAAGGTCCACGCGACGAGGGCGAAGCGCCGCGTCGCGCGGATCCAGTCCGCCCCGCTGCGGCGGGCGATCAGCGCGCCGATCGCGAACGCGAACGGGATCGAGAAGCCGACGTAGCCCGTGTAGAGCATCGGCGGGTGGATCATCATCGCCGGGTGCCGCAGCAGCGGATTGAGTCCGTTGCCCTCCTGCGGTGCCATCGCGAGCGTGTCGAACGGGTTCTCCCAGCCCACCATCAGGAAGAGGAAGAAGGCCGCCACGCAGGCGAGCACGGCCGTCGCCCAGGGCGCGATGTCGCGCAACGAGCGGCGCGTGATGAACAGGACTGTGCTCGTGAATAGCCCGAGCAGCGTCGCCCACAGGAGCAGCGAGCCATCCTGTGTCGCCCAGACCGCGGTGATCTTGTAGAAGGTCGGCGTGGTCGTCGACGAGCCCTCCGCGACGAGCCTGTACGAGAAGTCCGAGCGCAGGAAGGCGGACTCGAGGATCGCGAAGGCCGCCACGCACAGAGCCGCCACGCAGTAGATCGCGCGCCGTCCGGAGGTGACCCACTCGCGCCGGCCGCGCACCACGCCGTAGATCGACGCGCCCGCCGCGAACAGGGCGGTCAGCAGCGCGACGGTCAGACAGGCGGAGCCGACTCCGGCCACGTCAGGACGACTGCTCGTCCTTGGTGAACTTCGACGGGCACTTGGTCACGAGCGAGTCGCGCTCCGCGACGAAGGTGCCCTGCTTCAGCTCACCGGAGACGATCACTTCGCGTCCATCGCGGAACGGGTCCGGCACCACACCCGAGTAGGTGACGGGGACCGACTCGGTCCCGTCGCGGTCGCGGATGCGGAAACGCAGCCCATCGTCGCCCGCCTTCTGGATCGACCCGTGGACCACCTTGCCGGTCAGCTCGTACGACTTGCCGGGCTCGATCTCGCTGGGCTTGCTCGCCTCGGTGGAGGCGCTGAAGCTCGTGTAGATGAGCGCCGTCGCGAGCAGCACGGCGGCGGCCAGCGCCACGCCGAGCCGCAGCTTGCGCTTACGGGACGGATCCATCAGGTCTGATTCTGGCAGGCGGGCTGTCCGCCGACCCGCCTACCTGGAGCTCGGGTGCCCGTCACCCGGCCACGGCGAGAGCAGCAGGATCAGCCGCGAGTCCGTCTCCGCGCGCACCTCGTGCCGCTCGTTGGGGCCGAAGTGGACGAGGAAGCCCGGCCCGCCGCGAGCCGAGTCACCACCCTGCTCGAACTCGACGTCCCCGGCGGCGACCATCACCCAGGCGCGCTCGTGGACCTGGTGCTCCTGAAGTCGCTCGCCCGCCGGCAGGTTGATCGCGATCACGCGGGTCTCGTTGTCCGAGCGCAGCACCACGGGCTGGTGCGGCTGGACGTCGTGCGCGGCGATATCCCAGGTCTCCATGACTACTCCGGCTCGGGGATGCGTGGCCCCGGCATTATGACGCGGTCCCGGCCGGTTCCGGAGCGCTCTGCTCGCGACGCCCGATCCACTCGGCGCCGGGCTGGTCCGTGAGGCCGTGGGCGATGATCGAGATGAAGACGGTGACGGCCGCGATCACTGCTATCTGCTCGCCGTCGGGCACGGTCGATCCGAGTACGAAGAGCGCAAAAGTCATCGTCGCGACGCCCTTCGGACCGAACCAGGCCATGAACGCCTTGCCGGCGGTATCGACCTGGTGGTTGCCGGCGAGCGCGACGAAGACCGCTATCGGGCGGGCCGCGAGCAGTGTGAATGCAGCGATCGCGACAGTCGACCAGCCATCCTCGAAGAGCGTGTCGAAGGTGAAGATCGCCCCGAAGACGAGGAACACGCCCAGCTTGACGACCTCGATCATGTCCTCGGCGCGGTCCTCGAAAGCAGTGCCGGATGTCCTCTCTCCAGATGCCGAGCGCGATCGCGCACACGAACACGGCGATGAACCCGTTTCCCTCTGGCGGCAACGTGGCGATCCCATAGGCGGCAAAGGCGACGCCGAGGGCGTACAGCGCCTTCTGGTGCGGGCTGATCGCATAGCCGAGTGCCCGCTCCTGCGGCATCAGCTGTGCGGCCACGAACGCCACGATCAGTCCCGTCACCAGCCCCGACGCCCACGTCCTGGATCACGAACTCCCACCAGACGAAGTCGCGGTCGGCCGCTGCCGCGGCCGTGAAGGCGAGCACGGCGGGTAGCGCCAGGCCGTCGTTGAGGCCCGACTCGAGGTTGAGCGAATGGCGCACCAGCCGCGGCACCCGCGGGTTCGTGACCACGGCAGAGGACAGCACCGGGTCGGTCGGCGACAGGAGCGCGCCGACGAGGAAGCACTCGGTCCAGCTGAGGTCGGTCAGCAGCGTTGGTCGCGAGCGCGACGAGCCCACAGGTGAGCGGCATGGCGAGCGCCAGCTTGCGCAGCGGCAGGTGCCAAGCCTCCTGGAGCATCTCCTGTTCGACCTCGAGCCCGTCCCTGAACAGGATCAGCACCAGCGCGACGACGGCCAGCCCCTGGACGAAGCCGGAGGTTGGGTCGAGATCCAGGATCTCGAGCCCGCCCTTGCCGAGCACGAAGCCGGCGATCACGAAGGCGGCCGTGAGCGAGAGGAAGCTCCGTCGCGCCAGCCCGGAGACGAGCGCGCCGAGCATCAGGAGGACGCCGAATACGGCCAGCGGCTCCTCCAGGAACTCGACACCCGCGGCCAACGGCACGGCGCAAGGTTGGCAGAACAAGACATTCACATCCGGCTACGGTGGGAGCTGATGCGGCGCCCGCTGGTCCTGTCATGCCTGCTGCTGCTCGCCTCCGCGCCCGCCGCGGCGGCCGCCGACTCGCCCCCGCGCGAGCGCGGCCTTGCGAGCGGCTGGGAGGTGCGCGTCGAGCCCGCGGACCCCGCCGCGCCGCAGCCGCCCCCACCCGAGGAGACCGCGCCGGCCGGCGTGCTGCCGAACACGCGACCGACCCCGCCCGGCCGCGCAGCTCAGGCGCCCGGCCAGTGGCGCCCGACCCGCGTGCCGAGCGTCTTCGACACGCGCGCCCTGGCCTCGCTCTTCCCGGGCCAGGTGCGCCGCTACCGGATCGCGTTCACGGCTCCGGACACGCCGCGCGGCTTCCGCTGGCTCCTCGAGTTCGAGAGCGTGCGGCGCGCGGCGACCGTCTACCTGAACGGGCGGCGGCTCGGTCGCAACGCCGATCCCTACACGCCCTTCAGCTTCGAGGCGCGCGGCCTTCGCCCCGGGGCGCGCAACGAGCTCGTCGTGATCGTCGACGGCCGCAAGAATCCGAAGCTGCCAGAGGCCTGGTGGAACTGGAACGGGATCGTGCGCCCGGTGCGGCTCGTGCCCGCCGGGTCCGCGCATCTCGCGGATCTCGGCACGCTCTCCGAGGTCTCCTGCCGCGGCCCCGCGAGCGGCTGCCGGGCCAGCCTGCTGCTCGACGCCCAGCTCGAGCGCAGCGGCCGTCACATCGTCGAGCCGACGCTCGAGGTGGAGCTGCGCGCGCCGAGCGGCCGCAGGTCGAGCAAGCGCTTCGTCCTGCCCAAGGGACGCGCCGGAAGCGAGCGCGTTCAGCTCGAGATGCCGGTGCCGGCGCCGCAGCTCTGGTCGCCGGATGCCCCGCAGCTCTACAGCGCCCGGCTCACGCTCCGCGACGGCGAGCGGGTCGTGCAGGTGGAGCGGCGCCGCGTCGGGCTGCGCTCGGTGACCGTGAAGAGCGGGATGCTCTACCTCAACAACCGCCGCATCCAGCTGCGCGGCGCGTCCATCCACGAGGACATGCCCGGGTCGGGCGCCGCGCTCACGCCCGCCGACATGGACCGCATCGTGGCGGACCTGAAGTCGCTCGGCGCCAACGTCACGCGCGCGCACTACCTGATGAACGACGCGCTGCTGTCACGTTTCGACCGCGCCGGGATCATGGTTTGGAGTCAGGCGCCGATCTGGCAGCGCGACGCCGGCGCCCACCTGCTGTGGCAGCCGCGCGAGCGCGAGCGTGCGCTCGAGACGGTCCGCCGCACGGTGACCGCCGCCCGCTCCCATCCCGCAGTGCTCACCCACTCGGTCGCGAACGAGCTGACCTTCACGCCCGACCGCAAGCCCGGGACGAAGCGCTTCCTGCTCGCAGCTCAGGAGGACGCGCGAGACCTCGACCCGACGCTGCCGATCTCGGTCGACATCAAGGGCCGTCCCGGCTTCCCCGAGCAGTTCACCCTGCACGCGTTCGACATGATCGGACTGAACCAGTATTTCGGCTGGTATCCCTGGGTAGAGGACTTCACCGTGCTCGAGCCCTACATCTATGAGCTCCGCGACCACTACCCGGACGAGGCGATCGTGATGACCGAGTGGGGTGCCGAGGCGCGCCCCGAGCTGTCGACCGCAGGGCTCGATCGCAAGGGCGGCTACCCCTTCCAGGACATGCACGCCGCTCGCACGCTCGACGTGATCGACCGCTCGCCGGTCCTGTCCGGCGCGATCTACTGGACACTGCGCGAGTTCGAGATCTACCCGGGCTGGATGGGCGGCGCGGGCCGGCGCCCGACTCAGTACGAGCCCAACACCCGCCACCACAAGGGTCTGCTGACCTATGAGGGCGAGCCGAAGCCCGCCTTCTGGACGGTCCGCGACCACTACCTGCGCACACCGCTCTATCCGTGAGCGCGCGGCGCCGCGGACCGGCCGGCTTCGACCGAATGGCGGGCGGCGGCGCCGATCTTTGGACCCTGGTACAAGGACATCGGGGCGGTCCGGCGCGATGCTGAGGCCGGTGACGGGCGTCATCTACACGCCTGAGCCGGACGCCTTCGACGAGGCGCTCGAGCCGGACGGGACGCCGCGTCCCCCCTACGCCGGCCTGCTCGGAGCGCTGGCCGAGATGGACCTGGGCGCGCTCGCCGAGGACGTGGACCGCGACGTCCGGCGAAGCGGCGTCGAGTTCGGCGGGACGGGCGAGAGCGAGCCCTTTCGGCTCGACCTGGTCCCGCGCGTGATCACCGCCGACGAGTGGGCGCTCCTCGAGCGCGGGCTCGCGCAGCGCGTGCGCGCCCTCGACCGCTTCGTCGCCGACGCCTACGGCAAGCAGGAGATCGTCGAGGCGGGCGTCCTGCCCGGGCGCGTGCTCGAGAGCTGCGACCACTTCGAGCGACGGCTCGTCGGGCTACCCGCCCCACCCGTGCGGGTGGCGATCGCGGGGCTCGACCTCGTGCGCGACCGCGACGGGCGCTTCCACGTGCTCGAGGACAACGTGCGCACGCCGTCCGGCACGACCTACACGCTCGCCGCGCGCGAGACGCTCGACCGCCATCTGCCCAGTGGGCTCGCCGAGCGTCGCCGGCCGCTCGACGACGTGCTCGACACCATTGCCGAGACCCTGCGGGCCGCCGCGCCGGAGGGGGTCGACGACCCGTCGATCGTGGTGCTGTCGGACGGCCCCTCGAACAGCGCCTGGTACGAGCACGAGCGGATCGCGCGCGCTCTCTCTATCCCGGTCGTGACGTGCGCCGAGCTCTCCGTTTCGGGCGACCGTCTGATCGCGCGCGTGAACGGGCGGCGCATGCCCGTGGACGTCGTCTACCGCAGGACGAACGAGGATCGGCTCGAGGACGAGCGTGGCGAGCTCACCGACGTCGGTGCGGCGCTGTTCGCTCCGCTCCGCGCCGGCAGGGTCACCTGCGTGAACGCGTTCGGCGCGGGCGTGGCGGATGACAAGCTGATGCACGCCTACGTGGAGAAGATGGTGCGCTTCTACCTCGCCGAGGAGCCGCTGCTCGGCGCGGTGCGCACATACGACGTCGGCGTGCCGGACGTGCGCAGCGCGGTGCTCGAGCGAATCGACGAGCTCGTCATCAAGCCGCGCGCCGGATACGGCGGCGTGGGCGTCGTCGTCGCACCGCACGCCGAGCAGCAGGACGTGCGGCGCACCGCAGCCGAGATCGCCCGCGATCCCGAGGGCTACGTGGCCCAGGAGACGATCATGCTCTCGCGCCACCCGACGGCCTCCGGCGGACGGCTCGAGCCGCGTCACATCGACCTGAGGCCGTTCGTCCTGCTCGCGGGAGACACTGCACGCGTGATTCCGGGAGGCCTCACGCGGGTAGCTCTGAGCCGGGACTCGCTGGTCGTGAACAGCTCGCAAGAGGGAGGAGGCAAGGACACGTGGGTGCTGTCGTGAGCAGGCCGCCGCTCGTCGGAGTGTCGACTTCCGAGGTCCGGCGCGCCACCGACCACAGCGTCGTGCCGCAGGGGGAGCCGAGCCGGCGCGAGCTCGCGCTCGGCGAGCGCTACCTCGACTCCGTGCGCTCGGCCGGTGGGCTGCCCGTGATCCTCACGCCCGTCCACGGCTCGGCCATCGATCCGCTGCTCGCGCGGCTCGACGCCGTCTGCCTGTCCGGCGGGCCCGACCTGCACCCGTCGGCCTATGGCGCGGAGGCGCACGAGAAGCTCGGCCCGACGGAGCCGGAGCTCGACCTGTTCGAGCTCGCGCTCGCGCGGCGGGCGGTCCGCCGCGGCGTCCCCGTGCTCGGCATCTGCCGCGGCGCGCAGGTGCTGAACGTGGCGCTCGGCGGCACCCTGCATCAGCACCTTCCCGACCTGTCCGCTGAGGTCGAGCACCGCCAGCAGGCGTCCGGCCGCCAGGTGACGCACGAGGTGAAGCTCGCGTCCGACAGCCGCCTCGCCAAGCTGATGGGCCGGACCGAGGTCCGCGTCAACTCGTTCCACCATCAGGCGCCCGCGACGCTCGGCCCGCGGGCTGCGCGCTGTCGGCACGGCCGCCGACGGAACCGTCGAGGCCCTCGAGAGCGGCGCCAAGGGCTTCGTGTTCGGAGTCCAGTGGCACGCCGAGGGCCTCGTCGAGATGCCCGAGCACTTCGCCCTGTTCGAGGGGCTCGTGCAGGCGGGTGCCGAGCACTCCGCCGCCGACTTGAGAGCGGCCTGACGCGGTGAGCCACGAGCCCGAATGGGCACACTGGGGGGCCGACTCGAGCCGCCCGGCCTGGACCGTCGGCATCGAGGAGGAGGTCATGCTCCTCGACCCCGAGCGCTGGGCGCTCGCCTACCGGCTCGATGACGTGCTGCCCGTGCTCAGCACCGAGCTCACGCGAAAGATGAGCGCCGAGACGCATTCCTGCACGCTCGAGCTGGCGGGCGGCGTCCATACCGGCGTGCGCGCCGCGGTTGGCGAGGTGGCCGCCCTGCGCGCGCGGCTCGCCGAGGAGCTGGCGCCGCTCGGGCTGCGCGCGGCAGTGGCGGGAACGCACCCGTTCGCGCAGGGTGAGGACACCGAGGTGTCGGGGGGCGAGCGCTACCAGGCGCTCTACGACAAGATGCGCGAGCTGGCGCGTCGCGAGCCGACCTTCGCGCTGCACGTGCACGTCGGCGTACCGGATCCCGAGCTTGCGATCCTCGCCGCGGACCGTATGCGGGCGCACCTGCCGCTGATCCTCGCGGCCTCCGGCAACTCGCCGTACTGGCGCGGCCGCGACAGCGGGATGGCGTCGTTTCGCACGCCGCTCTTCCAGGGCTTTCCGCGCTCGGGCGTCCCGCGCCGCTTCGGCAGCTACGGCGCCTACATCGAGGCAGTCGACATCATGCTGCGCGCCGAGATCTTCCCCGAGCCCACCTTCATCTGGTGGGACGTGCGCGTGCAGCCGCGCCTTGGCACCGTCGAGGTCCGGATAGCCGACGCGCAGACGACCGTCGCTGCCACGGCCGGCCTGACCGCGCTGATCCAGGCGCTGGTGCGGCTCGAGGCCACCGAGGGGTACGCCCCGCCGGAGCTCGTGGGAGCGCAGGAGGTGCTCGAGGAGAACCGCTTCATCGCCGCGCGTGACGGCATGGACGCCTGCCTGATCGACGTGGCAAGTGCGTCCCAGGTCCCCGTGCGCCGGCAGCTCGAGGAGCTGCTCGCCGTCTGCGAGCCGCACGCGGACGACCTCGGGAGCCGCGCCGAGCTCGACCAGTTGCGCGCGCTGATGGAGTCACCCGGGGCCGAGCGCCAGCGCGCGGCCGTGCGCGAGTCCGGGCTGAGCGGTCTCGTCGCCGGGCTCGCCTCGGCCTTCGTCGAGCAGGAGATAGAGACGCCCGCCTCCGCGGCCGCCCAGCCCTAACCGAGCTTGGCGAGCCCGCGGTAGGCGCGCCCGCGCGGCGAGAGCCGGTAGCCGCGCTCGAGGCTCTCGGTCAGCCCGAGCTCCTTCAGCTTGCGCACGTCGGCCTTGAAGGGAGCGGTCTCGCGGCCCAGCTCGGCCGCGAGCTCCGGAGCGCGCGTGGCGGGCCGCTCTGCGATCAGATCGAGCACCCGGGCGGTCCAGGGGCCGTGCCGGCTCGCCGCGTCGAAGCGCGCCAGGCGGGCGTCGATCGCCGCTCGCTCCTCGTCGTCCAGGTCGGCCCGCTCACGCAGCGCGATGCGCGGGTCCGGTCCCGCGAGCCGGAACTCGATGCGATAGAGCGTCCCCTCGGGACGAAGCTGCGCGATCAGCTCCGCGCGGTCGGCGGCGCCGGCTCGGCGCGCCTCGGCGTCGCTGATCGCGGCCTCCTTCACCGGCTCGACCGACTCGATCGCGAGCACGCCCACGCGCGTGCGGAGCGTGCCGCCCGCCCTGACCGTCGGGTGCCGCCAGCGCCTGAAGGCGAGCGTTACCTCGCCGGCCTCGATGCCGCGCAGCGTCTCCAGCCTGAACAGCATCTCCGGCGGCTAGTTGATGACGAACGCGAGGTCGTCCTCGTAGCAGTACGACCAGTCCTCGCCCGGCTCGACCGAGCTCACGATCGGATGCGCGCTCTCGCGGTTGTGCGCGGTCGCGTGCCGATTCGGGGAGGAGTCGCAGCAGCCCACGTGACCGCACGTGCGGCACACCCTCAGGTGCACCCAGCGATCGCCCGTGCGCAGGCAGTCCTCGCAGCCGGGCACCGAGTCGGGACGCTCGACGTGCACCTGGTCGAGATGGGAGCAATCCGCCATGGGCCAAGGATAAGGGTCAGGTCTCGCGGTACGCTGACTCGGCCGTGCACGTCCAGGTGCGACTTGGGTCGGGGCTGGCCACCGCCGCCGGCACCCGGCGGCTGCAGGTGGAGCTTCCTAGGGAGGCCACCGTCGACGCGCTGCTCGCCAGAGTCGGCGAGCTCGAGCCGGCGATCGCCCCCGCGCTCGACTCGGCCCTGCCGGTCGTGAGGGGCACGCACGCGAGCCGCAAGCAGGCGCTCGCCGACGGCGACGAGGTCGCCCTGCTCATCCCAGTCGCCGGCGGCGCCGGCACGACACCCGAGAGGAGTCTCCAATGGCCGTAGAACCCGCCGCGCCTGCCGCCGCCGGCCAGGCCCACCCCACCGTCTTCGTCGACACCTTCACGAACGGCCTGCTCGGCCCGGACGTCGAGATGCTCGGCCCGGTCGAGGATGGCGGCCACGTCGTCGTCAACACCACTCCGGGCTGCTGGGGCCCGATGATCACGCCCGCTCTGCGTGGCGGCCACGAGGTGGCCCGCCCGGTCGCGGTCGCCGGCGCCGAGCCCGGCGACGCCATCGCGATTCGCATCAAGGACATCGAGGTCACCTCGATCGCCACCGCCTCCGGCAACGACGTCTCGCCCGAGGGCAGCTTCAACGGCGATCCCTACTGCGCGGCCGTCTGCCCGAGCTGCGGCATCGAGCACCCCGAGACGCGGCTCGAGGGGATCGGCCAGGAAGCGGTGCGCTGCACAAGCTGCGGCGCGGATGCCACGCCGTTCAAGTTCACGAACGGCTACACGATCGCCTTCGACCACGGCCACACGATGGGCGTGACGGTCGGCCGCGAGTCCGCGGAGCGGATCGCGCACGAGGCCTCACGCTACGCCGCGCTGCCCGAGAACTCGGTCCAGAACCCGATCCTCGCCTTCGCGCCACATGACCTCGTCGGCCTCGCCGCCCGGCTGCGGCCGTTCATGGGCCAGCTCGGCACGACGCCGTCGAAGACGATCCCCGACTCGCACAACGCGGGCGACTTCGGCTCGTTCCTGATCGGGGCGCCGCACGCCTACTCGCTGACCCCCGAGGAGCTCGCTGAGCACCGCACAGACGGCCACATGGACATCGACGCCGTTCGCGCCGGCGCCATCCTGATCTGCCCGGTGAAGCTGGCGGGCGGCGGGGTCTACATGGGCGACATGCACGCGCTGCAGGGCGACGGCGAGATCGCCGGCCACACCTGCGACGTGTCGGGCACGGTCACGCTCCAGGTCGAGCTGCTCAAGGGTCTCGGCATCGACGGGCCGCTCCTGCTGCCGCTCGAGGAGGACCTGCCCTACCTCGCCCGGCCGCTGTCCGGCAGCGAGCGTGCCCGCGCCGAGGAGCTCGCGCGCGAGTGGGGCCTCGACGGGCTCGAGAAGTCGGCGCCGATCTCCGTGATCGGGACAGGCCCGGACCTGAACAGCGCCACCGACAACGGGCTCGAGCGCGCCGCCTCGCTGCTCGACATCGAGGTGCCGGAGGTGAAGAACCGGGCGACGATCACGGGCGCGATCGAGATCGGCCGCCACCCGGGTGTTGTCCAGGTGACCTTCCGGGCGCCGGTCGACCGGCTCGAGGCACGCGGCCTCCTGCCCTACGTCCGCGACATGTACGGAGTCGGCTAGACGATCCTGAAGCGGAGCTTCTTGGGCAGTGAGCGGTTGCCGGCGTCGTCGCTGGCCGTCACCACGAACTGGAAGTGGCCTGACTTCAGCGCCTTGCCGCGCAGTCGGCCCGCGATGCGGATCGAGTTGCTGCCGGCGTCGCGGTTCCCCTTCTTCAGCGCGCCGATCTTGCGGTAGCGGCCGGCCTTGCGGCGGCGGATCTCGATCCGCACGTCGGCGGCCTCGGAGAGCTTGAAGCGCAACCGCGTCGCGTGGCCGCGGGCGAACCGCGTGCGCGACAGGGACAGCTTCGAGAGCTTCGGGCGGGTGGTGTCAGCCCCCGGCGCGCCGCCCGGGCCGGCCGGCACGCCGCCCGGCCCGAACAGATCCCTGCGGAAGACGTCGAACAGGTCCTCGCTGTCCAGCGGGCTCAGGTTGTCGGCTCCCGAGTGGAAGCCGAGATAGCGGCCGTCGCCGGAGAAGGCTGCGCCGCCGGAGTCGTCGTTGCCGCCGACACCGCCGTCGGCGGCGCTCTGGCGGCTGGCGAGGGCCACGGCGCCGGTCTGCAGATCGCGCACGAAGACGTCCCGGGCGTTGCCGTTGTCGTCGCTGCTCAGATTGTCCGCCTCGCTCTCGAAGGCCATTAGACGCCCGTCGGGGGAGAGCACGGCATCCTCGGAGTCGCCGTCCGCGGCGGCGCCGGCGCCGCTCTGGCGGCTGCCCAGCGTGGTCGTGTCCAGCTCGAGGTCGCGCACGAAGACATCGACCACGGAGTTGTCGTCCTCGTCGCTGAGGTTGTCGGCCTCGGAGTCGAACGCGACGTAGCGCCCGTCGGCCGAGAGCGTGGGATGGCGCGAGTCGCCGTTGCCGCCGTCGCCGCCGTCTCGGACCGCCGGCGCTGCGCCGGCTGGCCAGGCGCACGCTTCCTGTCTGCAGGTCGCGCACGAACACGTTGAAGACCGCGTTGTCGTCGATCGTGCTGAGGTTGTCAGCACTCGACTCGAAGGCCACGTAGCGGCCGTCCGCGGAGATGGCGGCGTTGAACGAGCTGCTGCTGGCCGGGCCGTTGCCGGACAGGGCACTGCGGCGACTCACCAGCGTGGTCGCGTTCGTCTGCAGGTCGCGCATGAAGATGTCGCGCGCGCCGTTGTCGTCGTCAGCGGCGAGGTTGCTCGCGCTGGACTCGAAGACCACGTAGCGGCCGTCCGCGGACATCGATCCATAGACCGACTGGGCATCGCCCCCATCGCCGCCGTCCCCGGCGCTCTGGCGGCTGACCAGGATGGTGGTGGCGGTGAGGGTGTCCCGCACGAAGACGTTGAAGTGGGCGTTGTCGTCCGCGGCACTCAGGTTGTCGGCGTCTGAGCTGAAGGCGACGTAGCGCCCGTCGGCGGACATCCCATTGAGCTCCGAGACCTCGTTGCCGCCTGTGCCGCCCTCCGACGCGCTCCGGCGGCTGACCAGGGTGACCGCGCCGGTCTGGGTGTCGCGCAGGAACACGTCGCGGAACGCGTCGTTGTCCTCGCCGCTCAGGTTGGCGGCATTCGACTCGAAGGCCACGTAGCGCCCGTCCGCGGAGAGAGCCGGTTCGAACGAGACCCCGTCTGCGCCGAGACCTCCCGCCTCGGTCGGTTGAATGCTGATCAGCTCGGTCTCGTCCATCGCGCCCTCCGCGGCAGGACTGAGCACGAGGAGGGAGGCGATGAGCGCGAGGAATGTGGCTTGTCTCGATCCGGTCACACCCGTCCAACCACGTGGGCGGGTGTGAATTACGGTCGGCAGCGCTAGCTCGCCGCGGCCGCCCCGGCGAAGGCCGGCATCACCCGCTCCGCGACCAGCTTGAGCTGGCCCTGGATGTCGGGCACGTTCTCGACGTCCTCGTTCGTGAAGAACTTGACGAGGTGGGGATCGGAGAGCGCGAAGATCATGTGCCCCACCCCGGCCGGCTCGATGTCCGACTTGATCTTCTCGACGACCTCCTCCGGCGTACCCGCGAGCGACAGCTTCTCGACGTAGTCGGGGGTGAACGCCTCGTAGGCGCCCTTGATGTCGCCTGCGCCGAGCGCGTCGACCACCGGCTGGAGCTCCGCGGCGTCGATCCCGTGGCGCGCGAGCTGCTCGGCCGGCATCGAGGAGATGTAGAACGCGACGAGCAGGCGCGCGGCGTGCTTGGCGGCCGCCGAGTCCTCGCCCACGACCGTCACGCACCAGGCGCCGACGTCGAGGTCGTCGAGCGAGCGTCCGGCCTTCTCGGCACCCTGGCGCATGTTGTCGACCTGGTAGTCGTACGCCTCGCGCGAGTACCCGAGCGCCTGATGCAGGCCGTCCGCGATCTCGCCCGCGGTGCGGAACGAGCGCGGCCCCTTCATGCCGCCCATCAGCAGCGGGATCCGCTCCTGCACCGGCCGGGCGGCGGTGAAGAGGCCCGTGTACTTGAAGAAGTCGCCCTCGAAGTCGATCTTGCCCTCGTCGAGGAACGTGCGCATCACGTGCAGCGCCTCGCGCAGGCGCGAGAGCGGCTTCTGGCCCTCCCAGTCGAGGTGGTACTGCGCCATCAGCCCGAAGTTGCCGGTCGAGACGACCGCCTCTGTGCGCCCGCCGGTGATCTCGTCGAGCGTCGCGAGCTGCTGACAGATGAGCGTCGGCTCGCGCAGGAACACATGCGTCACATTCGGCCCGAAGCGGATCCGCTCGGTCTTGTCGGCCGCGTGGGCGAACAGCGTCCACAGGTCCTTGTGCCAGGTCTCGTCGACCGCGTAGCACGCGTAGTAGCCGAGCTCGTCCGCCGTCTTGATCATCTCGATCGAGTCGCCGAGCGGGTAGTCCGGCAGCATGCAGTAGCTGAACTTCATTCAGTCTCCTCCTCAGGCATGGTCTCCGAGCCGAGCCCCGCCAACAGCACGTCGTCGGCGAAGTGCTTGTGCATCCAGGCGAGGTGATCCCAGCGCGCGGCGACGATGCGCTTGGTGTCCCAGGCCGGCAGGTCCTGCTGCGGGAAGATCTGCATCTTCTCCGGGTCCACCTCGTAGACGTGCTCGAAGCGCTGGATCACGTCGTCGTTGATGCGCCTCGGCTCCGGTGGCTTCTGCTCTCCCAGACGGAAGATCGTCATTCGTAGCTCTCGTCCATCATCTGCTTGCCGGGGTTCATGATGTTGTTGGGGTCGAGCGCCGACTTGATGCGCTTGACCACCTGCCAGGCGCTCCCCATCTCGGTGGGCACGAGCTCGGCGTCGCCCTCGCGCGTGGCGCCGTGGCAGGCCGTGATCGAGCCGCCGTACTTGAGCGCGACCTCCGCGATCTCGCGCTTGCAGGCCACCCAGCCGGCCCAGTTCTCGTCGTCGAGCTCCTGCTCCCAGATGCCGACATCGATCTCGACGAGGTAATCGCCCCACGGCTTGTGGGCGCCGCTCGTGTAGGCGAACATGCCCCAGTCGTCGAAGATGCCGTACCGCTCGATGTAGCGCTCGACGATCGCGTGCCACTCCTCGCGCACCTGCGGCAGCACCGAGTAGTTGAGTGCGGCGTCCTCGCAGTGCCACGACATCGGGACCACCTGCCCCTCGCGCGTGCGCCCGTGCAGCGGGGTCGCGTAGCGGTCGTGGCGCGAGGCCCAGTCGCCTTCCGAGATCTCGTCGCCGAGGTACTTGCCGCCGTCGGCGCGGCCGAGCTCCATCACCCGCTTCGAGGCCGGCTCGACCTCCGCCCGCGCTCCGTACATCGCCACCGCCACCACCGCCTTGACCGAGTCCGGCTGCGGGATGTAGGCCTCGTCGTCGCGGCGCAGGTAGCGCAGCTTCCACTCGTCGAACAGCACCACTCCGGCGAGCGTGGCGAGCCCCGAGCGCGTGAGCGCCGCGGTCGTGCGGTAGGCCTTCATGTAGTCGTCGAAGGCGAAGAACGCGGCGAACTCGACCTCCGGCTTCGGCACCAGCTCGAGCGTCGCCTCCGTCGTGATGCCGAGCGTGCCCTGGTGGCCAGTGAACAGCTGCTTGAGCGTCAACCCGGTCGACGACTTCCGCAGCTTGCGCCCGCCGCCCTCGCCGATCTCGACGATCTCGCCGGTCGGCAACACGACCTCCATCGAGATCACGAGGTCGCGCGTGTGGCCGAAGCGCGAGCCGAGCAGCGACCAGCCGCCGGTGCCGATCCGGCCGCCGACGAGCGAGCACGGGTAGGACGCCGGGTCGTCGGGATAGAAGACGCCGTACGGGCGCAGCTCCTCGTTCAGCTTGAGCATGTTGATGCCCGGGCCGACCGTCACGCAGCGATCCTCGAGGTCGATCTCGTGGATCTTGTTCATGAGCTTCACGTCGACGCAGATGCCGCCGCGCAGCGGCACCGCGCCGTCCGAGAGCCCCGTGCCGCCGGCGCGCGGGACGACCGGGATGCGCAGCCGGTTGGCGAGCTTGACCACCTCGGAGATCTCCTCGGCCGAGGTGGGCAGGATCGCCACGTCCGGCATGAACTCGGCCCAGCGGTGCACGGGGAACGGCGCAGGTACGCGCGTGCGGTTGACGCGCGAGCTCAAACCGGGCAGCACGCGGTCGTCGTCGCCGATGATCGCGCGCAGCTCGTCGATCACACCCTCGTCGACGGCGCTCTTGTAGGCGACGCTCACTGCATCCCCTCGGCTGCGGCGGCCGGCCCGCGCGTGGTGCCGCCGACCTCGATCCCGGCGGACTCCGCCACGAGCTCGAACAGGTCAGCCACCTCGAGCGCCCCGTCCGCGGCCTCCGACAGCGGCCGCTCGGACCAGGGGCAGGCGCTCACGAGCGTGTCGACCTCGAGCCGCTCGGCCCGCTCGACGCGCCGGCGGCTGATCTCGGCCGTGATCTCCGGCTTTTCGATCGGCAGGCCGCCGCCGCCTCCCGAGCAGTACGACCACTGCGTCACGTGGTCGACGTCCTTGAAGGTGAGGCCCGGGATCGCGCGCAGCAGCTCGCGCGGCGGCTCGTGGACGCCCTTGCGCTTGTTGAGCCGGCACGGGTCGTGGTAGGTGACCGTGCGCTCGATCGGCTGCGTGAGCTCGAGCCGCCCGTCGCGCACGAGCTCGGCGATCAGCTCGACCCCGAGCACGATCTCGAAGTCGTAGTCGTCGCCAAACAGCCTCGGGTAGTCCTCGGTGAAGGCGATGTAGTCGTGCGGGTCCGGCGCGAGGATCCGCTTCGCCCCCACCGCGCGCCAGTCGGCGACGTTGTGCTCCGCGTGCTTGCGCGCGAGGTCGACGTAGCCCATCTCGGCGGCCGGCCCGCCGCAGCACCATTGCTCGCGCATCAGCCCGAACTCGACGCCGGCCTCCTTGAGGAGCAGCGCGAATGCGCGGCTGTAGGAGGTCCGATAGAAGGCCGCCTCGCAGTCGACGAACAGGATCGTCTCGCCCCCCGTGGGCAGGTCGAGCCCCTCGGCCCAGTCACGCACGTGCTCCTGGCTCACCGGCACGTCGCCGAGCACCGGCTCGTTCGTCCCCTCGGCGAGCCGCTCGTTCCAGAGCTTCCAGCCCTCGCGCTCGTTGCCGGTCGCGACCATCAGGGCGCGCATCGCCTTCACGACGTCGACGGTGCGCGTGCGGTGGCGGTAGAAGTCGCCGGTGAAGAGCGTGTTCGGGCAGCGCAGCTCGCAGGCGCCGCACTGCGTGCAGTGGACGAAGTCATCGGCCACGTCCTCGACGTCGACAAGCCCCTTCTCCATCGCCACGATCGAGGCGTGGAACGAGGTGGGCGTGTGGTTCTCGTTGCGGGTGACCTGCATGACAGGACACACCTCGCGACAGAACTTGTGACCGGACGAGAAGCAGCCGTACGCGTTGTTGCGCCATTGCTCGACGAACTCACGCTGAAGCTCGCCGTCGCCGTTCGGTGAGTAGCCGGCCACGGGCCTCCTTTCGCACTGCCTTGCAGGCGGGGCGCGAACCTATCACGGGCGAACTACCCGGGGCCAGGCGATTCCGGGAAGAAGCCGATCGGCTGTGCCCCCTCCCAGAGCGTCAGCCGGCCGAGCTCCTGGAGCTGCTCGCCGCCGCTCTCCACGGTGAGGAAATGATTGCCCGCGAGCTGGCCGACGATCGACGCAAAGCGGCAGCCGCCGTACGGGAACAGGATCTCCGTCTCGCTGTAGCCGCCCGGGTACCAGAGGATCTGGCCGGGCGCCGGGTGGCTCGTGTGGTTCTCGAATTCGAGGTTCGTCTCGAAGTCCCCCATCGGGACCCAGCACGACTCGCCGCTCCAGCGCACGTGGATCAGCTTGCTCTCGAACGGGAGCAGCCGCTCGAACGCGGCACAGGTCTCGGGCGCGCTCTCCTCCTCCATGCGCGCGGTGAACTCGAACGGCCCGGCCTCGATGCGCAGCGTCGTCATGGCGCGAAATCCTCCACGAACGCGGCCAGCGCGTCCACGGCGAGGGCAACGTCGGCCTCGCTCACCGACTCGCCGGGGTGATGGCTGACGCCCCCGGCGCAGCGGACGAACAGCATCGCCACCGGTGCGATGGCGGCCATCACCGCCGCATCATGGCCGGCGCCGCTCGGCAGCCGCGCGGGCCGCGTACCGGCGGCCTCGGCCGCCTCGTGGAGCCGCTCGCTGAGCGCCTCGTCGCAGCGAACGGCGGACTGGTCGAGGAGCCCCTCCCACTCGACTCCGACGCCGCGCGCCTCGGCGGCCTCGCGGGCGCGCTCCCGCAGGCGCTCGACGGCTGCCGCGCGCTGGGCGTCATCCGGGTGGCGCACGTCCAGGCTGAGCTCCGCCGAGCCCGGGATCACGTTCGGCGCGCCCGGCGCCACAGCGAGCCGGCCGACGGTCGCGACGAGCGGCGGCGCTTCGCGCGCGAGCGCCTCCGCGGCCAGCACCAGCTCGGCGGCGGCACAGAGCGCGTCGTGGCGGCTCGCGACCGGGACCGTCCCGGCGTGCCCCGGCACGCCGCTGAAGCGAAGCACGGCGCGCGTCTGCCCGGCGATGGCGGTGACCACGCCGAGGGCGAGGTCGCTGTCGTCGAGGACCGGTCCCTGCTCGATGTGCACCTCGACGTACGCACTCGGCGCGCGCGCCGCGGCGGCCAGGCGCGCGGGGTCGCCCCCAGACTCGCTGATCGCGTCGCCCAGCGAGACGCCGTCCGCGTCGACCCGCTGCAGGTCGGCCTCGTCGAAGCGGCCGGCGAGCACCGCGCTGCCGAGAAAGGCCGTGCCGAAGCGCGTGCCCTCCTCGTCGGCGAAGGCCACGACCTCGAGCGGGACCGCGGGACGGCGCCCGAGCGCACACAGGCGCTCGACGACCGCGATCGCCACGAGCACCCCGAGCGTCCCGTCGAAGCGCCCGGCGTCGCGGACGCTGTCGAAGTGGGAGCCGAGCATGAGCGCCGGCGCGTCCGGCCGCTCGCCCTCGACGCGCCCGATCAGGTTGCCGACTGCGTCGCGCTCCACGGTCATCCCGGCCGCGCTCATCCAGCCTGTCAGCGTCTCGCTCGCCGCTGCGTGCGCGGCGGTCCCGTAGAGGCGCGTGGTGCGGCCCGCCTCGTCGCTGCAGCGCGCGAGCAGCTCCGCCCGCTGCATCACCGCTCGCGCGGCGCCGTCAGCTCCCACGGTAGGTGCTGTAGGACCAGGGCGAGGCGAGCAGCGGGACGTGATAGCCGGCGTCCGGGTCGGCGATCCCGAAGCGCACCGGAACCAGCCCGAGGAACGGCTCGTCCGCGGACGCGAGCCCGGTGCCGGCGAAGTAGGCGCCGACGTCGAAGACGAGCTCGTAGGAGCCGGCGCGGAGCTCTCCGGGGCCGAGCAGGGGCTCGTCGGTGCGCCCGTCGGCGTTGGTGCGCGCCGCGGTCACGCGCTCGCGCTCGCCCGCCTCGTGCCTGAACAGCTGGACGGCCATGCCCTCGGCCGGGCGGCCGTGGGCGGTGTCGAGCACGTGGGTCGTGAGCTTGCCGGCCGAGGTCATCCGCTCCGCGTCATCTTCAGCGTGATCGTCCCGAACGCCGGGAAGGGCGGGACGAAGACCTTGCGGTCGTCTCCGTAGGGGTCGCGCGTCATGTTGCGGGCAGCCAGCTCGACCGAGTGCATGCCGGGATAGCGCTCGAGCAGTCGCTGCCCCATGACGTGCACGAGCTGCTGAATCGACTCGCTCACGAGCTCGTCGAAGACCGCCGCGCACACGTCGCGCACCTGCTCTCCCGCGATGTAGCGCGCCGGCGTCTCCCCGAGCGCGTCCCGTGGATCGGCGTAGCTCCAGTGCACGTCGAGCTGGATGAAGAGCGGCCGGTCGCTGCGCTCCGGGAGCGTCGTGTACTCGTCGCGCACGAAGCGCGTGAAGGCGCTGCCCTCGACCTTCAGCAGCTCCATCTCAACGCGGCCGCTGCGCTGCTCGCGGAGCTCGGCGCCGCCCTCGCGGCGGTCGTAGCGGAGCGCGGCGACCGAGTGCTCACCGGCGCCGCGCCGGCGCAGCACCCTGCTCGCGTCGAAGCCGCCTTCGCTCGGCACCTGCACGGCGTCGAAGGGGAGCTCGCGCCCGCTCACCCGGACCTCGTGCATCTGCTCGTAGCGCGCGAGGAAGCCGCTGCCGAGGCGGGCGAGGTAGCCCTCGAGGGTTGCCCCCTCGTACTCGCGCGCCTCGCTCAGGATGAAGTTCTTCATCGAGTCGGTGGCCACCACGCTCGAGTTGTCGCCGCGCGTGTAGGCGGGCAGGAAGTTGTCCCCGAACACCTCCACGCTGATCTCGTTGGCGAACAGCACGTTGTCGCGCCCGCGCACGGCGGACTCCGGCAGTGCCGGCAGGCCCGCCAGCGGAGTGGCGAAGTGACGGAAGACCGGCACGGACGACTTGCCGTAGCTGATCTCGTAGTCCATGCCGGCCGGCGCGCCGTCGCCGTCACCAAGGCGATCCTCGAGCCGCATGGCGGCAATCTTCGCGATCTCGGCGAGCGCCGTGGCGCGCTCCTCGTCCGCCGAGTGGCCGATCCGCTCCTCGGCGCTGGCGACGATGCCGGCCGGGCTGTGCTCGCGCACGCAGACGACGAACGGGAAGCCGAAGCGCTCGCGGTAGGAGGCGACGGCCCGCTCGAGCCGCGCGCTCTGCTCGCCGTCCGGCTGGTCGAGCCCGGCGGCGGCCTGCTCGGCTGCCGAGGCGGGCGTCAGCAGCTCGGTGCTGCCGAGCTCCGGATGCGCCCGGATCAGGGCGAGCTGGCGCTCCTCGGGCGCGCGCTCGACGGCCCTGACCATCGCGGCGTGGAGCTCTTCCAGCGAGCCGAACGGCCGCTCGTCCCAGGCCGCCTCGGCCACCCACGGAGACGACTCGAAGGCGAAACCGATCTCGGCGACGAACGCCTCGCGATCGAGCCCCCCAAGCTCGCCGACGCCCGTCATGCGAGACCCAGGATGTCGTCCGGCCGCACCGGGACGCGCGTGAGCGGGCGCCCGCAGGCGTCGCGGATGGCGGCGACGATCGCCGGGGTGGACGAGATCGTGGGCGCCTCGGCGGCCCCGTTGAGGCCGTATGGGGCCTCCGGCTGCGCGAGCTCCAGGATCCGGCTCTGCACCGGAGGCATGTCGAGGATCGTCGGGATCAGGTAGTCCGTGAAGGAGGGATTGCGCACGCGCCCTTCGGAGAGCTGGATCTCCTCCATCAGTGCCAGACCGAGGCCCTGGGCGATTCCCCCTTCGATCTGGCCCTCCAGGGCGAGTGGGTTCATGGCCCTGCCCACGTCCTGGGCCGACGCGATCTCGACGACGCGCACGAGGCCGAGCTCGACGTCGACGTCGACCACCGCTCGGTGCGCCGCGAAGCAGAAGGCCAGATGCGAGTTGCCCTGGCCGTTCTCGTCGAGCGGCTCGGTGCCGCGCGGGCGATATTCGAGCGTGCGCTCGATGGGCTCGTCGCCGATCAGGTCGGCGAGCGGAATGTCCTCGCCGCCTGCGCGCTCCAGCAGAGCCTCGCGCACCGCCTCGCAGGCGACCCTGACCGCACCGCCGGTGAACCAGGTCTGCCTCGACGCCGACGACGACCCGGCGTTGCCGACCTGGGTGTCTGCGGGCAGGACGATCACCCGCTCGATCCCGAGCACGTCGCGCGCGATCTGGGCCTGCACGGTGATGCCGCCCTGACCCACCTCGCAGGCGGCGGTGTGGACCTCCACCTGTGGCTCCCCACTCGCGACCGATACGCGCACGCGCGCGGTCGAGTAGTCGTCGAAGCCGTGGGAGAAGCCGATGTTCTTGAGGCCGGCCGCGTATCCCACCCCGCGCCGGAGGCCCTCGCCGTGGGTGGTGTTCGAGACGCCGCCGGGCAGCTCGCGCAGGTCGCGCCCGTGCTCGGGCGGCGGGTCGGGCAGCGGCATCCCAGCGAGCTCGTCGAGCAGGCGTGCCACGGGCGCCGGGCCGTCGAGCAGCTGGCCGGTGGGCAGGCTCGAGCCGGTGTCGACCGCGTTGCGCCGCCTCAGCTCGAGCGGGTGTAGGTCGAGCGCCGCCGCCAGCTTGTCCATCTGGGCCTCGTAGGCAAAGCAGACCTGGACCGCCCCGAAGCCGCGCATGGCTCCGCAGGGCGGGTTGTTCGTGTAGACGGTGTAGGTGTCGAGCTCGGCGTTCGGGCACTCGTACGGGCCCACCCCCATGGAGGCGGCGTTGTGGCAGACCGCGCGCGAGCTCGAGGCGTAGGCGCCGCCGTCGAGCACGATGCGCGCCCGCACGAAGACGAGCTTGCCGTCGCGGTTCGCGCCGTGCTCGTAGCGCAGGCGCGCGGGATGCCTGTGGACGTGCCCGAAGAACGACTCCTCGCGCTGGTAGACCATCTTGATCGGCCGGCCGGTGTGCAGCGCGAGCATGCACGCGTGCGTCTGCATCGACAGGTCCTCGCGGCCGCCGAACGCGCCGCCCACGCCCGAGAGCGTCAGGCGCACCTTCTCGGGGGCCAGCCCCAGGCTGGAAGCGATCTGGTTGCGGTCGACGTGGAGCCACTGCGTCGCCACGTAGAGGTCGACCCCACCGTCCTCGGCGGGGATCGCGAGCCCGGACTCCGGGCCGAGGAACGCCTGGTCCTGCATGCCGAGCTCGTACTCGCCCTCCACCACGACGTCTGCCTCGGGTCGCGCGGCCGCGACGTCGCCGTGCCGCACGTGGATCCGCCGCAGCACGTTGCCGCCCTCGTGCAGGCGCGGCTCGTCGACCTCGACCGCCCGCTCCATGTCGACGAGCGGCTCGAGCGGCTCGTAGTCCACCTCGATCAGCTCCGCGGCGCGACGCGCCGTCTCCGGATGGTCGGCCGCCACGATCGCGACGGGCTCGCCCTGGTAGCGGACGACGTCGATGGCAAGCACGGGCTGGTCGGGCACCTCGAGCCCATACGTCTTACGGCCCGGCACGTCCTCGTGGGTGAGGATGGCGCGCACGCCCGGCAGCGCGAGTGCCCGCGACGAGTCGAGTCCGCGCAGGCGCGCGTACGGGTGCGGGCTGCGCAGGGTCGTGCCCCAGAGCATCCCGTCCGCCCACAGGTCCGACGCGTATGCGAACTGGCCCATCACCTTCGGCGTGCCGTCGGGCCGCCCCGGGCTCGCACCGACGCCGTCAGCCGGGGGGGCGACGACGGGAGCGGCGCCGCTCACGCCACGCGCCTCTCGCTCGCGAGCCGCACGGCGTCGAGAATCTTCTCGTAGCCCGTGCAGCGGCAGAGGTTCCCGGCGAGGGCCTCACGCACGACCGCCTCACTCGGCTCCGGGTCGCGCTCGAGCAGGTCATGCGTGGCGACGATGAGCCCGGGCGTGCAGAAGCCGCACTGCACCGCCCCCGCGTCGAGGAAGGCCTGCTGGATCGGATGCAGCTCGTCCCCGCCGTCCGAAAGCCCCTCGACGGTCACGACCTCGCGACAGTCAGCCTGGCCCGCGAGCACGAGGCAGGCGCACACGAGCTCGCCGTCCAAATAGACGGAGCACGACCCGCACTCGCCCTGCTCGCAGGCGTTCTTGGAACCCGGCAGGCCCATGCGCTCGCGCAGGACGTACAGCAGGCTCTCTCCCTCCCAGACGCCCTCGGCCTCGCGCTGCTCCCCGTTGACCGTGCAGCGCACCCGCATCAGGCGATCCCTCGCGCCCAGGTGAGCGTGCGCCGCGCGAGCACACGCAGGGCCTCGCGCCGATAGGCCGCGCTGCTGCGGACGTCGTCGATCGGCCGCGCAGCCGCCGCCACCAGCTCGCCGAAGCGCTCGACGACGGGCTCGCCGAGTGCGACCGGCAAATCCCAGCCGTCGCTCTCACCGAGCACTCCCTCCAGGAAGTCCTCGGCCTCGCGGGCCGCCAGGGGCGTCGGCCCGGCCGACCCGATCCCGGTGCCGACGCGCCGGGCCACGGGGTCGATCGCGAGCGCGAACGAGCACGCCGCGATCACCATCGCGTTGCGAGCGCCGATCTTGGAGAACTGCTCCGCCCCGGTCGAAGGCGCGACGAGGATCGCGGCGATCAACTCGTCGTCCGCGACGACGTTCTGCTTGGGCCCGGCATAGAACTCGCGCACCGGCACCTGCCGCCGGCCCCGGCTCGACGCAAGCTCCACCTCGGCGTGGGCGGCAACGAGCGGCGGGTGCGAGTCGCCCGCCGGCGATGCCGCGCCGAGGTTCCCGCCCACGGTGCCGCGGTTGCGGATCTGGGGGGAGCCGATCGTGCGCGCGGCCATGGCGAGGCCGGGCAGCCGCTCGCCGAGTTCGGCGATCACACGTGTGTATGAGACGCCGGCGCCGATGCGGAGGATCCCGTCGTCCTCCTCCCACTCCCGCAGCTCGCCCACGCGCGTCAGGTCGATGAGCGCCTCTGGGCGGGCGCGGTCGAAGTTCAGCTCGACCATCACGTCCGTCCCGCCGGCGATCGGCATGCCCGCCGGGAAGGCGGACTTCGCCGCGAGGGCCTCATCCCAGCTCGTCGGCTGAATGAACTCCACCGTCACGCCACTCTACGCCGGGTCGGCCGGCTGGCCGAGCGCCTGCACGCGCGCTCGCTCGGCGTCCACGTCGACGTCCGCCTCGGGCCACTCGAGGCCCATACCGCCGAGCGCTTCGATCAGCAGCCTCGACACCGCCCAGTTGCGGTACCACTTGCGGTCCGCGGGGATCACGTACCAGGGCGCGTGGTCCGGGTTGCAGCGGGCGAGCACGTCTCCGTACGCGCTGAGGTACTCATCCCAGAGCCCGTACACGTCGAGGTCGCCCGGGTTGTACTTCCAGAGCTTCGTCGGGTCGTCCAGGCGGGCGAGCTGGCGCTCCACGAACTCGGCGCGCGAGATGTGCAGGAAGCACTTGACGATCGTCACGCCGTCATCCGCGAGGTCCCGCTCGAAGCGGTCGATCGCGCCGTAACGCCGTGACCAGACCGAGCGCGGCGCGAGCTCGCGCACGCGCACGGTCACCACGTCCTCGTAGTGGGAGCGATCGAAGACGCCTATCAGTCCCGGCTCCGGCAGCGCGCGCCGGATCCGCCACAGGAAGCCGCGGCGCCGCTCCTCCGGCGTCGGCGCCTTGAAGGCGGTCGTCTTCACGCCCTGGGGGTCGACCTGACCGACGACGTGCTTGATCGTGCCGCCCTTGCCTGAGCTGTCGAGCCCCTGAAGCACCAGGAGGAAGCGGGGGGACCCGCCGCTGCGCCCGTTCGCGAAGAGGCGCTCCTGCAGGTCGGCGAGCAGCGGCGCCTGTTTCGCCCAATCCGCTTTCGTCGTTGTCTTGCCGCCAGGCGCCTCGGGCGTCGCGGCGGCGTCGACCGCGGACAGGTCGATGCCCGCATCGGGGACGCGCAGCAGCTGTGACAGCGGCTTGCCCTTCTTGGCCTTGGCCATGGTGAACCGCGCGACTCTACGCGACGGCGGCCGCGACCGGCTCGCTGTCGAGCACCCAGAGCGGCCCGTCGCCGCAATCGACGCGGGTGCCGCCCTGCCCGTCGTCGAGGCTCGTGCGCAGGAGCCGCACGCGCCGTCCGTCGAGCTCGGCGAGCGGGCCACGCCGGCCGCCGACCGGCGGCGACAGCTTCCACGCGCGCGTCTGGTTGTGGATGTAACGGGCGTCGTGCGACCAGTCGACCTCCAGGTATGCGGGCTCGAAGACGCCCGCGTAGCCGGCCAGCGACTCGTCCTGGCGATCGCCCGGCTCGCCCGCCTTGACCCGCGCCAGCGCCTGTGCGAGCAGCCCCTCGGCCAGCGCTTCGAAGCGCTCCATCCCGTCGAGCGCCGGGTCCTCGTCGTCGGCGATCGGAACGGCGGCCTGGGCGTAGATCGGCCCCGCGTCGAACTCGCTCGTCATCCGGTGGACGGTGAGCCCGAGCTCGGGGTCGCCGTTGCGGATCGACCAGCCCATCGGGTTCGGGCCGCGGTAGCGCGGCAGCAGGCCCGGATGCATGTTGATGATCCCGTAGCGGGGCACCCCCAGCGCATCGTCGGGGATGAGCGCCGGGAACGAGGCGCAGATCGCGATGTCGGGCTCATACGCGCGCAGCAGCGGGCCGAGCCGCGCGCCCGAGCGCACGAACAGCAGGTCTCCGTCCGGCGCGGCCTGGTGGAGTGCGACGGGATAGCCGGGGCCGTAGCGGCCCTCGGGGCCGCGGAAAGCCACCAGCGCATCGACGTCGTGGCCCATCCGCGCGAGCGTCGCGCTCAGCCCGAGCGCGGGCGGCGGAGCAGAGGCTATGAGGACGACACGCATAGTGGACCAGACGCGCCCGCCAGAGGGGTTATTCCGCAGCCCGCCCCGGAGACAATCCGATCAGCCTAACCGAGGGGAAGGAGTCCAGATGGCGGGCAAGCTCAGCAGGCGCGGCTTCGTAGGGGTTGCCGCGGGCACGGCCGCGGCAGGTTCACTGGGGCCGTGGGCACCGATGGCGGGCGCGAGGCGCCGACACGGTCACGATGGCGACCGGCTGCTGCCACGAGACCTGATCGGAGTTCAGTTGTTCACGGTCCGCGACCGCGTCGCCGCAGACGGCTTCGAGTCGGTGTTCGCCGAGCTCTCCGGGCAGGGCTACAGGGAGATCGAGTTCGCCGGCTACAACGCCCAGGGGCGCCGCTGGACGAACGACGAGCTGCGCGGGCTGCTGCGGCGCTACCGGCTCCGGGGCGTCGGCAGCCACGTCGGCTACTTCTCTGCCAACCCGGCGGCCTACTCGTTCGTGACCCAGCTCGAGCAGGTGCTCGACGACGCCGAGGAGATCGGCCTGAAGTACATCGGCACGGCCAGCAGCCCGGGCCAGCGCTACGGCGAGACGGTCGACGGCTACCGGCGCGCGGCCGAGGACTTCAACGCCTTCGGCGAGGCCGCGCGGGCGCGCGGGCTGCGCTTCTACCAGCACAACCACTCCGGCGAGTTCGCGGTCGAGAACGGCACGCGCCTCTACGACGTGATCCTCGAGGAGACCGATCCGCGGCTCGTCTTCTTCGAGCTCGACATCTTCTGGGCCTACGTCGGCCAGTCGCGCTTCCCGGGCTTCAAGCCGCACGAGTACCCGTGGGAGCAGCCGCGGCGCTTCCCGCTCTTCCACGTGAAGGACGGCGTGATGAACGGCGGGCCCGCGTTCGGCTGGACGATGACGGACGTCGGCGACGGGGACATCGCGTTCGAGCCGTTCTTCTGCGGGCTCGACACGAGCGACCACCACTACATAGTCGAGCGCGACACCGCGCCCGACGCGACGGCGAACCCGGCCGGCTCCTACTCGACGACCGAGCGCAGCTACGACTATCTGGCGTCCCTGCGCGAGCGCCAGGGAGGCAAGGGCCACAGGGGCCGGTAGTGTCAGCGGCCTGAGTGCCGGCCGAGTCAGCGACGACACTTCTCGAGCGCGAGCGCGAGCTCACGGCGCTGGGCGAGGCTCTGGATGACGCCTCCGAGCGCCGCGGGCGCGTCGTACTGATCGAGGCGCCCGCAGGCCTCGGCAAGACGAGCCTGCTGCGCTCCGCGAGCGACACGGCTGCCGAACGGGGCTTCGCCTGCCTGCGCGCACGGGCCAACGACCTCGAGCGCGACTTCGCCTACGGCTGCGTGCGTCAGCTGCTCGAGCCGGCCGTCGCCCTGCTCTCGGGCGGCGAGCGCGAACGCGCCTTCGAGGGCGCGGCGGCCATGTCGAGCGGCCTGTTCGGCGACGAGGCGGCGCCTGTGGGAGCGGACGGCGCCTTCTCGATGCTGCACGGCCTCTACTGGCTGCTCAACAACCTCGCCGCCGATGAGCCGCTGGCGCTCGTGGTCGATGACCTGCACTGGGCGGACGCAGAGTCGCTGCGGTTCCTCGTCTATCTGGCCCCGCGGCTCGACGGCCTCCCCGTCACCGTGCTGGCGACCACCCGGCCGGGCGAGGGCGACCGGGCCCAGCTCGATCGCCTGGGCGCCGCGCCCGAGACCACGATGGTGCGGCCGGCGCCGCTCAGCAGTGCTGCCACGGCGAGCCTGTGCGAGCGCGTGCTCGGCCCCGGCGCGGCGCCGGAGCTCGCGGAGGCCTGCCGCGAGGCCACCGGCGGCAACCCCTTCTACCTCGAGGCGCTGCTGCGTGAGGCGATCGAGCTGCATTTCCCGGTCGACGCGAGCGGCGCGCGGCGGGTGCGCGAGCTCGGCCCGGCGGCAGTCGCGCGGGCCGTGCTGCTGCCGCTGTCGGACAAGCCCGAGAGCGCCACGGCGCTGGTGCGTGCGGCCGCCGTGCTGGGCGACGGCGCGAGCCTCGCCGAGGCGGCGGCGCTCGCGGGGCTCTCCGAGGAGGAGGCCGCCGGCGCGGGCGACCTGCTCGTGGCGCGCGGGATCCTCACCCCGGCCGAGCTGATCGAGTTCGCCCACCCGATAGTGCGTGAGGCCGTCTATGCCGACATCGGCCCACGCCACCGCGCCCGCGCACACGCCCAGGCGGCGCGCCTGCTGCAGGCGAGCGGCGCGTCGGAGGAGCGCGTCGCGGCCCAGATCGCCGCGGCGCCGCCGGAGGGCAACCAGCTGCGCGTCCAGCTGCTGCGCCGGGTCGCCGCCGGAGCGCTGAGACGTGGGGCCCCGGCGGCCGCCACGACGCTGCTCGCGCGTGCACTCGCCGAGCCGCCCGCCACGGAGACGAGGCCGGAGGTGCTCGTCGAGCTGGGTGGCGCGGAGCTGCGCCTGGGCGCGCCGGATGCAATCGCCCACCTGAGCGAGGCGGTCGACATGATCAGCGCAGCCGGCGCCGCATGCGACCGCCGCGCGCCAGCTCGCGAACGCGCTGACCGTGACCGGGCAGGCCGACCGTGCGGTCGAGGCGCTCGAGAGCGCGATCGACGTCGTCGAGCCTGAGGACCGCGAGCTCGGGCTCCTGCTCGAAGCCGAGCTTGCCTCCCATGCCTGGCAGGCAAGCCTCGAGACGCGGGCGCCGGCCGCCCGGCGCCTCGAGCAGCGCGACGACCTGACGGGCGCGACGCCGGGCGAGCGGCTCGTGCTCGCGAGTCTGGCGTGCGAGCGCGCCCGAGCCAGCGACTCCGCGGCCGAATCGGTCGGCCTGCTCGAGGACGCGCTCGCCGGGGGACGGCTGCTCGAAGAGCAGCAGCGCGACATCGTCGGCCCCCTCTACGACCTCGTGCTCGGCCTGATAGCCGCCGATGCGTTCGATCTCGCCGAGGCGAGTCTCGAGCAGGGCCTCGACAACGCCCGCGCGCGCGAGTCGATCCCATCGATCGCGTTCCTCACCAATCGCCGTGGCTGGATGTACCTGCGTCGCGGCTCGGTCGACCGCGCCGAATCGGACGCGCGCACCGGCCTCGAGCTGCTCAATTCGCACTCGATCCCACTCGGCATTCCGTTTTCGGTTGCGCTCCTGATCGAAGCCGCTGATCGAGGCGGGCGACCCCGACGCCGCCGAGCAGGCACTACACGGCTACGACCTCCCGGACGAGATCGAGCCGGGCCCGACCACCAACTTCCTGCTGCGCTCGCGCGCGTTGTTGCATGGCGTACGCGGTCGCACCGAGCAGGCAATCGAGGACATGGTCGAATTCGGCCGCCGCGACGAGCTGTGGGGCGGCGCCAACCCGCTCGCCTCTCGCTGGCGCTCACACACCGCGATGGCGCTCCTCTCGCTCGGGGACGCCGACAGCGCGCGCCGGTTGGCGGCCGAGGACATCGAGCGCGCGCAGCGTTGGGGGCTCGCGGGCGGGATCGGGGCCGCGCTCCGCGTGGCGGCGCTCGCCGAGGGCGGCGACACCGTCGTAGAGCGCCTGCGCGAGGCGGCGAGCGTGCATGAGCACTCACCCGCGCGGCTCGAGTACGCACGCACGCTCACTGACCTCGGTGCCGCATTGCGGCGCGGGAACAGCCGCGCCGAGGCGCGCGGGATCCTGCAGCAGGCGCTCCAGCTGGCCGACGCCTGCGGCGCACGCGCGATCGCACAGCGGGCGCGCACGGAGCTGCGCGCGGCCGGCGGGCGCTCGAGCGACCCGGACGCCGAGGGCGTCGCGCAGCTCACCGCGTCGGAGCGCCGCGTGGCGGAGCTGGCCGCGCAGGGTCAGAGCAACCCCGAGATCGCTCAGACGCTCTTCGTCACGCGCAAGACCGTCGAGACGCACCTCGGCCACGTGTACCGCAAGCTCGACATCGCCGGCCGCGGCGAGCTCGACCGGGCGCTCTCCTCCGGCTGAGCAGCGCGGCGCGCAAGATCAGGGAGCCGTCTCGGGGTGCTCCCCGACGCCCCCTGTCGCGGGCGCGCTTACGGTCGCGGACATGGCACGAAACGGCGATGAGCTCTTCAACCCGGCGACCGGGCTGCGCACTGTCTTCCGGCTGACGGCCGAGGAGACGAACGGCGAGCTGCTGCAGGTCGACTGGATCGCAGAGGGAGCCTGGACCACCGGACCCGATCACATCCACCCGCTCCAGGACGAGCGCTTCGAGGTCGTCTCGGGCAGGCTCGGCCTGCGCGTGAACGGCGTCGAGCACGTGCTCGAGCCGGGCGACGCGCTCGAGGCGCCGGCGGGCGCACCGCACGCCGCCTGGAACGCCGGGCCCGGCGGCGTCCATGCGCTCGTCGACTTCCGGCCCGCGCTGCGGACCGAGACGGCCTTCGAGACGCTCGCCGGCCTCGCGCAGGACGGCAAGACGACCTCGGCCGGCGCGCCGAAGAACCCCCTGCAGCTGGCCCTCGTCCTGCGCCATTTCGAGGACGAGATCTACCTGGCGCGTCCGCCGCTCGCCGTTCAGCGCGTGCTGATGGCGCCGCTCGCGGCGCTCGCCCGCCTGCTCGGCCTCCGGCCCGAGTACCCGTACCCAACCCCCAAGGAGTCACAGGTGACCGACAACGACCATCACGACAAGCCGATCCTCGTCCTGGGCGGGACCGGCAAGACCGGCAGCCGCGTCGCGGCGCGGCTCGAGGCGCAGGGCATCCCGGTGCGCATCGGGTCGCGCTCGGCTGATCCGCCCTTCGACTGGGACGACCGCTCCACCTGGGCGCCGGTGCTCGACGGAGTGCGCGCCGTCTACATCTCCTTCTACCCGGACATCGCGGTGCCGGGCGCGGCGGAGACGGTCGGGGCGCTCGCCGAGCAGGCGATGAAGAGCGGCGTCAGGCGCCAGGTCCTGCTGTCCGGGCGCGGCGAGGCCGGGGCCGAGGAGGCCGAGGAGCTCGTGCGAAGCGCCGGCGGCGAGGTGACGATCGTGCGTGCCACCTGGTTCAGCCAGAACTGGAGCGAGGGCTACTGGGCCGACTACGTCCGCGCCGGGGTCGTCGCCCTGCCGGCCGGCGACACGCCAGAGCCGTTCGTCGACGTCGAGGACATCGCCGACGTGGCGACGGCGGCCCTGACCGGCGACGCGCACATCGGGCGGCTCTACGAGCTGACCGGACCACGCCTCCTGACCTTCGCGGAGGCGGCGGGCGAGATCGGCAAGGCCACGGGGCGCGAGATCGAGTACGTGCCTGTGCCGGTGGAGGAGCACGCCGCCGAGGCGGCCGCCCAGGGCGTCTCGCAGGAGGAGATCGACCTGCTCACCTACCTGTTCAGCGAGATCCTCGACGGGCGCAACGCCCGCCTCGCCGACGGCGTGCAGCAAGCCCTCGGGCGCGAGCCCAGGGACTTTGCCGAGTACGCACGCGAGACCGCCGCGGCGGGCGTATGGAACGCGCCCGTGAGCGCCGCCTGAGCCGATGGACGGGCTCGTCACGGCGCTGACGATCGCCACCGCGGTCGGCTGCGGGGTGAATGGAGGCGTGTTCTTCGGCTTCTCGAGCTTCGTCATGCCGGGGCTGGCACGGCTGCGGCCCCCTGACGGGGTCGCAGCCATGCAGTCGCTCAACGTGACGGCTGTGACGCCGGCATTCATGACGGCACTGTTCGGCACCGGCGCGCTCTGCGTGGCGGTCATCGTCGCCGGGCTGGCCGGGCTCGACGAGGGCTACGGCGGCTGGCTCGTTGCCGGCGGCGTGCTCTACCTGGCAGGGAGCATCGTCGTGACGATGCTCTACCACGTGCCGCGCAACAACGCGCTCGCCGCTCGTCGACCCCTCGACTTCCGAGGCGGCGCGCCTATGGAAGCGCTACCTGCACGAGTGGACGAGGGGGAATCACGCCCGCGCCGCCGCCGGGATCGCAGCCGCCGCGCTGCTCGTCATCGGCGTCGATGCCGGCTGACTGCCACGGCCCACGGCGGCTCAGGTTCCCGTGTGGCCTGCGCCCGGAGGGGCCGCCCTCGGCGGGCGGCTATCTCCCGATCGCCGAGCACGGCGTGATCGGCGACCTGCACACCGTCGCCCTGGTGGGCGCCGAGGGGACGATCGACTGGCACTGCCCGGCGCGCATAGACGCCCCGAGCGTGTTCGGCGCGCTCCTCGACGCCCGCCGCGGCGGCCACTGGTCGCTCTGCCCGGCCGGCAGGCACTGGCGCTCGCGCCAGCTCTACCTGCCCGACACCAACGTGCTCGTCACGCGCTTCATGTCGGAGGAGGGCGAGCTCGAGGTCGAGGACTTCATGCCCGTCGGCGCGACCCCGGGCACGCTCGTGCGGCGAGTGATCGGGGTGCGCGGCGAGCCGCATCTCGTGATGGAGATCGAGCCGCGCTTCGACTACGCGAGGCGCAGGCACAGCGTGCAGCTGCGCGACGACGGCGCACTGTTCGAGAGCGCCGGCCAGGCGCTCACGCTGAACGCGCCGCTGCGGCTGCGCCGCACGCGCACGGGAGTCCAGGCGAAGTTCTGCGTGGCCCCCGCCGAGGTTCTGACCCTGACCCTGTCCCCGGCTGAGCTGCCGCCGCTCGCCGCCGGCGCTTTCGAGGCGACGATCGCATTCTGGCGCGGGTGGCTCGCAGGCTCGCGCTACGAGGGACGCTGGCGCGAGACGGTGCACCGCTCCGTGCTCGCCCTCAAGCTCCTCACGCACGCGCCGTCCGGCGCGCTGGCGGCCGCGGCCACCACCTCGTTGCCGGAGCGCCTCGAGGGCGGCCGGCGCCGTGACGGGCGCCACCCGCGCGCCGAGGATGCCGCCCGCGCGGCCGAGCTGCTCCGCCGGCTCGGTCTCGAGGACGACTCGCGGGCGTCGCTCACCTGGCTCGCCGAGCGAGCGGAGACGGAGCTGGGTGGATTCGAGGGCTGGCGCGGCTGCGGTCCCGTCCGGATCGGCCCTCCGATCGAGCCGGCGTCTGCGCCGGGCGGCCTCCCCCACGCCGCGTTCAGGGCGGCCGAGGAGCTCGCGCGAACTGGTCGCGTCGACGAGGCACGGCTCTCATTCGAGAAGACGCTTGCCCGCGCGAACGAGCTCGGGCTGCTCTCCGAGGCGATCGGGCCGACCGGCGAGCAGCTCGGCAACTTCCCGCACGCGGCCACCCACCTGGCGCTTGTCTCGGCGGCGCTCACGCTCGACGGGCTGCTCGGCCCCGAAGAGCCATCCGGTAAGACTTGAGAGCGTGACGACGGCGACGGTGGCGCTCGAGGAGTCGCGGCGCCAGCGGCGCGGCCAGATCTACGTCGCACTGGCGGCGATCGCCTGGTCGACGGCCGGCGTCCTCCAGCGCCAGCTCACGCTCGACACACCGACGCAGGTGATGGGTCGGGCTGCGTTCGCGGGCGTGGCGCTGCTCGCCTACGTCGCGGTCGTGGAGCGCGGGCGCCTCGTGCACGCGTTCCGCTCAATCGGCCTGGCCGGCATCGCCGTGGCGCTGTGTGTGGCGTTCGCCTCGGGCGGCTTCATCGCCGCGCTCAACCACACGAGTGTGGCGCGCGTCCTCTTCATCCTCGCGGTGGCGCCCGTGCTCGCCGCGCTGCTGGCCCGGGTCACGCTCGGCGAGCCGATCACGCGGCGCACCGTCCTGGCGATGGGCCTGGCCCTGGCGGGGGTCACAGTCATGCTCGGCTCACCGGGCGAGGGGGATCTCGTGGGCGATGCGCTCGCGTTCACGACCGCACTCGCCTTCGCGATCATGATCGTCATCACGCGCTGGCGCCACGACGTGTCGATGGCGCCCGCGACCTGTCTCTCGCAGCTGGTCCTGGTGGCGGTCTTCCTGCCGTTCGCGACGCCGTCCGAGATCAGCGGCGGCGACATCGGCTGGCTCGCCGCCCTCGGCATCGGCCAGATCGGGCTCGGCTTCGCGCTGCTCACCGTCGGCGCTCGCCTCATCCCGGCCGCGCAGGTGGGGTTGATCACGCTGCTCGAAGTGGTCCTCGGGCCGGTGTGGGTGTGGCTGGCGCTTGACGAGCGGCCCAGCACGGCCACGCTGATCGGCGGCGCAATCGTGATCGTCGCGATCGTGATCCAGACGCGCGCGGGGCCGGCCCCCGAGCCCGACGAGGGCGAGCACGCGCTACCGGCGCCGCACTAGATGGTTGATTCCACGACCGCGTGTGGGCGGGGGCGCACGGGACCGAGCCGGGCGGGGGAAGCAGGGCGAAGCCAATACGAATGCGTATTGGCGAGCCCGATGACCCCGATCCGGCGACGGTATCCGTGCGTCATCCGCACGTGCGGGGTCGTGGAATCAACCATCTAGGGGCGGCCGTCCTGAAACAGCGCGCAGACGTCGAGCGTCTCGCAGTCACAGGCGCTTGCCGCCTCGAGCCAGCGGCGCACGGCCGCGGCTCGCAAGATCAGCTGCTCGACCTCGGGCAGCTCGCGCACGAATGGTGCGCGCGGCGGGCCGCGCGAATAGTGTGACGCGGTGCGCCGCGCGACCGCCGCCCTCGCTCTCCTGCTGGCCCTGCCCGCCGCCGCGCATGCGGATGGCTACGCGCAGGAGGAGGTCGGGCCGGCCGCGAGCGCGGCCGGCTTCGGGCACGTCGCGGACCGGGTCGTGGCGAGCGCGCGCCCGACGGTGCTAGTGCTGCGCAAGCTGCTGCGGCGTGCCCCGGGCGAGCTCGGCACTTCGCGGCTCGGCGGCAACCCCGACCTGCCGGTCGGGACGCCCTGGCCGCACTGCCGCGGCAAGCGCATGACGTTCCTCGGCCAGCTGCGGCTCTCCGACCTGCCGCCCGAGGCCGCTGAGCTCGGGAGTCATGGGGGCCTGCTGCTCGTCTTCATGGAGGTCCTTTTCGAGTTCCCCTCGTCCACCCAGTCGGGGCTCTGGGGCGGGCGCTGCACCGCCGTCGTCCACGCGCCCACCGGCACGTCGCTCGCGCGCGTGCGGCCGCCGCGCCGTGCCGCCGTCATGCGCCTGCGTCCCGCTCGGCTGCGCTACGCCGTGCGTCCCGACGTCCCGGACGTTGCGATGGACTTCCAGTCGCTGGCCGCGCCCCTGAGCGACGTCCTCCTCATCGACAGCGAGGTCGACCACTGGTGGGATCTGCGCGAATCCCTGCACCGGCGCAACGGCCTGCTGAGCCACCGGCTGCTCGGCTACGTGGACACGCCGAACGGCGGCGGGAGCTGCTGGAGGCGAACGGAGCGGCCCATCGACCCCTGGCGCCACCTGATCACGATCGGTCTCGACTTCGGGGTCGGCTTCGAGGTCGCGGACGGCGGCCGGCTGCAGGTGGAGATATCGCCCGCGGACCTCGCCGCCGGCCGCTTTGACCGCGTCTGCGGGATCTTCGACAGCGCCTAGCGCGTTGCGGGCCTGTGAGACCGCTCACAGACAGGAATGAAGTTCGTGGGAAGGTGGTCTGTACGACTATGAACATCGACTCGCTCACCATCCGGATGGCCCAAACTGACGACACACCGGCCCTGCGCCGGCTCGCCGAGGTCGACAGCACCGTGCCGCTCCATGGGAACGTCATGCTCGCGGAGCTCGACGGCAACTGCCTGGCCGCGATCTCGCTCGAGACCGGCGAGGTCAACGCCAATCCCTTCAAGCGCACTGCGGCGATCGTCTCCCACCTGCGCATGCGCCGCTACCAGATCATGCGTCAGGGCGGCGACGTCGCCCCGGCCCGGTCGCTCCTGCGCCGCCTGACGCTCACGCCGACGCGCTGAGCACCTCGCGGACGAAGGCGAGCACGTCGGGGGCCGCCGGGTCGATCAGGTGGCCGCCCCCCACGACCACGAGTCGGGCGCTCGGCATCGCCGCCGCCAGCACCTTGCTGGGTTCGCGCAGCTCGGCTCGCGAGTCCTCCGCCGCGACGAGCAGCGCGGGCTGCTCGATGGCGGCCAGCGCCTCGGCATCGGCGTCGAGCCACCACTCGCCGCCGAGCTCGGCGAGAATGGCCGGCCCGTTCTCGGTGAGGATGCGGCGCATCAGCTCCGGCAGCTGCGGCCAAACCCCCTCGCCGAAGACCTCGTCGATCAGCACCTCAGCCGCGGCGTCGGCACCGGCCTGCTCGGCGGCCTGGGAAATGCGCCGCTGCGCTCCGTCGAGCCATGCGGCGGTGGCCGGGGCGAGCTCGCGTGGGGCGTCGCCCTCGAGCGAAGCCAGCGCTCGCACGTGCTCGGGGTGCCGGATCGCCATGTCGATGGCGACCGTGCCGCCGTAGCTGCGCCCGATGACCACGGCTGGCGCTGCGCCGAGAGCGTCGAGCAGCGCAGCAGCGTCATCAGCGTGCTCGGACACGCTCGTGCGCTCGTAGGGCTCCGGACGCTCGCTGCGACTACAGCCGCGGCGGTCGTAGGCGATCACCCGGCCCAGCTGCGCGAGCTCCTCGACGGCGTCGGCCCAGAGCTGCGCCGAGCTTCCGGCGCCGTGGATGCAGAGGATCGGGTCACCGCTGCCGCGCTCCTCATACGCCAGCCGCACGCCATTGACCGTGCATGCCGCCACGGCCTCTAAGTGTTGCGCAGGAGCCCCGCCTCGCGTGCCCACGCCACCGTGCGGCGGATTGTGTCGCGCGGGTCGCTGTAGCGCAGGCCGAGCTCACGCTCGGCGCGCGAGCCGTCGTAGCGGTGCCCGTGGATCAGCGTTCGCACCATCTCGCGGCACACGGGCGGCCGGCGGCGCACGAGCCGGAAGGCGCGCTCGACGACGGTCCCGGCGACCGTCGCCGCCTGGCGCGGCACGAGTCGCGGGCTGCGCTCGACGCCGGCGACCTCGGCAGCCAGCGTGAACGCGTCGGCGATCGTGAGCGTCATCCCGTTGAGGACGTAGCGCTCGCCCGGCTGGCCGCGCTCGGCGGCGAGCAGGTGCCCGGCGCTGCAGTCCTCGATGTCGATCAGGCTGATGTGGGTGTTGACGAACAGCTTCAGGCGGCCGTCGAGAAAGGCGAGGAGGAAGCGGGCCGTGCCGCCGGCCCGGCCAGGGCCCTGAACCGACGACGGGTTGACCGACACGACCTCGACGCCCTCCTGGCGCCCGGTCTCGAACGCAACCTTCTCGCCCTCGGTCTTCGAGCGCTCGTAGGTGGAGAGGAACCAGCCGCGGTGCGGCGTGTCCTCGTTCCCGATGCTCCCCTCGGGCTCTCCGAGGGTGGCCGCCGAGGAGGTATGCACGACCCGCGCCACCCCGGCCTGCGCGGCCGCGCGGATCACCACGGCCGGACCCTCGATGTTCGCGCGCAGCATCGCCGACGGATCCTCGACGCAGAGCGTGTTGATCCCGGCCACGTGGTAGACGGTGTCGCAGCCCTCCATGCCCCGGGCGAGCACCTCGGCATCGAGGACGTCGCCGCGGACCACCCGCGCGCCGCGGCGCTCGAGCGCGGCCCCGGACGCCTCGGAGCGCGCCAGCGCAACGACGTCGTCGTCCCGCCCGCGCAGCGAGTCGACGAGCGCGCCGCCGACTACGCCGCTGCCTCCGGTCACGAAGACGCGGCTCACGGGTCGGAGCGCAGGACTGCTGAGAAGCGGAGCAGGTAGTCGATCCCGGACCAGGCGGTGACGACGGCCGCCACCAGCATCGCCCACTCGTCGAGGTACTCGCCGGCGACGATCACATCGGGGCGCACGATCGCCAGCGCGATCGCCACGAACTGCACGGTGGCCTTCCACTTGCCGAGCAGCGACGTCTCGAACTGCCGGCCCTCGGCGGCGACGGCCGCCCGCAGGCCGAGCAGCACCAGCTCGCGCCCGACGATCACCATCACGATCCACGGCGATACCCGGTCGACCGCCACGAGCGAGACGAGCACGCCGGCCACGAGCAGCTTGTCGGCGGTGGTGTCGAGGAACGATCCGAGCCGGGTGGTGACCTCCCAGCGCCGGGCCAGCCGTCCGTCAAACCAGTCGGTCGCGGCGGCGGCGAGGAAGACGATCGCAGCGGCCGTGTCGGACCCCGCGAGGACGAGCGCCATCACGACCGGGGTCAGCAGGATCCGCAGGCTGGTCCCGATCACGAGCAGCCGGGTGCGGGTCTCGTCGGTCTGTGATCGCATCCGGCGTGGCCCGACCGCCGGGGCAGCGCCGTCGGCAGGTCCGCTCACAGAAGCGTCGCGGCGAGCCGCCGCGCCTCGTCGGCGTCCTCGGCGGCGAGCGCCTCTTCGGCCACTGCGCGCGCGTCGCTCATGCTGACTCCGCGCAGCGCTGCCTTGACCTCGGGCACGAGCGGCGGCGCCATGCTGAGCTCGCGCGCTCCGAGTCCGGCGAGCAGCACGGCCGCGGGCGGGTCGCCGGCCAACTCACCGCAGACCCCGACCCAGCGGCCGTGGGCCTCGGCCCCCTCGACCGTCTCACGCACGAGCCGGAGCAGCGCGGGCTGCGGCCCCGCCAGTAACGGCGCCACGTTCTCGTTCCCGCGCTCGGCGGCCATCACGTACTGGGTCAGGTCGTTGGTGCCGATCGAGAAGAAGTCTACGTGCCGCGCCAGCCGCTCCGACAGCAGTGCGGCGGCCGGCACCTCGACCATGATGCCGGTTTCCATCGGGGCGTCGATGCCGGTTTCCTCGCGTGCGCGCGCGAGGATGTCGAGCGCCTGCTCGAGCTCCGACTCGGTCGCGACCATCGGGAACATCAGCTTCAGGGGGTGCTCGGCGGCCACCCGCAGAGCGGCGCGCAGCTGCGTGGCCAGCAGCTCCGGCCGCGCCAGCGACAGCCGGATGCCGCGCCGGCCCAGGAACGGGTTCGCCTCGGGCGCCATCGGCAGCGCGGGCAGCGGCTTGTCCGCGCCGGCGTCGAGCGTCCGCACGATCAGCGGGCGCCCGTCCAGCGCCAGCGCTATCTCGCCGATCATGCGCGCCTGTTCGTCCTCGGAGGGCAGGCTCGGCCGATCGAGGAACATGAACTCGGTCCGCAGCAGGCCGACGCCCTCCGCCCCGAGCTCGACCGCCGCGGCGGCCGCCTCCGGGTCGTCCACGTTCGCCGCCACCTCGACGCGCACGCCGTCCGTGGTCGTGGCGGGCTCGCGCGCGTGTTCGCGGGCAGCCGCACGCCGCTCGGCGGCCTGCCGGGCGCGCTCGCGGGCCGCCTCGAGCTGCTCCTCCGGGGGTTCGACCTGGACCGAGCCCGCGTCTCCGTCGAGGAGGAGCGGCGTGCCCTCGGGCACGGCCAGGATCTGCCCACCGAGCCCGACCACGGCCGGCAGCCCGAGCGCGCGGGCGAGGATCGCAGCGTGTGCGGTGGGCGTTCCCCGCGCGGTCGCCACGCCACGCACCAGCGCCGGATCGAGCCGAGCCGCCTCGCCGGGGGTGAGCTCGTCGGCGATGACGACGCCCTCCTCGGCCGGCCCCGCGGCCGCATCCTCGCCACTGATCGCCGCGGCGACGCGCCGGCCCACGTCGTCCACGTCGGCGGCGCGCTCGCGCAGCAGCGGCGCCTCGAGAGCCCGGTAGGTCGCAGCCACCTCGGCGGCGGCGTCGAGCCAGGCCCGCTCGGCGGCGGAGCCCCCCTCGATCGCCGCGCGGGCCGGCGAGAGCAGCGCCTCGTCGTCGAGGAGCGCCAGGTGGGCGGCGAAGATCTCCGCCTCGGCGGCCGCACCGCGAGCGGCGACCCGCTCGCGGTCGGCGTCGATCGCGGCCCGCGCCGACTCGCGCCCGTCGTCGAGGCGCCGGCGCTCCGACTCCGGGTCGCCGGGCTCGCGCTCGGGCAGCGCGAGCGGCGCCGCCGCCACCCGCCGGGCGGGCGCGAGGGCGATCCCCGGCGAGGCCGCGATGCCGCTCAATACCGTCCCGGGCTCCGGCGCCTCCTCCGCGCCGGTCTCCTCGGCGACGGGCGGCGCCTCCTCGGCCGCCGCGGGCGGGGCGTTGCCGGCGGCGACGCCCTCGCCGAAGCCGCCGCGCGCGAGCTCCTCGAGCTCCGCGAGCGCCTCGCGTGCGTCCGGCCCGCTGGCGCTGGCGACGAGCTCGTCCCCGAGCCGCGCGCCGAGCGTCATCAGGCCGGTGAGGCTGCGCGCGCTCACCGCTGCGCCGCCGCCCGCCTTGGCGAGGCGCAGATCGGATTCGTGGCGCGATGCGAGCTCGACGACGAGCGCGGCCGGCCGCGCGTGCAGGCCGATCTCGTTGAGCACGGGGATGCGTGCCTCGGCGTCGGCCTCGGGCGGGATCTCATCCTCCGCCTGCGCGGGCGCCTCATCCGACCCGAGCTGTGAGCTCTTCATGGCGAGCGCCCCGCGCGCCTCGCGCGCCACCTCCTCGAGCGAGCTGCCGCCCCGCGCAGCGGCCGCGGCGGCGACGGCTCCCTCCACCAGCGGCGCCTCGCTGAGCAGGACACGGCCGCCGTCGGCCAGCATCTCGGTCGCCATCTCGGCGCTCATCAGCGCGCTGCCCAAGTCCATCAACACGAGCACGCCGTCATCCGACATCGCTCGCTCGATCGCCGCGAGGACGCGCGCGGCGTCGGTCCCCACGGTGCCGTCGTCGAGGCCGCCCGCCGCCTCGATGCGCACCTCCTCTCCCCCCATCTCGCGGGCCAGCTCGACTACGCCGTCGGCCAGCGAAGCGCTGTGCGAGACGACGACGAGGCCAACCATTCGGACAGCTAGAGCCCGTAGGCGCGGTGGAGCAGGTCCAGCGGGTGCACCGAGTGCCGGCCCGTGGCGTGCTCGATCTGCCAGCGGCAGGTCTCGCTGTCGCAGGCCACGAGGCCGGCGCCGGAGTCGCCGATCTGGCCGAACAGGTCGGCGCCGACCTTCATCGCGATGTCGTACTTCTCGACCTTGATGCCGTAGGTGCCGGCGATCCCGCAGCAGCGCGCGTCCATCTCGCGCAGCTCGAGCCCCGGCACGAGCGACAGCAGCTCAACCGCCGGCTTGCCCATGAAGTGGCCCTGCTGCTGGCAGGGGGCGTGGTAAGCGACGACCTCGTTCACGGGGCTGAAGTCCGTCTTCAGCTGGCCGTCGTGGTGCAGCTCGAGCAGCAGCTCACAGATGTCGTAGGTCCGCTCGCTCACGAGCTTCAGGTCTGGATCGTCCTCGAGCCCGAGGATCTCGCGCGCCTCGCGCTTCAGCATCAGCGTGCAGCTGGTGGCGTTGCCGACGATGATCCCGCCGTCGCGGACGTGCGGCGCGAGCGCGCGTGCGAGCCGCAGCACGTACTTGCGGGCGTCGTCGAAGAGGCCGTTCGACTGCAGCGGCAGGCCGCAGCAGTCCTGCTTCGGCACCTCGACCTGGAAGCCGTTGTGCTCGAGCAGGGCGACAGTCATGCGGCCGGCGTCGGGCTCGTAGTACTGGGTCCCGCAGCCATGGAAGTACACGGCCTTGCGCGACGCCGGCGGGCTCTGGTGGCGCTTCGCCCAGGAGCTGAAGCGGTGCCGCGCGAACCCCGGAAGCGCGGCGTCGCGGTGAATGCCGAACACCTTCTCGATCAACACTCGCAACGGCTTGAGGCGCAGCGACGCGTTCGCGAGGGGCGCGGCCGGCAGCCCGAGTCGCCCGATCAAGGTGGGCCGGCCGATCAGCCGGTCGCGCAGCTTGATGCCCTTGTCGGCTTTGACCTTGGCCCGGGCCTGGGAGTTGATCTGCGCGATCTTCACGCCCTGCGGGCAGACCTGAGTGCAGATCCCGCAGCCAGAGCAGTAGTCGACCGACCACTCCGCCGGGGCCTCGTCGTGCACGCGGAAGCGCTCCGCCTGCGGGCCCGCGTACTTCGGCCCGGGGAAGAGCGCAGTCACGTTCGAAACCGGGCACGCGGTCTCGCAGATCGTGCACTTGACGCAGTGGTCGAGCGAGTCGCGCAGCGATCCCTCGTCCAGCAGGCGGTCGACGAGGTCGGTCACGCCGCTGCCGCCTGTCCCGCCTCTGCCAGCACGAGCCCGGCCGCCCGGTGGCCGCTCGTGATCGCGATGCCCTCCCCGGAGCCCTCGCGCCAGGGCTCGGCGCCGGGGAGTGCGGCGCCCGCCACGAGCACGTTGTCGGTCGCCTCGGCGCGTTGCTCCGCGTCCACGGCCACCCCCGCCTTCGCAAGCGGCTGCTCGCCGAAGTAGTCCGGACGGAAGCGCGGCTCGCCGGGGCCCGGGACCCCGCGCAGCGGCAGCCCGAGCGCCCCCTCGTGCGTCTGCCAGTCCGAGTCGAGCGCGATGCCGCCGGAGGCGAAGCCGCCACTCGCGAGCACGACGTGCTCGGCCCCGTAGACCGTGTCGCGGCCGCCCGCGTGGGTGTGCAGGGTCGTGACGCGTGCGCCGTCGCGCTCCGCGCCGATGACCTTGGCGCCGAGCACGAGCCGGCCACCGGCGACCCGCAGCGCGGCCTTGAGCGCGTCGAACACGCGCATGCCGGGCACCGAGGGCGGCAGCGTGGGTATCTCGAAGAGCTCGTGGCCGAGGCGCTGCTCGAGGTCGGACCAGGCGCCGTGCGGATCGCGCAGCCCCAGAATCGCGGGGACCCCGACCCGCTCTCCCTCGCGTAGGAGCGGCCCGAGGCCGCCGGCCACTGCGTTCCTGAACGCCGGGTCGTCGAGCTGGCGCGCGAGCCCCAGCGCGTTCACCTCGGCGCGCCCCTCGCCGATGTCGAGCTCGACCGCGCGCGCCTCGATCCCGAGCTTGCTCAGGTTGGCCGCGCACAGCGACGCGTGCAGGTCGCGCAGCCGCGGCACCTGCACGATGCAGATCGGCGCGCCGCCGTCGAGCGCCCCGCGCGCCATCGTCTCCGGCACGAGCGCGGACGGCCGCGCCACGCCCAGCGCGGTGGGCAGCAGGATGTTGCGCTCGAGCCCGCCGGCGTAGCTGTAGCCCTTCTGCGGGCCGTTCGCGATGTGGTCGCTGAACCAATCGAGCGCCGGGGCGATCGCGTCGACGCCCAAAAGGGCGTAGGGATGGTCGGGATGCGCCTCGACGAACGCCGGCAGGGCCTGTGCCGGCTCATCGACGCGCTCGGGGGCATAGCCCAGAACGTCGACGACGCCCGGCGCCAGATGGGTCGAGCCGACGCCATGCGCAAGCACGCAGACGCTCGCGCCACCCTCGGCCAGCCGAACCGCCGCACACAGCCCGGCGACGCCGGCCCCCACGACGGCGACGTCGTAGCGGAAGTCGCTCATCGCGGAAGGTGGGCCACGTCGAACACGCCCTGGTAGAGCCAGTCGTCGAGCCGCGCCTGGCGCAGCTGATCGCCGTACAGGATCGGCCATGACCCCTTCCAGCGCTCCTCGAGGAAACCGACCAGCGCGCCGTTGGCGTCGTCGGTCGTCATGCCGTCGAGGTGGTGCAGTATCCCCGCCGCCCTGTAGGTGCAGAAGCCGCCCTGGCACGGACCCATCCCGAGCCGCAGGACGCGGCGGATGTCGTTGAGGTTCGCGGTGCCGCGCCGGGCCATCGACTGCTCGAGCCTGCTGCGCGGGACGAGCTCGCACTCGCAGACGAGCTGATCGGAGAGCAACGTCTCCTCGCGCCGCTCGAGCCGCTCGGACAGCTCGTACTCCGCGCCCTTCTCGGAGCCGGGCAGCGGCGTCGTGGCGGTGAGGCAGGGCCGCTCCTCGCCCAGCTGGCGGCAGACCGCATCGACCGTCTCCTCGGCCATCAGCCGGAAGGTCGTGAACTTCCCGCCCGTGATCGTCACGAAGCGGCCGACGCCGTCGCGCTCGGAGTGGTCGAGCAGCGTGTGCGCGCGCGTGACGTCGCGGGTCGAGGCCACGTCCCCCTTCGTGTCCTGGAAGAGCGGCCGCACGCCCGTCCACACCCGCAGGGCGCGCGCCGCGCGAAAGCCCGGCACGAGCTTCTCGCCGTCGGCGAGCATCGCGTCGACCTCTTCCTGGGCGACGGTCTGATCGTCCGGATCGGGCGTCTCGACGTCGGTCGTGCCGATCACGCAGACGGTGCGGATCGGGACAAGGATGTCGCCGTCCGTGGGCATCTGGCAGCGGTTGATAACCGTGTTCACCAGGCGGTGATTCATGGCGATCATGATTCCGCGGCCCGGATGGATGCGGACGCCCTCGATGCCGGCCAGATCGGCGATATCGCCGGCCCAGGCGCCGGACGCGTTGACCGTCATGCGCGCATGCACCTCGACCTCGTCGCCGCTGCGCACGTCGCGCAGCAGCGCGCCGGTGACCTCGTCGCCGTCGCGCTGGATCGCCACGGCCGCGTGGTAGGGCAGGATCTGCGCCTCCCCGCGCTGCTTGGCACCGCGCGCGAGCGCCCAGACCGTCTTCCAGGCATCGATCGCGGCATCCGGGACCTTGAATGCGCGCGTGATCCGCGGGTGCAGGCGCGGCTCCGACTCGAGCGCTGCCCGCGGCTCGATCTCCTCACAGTCAACGTCGGTGGCGCGACAGCCCTCGGCAAAGCGGCCGGCGTACTCGGGGTCGTCCCATGGGGTCGTGACGAACATGCCGCCCGTGTCCTCGATGCAGTCGGGGACGATGCGGCGCAGCACGCGGTTCTCGACGATGCACTCCTCGGCCGCCTTCGGGTCCTTGACCACGTAGCGGCCGCCCGAGTGCAGCAGCCCGTGGAAGCGCCCGCTCGTCCCCTCGGCCAGGTCGAGCCGGTCGGCGAGCACCACCCGCAGGCCGCGCAGCGCGGCGTCCCAGGCGACTCCCGCACCTGTCGCCCCACCGCCGATCACGAGCACATCCGTATCGAGCGCAGCCACTGTCTTGGAGCCTACTGGGCGGGCCAGGCCTGCCGGCCTGGCCCGCCCGCCGTTTCTACTCTTCCCAGTCGAACGTCCGCTCGACGGCCTTCTTCCAGAAGCGGTAGGCCTCGTCGCGCGCGGCCGCGTCCATCTGCGGCTCCCAGCGCTTGTCCTCGACCCAGTTCTCGCGGAGGCTCTCCTGGTCGCTCCAGAAGCCGGTCGCGAGGCCGGCCGCGTAGGCGGCGCCGAGCGAGGTCGTCTCCGCGACCTTCGGCCGGATCACCGGCACGCCGAGGATGTCGGCCTGGAACTGCATGAGCGTCTCGTTGACGACCATGCCGCCGTCGACCTTCAGCGACTCGAGCTCGACGCCCGAGTCCGCGTTCATCGCGTCCGCCACCTCGCGGCTCTGGAAGGCCGTGGCCTCGAGCGCCGCGCGCGCGAGGTGACCGCCGTTGACGTAGCGGGTCAGGCCGGCAATCACGCCGCGCGCGTCCGACTTCCAGTACGGGGCGAACAGCCCCGAGAACGCGGGCACGATGTACGCGCCGCCGTTGTCCTCGACGCTCTTCGCCAGATCCTCGACCTCGCTCGACGAGCGGATGATCTTCAGGTTGTCGCGCAGCCACTGCACGAGCGCCCCGGTGATCGCGATCGAGCCCTCGAGGCAGTAGACCGCGTCGTCGTCGCCGATCTTGTAGCCCACCGTCGTGATCAGCCCGTTCTTCGACTGGACCGCCTCCGTGCCCGTGTTGAGCAGCAGGAAGTTGCCCGTGCCGTAGGTGTTCTTCGCCTCGCCGACCGAGAAGCAGGTCTGGCCGAAGGTGGCGGCCTGCTGGTCGCCTAGGTCGCCGGCCACCTGGACGCCCGCGAAGGCGCCCCCCTTGATCTCGCCGTACTCACCGCTCGAGGGCCGGATCTCCGGCAGCATCGAGCGCGGGACTCCGATGGCGTCGAGCAGCGCGTCGTCCCAGTCGAGCGTCTCGAGGTTCATCAGCATCGTCCGGCTGGCGTTGCTCGGGTCGGTCACGTGCAGGCCGCCGTCCGTGCCGCCGGTGAGGTTCCAGATGCTCCAGGTGTCGGTGTTGCCGAATATGAGGTCGCCGGCATCGGCCCGGTCGCGCGCGCCGTCCACGTTCTCGAGGATCCAGCGGATCTTCGGCCCCGAGAAGTAGGTGGCGATCGGCAGGCCGGTCTTCAGGCGGAAGCGGTCCTGCCCCTCGTCGGCCGACAGCTCGTCGCAGATCTTGTCGGTCCGCGTGTCCTGCCAGACGATCGCGTTGTACACGGGCTCGCCCGTGTTGCGGTCCCACACGACAGTCGTCTCGCGCTGGTTCGTGACCCCGAGCGCCGCGATGTCATCGGCGTTCCCGCCTACCTTCCCGAGCGCGCCGTCCATCACCTGACGGGTGCGCTGCCAGATCTCATTGGGGTCGTGCTCGACCCAGCCCGGCTTCGGATAGATCTGCTCATGCTCGAGCTGCTCGACCGCGGCCACGTTCCCGCCGTGATCGAAGATCATGCAGCGGGTGCTCGTGGTGCCCTGATCAAGCGCTGCCGCGTACTGCGCCATAGATGCTCCTTTCAGCCTGCGCCGCCGAGCGCCTCTGCGGCGCAGCGAAACAGGTAGTAGGTCGAGGTGGCGCCCGGATCCTGGTGATCCTTGCTGCGCTCCCCCAGATAGCTCGCGCGGCCCTTGCGCGCGACCAGCGGAATCGTGTCCTTCACTCCGGTCTCAGCCGCCTCGACGGCCGCCGTCAGGGCGGCGTCGAGGTCGGCGGCCTGCTCCATTGCCGCCAGAGCCGGCGTGAGCACGTCGACCATCGTCTTGTCGCCCGGCTCCGCCTTGCCACGCGCCTTGACCCCCTCGAGACCCTTCTCCCAGGCGGCGACGTAGCCGGCCAGGTCAACCTCCTCCTGGCCGGCCATTGCCCCGCCCATCTGCAGGAAGAGCGTCCCGTAGAGCGGTCCCGCGGCGCCGCCGACGCTGGAGATCAGCGCCATCGCGACGGTCTTGAGCACGGCGCCCGGGTCGTCCTGCTCGGAGGCGTCGAGCTTCTCGATCGCCTTGCGCATCCCACGGTCCATGTTCGTTCCGTGGTCTCCGTCGCCGATCGCCGTGTCGAGGCGGACGAGCTCCTGACGGTGCTCCTCCATCTCGCCGGCGAAGCGGCGCATCCAATCCAGGACGGTGTCGCGCGTGACCGGCAGTTCGATCAGCCCCAGCGCAGGGCCGGTGTGTCCACCGGTGCGTCCCAGTACCGGACCATCTCGTCGTCGAGCTTCACGAGCGTGATCGAACAGCCCTGCATCTCGAGCGAGGTGATGTAGTTGCCGACCAGGTTCCGCTCGATCTGAAGGCCGTGGCCTTCGAGGAGCTTCGCCACCTCGGCGTACATCACGTACAGCTCGATCAGCGGGGTGCCGCCCATGCCGTTGACGAAGGCGAGCACGCGGTCACCGGACGAGAACGGCAGGTCCTCGACGATCGGCGTCACGAGCCGCTCCGCGATCTGCGACGCCGGGCCGATCTCCTCTCGGAAACGCCCCGGCTCCCCGTGGATGCCGATACCGATCTCGACCTCGTTGTCGGCCAGCTCGAAGCTCGGCTCACCCGAGCCCGGCGTGATGCAGGGCGTGAGCGCCATGCCCATCGAGCGGCCGTTCGAATTGACGCGCCGTCCCAGCTCGGCCACCTCCGCGAGGGAGCGGCCGTCCTCGGCCGCTCCTCCGCAGATCTTCTCGACGAGGACGGTGACCCCCACCCCCCGTCGACCAGCCGTGTACAGCGAGTCTTCGACCGCTACGTCGTCGTTCGTCAGCACCGACTCGACCTCGGTCCCTTCGCCCTTGGCGAGCTCCGCCGCCATGTCGAAGTTCATGACGTCGCCGGTGTAGTTCTTGACGATGTGCACGACGCCCGCGCCGCCGTCGACGGCCTCGGTCGCAGCCTGCATCTGGTCCGGCGTGGGCGAGGTGAACACCTCGCCCGGGCAGGCCGCGTCCAGCATCCCGCGGCCCACGAATCCACCGTGCATCGGCTCGTGACCCGAGCCACCGCCCGACACCAGGCCGACCTTTCCCTGGACGGGAGCGTCGGCCCGGACCACGTAGGGCGGGTCGTAGTTGATGCGGAGCCGGTCGCCATGCGCCGCCTCCACCCCCCGGAGCGAGTCCTGCAGGACCGCGTCCGGCGCGTTGATCAGCTTCTTCATAGTCGCCTCCCAGGGCGTTTACGGCCTAGGGCCACCACCACCAGAAGCAGAACCCACCGAGCGCCCCGCCCATGAGCGGCGCGACCACCGGCACCCAGGAGTAGCTCCAGTCGGAGGAGCCCTTGCCCGGGATGGGCAGGATCGCGTGCATGATGCGCGGGCTCAGGTCACGCGCCGGGTTGATCGCGTAGCCGGTTGGTCCGCCTAGTGACAATCCGATCGCGGCCACGAGGAACGCCACAAGGAGCGTGGTCAACCCCGATTCCCCTGGAGCCGCGTTGTCGGCAATCGCGAGGATGCCGAACACGAGCGCGAACGTGCCGATGATCTCGGTCACCATGTTCCACCCGTAGTTGCGGATCGCCGGGCCGGTCGAGAAGACCGCAAGCTTCAGGCCTGGATCCTCGGTTTCGCCGAAGTGTTGGTAGTAGGCAAGGAACACAAGCAGTGCTCCGATGGCCGCCCCCAGGAACTCGCCGGCGAAATATTCGGGGACGTCGCTCCCGTCGATCGCGCCGCTTATCCACAGGCCGACGGTGACCGCCGGATTGAGATGAGCACCGCTGAACTGGCCGACGGCGTACGCGCCCACCATGACTGCGAAACCCCAGCCGAGCGCGATCACGACCCAGTCGGCGTTCTGAACCTTGGACTTGTTCAGAAGCACGGCCGCCACGACACCATCTCCGAACAGGATCAGGAGCGCCGTCCCGATCGTCTCAGCACCGAAGATGCTCAAGAGCTCCTCCTCTCGTGGGACAAAGCTGGCGCCGCGACACTATCCGAGCGCGTTTGACAATGTCAAACGCAGTTCACAAACTTGTGCCTGCCGGTTCACGACGACCCGGAAACCCCATGCCTGGCCACATTCAGTCGATCGAGCGCGCGGCCGCAATCCTGCGGCTGCTGTCGGGGCGCACCCACCGGCTGGGCGTCGCCGAGCTCGCCGGCGAGCTCGAGCTCAACAAGGCCACCGTCCACGGCATCCTGCGCACGCTGCAGCGCGTCGGCTTCGTCGAGCAGGATGCCGAGTCGGGCAAGTACCAGCTCGGCGCGGCTCTCCTGCACATGGGTTCGAGCTACCTCGACGGCAACGAGCTGCGCACGCGTGCCCTCAACTGGTCCGACGCGCTCGCCGCCCGCAGCGAGGAGAGCGTGCGCATCGGGACCCTGCACGAGAACCAGGTGCTCGTCGTCCATCACGTCTTCCGTCCCGACGACAGCCACCAGGCCCTCGAGGTCGGCGCGCTGCTGCCGGCGCACGCGACGGCGCTCGGCAAGGCGCTGCTCGCCCACCACCAGTACCTCGCCTCCGAGCTGACCCGCAACGGTCTGCGCGCGTGCACGACCTCGACGATCACCGACCTCTATCGGTTGCGGCGCGAGCTTCAGGACGTGCGCGAGCGGGGCTGGGCCATCGACCGCGAGGAGCTGCTCGAGGGAGTCGTCTCGCTGGCGGCTCCGATAGAGGACCGTCGCGGGCTGATTGTCGGGGCCATCGGCATCTCCGGCGCTTCCGACCGGATATGCGAGGATGGCGGCGCTCGGGAGGAACTCGTCGCTTACGTCCGGGAGGCTGCGCGGGCGGTTTCACGCGAGCTCGGCGCCATCCCGTGGTAGCAGCATGAGCAAGTACGTCGCCTCGATTGACCAGGGCACCGCCTCGTCTCGCTGTCTCGTCTTCGACGAGTCGGCTCGCATCGTCTCGGTGGGGCAAAAGGAGCACCGCCACGGCTACCCGCGTCCCGGTTGGGTCGAGCACGACCCGAAGGAGATCTGGGCGAACGTCGTGACGGTGGTCGGCGAGGCGCTCGCCGGCGCGGACCTCGAGCTCAGCGACCTCGTCGCGATCGGCATCGCGAACCAGCGCGAGACGACCGTGCTGTGGAACCGCGACACCGGCGAGCCGGTCAGCAATGCGATCACCTGGCAGGACACGCGCACCGACCATCTCTGCCGCGAGCTCGCCGGTGACGTCGGCCAGCAGCGCTTCCAGGAGATCTGCGGCCTGCCGCTCGCCACCTACTTCTCCGGCCCGAAGATCCGCTGGCTGCTCGACCGCATACCCGGGCTCGAGGAGCGCGCCGAGGCGGGCCAGGTGCTGTTCGGGACGATGGACAGCTGGCTGATCTGGAAGCTGACCGGGCGCCACGTGACCGACGTGACCAACGCCAGCCGCACCATGCTGATGAGCCTCGACGCCGCCGACTGGGACGACCGGCTGCTCGACGCGATGGGGATTCCACGCGCGATGCTCCCGGAGATCCGGTCGTCTGCGGAGCTCTACGGGGAGGCCGGCGAGCCGCTCGCCGGCGTGCCGGTGGCGTCGGCGCTGGGCGACCAGCACGCGGCGCTCGTCGGACAGACCTGCTTCTCAGCCGGCGACGCGAAATGCACCTATGGCACCGGCAGCTTCCTGCTCCTCAACACCGGCGAGCGCCCGGTGCGCTCGGAGAACGGCCTGCTCACGACGGTCGGCTACAAGCTCGGCGACCAGCCCGCCACCTACGCGCTCGAGGGCTCGATGGCGGTGACCGGCGCGCTCGTGCAGTGGTTCCGCGACAACCTCGGGCTGATCGGCAGCGCGCCCGAGATCGAGACGCTCGCCCGCAGCGTCGACGACAACGGCGGCTGTTACTTCGTGCCCGCGTTCTCCGGCCTGTTCGCGCCGCACTGGCGCAGCGACGCCCGCGGCGTGATCGCGGGGCTCACCGGCTACATCCAGAAGGGCCACCTGGCACGCGCGGTGCTGGAGGCCACGGCGTGGCAGACGCGCGAGGTGGTCGAGGCCATGAACACCGACTACGGCGTGCCGCTCTCGGCGCTGCGCGTGGACGGCGGCATGACCGCCAACAACCTGCTCATGCAGTTCCTGGCCGACGTGCTCGACGTGCCGGTCGTGCGGCCGATCGTGGCCGAGACGGTGTCGCTCGGGGCGGCCTACGCGGCCGGGCTGGCCGCGGGCGTCTGGCCCGACGTCGAGAGCCTGCGCGCGAACTGGCACAAGGCGGCCGAATGGAGCCCGGACATGGACGGGCAGCACCGCGAGAAGGGCTACCGCAAGTGGCGCAAGGCCGTCGAGCGCACCACCGACTGGATCGACGAGGACGACGACTAGCGGCTAGTAGCGCTCGGCGACCTTCTCGCCGACCTTCTCGCGCACGCGCGCGAAGCGGCCGTCGCCGTCGCCGTCGAAGAAGTTCTGCACGCGGTCGATCACGGCGGACGAGTCCTTGCTCGGCGTGATCGGGTCGCCGAAGGCGATCTCGATCTTGTGGCGCCTCGACATGATCTTGCCGTGCAGCCGCTTCGGCCAGAAGCGCCCGGGCGGCATCACGGCGCTCGTGCCGGTCACCCGGATCGGGATCACCGGGAGCTTGTGGCGCTCCGCCAGCACCGCCGCGCCGCGCCGCACGCGGCCGCGCCCGCCGCTGCGTGAGCGCGTCCCCTCGGGATAGAGCAGCAGGTTCCAGCCCTGGTCGAGCAGCTTGTCGAGATGCTCAGTAGCCGACTTGCCGACGCCGCCGCCGTCGCGGTCGAGCGGCACCGTGTTGAAGATCAGCGAGACGAGCGCCGCGACCATGCGGTTCCGGTAGAAGTAGTCCGCCGCCGCGGCCACGGCCGTGCGCTTGCGGAAGCGGCGCGGCAAAGCGGCCAGGATCACGGGCGTGTCGATGTGGCTGGCGTGGTTCGCCACGAGGATGACCGGTCCCTTGATGCGCGAGAGGCGGTCGCCGCCCGTCGACCTGCGGCGCGTGTAGACGCTCATCGTCGGGCGCAGCACGAAGCGCAGGAAGTTCTCGCGGATCGCCCCGGCGAGCCAGGAGCGCGCCCACGGGATGTCGAGCTGCGGAGCCGCCTTGCGAATGGCGCGGCCACGACGGATCGCCCGATCCTTCAGCGAACGTTTGCGGCGAAAGAGCTGCACCGGCGGTGATACCCCTCTCTGTGCCCCCTGTTACAGGCGGCGTAGAGTCCCTCTACCCGGGTAACGCAAGCTCCAGCCGGTTGCCGACCTGCACCGGCCGGAGAGGAGGCCAGTCAAATGGAAAAGGATCCGAACCAGCACACCGAGCGAGATCCCGATTTCGCCAGGGGCGAGGACGCGCCGGAGGAGCACCCCGAGGACGAGCACCACGGGCGCTTCAGCACCGGCGAGGAGAAGCTCCCCGAGGGAGATCCAGAGCACCAGCATCACGGGCGCTTCAGCGAGGGTCAGGAGGACCTCCCCGAGGGCGATCCGGAGAAGCACGAGGAGCGGCGCTTCAGCGAGGGGCAGGACGACATCCCGCCGGAGGTCAAGCCCTAGCGGGCCCTGAGCGTCACGCGCAGGGTGCGGGCGCGCTGCGCGCCCGCACCGTCCACCACGACCGTCACCGCCAAGCGGGTCCGCGCGAGCGCCCGCCTGGCCGCGCGCGAGAGCCGTAGCGCGAGTGTCAGATCTCCCGGCCCCACCGCCGCGTTCGAGGCGCGCGCCACGGTCGACCGCTGGAACTGACCCGGGAGCCTCGCCCTCGCGCGGGCCGTGACTGTGCCGGCTCCGCCGACCGTCACGCGCAGCGTCACCCGGCCGGTCCTGGCCCATTTCGCGAGCTGCCTCCTCGTGAGCGCGGCCACCCGGAGCGGCGTCTTCGGCGGGCCGGGCGGTGACGGGGCCGCGCTGCCGGAGCCGCCCCCGCCGGGCGCGGTCCGCCCCGGCGCCGGGAGCGTCGTGAACGTCTGATCGGGGCCCGCCGACTCGCCGGCGGCGCTCCTCGCGATCACGCGCTGGTGGTAGGTCGTGCCGGGGGCGAGCCCGGTGAGCGTCGAGCTGACGGGCAGCACGGCGCTCCCGGAGCCGATGCTCGCCGGAAGCGCGGGACTGACCGAGCCGTAGGCGGCCGTCGGGCCGTACTCGAACTGGTAGGTGGTCGCGGCGCCGTTCGCGTTGATCCAGGCATGGAGCGTCGCGCGGTCGTGACCCACGTCGCTCACCGACAGGCCGCTGATCGACGGGGCCGGCGTGACCCTTACGGTCGCGTCTTCTCCTGTCGACGTGCCGCCGGCGTTCGTCGCGACGACGCGGAAGTGGTAGGTCCTGCCGGACTCGAGGCCGCTGATCGCCGCCGTCGCGCTGAGGTCGTCGAAGCCGCCACCAAGCGCCGTCTCGGTCGTGCTCGATCCGTAGCCGTCGTCGAGGCCGTACTCGAAGTGGAAGCTGGTTTCGAAGCCCCGCGGGTTCACGAGCCCCGTCAGCGTCGCGGACCCAACGCCACCGTCGCCCGACGTCGAGACGATCGTGGGCGGGCTCAGGGTCGTGAAGCTGCCGTCCTGGCTGAAATTGCTTCCGCCCGCGTTGGTTCCCTTGAGCCGGTAGTGGTAGGTGGTCCCCGGCGCAAGGCCGGACAGGTTCGCAGTCGCCGGCAGGTCGTCGGTGCCGTCGCCGGCGTCGACCGGGGTCGCCGGCGCAACGTTGCCGTAGTCCGTGTCGGTGCCCCACTCGAACTGGTAGCCGGCCGCAATGCCGAGCGGGTTGATCGTGCCGCTGAGCGCGGCGCTCGTCGTGGTGATCGCGCTCGCCTCGCCGACGCTCACGTCCGGAATCGTGGCGAGCGGCCCGAAGACGTTCACCTGCACCGGCGGGATCGAGTTCGACACGTACACCCTGCCGCTGTCGCCGTCGACCGCCACTCCGAACGAGTTGGAGACGCGGCCCGACCCGAACTCGACGACGAGCGTCCCCGTCTCGTCGTACTCGCTGACCGAGTTGCGCTTGTCGACGTACAGGTGGTCGTCGCCGGGGTCGATCGCGATGCCGGTCGCGGAGTCCGTGATCAGGGTCTCGTCGCCGCCCGTCGGCGTCCAGCGCGTGACGTCCCCGCCGCCGTTCAGCAGGTAGACGCGTCCGGTCGAGTCGAGCGCGATCGCGTCGGTCTGGAAGTAGCCGTTGGGCCAGCTCTGGACGAGCGTGCCCGTCTCGTCGAACTCGTGGACCATCCCGTTCGCGTCTTCGCCGTTCCCCGATTCGGCTACCCAGACGTGGCCGGCGGCGTCGACGGCCACGCCCGTGGGCGCGACGATGCCGGTGAGCTGGCGCACGTAGGCGCCGGTTGCGTCGAACAGGCCGACGACGTTGTTGCGCGTGTCGGCCACGTAGACCTCGCCGTCGTGCGCGGCGACGCCCGAGCTGCCGATCCGCGAGAGGGCGAACGAGCCGGCGGGAGTGTCCTCACCGGTGATCTCGCGCTGGAACGCGCCGTTCTCGTCGAAGACCTCGATGGCGCCGGTGCCGGCGAAGACGCTGCTGATGTCGATGACGTAGACGTGGCCGTTGGTCTGATCCACCCCGACTCGCCCCGCGGCACGAAAGCTGCCGGCCGGCGTGTCGCTGCCGTTGAAGGAGGTCAGGAACGGATGCGTCGTCTCGGCGTGCGCGGGCGTACCCGCCAGCGCGACCCCGGCCAACGCACCCAGCAGGACCAGAACACGAGAGCTCCCCCTCACCCTTCACAAACCTCTCTGTTCCTGGGCGGTCTGTCAAGCGGGCAAGTGCGCTCCATTGAAGCCGTCCACAACGCCAGCTCTGCCAATCAGAGCGCGCACCTGCTCGTGCGACCGGCCGCGAAGAAGTCCGGGGCGGCGGCCGGAACAACGGTCCCCAGCCGCCGCGCGTGACGTTGCGCGTTCGCCCCAGACGACTCGGCCTAGGGCAGCGCCCCCGTCCCCCCGAACGGCACGAACAGCACCTGCAGCGAGGACGCGCCAACAATCGTGTCGGCGTCGACGTCGGCGTATTCGAAGTCGACTGTGTGGTCCCCCGCGCCCACCTGGACAACCGTCTCGGTGGTGCAGTTCTCCTCCGTGTTGTCGGCGCCGAGCGAGATGATTCGCACCGAGGGCAGCGACTCGGTTCCATCGACCTCGATGGAGCACTCGATCGCCACGTCGGCAACCGGCTCCGGCACGTTGGTGACATCGGAGCCCGCGTTGATGACCAGGAAGCCGGCACTGGGCGCCGTGATCGCGGTGGAGAGCGCGGTGCCACTCTCGCCGACCAGAGCGTCGCTGTCGGCGCCCGCAAAGGCCACTCGCACGAGGCTGTTGGCCGCGTGCCCGCCAACTGTGTTCGCGTTCCCGGCCGTGCGCCGGCCCCCGGCCGTGTTCGCGCTCTCGGCCGTGCCGGCCGTGTTCGCGCGCTCGGCGCGCGGGATCGTCCCCAGCGTGCTCTCGTTGATCTGCGCCCCGGTAACTGTGTCGTTGGCGAGCTTCGCGCCCGTGATCGTCCCGTTCTGGATCTTGGACCCGGTGACGGCGCCGTTCCGGATCTTCGATCCGGTCACCGCCCCCCGCGCGATGTCCGAGTTCTTCACGGCGCCTCGCCTTAGGTCGCCCGAGTCGACGGTGTTGCTGCCGGGCAGGGCGACGGCCGTGCCGGAGAGCGCCGCGAGCAGTGCAACGAATGCCACCGCCATGGCAGGCGATGGACGCCCGCGCCTGAATGGGACGCGCATGGTGCGTACCTCCTGGTCTCGTGTCGAGCCCGGCCTGCGCGCCGAGACTCCTCCTTTCGCCGATCCTCGGGGCGGTTCCGCCGCCTGTCAAGAAACCGGCGCAGCCGCCCAGTCCTCGCCATGGGCCGCGCGGCGGGGTGCGAGATCGTCCATGCGCGCGCTGGTGCATTCCAGCAGCGTGCAAGCCGCCGCGTCTCGGCGCTCACGACGGTCGCATAAAGCGGACGACGGGGGTCGAACCCGCGACCTTCGGCTTGGGAAGCCGACGCTCTACCAACTGAGCTACGTCCGCGTCGAGCGGCGGATTCTAGCCCCGGCCCTGACTCTCGACGACCAGCAGCTGCCAGGTGTGTGGGCCCACCACGCCGTCGACCGCGAGGTGGACGCGCTTCTGGAAGCGTCGCGTGGCCTTCTCCGTCTCGGGTCCGAACTCGCCGTCCGCCGCGATCCCGAGGAGCTCCTGGACCGCGAGCACCGGCTCGCCGCTCTGCCCGCGCCGAACGGGCACGACGAGCTTCGACCAGGTCTTCGTGCCGACCGCTCCATCGGCCTCCAGGCCGTTGGCGGATTGGAATGCCTTGACCGCCTTGGCGGTCGCAGCTTCGAGCCGGACCGCGGGTTCGGCAGCCGCGGCCTCGCGCAGGTCCTGTTCTGGAACGCCGATCTCGCCGCGAGCGCCGGCGTCGACCGCCTCGCGACCACCCCCGGCGGCGAGATCGTCGGGTTCGGGCACCTCGACTACATCGGCTCCGATGGGCACGGAAGCGCCGGTGTGTTCCAGCTGACGTCCAGGGGCCGGTTTGCGCAGGGGTTCGGCGACGGCGGCCACGTCGAGATCGCGTTCACGAGACCCGGCGGCGGCTTCGCGCAATGGTTCCCGTGTGCGATGACACTCGTCTCGGGCGGTCGGATCATGGTGACGGGAGACGGATCCATAGGCCCCGGCGGCGCGCTTCTGAGCACTCGATTGACACGCCAGGGGCGCCTGACACCTCCTACGGCGGCGACGGCCTGGCGGTGACTCCGGGTCTACCAGGCTTCAACGACACGACCTGCGGAGCGACGTCCACCCCAGCGGGCGCGCTGACCGTCGGTGTCGGATCCAGCCTGGCGCAATTGCAGGCCGACGGTGCTCCCAACGACCGCTTCGCGCGCGGAGGCCTCATCCGCATCGCCAGACCGCGAGGCGTGAGCGTCAACGCCGTCGTGAGCTCGGGCTCACGCCGCGTGGTGCTGGCGGGCTGTGCAGGGAACGCCGCCTACGTCGCCCGGTACCGGCTGCCGCCCCCGCGCTGAAGCCGCGCCACGTCAGCGTCGAAGAGCGATTCCAGCCCGACACTAAGGTTCGTGGCGGTCCATGAGGAGGGTCGTCACCCCTGTTTCGATCGCCATCGTCTGCGCCGTTCTGGCGCTCGTTGCGCTGCTCGCGTACGGGCTCTCCCAGAACGAGCCGGACCGCAGCGTCGAGGACGCCCTCGCCCGCGGCGAGCTCGAGCAGGCGCCCGCGCTCCAGCTGCCCAAGCTGAGCGGCGGCGGTGACGGCTCGCTTGCCGACTACCGGGGCGAGGTCGTCGTCCTCAACTTCTGGGCCTCGTGGTGTGAGCCCTGCCGCGAGGAGTCGCCGCTGCTCGAGCGCTGGCACAAGCGCATGGCCGGCGGGGGCGGGACCGTGCTCGGCGTGGACGTGCTCGACGTAACCGGCGACGCCCAGGACTTCATCGACGAGTACGACCTCACCTATCCGATGCTGAAGGACAAGGATGGCGACGCACTCGAGAGCTACGGAGTCGTCGCCTACCCCGAGACCTTCGTGATCGACCGCGATGGCCGGATCGCGGCGGTGAGGCGCGGGCCGGTCGACGACGCGTTCATGAGGACTGAGGTGGCGCCGCTGCTGGAGGAGACGTGAGGCGCGCCGCAGCGACGGGCGCCGCCCTGCTCGCGCTGCTCGCGCCCGCGCCCGCCGCGCTCGCCCAGAACTGCCCGCAGACGACGCTCGCCGACCTCGAGGACGAGGTCATGTGCCCGGTCTGCGGCACCCCGCTCGCACTCGCCACCGAGGCGCCCCAGGCCCAGCGCGAGCGCGAGTACATCGAGGGCCTGATCGACGACTGCCGCTCGAAGGACGAGATCAAGCAGGCGCTCGTCGCGCAGTTCGGCGAGGAGGTGCTGGCGCTGCCCGGCGACGAGGGCGACGATGACCTCGGCGACGTGCTCGTCTACGTGATCCCGGCGCTCGGAATCCTGTTGGCTGCCGGCGGGATCGCCTTCGCGGTGGTGCGCTGGCGCGGCGACGGCCGGCGCCGCAGCGGGCCCGCGCCCGCCGCGGCGGCCGACAGCAGCCGCGTCGACAGCGACATGGAGCGCTACGACCTGTGATCGCGCAGAGCACCGTCGACACCACGGTTGTGGCCGCCTTCGCCGTCGGCTTCATCTCCTTCGTCTCCCCGTGCGTGCTGCCACTCGTGCCGGGCTACCTGTCGACGATCTCGGGCGTCTCGTTCGCCGACATCCAGGAGGGGCAGGGGCGCATGCGAGTGCTCGGCCCGGCGCTGCTCTTCTGCCTCGCCTTCACGGCGATGTTCGTCGCGCTCGGGATGACGGCCACCGGCCTCGGCCAGACGCTCCAGGACAACCGCCAGCTGCTGCGCCAGATCTCGGGCATCATCATCGGGCTGCTCGGCGTCCTCTTCATCGCCACGCTGTTCGTCCCCAAGCTGAACAGGGAGTGGCGCCCGGAGGAGCTGATGCGGCGCGCCCACACGGGCGGGCCGATCATCGCGGGACTCGCGTTCGCAGTCGCCTGGCTCCCATGCACGGGGCCGACGCTCGGCGCCATCCTCACCGCGGCGTCGACCGAGGACACCGTCGGGCGCGGCGGCGTGCTGCTCGCCTTCTACGCCCTCGGCCTGGCCGTCCCATTCATCCTGAGCGCGCTCGCGTTCACGACCTTCGCGGGCGTGTTCCGCTTCTTCCGCAACCACTACACCGCCATCACACTGGTCTCCGGCGTCGTGCTGATCGTGATGGGCGTGCTGCTCTACACGAACGAGCTGACGCGCCTGAACTCCGAGGCGCTCCAGGTGATGGACGACCTCGGCATCAACTTCTTCAACGAGATCTAGCCGGCAACCTGCGGGATCAGCTCGCGCCCGATCAGCTCGACCGCGTCTAGATCGTCGTGCAGGAGGTGCTGGATCATCACGCGCTGCGCTCCGGCGGCCTCGAGCTCGGCGAGCCGCTCCGCCGCCTCGTCGACCGTTCCGACCACGCCGGTGCCGCGCAGGCTGTCGAGCACCTCCGCCGGCTCGCGTCCCTGCCATTCCGCGAGCCGCGCGACGCGATCGCTGAGCTCGCGCTCGTCGGCGCCGACGAGGACGGCGACCATCGCGCTGAAGCGGAACGCGTCCGGGTCGCGGCCGGCCTCCCGCCACGCCACGGCGAAGGCGTCACGACGCTCGCGGATCTCGTCGACCGACGCGCTGAAGGTGTTGTACTCGTCCGCCCAGCGTGCGGCGAGCGCGAGGCTGCGCGGGCCTGCCCGCCCGCCCACGATCACCGGTGGGCGTGGCCGCTGGACCGGCTTCGGCCGGGCGTCGAGGTCCTCGATCTCGTAGTGCTCGCCCTTGTACGAGAAGCGCTCGTCGGCGAAAGATCGGGCGATGATCTCCATCTGCTCGGCCAGCAGGTCCATGCGCGTGCGCATGTCCGAGAACGGGAAGCCGTAGGCGCGGTGCTCCGCCTCGAGCCAGCCGGCGCCGATGCCGAGCTCGGCTCGGCCGCCGGACACCTGGTCGACGGTGACGGCCGACTTGGCGAGCACCGACGGATGGCGGAAGGTCGCCGGTGAGACGAGCGTCCCGAGCCTGACCCGCGACGTGACCGCCGCGAGAGCAGCGAGCGTGGTCCACGCATCGAGCGAGCCACCGTCGGCCTGGCCGGTGACCGACATGTAGTGGTCGGAGCGGAACAGGCCCTCGTAGCCGTGCTCGTCACATGCGGCGGCGAGCGCGCGCCACTGCTCCCAGGTGACGCCCTCCTGGCCCTCGATCATCAGGCAGATCCGCATGGGCGGGCAGGCTAACGACGCGCCGCGCTCTGTATCCGAACGGCCGGGCCGAGCAGCGCGGCGACGCAGCACAGCAGCACGAGCAGCAGCAGTCCGACCCGAAGGCTTGCGACCTCCGAGACGCCGCCGATGATCGGCGGCCCGGCGAGAAAGCCGAGGTAGCCGCCGGCCGACACGGCGGCGACCGACGGGCCGGCGGTCTCCCCCTTCGCGGCCGCCGCGCGCAGCGCGATCGGGAACAGGCCCGACAGCCCAAAGCCGGCGCACCCGAATCCGAACGCCGCGAGCAGCGGCTCCTGCGCGAGCAGGGCGATTCCGATCCCGGCCGCCGCCAGCCCGCCTCCGCCGCGCGCCAGCCGTACCGGGCCGATCGCGGTGTTGAGGCGGTCGCCGAACAGCCGGCCGATGCCCATCGTCAGCGAGAACGCCACGAGCCCGGCGGCGGCGGCGCCCTCGCTCGCGCCGAGCTCGCTCTCCATGTAGACGGCGGACCAGTCGTTGATCGCGCCCTCGCTCAGCAGGACGCAGAAGGCGAACGCCCCGACGAGCAGCAGCGCCCGGCTCGGCACGGCGAACATCGGACCCTCGGGAGCGGCGTCCGCGCCGGGTGGGAGCAGGAAGCGGCCCGCCACGAGAATGGCGACGACGCCGGCGGCGGCGACAGTGAAGAGGTGCGGCTCGACGCCCAGCCCGGCGCTCGCGACGAGTCCGCCGACAGCGGCGCCGCCGAGCGCGCCGAACGAGAACGCGGCGTGGAGCGTCGACAGGATCGGCCGGCCGAGCTGCTTCTCCACGGTCAGGCCGTGCGTGTTCATGGAGACGTCGAGCACGCCGTTCGAGAAGCCGACGAACAGGAAGCTCGCGGCGAGCACCCCCCACGACTCGGCCAGCGCCACCGGGATGAGCCCGAGCGCGTAGCCGAGGCCGCCGATGACAACGAGCGGCCGGCTGCCGCGGCGGGTGATCAGCGGGCCGGTCACGATCTGGCTCGAGAGCAGCCCGACCATCGAGCACAAGAGCGCGAGGCCGAGCGCCCCGTCGCCGATGTCGACCCGCTCCTGGATCGCGGGCAGGCGCGAGAAGATCGATGCGAACAGCGCCCCGTTGAGGGCGAAGATCGCGGTGACCGCGACGCGGGCGCGCTGCGGAGGGCTCATCACGCCTCCGTATACAAGCGGCTAGGGGGCGAGTCGCCGCAGGAAGGGCACGACCGACTTCAGGAAGTCGTTGCGCCTGGGCGCGGCCGAGAGCGGATCGAGGTGGCTCGTGCCGCGGTCGTCGACGATCGAGAAGTTCCTGATCCGCGATGTGTGCACGAGGCGCTTGGCTCCGCGCGCCACCCGCCCCTTGGTGATCGAGGTGCCGAACGCGTAGAGCGGCACGTCGATCTTCCGGCCGTGCCGGAGACGCAATCCGAGGAAGCGCGCCGCCGGCGTCTGGCGCAGCGAGCTGGCCGCGTCGATGTCGAGCAGCAGCCGGCGGGGGTAGTACCACTCGGTCGCGTTCGGGCCGTCGGCCGCGTAGGCACGTGCGAACCGGCGGATCGGGGTGACCTCGCCGTCCTGCCAGCCGCGCGGGTCGCCGCTCGCAGCGAGCTCCCCGGCGCGGATATGGATCAGCGACAGCGCGTCCGGGGCGGTCGTCTCGTCGAAGGCGTAGCCGAGCTGCGCCTCGTTCGTGACCGGGAAGGGCGGCTTCAGGAAGGCGGGCAGCGGCGGGTACTGCTGGAGCACCGACGGCTCGTCGGGCCGCTTGTAGGCCCAGAGCGCGCCAACCTGCGCGAAGATGCCGTTGATCTCGGGCAGTCCGACGCCGAGCAGGTCGAGGAAGACGTCACCCGCCCGGATCTGCTCCAGCTCGCTGCGCGCCCGGCTCAGGTTCGACGACGCGAAGCTGCCGAGGAGGCCGCCGTCGATCAGCACGAGGCCGGCGAGATCGCGGTAGCCCGGGCGGCCCCCGAAATCCCAGGCGGCATACGCCACAGCCGTCGATGCGCCGGCGGAGTGGCCGCCGAGGATCACCTCACGCCCGCCGCGGCGCGCGCGTTGGACGACGTGGCGCAGGTCCTCGAGCTGCTGGCGCAGACCCCACTCGGCCACGAACTTCGCGTCCGTGCCGAGCACCCGCCTGTACTTGAAGCCCAGGTAGTAGTCCTGCGCCGCCGCCGGGTCGCCGCCCGCGAACACCGACGTGTCCTCGAATGCCTGCTCGCGGCGGTCGACGATCCAGACCTGGGTGCGCGGCACGCGCGCGACGATGTCGCGGGCAACCGGTGTGATGCCGCCGGCGCCGCCGTTGGTCCCCGGCACGAGCACGATCACGCGGTCGTGGCGCCTCGGGCCCAGCTGCTGCACGAAGACGCGGTCGTACTTCGCCGGTCCCGCGCCTGCGCCGACCTTGATGGGCACGTAGCGGTCGACCGCCGCCGCGGGAGCGGCAGCGATCAGCAATCCGAGCAGGGCCAGCGCGAGTGCGAGTCGCATGCGGCGCAGGAGAGTAGCTGGCGCCCTACATCGACTCGGGTGCCTCGACCCCGAGCAGGTCGAGCGACTGCGCGAGCACCCGCTTCGCCATCACGCAGATCGCGAGCCGCACGTCCTCGTCGCCGCCCTCGGCGGCCGCGCCGACCACTCGGCAGTCGCGGTAGAAGGCCGAGAAGTCCTGCGCGGTCTCGGTGGCGTAGGTCGTGAGCCGGTGCGGCGCCCGCCGCTCGGCCGCCTCGCGCACCTCGCCGGGCAGCTCGAGCAGCTTCTTGACGAGCGCGCGCGCAGACGGGTGGAAGCGCTCGTCGCTCACGCGCAGGTCCGCCGCGAGCGCCGCCTCGACGCGCTCCTCACCCGCCTTTCGCAGAATCGAGGCGATGCGCGCGTGGGCGTACTGCACGTAGTAGACGGGGTTGTCCTGCGACTGCCGGCGGGCCAGGTCGAGATCGAGGTCGAGCGTCGTGTCGTGGCTGCGCGAGACGAGGAACCAGCGCGCGGCGTCGACGCCGATGTCGTCGAGCAGGTCGTCGAGCGTCGCGATCGCGCCGGCGCGCTTCGACATCTTCACGCGCTCGCCCGCCTCGGTGAGGCTGACGAGCTGCATGATCACGATCTCGAACCTGTCCGGGTCGCCGCCGAGCGCCTGCCAGGCGGCCCGCAGGCGGCCGATGTAGCCGTGATGGTCCGCGCCCCAGACGTCGAGTGCCCGGTCGTACTCGCGCCCGAGCTTGTGGACGTGGTAGGCGATGTCCGAGCCGAAGTAGGTGTACTCGCCGTTCGAGCGGCGCAGGACGCGGTCCTTGTCGTCCCCGAACGAGCTGGTGCGCAGCCAGAGCGCGCCCTCGTGCTCGTACACGTGGCCCTGCTCCTCGAGCCGCCGCAGCGCGTCCTCGATCGCACCCGACTCGTGCAGGCTGCGCTCGGAGAAGTACTCGTCCATGCTGACCCGGAAGCGCTCGAGCGTCGCGCGTACGCCCGCGAGCAGCAGCTCGATTCCGCGTCGTGCGAGCTCGTCCGGATCAGCGTCGGCGGCAGCGTCGATGCGGCCGGCCAGCTCGGTCACGTACTCGCCGAGATAGCCCGCCTCAGGCGGCTCCTCGGCGCGCGCCCGCGCCCGGATCGACTCGCCGAAGAGCCGCACCTGGGTGCCGGTGTCGTTGATGTAGTACTCGCGCTCGACCTCGTTGCCGGCGCGCTCGAGCACGCGCGAGAGCGAATCGCCGTAGGCGGCGTGGCGAGCCGACGCTACGGTGATCGGACCGGTCGGGTTGGCGCTCACGAACTCGACGTTGACGCGCTCGCCGGAGTCGCCCTGACCGAAGTCGGCGCCGGCCTCGAGCATCCCGGCGAGCGCCTCGAGGTACCAGCGGTCAGCCATGAACAGGTTGAGGAAGCCCGGCCCCGCCACCTCGACGCGCTCGACGGCGTCGCCGAGCCGCTCGCCGAGGGCGTCGCCCAGCCGCTCCGCCACGAGGCGCGGCTGCTCGCCGAGCGTCGGCGCGAGCAGCATCGCGGCGTTCGACGAGTAGTCGCCGAAGTCCGCCTTCTTGGGACGGTCGAGGCGCGTGGCGGCCAGGCTGCCGTTACCGGCGAGGTTCGAGGCCGTCTCCTCGACGGCGCTGGAGAGCTGGGCTACGGGATCCATGAGGTCAGTAGTGGTACGGCTCGCGAGCGAGGATCTTGTGGCCACGATAGAGCTGCTCGAGCAGGACCACCCGCGCCAGCTGGTGAGGCAGCGTCATCGAGCCGAGCGACAGGCGCATGTCCGCGTCGAGCTCGAGTCCGCGCGGGCCGCCGATCACGAAGCAGAGGTCGAGCCCGGCCTGGCGGCGCTCTTCGAGCCAGTCGCTGAAGGCGACCGAGTCGAACGTGCGGCCGTCGCTCGCGAGCAGCACCTTGAAGGAGCGCTCGGGGACGCGCGGCGCCACCTTCTCGTCCTGGCGGACCTCGACGAGATCGACCTTCACGTGGCCGGCGAGCAGCTTCCGGTAGTGCTCGACGTCGTCCTGGAAAGGAGGCCGCAGGCGGCCGACGGCGATCACCGAGATCCGCATGGGCGGGTGCGATACTACGCGCGTGTCTGACGACGGCGAGCGCCACTTCAACATCCACACCGACCCGGAGACGATGGCGGGCCACTACGCCAACTTCGCCAACGTCTCCCATTCCGACTACGAGTTCACGATCACGTTTGCGCGCGTGGACCACGAGGTCGAGGAAGGCGAGGTGCCCGGCGTCGTGGTGTCGCGGGTCAACCTGTCGCCGCGCTTCATGCGCGAGCTGATCGACGCCATGGAGGACAACTTCTCCAAGTGGCGGACCCGTGAGGGCATTCGCGATCTGCCCGAGTTCGGCCCGGGCGGGGAGTCGAGCGAGACGAGCTAGGCCGCCGCGGCGCGGCCGCGCACGAACTCCTCGCAGACCCTCAGCGCGCCCTCGACGCTGTCCCAGTCGAGGTTGTCGGGCGTATCCGAGGGCCAGTGGTAGTTGGACGGGAACTTGGTCTCGTCGACTCCCCCGAGCAGGCAGGTCGGGTAGCCGGCGCGCAGCGCTATCAGGGCGTCGGTGGCGGCCACGGTGCGCAGGCCGCGCGTGAGCTGGACGCCGGCGTCGATGCCCGCGCGGGCCAGGCGCTCACGCGTCTCGCCGGTGTAGTGGCGCATGCGCAGCATCCCCTCCCCCTCCACCACGCACAGCTGGGGCGAGCCGACGCACTCGAGGCAGACGAACTCAGTCGTCTCGCGCGGAAGGCTCGGGAAGTGGCGCTTCGCGAACGCCTGCATCCCCTCCATGAACGACTCCTCGGAACCGGTCGAGACGAGCAGCACCCGCACGCCCGCCGGCGGGTCCTCGCGCAGCGCCCTGGCGAGCGCGACGGCCACCGCGACGGCGCTCAGGTTGTCATTGGCCCCGGGCACCACCCGGCTCGCGCCTATGTTCGCCATCGCAGCGGCGGCGCCGAGCGTGAACACGCTGCCGGCGGCGCGCAGCGCGCGCACCCCGAAGAGGCCCCAGAGGGCGAGCAGGACCGGGCCGACGAAGGTGCCGTACAGGATCGGCACGCTCTGCTCGGCGCGCTCGTGCAGCCGCGGGGACAGCTTCATGCCGACGCGCGGCAGAGCCGGGTGGAAGATGAGGCCGCTGTGGGCGGCGTCGTGGTGAGCGAGCACGACGATCGTGCGCCGCGCCTGCGGGTCGCCCGCCTCGGCGACGACGTTCCAGGTGGGCCGCGCCGGCAGCGTGGAGCGCCGGAACCAGAGCCGGCCGCCGCCGACGTCGTCGTAGACGGCCGCGGCCGCGGCGGCGCCGGTGAGCGCGGCGGCGCGCCGGCCGCCGGCGAGCGCGGCGAGGAGAGCGCCGGCGTTCAGCAGCCCGAGCGGCCACCAGTAGCCGCCGTGCGCGCGCTCCTCCTCGACCCGCACATCGCGGCAGCCCGCCTCGCGCAGCTCGGCGGCGATCCACTCTGCCGCCCGGCGCTCGCCGTCCGAAGCGGACGGCCGCTCGAAGCCGGCGAGCTCGCGGACGACGCGCTCTAGGAGGGCACGGCGGGACACGGGCGCGGCACCTTAGCCAGGCCTAACGGCCCTCGCCCTCCCGGAAGGCCTCGCCGATCCCGATCCGCTGGATCGTCGTCGGATGCGTCCCGAAGAGGAACTGGGTGAGCGCGGGCGGGCTCGGGTCGCTGACGTTGCGGACCGCGATGCGCTTCTCGAAGTCCTCGAACGCGGCGGGGTCGCCCGCCAGCCGCAGTGCGAACGCGTCAGCGCGGGCCTCGACCTGGCGCGAGAGGATGTTCGAGGCGGAGCCGAACAGCAGCGACGCGAGCGTCACGGCGAGCGCAACCGCCGGCAGCACGATCGGCCCCGGCTTCAGCGCCGGGTCGCCGAGGCCATAGCGGCGCCCGAAGGCCTCCGCGAGCCGCTGCGCCAGGAACGTCCCGGCCGGCGCCACGAGCGCCAGCCAGGCGAGCCCGCGCAGCAGATCGTTGTGCTTCTGGTGGCCGAGCTCGTGAGCCACTACGAGCCTCACCTCGGCGCGCGGGAAGTCGTCCAGCAGGTTGTCGTAGAGCACGACGCGCTTGCTGTGCCCGAGGCCGCCGACGTACGCGTTGGCGGCGGTGGTGCGGCGGCTCGCGTCGACCCGATAGACCTCGCCCACGTCGACGCCCGCTCTGTCCGCCAGCTCGACCACGTCTCGGCGCACTGGCCCGTCGGGGAGCTTCTCGAAGTCGTTGAAGAGCGGGTCGATCACGACCGGCCAGAGCCAGATCGTGATCACGCCGAAGGCCACGATCAGGCCCGAGGCGGGGATCCACCAGTTTCGCCGGAAGCGGCGGATCAGGACCAGAGCCAGCAGCCCGCCGGCGGCTGCGAAGACGGCATCGATCGCGCTCGACTTGAGGACGTCGACGGCCCAGTCCGGCCACGACTGGGTTGCAAGCCCGACGTCGAGCGCGCGCGAGCGCTGCCAGGCGGAGATCGGCAGGCTCACCACCACGAGCAACACCGAGATCCCGGCCCCAGCGGCGGCGGCGCCGAGCAGCGGGCGCCTGCCGAGCCGCTCGAGCAGCTGTTGCGGCGGCCGCCAGGCGAGCAGGACGAGCGCGCCCGTGCTGACCACGATCCCGCCGATCCCGAGCAGCCGCTGAACGCTGCGGAAATCCTCGGCGCGGTCGAGCTGCAGGGACGTAAAGTACGCTTCCACGTCCACCGGGACCGGCTCGATTAGGCCGGAGCGCGGGCGCAGCAGGAAAGTCGCGGCGCCGGCGGCGGCCACCGCGACCAGGATCGCCAGCGGCAGCCGCAAACGCCCCATCCCGGGACATCGTAGAAGCCACCCCCATGCGAATCGCTCTGCTCTCGGACGTCCACGGCAACCTGCCGGCCTTTAGGTCGGTCCTAGCCGCGATCGAGAAAGAGACCATCGATGAGATCTGGTGCCTCGGCGACCTCGTCGGCTACGGCGCCGATCCGGACGGCTGCGTCGAGCTCGCCCGGGACGTCTGCGCGGTCTGCCTCGCCGGCAACCACGACCTGGTCGTGACCAAGGACATCCCGATCTCAGACTTCTCTTCGAGCGCCGCCGCCGCCGCGCTCTGGACGCGCGAGCACATCAGCGCGGAGACACTCGAGTTCCTGCGCGGCCGGCCCGCCTCCGACCCCGAGCGCGAGCCGGGGCTGTATCACGGCAGCCCGCGCGACCCGGTCTGGGAGTACGTCCTGTCGACCTGGCAGGCGGACGAGTGCATGGATCTCATGTCGAGCCGTGTGGCTGCAATCGGGCACTCGCATGTCGCGCTCTGGTTCGGACGCGCCCCCAGCGGCGAGGTCGACGGCGGCCAGGCGCAGGACGGCGACGACGCCGATATGTCCGCCGGCGAGTGGCTGATCAACCCGGGCAGCGTCGGCCAACCACGCGATGGTGACCCCAGGGCCGCGTGGCTCCTGCTAGACACAGAGGCGTGGACCGCGCGCTGGCACCGCGTCGAATATCCGATCGACGAGGCCGCCGGAGCGATCGAGGCGGCAGGTCTCCCCTCGGTCCTGGCCGCCCGGCTCTACAGCGGACAGTGAGTCATCCAAAGCGCACATTCCTGTTGCTATTGCTCGGCGCCTGCCTGGCCGTTGCCGGCTGCGGCTCCGATGATGAGGGAGACCCGATTCCGCAGGATTCCGCCGTCCTGCTCCAGGGCCAGCTCGAGAACATCCAGGCCCGGCTCGCCAACGGCAGTGCCGGCGCCTGCGACGACATCCTCTCCGGTCCGCGCGGCCCCAACGTCGACGCCGTCAACCAATCGATCGCGTCGCTGCCGGACGGCGTTGATCAGGACGTGCGCTCCGCGCTCCAGGACGGCTTCGACAAGCTCTTCTCGCTCGTCGAAGAGCGCTGCGACGAGCTGCGCCAGGACGCCGAGTCACAGGAGACCGACACGACCGAGGAGCCGCCCGTCGTGACGGAGACGGAGACCGTGCCGCCGCCGGAGACCGAGACGGTGCCGCCGCCCGAGACGGAGACCTTGCCGCCACCGGAGACCGAGACGACACCGCCCACCACCGAGGAGCCGCCCGCCGACGAGGGTGACGGGGGTGGCGGCGTTCTCGCGCCCCAGGGGGACGAGGGATGAGCCCGCCCAGCCAGGTCGCCGGCCGCTACGTGATCGAGCGCCGGCTCGGTGCAGGCGGCATGTCGACGGTCTTCATGGCCAACGACAAGGTCCTCGAGCGACCGGTGGCCGTGAAGCTGCTCGCCGAGCACCTCGCCGACGACGATGCGTTCGTCGCGCGCTTCCGCCGCGAGGCGCTCTCGGCCGCGCGCCTCCAGCACCCGAACATCGTGCAGGTCTTCGACTCCGGCCAGGACTCTGAGAGCGGGCGCCACTACATCGTCATGGAGTACGTCGACGGGCCCTCCTGCGCCGACCTCCTGCGCGAGCGCCGCGAGCTCGACGTCGACCAGACCGTGCGCGCGGTCCGAGACGCCTGCCATGGGCTCGACTACGCGCACCGCGCCGGTGTCATCCACCGCGACGTGAAGCCGGGCAACCTGCTGCAGGCCGAGGAGACCTGGATCACGAAGCTGGCCGACTTCGGCATCGCCAAGGCGGCCGAGCAGACCCGCATCACCCAGGTCGGCTCGATCCTCGGGACCGCCGCCTACCTGTCACCGGAGCAGGCCCGCGGCGACGAGGCCGGCCCGGCCTCGGACATCTACTCGCTCGGCGTCTGCACCTACCAGTTCCTGACCGGGCGGCTCCCCCACGAGTACGCGTCGCTGACCGAGCTCGCGCTCAAGCAGCAGCAGGATCCGGTCTCCCCGATCCGCGACTACCGGCCCGAGGTGCCGCCCGCGCTCGACCAAGCCGTGCGGCTGTCGCTCGAGCCGGACCCGGGCTACCGGTACGCGTCCGCGCTCGACATGGCCGAAGCTCTCGAGGCGGGCCTCCACGGCGAGGGCACCGAGGTCACCCGCCGGCTCACGCAGGACGAGGCCTACGAGGCCACGCGAGCGCTCGACGACACGGCCGCCACCCGCGCGATGGCCGCCACCCGGGTCGTCCCGCCGGGACAGGCGCCGATACCGGCCCGCCCGCCGGCCGCGCCGGTCGAGCGCGGCCCGTCGCCCGACGAGGCCCGCCGCGCCGCCTCGCGCAGGCGCTGGGGGACGTTCCTGGCCGTGCTGGCAGTCCTCGCAGCCGTGGTGGTGGTGGTGCTCGCCCTCAGCTCATCGAGCGGAGGCGGGGTAGACGCCCCGGACTCGAACGACGTCGACCAGCAGATCCAAGAGCTGCGCGACTTCATCCAGGAGAACACGCGCTAGCCGAATCGAGTGTGAGCCCTCTCTCACGCCCGGCCCGGCGATCGGCGCAAGATCGTGCGAATGGGCAGCGAATGGGTCACGGTCGCATTGGAGGAGTACAAGACCCTCCGGCAGGAGTCGCTGGCGGCCATCGAGCAGATGCAGCGGACCCTCCAGATCGGGCTGGTGGCGATCGGAGTCCTGACGGCGTTCGCCGTCGAAGCCGTCGGCGAGGGCGCGGGCGTTCAGGTGGGTCTCGCGCTCGCCGCACCCCTGCTCGCGGCGCTCGTGGCCGCGCTGCGACTCGACGAGCTGCATCGCGCCGTTGCGGCGGGGGCTCAGGTCGCGGTGCTCGAGCAGCAGATCGGACGGCGGGTCGGGGATGAGGACCCTCCGCTCACCTGGGAATCCAAGATCCAGCAGAACTTCACGCGGCGGAACGACAGAATTCGCCATTGGGCCACTCTGCTCGCGCTCTTCGCCGCCGCCTTGCCCACCGCGGTGCTCGGGATCAGCGAGTACGGCGAGGGGCACCGGCCGGAATGGGCCGCGGTCGTCGCCGGCGTCGTGCTCATCTTCGGCGCGATCGCCTGGTATCAGAGCTACACGCTGGGCGCCGTGGCGGACCTGCACGAGGCGGCGCGCGGAGACATCGCGGCCCCTCAGCGATCGGCAGGGAACAGCGGCGGCGCGCCGTCGCCGGCGCCGCTGATCGCCTCGGCGATCAGCCGCCCGGAGAGGAAGCCCGGCACGTTGCCGTGGCCGGAGTAGCCGCCCGCGACCCACAGGCCGTGGCGGCCGGGGACCTCCCCCACGTAGGGCAGCCGGTCGTCGCTATAGCCGACCACGCCGGCCCAGCGGTGCGTGATGACCGGGTCGAGCCCCAGCTCCTCGCGGATGTGCCGCTCGATTCGCTCCCAGATCGCCGGGCTGCCCTCGGCGGAGTCGGTGTACGAGCCATCGCCGTCGACGTCGCTGAAGCCTCCGATCAGCAGCCGCCCGTCGGGGCGCTGCTGAAAGTACTCGTAGCCCCAGCGGTAGTAGACGAGCCGGTCCGTCACGCGCTCGGACAGCGGTGCCGTCGCGGTCATGTGGAGCCGGCGCGCCTGCACGCGCGGCGCATACTCGGGGACAAGCGCCGGTAGCGCGCCGTCCGCGGCCACCACCACGTGGCGGGCGCTCACGCCGGCCCCGCTCGTGGTACGCAGCTCGCCCTCCCCCGGTGCGGGCACCGGCCCCTCGACCGCGCTGCCGTCATAGATGCGCGCCCCGGCGGCCTCGGCGCCACGCGCCACCGTGCGGATCCAGCGCGCGGGCTGGAGTGATCCGTCGTGCTCCGTGAGGCAACCGTTGAGCGCGAAGCGTCGCACGGCGGGCGGCAGCTCGCCGCGCTCCAGCAGCTCGCCGGGGAAGCCGTCCTCACGCAGTGCCTCGACCTGGCGGGCCACGTCCGCGGCCTCCTCCTCCGACGCGCTCGCGCGCAGCAGGCCGACGCGCCGCATCGAGTCGCCCGCGCCGAGCTCATCCGCGAGCGCGTACATGTCCCTCTGGGCCTCGAGCGTGGCCGCGTACATGCGACGCGCGCGCTCGCGGCCGTAGAGCTCGCGTGCCTCGGAGTAGAAGGGCGCGACGCCGGCGAGCAGAAAGCCGCCGTTGCGGCCGCTCGCCCCGCCGGCCACGGTGTCGCGCTCGAGCACGATCGTGTCGACGCCCGCGCGGGCGAGCGCCAGAGCGCACGAGAGCCCGCCGACACCCGCGCCGATCACGCACGCCTCCGCCTCCACGTGGCCCTCGAGCGCGGGCCGCTGCTCGTAGGGCTCGTCGAGCCAGTATGGAAGTCCGCCCTCGACGCTCAAGGCACCTCTCCGGCCAGCACGGCGCGCGCATGCTCGCCGTAGCGACCGCCCTCGATCGCCTCGCGCATGCCGCTCATCAGGCGCTGCATGAAGGTCAGGTTATGCAGAGTCAGCAGGCGCTTGCCGGTCAGCTCGCCGGCACGCAGCAGATAGTGGAGGTACGCGCGCGTGTGCTCGCGACAGGCCGGGCAGGGGCAGCGCTCGTCGATCGGCTCGCGACTCGTGCGATGAGCGCCCTTCGTGAGATCGAGCCGCCAGCGGCGCTCGGGGTCGGGGACGAGCGCGGTGCCGTGGCGGGCGAGCCGGGTCGGCGTCGCGCAGTCGTAGGTGTCGATGCCGAGGCCGACGGCGTGGACGAGGTCGTCGACGTCGCCGATGCCGAGCAGGTGCCGGGGCGGCCCGTCCGGCAGCCGCGCCACCGTCCAGCCGACCACCTCGCGCATCTGCTCCTTCTCCTGACCGAGCGAGCCGCCGATCGCGATTCCGGGCACGCCCGACTGGGCGACGTAGTCGGTCGACTCCGCGCGCAGGTCCTCGTAGACGCCCCCCTGCACGATTCCGTAGAGCAGCTGGCCCGGCGGGGCATTTTCGGCGCACCAGCTGACGCAACGGTCGAGCCAGCGGTGCGTCCGCTCCATCGAGCCGGCCGTGTAGTCGCGCTCGACGTGGAAGGGCGTGCACTCGTCGAACGCGAGCGCGATGTCCGAGCCGAGCTTCGCCTGCGTCTCCATCGATGTCTCGGGTCCCATGAAGCGCTCGCGCCCGTCGAGGTACGAGCGAAAGCGAACGCCCTCCTCGTCGATCGAGACGATCATCGACCGGCGCGTGTCGCGCCGGCGCTTGATCTCCTCGGCCACCGACCCGTGCCCCATCGAGAACACCTGGTAGCCCCCGGAGTCGGTGATGATCGCCCGCCGCCAGCCCATGAACTCGTGCAGCCCGCCCATCTCCTCGACCAGCTCGGGCTCGGGCTGGATGAACAGGTGGAAGGTGTTGCCGAGCACCATGTCGTAGCCGAGCTCGGCGACCTCCGAGGCGTGCAGCGACTTGACGGTCGCCGTCGACGCCAGCGGCACGAACGCCGGTGTGCGAACGTCGCCGTGGGACGTGTGGATGACGCCCGCGCGGGCGTCGCCGTCGCGGGCGTGGATGTCGAAGGGCGCCACGCGCAGTGAGACTATGCGCAGCGTCCTTCCTACGTGAGCAGCGACTCTCCCGTCATCTCGGCCGGCTGCTCCAACTCCAGCAGCGCCAGGATCGTCGGCGCCACGTCCGCGAGCGCCCCACCCTCGCGCAGCGTGCCGACGTCGGCGGTCACGACGAGCGGCACGGGGTTCATCGAGTGCGCCGTGTTGGGGCTGCCGTCGTCCTCGAGCATGTGATCCGCGTTGCCGTGGTCGGCGGTCACGACGCACACGCCCCCCGTCTCCGCCACCGCCGCCAGCACCCGGCCGAGGCACTCGTCGACGGTCTCGATCGCCTTCACCGCTGCCGGGATCACGCCCGTGTGGCCGACCATGTCCGGGTTCGCGAAGTTGATGATCGCGAAGCTGAAGTCGCCCTCCCCCCAGGCCTCGACGAACGCGTCGGTGGCGGCCGGGGCGCTCATCTCGGGCTTCTCGTCGTAGGTCTTGACGTCGCGCGGGGAGTCGACGAGGCGGCGCTCCTCGCCCGGGTACGGGTCCTCCTCACCGCCGTTGAAGAAGTAGGTGACGTGCGCGTACTTCTCCGTCTCGGCCACGTGCAGCTGGCCCAGCCCCTGGTCGGCGAGCAGCGCCGCGAGCGTGGTCGCCGGGCGCGCCGGCGGGAAGGCCACCGGGTAGTCCCAGTCCTCCTGGTACTCGGTGAGCGTCGTGAGCCCGGCCTGTGGGACCTGCTCACGATCGAACTCCGAGAAGCCCGGCTCGCCGAGCGCGCGCGTGAGCTGGCGGGCTCGGTCAGGGCGGAAGTTGAAGAAGATCACGCTGTCGCCGTCGCGGATCCGGCCCTCCTCGCCGACGAGCGTCGGCACGATGAACTCGTCCGTCTCATCGCGCTCGTAGGCGGCGTTCACCGCGGCCTCGCCCGTCTCGGCGTGGTGCTCGGCACGCCCGAGCACGAGCGCGTCCCAGGCCCGCTTCGTCCGGTCCCAGCGCCGGTCGCGATCCATCGCGTGGTAGCGCCCGGTCACGCTCGCGACGCGCGCGCCGCCCCAGCTCTCGACCTCCGCGACGTAGCCGGCGCCCGAGTGCGGGAGCGTGTCGCGCCCGTCGGTGAAGGCGTGGAGCACCACGTCCTCGACGCCCTCGCGGCCGGCCAGCTCGATCAGCGCGCGCAGGTGCTCCATGCTCGCGTGGACGCCGCCTTCGGACACCAGGCCCAGCAGGTGCAGCCGCTCCGTCCGGCAGGCGGCCCGCAGCGCCTCGTTCTCGAGGAAGCTGCCGTCCTCGATGGCCTCGTCGATGCGAAGCAGATCCTGCTTGACGACCGCGCCGGCGCCGAGGTTCATGTGGCCGACCTCCGAGTTGCCCATCTGACCCTCGGGCAGCCCGACCGCCGGTCCCCAGGCGGTGAGCGTCGTGTGCGGCCGGCTCTCCCAGAGCTCGTCGAAGACCGGCGTGTCGGCGAGCGAGACGGCGTTGCCCGGCCCAGGGTCGGCGAGCCCCCAGCCGTCGAGGACGACGAGGCAGACGCCCTTCGTCACGAGGCGGCGGCGACGATCCGAGCGAAGCCGTCCGGGTCGAGGCTCGCGCCGCCGACGAGCGCGCCGTCGACATCGGGCTCGGCGAGGATCTCGGCCGCGTTCTCGGGCTTGACGCTGCCGCCGTAGAGGATCGGCACGCGCGTGGCGGCCTCGCGCGAGCGGCCGGCGACGAGCGCGCGCACGAACGCGATCGCCTCCTGCGCGATGTCGGGGGTGGCCACCTTGCCGGTGCCGATCGCCCAGATCGGCTCGTAGGCAATCGCGATCTCGGTCAGGCGCTCGTCCGGCACGCGCTCGAGCGCCTCCTGGACCTGGTGGCGCAGCTTGCGCTCGGTCTCGCCGGCCTCGCGCTCGTCCTCGCTCTCACCGACACAGAGGATCGGCCGCAGCCCGGCCGCGAGCGCGGCGGGCAGCTTCTCCTGCAGCGCGCGGTCGTTCTCTCCGAAGTAGAGACGCCGCTCCGAGTGGCCGAGGATCACCCCGTGGGCGCCGATCTCGGTCAGCATCGCCGCCGACACCTCGCCGGTGAAGGCGCCGGTCTCGGCCTGGTGCATGTTCTGGGCGTAGACGGAGACGCCGCTCCCCACCAGCTGCTCGACGCAGAGGTCGAGGCTCGTGAACGGCGGGCAGATGCCCACCGCTGCCGGGCGCCGGGTCTCGTCGGGCAGCAGCTCGAGCAGGCGCGTGCAGTACGCGCTCGCCTCCGCGCGCGTGCCCCAGAGCTTCCAGTTGCCGACGATCGCGGGCCGGCGCGGCACCTCCGGCTCCTGATCAGGCGTCATCGAGCGCCTCCACGCCGGGCAGCTCCTTGCCCTCGAGCAGCTCGAGCGAGGCCCCACCGCCGGTCGACAGGTGGTCGATGCGGTCGGCGAGCCCGAACTCGGCGATCGCGGCGCCGGAGTCGCCGCCGCCGACCACGGTGGTGCCAGGCGCCTCGGCCACGGCCTCGGCGACCGTGCGCGTGCCGGCGGCGAAGGGCGCCAGCTCGAAGGCGCCCATCGGGCCGTTCCAGAAGACGGTCCCGGCCGCTGCGATCTCCTCGGCGTAGGCGGCGGCCGTGCGCGGCCCGACGTCGAGCCCCATCCAGCCGGCGGGGACCTCGACGCCGTCCTGCTCGCGCCGCTCGGTGTCGGCGTCGAAGCTCCGGCCCAGCACGAGGTCGACGGGCAGCACGACCCGGCAGCGCGAGCCCGCCGCCTTCTCGAGCGCCTTGCGCGCCAGCTCGACGCCCTCCTCCTCGACCAGCGAGTCGCCGGTCGAGATGCCCTGCGCGCGGAAGAACGAGAAGCACATCGCGCCTCCGATCAGGAGCACGTCGGCGTCGTCGAGGAAGCGCTCGATGAGCGCGACCTTGTCGCTCACCTTGGCGCCGCCGAGCACCACCACGAGCGGGCGCTCGGGAGCCTCGATGATCGAGCGCAGCGTCACGACCTCGCGCTCCAGGAGCAGCCCGGCGACGGCCGGCCGCAGGAACTCGGTCACCCCGGCGGTCGAGGCGTGCGCCCGGTGAGCCGCACCGAACGCGTCGTTCACATAGGCGTCGGCGAGCGTCGCCAGCTGTTTCGAGAGCTCTGGGTCGTTCTCGGTCTCGCCGCGCTCCCAGCGTGTGTTCTCGAGCACCAGCACGGCGCCGGGGTCGAGCCGCTCGACGCCGCGCCGCACCTCCGGGCCGACGACCTCGGGCGCCTGGTGCACGCGCGCGTCGATCAGCCCGCCGAGATGATCGGAGACCGGTTTGAGCGACGTCTCCGGGTCGCGGCCCTTCGGCCGCCCGAGGTGGGAGCAGAGCACCAGCCGCGCGTTGCGCTCGAGCAGCAGCTCGATCGTCGGCAGCGCGGCGCGGATGCGAGCGTCGTCCGTGACGCGCCCGTCCTCGAGCGGCACGTTGAAGTCCACGCGCGCAAGCACCGCCTCGCCTGTGGCGACGTCGAGGTCGCGGACGGTGCGCTTTCCCAGCTTTGCGGTGGCCGGCTCAGGCAACCGGCGACCCCGCCAGCACGCGCTGCGCCAGGTCGACGACGCGGTTCGAGTAGCCCCACTCGTTGTCGTACCAGGCAATGACCTTCACGAGCCGCCCGTCGATCACCAGCGTCAGCGGAGCGTCGAAGACCGACGAGTAGGGCGAGCTGACGATGTCGGTCGACACGATCGGGTCCTCGTTGTACTTGAGGATGCCCTCGAGCGAGCCGCTGTCCGCCTTGTCCGCGAACGCGGCGTTGACCTCCTCCGCGCTCGTCGGCCGCGCCACCTCGCACACGAGGTCGACGACCGAGCCGGTGATCACCGGGGCGCGCACGGCGATGCCGTTCAGCTTGCCGTCCAGCTCGGGGATCACGAGCCCGATCGCCTTGGCGGCGCCGGTGCTGGTGGGCACCAGGTTCGCCGCCGCCGCGCGGGCGCGGCGCAGGTCCTTGTGCGGCGCGTCCTGGAGGTGCTGGTCGGCCGTGTACGCGTGGATCGTGGTCATGATCCCGCGCTCGATCCCGACGCTGTCGTGCAGGACCTTGGCGACGGGCGCCAGGCAGTTGGTCGTGCAGGACGCGTTCGAGATGACGTGGTGGTTGTCCGGGTCGTAGGCGTCGTCGTTGACCCCGAGCGCGAGCGTCACATCCGGCTCGGTCGCGGGAGCGGTGATGATCACCTTCTTGGCGCCGGCCTCGATGTGCTTGGCGGCGTCCGCCTTCTTCGTGAACAGGCCGGTCGACTCGATCACCACGTCCGCACCGGCGTCCGCCCAGGGCAGCGCGGCCGGATCGCGCTCGGCGAAGACCTTGAGCTCGTCACCGTCCACGATCAGCGCGTCGTCCGTGAAGTCCACCTCGCCGGGGAAGGGACCGAGGATCGAGTCGTACTTGAGCAGGTGCGCCAGCGTCTTCGTGTCTGTGATGTCGTTGACGCCGACCCAGTCGATGTCCTCGCCGCGCGCGTGGGCGGCGCGGAATACGTTGCGCCCGATGCGGCCGAAGCCGTTGATGCCGGCCTTCAAGGCCATTCGAGTGCTCCCTTTCGTCGAAGTCGGTGGCGCCGCTGAATCTATCTCAGGGCCGCCGCGGCGGCTTGTCGATGTCGCGGTGCACGACATCGATCAGCTGGTCGCCGCGCTGCTCGTATACCCGGGCGAGGTGTTCCGCCACCACGACGGAGCGATGGCGCCCACCGGTGCACCCGATCCCCACCGTGAGGTGTGACTTGCCCTCGCGCTCGTAGGCCGGGAGCAGGTAGTCGAGCAGCGGCGTCAGGCGGTCGTAGAAGTCGCCCACCCCGTCGGACTCGCGCACGTAGTCGATGACCGCCTGGTCGAGGCCGGTCAGCTCGCGCAGCTCCGCCTCGTAGTGCGGGTTCGGCAGGAAGCGAACGTCGAAGGTGAGGTCGGCGTCGCGCGGGCTGCCGTGCTTGAAGCCGAAGGTCATGAAGGTAACGGCGAGCTTCCCGGTCGTGCCGTGCGGGAGCATCTTGTCCGCCACGACCTTGCGCAGCCGGCTCGCCGAGAGGTCGCTCGTGTCGATGCTGACGTCGGCGCGCTCCTTGAGCGGCTCCAGCAGATCATGCTCGCGGCCGATCGCCGCCTCGAGCGAGCCGCCGTTTGCGAGCGGGTGGCGCCGGCGCGTCTCCTTGAAGCGGTTGATCAGCACCGGCTGGGAGGCCTCCAGGTACAGCAGCCGGTATGGGACATCGCGCTCGTCGAGGTCGTCGAGGACGCGCACCAGCTCGTCGAAGTAGCCGCCGCCGCGCACATCCGACGCCACCGCCGCGCGCTCGACCTTGGAGCCCTCGTGCCCAAAGAGGTCGGCGAGCGATCCGATCATCTCGGGCGGCAGGTTGTCTACGCAGAAGTAGCCGGCGTCCTCGAACGTGGCCATCGCCTGCGATTTGCCGGCTCCGGAGAAGCCGGTGATCACAACGAAGTCCTCGATGTGTTCTTTGTACGCCTCTGTCACCGAATCTTGTTGACGTAGTTGTGAATGTCGCGTGCGACTTTCCCGGGCAGGCCCGGCACCGCCTCGAGCTCCTCGGGGGTCGCGCGCAGGAAGCGCTCCGGTGAGCCGAAGTGCTGCAGGATGCTGCGCTTGCGCGCCGGCCCCACCCCCGGCAGCTCGTCGAGGATCGAGCGCGTCATCGCCTTGTCGCGCCGGCCGCGGTGGAACTCGATCGCGAAGCGGTGCGCCTCGTCGCGCACGCGCTGCAGCAGCTGCAGCTCGGCCGTGTCGTGCGGGAGCAGGAGCGGGTTCTTGCGGCCCGGCAGGAAGACCTCCTCGATCCGCTTGGCCAGGCTGACGACGGTCACGCCGAGGTCGCGGAACGGCCCCAGCTCGCTGAGCCCGGCATACAGCTGGCCCTTGCCGCCGTCGATCACGATCAGCGCAGGCACCGAGGCGAAGCTCTCGTCGAACTCCTTGTCGTGCGGGCTGCGCTCGCGCTGTGCGACGTATTGGGCCATACGGCGGGAGAGGACCTCAGCCATGGCGGCGAAGTCATCTTGAACGGAGCCCCGGATGCCGAAGCGCCGGTAGTCCGACTTCTTCGGTGCGCCGCCCTCGAACACGACCATCGAGGCGACCGGATGCGCGCCCATCAGCTGCGAGATGTCGAAGCACTCGATCCGCATCGGGATCGCCTCCATCGCGAGTGCCCGCTGAAGGCCGTCGAGGGCCTCGATCCGCTGCGAGCGCCGGCGCTCCGAGCGCAACCGGTCCTGGTCGAGGGCGAGCCGCGCGTTGCGCTCGGCGAGCTCGAGGATGCGGCGCTTGTCGCCGCGCTCGGCGTGACGGACCTCGACGGGCGCGCCGCGCCGCTCGGCGAGCGCCTCGGCGAGCGTGCCGTCCAGCTCGACGGCGCGCGGGACGACAACCTGCGGCGGCACGGCCACTGCGCTCGCGTAGTACTGGAGCACGAACTCCTCGGCCACCTCGGACTCGTCGCGCTGGGCGGCATTCTCGAGGTAGAAGCTCTGGCGGTCGGCGAGGACGCCGTCGCGCACCTGGAAGACCTGCGCGTTGGCGTCGGTCCCCTCGGCCGCCACCGCTATCGCGTCGAGGGTTCCGACGGCCTCGTTCGAGATGCGCTGGCGCTCGAGCAGCGAGCTCACGGCCTTCAGCTTGTTGCGGTACTGGGCGGCCTGCTCGAACTCCTGCTCCGCGGACGCCTTCCTCATGCCCTGGTCGAGCGCCTTCTCGATGTGCCGGTAGCGGCCCGAGAGGAAGTCGATGATCGTCTCGACGTTCTCGCGGTACTCCTCCTTCGAGATGTAGCCGACGCAGGGGGCCTGGCAGCGGTGGATGTGGTAGTCGAGGCAGGGGCTGCCGCTCGCGCGCCCCGGCTGAGGTCCGTCGCAGGTGCGGTACTGGAAGACCTTGCCGAGCAGGTCGAGCGTCTCGCGCACGCGCTTGGCGTTCGAGAAGGGCCCGAAGTACGCGCGCCGCTTGCGATGGCGCTCGCGCGTGAAGTAGATGCGCGGGAACTCCTCGTCGAGGCTGATGCCGATGTAGGGGTAGGACTTGTCGTCGCGCAGGCGGACGTTGAAGACCGGCCGGTAGCGCTTGATGAACTCCTGCTCCGCGAGCAGCGCCTCCGCCTCGGTCTCGGTGGCGATGAACTCGATGTCGGCGATCTGGGCGACCATGTCCGCGGCGCCGCGGGCGCCCGGCTTCGAGAAGTGGCCGGCCACACGCTTGCGCATCGAACGCGCCTTGCCGACGTAGAGCACCTTCCCCTTCGCGTCGCGGAAGATGTAGACGCCAGGGGCGTCCGGCAGCGCGCGGCGCTGCTCCCTGACGCGTTCCTCGCTGCTCGTGGCGGTCGTGGCCATCCACTTCCGAGGATAGGCCTCGGGGTGGAGGGCCCCAGCGGGCTCTAGGCGAGCAGGCGCACCACCGACTCGGCCACGCAGGCCGGCTTCTCGTTGCCCTCGACCTCGACGGTCCAGCGCTGGACGAGCTGATACCAGCCGTTCCCGACCTCGTCCACCGACAATGTCTCGAGGCTCGCGCGGATGCGACTGCCGCTGGGAACGGGCGCGGGGAAGCGGATCTTGTTCCAGCCGTAGTTCACGCCCATCTTGAAGCCCTCGGAGCGGAACAGCCCATCGCGGAAGCCGTCGACCATCGACAGCGTGAGGTTGCCGTGCGCGATCGTCGTCCCGAACGGGCTGTCCGTCTTCGCGCGCTCCACGTCGACGTGGATCCACTGGTGGTCGCCGGACACCTCGGCGAACTTGTCGATCTCGGCCTGGGTGACCTCGCGCCAGTCGCTCGGCCCGGTCGTCTCGCCGACCAGCGCCTTCAGCTCGTCGATTCCGTTAACCGTCGTGATCGCCATGGCGGCAGCCTAGAGGGGTCAGGCCCGGTGGTACCAGGGCTTCGAGCGCAGCGCCGATCGGAGTGCCTTCTTGCCGTCCTTCATCACCGGCTGCCCGTGGGTCACCAGCACGCGATCGAAGTCGAGCTCGAGCAGGGGCTTGAGCGTCGGGTTGAAGCGCTCGCGGTAGAAGCGCTCGACGCGGTCGTCCACTCGCTCCATGGCCCAGACCCGCAGGCGCCCGCCCTCCTCCGCCACCGCGTCGCCGAAGACGAGCGCCCTGTGCGACGGGACGAACAGCGGCGTCTCGGTGCGGCGCGGCTTGCCGACCATGTGGGCGCTCACTCCCGCAGGCAGCGGCGTGCCCGGCTCGATCGGCTTGAAGGCGGTCTTGCGCTTCATGCGCTTGGTGCAGTCTGGGTGGCCCCAGATCGTCGTCGCGGCATCCTTCTTGAAGCGGTCGCGCAGGAGCTCCGAGCTCCGCACGTGGTACGGCAGCGTGACCAGGATCGAGAGCCGCTCGCCGAGGATGCTCTCGACCAGCTCCAGCACGGCGTCCGGCTCGGGCGGCAGCTGTGGGTCGATCAGCAGCGTGTCCTCACCCGTGCGGGCCGCGAAGCTGGCCACCTCGGCCCCGAAGTCGCCGGGATGCCACTCGGGATGCCGCGCCGTCCAGCGCCACAGGTCCTTCGCGATGCGCTTGGGCTTGCTCACGGCGCGGACCCTATCGGCGCGAGTGCGTGCCAGCGCTCATCGCTCATGCTGAAGCTCCAGGTGTCGTCATAGAAGCGTTCAGCGTCCCGCCCGAACGCGACCAGGAGCCGATCGCGGGCGTCGTCGTACGCCGCGCCGGCCGATCGCCGGCACGCGGGTGCGGAGGCCGAGGAGCAGGTCGATTCCGTGAGCCGCGACCAGTGTGCGTCGTCGCCCTCCAGGGTGAGCGCCCAGACGTCGTTGAAGTGCTCGCCGTTCTCTGCGTTCAGCCCGCCGGCCACCAGCAGCTGCACGCCGGCGCCGCCGGCGCGGATGGCGGAGCCGGCGCTGCGCCTGGGTTCGGGAGACGGGCCGGGGGGCGCGAGCCTCGTCCAAGCGGGCGCGCCGGCGAGCGACAGCGCCCAGGCATCGTCGCGGCTGATGGCGTTGCCGTCTGATCCGGTCTGACCGCCGCTCACGATCATGCGCCGGCCGGCGGGGTCATAGCCCGCGGCGGCGCCCCAGCGCGGGGCCGGCGCGTCGCCGGCTGCCTCGAGCCGTGACCAGCGCGGGCGCGCACCCAGCGTCAGGGCCCAGGTCTCGGAGAAGGTCGTTCCATCCGTGCGCCGGCCGCCGAACACGACGATCCTGTCGCCGACGGGGTCGTACACGGCCTGGCCGCCCCAGCGCGCGCCCGGGCCTGCTCCGCACGAGGTCGGTGAGCACAGCTGCTCCCAGCGTGCCGGTCCGGGGCCGAGGTCGGCGGCCCAGACGTCGGCCAGCTCGTCGTCGCCCTCGAGGCCTCCGACCATGACCAGCCGCTCGCGGCGCGTGTCAGTGGCCACGGCGGCGGCCTCGCGGTGCAGCGGGTTCGGCTCCCCACTCGGCGGCGTGACGTTCCGCCAGTCCGCGCCGCCGTTCGTCAGTCTCAGGCTCCAGCTGTCCGCCAGGTGTGTGCCCGCGTCGAGCCGGCCGGGGAAGGTCCCGGAGCCAAAGCCGCCGAAGGCGAACACGCGATCGCCGCGCTGAGAGATGGCCATGGCGACCTGGTCCCGGGCCGTCAGCGGCGTGCGCGGGGCCAGCCCGCCCCAGGCGAGCCGCTCACGCGAGCCCAGCTCGAGGAAGGCGACGTCCTTCAGCGCCGTGGCGCCGATGCCGCCGCCGAACTCGAACAGCCGGCGCGTTTCCCGGTCGTACGCGCCCACCCCGAAGTAGCGCCGCTGCGGTGCTTCGCTGTCGATCTGCGCGCGCGTCCAGACAGGTGCCTCGCCGAGGCTGTCGAGCGTCCAGGTGTCGCGCGGATAGCGGTTCGGCCCCGATTCCCAGCCGCCGTGGAGCACGAGGCGATCGGACCGTGAGTCGTGGACGAGCACGGCGCCGGAGCGCGCTGCCGGACAGCCGGCTGGACAGCCGGACGGCGCCAGCGGCGTCCACGTCTCGGTGGCCGGGTCGAACGTCCAGGTGTCACCGAGGTCGGGACCGCTCGTCGTGCCCCCGAACAGCCACACCCGGCGGTCGCGGCGGTCGTAGACGAGCGAATGGCCGCCGCGCGGCGGCGGCTGCGGCCCCGCCGGCTGCAGCTGTCGCCAGGTGGGCGAGCCGTCGAGCGCGAGCTCCCACATGTCGTTGCGGTACTGCGTGTCGAGACCTCCGAAGACGAGCAAGCGGCGCCCGATCGGGTCGTAGACCGCCTGGGACGCGCGCCGCGCCGACGGCGCTGTGCCACACGACGTGCCGTCGCACAGCCGCTGCCAGCGCGGCGTGGCGCCCGGCGTGAGCGCCCACACCCCGTTCGTGGGCGTGACCCCGTCCCAGCCGCCGAACACGAGCAGCCGCCCGGCGCGGCGGTCGAATGCGGCCGCGCAACTCCGCAGCGGCGGCGGGGCCCCCGCCGCGTCGCCGCCCGTGACTAGGCGCCAGCGCGGCGCCGGGCGGCGGACGCCGATCCGCCAGACGTCGGCGAAGTGCGCGCCGCCACCCTCGCCGCGCCCGCCGAAGACGAACCAGTCGCCGCGGGCGTCGTCGAACGCCGCACAGGGAGCGAAGCGGCGCTGGGGCCATTGCAGGGCGTCGCCGGATGGCGCCTTCGCCGCGGCGGTCTCGGCCGCGAGCGGCGACGCCGGAGCAGCCGTGAGGAAACCGGCCGCGAGGAGCACGCCGATCAGGATCAGAGCACGAGTGAGGGCGACCGCAGCCATGACAGGCTGACGGCGAAGGGCGTGGCGTTATTCCGCGGCTAGCGCCGAGCCGAGAAGCGCAGGGCGGCCCCGTCTGTCGCGGTCTGAACGTCGCGAAGGCCCACACCGGCCAGCCGATCCGGCAGCCCGGCCGGCGGGATGATCACCTTCGTGTCACCGATGTGAAGCAGCCAGAAGCCGATGCCGTCGCCGAGGCTGTCGGTGCCGACGAACGCCCCGCCCGGACGCAGCACGCGCGCGACCTCGGCAAACAGGCGGTCCTGCGCCGCGGGCGACGGCACGTGGTGGAGCATCGTGAAGCAGGCCACGGCGTCGAACGATGCATCCGCGAACGGCATCGCGGTCCCGTCGCCATCCACGATCTCGGCTCGCTCCCCGAGTCGCTCACGCAACGACGCCGCCAGCCGGGGATCGATCTCGAGCGCCGTCAGGCGACCCGCCCTGCCCGCCAGCACCTCCGTGGCCGGGCCGAAGCCCGGACCCACCTCCAGCACCGCGCCGCCGAGGTCGACACCGTCGATCGCCGGCGGGACGAGATCCTCGCGGACGTGGCGCTTCCACTCCTCGCGATTGCAATACCAGTTGTGGAGCCGGTTCACGCCGGCGCCGCCGTGAACGCGATCGGCAGCTCGACCGGACCGGTGTTGCCGCTCCGCGGCAGCGACCTCACCTCGCCGTCGACGCGCGGATCGTGCAGGCGCCGGGCGAGCAGCGCCAGCGCCTCGCCCATGTCCATCCGGGCGACGAAATGCCCGATGCAGTGGTGCCGGCCGCCGCCGAAGCCGAAGTGCCGTGGCCGTTCCGCGTCTACGTCGAAGCCGGGCGGGTCGAACACGCGCGGGTCGGAGCCCGCCGATTGCGAGAACAGGTGGATGGTCGTGCCCGCCTCGATTTCGAGGCCCTCGAAGCTGAAGTCCTCGACGGCCTCGCGCGTGACCCAGGTGACGGTGGGGTTCAGGCGCATGATCTCCTCGACCGCCTGCTCTGCGAGCTCCGGCTGCCCGGCAAGCCGGCGCCACTCGTCGGGCCGCTCGAGGAAGGTCTGCATGGCGAGCCCGATCTGGTTGCGCGTGGTGTCCATGCCGCCGAAGATGAGCAGCACGAGCGACACGCGCAGCTCGTCGTGGCTGAGCCGGTCCTCGGCCTGCTCGGCCTGGACGAGCCGGGTCACGAAGTCGTCCTTGGGCGCGCTGCGGCGGTCGGCGATCAGCTCGTCCGCATAGCCGTAGAGGCCCTCGAGCGCCGCCTCGATCCGCGGCAGCTCCTCGCGGATCGCGATCGACAGCGACAGGCCGAGGTCAGTCCCCCAGGTAGCGATCTTCTCCCACTCGCTCTCCGGGATGCCGAGCAGGATCGCGATCACGCGCGCCGCGTAGGGCTCGGCGAACTGGCTCATGAACTCGCAACGGCCCTCGGCCGCGAAGGCGTCCACGAGCTCGTTGCCCAGATCCTGGAAGCGCGGGCGGAGGTCGCTGATCGCGCCGGGCGCGAAGGCTGGGTTGAGGAGGCGCCGGATGCGCGCGTGATCGTCGCCCTCCAGGTTGAGCAGCGCTCGCGACCACCAGTCCGCGAACGGGCCGGTCACGCCGTGGTGGGCGGGCCAGGCGGCGCTGCCCTGCTTGAGCCGGCGGTCCTTCAGCAGCGCGCTCACCTCGTCGTAGCGGAGGACCGCCAGCCCGTAGTTCGTGCGGACGTACCAGCTCTCCTCGCGGGCAGCCAGCACCTCCTCGGAGTCGATCACGAACGAGGGATCCGCGATGTTGAAGTAGGGCGGCCGCGCAGTGTCGGTCACGGCGCGGTCCCAAACGGATACCGGAGCTCCGGCAGCCAGCGCTGCCAGCAGCCTGCGAGACGGCCGTCGGCGATCGCGTCGGCCAGTGCACGGTCGAGCTCGTCGCGCAGCTCCTGCCTGTCCCTCGCCACGGCAACCCCCCACTCGTTGCGGGTCGGGACGGTGAAGGCGACCTCGAAGTCCCGGTCGTCCGCGAGCGGCACGAGCGCCACGTCGTCGTCCACGATGCCGTCGACAGCGCCCGCGCGGAGCGCGTCGATCATCTCGCCGAACACGTCATCGCTCTGCCCGCCGAACGGGATGAGCTCGGCGCCCGTGAACGTCTCGGCGAGCGCCATGTTCGTGCTGCCGGCGATGGCGCCGATGCGGCGCCCGCTGAGCTCGTTCGGCGAGCTCAGCCCTGACCCGGCGCGCACCAGCAGCGACTCGTCGAAGACCGCGTAGGGCCGGGTGAAGTTCACCCGGCGGCGGCGTTCGGCGGTGATCCCCTGTCCGCACCAGATCGCGTGGCCGTGACCGGCGTTCAGCCCCTCGATCATCTCGACCCATGGCGTGAACACCCATTCGAGCGGTCGCCCCAGGGTTTCCGCCACGAGCGCGGCCGCGGCCGGCTCGTAGCCCTCGCGCACACCGTCGCGGCTCTTGCCGAACAGCGGCATGGCGTCGGCGTTGATGCAGATCAGCCGCAGTGACTCGCTCACGAGGACCGAGGACCCTAGTCGTTTGACTGCGGCGCTCGGCGCGGGCTAGTGTCGCCCGCTTGGCCGACCCCGCCGCTGACCAGGTGGACCCGCGAGCCCGGATGCTGGGCCTCGTGCTCGCCGCCAACGTCTCGCAGGCGATCGCCACGGCCGTCGAGCTCGAGCTGCCCCAGGCGCTCGCCGGCGGTCCGCTCGGCAGCGAAGAGCTGGCCGAGCGCTGCGGAGCCAACCGCCGCCAGCTCGCCCGGCTGATGCGGGTGCTCACGGCGTTTGGTGTCTTCGCGCGCGCGGGCGAGGACCGCTACGAGCTCACACCGGTCGGCGCGACGCTCCTGGCGGAGGAGGACGATGGCCACTCGCTGGCGGGCCTGGCGCTGTTCGCCGGCAGCCCGCACCTGCTCGAGGCGCGCGGCGCACTCACCGAGTCGGTGCGGACCGGGGCGAGCGCCTTCCGCTGCGCCCACGGAACGGACCTCGCCGACGCGATGCAGCACGATCGCGAGCTGGCGCGGCTGTGGGAGCGCTGGGCCGGCTACTCGGCGGGCGTCGATGCGCAGGCCGGCCCGGTGCTCGCGAGCTACGACTTCTCCGGCCTGGATCACGTGGTCGACGTGGGCGGCCGCTATGGCGGCCTGCTCGCCGAGATCCTGGTGGCGGTGCCCGAGGCGACCGGCACCGTGTTCGACCTGCCGGATGCCGAGGACGGGGCACGCGCCCACCTGCGCGAGCGCGGCGTCGAGGCGCGCGCGAACGTCGTGGCAGGAAGCTTCTTCGACTCGGTGCCCGAGGGCGGCGACCTCTATCTCGTCAGCAACGTGCTGGCCGACTGGGACGACGAGCGCGCGGTCGAGCTGCTGCGCAACTGCCGCGCCGCCATGGCCGCCGGCAGCCGCCTGCTCGTGATCGAGCCGATGTTTTCCGAGCAGGTGCTCGAGGCCTCGGGCACGAGCCTGCTCGACCTCTGGATGATGGTCCACTCGGGCGGCATGCGGACGGCAGAGGAGGTCAGCGCGCTGCTGCGCGCGGCCGGCCTCGAGGTGAGCGCGGTCATCCCGACCGCATCGAGCGCGGCCACGCTGGTCGAGGCGCGGGCTCCGTGATCGAGATGTGACCCAGACTTGCAGCGAGTCGCCAGCTCGGGGTAGGCTCGGCCTTCATTTCGGCCACCCCGGCACCGCCGGGAAAGGAGGAGCACCACGTGACTGCCTCGCCCGCCACCCTCGTCGCTTCCGAGACGTCGAGCGACGCCGACTTCGACCTCGACGTCAAGCTCGAGCCGACGGATCGGCACCTGTCGGCCGACCGGCCGATGCGAGCGACGGAATGCAGCTGCGCCGAGTGCGACACCAGCGCGGCCACCTGCACCGGCTGCCCGTAGGCGAGAGCTCTCCGGAAGGTCAGGACAAGAGCAGCGCTCGGTCCCACTCGGGATCGTGATCGTCAGCGCTCGCGAGTAGGACCAGCGCCGTGCCCGCCGCCCCCGCCAGGAGCGTCGGGTCGTCGACCGCGAGCCGCGGTTCGTCTCGGCCCGCCGTGACGTCGCGATAGCCAAGCGGAGCGTCCGGCTCGAACCGGTCGACCAGTTCGAGACACAGGTCGCGCGCTCCGCTCGCTATCTCCGGGTCGCCGCTGTCCGCTGCGATCCGCAGCGACACCTGCGCCAGGCCCGCCGTTCCATGGCACAGCGTCGGCGTGTTCAGCGGCCGCTCGGCGCGCTGGCGCTCGAGCGCCACCCACAGGGCGTCCACGGCGGTCACCGCGAGGCCAGTGTCGGCCAGCGCGCGCGAGCTCAGCCAGAGGGCGCGCGCGACGCCGGCATTGCCGTAGCACCAGCCGGGAAGCGCCGTGCCCTGCGCCGGCGCGGGGCGCGCGCCGTCCGCCAGTGGCACCGCCGCGGGCCACTCGGACCCGAAGCGACCGGGGAGCGCCTGGGCGGCGAGCCAGTCGGCCGTGCGTCGCATGGCATCCAACTGGCCGGGCACCTCGACACCGGCCTCGAGCGCGAGCGACATCAGGGCGAGCGGACCGGGCACCCCGTGCGACAGGCCGCAGTTGACGTTGCCGGCCGGGGTGATCTCGCGCAGGTTGGTGTACAGATGCTCAGGGGGGGTCGACCAGCGCGGAGGGTCGCCGTCGTCGCTCGCAAGCGCGACCAGCCCTGCGAGCAGCTGCTCGAGCGCGTCGCGCTGGGCGGGCAGCTCGCGGCGGCCGAGCAGGTGCACGCCGACGCCGGTCATCCCGGAGATCAGGTCCCAGTCCGCCACCGACAGCCCGCGCGCGTTTGCCAGCTCGGCGGAGCGCGGTCCGGTGGCGCCGATGATGAGGTCGTCGACGGACGCGAGCATCCCGCCGTAGCGCGCGCGCTGGCCGGCCAAGAGCGCTGCGCTGAACCCGAGGCCCGCGATCCCGTCGTAGAGCCCGAGCGTCGTGTGGTTGCCGCCGGCCACCTCCGCGGCCGCCGACAGGGCAGCGTGTCCGCGCCGGTCCCACCCCGCCTCCGGTTCGGCGCGGTCGAGCTGGGCGCAGAGAACAGCTGCGCTGGAGGCCGCGCCGCTGAGGCCGGCGCCCGACCAGCCACGTGCCTGCGCCCCGGCCTCGGCGAGTCGCCGGCCGGCCTCTGCGAGCGTCTGCTCCAGGAGCTCGGGCGTCGTCAGCCTCTCCGCCACCTCGCGCGTGATCGAGCGCGCGCGCTCCGCGTCCGCACCCGACAGGAGCGCGCGCCACTCGCGCCTCATGCCGGCGGCGCCAGCGGGGCGCGGGCCAGGCTGTCGAGCGTTCGGTGGAGCAGTCCGAGGCTGCGGCGCTCGGCCGGCTGGTCGATGCCGAGCAGCCGGTTGCAGTGCATGTGGGCGAAGCTGGCGTGGAGCGCGTCGGCATCGGGCCAGCTGAGCGCGCCGCCCGCACCCAGCCCGTTGAGGCGCTCGCCATGCGGACGCAGCTTGGCGACGAAGTCGTCGAGCAGGGCCGCGAGCGGCTCGCCGCCGAGGCCATGCGGGCCGGCGGCCGAGCCGAGCAGCGCCCGCAGCGCGTCCTTGTGCTCGCGCCACTCCTCCACCACCTCGTGACGCGCGCCCGTGCGCGTGGAGCACCAGTCGAGCCGCTGGGGAGCGTCGAGGCCGAGGCCGGTCAGCAGGCGCTCGAGGGTGAGCACCGGCAGCAGCACATCGGCGCCGGCGGCCTTCAGGTCGAGCCCGATTACCCCGGCCACGAGCCGGCTGTCCACGCCGAAGACCGCCTCGGCGACCTCCGTCGCCTGCTCGCCGCCGTAGCGCTCGAGCTCGCGCTCGTACGTGTCGAGCGCGAGCGAGCGGCAGACGCCCTGCTCGATCAGCTCCGCGGCCCACGCGTAGAGGCGTGGCGCGAGCAGTTCGCTGAGCCTGGCGGGCTCGCCGCGGAAGCGGACGCGCAGATGCGGCCCCTGCTCGTCCTTGTAGCGGATGAAGAACCAGTCGTCGGCGAGGCCGGCGCCGAGCGCCTCGGCCGTGAAGTCGCGCAACCCGTTCCCGATCAGCTCGACTGCCGTGTTGCCGCCCGTGTAGAGCTTCGCGTAGAGCCACTCGCTCCCCGGCGGGCGCGTGCGGGCCGCGCGCGCGGGCGGGGCCTGCCCGGCCGGCGGCAGGGCGCGCTCGTCGGCCGGTTCGCCGCGGCGGCGCCGGGCGAGCGGTACCGCGAGCTCGACGAGGAAGCCGCCGCCCGGGCCGGGCAGCCACGCGGAGTCCACGCCGGGAAGCGCTTCCTGAAGGATGACCTCGGCGTCGCCCTTGCGCCCGGCGACGAGCCCGCGCAACAGCTCGACCTGATCCGGATCCTCGAGGTCGATCAGCAGCCGCTGGTCGCCCTGGCCGGCGAACACCCTGCGCGGCAGCAGCCACTCGGCGCCCCAGGAGCGAAGCGCCTCGGCAAAGCGCTCCCGGTCATCGCCATTGAGACCGGACTCATCGAAGGGCGGGTGCCAGCTGGCCGGCGCGAGCACGACGCGCCCGCTCTCGACACGCGGCAGCCTGGGCAGCACCCGCGCCGACCCCCACATGAACGGAGACAGAACGGGCCGGCCGGCGTTGCGCATGAGCGCGAGAAAGGCCGCAACGGCGGGCGCGGCCTTGGGGTTGAGCATGTGTCCCTCGCACACGTCGACATAGGTGCCGCCGGCGGGCCAGCGCAGGTGGAAGCTGTCACCGCTCACGCCGACGAGCAGCTCGTCCGCCGGGATCACGCCCTCCCGGCCGACCCCGGGGGCCGCACCGACGGGGATCTCATGCGCCCGCACGCCCGGGCGGATCATCACGTTGTTGAGCCACGGACGCTCGGGCTGGTAGACGAGCTCGGCCGGCAGCCCGCGCTGGTGGTCGTCGCGCGCGGCGGCCTCGCGGAGCGCCCGCTCCGCCGGCTCACCGAACAGATACGCGAAGCGGCCGAGGATGCGCCCGGCCGCGTATGAGCCGAGCATCGGCGAGACGACCACCTGGAAGGCACCGTTGTCGACGTCCTCGCGCGAGCCGGCCGTCACGAAGACCGCCAGCTCCAGCGTCGGACCTACGGCGTCTTCGTCCGCCCCGGTCTCGAGCCCGGCGATCGCGTCCGCGTCGAGCTCAACCGAGAGCGCGCCGTCCTTGAGCGCCCCACTGGCGAGCGCGAGCAGCCGCCGGTCGCGGCGGCGCGCGTCGTCATCGACCGGATCCCTGCTCCGATAGTCGGGAAGCAGGTCGACCAGGCCGAGGCCGGTCTCCGGGTCGACGAGCTCGAGCAGCGGCACCTCGGTGTCGGGGCCGTAGCGCTCGACGAAGCGGTCCCGGTAGCCGTTCAGCGACGCCGCGCCGGAGGCCAGCGGTGACAGCCGCAGCAGCAGCTCAGCGGCGCGCGCGGTCTCCTCCGCGACCTCGCGGTTGATGGCGTCGCCGGCGAGCTCCCGTCGCATGTCGACGCGCACGGGCGGGATCCGATCCGGCACGGTCGCCACGGCGCTCGCCGAGTCCAGCAGGGCCTGGAAGTGCTCCGCGCCCGCCTCGTAGCCGAGCTCGTTCCAGCGCTCGCAGGCTGCCATCGCCTCGACGAGCCGCTCGCGCTCGGGCCGGGCAGCCTCGATCGGCTCGAGCACATGCAGCAGCCGGCGGACGGGATCGCCACCCGTGAGCGGCGGGCGGAGCTCTGTGAGGAACAGTCCCTCGCGAACCAGCGTGTGCAGCAGCTCCTCGACCCGTTTCCGGCCCGCGCTGGTGAACTCGGTCTCGAGCGTCTCGGCGACGTCGGCAAACCCCACCGGCTCTCCGTCCGCCAGCAACAGCGCCCGGACCGCCGGACGGGTCGCCCGGACCGATACCTGCACCGCGCCGCCGTCCTCGTCGAAGCGCTCAGGCAGGAAGGCCCGCCCCGCCCGGATCGACACGAGCGGATGCGTCTCGAGGCGGAGCTCACGCACCACCTCGAGGCGAGAACTCGAGCTCAGTGATGAGATTGGCGATCAGGCCCATGTCGAGCCGCGCTCGCACCGTGTCGCCGTCGGCGAGCTCGAGATCGGTGCGCTCGTCCCAGCGGCCGAGGGCCACGCCCGCATTGAGCCCGTACGGGGTCGGCCGCGTGGCCATCCGGATCAGGTAGCGGAGCGCCCCGAGCCTGCGGCGCCGCCCCGAGCCCGCACTGGACGGCTCGCTCGCGAGGCGCTCGAAGAGCGCCGGCGAGGCCACCGAGAGCGCACGGCGAACGCGCGGCTCCTCCAGCGCCGTGGGCAGCTCTGCTCGCTCGTCCTCCTCGAGCTCCAGGTAGCGCCGGAACGGCAGCAGCGGTGACCGCACGAGGACCCAGTCGAGCGGCTCGTACCAGCCGGCGCGCGCCTCGCGCCGGTCGGGCTTGACCCGCCGCTGTCGTGGGCTCACGGCCAGAGCAGCCTCCATGCCATGCGCGGAGTCTTACCGCCTATCGGATTCAGGCGAGTCACTCCACCAGCCTCACCTCGAATCCACCAACGATCGGGATCTCCCCCGCTCCGCCCAGCAGCCCGAGGATCTTCGTGACGTACGCGCGCGTCTCCGCGAAGGGCGGGATGCCGCCGTAGCGCTCGACCGCTCCGGCACCGGCGTTGTAGCCCGCCAATGCCAGCGCCACCTTGCCGTCGAACTGCCTGAGCAGGTCGCTCATCAGGTGAGCCTGTGCGTCGATCGACTCGACCGGGTCGAACGGGTTGTCGAGTCCGTATGCGTCCGCCGTGCCGGGCATGAATTGCGCGATGCCCTCCGCGCCCGCGGGGCTGCTCGCGAACGGGTTGAAGCCGGACTCGGCGTACAGCTGGGCGGCCAGCACGTTCATCGGCACGTTCCAGCGCAGCGCCGCCCGCGCGATCGGGTCGTGGAACTGCGGCGGCACGAACGACGGCAGCCCGTGCTTGACCCGGCCGTGGTCGCCACCGGGCGGCTCCCACGAGCCCTGGTCGAAGCGAGCCGGATGCTGGCGGTCGCGCGGGTTGAGGCCGAACCCGTAATGCCACGGCTCCCATTTGTAGCGCCATACGAAGCCGAAACGGGCGTGGTTCTCCTGCAACCAGGGATAAGCAGCCGGCGGGCCCAGGTCGAGCTCGGTCGCCCAGCGGTGCAGCGACGTGCCGGGCGGCGCCACCCACTTGGGATTCGGGTTTGCCGCGAACAGCCTGGCCTGTTCGGCGTCGGAGCGGAAGGCGCTGTTGATCGACAGGAACAGGCCGGCCTCCTCGCGCGCAGCGGCGGCCATGCGGTCGAAGGCGGCAGCCACGTCGGGGCGCATCGGCTTGCCCATCCTGTAGGCCAAAGGGCCGTCGTAGCCGCCGCCGGAGCCGAACGCCGGCATACCCAGCGGCACGTTCAGATCGGGGGCGATCTCCGCGACGGCGCGCGCCTCGATAGGGACTCGCTCGCGGCGCCCGCCCGCGTCTTGCTTCACGCGCACGCGCGCGACCCCGCGCACGCGCACCGCCACACGCGTCGGCGCGAACCCGCCGCCCGGGAAGCTGACATCCGCGCCGCTCACCTCCACCCCGTTACGCCGCGCTCCCCGGACCGCGGCCTTACGCACGAGCGCCAGGTACACCGGCAGCGGCACATGCCGCGGGTTCGGCAACCCGTTCGCCAACACCGGCGGCTCGAACAGGCGCGGATACAGATCGCGCATCACCTGCCCCGCCGACACCGCCGCCAGATCCGCCGCCCGCTGATGCTTGCCCTTCGACCCCAGCGCAGAACCGAACGCGAAGCAACACCACCGCCAGGCCGAGCAGCAGCGTCACCACCCCTAGCAGCAACAACGACGCCTGACCGTGCTCCCTGCGACTCGCTCGAATCGGACCCGACGACATGGCGGGGAACCATCGATGGATCCGAGTTAAGGCTCAACACCGCAGGCGAACAAGGGAGCGACAACTGGCGCGCATCTCCGACGCGAGTGAATCCGCTGGGATGTCTGAGGACCGACCGACAGACGCGGACCGCTGGCGGGAGCCCGACCGTC
>CAWFBT010000013.1:0-49880 GCA_963814095.1 uncultured Thermoleophilaceae bacterium | reverse complement strand
CGAGCGAGGCGCGGACGCGTGCGCCGGCGTTAGCCGCGGCGCCCGACGGTGGCCATCGTCAGCACCAGCGTGGCCGAGGCGATGCCGCCGGCCCCGACGACGAAGGCCGTGTGCTCGCGCACGAAGCAGGTCGCGGCCTCTGCGTCGGTGGCCAGCAGGCCTGCGGTTGCGATCACGCCGACGACGGTCGCGCCGGCAGCCGCGGGTGCGAGGCCCCCGGTCGCGATCTTGTCGCTCGCGCGGGCGATCGCTCTGCTCGCCCAGCGCTCCCGGGCGGGGAAGCGGCGGTCGGCCTCGTAGAGAGCCGCGGTCAGGCCGAGCGCCCAGCCGGTGGCCAGCAGGTAGCCGGCGATCACGTCGCTCGGGAAGTGCCAGCCCACGGAGATGACGGCGACTCCGACCCCCAACGCCAGCAGCAACCCGAGCAGAGCAGCGACCGGGCGGGCGCGCCGCGGGGCGACCAGCACGCCGGCGAGGGCGAGCGCCATCGCCGCGGTCGCGTGACCGCTCGGCAGTGCGTCTGGGCCAACCGGGTAATCGAAGATCGGTGGGAAGCGCTGATGCGCCAACAGCACGTTCAGCAGCTCGCCCGAGATGCTGGTCGCCGCGACCAGGACGACCACGGCGACGGCCACGCGCGGGCGGCCGCGCACGAGCGCTAGCGCCGCGAGAGCGAGCGTGATGGCCGCGACAGTCGGCGGGTCGCCGAAGTCGATCATGCGCCAGTTGAGCTCGCGGAACCAGCCGTCGTTGGCGTTCACCAAGCCGGCGAGACCCTCGTTGTCGAGGGTCTGACCGGGGCCCCAGACGTAGGCGCCGAGCACCACCAGCGCGAACAGGAACGCACACCCCGCGGCCATCCAGAGCAGGGTCTTGACGCGGCGGTCCATGTTCGGAAGGTAGCTCATGCTCGCCGGGGTTCTGCGCCAGTCAGCCAGCGCATCCGGACGCACGGCGGAGCTCCGCGGCCGGCGGAATCGCATCGATTGAAGGATTCGTGGGCCTATGGCAACCACAAGTCTTCAGTCGTTCGCACCTCCGCCCATCCGCCCATCCGCTCGCGCGCCGGCCTCGTCAGTCGAGCCAGCGGTTGCTCTTCAAACGCAGCGCTCGCTCCAGGGCGGCGGCTAACGCGGCGACGCCGAGTGCGAAGTTGGCCGCCCCCGGCAGGGTCAGCGGGGCCTCGAAGTCGACGCCGACAACCCCGCCGATCAGGGCGATCAGCTGGGGGATCTCGTAGACCAGTGCCAGAACGAGCACCGTCCACGAGATAGCGCCGATCAGCCGGCTGAGCGCGGGACGTTCGCGCTCGAGACCGAGCCGCCACGCCTCGGCGGTCCCGTCGACCGGCGTCAGCGTGGTCGTCTCGCCGTCGACGACGAGGTCGACCTGCCGCATCCCGAGCACCCCCATCGACGCCTTGATCGAGGCGCTCGCGCCCAGCTCGAACCTGGCTGGCGACCTCTGCACCTCAACCTCGATCCCATCGCGGTACAGGTGCAGCTTCTCGGCGAAGTCGAAGTAGTCCAGATCGACCGTCCACACGTGCCCGCCGTGATGCGTCTCGAACCTCCCGCGGTAGACGAGGTCCCACCCGCCGAGCGGCTCCAGGGAGCGTGAGGCCACCATCCCTCGCTTGTACCCAGCGGCACTCGCGGGCATATCGCATCAAGTCACATTGATGTATCGTGCTCGGGATGATCGCCCCGGCGCACAATGGCGGGGTTACGCCACCGCCGGTCCTGCGGCTGGCGGGCCACCCGCTGCGGTGGCGTTTGCTGAGCGAGTTGGCGCGCAGCGATCGGCGCGTCGGCGAGCTCTGCGAGCTGGCAGGGCGGCGCCAGAGCCTGGTCTCGTACCACCTGCGCCGGCTGCGCGACGGGGGCCTCGTCTCGACCCATCGCAGCGCCGCCGACGGCCGGGACAGCTACTACGTCCTCGAGCTGGCCCGCTGCAGGCAGCTGTTGTCGAGCGCCGGTGCGTCGCTGCACCCGGGCCTTGGGCCGGCGTCGCCCCGACGCGAGCGGAGCCGCCGCGCCGCGCCGGTCGCGCGGGTGCTGTTCCTGTGCACGGGCAACAGCTCGCGCTCACAGATCGCCGAGGCGCTGGCCGGCCACCTGTCCGGTGGCGCGGTCCGGGCCGCGAGCGCCGGCAGCCACCCGAAGCCGTTGCACGCCAACGCGGTGCGGGTGATGCGCGAGCGCGACATCGACATCGGCGGGAATCGCTCCAAGCATCTGAGCGAGTTCGCCGGCCAGCGCTTCGACTACGTCATCAGCCTCTGCGATCGCGTGCGCGAGCGCTGCCCCGAGTTCGACGGCGGGCCCGAGCAGATCCACTGGAGCATCCCCGATCCCGCGCTTGAACCGGGAAGCGACGAGGACACACTGCCCGCGTTCGAGCGCACCGCCGGCGAGCTGTGGACACGCATCGGCTTTCTCATCGAGGCGATCGAACCGACCACCACCGACCAGGAGGTGACCGAACATGCCTGACGAGCTCGTTCACGTCCGCTACATGGTCGACGACGTCGACGACGCCGTCGCCTTCTACACCACACATTTCGGGTTCACGCTGCGCACCGGCTTCGCGCCGGCGTTTGCCGACGTCGTGCGAGGCAATCTACGGCTGCTGCTCAGCGGGCCGACGAGTTCCGCCGGACGGCCGATGCCCGACGGCCGCACGCCGGGCCCGGGCGGCTGGAACCGGATCCACTTCGTCGTCGAGGACATCGCGGCGGAGGTCGAGCGACTGCGCTCCATGGGCGTCACGTTCCGCAACGACATCGTCAGCGGGCCCGGCGGCCGGCAGATCCTGCTCGAGGACCCCTCCGGCAACCCGATCGAGCTGTTTCAGCCGGCCGACACCTAGGAGGCCGCCGGCCGGCCCTGCCGGACCGTCCGCCACGAATGCCACGTGATGCGGAGGATCATCACGGTGATGGCGAGGCCGATCAGCGGGTCGAGGATGCCGGCGCCGGCCCATAGCGCCACGGCGCTCGCGACGACTGCCAGGCTCACGTAGGCGTCGGCGCGCGCGTGCGCGCCGTCGGCCACGAGCGCGGCGCTGTCGAGCCGCCGCCCGGCCCGCGTGCGGATCAGGGCCGCGATCCAGTTGCCGCCGAAGCCGAGCGCGCCCGCGGCGGCGAGCGCGCCCAGGTGCTCGACCTCGCGCGGGTCGATCAGGCGCAGCACGGCCTCATAGCCCGCCACGCACGCGCTCGCGAAGATCGCGAACACGACCGCGAGCCCGGCCCAGCGCTCGGCCCGTGCGCTCCGCAGGGCGAAGGCGATCCCGAGCGGGATCGCGGTGGCGGCGTCACCGGCGTTGTGGATCAGGTCCGCCAGCAGCGCGACGCTGCCGGACCAGACGAACACGAGCGCCTGCGCAGCCGCGGTTAGGCCGAGGACGAGCAGGGCGAGGCCGACCGCCCTCAGACCCTCGCGTGAGCGCTTGATCGACTCGTCGACGAGCCCATGGCTGTGCCCGTGGCCGTGCGGGACGCCGGCGGGGTGCTCGTGGACATAGGCGGCCACGATCTGACCTTAGCGACATATGCGCAGATGTACACATGTAGTCGAGTGAATGGTTAACTGTCTTCGCATGCCGGATCCGAGCGAGCACGCGGCCGTCGAGCGGCCCCTCACCGACGAGGAGGCGCAGGAGCTCGCCGAGGCGATCGGCGTGTTCGCCACGCCGAGCCGGTTGCGCCTCCTCTGGGCGCTCGTCGACGGCGAGCGCAGCGTCGACGAGCTCGCCGGGATGGTCGGCCTCAGTCCGAGCGCGACGTCGCACCAGCTGCGCGTGCTGCGCCAGCATCGATTGGTCGCCGTCCGCAGGGACGGCCGCCACGGGCACTACCGGCTGCACGACCATCACCTGCCCGAGTTGCTCGCCGCGATGCGCCATCACCACGAGCACGTGCGCCGCTGAGACGCCGCAGATGCCCACAATGTGAGGCGTGTCACAGTGCGGCGCCCGCCGTAATGGTTTGCTCGTCATACCGATGAATCGCGAAGCCCCCGCCGGTCTTACCGATCACCAATGTCAAGCCACGTCGCCACATATTCCAACGCCTCGCTCCGGACCGGCCGGCACGGTGAGCGCCGCCGTTTCCGTCACGGGCGTCCGCGTTCGCGGGCGCAGCGGCTCGACGCGGTCGTCGTGGGAGGCGGCCCTGCCGGCCTGAGCGCCGCGCTGGTCCTCGGGAGGGCCCGGCGCCAGGTGCTCGTGCTCGACACCGACCGGCCCGCGAACGTCAAGTCCAGCTCTATCGGAGGGCTGCTCGGTCAGTCCGGCGTGGCGCCAGTGGAGCTGCGCCGCGCCGGACGCGAGCAACTCGTCGACCTCCCGAGCGTCGAGCTGCGCGAGGCCGCCGTGATCGACGCCGACACCACCGTGGACAGCGTGAGCGTGAGCCTCAGCGACGGCGACCTTCTCAGCGCGCGCACCCTCGTGCTGGCACATGGCCTGAGCTACGAGCCGCCCGCGCTGCCGGGCATCGAGCCGCTCTGGGGCCGGTCGGTGTTCCACTGCCCGTTCTGCGACGGCTGGGAGGTGCGCGACCGCGCGCTCGCCGTGCACGGCGGGGGGCCCGAGGCCGTCCGCTCGGCGCTCGTCGTGTCCGGTTGGAGCAGCGATGTCGTCCTGCTGACGGACGGGCCGCCACAGTTCGGCGACGGTGATCGGGCCGTGCTCGACGCCGCCGGCGTGCGCGTCCGCGAGGAGCCGATCCGCCGGCTCGCGGGCCACGACGGCAGCCTCGAACGGATCGAGTTCGCCTCAGGCTCCTACGAGGAGTGCGACGCGCTGTTCGTGCGCACCCGCCGGGGTCAGCCGAACGGGCTGGCCGAGGCGCTCGGGTGCGAGCTGACCGCGGGCGGGACGATCGTGACCGACGGCGATGGCCGGACCAACCTGCGCGGCGTCTACGCGGCCGGCGACACGGCCACGGAGAGCCTGCGCTCGGTGGCGGCCGCGATCGGGACCGGCTCGCGCGCTGCGCTGGCGGTCGCGATCGACCACCTGCCTGTCGCGGCCGCCGCCTAGGCGCCGCGCGGGCGCACGACCACCGGCAGCCCGCCGCGCGGCGACAGCGTGGGCATCTGGCGGATCGAGAGCGGGCGCATCGGCTCGACCAGCTCGATCGAGAAGCGGCGCAGCACCGTGGTCGCGATCGCCTTGATCTCGAGCTGGCCGAAGCGCATGCCGATGCACGTGCGCGAGCCGCCGCCGAAGGGGATGTACGCGCCCTTCGGCAGCTTGGCGCGCTCGTCCGGAGTGAAGCGCTCGGGCCGGAACTGCCAGGGCTGCGGGAAGACCTCGGAGAGGTGGTGGCTCGCCCACGAGCAGTAGTTGACGAGCACGCCGCCCGGCACGCTCACGCCGTGGAGATCGAATGGCTCGATCGAGCGCCGCGGCCCGATCCACGCCGGCGGGTACATGCGCAGGGTCTCGTCAACGGCCAGGTCGAGGCGAGGCAGCTCGCGCACGAGCTGGGCCGGGGTCGGCGCCGCGCCGTTCATCACCGCGTCCTGCTCGGTGAGGATCGGAGGCTGCTCATGCGGGTTGCGGGCGAGCTCGTAGAAGAGGAAGGTGACGGTCGAGGTCGTGGTGTCGTGACCCGCGAAGAGCAGCGTCATGACCTGGTCGCGCAGCTCCCGCTCGGAGAGCCGTGAGCCGTCCTCGTCCTCGGCGTCGAGCAGCAGGCTGAGGATGTCCGTGCCGCGCTCGCCGGAGCGGCGCCGGTGCTCGATCTCCGCGAAGATCACCTGATCGAGGCGCGCGCGGGCGCGCTGCATCCTGCGCCACGGGCTGCCCGGCCCGCGCAGCATCTGGACGGCGTAGTCCTCGCCCCAGAAGCCGAGCGCGCGCTCGAACTCCTCCGCCATGTGAGCATCGCGTACGCCGCGGTCGGGATCGAAGCCGAACAGCGCGCGCATCGCGATGCGCAGCGCCAGCGCACGCGTCCATTTGTAGAGATCCAGGCGCGTCCCGGGGCGCCAATCCGCAAGCGCGCGCTCGACCTCGTCGGTCATCGTGTCGGTGGTCGCTTCCACCTGCTCGCGATGGAAGGCCGGCAGCATGACCTGGCGCGCGCGCCGGTGATAGGCGCCGTCGGTCGTGAGCAGGCCGTCACCGAGCAACGGGATCAGGTCGCCCATGCCGCCGTCGCGCCAGCGGAAGTTGCCTGCGTTCGAGACGGTCATGAAGTGGTTGGCCTGCGGGCCGAGCGCGAACACGACCGGCGCGTACATCAGCCGTAGCGAGAAGACGGGGCCGTAGTCGCCGTACATACGCAGCAGGAGCGGCAGCGGCTCGCGCTCGAACTCGCGCGTGCGACGCATGCTGAACCCCAGCTCGCCGGCCGGGAACTGGCCACGCGCCTCGCGCATCCAGCGCATGTCGAAGCGCAACCGGTCAATAACGCCCTCGGTGACCGGAGGTGGCGCGCTCACGCTCATACGCCCGCAATCCTAGGCGGCATAGGCTTCACGCAATGGACCTGGCGAGCGTCTGCGCCGCGTTCGGGCTCTCGGCGGCGTCGGGACTGAACGCCTGGCTGCCGCTGTTCGCAGGCGCCCTGCTCAACCGGCTGGACGTGGTCGACCTGGCCGCGCCGTTCGACGACCTGAGCGGGACGGGCTGGATCGTCGCGCTCGGCGTGCTCACGGCGGGCGACTTCGTCGGCGACAAGATCCCTGCCGTCGATCATGTCCTGCACGCGATCGGGTCGGTGATCGCGCCCGTCTCGGGAGCCGTCATGTTCACCGGCCAGACCGGCGTCGACACAGACGTGCCGACGCTCGTCTCGGCAGTGCTCGGCGCCGGCACGGCCGAGTCGGTGCACGCCGGCCGCGCGGCGGTGCGGCCGCTGTCGACGGCCACGACGGCGGGTGTCGGCAACCCGATCCTGTCGCTGATCGAGGACGCGGGCTCGGCGTTCCTCGTGCTGGTCGCGTTCGTGCTGCCGGTGCTGGCCTTCCTGCTGGCGGCCGGCCTGCTGGTCGCGCTGTTCGTGGGCTGGCGGCGGGGCCGGCGCAGGCGGGCGGCCGCCCGCGCGCCCACCTAGCTCATGGAGCTTGCCATCAGGACCGCGCGCGATACCTGCGCGGGATCGTCCCAGGTGGGGATGTGGCCGCAGCCTCGCAGCAGCACGGTGTGCCAGTGCTCGGGCTTGGTGCGCGGCCTGCGGATCAGCCTGTCGAGCTCGCCCCAGGCAAGCGTCACGGGCACGTCGATCCGCTCCGTGCCGGACAGCACGCCCGCGCGCATCGCGGCGTTGGCCGCCTCGAAGCCCGGTGATGTCACGTAGGCGCGCACGAGCCGCGCCGCGGCGGCGGGCGGCACGCGCTCGGGATGTCCAACCGAAGAGCTCAGCAGCAGGCTGCGCCCGCCGGCGCTGCGCACCAGGGCGGGCACGAACGGCAGCAGCGGACGACCGATGCTGCGAACGTCCGGGCCGGCTCGCGCGCCGAGCGGCCGCGTCCAGAAGCCGGCCGAGCAGAGCCCCATGGCCGTCAGCGCGCGCCCGGCCTTGGCGAGCTCGAGCGCCACCCAGCCGCCGAGCGAGTTGCCCGCCACGTGCACGCGTTCGAGCCCCAGCGAGTCGAGGAAGCGGCCGACAGCGGCGGCGAGCGCCTGCGGCGTCGGGTCGGTGCCGTTCGCGAGTGCGGGCGACGCCCCGAAACCGGGCATGTCGACCGCGATCACGTCGCGCTCGGCCGCGAGCCGCTCCAGCACCGGCTCCCAGACGACGATCTCGGCGCCCAGCGGGTGGATCAGGAGCAGCGGCTCGCCGCTGCCACGGCGGACGTAGTTGAGAGAAGTCATCCTTCTTCCACGCCACCACGTACCTGGCTTCGATGAACCTGAACGGACTCACAGCCCTCGTCACCGGCTCGAACCGCGGCATCGGCCACGCGATCGCGGCAGAGCTCGCCACGCGCAGGCTCGACCTGCTCCTCTACGGCGTGCGCTCGCCCGAGCGCTTCGAGCCACCGCAGCCGCCGCCCGGCGGCGCCCGTGAGGTGCGTGCCGTCGGGCTCGACCTGTCGTCGCGTGACTCGATCGCCGCGGGGGCGGCCGCGCTCCCGAGTGTGGACGTGCTCGTGAACAACGCCGGCCTGATGACCGGCGGGCTGCTCGAGGAGCAGGACGTCGACGACATCTACGCGATGTTCCAGGTGAACCTCGTCGGGCTCGTCCACCTGACGAGGCTGATGCTGCCGGCGATGCTGGAGCGCGGGCGCGGCATGGTCGTGAACAACGCAAGCATCAGCGGCTATGCCTGGTTCCCGTCGACGACCACCTACGCGGCCGCGAAGACGGGCGTGGTGGCCTTCAGCGAGTCGCTCAGACGCGAGCTCAAGGGCACGGGCGTGGGGGTGCTTCACCTCGTGACTCCCGGTGTCGACACCGACATGCTCGATGCGACCCGGGAGGTCTACGGCCGCCACATGGACGCCGCGGCCTGGGACGATCAGCCTCCGGAGGAGTGGGCGGCGAAGGTTGTTCGCGCGGTCGAGCGCGACGATCACGTGCTCGGGCCCGGCGGCCGGCTCGCGCTGGCCAAGCTCGCCTCACGCGGGCCCGCGGCGCTGCTCGACATCGTGTCGAACAGGGCGTTCTCGCGCGAAGCGCGATAGGCCGGCTTGGCGAACAGCACCTGGTAGTCCTGGATCCGGCGCTCGCGGAAGCCGCCCTCGGACCAGGCCAGGTAGAGCTCCCAGAGGCGCCTGAAGCGGCGGTCGTAGCCGAGCTCCTCGAGCTGTGGGGCCGCGGCCTTGAAGTTCTCCCGCCAGGCGACCAGCGTGGGCGGGTAGCTCGCCGTGATGTCGTCGAGGTCGAGCAGGCGCATGTCTGTCTGCGTCCGCGATCGAGCGCGAGATCACCTCGACGGAGGGGAGGCAGCCGGCCGGGAAGATCAGCTCATTTGCGAACGAGCGCGAGCCCTTCTCGATCTCGTAGGCGCTGTCCGCGATGGTGATCGCCTGCAGGAGCATCAGCCCGTCGGGAGCGAGCAGCTTCGAGCAGCAGCGGAAGAAGACGTCGAAGTACTGCCAGCCGACGGCTTCGATCATCTCGATGGACACCAGCTTCGAGTAGTTCCCGCGCAGGTCGCGGTAGTCCTCCATCAACACCTCGACGCGGTCGTCGAGGCCGGCGTCGCGCACGCGCTCGCTCGCCACCGCGTGCTGATCCTTCGAGATGGTGGTGGTCGTGACCCGGCAGCCGTACTCGCCGGCGGCGTGCAGGGCGAGTGAGCCCCAACCGGTGCCGATCTCGACGAGATGGTCGTCGGGCTTCAGCTCGAGCTTGCGGCAGATGCGGTCGAGCTTCATGAGCTGCGCGTCTGTGCAGCGTCATTCCCGGCTCGCCGAAGTACGCGCACGAGTAGGTCATCGAATCGTCGAGGAACAGCCGGAACAGCTCGTTGCCGAGGTCGTAATGCGCCGCGATGTGACGGCGGGCGGCCGCGCGGGTGTTGTGCGGCACCCGCGAGAACGCACTCCGCAGCGGCGCGAGCGGCGCCAGCAGCGGGTCCAGGCGCCGCATCTCGCGTGCGCCGATCCGTACCGCGGTGACCACGTCGTCGGCGTCCCAGCCGTCCTGCGCGTAGAGCTCGGCCAGCCCCCGGCTGCCGCGTGTGAGCGCGCGCCAGAAGCCGGGATCGTGCGCGCGCAGGGTCGTGGAGAGATCGGCGTCGGGCGGGCCAAACTCGTGCCTCGTGCCGTCAGGCTCGACTATCTCGATGTGCCCGGCGCGCATGCGGCCGAGCATGGCTGACGCTGCTGTGCGGGCGATCATCGGACCGGGTGGGCATGGTACGGGGCTCCCTTCAGCTTGAGTCGCGCGGCCTGCCCGTAGATCCCCGCCAGCACGCGCAGCGTCATCAGCGGATAGCGCAGCAGCGGCCAGGCCGAGAGCTCGCGGCGCGACAGCGCCAGTGTCGCGTCGAAATCGACGCGCTCGTCGCGCCGGCTCTCCATATGCACCCGCAGCAGCTCCCCGGGGGTGGTCAGGCTCACGTGGTATGCGGAGCCCATCGCGAGGAACGGCGAGACATGGAAGGCCTTGTCAACCGACGCCCGCAGGCCATCGAGCTCGTAGGTGTGGCGCTCGCCCCAGGGCGTGTTCGTGACCTGAGCCACGACGCGCTCGACGCGCTCCCCGCGGCGGTCGAAGCAGTAGTAGAAGCTGACCGGGTTGAAGTGGTGGCCGAACGTGCGCACGTGGGTGAGCAGCCGCACCGGCCCGTCGTGGTCGAGCTCGAGGTAGTCGCTTCGCCGGAAGCGGGCCGGCGCCGGCCGGCGCGCCGACCACAGGGGCACTGTGTCGAGCACCTCGGGCAGCTCGTCGAGGTCGAGGTAGGCCATGAACAGCCGCCTCCGGAACTCGTGCTGGACCGGCTCGAAGCGCCGGTGGCGGACCCAGCCCTCGTAGAGGGCGCTCTCGCTCACGCGAGGCTCCGGCCGAACTGGGCACACACGCGCAGGCCTGAGACCACGCCGTCCTCGTGAAAGCCGTAGCCCCAGTAGGCGCCGCAGTAGTGCGTGCGCCGCACGCCACTCACCTCTTCCCAGCGCCGCTGGGCGGCCAGGCCGGCCGGCGTGTAGACGGGGTGGTCGTAGCGGAGCACGCGGATCATGCTCTCGGGCTCTATCGCCTCGGTGCGGTTGAGCGTGACGCAGAGCTCGCGGTCAGTGCGCAGGGACTGAAGCCTGTTCATGTGGTAGGTCACGGTCGTCCTGCCGCTCGGGCGCTCCTGGAGGTGGAAGTTCCAGCTCGCCCAAGCACGGCGGCGCCGCGGCAGCAGCGAGCGGTCCGAATGCAGCACGGTCTCGTTGGGCTGGTACGGGATGGCCCCCAGCACCTCCGCCTCGGCCGCGCTCGGGTCGGCGATCATGCGCAATGCCTGGTCGGAGTGGACGGCCAGCACCACCTCGTCGAAGTACTCCGGCTCGCCGCCGGCGGGCGTGACCTCGACGTGGTCGTCGAAGCGTTCGATGCGCCTGACCGGGGTCGACAGCCGCAGCCGCTCGCCGAGCGGCCGGGTCAGGGCTTCGACGTAGCGCGACGAGCCGCCCTTGACCGTCAACCACGCGGGCCGGTCCGCGAAGCCGAACATGCCGTGGTTGGCGAAGAACTCGGCGAGCATGCTCGCCGGGAAGTCCCATATCCGCCCGGGGTCGGCAGACCAGACCGCGGACACCTGCGGCACGATCAGCCGCTTCACGAACTGCGTTGAGTAGCCGCCCTCCGCGAGGAAGTCGCCAAGTGACGGGCCGGATCCATTCAGGCCGACGAGCGCGGGCGCCTCGCGATTGAAGCGCAGCAGGTCGCGGACGATCCGGTGGAAGGAGGGCCGGGCGAGGTTCGAGCGGCGCGCAAACAGCCCGTTCGGCGATGCGCCGTTGAACTCGAAGTCGCGCCCATCGCTGACCGAGAAGCTCATGTCGGACGGCTGCGTCTCGACGCCCACCCCCGCCAGCAGGCGCTGGAAGTTGGGGTAGGTGCGGTCGTTGAGGACGATGAAGCCGGTATCGACCTCGTGCGTCGCGTCGGCCGTGTCGACCCTGACGGTGTTGGTGTGCCCGCCCGCGTAGTCGTTCGCCTCAAACAGGGTGATGTCGTGCCCGTCGCGCAACAGATGGGCACAGACGAGCCCGGAGATCCCGGCTCCTACGATCGCAATTTGCTTCGACATCGCCCATCCCTACGTACGGTCGACCCGTCTCGATCAGTTGGGTAGAGTCGCCGCGACCGCGTTGCCGAGGAGGTCATGTTGGATTCGAGTCACCTGAAGTCCATTCCGCTGTTCGCCGACATACCCGACGAGGAGCTCGCGAAAATCGCGACTTTCGCCCAGGAGGTCACGGTGGAGGCGGGGCGCGAACTGGTGCGCGAGGGCGACTTCTCCTACGAGTTCATGGCGATCGAGGACGGCGAGGCCGAGGTCACGCGCCACGGCGAGCACGTGGCCAACCTGGGGCCAGGCGACTTCTTCGGAGAGATGGGGCTGCTCGAGAAGACGCTGCGGAACGCGACCGTCACGGCCAAGACGCCCGTGCGGATCGTGACGCTGACGGGCTGGGACCTGAAGCGCATCGAACGCAGCGTGCCGGAGGCGATCGAACGCGTGCGCGCGACGATCGAGGAGCGCCGGCCGGCGGAGGAGTAGCCGTGGCCGGCCGGATCGTCCTCTTCGGCGCGACGGGCTACACCGGCGAGCTGGCGGCTCAGGCGATGGTGGAGCGCGGATTGCGGCCCGTTCTCGCCGCGCGCAGCCGCGAGAAGCTCGACGCGCTCGCGGAGCGGCTCGGCGGCCGGGCGGCGTCCGACGCCGGCGGCCTGCGCGATCCGCTCGAGACGGCCGTCGCGGACGTGACCGATCCGCCGAGCGTGCGTGCGCTCGTCGAGCAGGGTGACGTCCTCGTCACGACGGTCGGGCCGTTCGTGCGCTGGGGCGCACCCGCGGCCGCCGCGGCCACGCGTGCCGGCGCGCACTACATCGACTCGACCGGCGAGCCGCCCTTCGTCCGCGAGGTCTTCGAGCGCTACGGCCTCGTCGCGGAGAGGGCGGGCTGCGCGATGCTCACCGCGCTCGGCTACGACTGGGTGCCCGGCAATCTCGCCGGAGGGCTTGCGCTCGCACGCGCCGGCGAGTCGGTCGTGCGGGTCGACGTCGGGTACTTCCTGACGGGTTCGGCGGACCCGAGTGGAATGAGCGGCGGCACACGCGCCTCGCTCGTCGGCGTGATCGCGGCGCCCTCGTTCGCGTTCACGGAGGGGCGCGTCCGCACGGAGCGCGGGGCGAAGGACCTCCGCAGCTTCCGCGTCGGCGACCGTGAGCTGGCCGCCGTGTCGGTCGGCAGCTCGGAGCACTTCACCCTCCCGCGCCTGGCACCCCATCTGCGCGAGGTCAACGCGTACCTCGGCTGGTTCGGCCCTGCGTCGCGTGCGATGCAGGTCATGTCGGCCGGCATGACCGCGGTGATGAAGGTGCCCGGCGCCGAGGGGCTCTGGAACGCGGCCGGTCAGAAGCTCGCGAGGGGCTCGACCGGTGGGCCCGACGAGGACGCTCGCTCCGGCTCCGGCTCGCACATCGTCGCGATCGCCTACGACGACGCCGGCCACGAGCTGAGCGAGATCCACCTCACGGGCGTCGACGGCTATACCTTCACCGGGCGCATGCTCGCCTGGGCGGCCGAGCGCGCCGCCGCCGGCGCCCTTCAGGGAACGGGCGCCCTCGGCCCGGTGGACGGCTTCGGGCTCGAGGCGCTGACCGACGGCTGCGCCCAGGCCGGCATCGCCGAGGAGGGGACGGCGCGCGCCGAGGCCTCCAGCCCGGCGGCGCCCGCCACCGCCGGCTGAGTGCACCTCTCGCGGGACCAGGCCGCCCGGCGACGGCTCGCCGTACTCGGGGCCGCCGCCGCGCTGGCGCTCGTCGTCGGGATCGTGATCGGCTCCGGCGGGGACGGCGATGACGAGCCCGAACGCGAGTCCGCCGTCACGCCAGCCGAGGAGGAGGCAGCGCGCGGCCGCGAGGCTCGCCGCGCCGTCGACCGGCTGAGTCTGCGCCAGCAGGTCGGGCAGCTCGTCATCTCGAGCTTCGACGAGGCGACCAGGCCGGACTACATCCGCAGGCGGCTGGGCGCAGGCGAGACCGCCGGCGTCATCCTGTTCGGCCGCAACGGCGGCGACGCCGCCCAGTGGCGGCGGCTGACGCGCTCGATCCAGGCCGCGGCGCGCGGGCGCGCGCTCGTGATGGTCGACCAGGAGGGCGGCGACATCCGCACCGTCTCGTTCGCCGGGCCGGCCGCCGGGCAGGCGAGCCAGGGCTCGCCGCAGCAGGTCCAGGCCGGCGCCCGCGAGGCGGCCGGGCAGCTCCGCCGGGTCGGCGTCAACGTCAACCTCGCGCCCGTGGCAGACGTCGCGGAGCGCGGAGGCGTCCCGTCGGTGATGGACGGTCGCGCCTTCGCGGGTGCCCCTGACGAGGTGGCGGCGGCCACGCGCGCGTCCATCCGCGGAATGCGCGCCGCGCGCGTGGCCGCCACGGCCAAGCACTTCCCCGGCCTCGGCGGCTCGCAGGTCAACACCGACGACGCCCCCGCCACCGTGGACGGCTCGCTCGACAGCGACCTGGTGCCCTTCGAGGCGGCGATCGCGGAGCGCGTGCCGCTCGTGATGCTCTCGCATGCCCTCTACCCGGCGCTCGACCCCGACGCGATCGCGTCGCAGTCGTCCGCGATCGTGACCGGGCTGCTGCGCGAGGAGCTCGGCTACGACGGGGTCGTGGTCACCGACAGCATGGAGGCCCAGGCGGTGCTCGCGCGATCGGGTGTCGCGGACGCGTCGGTGCGCGCGGTCCGCGCCGGCGCCGACCTCGTGCTGCTCACCGGCTCGGCCAGCTGGAACGACGTCTTCCCGCGCCTGCTCGACGAGGCGCAGGCCGACCCGGGCTTTCGCGCGCGCGTGCGCGAGAGCGCGGCCCGCGTGCTCGCGTTGAAGCGCTCGCTGCTCCTCGACGGCCTAGGCGCCGGCTAGGGCCGCACGGACGAACTCGACGTCCGCTCGCAGCGCGTCCAGCTCGCGTGGCGTCTCCACCACGGAGGGTGCGTCGGCCGCGCGGATCATGTGGCGCAGCGCGTCGAGGTCGATCGTGCCGCTGCCGATGTTCGCGTGGCGGTCGGCTCCGGTGCCGGGCGGGTCGCGCGAGTCGTTCACGTGCAGCAGGTCGATCCGGCCGGTGATCGCGACGGCCCGCTCGACCGCGTCCGCGAGGTCCTCGCCGGCCGCGTGTGCGTGGCAGGTGTCGAAGCAGAAGCCGAGCTCGACCTCGGTGTCCGCCGCCGCCACCCCCTCCCAGAGGCGCGCGAGGGCGTCGAAGCGGCGCGCCACCGCGTGTTCCCCGCCCGCCGTGTTCTCGAGGAACACCGGGAGCTCCGGCTTCATCCGCTCGAGCGTCCGCACCCAGCGCTCGACGCCCTCGTCCAGCCCGTCCTCCGAGTGCCCGGGGTGCACGATCACCGCGAGCGCGCCGACGGCCGCGGCCGCCTCGCAGGTCTGGTTGAGGATCTTGCGCGAGCCGTAGCGCACGTTCGGTCGCGGCGAGCACACGTTGATCAGGTAGGGGGCGTGCACGTAGATGCCGACGTCCGAGGCGCGCAGCTCGTCGGCATCGTCGCGCGGCGGCGGCTTCTCCCACCCCTGCGGGTCGGAGAGGAACAGCTGGATGCAGTCGGCGACGACGTCCTCGGCCTCGCGCAGAGGGTCGACCCCCCAGATGTGCGCTCCCACGGGCTTCGGCATCGCGCGCCGGCGCGCCGGCTACTCGGCTGGGGCGCGCTCGAGCGCGCGCGCCATGAGCTCGCGGTGCACCGAGCGGGTGCCCTCCGTGCGGCGCTGCCAGCTGCCATCGGGCCCGAGCTCCCAGGAGAACGTGTCGTCCGCGAGGCAGCGCTCGAGCGTGTCCTCGAGGTCCGCGACGAGCTTGGGGTCCGTGACCGGCGCGAGCAGCTCGACGCGTGTGTCGAGGTTGCGCGGCATCAGGTCGGCCGAGCCGATCCAGTAGCGGCGCTCGTCACCGCGCTGAAACCCGTACAAGCGCGAGTGCTCGAGGAAGCGGCCCACGACCGAGGTCACGCGGATGTTCTCGGAGACGCCCGGCACGCCGGGACGCAGGCAGCAGATGCCGCGCGTGTTCACCTCGACGCGCACGCCGGCCTGCGAGGCCTCGTAGAGGGCGCGGATCGAGCGCGCGTCGACGAGCGAGTTCATCTTCAGCACGATGCGCGTCTGGAGGCCGGCCTCGTGCGCCTCGATGGTGCGCTCGACCTCGCGCAGGAACCACTTGCGCATGTGGTCGGGGGCGACGATCCCCTTGCGGTAGTCGGGCGAGCGCGCGATGCCGGTCAGCGAGTTGAAGAGCTCGGCCACGTCCTGAGCGATCTCGCGGTCGGTCGTGAAGAGTCCGAAGTCCTCGTACAGGCGCGCCGTCTTCGCGTGGTAGTTGCCGGTCCCGATGTGAACGTAGTGGCGCACGCCGCGACCCTCGCGGCGCACGACGAGCAGTGCCTTCGCGTGTGTCTTGAGCCCGGGCAGGCCGTGCACCACGTGCGCGCCCGCCTCTTCCAGCGCGCGCGCCCAGCCGATGTTGCGGCGCTCGTCGAAGCGCGCCTTGAGCTCGACGAGGCAGACCGCCTGCTTGCCGCGCTCAGCCGCCTCGATCAGCGACGGCACCAGCGTCGAGTCGTCCGAGGTGCGGTACACGGTCAGCTTGATCGCGAGCACGTCCGGATCGCGCACCGCCTGCTCGACGAAGCGCTCGACGCTCGCGGCGAACGAGTAGTACGGATGGTGGACGAGGACGTCGCCGGCGCGCATCGCCGCCATCAGGTCGGCGGCGCTCGTGCTCGCCGTCGCTGAAGGCGGGCGGCGGCACGGGGCTCCAGGGCTCGTCGCGCAGCTCGCGGTGGCCTTCGACCCCGTAGAGCTGCCACAGATCCTCGAGGTCGAGCAGGCCGGACACGTCCACCACCTGCGACTCGTCGACGGCGAGCTGCTCGATCAGGTACTCGCGCATGTCGGGGTCCATCGAGGCTGGAAACCTCGAGCCGGACGACCTCCCCGAAGCGCCGCCGGCGCAGCTCGTCCTCGACCGCGCGCAGCAGGTCGTCCGCCTCGTCGGACACCGTGAAGTCGGCATCGCGCGTGACGCGGAAGTAGTCGTGGCGGAGGATCTCCATGCCCGGGAAGAGCGAGTCGAGGTGGCGCGCGATGATGTCCTCGAGCGCGACGAACATGTCGTCGCCGATCCGCACGAAGCGCGGCAGCACCTCCTTGGGCACCTTCACGCGCGCGAACGTCTCGGCGCGCGAGACCGGGTCGCGGAGCCAGACCGCGAGCGAAAGCGACAGGTTCGAGATGTAGGGGAAGGGGCGGCCGGGGCCGACCGCGAGCGGCGTCAGCACCGGGAAGATCTGCTCGGCGAAGATCCGGTCGATGGCCTGCAGCTCTTCGGGGTTGCAGCGCGCGCAGTCGACCACCCGGATGTCCTGCTCCGCCAGTGCCCGGCTCAGATTCTCGTCCCAGACGCGTGAGTGACGCGCCCCGAGCTCGCGATTGCGCTCGTCGATCCGCTCGAGCGTCTCGCTCGGTGAAAGGCCGTCGACGCCGCGCGCGTCGATGCCGGCGTCGACCTGGTCGTGCAGGCCGGCCACTCGCACCATGAAGAACTCGTCCAGGTTGGAGGCGTAGATGGCGCAGAACTTGACCCGCTCGAGCAGCGGTATCCGCTCGTCCTCGGCCAGCTCGAGCACCCGCTCGTTGAACTGAAGCCAGGACAGCTCGCGGTTGTTGAAGAGCTCGGGTGACTCCAGCGAAGGTGCTTCGGATGTGGCGGTTACCGCTTCCACAGGCCTCGATTATGGTGCTTTGCCGTGATTTGGTTGTTGCGACATGGGGATGCCGAGCAGGGCTCCCCCGACGCCGAGCGTCCGCTCACCGACAAGGGCCGTCGCCAGGCCCGGTCCGCGGGGGCCGCCCTGAAGGAGCTCGGCGTGCAGATCGACGCCTGCCTGACGAGCCCGAAGAAGCGAGCGGTGGACACGCGCGGCGCTCGCCTGCGAGCCCCTCGGCGTCGAGCCGCAGGATGGAGCCGAGCCTCGCCGGCGGGCGATTCGACCCCATCGAGCTGGCGGCCGGTACCGGTGATGAGGTCCTGCTCGTCGGCCACGAGCCCGACTTCTCGAACGTCGTGCGCGACCTCACCGGCGGCGACGTGGACATCAAGAAGGGCGGGCTGGCTGGCCATCGACGGGGGTGAGCTGCGCGTGCTCATGCGCCCGGCCGAGATCAAGCGGATCGCCCGCTCCTAGGCAAGCTGCCGGCCCTCGACCAGCTCGAGCAGCAGGCCCTCGCGCAGCCCGCCGCGCGCGATCCGGAGCGGAAGCTGCAGCAGGTCCGAGATCGCCTCCAGGACGAGGATGCCGGCGGGCAGCAGGCGCACGCGCTCGGTGTCGAGCTCGAAGCGGCGCGCCACCTCCGGGATCGGAGTCAGGGACAGCACCCTGATCCCCCGCTCGAGCGTGTCGTGCGCGAGCTCGGCGCCCACGAGCCTCCGCAGCGAGGTCGCCGTACCGCCCACCGCGACAGCGTGCTGTGCGGGCGGCGGCTCGAGGCCCTCGAACGTCCCGGCCACGTGCCGCCGAACCTTCTCGAGCTCGTCGACCGAGGGCGGGTCGGAGCGCAGGTACGAGTCGGCGAGGAAGCCCGATCCGATCCGGAAGGACTCGGACCACTCCATCCGCCCGCCGGGATCGCCGATCGCGATCTCGCTCGAGCCGCCGCCGACGTCGATTACGGCGACGGTGCCCTCGACCGGGCGCAACAGGGTGCGCGTCGCGCCCACGAACGACAGCCTGGCCTCCTCCACGCCGGTGAGAACGGACAGCTCCGTGCCACCCGCCGCCTCGACCGCCTGGACGAGCTCGTCGCGGTTCGGTGCGTTGCGGATCGCGGCGGTGGCGACTGCGACGATCTGCTCGGCGCCCACCTCGTGTGCCACCGCCACCTGGGTGCGCACCACCTCGGCGGTCTCCTCGATCTTCTCCTGGGGAATCCCGCCGCCGTTGCGCATGCTCCTGCCGATGCGCGTGAAGGCGCGCTGGGTCACGAGCTCCCGCAGCGCGCCGTTGCCGGCGTCGGCCACGAGCAGGCGCGTGGTGTTGCTACCGATGTCGATGCAGGCGCAGATCAAGCAGTGGGGGGAGCGAGCTCCGGATGCGAGGCATCCTCGAACTCGCGGAACAGGCCGGTGACGACGAAGGCCGTCTGCTCACCGATGTCGACCGCATTGTCCCCCACGCGCTCGATGCAGCGCGCCACCAGCATCATGTGCATGCCCCACTCGCGCTGATCGGGGTCGTCGCCGATCTCGAGCGCCCTGTGGAAGACCTGCCTGTTCAGCCTGTCGATCTCGTCGTCCTGACACACGAGGTCTCGCGCCATCGCCACGTCGCGGCGCTCGAAGGCCTGGCCGCACTGGATGACCTGCTGGTGGGCCTGCGCCCCCATGCGCGCGATCAGGTCGAGGATCTCCGGGTCAGCGGGCGGCTCGTGGCCCGCCAATGGCACGAGCTTCGCCATGTTCACGCACTGGTCGCCCATGCGCTCGATGTGCTTGATGATGTGGAGCAGCGCCGCGACCAGGCGCAGGTCGCCGGCCACCGGCGCCTGCAGGGCCAGCAGCGAGAGCACTCCCTGGTGGACCTCGAGGTAGCGGCCGTCGATGCGGTCGTCGTCGGCGATCACCATGCTCGCCAGCTCGACGTCCTGGTGCTGGACCGTCTCGAGCGCACGGTCGAGCGCCGTCACCACCATCGGCAACGCGCCCATCGCCTGCTTCTCGAGCTGAGCGAGCTCTTCCTGGAACTGAAGGCGGGTCGTGTCTCCCACGCTAGCGGCCTCAGCCGACCTTGCCGGTGACGTACGCCTCCGTGCGAGGGTCCTCGGGATTGGTGAAGATCTTCTCCGTCTCGTCGAACTCGACGACCCGCCCCGTCCGGTGTTCGTCCTCGCTCAGCTCGACCGTGAAGAAGGCGGTCATGTCGGAGACGCGCGCGGCCTGCTGCATGTTGTGAGTGACGATCACGATCGAGTAGTCGACCTTGAGCTTGAGCATCAGGTCCTCGATCTTGCCGGTCGAGATCGGGTCGAGCGCCGAGCAGGGCTCGTCCATCAGGATCACGTCCGGCTCGACCGCGAGCGCGCGCGCGATGCAGAGCCGCTGCTGCTGGCCGCCGGACATGCCGAAGGCGTTCGTCTTGAGCCGGTCCTTGACCTCGTCCCAGAGCGCCGCCTGAGTGAGGGCGTTCTCGACGATCTCGTCCATGTCGCCCTTCATGCCGAGCACGCGCGGGCCGAAGGCGATGTTGTCGTAGATCGACTTGGGGAACGGGTTGGGCTTCTGGAAGACCATGCCGATGCGCTTGCGCACCTCGACCGCGTCGACCTGCGGCGCGTAGAGGTTCTGGCCGTGGTAGAGCACCTCGCCCTCCACTCTGGCGCCCGGGATCAGGTCGTTCATCCGGTTGAGGCAGCGGATCAGCGTCGACTTGCCGCAACCGGAGGGGCCGATCAGCGCGGTGATCTCGTTCTTGCCGATGTCGAAGGAGACGCCGCGGACGGCGGCCTTCCTGTTGTAGGAGACCATCACGTCGTTGAGGCCGAAGATGGCCTCGCGCGGCTTGCGCACCGCCTGCGGCACGCCCTGGAGGGCGGGCGCCTTGCTGTCGCCATGCGGGGAGCGGACCTCGAGCGGTTGGCTCAGGCCGCGCTGCTCCTCCTGCTCGGCCGGCTCGATGTCCCGAGGCTCGGTCATGCGCTCAGCCACTGTAGTTCACCTCACCACTTCTGCTCGTAACGATTCCGCAACCAGATCGCGACGCTGTTCATGAGCACGAGCATGATCATGAGCAGCAGGATTCCGGCGGCTGCGAGCGGTCGATAGTCATTGACGTCGTTGGAGGGCCGTGAGATCCAGTCGAAGATCTGGATCGGCATGGCCGTGAAGAATGAGTCGACGCCCTCGGGATTGAAGGCGATGAACGTCGCCGCACCGACGACGATCAGCGGCGCGGTCTCGCCGATGGCTCGCGCCAGGGCCAGGATCACGCCGGTCGCGATGCCCGGCACGGCCGCCGGCAGGACCTGACGCCAGATCGTCTGCCACTGGGTCGCGCCGAGCGCCATCGAGCCTTCGCGGATGGAGGGCGGCACGGCGCGGATCGCCTCGCGCGCGGCGATGATCACGACCGGCAGCACCAGCAGGCCGAGCGTGAGCCCGCCGGCCAGGACGACCGGGCCGAGCGAGAGCGGGCCGCGCACCAGGAAGGCCAGGCCGAGGATGCCGTACACGATCGAGGGCACCGCGGCGAGGTTCTGGATGTTCAGCTCGATCAGTCGGTTGTACCAGCGCCGTCTCGTCCGCGTACTCCTCGAGGTAGATGGCGGTCGCCACGCCCACCGGGATGATGAACGCGGCGCACACGCCCATCAGCCAGATCGTCCCCCAGAACGCGGCCTGGATGCCGGACTGGTCGGCGTTGATCGACGAGAAGCTGGTGATGAAGTCCCAGGTCAGGTTGCCGGCGCCGTCGGCGACCACGTCCGCGAGCAGGACCCCAAGCAGGAGGATCGAGATGCCGACGCAGACGATCAGCCCGACGACGAAGCCGGTGTTCTTCGTGCGCGTCGACGCGGGGGCCTTGCCGATCGCCTCGGAGTGCGCGCTCATTCGTACACCTGCCTGTACCTCCGGACGAACCGGATCGAGATCATGTTCATGACCAGCGTGATGACGAACAGGGTCGTGCCGACCGCGAACAGAGTCTTGTAGGCGACGCTGCCTGTGGACACGTCGCCCTTGGCGGTGGCGGCGATGAACGCGGTCATCGTCTCCATCGACTGGAAGATGTCGAAGCCCCACTGCGGCGCAAGGCCGGCCGCGATCACCACGACCATGGTCTCGCCGACCGCCCTCGAGAAGCCGAGCACGATCGAGGCCACGATCCCCGACAGGGCCGCGGGGAAGACCACCCGCATGGTGGTCTGAAGCTTCGAGGCGCCGAGTCCGAACGACCCCTCGCGGAGCGACGCCGGCACCGCCGACATCGAGTCCTCGGAGATCGAAGCGATCGTCGGCACGATCAGGAAGCCGATCAGGATGCCGGCCGCGAGCGCGTTGAAGATGCCGACGTTGCCCTCGCCGAAGATCGCGCGCAGGACCTCGGGCGTGAAGAAGGTGAGCGCGAAGTAGCCGAAGACGATCGTCGGCACGCCCGCCAGCAGCTCGAGGATCGGCTTGATCGTCTTGCGCACGCCCGGCCGGGCGTACTCGGCCAGGTAGATGGCCGCCGCGAGGCCGAGCGGGATCGCCACCACCATCCCGATGAGGCTGATCAGCATCGTGCCGAGTACCAGCGGCAGGACGCCGAACGAGGCGGGGTTGAAGAGCGGAGCCCAGTTGGTGCCGAACAGGTAGTCGCCGACCGGCACCTCTTGGAAGAAGCGGACCGTCTCCGTGAGCAGCGAAAGGACGATCCCCGTGGTCGTGAGGACCGAGATCAGGGCCGCCAGCATGAGGAACCCCTTGACGAGGTCCTCACCCCAGCGGCGCCGGGCAGCGCGGAGGACCGGTGCCTCCGCGCTGCCCTTCGCTGCCGCTGTGCTACGAGCTGCCACCTAGCTCCCGACGGCGCTCTGTGCCTCGGAGGCCTGGGCCTGGCTCATCGGCACGATCGCCGCCGCCTCGGCGATCGAGTCGTAGTTCTGGACGACGTAGTCCATGAACGCCTTGACCTCGGGCTGCTTGATCGCCTTGGCGCTCGGGTACATCAGCAGCGGGCGCGACAGCGGCTTGTACTCGCCGCTCTGGATGTTGTCCGCGTCCGGCTTGATGCAGTTCCCGGCGCTCTCGCCGACGCCGATCAGGTTCAGCTTGTCCTGGTTCTGCTCGTAGTAGGAGAAGCCGAAGTAGCCGAGTCCGCCGGCCTCGCCCTCGACGCCCTGGACGAGCACGTTGTCGTCCTCGGAGGGCTGATAGTCCGTGCGCGAGACACCCTCCTCACCGTTGATCTGCTCGGTGAAGAAGTCGAACGTGCCCGAGTCGGTGCCGGGCCCGAACAGGCTCAGCGAGGTGCTGGGCAGGCTCGGGTCGATGTCGCTCAGCTTGCTGATCTTGGAGCCCTTGTTCCAGAGCTCCTTGAGCTGCGCCGTCGTCATGCAGTCCACCTTCATGTCGGTGTTCGAGACGACGGCGATGCCGTCGTTCGCCACCTGGACCTCGGTGTAGTCGACGCCGTTCTTCTTGCAGACCGCGATCTCGTCTTCCTCGATCGGGCGTGAGGCGTCCGAGATGTCGGTCTCGCCGGCGCAGAACTTCTCGAAGCCGCCGCCGGTACCGGAGGTGCCGACCGTCACTCGGACCCCGGGGTTGGTGGCCGAGAACTCCTCGGCCGCGGCCTGCGCAAATGGCGCGACCGTGCTGGATCCGTCGATGCGGATGGTGCCGGAGAGGTCACCGCCGCCTCCGCCGCTTCCGCCGCTGTCGTCATCGTCATCACCGCAGGCAGCTGCCCCCAGGGCGAGCGCACCGCAGACGGCGAACACGAGGAGCTTCCTCATGCGGGTCTTCTCCTTGTCTTGGAACATTGAGGCGCAAAGCTCTCAACGACCCGCAGGGAGTCTGTTATCGGCTTGTGCTCGCCTTGTGAAAAAGGTGTGAAGGACGTGTCTCAGTCCGAGGAGAGGCGGTAGCCGAAGCCGAAGTGCGTGTGGATCAGCTGCCGGCCCGGGCGCGCCTGCTCCAGCTTGTGGCGCAGCTTGCCGACGTAGACGTCCACCGAGCGGTCCGACTTGCGGTACGGCTCGCCCCAAACGGATCGGTAGAGCTCCTCGCGGCTTACGATGCGGTCGTGGCGCTCGGCGAGCGCGGTCAGGAGCTCCAGCTCCCGCACCGTCAGCTCGAGGCGCCGGCCGTCGAGGAGCGCCATGAACTCGCTGGGCCTGATCTCGAGGGCCCCGATGTTGAAGCTTTGCTGGTCCGTGGCTGCCTCCATGGCCCGGCGACTGTTCCAGCTATGTGCGGAATGTCAGTTATCGCGGCGTTGTCAGCCTGTGAAAAAGCTGTAAATACCTCGGGGCTCCGCTGCGGCCTGCCGTAGACTCCGCAGCGGATGTCGGAGCTCCGCCTCGCAATCCTGGACTCGGATTCGGGATTCGTCCGTGTTCTGGTCAAAAGAGCGGGCGATCTCGGCTGGCAGTACCGTCGCCTCGAAGCGCCGCCGCGCACCGAGGAGTTCGTCGCCATGCGCGTCAACGCCCTGGTCGTGGACCTCGGCCTGCTCGGCGCAGGAGCGTGGGACTTCCTCGAGCGCGTCTCGGCGGCGCTGCCCGGGCTCGGGATCGTCGTCTGCACCGGTCGCTCGAGCGTCTCTCAGCGCGTGCGCGGCCTGCGGCTGGGCGCCGACGACTGGGTAACGAAGCCCTGCCACCCCGAGGAGGTCCTGGCGCGGGTCGAGGCCGTGGTGCGCCGGCGCAAGCGCGCCTCCGCACGGGTCGAGAGCGGCCCGCTCGTGGCGGGCGACCTCGAGATCCGGGCCGACCAGTTCCAGGCGTTCTGCCGCGGTCAGAGCGTCGATCTGACGCGCCGCGAGTTCGAGGTCCTGCAGCTGCTGGCGCAGGCGGAGGGGAAGGTCCTCCAGCGCGAGGAGATCTACCAGGCGGTCTGGGGCTATGCGATGGCGCATGGTGACCGCTCGGTCGACGTCTTCATCCGCAAGGTGCGCCAGAAGCTCGAGAAGGCGTCGCCCACGTGGGGTTACATCCATACGCATTTCGGCGTCGGCTACCGCTTTGATACCGAGCGCCGCGAGGAGGGTGTCGGCATCGCCGCGCTCGAGCCCGCGGCCGACCCGGTCGACGAGATCACGGCCGAGGCGCTCCGCCCCGCGCTCTAGCCGAGCCGAAGCGGCGCACGGGCGGAGCGTAACGGCGCCCCGCCCGTGGACCCTCGGGTCAGGCCGAGCGGCGCCGCGCGGCGGTTAGTCCCGCCACCCCGGCGACGAGGCCGAGCGCCCCCAGCACGAGTGCGACGATCGTGACCCACTCCGGAGCCGAGTCGTCGTCGACGGACGCTCCGGCCGTATCGACGTCGGCGCTCGCCTGCTCCATGTGCGCGGCGGGCTCCTCCTCGGCGGCGGCAGCGCCGCCGTGCTCTCCATCGGCGGCCGTCAGCGCCACCGCCGGCGCGGGGCCCTCGAGGTCGTCCTCGCTCTCGCCCTTGGCCGGGATCTGGATCCAGCGCGTCTCGCCCTGCTCGCACTTCTGGACCGTCGGGAAGTAGATCGACTCACCCGGCTTCCCGGCCGGCATCTTGAGGCTCATGTAGACGAAGTCGAGCCGGTCCGCGGGCAGGGGGGTCTTCGCCGTGTAGGTGACCTCGCTGACTCCGCTCGTGATCTTCTCGCCGTGCAGCTCGACGGGATCCTTCTTGCCCTCCTTGGTCCTGATGGTCCAATTCGGGCTGATCGCCGGAGTCGCCGACGCCACGCTGGGCGGGATCTGCACGCTGAACTGCGTGGTGGGCGACTCCTCGCAGCCGTGCGGAATCTGGAAGCTGACGGTTGCGTAGCCGTCCGAGGGCGCCTCGGCTGGGTCGGTGGTGATGTGCGCGGCCGCGGATGCGGCGAGCGTCGAGGGACGCGAGGCCCGCGAGGCCCGCCGCTCTCCCGATGATGCTCTTCATCTGCTGGTCTCCTTCTGTGGTCAGGTGGTCAGGTGGTCAGGTGGTCAGGCGGGTGACGGCGCGGCCACGGGCGGGCCCCGGCCCGCCAGCGCCGCGCCGACCAGCCGGCCACCCCGCGGAAGAAGCTCTGCAGCCGACGAGCGAGCCGGGCGCGGCTCGGCACCCGGCAGGCGCCGGCGCCGCGGGCGGCCGCGCAGAGCCGCGCGCACCAGGACCTCGTCACCCGGGTAGCGGCCGCTCAAGAGCGGCAGCAGGATCAGGAGTGCGGGCGCGAGGTAGATGAGCGCGTCGCTCACGCCCACGATGAGCATCCCGAGCGTCCAGACCGCGGTTATGGCGGCGAAGGCGATCACTCGACCGGCACCTCCACGACGGCGCGCCGCTCCTCGAACTTCGAGACGACCGTGGAGACCGCGAGGCGCCAGTCGCCCGCGGGGGCGAACTGCGCCCGGCGGGCGACCCAGTGCCCGGGGCCCGCCTTGTCGACGCGCGGCTCGAGCGGGCCGATCTCCTTCGCCGGCAGGATCATCGAGACGTCCAGCTCGCGGAAGCGGCCGAACTGGGCGCCGGTGCGCGCATTGGTCAGGTAGATATGGATCTCGTTCGAGCCGACCTGCGCCGGGTCCACGATCAGCTCCATGCGCGCGGCGCCAAGCCGGGTGGTGGCCGAGAACGGGCCGGCGGCGAGCGAGTCGGGCGGCGGGTAGCTCGTGAGCGCGGCGGTCACGCCGAGCACGACCGCCAGCAGCGCGATCTCGGTCCGCAACGTGCGCCGCAGCACCCGTCCCTCGCCACCCGGGGGGCGGCCATCGGTGCCGAGCCGGCGCAGCCGCGGCAGCGAGCGGCGCCTGTTCAGAGCACCCAGGCCGATCAGGAACGCGAGCAGGCACGCCTTGACGAGGATGGCCCTCCCGAAGGCCGTGTCCCAGAGGTCCGAGATCGCCGTGAGGTGGAAGATCGACTGCAGGACTCCGGTGGCGAGCAGCGCGGCCACGGAGTACAGGGCGAGCGGCGAGAAGCGCCACAGCGAGGCGGACAGGAGCCGCGTGCGGTCGGGCGGGTCGAGCCGGCGCGTGGCGGCCGGCAGCGCCAGCAGGATCAGCGCGAGCCCGCCGATCCAGATGCTCATCGCGAGCACGTGCACCACGTTGGCGGGGAAGAGGACGAGCGTCGGGTCCGTCACCCCCGCGTGGCCGGCAAGCGCGGGCGAGAGGACGAGGAACCCGAGCAGGACGACGAGCGGTGCGAGCACGGCGACTCCGGCCCTGCCCGGCAGCGCCTGGCCGACGGCCCCCAGCGATGCCGGCCGCAGCACGGGCAGCGCGCGGCGCGCCGAGAGCGCGGCGAGCAGGCCGCCGAGCAGCACCCAGTCGAGCAGGCGCAGGCCCCAGGCGGTTCCCGCGCGCGTCCCGAGCACGTCCCCGATGACGTCAGCGCCGAGCGCGTCCCAGAACGACGTGCCGCCGGCGCTCGCGCCCTGGAGAATCAGTCCGAGCAGCGCGGCGAGCGCGCCCGCGCCCACCGTGACGCTGGCGATCCGGCGGAGCCTCGAGCTGAAGGACTCGGAGGCAAGGCGCCAGGGGTCGCCCGCTCCCGCCACATCTCGCAGCGCCGGAAGCCAGACCGCGAGCAGGAACATGACCCCGCCGACCGCCACCGCGATCGCCGCGTAGCTCACACCCTTGGCCACGCCGAGCGCGACGCTCGTGACGGTGCCGCTCTCGCCTGAGTCGATCAGGTCCGAGACCGAGGCGGCGGGCGCCGCCCCGCCCTCGCCGACCGTGAAGACGAAGCCGCCGGAGATCGGATGCGAGTCCGCCGAGACGACCCGGTAGGTGGCCGTGTAGCTGCCGTCCGGCAGCTCCGGGCGCAGCCGGACCGCGATCGCCTCGCCGTCCCCGCCCGGGTGCTCGGTCGCGCCCACGTCGACGCGCTCGCCCTTGGCGTCGAAGACTCGCAGTGCGCCGAAGGCCGACTCGACGGGCTCGTTGAAGCGGAACACGACCCGCTCGGGCGAGCGCTCGACGCTGCCACCGCGCTCGGGGACCGTTCCGACCACGACGGCGTGGGCGCCGGCGGCGGCCGGCAGGGCCAGGAGCAGCGCGACCGCCGCGCAGAGGACGGCGAGGCGTCTCACCAGGCCTCGACCTGCTCCCGCTTCGGGGGCGTGCGCCGGCGCCTGCGTACGACCGCCACGAGCACGACGCTCGCCAGCAGCGCGACCGCGAGCGATACCGCCGCGGCCACCGGGAACCCGCCGTCCTTGCCGAGCCAGGTGAGCGTGCCGCTGACCGCGGCAGGACTGCCGTTCGCGGTGACCGGGAGCTTCCAGTCGAAGATCTTGGCGCGCGCGGACTCGTCCTCGCGGACGCGCTCGGGCGGCGTCGAGGACATCCAGTGGATGCGGTGGTCGTGCCAGTCGTAGCGGCCGTGCCTTGCGACCACCTCCCACTCGGGCGCCGCCTTCGGGTCGGCGGTGTCCGGCACCTCGACGTCCGCGAAGCGGTCCTCGTTCAGGTAGGTGGCCGGTGAGCGCTGGTTGACGAGCACCGTGCCATCGGGCTCGAAGCGCAGGTAGGGCTCCCCGCGGTAGCCCTCGACCACGATGGTCTCGTTGCCGATGTTGCGCAGCTCGATGCGGTCGTCGAAGTTGAGGACGTCGGCGTCGAGCCCCTCGACAGGGGGCGAGATCGCCTCGACCTCGGATCTGAAGTTGGGGTTGCCCTCATGGGCGAGGGCAGGTGCCGCGAGCGCGCACAGCGCGGCGAGCGCTGCGGCGGCCGCACCTCTATAGCGAAGCACTGAGCCTCCTCGGCTCGGACGTGAAACGTCCGGGCTCCGCCTGTGACCAAGACCGCCCGGACGCTAGGTCGCGGCGACGGCGGGCGGGCCCCGCTCGGCGAGCGAGTGCGCGATCAGGCGGGCGCCGCGTGGGACGAGCGCGCCGAGGCGATGACCGGCTGAGCGCTGCGCGGCGAGCCGCGGATGGCGCATTCGCCGCCGCGGCCGCGAGCGCAGCCGATCGAGCGTCTCCTCACCGAGGTAGCGCCCCAGAGCGAGGGGCAGCGCCAGCACGAGCAGTGGCGCCGCATATGCGAGCAGCTCCGGGTGGCCGGCCAGGGCGAGCAGACAGGCGAGCGCCGAGACGACGGCCGCCGAGAGCGCAAGCAAGCGCTGGTCCCTGGCTGGCATTGCGGCTCAGGGTACAAGGCGACGCGAAAGTCGTTGCCATACTTCTGCCGCGCGATGTCCAGGAATCAGCGAATCCTGTTGATCGTCGCGGCCATTGCCGTGGCCGTGATCGCGTTCGTGATCGCGAGCCCGGGGTCCGACGACGAGAACGGCGATCAGACGGCTCAGACCACCACGACCCAGACCGAGACGCAGGTCGAGACCGACGTCGAAACCGAGACGGAGGTCGAGACACAGACCCAGACCACACCGGAGCCGCCCGAGGTATCGGTCACTCGGATCCAGGTCCAGGGCGGCGTGGTGCAGGGCGGGCCGCAGTCGATCGAGGTGGAACAGGGTGAGCTGGTGCGGATCATCGTCGCCGCAGACGCGGCCGACGAGATCCATCTCCACGGCTACGACCTGACGCGCGAGGCGGCGCCGGGAGCGCCCGCGAGGTTCAACTTCACGGCGAACCTGGAGGGCGTGTTCGAGCTCGAGAGCCACACCGCCGAGGACGCGGGGCTCGAGCCGCTCGTCGCACGCCTGGTGGTGAACCCCTCCTGACCCGTCCGTGATCCAGATCGCCCACGGGCTGGTCGCCCGATCCGATCTGCCCATACCCGAGTGGCTCTTCGGGTGGGCAGCAGCGATGGTCCTGGTGGTCTCGTTCGTCGCGCTGGCCATCCTCTGGCCGCAGCCGAGGCTCGAGGATGAGGGCTGGCGGCCACTGCCGCGCTGGCTCGGCCGCGTGGTCACGAGCCGGCCGCTCGAGATCCTCTGCGGCGCGATCGGGATCTTCCTGCTGGGGCTGATCGTCTACGCGGGCTTCCAGGGGGTCCAGAGCTCGACCGCCAACTTCGCGCCGACGTTCATCTACGTGGCCTTCTGGCTCGGCTTCGTCCCTGCCAGCGTGCTGCTGGGCGACGTGTTCCGCGCCTTCAACCCGTGGCGCGCGATCGGTCGCGGAGTCGCCTGGGTCGCGAAGACCGTGGCCCGCAGCGACCTGCCGGCTCCGCTCGCGTACCCGGAGAAGCTGGGCCGCTGGCCCGCCGCGGCCGGCATCTTCGCCTTCGCGGCGATCGAGCTGGTCGCATCGAACGGCGACCGGCCCGAGAACCTCGCGATCGCGGTCCTCATCTACTCGGCGCTGACCTTCATCGCGATGGCCCTATACGGGGTCGAGGCGTGGTGTGAGCGCGGCGAGGCATTCTCGGTCTACTTCAACTTGTTCTCGCGCATATCGGTGTTCGAGACACGCGGCCGCGAGCTGGGCGTGCGCAAGCTGCTGTCGGGCCTCGCGGCACTGCCGACCGCGGCCGGTACGGTGCCGCTGCTGGCGGTGATGATCGGCTCGGTGACCTTCGACGGCGCCTCCGAGGCCCAGCCGTGGACGAACATCTCCCCGGACCTCGCACAGTTCTTCCAGGATGTCGGCCTGAGCCCACAGCACTCGCTGGAGCTGGCGTTCCTGCTCGGCCTGATCCTCACGGTGGTGCTCGTCTTCGGCTTCTACCGGCTCGGAGTGCTCGGCGCGCGCAGCGTCGGCGGCGGCTTCAGCGCGAACCGCCTCGCAAACGCCTTCGTGCACTCGCTCGTGCCGATCGCGCTCGCATATGTCGCGGCGCACTACTTCACACTGCTGCTCTTCCAGGGGCAGGCGATGGCGTTTCTCGTCTCCGACCCGCTCGGCGACGGCAGCGACATCTTCGGCACCGCCAACAGCCAGATCGACTACACGATCATCGGCGGCGAGGCGACCTGGTACTTCCAGGTGGGGTTCGTCGTGGTCGGCCACGTGGCGGCGCTCGTGCTCGCGCACGACCGAGCGATCGCTCTCTACGACGACGCCAAGCAGGCGGTGCGCTCGCAGTACTGGATGCTCGCCGTGATGGTCGGCTTCACGAGCCTCGCGCTCTGGCTGCTGTCGCAGTCGAACACCTAGCGGCGCTGTGTGATCCCGTCGACGACAGTGTCGACGATGCGCTCGATGAAGCCGGCATCGACCGGTTCGTGAGTGAGCAGCAGGCGCAGGTGGATCGGGCCGATCACGGCCTCGATCACCTCGGACGGCTCGGTGCCGGGCCTGACCTCACCGCGCCCGATCGCCCGTTCCACGATGGCGCCGTCGAGCGCGAGACGCTCGGCCCAGAAACGCCTGCTCGCCGCCGCGAGCTTGCCGTCGCGGGGCGACTCGGCTGCGACGGCGCGAGCCATCGCCGCAACCTCGGGGGTGGAGGCGTTGGCGGCGGCGGTCGTGGCCAGAGCGAGCAGATCCGCGCGCAGCGAGCCTGTGTCAGGGACCGAGACGTGCTGACCGGCACGTTCGAGCATCGCCTCGAGCACGAGCTGCTCGCGTGTGCCCCAGCGGCGGTAGAGGCTCGTCTTGTTCACGTCTGCGCGGCGTGCGATTCGCTCGAGACTGAGCCCTGCGTAGCCGTTTTCGGCGAGCTCGGCCAGTGTCGCCGTAATGGCAGCCGACCGCACGCGACTGCTGCGGCCGCCGGGCCGGCGCTGAGGAGTGGTGTGCATGCTGATCTCAAGCGTAAAGCAACGATCAGTTGCATTAGTGGTAGGCTGGCCCAATGAGGAGCTACAGCCAGACCGGCGTCTTCCACCGGCTGGTGCGACGGACAGCGTCGACCCGTGCCATGGCCCTTGTATTCGGACGGGTTCAGGAGCCGATCGACCGCTGCGTCTATCGGATCAGCCGGGGGCGTACGACCGCGTCGTCGTGGCTTGCAGGCGTGGAGATCACGATGCTCACCACCACGGGTGCCAGGACCGGAAGGCCGCGAACGCTGCCGGTGCTCGCCCTGCCCGCGGGTGCACGCATGGTCGTGATCGCCTCGAACTTCGGCCGCAGCCGCAACCCCTCCTGGTACCACAACCTGCGCTCCAACCCCTGCGCGACGATCGTCTTCGAGGGCACTCGGAGCGAGGTGGTGGCGCGTGAGCTGAGCGGCGCCGAGCGCGAGCAGGGTTATCGCTTGGGTGAGGAGATGTTCCCCGCGTTCAGCCACTACCGCCGCTGGGCTGGTAACCGGTTCATCCCAGTGCTGAGTCTCGAGCCGGGGGTCACCGCTTAGGCTGCGGGAATGGCGTCTCGACAGGTCGGCGACAAGGCCGCCAGGACACGGACGGTTCGCGCGCAGGACATCGAGCTCTTCAGCGAGCTCACGGGCGACCGCAACCCGCTCCACTACGACGAGCGGGCGGCCGCGAGCTCGCGCTTCGGCGGGATCATCGTCCAGGGCGGCGTGACGTCCGGGCTGCTGAACGCCGTCGTCGCCGAGGACCTGCCCGGACCGGGCAGCGTTTTTCTGCACGTGGACTGGGACTTCAAGGCGCCGGTCCGGCCCGGCGACGAGATCACCGCCGAGGTCGAGGTGCTCGAGGCCCGCGAGGACAAGCCACTCACCAAGCTCCGCACGACGATCACGAACCAGGAGGGAACGATCGTGCTCGACGGCTCGGCGCTTGTGTGGACCGAGCCTTTGTGAGGCGTGGCGCTCGAGCTCATCAATCCAGACGATCTGCCCACGCCCGTTGCGTACACCCACGTCGTTGTCGCAACCGGAGCCAGGCTGGTGTTCGTCGCCGGCCAGGAACCCGAGGATGAGCGGGGCAACCTCGTCGGCGCCGGTGATCTGGCGGCGCAGGGACAGCAGGTGTTCGCCAACGTCGGCCGTGCGCTCGCGGCCGGCGGCGCCCGTCCCGATCAGGTCACCAAGATCACGATCTTCGTAGTCGGCTACCGCCGAGAGCAGCTGCCGGTGATCGACGAAGCCCGGGCGGCGCTGTTCGGGGACCACAAGCCCGCCGACACGCTCGTTGGGGTGCAGGCCCTGTCCAGGCCCGAGTTCCTGATCGAGGTGGAGGCCGTCGCGGTCGTCGACGATTGACGACTTAGGGCATCGATCGGGTTGGCAGCGTTACTCGCACTTCTCTCGGCAGTGTGCTTCGCCTTGTCGGCGGCCGCCCTGATGGCCCCCCTCGGCGGCGCCGTGCTGATCACCCTGGCCGACCGCGAGACTCCCATGCCGACTGGCGAGACGCCAGCGGCCGACACCTCGCGTGCGGGACCGGCGCCCACGTGATCATCGAGATCTTCGCGCTGGCGCTGGCAAGCACCGTGCGGCCCACCAGCGTCGCCGCGGTCTATGCGCTCCTGTCGCAAGGCGCACCACGCAGGCTCATGGGCGCCTACGTCGCGGCCGGGCTCGCCTTCACGCTCGCTTTCGGCGCGATCGTCCTCGCCGCCACACAGGGAATCCACATCCAGTCCGGCACCGACAAGGCGATCGCCGACATCGCTGGAGGCGTGCTTGCGCTGGCCTTCGGCATCGGGGTGCTTTCAGGGTTGATCCAGGGGCGACATAGCGGTGACGCACCCGGCGGGCGGATGCACACGGCACTCGACCGGCATCTCACGATCAGGACCGCCGCTCTCGCGGGACCCCTGACCCACATCCCGGGCCTCTTCTACGTGATCGCGCTGAACCTCATCATCGCCCACAACGCCGCATTCACCGACAAGGCGATCGCGCTCGTCATCTACAACGCTGTCTGGTTCGCGCTGCCGATCCTCGCCCTGGTGACCTGCATAACCGATCCGGGTGCAGCGCGAGGTCTGGTGAGGGCGGTCAAGGAGTGGACCCACGACCACGCCCGCGAGATCCTGCTCGTCGCCTCCTTCAGCGTAGGCACCGCGCTCCTCACCCGCGGCGTCATCGCGCTATGAGCTGCGGCCGCCGCTTGCAGCCTGCTTGAACGCGAGCGACGGGACTCGAACCCGCGACCTCCGGCCGTGACAGGCCGGCGCTGGCCGTCGCGACCCGTCACCACCCGTGGGCACCGGATCGGCTTCATCTGCGACCCACCGAACGAGCAGCTCAGCGGCTCGGGGTCCATAGGTCGAGGGCCTCTACGTCAATGTCGGCGACCAGCGGCATCGGACGACCGACCGCGCTCGTCTTGGCAGCGCCAGGGCGAGCGCGGTGGTCGCGGACGTCGCCCCATGCTCAGGCACGCCTGTGGCGCGCGCCCAGTGCCGGCAGCGCCGTTCGACGGTCTACTAGGAGATCTTGCGGCGGTAGGTGGCCATGGCGAAGGTGTACGCGACGATGAGGAGACCGACCAACCAGGCGAGGGCGATCCAGATGTCGGTGCCGACTGGCTGCTGTGTGAGCAGGTCGCGGATTGCGTTGACGATGGTCGTCACCGGCTGGTTCTCGGCGAAGGCGCGGACCGCGCCGGGCATGCTGTCGGTGGGCACGAATGCCGAGCTGATGAACGGCAGGAAGATGAGCGGGTAGGCGAACGCGCTCGCACCGTCCGCGGAGTTCGCGGTGAGACCGGGGATGACGGCGATCCACGTCAACGCCAGGGTGAACAGGATCAGGATGCCCGCGACCGCGAGCCACGCGAGCACTCCTGCCCCCGAGTGGAAGCCCATGAGGAGGGCGACGAGCACCACGACCACGACCGAGGTCAGATTGGCGACCAGCGAGGTGAGCACGTGCGCCCACAGCACGGACGACCGTGCGATCGGCATTGACTGGAATCGCTCGAAGATGCCGCTCTTCATATCCAGGAAGAGCCGGAATGCGGTGTAGGAGATGCCCGAGGCAATCGTGATGAGCAGGATGCCGGGGAGCAGGTAGTTCACGTACGAATCCGCCCCTGTGTTGATCGCGCCGCCGAACACGTAGACGAACAGCAGCAGGAAGGCGATCGGCATGATCGTGGTCGTGATGATGGTGTCCGGGCTGCGTGTGATGTGGCGCAGGGATCGTCCCAGTAGGGCGCTGGTGTTGTCGAAGAAATGGTTGGTCATCGTTGTTCCTTACTCGTCCGTGCCGACGCTGACGGTCTTGCCGGCGTCGCCGTGCTTGCCGTCGTCGCCGACGATGGCGAAGAAGACGTCTTCGAGGGACGGCTGCTTCTCGACGTATTCGACCTTGGCGGGCGGAAGTAGCTGCTTGAGCTCGGCGAGGGTGCCGTTCACGATGATCCGACCCTGGTGGAGGATCGCGATCCGGTCGGCGAGCTGTTCGGCCTCGTCCAGATGCTGCGTCGTGAGCAGCACCGTCGTGCCGTGCTCCGCGAGGTCCTTGATGGTCTGCCACACCTCGATGCGCCCCTGGGGATCAAGCCCGGTCGTCGGCTCATCGAGGAAGATGACCGGCGGATTCCCGATGAGGCTCATCGCGATGTCGAGGCGTCGGCGCATGCCACCCGAATACGTCGACACCTTCCGCGCGGCCGCGTCGGTCAGCGAGAAACGATCGAGCAGGTCATCCGCGATCGCGTGCGGGTTCTCGACCTGCCGCAACCGGGCGACCAGCACGAGGTTCTCGCGCCCGCTGAGGATTTCGTCCACGGCCGCGAACTGCCCGGTGAGGCTTATGGACTCCCGCACCTCCGCAGCCAGCGTGGCGACATCGAAGCCGTTGACGCTGACGGTCCCCGCGTCGGCCTTGAGCAGCGTGGACAGGATCTTCACGACCGTGGTCTTGCCGGCCCCGTTCGAGCCGAGCAGGGCGAAGATGCTGCCCCGCGGCACGTCGAAGTCCACGCCGCGCAGCACCTCGAGCTCCTTGTAGGACTTCTCGAGGCCCTGCACATGGATTGCCGGGGCTTGCTGGGTTGTCATCAGACTTGGCATGGTCGACATCGGTTCAGGCCTTTCCGGGGAGGTCGCCCGATGCGCGCAGGGCGTCACGGTGTGCCTCCCACTCCTCTTGCAGGGTGCGGGTCCGCTCGACCAGCCAGTCAGCGAACGCCTCCATCTCCATCAGGGTTGCCCTGCGCTCGGGCGGCGCATCCTCGAGCACCTCGAGGCCCTCCCTGGCCAGATCAGCCAACTCCTGGTACTCGGTGACGTCAAACCCACGTGACTGGGCGGAGGGGAGGTCCACGCGGACGCGGTCCATCCGCTCTCCCGCCGCGCGCGAGCGGCGGACCGCGTGAATGCGCTCCAACACGTCCAGCGCGCCGGTGATCGCGCTGCGACTTGCCAGCAGCGCGTCGCTCAGCTCCGCGATCGTCGGGTCCGGCGGGTCGCACACGAGCAGGTAGCCCAGGACGCGACCGGCCATCGGCGGAAACGCGTAGCGGTGGGCGTAGTGGCGGCCCATGTGATCGGCGAAGGTGATCTCCTCATCTCGCGGCATATGCCAAACATAGCAGGTCTCACGGAGATAACTAAAAAATGTGTTATCTCAGTCGCTGGGCAGTGCCCGAGTTCGTGCGTGCCACCGCCGCAGTGCGGGCAGTGCCGAACGGTCACGACCTCGAGCTCGGCAGACGGCTGAGGACGCTCGTCGTGCGCGACCTGGAGGCGTCGCAGCGCAACGAGTGGACGCAGGTCTTCGCCGAACAGCAGACGGTCTGGCGCCAGGCCCTACGAGCGCACGCTGATCGTCAGGAACACCTCGAAGGTCCCTACCCCGGTGCCTCGGGCGCCGCTGGCGGCGTCGACGCGCGGCGGTGGCGGATCCTGAGCAGCAACCCCGCCATGAGCGCCGCTAGCACGCCGCCGCCCAGCGCGACGATCCAAACGTTCGAGCCGTCGCTCGCCGGCGCCGGGGTGGCCGCGCTCGGGGGCTCGACGACCTCGTCGACGCGGGCGGGCGGGTACTTGGCGTCCACGCCCACGCCCGGAAGCGTCCTCGCCGGGCGGGGCGTAAGCCCGGCTGTGAGCTTCGCGTAGGCCTCTTCGCTCTCGCTGGACAGGGTCACCCAGCTAAAACCGTCCTCCGCGCGCATCAGCCCGGCGGAGGGCACCACGGTGACGGAGACGCGGTCGGTGAGCACCTCGCCGCCGTCCTCGGCGCGGATCGTGAGCGTGCTCTTGTACCAGGGCAGCCCGCGGTCGGGGGCGTCCGTACCCCGGGGGCGGGGGCCGACCGCGAGCGCCGTCGCCGCCTCCGGATCGGAGACCTCCCTGCACTCGCCCGCCCCACAGACCTTCGCGGAGCTGATCTGCTTGGCCATCAAACCCGGCGGGTAGGACACCGCACTCGGCGGCACGAGCAGGGGGAGCACGGCGGCCGCCGCGAGCAGCCAGCTGGTCCTTGGCATCCCAACCTCCAATCGTCGTTGACGAGTATAAATGCGCCGCGGCGCCCGGGTTCCCGGAACCTCACTCCCCTCCGGCCTGTACAAGAGACACGGTGGAGGACCTGGAGGAATCCGGGCTCGCCGCTCCTGTTCCCGGCCCCGCAGGGCGGGGTCCTGAACCTGAACAACTGGCGGCGGCGGGTGTGGGGTCCGGCGATCGAGGCCTCAGGGGTGGCGGCGCCGGCGCGCATCTACGACCTGCGGCGACGTTCGTCTCCGACGCGCTGGCCGCCGGCGTGCCGGTGTTCGAGGTGGCGAAGATCGCCGGCACCTCGGTGCGGATGATCGAGCGCCCACTACGGCCGCCTGCTCGACGGGTCGGCGTCCACGATCGCCGGCCGGCTGGACGCGCTGGACGTCGAGCGCGACCGCGCCGCGGAGTGTTTGGGCGTCTAATGGGCGTGGAGCGTGACCCCCGATCGGCGGGATCCCGCTCTATGACTGACGCGAGCGACGGGACTCGAACCCGCGACCTCCGGCGTGACAGGCCGGCGCTCTAACCAGCTGAGCTACGCCCGCGTGCGAGAGCCGAGGATAGCGGCCGCCAGCTGACGCTGTGATCCTGTAAACGGCGCTCACGCGCGGCCCGGCTGCCGCGATCGGCGTGTTCTTCTTCCGGTCCTGCAGGAGGACACCGGCACCGCTGCGCTCCTGTTCATCGTCGCCGGCGCCTGCCTCGTGGCAATGCTCGTGACGGTGAGCGCCCTGCGGGCACGCGTGACCCCCGCCTGGGAGCCGCGACCTACAGTGGTCTGCGATGCCTGACGCCAGCGCCGAGCTCCGTGCGATCACGGATACCGCCCTCGAGGCGCTCAATAGCGGTGATGTCGAGGCGTTCCTGGCGGTCGTGGCCGAGGACGTCGAGTTCACCTCGATGATCGCCGAGGTGGAGGGGCAGACGTTCAACGGGCACGAGGGCGTGCGCAGCTGGTGGGAGTCGGTGGCAGGCACCTTTCAAGAGGTCCGCTGGGAGCTGCTCGAACTGGAGGGATCAAGCCCGCGCGGGCTCGCCAAGCTGAGGGCGGTCGCGAAGCTCGGTGACGTGGAGGTCGACCAGACCGTCTGGCAGGCGGCCGCATTCCGGAACGGCAAGCTCGAGTGGTGGGCCTTCTTCCGCGACGAGCCGGCGGCCCGCGCTGCGGCGGGGATCTTCGGCGGCGACGGCTCCGGCTAGCTCGCGCCGCGCACGGCGCACGCCCGCGCGCCAAGACTGAACGATCCCGCCGGTGAGCCCACGTTCTCGAAGAGCCGGCCGCGCAGCTCCTCGCGCCGCCCGGGCTCGAGCGCGGCGCAGTACGCGCCGGCGGGGCCGACGCCGAACGTGAACGGCTCCCAGAGGTCGTCGAAGCCGGAGTAGCTCGTCTCGACAGTCAGATAGGCGGTCTCGACCTCCTCCAAGCCCGCTTCCCGCCACAGCTCGGCGAGCTCCTTCGTGGTCCGGTAGCGCATCGTCCGGCCCTCGTCGGGGGCCGCGTCGTCGAGAGTGCGCGCCGCGGCCCAGAACGCCCTCAGCATCTCCATGCCGTCGCCGTAGTCCCATGTGCAGGCGGCCGCGACGCCGCCCGGGCGAGCCACGCGCCGCATCTCGGAGGCGCCGGCGGGCGCGTCGCGCATGAAGTTCACGACCAGCTGCGAGAGCGCGGCGTCGAAGGCGTGGTCCTCCCAGGGGAGCTGCTCGGCCGCGCTGCGGCGGACGTCGGCGCCGGGCACGCGCTCGCTGCAGGCCGCGACGAACGACTCCGAGGGGTCGACCGCGGCGACCCGCTCGGCGCCGACCACGCCGGCGAGCCGCTCGGAGAGGGCGCCCGGGCCGCAGCCGACGTCGAGTACATCCATTGACGGCTCAATGCATGCGAACTCAATGAATGCGGGTGCAAGCTCGCGCGAGTAGCGGCCCATGAAGCGGTCGTACGAATTGCCGGCGACGTCGAAGCTCACGTCGCGCATTGTGCACCCCCTGCAAGGATCGCGACGTGGCCGGCTTCGTCGACGACTTCGAAGGCGCAGAGCTCGACAGCGAGGTGTGGACGCCGCACTACCTGCCGATGTGGAGCTCGCGCGCCGAGAGCGCGGCGACCTACGAGGTCGCGGGCTCGGAGCTGCGCCTCACGATCCCGCCGGAGCAAGGCCTCTGGTGCGAAGGAGTGCATGACGACCCGCCGCTCCGCGTGTCGGGCATCCAGTCCGGTGTCTGCTCCGGCGCGGTGGGCAGCACGAGGGGCCAGCAGCCCTTCCGCGACGGCCTCGTCGTGCGCGAGCAGCAACCGGTGCACTGGGGCTGGACGCCGCACTACGGACTGCTCGAGGTCCGCGCGCGCATGGAGCTGAGCCCGCGCTCGATGGCCTCGGTCTGGATGGTCGGCATCGAGGACGAGCCGGAGCGCTCCGGCGAGATCTGCATCTTCGAGGTCTTCGGCGACTCGCTGGCGGACGAGGGCGGCCGGAGGAGCGCCGCGGTGGGGATGGGCGTCCACCCGTTCCGAGACCCGGCGCTCACCGACGAGTGGGACGCGCCGCGGCAGGATCTCGACGTCAGCGAGTTCCACACCTACGCCGCCGAGTGGCGGCCGGGCCGCGTCGACTTCCTGATCGACGGCCGCCACGTCAAGACCGTCGGGCAGTCCCCGGACTATCCGATGCAGGCGATGGTTGCCGTCTTCGACTTCCCGGACAGGGCGGACGCGGGGTCCGACGGGCACGTGCCCGAGTTCGTGATCGACAGCGTCCGGAGTGAGCCGCTCACGTCCTGAGTCGTGACCGGCGCAGGCGCGGGTCGAGCCAGGCGGTGATGATGTCGACGATCGCGCTCGCGAGCACGACCACGAGCGCCAGGTAGATCGCGAGCGCGACGATCGGGGGCAGGTCGAGGCTGCCGAACGTCTCGGAGGTCATCAGCCCCACACCCGGGAGCCCGAAGATGACCTCGACGTAGAGGGCGTAGCCGCCGAACGCATGCGAGAAGTCGAGCCCCCAGATGTTGACCGGTGGGATCAGCGCATTGCGCAGCACGTGACGCCTGATCACGCGCTTCTCGGACAGCCCCTTCGCGCGCGCGGTGCGGACCCAGTCCTCGCCGGCGGTCTGCAGCAGCGAGGCGCGCACCACGTGCGTGTACGCCCCCGCGAACGGCAGCGCCGCGGCTACCCAGGGAAGCGCAAGATGCTGCGCCCAACCGAGCGGGTCCGCGGTCAGCGGCACGTATCCCTCGTTGGGGAAGAAGTCCGACCGGTAGGCAACGAAGGCCCACAGCAGCGCCGCGAGCACGAGCGAGGGAAGTGAGTAGGCCGCCGCTGCGGCCGTCGTGATCAGTCGGTCCTGCCAGCGGCCTTGGTAGCGGACGCAGAGCAGCGCCAGGCCGAGCCCCGCCGCGATTGCGATCAGCGCCGCGCCGCCAACCAGCGACAGCGTCACCGGCAGCGCATCGAGAAAGGCGCTGCGCATGCTGCCGCAGCTGTAGAAGCACTCGACGTCGCCGTTCAGGATCGACCTCATCAACCGCACGTACTGAACGGGCAGCGGGTCGTCGAGGCCGTACTTCTCGGTCGCGATCGCCCGCGTCTCGTTCGTGCCCTTTTCGGCGCCGCCCAGCCAGTAGGACGGATCGACGTTCGGGATCGTCCAGAACAGCAGGAACGCCACGATCGACGCTACGAGCGCCGTGACGAGCGCCCACGCGAGCCGGCGTGCCGCGAAGGCGATCACTGCCCGTGCACCACGTCGACGGCAACAGGGCCCCGCGGATCGAGCGCCCGCCGCAGCCCCTCGGCGAGGCCGCTGAGCGACAACACGACGAGCACCAGCGCAACGCACGGCGCCAGCAGCAGGTGTGGCGAGTAGAACGTATTGCCGATGCCGTCCTCGATCAGCACGCCGAAGGAGGGCTCGGGCGCCGGCACGCCTGCGCCGAGAAAGGAGAGCGCCGACTCGAGGACCACGGCGTTGGCGAACAGGAGCGGGGCGAGCACCAGCATCGTCGTCAACAGGTGCGGCATGAGCTCGGTGCGCATCACCGCGAGCGGGCCGAACCCAGCAGCGCGCGCGGCCTCCACGAACGGCCGCTCCCTGAGAGCCAGCACCTCACCGCGGAGCGGGCGCGCGAGGTAGGGCACGTAGACGAGCCCGATGACGGCGATCGGGATCAGCTTCGACCCGGGCTCGATGGTCAACGGGCCGATGTCCGCGCCGCTCAGGTTGACGGCGGAGGCGAGCAGGAAGCCGATGAGCAGCGCCGGGAAGGACCAGACGATGTCGAGCAGCCTGCTGATGAGCGAGTCGGTGCGCCCGCCGAAGTACCCGGCCGCGAGCGCGACCGGCACGGCGAGCACCAGCGTGACCGCGAGGGCGGCGGCGCCGATCAGCAGCGACGTGCGGCCGCCGTAGAGCAGCCGCACCATCAGGTCGCGCCCGTTCTCGTCGGCGCCGAGCAGGTACTCGGCGTGCCAGGTGGGGCCGATCGGGATGCCCTCCAGCGAGACCACGTACTCCGGCTCGCCGGCGATCGTGATCTGATCGGTCAGGTGGTTGTCGCTCGGCCCCGTCCCGGCGACGACGTCCGCATACAGCGGCGCCGCAAGGAAGGCCACCACCAGCAGCAGGAACAGGCCGCCCCAGGCGAGGGCCCAGCGGTCCCGGCGCAGCCGGCGGAACGCGAGCGCCCCGGGTCCCGGCGGTGCCGCACCCGGCCGCATGCGAGCCAACCTACAGCGAGGGCTGGCCGTCGTGCTGCGGCTACCAGCGGACGATCAGCAGCGAGTAGCGGCCGCCGACGATCGCCAGCGCGTCGGCAACGGAGCAGACCCTCTTCGTTGGTTTGACTTCCGAACTCACCGCAACTAGCTTCGTCGGCCGGCTCGCAACCAAACCATCGGAGACGAATTGCCTGGCCCGCCCGAAACGCCCATCGTCCTCGTCCACGGCTTCTGGGTAACGCCCCGCAGCTGGGAGAACTGGAAGGCCCGCTACGAGGCGCGCGGCCACACCGTGATCGCGCCCGCCTATCCCGGCTTCGAGGTCGAGGTCGAGGCGCTGAACGCCGACCCGACTCCGATCGTGGAGGTGACAGTCCCCGAGATCATCGATCACTTCGAGGCCGAGATCGCCAAGCTCGACGGGCCGCCGATCATCATGGGCCACTCGGCGGGCGGGGCCTTCACGCAGATCCTGCTCGACCGCGGCAACGGCGTGGCGGGCGTCGCGATGAACTCCGCGCCGACGGAGGGCGTGCCGGTGGCCCCCTTCTCGCAGATCAAGTCAACATTTCCGGTGCTGAAGAACCCGGCCAACCGCCACCGCGCCGTCGGCTTCACGTTCGAGCAGTGGCAGTACGCGTTCACGAACACCTTCAGCGAGGAGGAGTCGCGCCGCCTGTTCGAGCGCTACCACATCCCCGCGTCAGGAGGCATCTTCTTTGACAGCGTGCTCGCGAACGTGAAGCCCGGCCACCAGGAGATCTGGGTCGACTACAAGAACGACAACCGGCCGCCGCTGCTGTTCGTGTCGGGCAGCGAGGATCACCTCATGCCGCCGAAGGTGCAGGCGTCGAACGCGAAGCACTACAAGTCGAACACGATCACCGAGGTCAAGCTCTACGAGGGTTACGCGCACCTGCTTCCCGCGCAGGAGGGCTGGGAGGAGATCGCGGACTTCGTCCTCGACTGGGCGCTCGAACACGCCGTCACGCCCGCGCCGCAGCCATAGTCCGCGTCACGCACATCGGTGGCCCGACCGTCCTCCTCGAGATCGGGGACTGGCGGATCCTGACCGACCCGACCTTCGATGCCCCCGGCCGGCGCTACACGTTCGGCTGGGGGACGGCGTCGCGCAAGCTCACGGGCCCGGCGCTCGCGGCCGACGAGCTGCCGCCGCTCGACGCGGTGCTGCTGAGCCACGACCACCACGACGACAACCTCGACGACGCCGGGCGCGCGCTGCTGCCGCGGGCGGACACGATCGTGACGACGGTCCCGGGCGCGCGCCGGCTCGGGGGCGCGGCGCGCGGCCTCGAGAACTGGGCGACGACCCGGCTCGAGGCGCCCGGGCGGCCGACGATCGAGATCATCGCCACGCCATGCCAGCACGGGCCGCGGCTCCTCCGCCCGATCTACCGCGACGTGATCGGCTTCGCCCTGCGCTGGGAGGGTCAGGAGCACGGCGTCCTCTGGATCTCGGGCGACACGGTGCTCTACGACGGCGTGCGCGAGGTGGCGAACAGGCTCGACGTCGACACCGCGCTGATCCACCTCGGCGGCGTCCGCTTCGGGATCACCGGGCCGCTGCGCTACACGATGACCGCCTCAGAGGCGATCGAGCTGTGCGGGCTCATTGGCCCGCGCACGGTGATCCCGATTCACTACGAGGGCTGGCAGCACTTCAAGCAGGGCCGCGAGGCGATCGAGCGCGAGTTCGCCGACGCGCCTGAGGAGATGCGGCGGAGCGTTCGCTGGCTGGCGATCGGCGAGCCGGCCGAGCTGCCGATCTAGCCGCCCTGCTCGAGGTGGTCGCGGCCGGGGCCGCCGTCGAGCTGGTCGTTGCCCGGCCCGCCGGCGAGCACATCGGCACCTAGGCTGCCCTCGAGGCGATCGTCGCCCTCGTCCCCGTAGAGCGTGTCTGCCCCCAGGTCTCCGTTGATCCGATCGTCCCCCTGGTCGCCATAGACCACGTCGCTGCCCTCGCGCGCGTCGATCACGTCATCTCCGCCAAGTCCGCAGATCACGTCGTCGCCCGACGTGCCCCTGAGGCGATCGTCCGCGGGAGTGCCGGTGATCGTGCAGGCGCGCGGCTCGACGTTGAACTCCTCCGCCCCGAGCACGGGACGCAGCGCCCTCCTCATCTCAGGCGTGGCGAACGCGCGCCGCAGCACGTCCCGGCCGAGCTCGTTGCCGAGCGCGGCCATGATCATCCCCTGGTCGAGCGACAGGTAAGCGGGTGAGACGAAGCGGGTCTGGACGTTCACCGAGTCGGCGAAGCCCCACTTGCCGAACATGCCGGGAATCGCCTCCAGGCGGGCGAGATTGGCCATCGTCTCCTGCGGCCGGTAGCGCAACGCCAGGAACGCGGCATGCGGGGTCACGACGCCGTTCGTGTAGGCGCTGGGCGGCGGATCGGGCACCGGGTCGCGACCCGGGCAGCCCGGGTAGCCGCGATCGACGAGCGTGCGGTCCTCGTTGGACGGGTTGCCGTTCCGGTCCATGCCGATCGCGTCCACGCCGTAGACCGAGTAGCCGCCCTCCGGCACGTTCGAGGGCGAGAAGCCCCAGTAGCCGTAGCCCGCGACGTTCAGGCCATGGTCGATCTGCGCGTCGACGGTGAGCGGGTGGTTCTGCCGCCACGAGCCGGCACCCCAGCTCTCCTCGGGGACGAACAGCGCCGGCATCAGCGCCTCGAACATCGAGCCGCCCCAGCTCGGCACGAGCCGCGTGTTGCCGTAGGGATAGCTGCCCTCGTAGACATCGACCCCCAGGTAGGTCCTCATGAAGCCGGACGGCTGCGTCTCCTGCTCCGGGTCGCAGCTGTCGGGGAAGGTGCGCCAGCGGCCGTAGTAGGTCTTCGGGGGCAGCTCGCCCTTCGCGGTCCCGATGTAGTCGGCGATGCGGCTCTCCGAGACCACGGTGTCGTAGCAGCAGGGGCTCGCTGCGGGGTCATCCGGCCGGTAGTGGAAGAGGATCCGGTTCCGCTCGGGGACGTAGTAGAGCCCGAAGTCCATGGAGTCGTAGAGCGCATCGGCGCGGCCCGCCAGCTCGGGAACCTCCGTGCGCACGATCTGCAGGCCGGTGGCGAGCCAGCCGTTGTCGACCGAGGACAGGATCGGCGTGAGCGGTGCGCCGCTCGGCGGCCAGACCGTCAGCTTCGCGCCCGTGCGGTGGTCGTACCAGTTGAAGTACTGCCCGCTCGGCTCGTGGCGCTCCATGCGCTCGAGCGTCGAGAGCGTGGTGCGCAGCCGGCGGACCAGCTCCGTGCGCCCGATGATGCGGAGCCGCTCGGCGGCGACGGCGCTCCACATGTAGGCGCCGATGTTCGTCGTCGAGGTCTGCGGCACGCGCGTGCCGTCCGCGTTCAGGATGTCGGTGGGGAGTCCGCTCTTCTCATCGGTCATCGCGACGAACGAGGCCCAGGTCGCCTTCGCATAGCGCTCGAGCGTCGCCCGATCCGGCTCAGCGGCACTTACCGCGGGGGCGAATGTGAGGAGCGCGATCGCGACCGCTGCTGCGCATGCGCGACGCATGCCGGCGTGATTCCCGAGACCGCTGGGTGTCAATCGTCACGACCCTGGGTAGTGCGGGCAGATCGGGTCCGTGTAAGGGGGAGACATGAGGTTTACGCTCAAGGCGACGGTCGCGGCAGTGCTGGTTGCGCTCAGCGCTGCAATCGCAGGCGGAGTGGTGGCTGCCACTCAATCGAGTGACGAGGCCGCCCTCGAACCCACGCGTGGGCCCGCGAACCGCTCGATCGAGCGCAAGGTGAACAACCTGCTCGGGCAGATGACGCTCGAGGAGAAGCTCCAGCAGATCCAGCTGCTCTCGGACGGCCAGGTCGCCGACAACCCGGACGAGGAGGGCGATGAGGGCGCGGAGGCCGCCCGCAACGGCGTCGGCGGCGTCTTCAGCCTCACCGACCCGCAGCGCATCGACGAGCTTCAGCACATCGCGGTGGAGGAGTCGCGCCTGGGCATCCCGATCCTGTTCGCCTACGACACGATCCATGGCTTCCGCACGATCTTCCCGATCCCGCTGGGTGCCGCGAGCAGCTTCGACCCCGACGTGGTGAGCGACGATCACCGGATCGGCGCGCGCGAGTCGGCCGCGGTCGGCCTGAAGCAGATCTACAGCCCGATGGTCGACGTCTCGCACGAGGCCCGCTGGGGCCGGATCGCGGAGGCGGCCGGCGAGGACCCCTACCTCAACTCCGTGATGGCGGCCGCGCGCGTCAAGGCGGCGCAGGGCACGGACTACAGCGACAAGCGCAAGGTCGTGACGAGCCCGAAGCACCTGGCCGCCTACGGGCAGCCCGAGGGCGGGCGTGACTACAACACGACCGACATGTCGGAGCAGCGGCTGCGCAACCTGTACCTGCCGCCGTTCAAGGCCGCGATCGACGCGGGCGCCGACACCTCGATGTGCTCGTTCAACGCCATCAGCGGCGTGCCGGGCTGCGCGAACTCCGAGCTCATGAACGACATCCTCAAGGGCGAGTGGGGCTTCGACGGCTTCGTCGAGAGCGACTACACCGCCGTTGCCGAGCTGCGCGCCTGCCCGCCGGTCAAGCCCGACGAGGGCCCCTGCGGCCACGGAGTCGCCGAGGACGGCCCCGCGGCCGGAGCGCTCGCGCTCAACACCGGCGTCGACTCGGAGATGGTGAGCACGAACATCCGCGACTTCGGCGAGGAGCTGCTCGCCGATGGCCGCATCTCCCAGGAGCGCATCGACGACGCCGTCCGCAGGATCCTGCGCGTGAAGTTCCGCGCCGGCCTGTTCGACGACCCGTACGTGAACCCGGACCGCGCCGAGGACGCGCAGCTGCGTCCGGCCGCGCTGCGCCAGGCCCGCCGGGCGGTCGGCCGCTCGACGGTGCTGTTGAAGAACGACGGGATCCTGCCCTTCGATCCGTCGCTGAAGACGGCCGTGATCGGCCCGCTCGGCGACAATCAGCACGACATGCTCGGGCCCTGGTGGGGTCGCGGTGAGGACGATGACGTGGTCAGCCTGCTGACCGGCGTTCGCGAGCAGAGCCCGGGCGCGACCTTCGCGCAGGGATGCACGCTCTCGAACACCGAGGCCCCGCACGACGATCCCGAGGGCTGTGGCTCCGACGCCGGCTTCGCCGAGGCGGTCGCGACGGCTGAGGCGGCCGATCAGGTGATCCTGGCCGTCGGCGAGACGCGCGAGATGAGCGGCGAGGCCAACGTCCGCAGCAACATCGACCTGCCCGGCCGGCAGGAGGAGTTGATCGAGGCCGTCGTCGCCACCGGCACGCCGGTCGCGGTCGTGCTCTTCAACGGCCGCCCGCTTGCGCTCGAGAACATCGTCGAGAGCTCACCGGCGATCCTCGAAGCGTGGTTCCCCGGCGTCCAAGCCGGTCACGGCGTGGCGGACGTCGTGTTCGGCGACGTGAACCCCGGCGGCAAGCTGCCGGTCTCGTTCCCGCGCCGCGTGGGACAGGTGCCGATCTACTACAACCACGAGCCGACGGGCCGCCCCTGCGATCCGAACGTCAAGTGGAACTCGCGCTATCGCGACATCCCGTCGTGTGACCCGCTGTTCGAGTTCGGCTTCGGCCTCAGCTACACGACGTTCGAGGTGTCGAACCTGCGGCTGAGCCGCGAGAGCGTCGGCCGCAACGGGAGCCTGCAGGCGTCCGTCGACGTGTCGAACACCGGCGGCCGCCGGGGCGACGAGGTGGTGCAGCTGTACATCCACGACCCGGTCGCGAGCCTCACGCAGCCGATCCGGCGCCTGCGCGGCTTCGAGCGCGTGCGGCTGGCCCGCGGCGAGACCCGGACGGTCACGTTCACGCTCGACAAGAGCGACTTCGGCTTCTACGACAACAGCGGCGAGTTCGTGGTCGAGCCGGGTCGCATCGACGTGTACGCCGGCAACAGCTCGAAGGCGGACATGACTGCGTCCTTCGAGGTGAGATGAACGCGCTCAGTTACGGCTGCGCCGGTCGCGCAGCTGGGTGATGACGAGCCAGCCGAGGAAGACGACCACCGGCACGAAATAGGCGATCGACGTCAGCCAGTGGCCGGCGTGCGCGATCAGGGTCACGGCGCCTATGTTCGCAGGACGCGATCGCCGCGGTGCCGGCCGAAGCTCTCCGAGTAGCGACGGGCAACTCGCTCCATCGTGGCCTCGTCGCGCGGGAGCCCGAAGACCGTGCCCGGGAAGTCAAGGGTTTCCTGGACCGCCCACAGCTCCTCGTGACGCTCGGGCGGGAACAGCTCGGCCGGGTCGCCGGCTGCGATCCAGCCGATCGGGACCGTGGTGCCCGGCCCGAGCTTGCTGTTGACGTGCACCACGCCGTTGATGCGCACCTCGGACCCCTGCCCGATCCGCGCGCCCGGGAACACGGACACACCGGTGGCGAGGAAGACCTCGTCCTCGACCGTCGCGCCGTTCAGATGCGCGTGCGGCCCCACGAGCACGTGAGCGCCGATGCGCGCGGGATGATCGCGGCGACCGCGCACGAGAGCGTTCTCCATCACGATCGAGCGGGCGCCGACCGACACGCTCCCGCCCTCGGCCGTCAGCACAGCGCCGAACAGGATTCGGGCGTCCTCAGTGACCCTGACGTCTCCGGACAGCACCGCCGTGGGCGCCACGTAGGCCGACTCCGCCACCTGTGGCCTGGCGCCTTCGTGCTCGATCAGCACGCCTCCTCCTTCTGATCGGGACCTGTCCCGATGCTACGCGCGCTCCGATAGCGTGCGCGCCCTGCAGCTCGCCGGCTCGACAGTTCTGCTGACCGGCGCGTCGGGTGGACTCGGGCGCGCGATCGCCCGTGCGCTCCACGCGCGCGGCGCGCGCGTGCTACTCAACGGTCGCAACACCGAGGCGCTCGAGGAGATCGCGGCGGAGCTGGGCGAGCGCGCCGAGGTGCTGGCACTCGATCTCGCCGAGCCGGGAGCGGCGCTCACGCTTGCCGAGCGGGCCGGGTCCGTGGACGCGCTGGTCGCGAACGCGGGGTTGCCGGCCAGCGGCTCGGTGGAGGACTTCACCCACGAGCAGATCGACCGGGCCATCGACGTCAATCTGCGCGTCCCGATCCAGCTCACGCGCGCGCTGCTGCCCGGCATGATCGAGCGCGGGCACGGCCACCTGCTGTACGTCTCGTCGCTGTCCGGCAAGGTCGCCTCGATCAGGTCGTGCATCTACTCGGCGACCAAGTTCGGCCTGCGCGGGTTCGCTTCGGGCGTGCGCGAGGACCTGCACGGAACCGGCGTCGGAGTGACGGTGGTGTTCCCGAGCTTCATCGCCGATGTCGGCATGTACGCGGAAACGGGCGTGAAGCTGCCACGCGGGGTATCGCTGATCAGCGCTGAGCGGGTCGCCGCGGCGGTGGTCCGGGGGATCGAGGAGGGCCGCGGCGAGATCGACGTCGCGCCGCTCAGCCTGCGCGCCGGCGTGCTCGTGTCGTCGGTCGCGCCCAAGACGACGGCCCGGCTGCAGCGGCGGCTCGGGTCGGATCGCATCGCGGCCGAGATGGCCGACGCGCAGCGCGACAAGCGCTAGGGCCTGCCCCAGACATGGTTGACGCCCGCCGTTTGGGAGAGGAGCCTTACCCGTTCAGGGGCCCCCGGACGGGGCCGTTTCCTGCCCGAGGGCCAGAAGACTTCCAGGGGAGGAGTGACCCCATGCGCAACGTGGTCCTCGGTTGCGTCATCACCGCGCTGATCGTCGGCGCGGGCTCGGCCACGGCGGGATCGCTGATCAGGAGCAGCGACATCGCCGACGGCACGATCCGGAGCAGGGACATCCGCGACCGCACGATCAGGCAAACGGATGTCCGGAAGAGCACGATTACCCGCGACCGCCTGTCCAAGCAGGTGCGGCGCCGCCTGAAGGCGGCGGGGGCGACCGGACCTGCTGGTCCGACCGGGCCCAGAGGACCAGCGGGGCCGACCGGCACGGCCGAGTATGTAGGGCCCCATTGGGGCGCCATTGCTCGCGGCACCATCGGGTCGGCGGTCGCGGCGCTGCGCAGCGGTCCGTTCGTGGGTTCGCAGGGGCCACCGTTCGGAATCGGCAGCCTTGGTATCGGCGTCAGTGACAACGCACTCGCCGGTCCCGATCCGGCGGAGCGGGCGTCCTTCGGCAACGAGGTGGACTTCATCGGTCGCCCGTTGGCCGACATCAGCGAGATCGGATTCCATGTCTTCCAGACCGCCGAGAACGCCTCGGTCAGCGCCGGAAACCTGCCGAACATCACCTTCGAGATCAACCCGAATCTCGCGTCTACGCCGTCGGGCTTCTCGTCTCTCGTCTTCCAGCCGAGTCCGCCCGCCGCCCTCAGCGTCTGGTCTTCGTATCGGGACGGCGCCGCGGCCGGGAGCGAGTGGCGCCTGACCGGTGCGGCCGGGACCGAGACCGGATGTACGATCGCGATGCCCTGCGACTGGGATGGGATTCAGAGCGCGCTGGATGACGGCGCGCCGGGAGCGACGATCTTCACCCTGGCGGTGACCAAGGGCCGCGACTTCAGCTGGGCTGGCGCTGTCGACGGCCTGCGCGTCAACAACACGATCTACGACTTCGAGCCGTTTGGGGTGCGGGAGGTC